>CAZGEJ010000001.1:0-466166 GCA_964524885.1 uncultured Binatia bacterium (SeqCode)
GGTCGGGACCGCGGTGTTGGTCGCCGTGGGCACGGGCGTGTTGGTGCTCGTGGCCGTCGGCAGCGGGGTGTTCGTACTCGTCGGGACGGCGGTGTTGGTCGCCGTGGGTACCGGGGTGTTGGTGCGCGTGGCGGTCGGCACCGGCGTATTCGTGCTCGTCGGTACCGCGGTGTTGGTTGCCGTGGGCACCGGAGTATTGGTGCGCGTCGGAGTCGCGGTCAGCGTCGGCGTGCGCGTAGCTGTCGGGGTGGCGGTCGGTGCGGGGAGGACGGCGACCGCGTAATCCTCGACTTCACCGTCGGGAGCCAGACCGGTCGGCGCGAGGCCGGCGGCGGTGCTGCAGCGGAAACGTGCATAGTTCGTCCCCGTGGTGGCCGCGAGCGGAACGTTGACCGACAACGGATTGCTGCCGGCGCTCAGGGCCACATCGGTGAAGACCTGTTCACCCAAGTCGTTCCAGTCGCCGTCGAGGTTCCAATCGATCCAGGCGCTCAGGATACAAGCGGCGCTGGCGGTGACACTGACATTGGTGGACGAGCCCGCGACGAGGGGAGACGCGAAGGAGACGCCATCTTCGTCGTCGCCCGGCACGCTACAGGTGCCGTAGGTCGAGGACCCGAGCGTGGTGTCATCGCCTTGGGCCGAGGCACTCGGTGTGGCGTCGGCTTCGCCGTCGACACAATTGCCGAGGTAGACCCCGGAGCCCAGGACGTGACGCGCGCCGTTGCTGGCGACGAGCACCGGATACGACGGATCGGGCGCGTCACCCAGGTCGACGGTGGTTGGCGTCGCCGTCGGCGTGGCGGTCTGCGTCGGTGTCTGAGTGGGCGTATTCGTCCGTGTCGCGGTCGCGGTGGGCGTCGAGGTCGCGGTGCGGGTCGGCGTCTGCGTCGGCGTGAACGTCGCCGTTTGGGTCGGTGTACGCGTCGGCGTCGGAGTCGAGGTCGGCGTTAAGGTTGGGGTATGCGTCGGCGTCGCCGTCGGCAACGGCGGGAAGATCTTGACGCGATAATCCTCGACCTCGCCGTCGGGAGCGAGACCCGTGGGCGCCAGGCCCGCCGCGGTGCTGCAGCGGAAGCGCAGGTAGCTCGTTCCGGGCGTAGCATCGAACGGGACGTTGATGACGAGCGGGTTGGCGCCGGCGCCGAGGGCGACGTCGGTGAAGATCTGTTCGCCGACATCGGACCAGTCGCCGTCGAGATTCCAGTCCATCCACGCGCTCAGCTTGCAGACGGCGCTGGCGGTGACGGTGATGTTGGTTCCGAAGGACGGGAGGAACGTGCCGGAGATGGCGACGCCATCTTCGTCGTCGCCGGCGACGGCGCAACTGCCGACGGTGGGCGAGCCGATGGCGAGATCATCGCCGAGGGCGGACGACACGCTAGCCGCGTCGGCCTCGGCGTCGACACAGCTTCCCAGGTAGACGCCGGAGCCCAAGACGTGCGCCGCGCCCGCGTTGGCGAGCAGAACCGGATACGCAGGGTCGGGCGCATCGCCGAGATCGATGCTGGTCGGGGTGGCGGTCGGCGTCGCCGTTTGGGTCGGCGTCGAGGTTCGCGTCTGGGTCGGCGTGCGCGTCGGGGTATGGGTCTGCGTCGCCGTCGGGGTCGAGGTCGGCGTGTGCGTCGGGGTGGAGGTGATGGTCGGGGTGGCCGTCGCCGTCGGGGTGCGGGTCGGTGTCGACGTGACGGTCGGGGTGTTGGTCGGCGTAGGCGTCTGGCTCGGAGTAAACGTGCGCGTCGGCGTCGGCGCGACGGTCGAGAGACACAAGGAGTCGGCCTTGGCGCCGGCACGATTGTTCGACGGGTCACGCAGGATGACCTTCATGTACGAGCTACCCGCAGGTGCGGTCCCGTTGAGGGCATAGGGTCCGCCGAGGACGCCGGTATTGTCGAGGTCGGTGGTGATCGCGTGAATCACCGGCAAGCCGAGTTGCACGTTGCTGGCGTTGTAGAAGCGGAACTCGATCGTCGGCATCACGGAAGGGGTGTGGGTGCCGCTGAAGAACGACATCGAGTAAATGTTGCCTGGGATGACGGCGACCTGCTGCGACCAGACGCCCGTTTGGCCCGGGATACCCCAGATGTAGCCGACGCGGTTGCCGTTGGGCGGATTGTAAGCGCTGGTCGCACCGGGCTCGCCGCTTTCGACGACCCACACGGACGGGATGGGGTCGTTGATGCTGTTGAACCCGCCGGTGAGGCTCTCGAAGCTACCGTTCGACAGCAGGTTGCCCGGACAGAATGGGGTGGGGGTGTTCGTCGGCGTCGGTGTTGCCGTGGGTGTCGAGGTACGGGTCGGCGTGCGCGTCGGCGTCGCCGTCGCATTGAAGATGCCGACGCGGTAGTCCTCGACCTCGCCGTCCGACGCTTGTCCGAGAGTCGTCAGATTCGCCTGCGAGCTGCAGCGGAAGCGGGCGAAGGTATTGCCGATGGCCGCGTTGGCGGGGACGTTGACGCTCAGATTGTTGACGCCGGCGCCGATCGACAGGTTGATGAAGACCTGTTCACCGGCGTCGGACCACTCGCCGTCGCCGGCCCAGTCGATCCAGCCGTTGAGGATGCAGGGCGCGTTGGCCGTGACGGTGACGTTGGCCGAGGAGCCCTTGGTGAGGGTGCCGAAGACGACGCCGTCTTCGTCGTCGCCCGCAACGGCGCAGGTGCCGAAGGTCAGCGCCGAGCTGCCGTTGTCGTCGCCGGTCGCGGTGGTACCCGGCTGGCCGTCGGCTTCAGTGTCGACACAGCTGCCGAGGTAGACGTTCGAACCGAGCGCATGACGTGGCCCGTCGTAGGCGCTCGACGTGAGGTAGATGAGCTCGTTGGCGTCACCGTAGTCGAGCGGTGCGCCGCAGGTCGACGAGGGTCCGACCAAGGTGTAGCTGCTGACGCCGGTGCCCGCCTTGGCCTTGACCGTCATCGTATTGGCGGCACCGTAGTTGCCGTCGACGGTGAAGTAGTAGTTGCGGGTTTGGCCGCCGCTGAAGCCTTGGTCGAACTTGATGCCGGTCGTGCTGGTCGTCGGGTCGGTGCCGACGACCGGAATGCCGGCGCCGGAATTGCGGTTGTCGGTCGTCGGCCCCCAGGTGCCGGCATCTTCGATGCTGAGGCAGTTGAGGTTGAGGCCGAAGGTGACGTGGCTGATCGCCGGCGCCGAACCAGAGGTGACGGTGTAGAACCACGTCGACTGCCCGGCGGCGGGGAAGTTGTAGCGGACGGAGTGGAAGACGATCGAGTGTGCGGTCGTGGCGAGCGCGCGGCTGGGTACGAGGGCCAGCAGCAGCGTCAAGCTGCATCCGAACGCAAAGGCAACGGAGCGCCAGGGTCGCGCGGCGCGGCGATTCGACAAAGACTGGATTCCATCCAGGCGCCGTGGGCGTCGGTGATCGAGGTTGGAACGAACCGATTCAGCAGCCAGAGAATTCATCGAATGACCCCACCAGTGTCGAAAATGCGACACCAATCGCTCGCTTGCCCGGTACTTGTACCGGAAAGACGCGAACCATGTAAAACCAAAAACGAGAGAAAACGGCGCATATCAGCCGATCCGTGGTCCCAGCCATGCGCTGGTGCGAGGTCGGGGCGATCGCCGCAGAATCGGGCCGATCAGGCGCGGTTCCATCGACCCAGGCATGCCTGGTAAGCGCGGAAGCCCGCGTTTAGCGGGCAAGACGTCGACCTGCGGCGATCGAAGCGTTGGCGTTTGCATGTGCGACCTCTCTCGCGATCGTGCCGTGGCGCGGTCGTACGGACTCTCGCGCTGGCGTCATCCCTGTCGTTCCGACCTCCGCAAAAGCAAGGCGCACGCCAGCTGCGGGCCGCCATCCGAAGCAAGACACCAAACCCCCGAAAATCCGCAGATTTTTTTCCTTTCACGCAACCACAAGCGGGGCCGAGAGGGGTGGAGACAGCGTCAGCGCCTGGCTGAAAACAGCCGAAATGGTGCATGGTGGTCCAAGCTTGGCCGATTCCAAACACCGGCAAGGCGTGCAGGGCGCAACCAGGGTCGTGTCCGCGTTCCTTTCAAGCGCGTTGCTTCCGCCACGCGACGAAAAAAATCTCTCCCTGGGTTGACAATTGGTTGGACCACCCGCTAACCCGTCGACATGGCGAGTGGACTTCATTTCTCCCCCGTGCGGCGCCGGCGTGTGCACGACGACATCGCCCTGCAATTGCGCGATGCCATCCTCGACGGTCGCTTCGCCCCAGGCAGCAAGCTGCCCCCCGAACGCGAACTCGCCGAGGAGTTCAACGTCAACCGCACCTCCATTCGCGAAGCCATCAAGGTTCTCGAAGGCCTCGGCCTGGTCGAGGTCCGTCAGGGTTCCGGCGTCAGCGTCCGCGCCGCCGTCGACGGCTCCCTCGAATTGCTCGGGCCGATGATCTTCCGCCGCAATCGCATCGACCCCGAGATCTTTGCCGACTTGCTCGAAGTCACCGTCCCCATGCTCCTCGAAATGGCCCGTCTCGCCGTCGAGCGGCATCG
Organism: uncultured Binatia bacterium (SeqCode); assembly: GCA_964524885.1. GTDB lineage: Bacteria > Desulfobacterota > Binatia > HRBIN30 > HRBIN30 > CALJUJ01. Next base: position 4,483 of record CAZGEJ010000001.1, read on the forward strand.
GCCCGAACAACTCGCGCACCTGCGCCAATTGCGCGACGCCATCGCCGACACCCGTCGCGAGTCCGAAGACCGCTTCGCCTCGACCCGCGACCTGTTGGTGTTGCTCGGCGACATGACCGGCAATCGCGTGTGGCAGATGCTGGCCCGCCGTACGCGCCAGCTCTTCGCCTCCAGTCAGCTCAGCGAAACCCGCCGCCGCCTGCGGCGCGACCCCGGCCGCATCGTGCCGATCATCGATGCCTGCCTCGCGGCTCTCGATTCGGCCCGGCCCACCGATGCCCTCGCCGCCGTGCGTCTGCTCGCCCTCGACCTGAGCGATGTCGGTCTGCCCAGCGAGCCCGAGGCGCGGCCGCACTGACCCTCCGATTTCAACCCTCCGAAAGGATGTCTCGATGTCCGATTTTCACGTGACCACCACCACCCAGGAGCCGGGTTTCGCGACCGCCATGAAGGTCGTCTACCAGTGGAACTACGACCCCGACGTGGAGGAATTGCGCGAGCTCTACCACAAGGCGACTCAACTCCAGTGGGTCGCCGAGCGCGATCTCGACTGGGACCGCCCCATCGACCTCGAGAAATTCGCCACCACCCCCCTCGGCCTCGGTCTGCCGCTCGAACAAACCTCCTACTGGAAGGCCCTCCCCGAGGAGACGCAGTGGGAACTCGTCCGCCGCATGGCCGGCTTCCGCTTGAGCAATTTCCTCCACGGCGAGCAGGGCGCCCTGATGGTCGCCGCCCAATTGGTCAATGCGGTGCCCCACACCGACGCCAAGTTCTACGCCGCGACCCAAACGATGGACGAAGCCCGTCACGTCGAGGTCTTCGCGAAGTACATCGACAAGCTCGACGAGGTGCGCCCCATCTCCGAGCCGGTCAAGCGCATCCTCGACGCCACTCTACAAACCGAAGACTGGCTGCATAAGCTCGTCGGCATGCAGATCGTCGTCGAGGGGCTGGCGCTGCACAGTTTTCGCGAGATGCGCAACCTGACCCAAGAGCCGTTGCTGCGCGATCTGCTCACCTACGTCGCGCGCGACGAGGCGCGGCACCACGGCTACGGCGTTCAGTACATCGAACGCTGCGTGCCCGAACTGTCGGATGCCAAGCGGCGCGAACTCGAGGATTTCGCCCTCGAGGCGGCGCGCACCCTCGTCGATCAGCGCCAGCAACACTCGCTCGTCAACGAGGTCATGCAGATCTTCGAATCGTGCGGCGTCGACGCCGCGGCCCTGTTTCAGTGTGCCTTCGCCGAGCGCGAAACCCTGATGGCCGGCAAGCCCCGCCGTTTTGGTGCGGTGCAGGGCTTCGTCATCCCGACCCTGCGACGCTGCGGTCTGCTCTCCGAACGCGTCGCCAACCACTTTCACGATTTTCTCAGCGCCAACTTCGGCAAGCCGATCATCGGCGAGACGGTCGAGGACTTCCTGGAGCGTTTGCCCGACCTGCCGGCGGACACGGCGGCCTGGCTCGCGGGCGAAGCGGCGTGAGGGCAGGGCAGCGGCGCGGGTTGCACCACGCAACCCGCGCTGCTGCCCCCTGTCTGGCTCAGCGCAAATTCTGTATCGCGCCGTCGACCACGTCGATCACCTCGGCCCGCGGCGTCCGCGGCAATCCCGGCATGCGCAGGATGTCGCCCGTCAACACCACCAGAAAGCCCGCACCGGCGTTGACCTGAATGCTGCGCACAGTGACGTCGAAGCCGCTCGGCCGGCCGCGCAGCTTCGGATCGTCCGATAGCGAATTCTGCGTTTTGGCGATGCACACCGGCAGACCGGCGTAACCGAGGCGCGTCAACTCGTTCAGCTCGCGTTCCGCCTGCTTGGTGAAGACCACCGAGCGGGCGCCGTACATCTTCTGCGCCACCGCCTCGATCTTCTCCGCCACACTCTGGCTCCAATGGTAGAGCGGACGAAATCGCTGGCGCCGCGGCTCGGCGTGCTGCATCACGACCCGCGCCAGCTCCAGCGCTCCGGCGCCGCCACGCGCGAAGTGATCGCTCGTCGCGTAGGGCAGGCCGAGGGAGCGACAATGGCTGGCCACCACCGCCACCTCGTCGTCGCTGTCGTCGGCGAAGCGGTTGAGGGCGATCACCGGCGACTCGCCGAAGCTGCAGATGTTCTCGATGTGCTTGTCGAGATTCGGCAGGCCGCGCTCGACCGCCTTCGGGTCGGGCTTGCCGAGATCGGCGAGGGCCGTGCCGCCGTGCATCTTGAGCGCCCGCACCGTCGCCACCAAGACGACGGCCGCCGTATCCAAGCCGGCCGAGGTGCACTTGATGTCGAAAAACTTCTCCGCCCCAAGGTCGAAGCCGAATCCCGCCTCGGTCACCGCCCAATCCGCGCCGCGTAGCGCCATGCGCGTCGCCACGACGCTGTTGCAGCCGTGGGCGATGTTGCCGAACGGACCGCCGTGCACGAACGCCGGTGTCCCCTCCGCCGTCTGCACGAGGTTGGGTCGCAGTGCATCGGCGAGCAGCGCCAGCATGGCGCCCACCACCCGCAGCTGCCCCGCCGTCACCGGGGTGCCGTCGTAGCGAAAGCCGACCAGCGTCCGCTCGAGACGCGCCCGCAAATCTTCGACACCCTGCGCCAGGCAGAACATCGCCATGATTTCCGACGCCGCGGTGATGTCGAAGCCGGTCTCCCGCGGCACCCCCTGCTGCGGGCCGCCCAGACCGACGATGATGCTGCGCAGGGCGCGGTCGTTCATGTCGATGACGCGGCGCCAGACGACGCGGCGCGGATCGAGCCCGAGCTCGTTGCCGAAGTAGACGTGGTTGTCGACGACCGCGGCCAAGAGGTTGTGGGCCGAGGTGATGGCGTGAAAGTCGCCCGTGAAGTGCAGGTTGATGCGATCCGTCGGCGTCACCCGACTCGCTCCACCGCCGGTGGCGCCGCCTTTCATCCCGAGACACGGCCCGAGCGACGGCTCGCGCAACGCCAGACACACGGACTGCCCCAGCCGGCGCATGCCGTCCGCCAAACCGATGCTGGTGGTCGTCTTGCCTTCGCCGGCCGGCGTCGGCGTGATCGCCGACACCAAGATCAAGCGTGGCTCACTCGCGCGCGATCGCGGTCGTTCCAAGGCGTCGAGCCGGACTTTGGCGATCTCGTCGCCGTAGCAGTAGAGATCGTCGGGGGTGAGGTCGAGGTCGTTCGCCACCTCGACGATGGGACGCGTGCCGATACGTGGAAGCGAGTCGCTCATGGCCCGCGAGACTAGCCTCTTCGCCGATCGTCGGCCAGCCTCGCCGCCTGCCGCAAGCGCTCCTCGGCCATGCGGCTCAACGGGTCGCGCTGCGGCTTCGATGTGCCGCCGAGAGGTATTTCGGCGCGGTCGAAGATCAGGTAATGCCGCGGCCGCTTGTAGGCCGACAGCTCGCGGGTCGCGATCGTCCGCAGCTCCTCTTCCCCAGGCGGCCGCGCCGCATCACGCGGCACCACCACCGCCACGACGTCTTGCTCGCCCGCCGCGGCTGCGATGCCGACCACGTACACCGCCTCCACGCCGGGGTGCGTCGCCAACACCGTCTCGACTTCCACCGGCGAGACGTTGATCCCCTTGACCCGTAGCAAGTCCTTGTCGCGCCCGACGAAGCGAAACGCGCCGGCAGCATCGATGCTGCCGAGGTCGCCGGTATCGAACCAAGCCTCGGGTCGCCTCGCTGTGTCTCGCCCCGGTGCGGCTTCCTCTTTGAAGTAGCCGCTGAACATCCCGGGCCCGCGCACCTGGACATGCCCTACCAGGCCGGGCGCGACCGGCTGGCCCGCGTCATCGACGATCCGCAGTTCGACCCCCGGCAGCGGATGCCCGATGCCGTCGCGCCGCGCATCCTCGCCATCGCGCCAGTCCAAGGCGGTCACGTAGCCCGCCATTTCGGTCATGCCGTACCCCGTGATCAGGCGCGCCTCGGCCGGCAGCGCGCCGGCATACCACGCCGTCCGTCCGTTGCCCCGGCGCACGCGCCCCAACAGCTCGGGGCTGAACTCAGGCGCCGCGAGAATTTGCCCGACCTGCGGCGGACGCAGGTGCAAGGCGGTCGGCTGCCAGCGGCGCAAGGCCGCCAAGGCGCTCGCCGGGCTGAAGCTCTCCAGCAAGGCCAGCGCCGAGCCGCACGCCAGCGTCGGCAGGGCGCGGATCACCAGGCCCGCCACCCAAAACAAGGGCAAGGTCGACAGCATCACGTCGCTGTCGCTCAGCCCCGATCGTTCCGCCGTCGGACCCACCGTCGCCAGGATCGCTCGGTGCGACAACAGCACGCCCTTGGCGCGTCCCGTCGTCCCCGAGGTGTACAACAAACAAGCCGCCTGCTCCGGATCGATCTTGACGACGGCCGCCGACGGATCGGCCATGACGTCGTCGTCCGCTCGTCGTACCCCGTCGGGAAGCGAACCATCCCCGAGGGCGATGATGCGCCGGCGATCGATCGGGGCGCCGCCATCGACCACCGTTCGCAGCAGATCACGCGAACCCGGGTTGGGTCCGACGATCAGCCGATCCATCTCGGCGTGCGCCACCAGCTCGGCCAACTCGCGTTCCGTACCGAACGTCGACAGCGGCACCAGCGTGGCCCCGGCGCGCCAGACACCGAAGGCGATTTCGAGCCAGTCCACACGGTTGGCCGCCAGCAGTCCGATGCGTGATCCCGTGCCACACCCCATGCGCCGCAACTTCACGGCCCAACGGCTGGCGGCCGCATCGAGTGCCCGAAAATCGACGCTTCGCTGTTCGTCGAGCAGCGCCATCCTCGCCTCGTAGCGAGCGGCGAGGTGGGTCAGAAGGGCGGAGAGGTCGGTGGCTTCGATCATCTCGAGGCGAGACCGTCGCACAGGCCGCCGTGAGCCTCAAGTCGCCAGCCCGTGGACGGTTGCGCTCTTCGCTTGGTTCGCGGATTGTCGCGACGGCGCCGAAGCTGAAGCGAGCGCCGTGGAGCCATGCGATGCCGCCAAGCCCCTGCGCCCCGCAAGCGCCCGACCCTCGCCCCATCGGCGGAGTGCGACGATGATCCCGCGTGTCGAAGACCTCGCCAGTGCCGCGCTCGAGTACCGCTACGGCGAGCTATTCAACCCGCCGGCGCTCACCAACTTCCTCGGGTCGGTGCAAGCGGGCATCGACGTCACCGGCATTCGCTCGCTCAATTTTCCGCCTTTCGGCACCTCAGACGCCTTTCCGCCGTTGTCGTGGGCCGATTCGCAGACCGGCTCGCTCTTCTTCAACGACCGCTTCTTCACCGCCCTCGGCGTTCCGCTCGTCTATCGTTGGCGACCCGACCGCATCGAGCGCGAGGCCGACGTCGACGACTGGCAGTTGCGCTCGACGACCGTGCTGGCGGTTGGTCGACGGGCCTGCCTCGTGCGTCTCGAGGTGCGCAACCTGCGCAGCACACCGCGCACCTTGCGTCTGCGTTTCGGCGTCAAGGCCACGGTCACCAGCAACCAATCGCGTTGGGACGCCGCGATCGCGCCGGCGGAGGGGGATAATCGGTGCTCCCTCGACTTGCAGCACGGTGCGGTTCTCTTCGAAGCCCGCCACAGCGCTGCCGTCTGCCTACAAGGTACGCTGCCGAGGGCCGACGACGTGACGCCGTCGGCCCTCGGCTTCAGGCGCGAAGTCGGCGCCGGCGCGACGTGGCGCACGTACTTCGTGGCCCTCGTCGAGAGCACCGCGGCGGCGGCGGCGGCGACTTGGGAAGTGGTGACGCGCGATCCCGAGGCGGTGTTTCACGCCGCAACCGACGATTGGAATGCCGAGCTCGAAGCGGCCTTCACGCCGGGGAACGACCGCTTCTCGGGCTTCCTGCCGACGCTCGAGACCAGCTCCGAGACGCTCCGCCGCTTGTACCATCAAGGTCTCCTCGGCCTCCTCTACTTCAAGCGTGAGCTGCCGCATGCGCCGATCGGGCGGGTCTACACCACCCTCATGCCGCGCTATTGGCCGACCCTCACGTGGCTGTGGGACTACCACCTCGGCTCGATCGGGCATGCCCTACTCGACCCGCTGGTGATGCGCCGGACGCTCGAGCATTGGATGACCTGGGACATCCACGAGATCATGGCGACCGATTGGCTCACCGGGCGCGGCGTCGGCACCTGGTACGCCATCAACGACCACGCGATGTGCTCGATGGTGCATGATCTCGTGCGCTGGAGCGGCGATCGTGCCTGGCTCGACCACGGCGTCGCCGCCCCGGACGGTACACCGCGCACGGTCATGGACGCGGTCGGCGAATACCTACAAGCCGTCCGCGCCCGGCGCGACCCGAGCGGGCTGGCCGACTTCGGCGCTTTGGGCAACCTGTTGGAGTGCGTGCGGACCTACACACATGGTGTCGCCGGCCTACAAGCAGCCCATGTGGCCGACCTGCGACATGGCGCGGCGCTGTTGACGGCGTTGGGTCGCCACGCCGAAGCCGCGTCGCTGCGCGCCGAGGTGCCCCGTTGCCTGAAGGCCATGCAGGCACTGTACGTCCCGGGTCGCGGCTATTGGAACGCACGCGACGCCGACGGCAGCCTGCATCCCGTGCGCCATTGCCTCGATGCGGCCTTGTTGTTCACGTCGGTCGCCGAGGATCTGAGCCCCGATCAGCGTGACGCGATGGCGCGGTTCTTCGTCGACGAATTGCGCACGCCGACCTGGATGCACGCCCTGGCGCCGAGTGACCCCGAAGCCGTCTACGACAGCCGCCCGGACCATCAGTGGGCCGGAGCCTTCGGTGCCTGGCCGGCGGAGATGGCCACGGGACTTTGTCGGATCGGACGGCCGGATCTGTTGGTCGACTGGCTTCCCGGGGTTGCCCGCACCGCGGCGCAAGGACCGGTGGCCCAGGCGTACTTCGCCGAGACGGTGGTGCCCCCGGTGCACGGTGCCGCGCGCAAAGCGCCTTCCGATTTTCCCTTCCTCACCGATTGGGCCTGTGCTGCCGGCGCGGCGTGGGTGCGCTTCCTCATCGAAGGGATCTTCGGCGTGCGCGCCCCCGTCGACGGCGCTCTCACGGCACGTCCGTTGGTCACCGCCTTCGACCGCGAGGCCCGCCTTTCCCAGCTTGCCTTTCAGGGCCAACGCTACACCGTCGATCGGCACGGTGTACGGCTGCAAAGGGAGTGACGGCATGGCGGCGACGGCGAGTGGTGTTCTGGCGTTCGATCTCGGCGGCACGCGTCTGAAGGCCGGCATCGTCGTCGGCGGTGCGGTGGTCGATCGTGACACCCGCGCCGTGCCACCCGACTTCGCCGGAGCCTGGCAAGTCCTCCTCGAAACCGGCCTGCGACTGGCGGCTTCTCACGCGTTCGATGCGGTCGGGCTCTGTGTCCCCGGGATCGTCGAGCACGGCAGGATCATCTCGCTGCCCGGCAAGCTGGCAGGCAGCGTCGGCATCGACTTGGGCGAGCGGCTGGGCGAGACGTGGGAGCGTCCGGTGCGGGTGTGCAACGACGCGATCGCCTACGGTGTCGGCGAGGCGACCGAGGGAGCAGGGCGGGGCGCCTCGCGCGTCGTGGTCGTCACGATCGGCACGGGTGTCGGGGTCTGTGTCGTCGAGCAGGGTCAGCCGCTGGGTGGCGGCCCATGGGGAGGCGGCATCCTCGGCGGCCAGATTCCCATCGGACTCAGCGGTGATGGTCGCGACACCAGCGGCCGCGAAGGCACGATCGAAGCCGGCTGCGCCGCGGTTCGCCTGCTCGATCTGGCGCGTGCGGCGGGCTCCGGTCACGACAGCATCGAGGCGCTGTACCGCGCCCATGCAGCCGGCGACGCATCGGCCGCAGCGGCGGTCGACGCGTATCGCCTTACGCTGGCGCGAGCCCTGGTAGCGCTGGCGCACGCACACACACCGCAGCGGATCGTCCTCGGGGGCGGACCGATGACACGCGACAACCCGGTTTTCCCGGGACTCATCGAAGCCATCGCGCCCCAACTTTGGTCCGGCTATGGCGTCGAGCTGGCACTGGCGGAAATGGGCGATGCCGCGGCCTTGGTCGGCCTGGCTCGGTTGAGTCGCGGCTTGCGACGCGCGGACTGACATGCGGCGATCGACCTACGACAAACGGCCGATCGCGGCCCACGGATCGCCCGACGATTGCCGCATCGGCTGGCAGGCGATCGCAGCGGAACTGCGACGCAGCAACCCACGGGTGGTGGTGTGCGAAACCTACCCAGGCGTCGATCCGCGTGTCGGGGCAGAGTTGGCGCGCGCCCTCGGCGTCGAGGTGTTGCTCGAGACCGATTGGGCCTTCAAGCCGGTCGCCGCACTGGAGAGCCTGTTCGCCCCCGACATGAGCGACGATCCGGTGTTCGGACGCCGTACCGAGCGCGACTTGCTGGAGTGTTTCGACGCGCAGCGCCTCGATGATCTGCGACGTCGCCTCGGGAGCGGACCCGTACTGGTCTTCGGAGTCGGTGCCAGTCTCGTCAGCCCAGGCGACCGACTCGTCTACGCCGACATGCCGCGCTGGGAGATCCAACAGCGGCAGCGTCGCGGCGTGGTGGCGAATCTGGGCGGCGTCGGCGGGCAAGCTTCGGCGGCGGCGCGCTACAAGCGCGGCTTCTTCGTCGACTGGCCTTTGGCCGATCGTCACAAGTGGCGGATCTGGGATCGGATCGACGCGTTCCTCGATACGCTGGAACACGACCGGCCGAAGATGGTGCCGGCGGCAGCGGTGGACTCCCTGTTGCGCCAGGCGGCGCATCAACCGTTCCGCATGGTGCCCCTGTTCGATCCCGCTCCGTGGGGCGGGCAGTGGATGAAGGACGTCTGCGACTTGCCACGCGACATGCCCAACTACGGTTGGTGTTTCGATTGCGTGCCGGAGGAGAACTCGATTCTGCTCGGATTCGGTGCGGAAGCCATCGAGTTGCCGGCACTCGATCTCGTCCATCGTCAACCGCAAGCGCTGCTGGGCGAAACGATCCTGCGGACCTTCGGCGTCGAGTTTCCGATCCGTTTCGATTTTCTCGACACCGTCGGCGGCGGACCGCTGTCGCTGCAAGTCCACCCCAGCCGCGCCTACATGCGGCAGCACTTCGGCTTCAGCTACACCCAGGACGAGTCGTACTACATCCTGGATGCGACGCCCGACGCCTACGTGCATCTCGGCTGGCGCGATGGCGTCAGCGCCGCGGCCGTGCGCGACGCCCTCGAGCCGGCGCGCCACGGCGGCAGTTCGCGGCGGCTGATACCGCTGGTGGCACGCCACCCGGCAAGGCCGCATGACCACTTTCTCATCCCAGCCGGGACCGTGCACGGTTCCGGCGCCGGCTGTCTGGTGCTGGAGATCAGCGCCACGCCGTATCTCTTCACCTTCAAATTGCACGATTGGGACCGCCCCGGACTCGACGGGCGCCCGCGCCCGCTGCACCTCGACCACGGCCTAGCCAACCTACGATTCGAGCGCGACGCCGCGTACGCCCGCCGCCACTTGGTCAATCGGATCACCCCGTTGGCCCAGGGCGACGGCTGGCGCGGCGAACGCACCGGACTGCATGCCGATGAGCCGCTCGAGACGGTGCGGCACTGGTTCACCCGGTCGGTTCCGCACGCCACCGGCGGCACCCTGCACGTGCTCAACCTGGTGGCCGGCGAGGCGGCGGTCGTCGAGTCGGAAGGTGGGGGCTTCGAGCCCTTCGTGGTGCATTACGCCGAAACTTTCATCGTCCCGGCATCCGTCGGCGCATATACGATTCGGCCGCACGTAGCGGACCCGGCCCAGCCGTCGGCGACGATCTGCGCGAGCGTCCGCGACGGGCCGCCATGAGTCCACGGGCTTGCACTCGCTGGGCATGCCGGCCAAAGGATGGCGGCATGTGGAAGCCGCAACGTCTTGCAACCCTTGGGGCGTGGTCCTTTGCTTTGCTGGCAGCCATCGCAGCGCCGGTGCGGGCGGCGGACCTCGTATTGGACCAGAACCATCCCCTCCTGAACTTGGTGGTGGCGCCCGAGTGGAACCGCTTTCAGGTCATTCATGACCTCGTCACCAACCCCGACAAGTTGCCGACCCAGGAGATTCTCGACCTCACCTCGGTGGCGCCGCTGAAGCATCTGTTCAGCGCCAGCCCGGTCGCCTCGGCTTCCCTCGCCTTCGTCTTGTTGAAGCGGGAGGGCAAGACGATCGAGCCGGCGACGACCGCACGAACGCGACCGAATGTCCTGGTGCTCAGTGTGCCCGGTCTCCGCGGCGATCGCGTCGGCGGCGACGCCGCCGAGCGCGCCGCGGCACCGCGACTGCAACGCCTCGCCCGCGAGGGAGCTTCGTTCGAAAAGGCGTTGGCGGTAGCACCGTGGAGCCCGCCGAGTCTGGTCTCCCTGCTGACGTCGCTGTACCCTTCGTTCCACAAAGTCGAAACCTACGAGGGCCGGCGTGGTGCGCGCCTCGCGGCGTCGGAAACCACCCTGGCGACTCTGCTCAAGACGGGAGGCTACCGTACGGCGGCGCTACTGGCGGATCCGCGCTTCGCGCCCCGCTTGGGATGGGAACGGGGCTTCGACACCTTCCACGCGACCACGGCGACGGCGGCGACGCAGATCCAAAACGCCACGCTGTGGCTCGAATGGCACGAGTTTCAGACGCAACGCGGGCTCAATGACGCGCCGACCTTCTTGTTGCTGCAACTGTTGGACCTAGGCGCACCCTTCACCGCGCCCGAGGCGTACGTCCGCGTCGTCGCGGGCAGTGAAGCGACGCTGCCGCCTCTCGACGCGCCACCGACGCACGGAACGGCGGCGGAACGTCTGCTCTACGACGCCGAGGTTCGCATGGTCGACGATCAGATCGGCTTGTTGTGTGACGCTCTCGTGCGCCTGGGCCGCTGGGGTGACACCCTCTTGGTCGTCACCGCCGAACACGGGTACAGCCTCGGTGAGCGAGGTGCCGCGGCGACGGGACTCAACCTGCACGACGAGTACCTGCACGTACCGTTGCTGCTTTCGCTGCCGTCGAAGATCGCCTCCGAGCAGCAGAAGTCGGTGATGGTGAGCTTGCTCGACATCGCCCCGACGATACTCGATTTCGCCGGCGTCGATCCCCCCGCGTCGATGCAGGGGCGATCGTTGCGGTCGCTGCTGTCGACCCTCGAAGCGAGCGCCAGCGGGGAGATCGCGCAACAGCTGTTGTTCGCCGAATTGGGACCGCTGGAAGGAACTTGGGCGCAGAACCTCCGCAGCAAGTCCGTGCGCAGCAACCGCCACAAGCTCATCGTCGAACGCGATGCGCAGGGGACCCGCCAAAGCCGGGGCTACCGGCTCGCCAGCGATCCGAACGAAGGCGACGACGTGTACGTCGAGCTGGCGCAGGACCCCGACTTTCAGCACCTCGAGAAGTCGCTGCGCGCCTTTGCCCGCGCCGGTGCCACCTACACCGGCAGCATGCCGCCGCCGACGCCCGACGCCGCGCAGCTCGAACGGCTACGCGCGCTCGGCTACGGGGATTGACCGCCCTTCACCCCTTGCTACGTGGCACGGACTGTGAAGCGTCGAGGAAGCCGACCATGAAGTCGGTAACCATCTTCTGCAGCTCGGGCATGTCCTTTGGAATTGTGCCGTAGACCGCTCCGGTGGCGGGTGCCGGGCGGCTCGGCGCCTTGGCGTACGCGACGGCGTCGGCGAGGTCGCCGGCAAAACGCTCGACGACGCCCGGCTGCGTCTGCGGCCGCGTCACGCACATGTGGATGGCGTTGGGGTGTTGCTGCCCGTTGAAGCGCCAGCCGCGCTGCTTCATGAAGTCGTTCAAGTGGTAGATGTCGAACTCGGGCGAGTGGAACGAGAAGCAGAAGGTCGGCTTGCCGAGAATGCGCAGCTCGGGGTGGCGGCGCACGGCGTCCTGCATGGCGAAGGACGTTTCGAAGATCGCCTTGGCGTAGCGCAAGTAGCCCTCGCGCCCGAGACTGACCATCGACGCCCAGGTGGCCGCGAGCAGGCCGCCCGAGCGGCTGCCGGCGAGGCCGGGCGAGAAGTACTTGCCGCCTTTCCAGTTCTGGCTGAGGAAATACGCGTAGCGCCGTAGCTCGAGATTGCGGAACAAGACGACGGACGTGCCCTTCAGTCCGTAGCCGTACTTGTGAGTATCGGCCGACAAGCTCGTGACGCCGGGGACGCGGAAGTCGAACGGCGGAATGTCGTACCCGAGTTGTTCGCCCCAGGGCAGGATGAAGCCGCCGAGGCAGCCGTCGACGTGCAAGCCGCAGCCGTGTTGCAAAGCGATGTCCGAGAGGTCGGCGATCGGATCGATCGTGCCGTACGGATAATTTCCCGCCGAACCGACGATGAGCGCGGTACGCGGGCCGACGTGATCGCGCACGAAGTCGAGATCGACGAGGGTGCTGGTGGGATCGGTCGGCGCGGCGATGACCTCGACCTCGAACAGGTGCGCCGCTTTCTCGAAGGCCGGGTGCGCGGTGTCGGGCAGGATCATTTGCGGCCGGTCGATGCCGCGTTTGTCGCGGGCCCATTCGCGGTGCACCAACACGCCGGTGAGGATCGACTCGGTGCCGCCCGAGGTGACGGCGCCGCAGGCCGTTTCGTCGGGATGGTGCGAGGCGACGGCGTCGCCGTGCATCATGTCGAGGGTCATGGCGACGATTTCGCCCTCGAAGCGCGTGGCGCTCGGGCACATGTCGCGCTGCAAGGCGTTGACGTGGGAGAAGCGGGCGAAGGCTTGGTTGAGGAACTCGTAGTGCTCGGAGTCGCCGCAGTACATGGTTCCGGAGCAGCGCCCCGTTTGCCAGAAATCGTCTTCCTGGCGCGACATCGCTTCGAGTTCGGCGAGGATGTCGGCGCGCGACCGCCCTTGGGCGGGGAGGCGGTCGTTGACCCCGAAACGCTGTGCGTACGGGTAGAGGTTTCCGATTGGACCTTGCTCTTCGGCCATGGGCTGGTCTCCTGCGTCGAGATGGCATCCCCTTCGCCGAATCTCGGGCGTGACGCAACCATCGCGTCGGCGGGGGCGTTGTAAGCGGCGCCGCTTCGTGGTCTTTCACGGCCCGAGTCGCGAAGGGAGAACGATCGATGGCGAGTTGGCAAGAGATGAGCGAGCAGAACCCGGGCTTGGCCGAGCAGGCGGGCGTTCAGTTGGGGCTCGCGGCCGGAGGCAGCGGGGCGTTGGTCGCGGGGGACGGCACCCGCGGCGAGGTGCGGCTGACGCTGTCGGCCGGCAACCTGTACACGGCCATTCCCGAGGGCGAGCCGCTGGGGCCGGCCCTGTTGCGGCAGGCGAGTTTCACGCTTGCCGCGTCCGGCGCCGCGAGCCTCGAACTCGCCGGCAGCGCCGCGCTGATCGTCTACGCCTACGAACGCGAGTCGGTGCTAAGGGCCTTGGGCTCGACCGGTGACGTGGAAGACCTGGTGTTCCGCCTCGACCTGAGCCGCGCCAGTCAGCCCGGCAGCGGGAGCCAGGCGTGGCCGAAGAACTGAACGCAGGCCAACCGGCGCGGTCGCTCGGATAGGATCGTCGCGTCTTCCTGTCCTGCGCGTGTTCCGTGGTTGCCGCAGGATCCACGGAACACGCGCAGCGCAGAGTTCCGTCAGGGACAGCTTTGGTTCGATTCGCCGTCGTCGAACGAATCGCAGTCGAACCCGAGCGCGTCCATCCCGTCGAACAGCTGGCACATGCGACACTTGCTGCGCTCGTCGAGGCAGGTGGCGGCGCGGAAGCCATCGAAGCAGGTTCCGGGCAACACCGTCGACACGTCGACGTCCGCGCACGTGGAAGCCAAGGCGTCCTTCATCTTGGACACCAACTTCGCAAGCTTGCCCTTGCCGTCCGCTTCCACCTCGTCGAAGCACGCGGCCAATTGCGGCCCCGACACGGCGAGCTGAGTCTTTCCCGTGAGTGAGCCTTTGGCACAAGCGAGAAATAGCTTGTTGCGCGTATCGAAAAGCTTGTGCGCCAACTTGAGCATCGAACTTTGGCATGCCTCGCCGGCTTCACCGCCCGCGACCGCTGTCGCTGCGGTCAGATCCGGACCCAAGACGTCGCCGACGACGGCCGTGGCCGCGGCTTGTGCCGCCACATTGACGGTCGAGCCGCCGCCGTACCCAAACGGTGCACCCGACGGGCACTTACTGGTGTCCGAGGCCAGGGTCTTGAGCAGGGCGGCGTTCAACTTGCCGCTGCCATCCGCCAGAAAGCACGCTTGCGGATCGGCGGTCTCGCCGGCGTGGGCTTGCTTCAGACACGTTGCGGCCGACTTGGCCATTGCCTTGGTGACCTTGAGGCCGGCGCCGTTCATCGCGCTGACGCACTTCAACTCGTTCTTGAGCAAGCCGCGCACTCCCACCTGCCAGAGGCTCGCATGCGAAGTGAGCATGACGAGCCGTACGTCTCCACCTGCGATCACGGAAAGGCTTTCCAGGCATGGATCGGGCTCGGCGGTCGAAGGTGCATCGCAATCGAGCAGCGGAACACGGTCGCGCAGCGCTTGAATCTGGCCCGTATCGATCCCGGCGGGGATGGCGGAGGCGTCGATCGTCAAGGTGATGACGAGCGGTGCCGCACTTGATTCCGCGGGCGCTTCGATCTGCACGGCAATTCCGAGGAACTGAATACCGTCGAGGACTACGGTATCGGTGACATCCTCGATGGTCACCTGGCCCCCGGTTGCGGTCTCGATGCTGAGCTGTTTCGGGTACTGCGGTGTCGCGCCGACATCGTTGGGGTCGGTCGTTGCGGTTCCGCCCGGAGGCACGACGACGTCGAGCGGCGTCGTCGTGCAGTTGGCTTCACATCCGTCGCCGTCCGTCAGGTTGCCGTCGTCGCATTTTTCGCCCGTCGACCGCGATGTAAAGCCGTTGCCGCAGGCCGTAACCGTACAATTCGCATCGCAGCCGTCGCCGCTGAGGAGATTGCCGTCGTCGCAGGCCTCGCCGGTTTCCACCGTGATGATTCCGTTGCCGCAGGCGGTGACGCTGCAGTCGGAGTCGCAACCGTCGCCATTCGTAAGATTGCCATCGTCACATTCCTCGACCGAGGTGACGACCCCGTTGCCGCAGCTCAAGGTGCAATCCGGCTCGCAGCCATCGCCGGCGGTCGCATTGCCGTCGTCGCACTCTTCGCCGATCTCCTGGCGGTCGTTGCCGCAGGCGGGAACGATGGCGCAAATGCCGTCACTACCGGCCGCATGGATGGCGATGATCTCGGCGTCGCTCAGGGCGCGACCGGCGAAGATCTGCACCTCGTCGACTCTGCCCTTGAAATATCCTTGGTTGCTGAGAAAGGCGCCGATGACCACGGGACCTTGGTTGTCGACGTCCGTGATCAGCTCGGTTTCGCCCGCAGCGAGGAGAACCCCGTTCACAAAGGTCGAAAAATAGTTCCCCGCTTGGCGACGTATCGCGACATGAAACCAGGCGTTCGCGTCGATGCTGTTGACGGGGCTTCCTGCGTATTGAACGGCGACGGCATCCGAGAGCTGAATGTCGACGAGTTCCCCGAACGGTCGCAAGTAGACCGCCCACCCGCGCAAGGGTGCTGGCTGTAACGCCTCATCGTAAGTCGCCTTGGTGAGTACGACATGTGAAGTTGAAATGACATCGGCGTTGACCCAGAAGACGACGGTGAAGTCGTCGATCCCGAAGTTGAGCGCCGGGCTGTGCGGCGCGCTGACGAAGTCGTCGATGCCGTCGAAGACGAAGGCCTGCCCGACGAGTCCCGGCGCGTACGACGCTCCGTTCACCAGGCTTGCGTCGAAGCCGTTGTAGACGTCGTTGGTGATTCCGTCGCCCGTCCACCAGGCCGTCAGTCCGGGTGGAGCCGGGACACATACCGCCGTGGCGCGGCCAGCAAAGGTGAATCCGACCGCGAATAATAGCGGCAAAAAGGCGAACCATCGCTGCACGATGCTCATGATTGAAATCCCCCTTGTCTCGAGCACCCGAATCGTCCGAGCGTGCTGCCGGGCGGGCTTGCCCGCACGGGAATCCTCCCGTATGCGAGTCACTCGAACCCAGAACCGCTGCTTCCCCCGTAACGCCCGCGCCCGCCCGCTCACGTGCTCTGGCGCTTGGACGCTGCCACCGCGTGAACGAAACCGCTTCGAGCCGAACATAGGACGCTGCGGGAATTTGCGTCAACGAGGAATTTTGCGCGAACGAGCGCGCTCCGTGCGAAATCTCCCCGTTCCCGCGGCAGGCGGACGGTACGTCTATCGACCGCGTCAACCGTGCTCATGGCGCCATCCCTGCGGTCGTGATCGATTCGCGTTTGGCGCTACCAACGGCTCGTCGCGCGATTGCTGCCTGGAATCCAGGGTCGTCGCCCAGGGTTGGCGCGGTTACGGACCCCGCTGCAGACCCTGTAAAGGGGTTCAGATGCGTGCAGCAACCCGTTGCAGACCCTGCAGAGGGGGGGCATGCACGTGCAGCACCCGCTTGCAGACCCTGCAACGGGGTCCACGCACGCGTAGACGGCGCTTGCAGGCTCTCCCGTACGGCACCGCCTGCGACTTCAGCGGTAGGACAGTTCGATGACATAGTTGCCGCTGACTTGGGCCTCGACGCGGAAGCCGCCGGCGACGGGGGTGACCTCGACCGCGCCCACTCCGGTGCCGCTCAGTTGCGGTACCGCCAGGTCGCGTGCCGGCGCCCAGATGCTGAGTGGCGCACCCGGTGCGGCGCCGCTGCCGTCGCCCTCCAAGAGCATGGTGCCGGCTTCGGCGTCGCTCTCGACCTTGACGATTCTTCCCGGTGCAGCCAACGGGCGGGGGCGCGCCAGGATCAGACGAAACTCGGGGATCGGCTCGCTGTAGGTTCCCTCGGGGCAGTAGATGAAGTGATACTGCGTCTGCTGCGTGCCGATCTGGTCCGGCGTCGGCGCGAAGATACCACTCGCCACCAGTCCGCTTAGATGATGCGGATCGCCGCAGGCCTGCAGCCATTGCCACCACGTGCTGCCGACGCCGTAGCGATCCTCGAACTGGCCAAAACGCCGCAGCGGCTCGAGGTTTTGGGCGGGATCGCCGAACCAGCCGTACTCGCCGACCCAAAACGTCGTCTGATAGCGCTCGGCCGTGCGCTGCATGATCGGGAACACCTGCGCCAGCGCCACGCGATTGAAGGATTCCGCGTAGGTGTGCGGCGCGAAGACCATGTTGGTGTCGTCGGTGAAGTCGATCGGCGGCGTCGATCCGGGGACGGGAAAGTGGATCAGCGGCTCGAAGAAGATGATGTGGGCGAAGCCGCCGGCTTCCTGTTCCGCCGCGCGAATGGCGTCGATGGCGCGGCCGTAGAATGTGCCGAGCTGCGTCGCGGTTTCGGGGCGGGGCAGTTCGACGTAGTGGGGCTCGTTGAGCAGGTCGTAACCGGCGACGTTGGAATCGCCGGCAAACTCGCGCGCCACTTCGGCCAAAGTGGCGACGAGACGACCCATGATGCCGTCACGGTCGGCGTAAAAGTTGCGGAAAGCCTCGATGACCGCCGGGGCATTTTCACGTGAGCCGGGGTTGCGGCACGTCGAGGCGCCGTCGGTGATGGTGGCCCACTGCGGGGCGCCGTCCCAGCCGATGGCCGGTTCACTATTCGGCGGGCAGACCGTTCCCTCGGGGGTGGCGATGTACTTGCCCCAGGCGTCTTGGTGCATGTCGAGGACGACGTACACGCCCGCCTCGGCGGCGGCTTCGACGGCGGTGCGAATGCGGGCGAGATAATCGCGGTCGATGCTGCCCCGTTCGGGTTCCAGGGCCGACCAGCTGATGATCAGGCGGACGACGTTGAACCCCTGCGCCGCCATGTCGCTGAACCAGAGCGGGTCGAAATCGAACACGGCGGGCAGCTGCGGCGAGGCTTGGTAATAGTCGCCGAGCGCGTTCAGATTGATGCCGCGCAGGATGACCTCGCGCCCCAGGGCATCGAAAACGCCGGGGTTGGCGCCGCGGGTCGCGTGCAAGGCGGGCAGCGGCTGCGGGCCGCCGGCGCCATCGTCATCGCCGCAACCCGCCGCGCCCAGCAGCACCACCATCAGTCCAAGACAAGCTCGTGCATTCTGCATGGCCGCACGGGCTAGCATCATTCGTGGGTGTGATTGAAGCGCTCGTCGCCGGCTGCCCGTTCGTCGAACCAGCGAATGATGCGCGGTGCCGCTTCGAGGATGCTCCGGTCGTGGTCCACGGGTCCGACGTCGATGGCTTCGACCGGGGCGCCCGCGGCCCACGCCCGCTCGGCGAACACGAGCATGTCGGCATGCGGCACGTCGAGATCGCCCGCGCCGTAGTAGAGACGAACGGGTACCTGCGGCACCCAATCTTGCAGACCGTTTTCGCCCAGACGATCGAGAAACCAATGCGGCTTTTGTTCGGTCACGGCATCGAGTACCGCGGGCGTGAGCATCGAGCGCGGCTGCGCGGGCAGGGCGGCGACGATCGTGTCGCCATCGTGTCGTCCGTCGAAGAGATCGCGAGCCCGATGCCCCCACGGCGGAGCCAGAACCGATTCGATGGGTTCGCCGTAGACGCGAGCATAGGTGGTGGCGATCCAGGCGACGTACAAGCTCGCAAAGCGTGAGCGTCCCGCAAGCGACTCGGGAAAGCCGACTCCCGCCAGGTCGATCGGACTGGCCACCGAGGCGACCGCCTCGGGCCGCAGAGCGGCGTCCGTCTCGGTTTCGAGTCGGCGTGCCGCTGCGAGCGAGGTGTGTCCGCCCTGCGAAAACCCAGCGAGGAAGAGATGCTCCGGCCATTCGACCGCCAACGCCTGCAGTGCGGAACGCGACGCGACGAGGGCATCGACCACGACCTCAGCCGAGGT
Organism: uncultured Binatia bacterium (SeqCode); assembly: GCA_964524885.1. GTDB lineage: Bacteria > Desulfobacterota > Binatia > HRBIN30 > HRBIN30 > CALJUJ01. The sequence goes on from CAZGEJ010000001.1 coordinate 23,207, forward strand.
CGGCGTGTGGTAATAGGGATGCGGCTCCTCCGAGACGCCGAAGCCCAGGTAGTCCGGCGCGACGACGACATATCCATGTCCGCCAAAGACGACGCCAGGAAGCAGACCATTGAACACATCGGGTGTCGACGGCGCCTGCGAGCGCAGCGACGCAGTACCGTGCTGCCAGGCGACGACGCCGCGGTACGGCGGCTCGATGTCGGGTAGCACCACCAGAGCGGAGGCCGGGACCTGCCGGCCGTCGGGGGAAGTGGTCGGGTAGCGCAAGCGATACAACCGGATGCCGGATTGGGTGTCGAAACGGTCGGCGAATCCCTGCCACCACAGCAGGGCCCGTAGTGTCCATCGTCCGTAGGAATCGATCGGCTCGAGAGTGTTGATCGCGGCCTTGCTTCCGGAGGAAACAGAAGTCGACGGAGACATCGCTGGACGTGTCGAGCAGGCAAATACGGCGAGGGCAGACAGGCAAAGCCAGCCTCGCGCGAATGCCCACCTCTTCGACGCAAGAATCCCCCGGCGCATCGTCAGACTTCTTAACACCACCGGTGCTCTGCAGAAAATCGCTGGGTGCGCCAGCCTCCATCATCCCGCGATGCGTAGGAGACCACCTCGGAGCTCGGTGCGCGAATCCCGGCGACACGTCTCCTCGCGTCGCTACGGGCTCGCCGAGTACGACTCGACGCTACAGGGCGCTGCGGGCCCCTCCTCCTGCGGCCACGTTGGACCCGGTCGGATGGGCTGATAGAAGGTGAGACGTGCGGGAGGAGGACTCGATGAGCGACGAGATGGGCTGGCAGGAGCGGTATGCGGCGAAGCGCAAGCAGGCGACCGAGGCGGTGCGGACGATCGGGCGCGGCAAGCACATCTTCGTCGCCTCGGGTGCGGCGGAGCCGGTTTCGCTCGTCGAGGCGCTCGTCGCCGAGGCCGACCATTTCGCCGACAACAACATCGTCCACTTACTGACCCTCGGCCCGGCGCCCTACGTCGCGCCGCGCTACGAGACCAACTTTCGCCACAACGCCTTCTTCATCGGCCCCAACGTGCGCGAGGCCGTGCACCAAGGGCGAGCCGATTACACCCCGGTATTCCTGTCGAAGATCCCCGACCTGATCCGCTCCCGTCGCATGCCCATCGACGTCGCCCTCATCTCGACCTCGCCGCCGGACAAATACGGCTTCGTCAACCTCGGGGTCGCCGTCGACATCATCCTCGCGGCCATCGAGTGCGCCGACCTCGTCATCGCCGAGATCAACCCGAACATGCCCGTCGTCTATGGCGCCGGTTTCTTGCCGATGGACCGCATCGACTACTGGATCGGCAGCGAACGTCCGCTACTGACCATCGAACGGGAAGAACTCGACGACACGGCACGCGAGATCGGTGCCTACGTCGCCTCTCTCGTCGACGACGGCGCCACCTTGCAGGCCGGCATCGGCCAGATCCCCGACGCCGCCTTGCAGGCTTTGCTGCACAAGAAGGATCTCGGCGTCTGGACGGAGATGTTCTCCGACGGCGTCATCGACCTGATCGAAAACGGCAACATCACCGGCGTCAACAAGACCATTCACCCGAACAAAGTGACGTCGTCCTTTACCTTCGGCACGCAGCGCGTCTACGACTTCGTCGACCGCAATCCGGTGTTCACCTTTCACCCGTCCGACTACGTCAACGACCCGATCAAGATCGCCCGCCAGCACAAGATGGTGGCGATCAACGCCGCCTTGCAGGTCGATCTCACCGGGCAGGTCTGTGCCGATTCGATCGGCACCCGATTTTACTCCGGCATCGGCGGCCAGGTCGACTTCATCCGCGGCGCCTCGATGTGTCCGGGTGGCGTGCCGATCATCGCCATGCGGTCGACGGCGATGGGCGGCAAGCTGAGCCGCATCGTGCCGACCCTCGACAGCGGCGCCGGTGTCGTCACCTCGCGTGGCGACGTGCGCTACGTGGTGACCGAATACGGCATCGCCGATCTTCTGGGCAAATCGATCCGCGAGCGCAGCCTGGCGCTGATTTCGATCGCCCACCCCGACTTCCGCGGCGAATTGCTCAATACCGCCAAGGAGCGGCGCTACGTCTTCCAAGACCAGATCGAACCACGCGCCGACTACCCGAAGCAGTACGAGGAAGAGATCACCGCGCGCGACGGCACGCCGCTGCTGTTGCGCCCGTTGCGCGTCACCGACGAGGCGAAGATCACCGACTTCTTCTACAGCTTGTCCGACCTGACCGTGTACCGGCGCTGGATGACGGCCCGCAAACGCATGCCGCACCGGGACGTGCTCTACTACCTGGACGTCGACTACAAGAAGAACGTCGCCATCGTCCTCGAGACGATGCAGGATGACACCGAGCCGGAAATCATCGGCGTGGCGCGTTACCATCTCGACCAGGCGACCAACCTGGCGGAGGTGGCCTTCACCATCCGCGATCCCTGGCAGGGCAAGGGACTCGGCACCTTGCTGCTGCAGAAGCTCATCCGCATCGCCAAGGACCGCGGCCTACGCGGCTTTACCGCCAGCGTGCTGGCGGACAACCGCGGCATGCTGCACGTCTTCCACCGCGCCGGCCTGCAACTGCAGAGCCGCCTCGAGGAGGGCGTCTACGAGCTGACCATGAACTTCCGATGAGTCCGACCTGTCAGACGTGTCCGACCTGTCAGACGTGTCAGACTCGTCAGACGTGTCAGACTGGTCAGACGGGTCGGACGCCTCGTTGACATCCCTGGCGCCCGGAGCTAGACGACTCGCGTTCGCACAACGCCAAGATCGCCTTTAAGTCTGGTCCAGAGAGGCCAGAAAGGAGATTCGATGAAACCTTTCGCCCCGGCGGCGCCGGTACAGGTGTAGGCCTCCTCCCGCAGGAGGTCTTTTTTTGCCCACATGGCCCGACAGGAACGAATCGTCATGGACGGCGACGCGATCGATCGCGCGCTCACCCGCATGGCGCACGAGATCCTCGAAACCAACCCCGCCGCCGACACCCTGGCCCTCGTCGGCATCCGCTCGCAAGGCGTCCCCATCGCCGAACGCTTGCGCGAGAAGATCAACGAAATCGAAGGCTTGAGGATCCCGCTCGGGATCATCGACATCACCCTCTACCGCGACGACCTCGACCGGGCGGCGCGCCAGCCGCAGGTCAAGGGGACCAACATCCCGTTCGACGTCGACGGTCGCGCCATCCTCTTGGTCGATGACGTGCTGTTCACCGGCCGCACCGTGCGCGCCGCCCTCGACGCCCTCGTCGACTTCGGCCGGCCGCGCAACGTGCAACTCGTCGTGCTGGTCGACCGCGGCCATCGCGAGCTTCCCATTCGCCCCGACTTCGTCGGCAAGAACCTGCCGACCTCGCTACGTCATTCGGTACGCGTGCAGCTGCGCGAACGCGACGGCCGTGACGCCGTCACGCTCGTCGAGGAGGACGAATCGTGAGCCCCAGCACCCCGCGACGTCATCTGCTCGGCCTCGAGAATTGCTCGCGCGACGAGCTGCTGCAGCTGCTCGAGACCGCCGGCGCCTTCAAGGAAATCTCCGAGCGCAACATCAAACGAGTGCCGACGTTGCGCGGCAAGACGGTCGTCAGCTTCTTCTGCGAGGAGAGCACGCGGACGCGTGTCTCGTTCGAGATCGCCGCCAAGCGCATGAGCGCCGACTTCGTCAGCCTCACCGGCGCCGCCAGCAGCGTCGCCAAGGGCGAGTCGCTGCTCGACACGGCGCGCAACCTCGACGCCATGCGGCCCGAGATCATCATCCTGCGGCACCCGTCGTCCGGCGCCGCACGCTTTCTCGCCGATCGCGTCTCGTGCTCGATCATCAACGCCGGCGACGGCCAACATGAACATCCGACCCAGGCGCTCATCGACCTGCTGACGATCTCGGAGAAGAAGCCGTCGCTCGAAGGACTGACCGTCGCCATCGTCGGCGACATCCTGCACAGCCGCGTCGCCCGCTCGAACATCTACGCCCTGCGTGCCCTCGGGGCGCGGGTGCGCCTCATCGGCCCGCCGACCTTTCTGCCGCCCGAGTCGTCGATGTGGGGCGACGTGTTCTTCGACATGCGCGAAGGCCTGCGCGACGTCGACGTCATCATGATGCTGCGGGTGCAGATGGAGCGGCAGGGGCGCAACTTCTTCCCGACGATCGAAGAGTACTCGCGCTACTTCTGTCTCAACCAGGAAAAACTCGCCCTCGCCAAGCCGGACGTCATCATCCTGCACCCCGGACCGCTCAACCGCGGCATCGAGATCGCCAGCGACGTCGCCGACGGACCGTACTCGGTGATCATGGACCAGGTGACCAACGGCATCGCGGTGCGCATGGCGACGATGTACATGCTGGCGGCGCGCGGCGCCGCGGCGGACGAGGCCCTCGAGGTGGCACGCCAAGCGGTGGCGCCGGAGGCGCGGCTGCGGCGCGCGTGAAGGGAAGGGAATCGATGCTTCTGATTCGCAACGGCCTGGTCATCGATCCGGCCAACGGGATCCACGCGCGCCAGGACTTGCTGGTGCGCGACGGTCGCATCGCCGCGCTCGGAGAGCCGGGCAGCGTCGCCGCCGAGGGTGCCGAGGAGATCGACGCCACCGGCCAGTGGGTGATCCCCGGCATGATCGACATGCACGTCCACCTGCGCGAGCCGGGCTACGAGTACCGGGAGACCATCGCCAGCGGCACACGCGCCGCCGTGGCCGGCGGGTTCACCGGGGTCGCGTGCATGGCCAACACCAAGCCGGTGAACGACAGCGCCGCCGTCACCGCAGCGATCCTCGAGAAGGCGCAGCAGGCCGGCTTGGCCAGGGTGTTTCCCATCGGCGCAGTGTCGAAAGGACTCGCCGGCGAAGAACTGGCCGAGATCGGCGAGATGCATTCCGCCGGCATCGTCGCGGTGTCCGACGACGGCATGCCCATCATGAACGCCAACCTCATGCGGCGGGCGCTCGAATACGCCGGCATGTTCGACCTGCCGGTGATCGCCCACGAAGAGGACACCTGCATCGGCGCGGGCGGCGTGATGAACGAAGGCGCGACGTCGCTCCGCTTGGGTCTGCGCGGCATGCCGAACGCCGCCGAAGACGCGATGATCGCACGCGACATCGCCATCCTGGCGCGCACCAACGGCCATCTGCACATCGCCCACCTGAGCACCGAAGGCGCGGTGGTGCTGGTGCGCGAGGCCAAGTCGCGCGGCTTGCGCATCACCGCGGAAGCGGCGCCACACCACTTCACCCTCACCGAGGAAGCGGTCGACGGCTACAACACCAACGCCAAGATGAACCCGCCCTTGCGCAGCGCCGCCGACGTCGCCGCCGTGCGCCAAGGCCTGGCCGACGGCACCATCGACGCCATCGCCACGGACCACGCGCCACACCACGCCGACGAGAAGGACGTCGAGTTCGACAAGGCCAACAACGGCATCATCGGACTCGAAACCGCGCTGCCGCTGAGTTTGAGCCTGTGGCGCGACGACGGCGTGCCCCTCGACAAGGTCATCGCCGCGCTGACGTGTAACCCGGCGCGCATTCTGCGACTCGAACACGGCACGCTGGGCGTCGGTCGACCCGCCGACATCGCTCTCGTCGATCCCGAGGTCGAATGGGAACTCGACCTCTCCTCCCTACAGTCCAAGTCGCGCAACACCCCGTTTCGCGGCCACCGCCTGCGCGGTCGCGCGACGACGACGATCGTCGGCGGCACCATCGTTTGGCCTCCACGCACGAGCAACAGGAAACCATCGTGAAAGCACTTCTGACATTGGCAGACGGCACCACCTTCGAAGGCACCAGCTTCGGTGCGCGCGGCGAGGTCGGCGGCGAGATCGTCTTCAACACCTCGATGACGGGGTACCAAGAGATCCTCACCGACCCATCCTACTGCGGCCAGATGGTGGCGATGACGTACCCCGAGATCGGCAACACCGGCATCAACCCGGAAGATGTCGAGTCGCGTAAGCCTTTCGTCCAGGGCTTCATCGTCAAAGAGTATTGGGAAACGCCGTCGAACTGGCGCGCCAAGCAAAGCCTCGGCTCGTATCTGCGCGACCACGGCATCCCCGGCATCCAGGGCATCGACACGCGCGCCCTCGTGCGCCACGTGCGCGAGCACGGGGCGCAGGAAGCGATCCTGTCGACCGAGGATCTCGACCCGAAGAGCCTGGCCGCCAAGGCCAAGGCCCGACCAGGCCTCGTCGGCCGCGATCTGGTGCGCGAGGTCACTTGCGACGCACCCTATGACTGGACCGAGACCAACTGGGACCTGGTCAACGGGTACGGCCAATTGGAGAAGCCGAAGTACCGCGTGTTGGCCTACGACTTCGGCATCAAGCGCAACATCCTGCGCAACTTGGCCAGCGTCGGCTGCGCCGTGCGCGTCGTGCCGGCGACGACACCCGCCACCGAAGCCCTCGCCTGGAACCCCGACGGCATCTTCTTGTCGAACGGACCAGGGGACCCGGACGTCGGACCGTACGCCGGGATCGTGCGCGAGCTCATCGGCAAGAAGCCGATGTTCGGCATCTGCCTCGGGCATCAGATTCTCGGACTGGCGCTCGGCGGCAAGACCTACAAGCTCAAGTTCGGCCATCACGGCGGCAACCAGCCGGTGATGGACTTGACGACACGCAAGGTCGAGATCACCTCGCAGAACCACGGCTTCGCCGTCGACGTGGCCTCGCTGGAAGGCATCGCCCAGCTGACGCACGTCAACCTGAACGACCAAACCGCCGAGGGCTTGGCGCACGCCACCCTGCCGCTGTTCTCGGTGCAGTACCACCCCGAAGCATCGCCTGGCCCGCGCGACGCGAGCTACCTGTTCGATCGCTTCATCGAGTACATGACCAAGGGATAGCCAATCGCCATGCCAAAGCGCACCGACATTCATTCCATCCTTCTCATCGGCTCTGGCCCGATCGTCATCGGCCAGGCCTGCGAGTTCGACTACTCCGGCACGCAGGCCTGCAAGGCACTCAAGCAAGAGGGCTACAAGGTCATTCTGATCAACTCGAATCCGGCGACGATCATGACCGACCCGGATTTCGCCGATCGCACCTACGTCGAGCCGATCAACGCCGAGATGCTCGAAAAGATCATCGAGGCCGAGCGACCGGACGCTTTGCTGCCGACCGTCGGCGGGCAGACGGCACTCAACACTGCTCTCGAGTTGCACGAGAACGGCGTGCTCGAACGCTACGGCGTCGAGCTGATCGGCGCCAAGGTGCCAGCGATCAAGAAGGCCGAGGATCGCGACCTGTTCAAGCAGGCGATGCAGAAGATCGGTATCGACCTGCCGCGCAGCGGCTGCGTGCACACCATCGAGGAAGCCCGCCGCGTGCGCGCCGAAATCGGCTTGCCGGTGATCATTCGCCCGTCGCGTACGCTCGGCGGCACCGGCGGCAGCCTCGCCGAAACCGAGGAAGAGTTCGAGACGCTGGTTGCGGCAGGCCTCGACGCCTCGCCGATCAGCGAAGTGTTGATCGAGGAATCGATCGCCGGTTGGAAAGAGTTCGAACTCGAAGTGATGCGCGACACCAAGGACAACGTCGTCATCATCTGCTCGATCGAGAACCTCGACCCGCTCGGCGTGCATACCGGCGACAGCATCACGGTCGCGCCGGCGCAGACGCTGACCGACAAGGAATACCAGCTGATGCGCGACGCGTCGTTGCGCATCATTCGCGAGATCGGCGTCGATACCGGCGGCTCGAACATCCAATTCGCCGTGCATCCCGACACCGGCCGTCTCGTCGTCATCGAGATGAACCCGCGCGTGTCGCGCAGCTCCGCCTTGGCCTCGAAGGCGACGGGCTTCCCGATCGCCAAGATCGCCGCCAAGCTCGCCGTCGGCTACACCCTGGACGAAATCCGCAACGACATCACCCGCGAAACCCCCGCATCCTTCGAGCCGACGATCGACTACGTCGTCACCAAGGTGCCGCGCTTCACCTTCGAGAAGTTCCGCGAAGCCGTCGATCTCCTCGGGCCGCAGATGAAGTCGGTCGGCGAGGTCATGGCCATCGGCCGTACCTTCAAGGAGTCCCTGCACAAGGCGATTCGCTCACTCGAAATCGACTCGCACGGCTTCGATCGCAAAGGACTCGGGCGTGAGGTCGAGGACCGTGAAACGTTGGTGGCGCGCCTGCGCAAGCCGAACAGCCGGCGCCTGTGGTTCGTCGGCCAGGCCTTCCGCGAGGGAATGAGCATCGAAGAGGTGTTCGACATCACCAAGATCGATCCTTGGTTCCTAGAGAACATCCGCCAGATCATTTCCTTCGAAGACACGATTCGCGCCGTGGCGGCACAGCCGCAGGTGGCGGCGCAGAAGCCCTTGCCGCTGCCGGTCGAAACCCTGCGGCTCGCCAAGGAAATGGGCTTCTCCGATCTGCGACTCGCCGAGTTGACCCATCGCAGCGAGGAGGACATTCGCCAGGAGCGCCTCGGCGCCGGCATCGTGCCGTCGTTCAAGATGGTCGATACCTGCGGTGCCGAGTTTCGCGCCTATACGCCGTACCTCTACTCGACCTACGACAGCGAAGACGAGTCGGTGATCACCGGGCGCAAGAAGATCATGATCCTCGGCGGCGGACCCAACCGCATCGGCCAGGGCATCGAGTTCGACTACTGCTGCGTGCACGCCGCCTTCGCGCTCAAGGAGGACGGGTTCGAGACCATCATGGTCAACTGCAATCCGGAGACGGTCAGCACCGACTACGACACCTCCGACAAACTCTACTTCGAGCCGCTGACGCGCGAGGACGTGCTGAGCATCGTCGACCGCGAGAAGCCGGACGGCATCATCGTGCAGTTCGGCGGACAGACGCCGCTCAAGCTGGCCGTGCCGCTGGAAAAGGCCGGCGCCAAGATCCTCGGCACGACGCCCGACGCCATCGATCGCGCCGAGGACCGTGAACGCTTCGCCGAGCTGCTCGACAAGTTGGCACTCAAGCAGCCGCCCAACGGCATCGCCCGCAACGTGCTCGAGGCCGTGCAGATCGCCGAACGCATCACCTATCCAGTGCTGATGCGTCCGTCCTACGTCCTCGGCGGCCGTGCCATGGAGATCGTCTACGAGGAAGAGTCGCTGCGCCGTTACATGGAACGGGCCCTCGAAGCGGCACCCGACCGCACGATCTTGATCGACAAGTTCCTCGATGACGCCATCGAACTCGATGTCGACGCGGTGTGCGACGGCACCCATGTCGTCATCGGCGGCATCATGGAACACATCGAACGCGCCGGGGTGCACTCGGGCGACAGTGCCTGTTCGCTGCCGACGATTTCGATCGCACCCGAAGTGCTCGCCGAGGTCCGGCGCCAAGCCAGAGCCCTGGCGCTCGAACTGGGCGTGGTCGGCCTGATGAACGTGCAGTTCGCCATCAAGGACGACGTGCCGTACATCCTCGAGGTCAACCCGCGCGCCTCGCGCACGATTCCCTTCGTCAGCAAGGCGATCGGCAAGCCCTTGGCGAAGATCGCCGCGCGAGTCATGGCCGGCAAGACGCTCGCCGAGTTGGGCCTGACCGAAGAGATCGTGCCGGAGCACATCTCGGTGAAGGAAGCCGTCTTCCCGTTCTCCAAGTTCCCCGGCGTCGACACGCTTCTCGGACCGGAGATGAAGTCGACGGGCGAGGTGATGGGCATTGCCGCGACCTTCGGCGCCGCTTTCGCCAAAGCACAGATGGCCGCGGGGACGATCCTGCCGACGAGCGGTGCGGTGTTCCTCAGCGTGCGCGACGAGGACAAGCAACCGCTGATCGAGGTGGCGCGCCGGCTCGCCAAGGTCGGCTTCCGGCTGATCGCCACCGACGGCACGGCCGCGGTGTTGCGCAACGCCGGTCTCACCGTCGAAACGATCTACAAGGTGGGCGAGGGGACGCCCGATGTCGTGCAGGCCATCCGCGGCGGCGAGATCGCCATGGTGATCAATACGCCCAAGGGTTTCGGCACCCAGCTCGATTCGTTCGCCATCCGCCGGCGCGCTCTCGAGCATCGCGTGCCGTACTTCACGACCCTCGCCGGTGCGGCGGCGGCCGCCGAGGGCATCGCTCAGTTGCACAGCGAGGTGCTGCGGGTCTGTCCGTTGCAAGTGCATCACGGCACGACCGCGGCATGAGGTAGGAGCGACGGCGACGTCGCTCCCGCGACGAAGGTGGCTCAGGCGACGGAGACACGAACCGCGTCGGCGGCGGATACGCTGACGCAGTTCCTCGCGACCATCGAGCGGCCGCTGGCCTTCGTCGCGCACGCCACGCCCGCGCTGGCGGCGCGGGCCCATCTGCCGGCGCGATCCTTCGCCGAGCGGGCGCGTGCCTTACGATCGAGCGTGCGCGACGAAATCAGCCGCGCCGGCCTGGCGCGGTTGGCCGATGCTCTCGAAGCCTGTGACGGCGCGGCGCCCGAGGACTTGCCCGAGCGCGCCCAGCGCTGCATCGAACTGGCGACTCAGCTTCAAGGGTCGTCACGCGATGGGCCGGTCGTCTACCAGCGTCGCGCCGACAGCGTCGACGACGACCTCGGCTCCTTGACCCAATCCGTACAATTCGTCCCCGGTGTCGGCCCGCGTCGTGCCGAGCTGATGCGGCGCTTCGGCATCGCCACCATCGAAGAACTCCTCTACCACCTGCCGTTTCGCTTCGAGGATCGGCGCCGCCTGTCCACGGTGCGCGACTTGCGCATCGGCGAGGCCGCCAGTGTGCGCGGCGAGATCACGCACGTCGCCGAGAGGCATGTCGGCCGCATGCGGCGACGGATCCTCGAAGTCGTCTTGCGCGATGCGACCGGGCTGTTGGCGCTGACGTGGTTCAACCAAGTCGCCTACTTCCGCGGCCGTCTCGAAAAGGGCCAGCAGGTCGTCGTGCACGGCAAGGTCGAGGGAGCCTTGGGCGGACAGAAGCGCATCGTGCACCCGGAAATCGTGCCGGCGAGCGAAGTCGACGGGCAGGGCGTGCTGCCGGTGTACGAAAAGCCGTTGAGCCTGTCGTTGGCGGCGATGCGCAAGATCGTCGGCGCCGCGGTCGACGGCTGGGCCGAGCGTGTTCCCAGCGTGCTTCCCACGAGCGTGACGGCGACACATCCCGTGCTCGATCTCACACAAGCGTTGCGACGCATTCACGCACCGGCCCCGGAGGCCGACGTCGACGCGCTGAACGAGTGTCGCTCGGCCGCGCATCGGGCCTTGGTGTTCGACGAGCTGTTCTTCCTGCAGCTCGGGATGGGATTGCGGCGCCGCCGCAGCGAACGCGCCAGCGGCTTCGCCATGGATGGCACGGGCGTGCTCAGCGAACCGTTGCGCCGCGCCCTGCCGTTCCGCCTGACCGTCGCGCAAGAGCGTGTTCTGCGGGAGATCCAAGCCGATCTCGCCAAGCCCCATCCGATGCATCGTTTGGTGCAAGGAGATGTCGGCAGCGGCAAGACCATGGTGGCGTTGCTGGCCGCGCTGGTGGCGATCGAATGCGGCTTCCAAGTGGCGTTGATGGCCCCGACCGAACTCCTGGCCGAGCAGCACGCGGCCTCGATGCGGCGCCTGCTCGAGCCGCTGGGGGTGTCGACGGCTTTGCTGAGCGGCGGCAAATCGACGACCCAACGCAAGCGGGACCTCGAGGAGATCCGCGACGGTCGTGTCGCGTTCGTCATCGGGACGCACGCCGTGATCCAAGAGAAAGTGGCGTTTCATCGCCTCGGCTTGGGTATCGTCGACGAGCAACATCGCTTCGGGGTCTTGCAGCGGGCGGCGTTGCGCAGCCTGGGCCCGGCGGCCGAAGCCGGACAGCTGCCGCACATGCTGCTGATGACGGCGACGCCGATACCGCGCACGCTCGCGATGTCGGTGTACGGTGACCTCGACATCTCCATCCTCGACCAGCTTCCGCCCGGGCGTAAACCGATCCGCACCGTGCTGATCAGCGAGGAGCAGCGCAGTCGTGTGTACCAGCGGGTGACGGAGGAATTGGACCGCGGGCGCCAGGCCTACGTCGTCTTCCCGCTGGTCGAAGCCTCGGAGACCAGTCCCCTGCGGGACGCGACCAGCATGGCGGAGGAGCTGGCGCGCGCGGTATTCCATCGGCATCGTGTCGGGCTGCTGCACGGCAAGATGAAGCCGAGCGAGAAGGACGCCGTGATGCGTCGCTTCCAAGCGGGCGACTTGCAGGTGCTGGTGAGCACGACGGTGATCGAGGTGGGTATCGACGTGCCCAACGCCACGGTGATGGTCGTCGAGCATGCCGAACGCTTCGGACTGGCGCAGCTGCACCAGCTTCGAGGACGTGTCGGCCGCGGCAGCGAGGCCTCGACGTGCGTGCTCGTGGCGCCCTTCCGCAAGGGAGACGACGCCTATCGACGGCTCCAGGCCTTGGTCGAAACCAACGACGGCTTTCGCATTGCCGACGTCGACTTGGAGATTCGAGGGCCGGGCGACTTGCTCGGAACGCGTCAGTCGGGACTACCCGATTTTCGCGCCGCCAACCTCATGCGCGACCGCGGCGTGATGGAAGAGGCGCGGCGAGCGGCGAATGCGTTCCTGGAACGCGATCCGCAGCTCGCGTCCCCGGAATCCGCGGCAATCCGCCGGGTTTTGCGGCATCGCTGGGCGGGGCGCCTGGGCCTTGCCGATATCGGCTGAAACAGCGCGTTGACAGACTCGTTCCGCTTGCGTAGCTGGAATGGGCGCGTTTGGCGCCGATGAGGAGAGACGATGCAGAAGCGAGCAATCTTGGTGAGCCTGGCGAGCTTGGTCCTCGGCAGCGGCATGGTGTGGGCCTCGGGGGCCGATCTTCCGGAGGGTCCGATCCGCGACCGGCATGAGCTGATGGAAGACGTCGGCGCCAACGCCAAGAAGCTGGGCAAGGCGCTGAAGGAGAAGGACCGCGGCACCGTATTGGCGATGGCCAAGGCGCTCCACGAAGCAGGCGGCAAAGTTCTGCCGCTGTTCCCCAAGGGAAGCACCCATCCGGAATCGCGCTCACTCGACAAGATCTGGAGTGACTGGGCCGGCTTCGAAGCGGCCAACCAGAAGTTCGTCGACGCGACCCTGGCGTTGGCCAACGCCGCCGTCGGTAGCGAATCGATGGAGGCCGAGGGTAAGGCCGTGTTCGACACCTGCAAGGGTTGTCACGATAGCTATCGCAAGCCGGAAGATTGACCGGCGCTCCGACGCAACCGGGCCCGACGAAAGAGGGGACGCTCCGATGATGCGAAACAAGTTCACCAGCGCGCTCGCGATTGCCGCCATTCTGCTCACGCTCCTACTGCCGACGCGGCGCGCCGAGGCGGACATTGGCGTGTGGGGCTGGGTGGGTATCGGGGTGGCGTCCTATGCCGTGTTCGTCCTGGCGGCGACGGCCTACATTTACCGCAATCCGGCGCCCTTCGCCGCCGACGACGCACGCTTGCCCGAGCGTGAAGACCGCCGCGGCGACACCATTCAGCTCGGGGCGAAATGCCGCCAGAACGGCGAACCCGGCATGGTGCTCGCCTGTTGGTGAGCAGAACCGTCTCGCCTCACTGGCCCCACTCGGGCAACCCCAGCGATTGCATGTGCAAGCGGTCGTGCGCCGCAAGGACGGGCAGGCCCGCCTCCTGCAGCTCGTGCAAATAGCGGCGTAGTTCGGCCAACCTCTCCCGGTCCTCGGGTACGACGAACCAACTATAGTACCACGGCTTGGCGACCTCGTGGGTCACGCCATCGATGTGATTGATGACGTCGCCGGCGAACAGGTGGCGCCGCGAGCCGCCGGCTGCGGCGACGTTCGCCACAATGATCTGGCTTCCAGGAGTATGGCCGGCGGCCGCAACCACGGCCACGCCGGGAAAACGCGCCAGTGGGGCGGCCATGCCGGAGGGGATGATCTCGATGCGTGTGCACGAAGCCGCGCGAATGCGCTCCAGGCCCTGACGGGTGGTGTAGTTCGGGCGCTCCGCCTGGGCCTCGTTCATGTAGACGGTGATGCTGCCGCCGTGCGCCGCGCACAGCAGGTCGATGCCGTCGACATGGTCGATGTGCAGGTGGCTGAAGACGATGCCCTCGACCCGGCGCGCGGCTTCGCCCAGTGCCGCGGCCGCGGGCTGGCGTGGCTCGATCGCCTCGGCCATGCCCAGAGCCGCGAGCGGCTTGCCGAAGGCGACGGCCCCGTCGCGCGTCATGCCGAGGTCGACCAACAGAATGCGACCGTCGGCCCACTCGAGGACGAACGACGGATGCGTCATCTCGTAGGCAGCATCGGGATGCGGGTCTTGATCCGCCTGCAGCACCGCCGAGCGCGGCATGCGCTGCGTCGCGGTGTGGATGACGGAGAGACGCTGGGGCAGGTCGGTCGCCTCGGTGGCGGCCGAGAGTGCGGCGAGCGGGGGTAGGGCGGGGCGCTCGCTGCGAATGGCGCGGTGCGCCAGCGTCAGGCCCACGCCGGCCGCGACGACCCCGAGCACCAACAGCAGCGTCAGGGTAATCGCGGCCTTGCGCAGCATGATCGCTCAGAGTTCGACGACGGCGTCGGGAGCGTCTTCCAAGTGCACCGAGTCGATGAAGCGCACCAACCGGTCGCGCATCGACAACACGAGGGAGGACGTGCGGCAGCCCGCACCGAAGAAGCGCACGCCCTTGAGCAGCGCACCGTCGGTGACGCCGGAGGCGGCGAAGATGATCTCTTTGCCGGGCGCCAACTCGTCGTGCGTGTAGACGCGATCCGGATCGTGGATGCCCATCGAGGCGAGGCGTTGCTCGAACTTGGCGCGTTCCTCGGCGCCCGGCTTGTAGGGCACGAGGCGGCCGAGCATGTAGCCGTTGAGACAGCGCAGAGCCGCGGCGGAGATGACCCCCTCCGGCGCACCGCCCGTGCCCATCACGGCGTGCACGTTGCTGCCGCGCATGGCGCAGGCCACCGCGGGCGACAAGTCGCCGTCGGTGATCAAGCGGATGCGGGCGCCGGCGGAGCGGATCTCTTCGATCAGGGCATCGTGGCGCGGTCGTTCGAGGACGACCACGACGATGTCGTTGAGCGAGCGTCCGAGCGACTGCGCCACGGCCGTGAGGTTGTCCTTGACGCTGGCGTCGAGGTGCACCCGACCGCGGGCCTCCGGCGCGACGATCAACTTCTGCATGTAGCAGTCGGGAGCGTGGAGCAGGCCGCCCTTGCCGGAAGCGGCGAGCACGGCGATCGATCCGGGCGAGCCGGTGGCGCACAAGTTGGTTCCCTCGAGGGGATCGACGGCGATGGTGACTTCCGGGTCGTCGGCGCCGGCCTGGCCGACCTTTTCCCCGATGTAGAGCATCGGCGCCTCGTCGCGCTCGCCCTCGCCGATGACGATTTCGCCGCGCATCGGCAGATCGTCCATGGCGTGGCGCATCGCCTCGACGGCGACTTGGTCCGAGCGATGGCGATCGCCCTGGCCCATGGTTTTGGCGGCGGCGATGGCCGCGACCTCGACGACACGCAAAAACTCGCGTGAGAGTTGTCTCTCGAACGGCATGCTGAATGTCCTCCCGGGTGGCTGCTAACCCCTCTGCGGCTTGGTTAGCGCATGTGTGGCGCGCGATTCAACCAGGGCTGACGCAGCGCGCCGTGGGGATTGGCAATTGCTCTTTCAATTCGGTATCCCGAGAGCCGAGAAGGGAATAGCCCAGCCGCAGGAGGAGAGACCGATGAGCACGAAATTGGAAGACATCGCCGCCCAGATCGTTGCCCCGAGCAAGGGAATTCTCGCCGCCGACGAAAGCTCGCCGACGATCAAGAAGCGCTTCGACAGCATCCAGATCGAGTCGACCGAAGCCAACCGTCGCGCCTACCGGGACATGCTGTTCACCACGCCCGGCGTCGAGAAGTACATCAGCGGCGTCATTCTTTACGACGAGACCATCCGCCAGTCGGCTCTCGACGGCACACCGTTCCCGCAGTTGCTCGCCTCCAAGGGCATCCTTCCCGGCATCAAGGTCGACAACGGCGCCAAGAAGCTCGCCGGCTCGCCCAAGGAGCAGGTGACCGAGGGGCTCGACGGACTGCGCGATCGGCTCATCGAATACCGCGGCCTCGGCGCGACCTTCGCCAAGTGGCGCGCGGTGATCGACATCGACACCCAGAGCGGCATCCCGACCGACTACTGCCTCAGCGTCAACGCCGAGGCTTTGGCGCGCTATGCGGCGCTGTGTGTCGAGGAAGGCATCGTGCCGATCGTCGAACCGGAAGTCCTGATGGATGGGGCGCACGACATCGACACATGCTTCGCGGTCACCGAACGCACGCTGCAGCGCGTCTTCGCCGCTCTCTACACCCAGCGCGTGCCGCTGGAGAAGATCCTGCTCAAGCCGAACATGGTCATCTCGGGCAAGAAGTGTCCGACGCAGGCGTCGGTGCGCGAGGTGGCGGAGAAGACGATCACGTGCTTCAAGCGCGTGGTGCCGGCCGCCGTGCCGGGCATCGTCTTCCTCTCCGGCGGGCAGAGCGACGAGGTCGCCACGGCCCACCTCAACGAGATGAACGTCATCGGCAACCTGCCCTGGGCCATGAGTTTCTCGTACGGGCGGGCGCTGCAGGCGCCAGCCTTGAAGGCCTGGGCCGGCAAGCCGGAATCCGTCGCCGCCGGCCAGAAGGCGTTCTTCCACCGCTCGCGCTGCAACGGCGCGGCGCGTGACGGCCAGTACAACGATGCCATGGAGAAGTCGGCGGCTTGACCGACACGATGGCGGCGGGACCCGCTGTGGGTTCCGCCGCCCGAGGTTCTACGCATGGCCCGTAATTCCCTGGCGCCGTCGTTTCTGATCGCCATGCCGCAGATGCTCGACCCGAACTTCGCGCGTACCGTCGTGCTGCTGTGCCGCGAGGACGAAGAGGGGGCGATGGGCCTCGTGGTCAACCGCCGCACCCACACGCCGATCGGCACGGTGGTCGACTTGGCGCCACCCTCGGAGCGCGATCGCGGCGAGCTGGTGTGGCTCGGCGGCCCGGTCGAGCCGCAACGCGGCTGGTTACTCGTCGGCTACGATCCGCACAGCCCGGAGGCGATGCGGGTGACAGACGACATCTTCCTCTCGGCGTCGATGGACGTCTTGCGCGACGTCGTCGAGGGCAAGACCAGCCCCGGTCGTTTTCTGCTGGGGTATGCCGGTTGGGGCGAGGGGCAGCTCCAGAGCGAACTGGCGGCCTCGGCCTGGCTGACCACCGAAATCGACTACGACATCCTCTTCCATTGCCCCCCGGAGGCGATGTGGGAGCGAGCCATCCGGTCCCTCGGCGTCGACCCTTACGCACTGCAGGCGGGTGGCGGTGTCCACTGAGGCGCCGCCGGCCGCCGGCTTGTTGCGCGGCAAACGCATCCTCATCGTCGGGGTTGCCAACGACCACAGCTTGGCCTGGGGCATCGCCCAAGCGATGCATGCGGCCGGCGCCGAACTCGCCTTCAGCTACGGCGCGGCCAACCTCGAGCGCCGCGTCACGCCCTTGGCCGCATCCGTCGATGCCGCCTGGATCGCCGCCTGCGACGTGACCCGAGACGGGGACATCGATTCTCTGTTCGCCACCGCCGCTTCGCGCTGGGGCAGGATCGACGGCTTGGTGCACGCCGTGGCGTTCGCCGAACGGGACGACCTCAAGCAGCGCTTCGTCGACACTCGGCGCGAAGGATTTCGCATCGCCCTCGACGTCAGCGCCTACTCGCTGGTGGCCCTGGCGCGCGGCGCCGAGGAGCTCATGTCCGGCGGCGGCGCCATCACCACGCTCAGCTACTACGGCGCCGAGAAGGTGCTGCCGGGATACAACGTCATGGGCGTCGCCAAGGCGGCATTGGAGGCCTCGGTGCGCTACCTGGCCTGGGATCTCGGCGGGCGCGGCATTCGCGTCAACGCCATCTCGGCCGGACCGGCACGCACACTGTCGTCGGCGGCGGTACGCGGTTTCAAGGACATGCTGCACCTCCACGCCGAAAAGGCGCCGCTGCGCCGCAATATCGGCTTCGAGGACGTCGGCGGCGCCGCGGTATTTCTCGGCAGTGATCTGGGCGCCGGCGTGACTGGCGAGATCCTGCACGTCGACGCGGGCTACAACATCGTCGGCATGTGAGCCGGCAGAGAGGCTGCGCCTGCCATGCGACCGATCCTGTTTCACCTCGGCGAATTGCCGATCCCGGCCTTCTGGACGATGGCTTTTCTGGGTTTCGCCCTGGCCTTCGTGATCGTGCGGCGCGACCTGCAGTCGCGCGGCTTCGAGGACACCCTGGCCTACGACGTAGTCTTGTACGGTTATGTCGGCGGCTGGGTCGGAGCCCGTCTGTTCATCATCCCAACCGCCTGGGAATACTTCGTCGAGGACCCGCTCGGCATTCTCCTCTCGGGTAGCGGCTGGGTCTGGTACGGCGGTGTCGTCGGCGGCTTCTTGGCGATCGTGCTGTTGGGCCACAGGCGCCAGGTGCCGTTTCTGCTGCTGGGTGACGTCATCGCCCCGGCCCTGGCGATGGGCCTGGCGATGGGCCGGATCGGCTGCCAGCTTTCGGGCGACGGGGATTACGGCATCCCGACCGACCTACCGTGGGGTATGAGCTACCCGAACGGGGTGGTGCCGACGACGGACAACGTCCATCCGACGCCGCTGTACGAGATGTTCGGCTGCTTCGTCATCTTCGCCTACCTGTGGCAGCGGCGCTTGAACAACCTACCGTTGGGCGACACGCTCGGCCGCTACCTGGTGCTGTCGGGGCTGCTGCGTTTCGTCATCGAGTTCGTGCGCCGCAATCCGGACTGGCTATTCGGACTGACCACGGCGCAGTGGTTCAGCGTCGGTTCAGCGGTCGTCGGCCTCTGGCTCATCTGGCGCGGACAGGCGGACGTGCGTCCGACGCCGACGGTCGAAACCGTGCATGGGTGATTTGTTCGCCCCAGCGTGGCTGTGGTATTCCGGCGGAGGAAAGGCGAGGATGCGGCGTATGCGGAGAGTCTCCCCCTTCGGTTCAGGATGCCGGCGCCCTGCGTTCGGCGTGGCGGTCGTCATCACGAGCGTGCTGGGCCTCATGCCCGTCGGCGCGGGGGCCCAGAGCGACCCCCTGCGGATCAGTCGCGGCCTCGGCGGCAGCCAGAGCGACGGTCGAAGCGAACTGCCGGCGGTCAATGGCGACGGCAGCGTCATCGCGTTCAAGTCGTTGGCCGACAATCTGATCGAAGACGACGGCAACGATCGCATCGACGTGTTCGTCTGGCAGCGCAGCGACGGCAGCATCGAGCGCGCCCCGCGCCAACCGGACACGGGCGATGATCCGCAAGAGGAGAGTTACCCGCCGGTTCTGAGCGAAGACGGCCGCTACGTCGCCTTCGGCTCGGCCGCTCGGAATCTCGTCCGCGGCGACTTCAATCGCTTCCCCGACGCCTACGTCTACGACCGCGGCACCGGACGGATGGAAAATCTCACCTTGGTGCGCGACATCAATGACGAGGGACTGCTCGGTGGGCGTGTCCCCGATCTGCCGCTCTCCATCAGCGTCGACGGCCGCTTCGTGGCCTACACCTCGGCGTCGGCCGATCTGACGAACGTCACCGATACCAACGAGACGCATGACGTCTTCGTGCACGACGGGGAAACCGGCTCCGCCGAACTCATCAGCAGCACGACGCTCGGGAGCCCGAGCCTGCGCGCCGCCAACGACCTCAGCGCGGCGCCGGCGTTGAGCCCGGACGGTCAATTCGTCGCCTTTTGCTCGGAGGCATCGAACCTCGTGGCGGGCCCGAACACCCAGCTGGCCGGGATCTTCCTGCGCGACCGCGCCGCGGGCACCACCATCCGCATCGCCAACCTCGGCAACAACAACTGTCTGCGGCGGGAATTCAGCCCGGCGGTCAGCGACGGAGGCAGTGTCGTGGCCTTCGTCTCGAATCTTTCCCTCGTGGCTAGCGATCGCAACGGCATCGTCGACGTCTACGTGTGGCGCGAGGGCCAAGTGCGACTCGTCTCGCGCACGGCCGATGGCAATGCCGGCAACGCCGCATCGAGTTTCGTCAGCCTGAGCGCGGACGGGCGATTCCTGGCGTTTCAGTCGCTCGCGTCCGACCTCGACCCCGAGGGCGACAACAACGATTTCGCCGATGTGTTCGTCGTCGACCTGAACGACGAGCGCCTTACGCGGGTCACGGGCGACGATGCGCGCGGCGACAGTTTTGCGCCGGCGATCAGCCGCGACGGCACCATCGTGGTGTTCCAATCGAATGCCCCTCTGGTGCCGGATGACACCAACGGCCTTTCCGACATTTACTCGCAGGACAACGCGCTCGCCTACACCCCGACGCCCGACCTCACGGCAACGGCAGGGGCGTGGACACCGACGCCCGATTTGACGGCGACGGCTGGGGCATGGACGCCGACCCCCGATCTAACGGCGACGGCGGGGGCATGGACACCGACCCCGAACCTCACGGCCACGGCGGCCTCGTGGACGGCGACACCCAACCTCACCGCTACAGCGGCGTCCTGGACGCCGACGCCAGACCTCACCAAGACCGCGGCCTCGTGGACGGCGACGCCGTCACCCGTCGCGACGGCACCGGGGACGCCGACGCGCACGCCAACACTGCCGCGCACTCCCTCGAACCCCGGTTCGGACAACGACGGCTGTGGCTGCCGCATCGATCCGGTGACCCGCCGGGCGACGAGTTCGCTGCCGCTCTTCGCTCTGTTGCCTCCGCTGGCACTGCTCGTGTTGCGGCGCCGCCGTGACGAGACCGCGAGCCGCCGCGACGAGGGCGAAGCAGCGTGAGCCCGCAGGGCGCCGCATTGATCGACGCACTGCACCGCATCGGTGCCGTGCGTACCGGCGATTTCGTTCTCAAGGACGGCCGCCGCTCGCCAATCTACATCGATCTGCGCGTGCTGATCGCCCATCCCGACGTCCTCCGAAGTGTCGGCGAGGCGCTGCATGCGAAGGCTACGCCGCTGCACTACGACCTCGTCGCCGGCATTCCCTATGCCGGCCTACCGATCGCGGTGGCCATGTCCATCGCCGGCGGCAAGCCAATGGTCTACCCGCGCAAGGAATCGAAGGATTACGGCACCAAGAAACGCGTCGAGGGTGTCTTCGCCGAAGGGGCTCGGGCCCTGGTCATCGACGACGTCATCACCACCGGCGGCGCCAAGATCGAGGCAATCGAACCGTTGCGCGAGGCCGGTCTCGTCGTCGAAGACATCCTCGTCGTCGTCGATCGGCAGCAAGCCGACCCGGCCGTTCTGCGCGATGCGGGCCTGCGCCTGCACAGCGTCTTGACCCTGAACCAAATCCTCGACCGCCTCGAAGGCGACGGGCGCCTCTCGTCCGCGGAGGCCGAACGTGCCCGCGCTTTCATCCAAGGACAAGAACAACATCGTGAGTTCCACCCGTAAGTTCGTCCACCGCGGCCTACGCACCTTCTACCAGCACGCGCCGGGGCCGCTGACCTCGATCGCGCTCGTGGTGCGTGCCGGCGCACGTTTCGATGGGGCCCACCCAGGGATCGCCCATTTCGCCGAGCACATGCTCTTCCAGGGCACGACGTCCATGGACCAGCGCGAACTCAACCATCGCGCCGCGGACCTCGGCGGCGAACACAACGCCGACACCGGCTATGAGATGATTTCGATGACCTTCGAGGTCTTCAACGAAGACGTCGAAGCCGCGCTCCAACTCCTGGCCGACCAGTATTACAACACGGAAGTCACCGACGACCGCGTGCGCAAGGAGCGGCGTGTCGTGCTCGACGAGGTGCGCGGACGCACCGACGATCCGATCGAGCGCCTGCACACGCGCGCCTGGACGACCTTCTTCGCCGGCGCCTTGTCCCACCCGATCTGGGGCAACATCAAGAGCCTCAAGGCGATACGCGCCAACGACGTCTCGGGCTACCTGGCGCGTAACTTCTGCCACGACAAGACCGTGCTTGGGCTCGTCGGAGGCTGCGACTGGGAAACCATCCGGCGCGCCGTGCGGCGATCGTTCACCGGCAGCACGGGCACGGCTGGACGCGTTCCCGCCGTGCGACAAGGCGGCAAGGGACGCTTGCTCAGTCGGGCCGACAACGGACAGGCGACGCTCATCACGATGATGCAAGTGGCGCCCGACCCGCGCGAGTTGGTGGCCGTGGGCCTGGCCCTGGATCTCGTCGGCGCCGATCCGGACAGCCGGCTGTTCCAGGAGATTCGCGAGCGTCTCGGCCTTGGCTACGACGTTTCCGCCAGTCTCGATCACGGACCGGACTGGGCGGTGGCGACGATTTCGGCGAGCGCCTCTCGCGATGCCGTCGACCGGCTCGAGCGCGCGGTGAACGACACCATGCGGCAAGCCGCCGACGTGGGCTTCGGCGACGACGAAATGCGCCGCGCCCGCAAGAAGCTGCGCTACCGCTACGCCTACCTGGCCGAAAGCCGCATGGATCGGGCGCTGGCACTGGCCGAGGGTTCGGTGGCCGGCTTCCCCCTGCCTGAGGAGTCCGAGCGCATCGTCGCCACCCTGACACGCGAAGACGTCGAGGCGGCTTGGCGTCGCACGATGGCGTCGCGGACACTGACCGCCATCCTCTGCTGAACCCTGGAGCTTGCCATGCCCGCGCGCTCTTCCGCCATCGCCGCCGACACCAAACTCGAAACGCCCGAGGGCCCGCTGACGATGAAGAGTCTCGCGGCCAAGCCGGCTCCCGTCTTCACCCTCGAACAGAATCGGATTCGCTTTCGCATGCTCGTCGAGCCGCGCCTGATCGGCGAGGCACAACCGGTGTTGCGCGTCACGTTCGACAACGGCGGCAGCGCCCGGGTGGCACCGCAACAGCCATTCGTCGCCAAGGACGGGTCGCTACGGCGTGCCGACGCGTTGCAACCAGGGGACGCCTTGGTGCCGCTGTTCGCCTACCCCGAGGGTTACTCGTACCAGGACGATCGGTCGCAAGCATCGGCGGTGAGCGACGCCGCGGTGCATGTGGTTGCCGTCGAGCCCGCCGGTACGGCCGACGTCTACGACCTCGACGTCAACGTGTCGGGCTGCTTCTTCCTGGCCGCGGGAGTTCTCTGCCGCGCCTGATTCGCTGCCTTCGCCCTCAGGCGAAGCACACCCGCGCCAATTCGCGCAGACGCTCCTCGGCCTCGCGGCCGCGACTCCAGGGCAGGGCGACGATGCGGTCCACGCCGGCCCGCGCGTAGGCTTCCAGGTCGGCGCGACGCAAGCCGATGCCGCTGACGCTGACGGTGATTTCGAATCCTTCCGGCTCGCGTCCCACCTGCGCCAGCAGCTCGCGCAGCTGCGTCACGCGCTGTGCCGCCGACTCCGGCGTGTGGCGCACGCCGTACCAGCCGTCGCCCAGCTCGGCGGCACGGCGCAAGGCGGCGTCGGTCTCTCCGCCGACGAGGATCGGCGGATGCGGTTTCTGTATCGGCTTGGGTTCGAACTTCACCGGTGCGAAATCGAAGTGCTTGCCGTGAAACTCGGGCGTCTCTTCGGTCCACAAGGCGCGCATGACGCGAATGCATTCGCGTGTCCGTCCGGCGCGGGAGGCGAAGTCGACGCCCACGGCCGCGAACTCCTCCTCGAGCCAGCCGGCGCCGATGCCGAGGCTCAGGCGACCACCCGAAACCAGATCGAGGGTCATGGCCATGCGGGCAGTTTGGATCGGATGGCGAAGCGGCAGCACGTACACGTTGGTACCGATACGGATGCGCGTGGTGCGCGCCGCGACGAAGGTCAGTAACACCAGCGGATCGAGAAGCGGCGTCGATGGATCGATCGGCGCCGCACCGTCGGCGCTATAGGGGTAGCGGCTCTGGATGCCGACCGGGAAGATCAGATGTTCCGGCAGCCACACCGACTCGAAACCGAGTTCCTCGGCGAGCACGGCGACGTCCGGCATGCGTTCGGGGCGCAGCAAGAACAGCGGGATGCCAACCTTGGGAATCGCTTCGATGGAGCTCGAGCTCATCGCCTGCCCTTAGCCCGGTCGTTGATCGGTGACAAGGATTGCCGTAGCCATGCATCCGACCGAGCGACGACGAGGAGTCCGAGATGAAGCAAACACGACTGCGTAGGCTGCCCGTGGGGGTAGCCCTGCTGGGACTCTCGCTGCTCGGCGCCTGTGGCGACGACGACGCGGGCGGAGAACCGGTTCACATCGAACTTGGTGTGGACCGCTCGGTTGCAGCTTGCGAGACGGTGCGCATCGCCGCTGCGATCGACGGGCGCCCCCGCCATACCGAGTGGCTCCTCGATGGCGCACCCCTCGTGGCGCTGAACGAAGTCGACGCAGGGACCGTGGAGTGGACTGCTCCCGCCGAGCTGGAACCCTCGACCTTGGTGCTGACTCTCGCCGCCGAAGCGGAGGACGGGACGATCCTCGAGGATTCGATGCGCATCGAGGTCGCTGCGGCGGCCACCGATGCCGATCTCGCCGCCGGCATGGTGCGCGGCTGTGCGCCGTTCTCGCACGGCGTCGCCTCGGGCGATCCGAGTGCCGACAGCGTGATTCTCTGGACGCGACTGGATGAAGCGCAGGCGACGCTCGACCCCACGGTACGATGGCAAATCGCACGCGACGCGCTGTTTCGCGACGTCGTCGCCGGCGGCAGCGCCACCGCCGTCGTGGAACAGGACTACACCGTGCAGGTGGAAGCCACTGGCTTGCAGGCGGGCCAGACCTACTTTTTCCGATTCGAACACGGCGACGTGCCGCGCATGGCGATGGGGCGGACGCGCACCGCGCCGGGCGCGGGAGCGACGCGCGCACGCCTCGCGGTGGCATCGTGCAGCAGCATCTACTCCGGCTACTTCAGCGCCTATCGACGGATCGCCGAGCGCAACGACCTGGACCTCATGCTGCACCTCGGCGACTACATCTACGACTTCGTCGACGACAATGAGCGCGTGCGCGTGCCGAGCGTGAGCCGCGAGGATCCACGTAACTTGCGGGACTGGCGCGCCATCCACTCGTATTACCTTTCCGACCCCAACCTGCGAGCCGCGCGAGCGATGCACCCCTGGGTGGTGCTGTGGGACAACCATGACGTCGAAGCCTCGGCCGCACCCACGTACAACGGATCGATCCAGGCATTTCGCGAGTGGGTTCCGATGCGCCGCCCGGAGGCCGGCCGAGAGGCGATCGTATACCGGCGCGTCGCCTACGGCGATCTCTTCGAGTTGATTCTCCTCGACGCCTTGCTGTTCCGGAATCGTGAATCGGTCCCGGGAACCGATGCACCGAGCATGCTCGGCAGCGAACAATTCGCCTGGTTCGAGCAGATGCTCGACAACTCGACTGCCTCGTGGCGACTCGTCGGCAACCAGAAGCTGTTCGGGCAAGCGCGGGTCAACCCGGACTTCGTCAACGCCTACGACGGCGAGCGGCGCGATTTTTTCGATCTGGGCGCCTGGGACGGATTCCCCGAGGACCGGGCTCGCGTCTTGTCGGCCTTGGCCGAACGCGATCTGGTCGACAACCTCTTTCTCAGCGGCGACTCGCACATCTCGGTGTTGCTCGATCTCGTCGACGATTTCGACGCACCCACGCGGAAGCTCGGGGGCGAAATGTTGGCGACGAGTGTTTCACGCGGCAACATCGACGAGGCTCTCGGCGCATTGGCGCAGCAGCGCTTGATCGATTTCCTCGTCAACGACACCAAACGCCGCAACGCGCATCAGGTGTATCTCGAGGTCACCAAGCACGGATACGGAGTGCTCGACGTGACCCACGAACGCATCGAGGCGAGCTTCTGGTACTCACCGCTTCTGGCGCCGGCGACGAACGAGGAAGCGGGCCCCGTGGTCACGCTGCCGCGTGGCGCTGGGGCCTGGACACGACCATGAAGTGTCGCCTCCGAGGCCGTTCCGCGCAGTCGTGTTTCAGGGGCATCCAGCCAGCGCGTGATTCACGGCCCGCACGATCTCGTCGACGGTGACGGCCACGTCGCCGTTGCCATCGAATGCCGGGCAGGTGCCGATGTCGACGCCACCCAAGGCGATGTTGACGCCGGCGATGACCTCGTCGACGGTGACTTCGTCGTCGCCGTTGCAGTCGCCGAGGCAGGCCGCTGCGGGAGTGGGTGTCGTCGCCAATGGCGGTGTGGCGGTCGCTGTCGGGGTGGGATCGTTGGGAATCCCTGGAGTGCCGTCGGCGCATTGCCCGTCCTGGCAAGAACCCGCCCCAGTGCACTCGTTGAGGTCGTCACAGGCTTGGCCGTCGGGTCCGGCCTGACAGCGGAACTGACCCGTACCGACATCGACGCACGTCTGACACTCGCCGCAGGGCGGTATGCCCGTCGCCGTGCAGGTACCGTCGATGGGATTGCAGACCTCGAGGGTGCAGACGTTGCCGTCGCTGTTGGGGCAGGTGCGCAAGTCGCCGAAGCAGAACCCGAACTGGCAGCGATCCTGGATTGTGCACAGCAACCCATCGTCACAAGGGTTGCCCGTGTTGGCGAGATTCGGCGCGCAGAAACCGGCGCGACAACGACCACAACCTTGGTTGCAGGCCGTGTTGTCGGCGACCGGGGTGCCGCGACAGACGCCCGACTGGCATTGATCGAGCGTCGTGCACTCGTTGCCGTCGTCACACGAGCCCGCGTCGACCGGCATACCGCTGCAGCTACCGTCGGTGCAGGCATCGTTGGCGGTGCAGACGCTTCCATCGTTGCAAGATTGAGCCGGCGCCGGTACCGCGATCATCGCCTGCATCAGCCCTAGGGCGGCAATCACGGCTCGCGGTCGTCGAGTGCTTGGTCGCATGGTTCGTCCTCCCCGAGTAGCTTTCATGCCGATTTTTCATTTTGGGGCAAACAAATGGATTCGATGTGCCGTTCGGTTATGGCACACTTGCGACTCTGAACATCGCGTCCGAGGTTTTTCATGCGTTCGACTGCCGGTTCCGGATTGGTTGTCTTGTTGCTGTGTATCGTCGCCGCGGGATGCGGCGATAGCGACGGCGGCTCGCTGTCGCCCGAGGCCGTGCCCGGCACGACACTTCAGTTCGCGCTCGACGCCGACCTTGGCAAGTCCGCGGAGTTCTACGATCTTCCGTATCCTGGGGAACTGCGCATGGACGATGCCGGACGCATCGATCACAGCGGCTTCCCGGGTCAGACCGGCAGTCGCCTGCTGCGTCCGATTCTGGCACTCGCCAATGAGCGTCGCGGGACTCCGCTGACGCCGTTCGCCTACTTCCGAGCCGACGCGCCGCTGCAGGAGCGCGGTGCCGACGATTGGATCGCGGCGGACCCAGGCAGCCCCGTGCTGCTGCTCGGCATCGAACCGGGGACGCGCGACTATGCTCGTCTGCTCCCCACGGTCGCCTCGACCCTGCCGTCGGACAACTTCGTGCCGGATTTCCTCGTCGGCGTGGCGACACCGCCAGGGGTGTTGCTCGAACCGAATGCGACGTACGCCTTCGTCGTGCTGCGCTCGCTCGGCGACGCGCAGGGCGAGCCCCTGGGCGTACCCGAGAGCTTCGCGCAACTGCGGGCCGGCCTGACACCTTTCGGTGCCTTGGGGGCGCGGGCGGCGGAAACGTACGCGCCGCTCTGGCCGGCGCTGCGCGACGCCGGTGTCGATCTCAGCCAAGTTGCCGCGGCCACGATTCTCTCGACGGGCGACGTGGTCGCGGAATTGGCCGAGTTGAGTGACTCCCTCCGCCGCAAGCATCGGGTCGTGTTCGAGGATTGGCAGGTCGATCCCGACGACGGCGCAAGCCATGAACGTTTCTGTGAACTGCGGGGGCGCGTGCGTGTGCCGATGTTCCAACGCGGCACGCCGCCCTACGACCGCGATGGTCGGTTCGAGATCGGCGACGACGGCAACCCGCGGGTGCAACGGGAGGAAGACGTGCCGGTGACGTTGACCCTACCGCGGACCGCGATGCCCGCCGGGGGCTTCCCACTGGTGATGTACTTCCACGGTACCGGCGGCACGTCCGAACAGGTCGTCGATCGCGGCGCCGTGCGCGAGGCGGGCGGGAGTCCGACCAAGGGAGAAGGGCCGGCCCATGTGTTGGCGGCGCATGGGTTCGCGACGTTTCAGGCGGCGCTGCCATTGAATCCGGAACGCTACACCGGACCGGTCGGCATCTCCGGTCGCAGCTACCTCAACCTGACCAACCTGGGTGCCTACCCGGACACGTTCCGCCAGAGCACGATCGAACAGCGCTGGTTTCTCGACGCCCTCGAAGACCTGGTGATCACGCCTGAGATGGTTCGTGACTGTGCCTTACCGGCGGCGTCCGGCGGCTATCGCCTGGCGACGCAACAGGTCTTCGCCCTCGGCCAATCGCTCGGCGGTCAGATCATCAACATGGTCGGCGCGGTCGATCCGCGCGTCCGCGGCGTGGTGCCGACCGGCTCCGGCGGTTACTGGGCCCTGACCATCGTCTCGGCCGAGATCGCGGAGGGGTTCGATACCCTGACCCTCATCGGCAATCTCCTCGGCGCCCCCTCGCTGCGCGACCATCTCCATCCGGGACTGCAACTCGTCCAAAGCAGCTTCGAGGGAGCCGAACCGATGGTGTTCGCGCGCCGCCTGGCGATGGACCCGCTACCGGGCCATCCGGTGCGGGCGATTTACCAGCCCGTCGGGATCGACGATCCGGGGTTCCCCAATCCCATCTATGCGGCGATGGCCTTGGCTTCGGGGACGCGACAGGCGGGGGACGAGCTTCACCCGCTGCTGCAGACTGTCTTGGGCCTTGCGGACCGGGCCGGCATTGCACCGTACGACGTGTCGCGGAACGCGCGTTCGCTCGATGGCAGGGCGTTTACGGGAGCGGTGGTGCAATACGAAGACGATGGGATTCTCGACTCGCATCACGTCTTCGCCCAGCTCGATGCGGTCAAATCTCAATACGGATGCTTCTTGCGCAGCCTGCTCGGCGGGGGTCCGGGCATCGTGCCTCGCCCCGCAGCTCTCGACGCGGGTTGTCCCTGAGGGTGGCCGCCGGAGCCTGGGGCCGTTCGGCCGACGCACAAGAATCGGCTCCTGGGCGTGAAGTCTACGGCGCGAACCAGTAGACTCACGCATGCTCGACGCTACCGAAGTTCCTACCGATACCACCTTTGCCGCGCTCGGATTGCCGTCGCATCTCCTGCGCGCGTTGACCGAGGTCGGCTACGAAACGCCATCGCCGATCCAACGGGAAACGATTCCCGCCTTACTCTCCGGGCGCGATGTCGTCGGCCAAGCCCAGACAGGCACCGGCAAGACCGCCGCGTTCGCCTTGCCCATCCTCGCCCGACTCGACCTGAAGCGCGTCGGGCCGCAGGCCCTGGTGCTGACGCCCACGCGTGAGCTGGCAATCCAGGTGGCCGAGGCGTTTCAATCCTACGCGGCACACTTGCGCGGCTTCCACGTCCTGCCCATCTACGGCGGCCAGGGTTATGGCCCTCAGCTCGCCGGACTGCGGCGCGGCGCCCACGTCGTCGTCGGCACGCCCGGCCGGGTGATCGATCACCTCGAGCGCGGCACCCTGTCGCTGGCGACGCTGACGACGCTCGTCCTCGACGAAGGCGACGAGATGCTGCGCATGGGCTTCATCGACGACGTCGAGGCGGTGCTCGCCAAGTCGCCGCCGGAGCGCCAGGTGGCCTTGTTCTCGGCCACCATGCCGCCACAGATCCGTCGCATCGCGCAGAAGCATCTGCGGGACGCCGCCGAGATCACCATTCGCGCCAAGACGTCGACGCTTGAGAAAACGCGACAGCGCTTCTTGATGGTGAGCAGTGCCCACAAATTGGACGCCTTGACGCGCATCCTCGAGGCCGAGTCGTTCGACGCCATGATCATCTTCGCGCGCACCAAGGTGGCGACCGAAGAGCTGGCCCAGCGCCTCGAGGCGCGCGGATTGGCCGTGGCCGCCCTCAACGGCGACATCGCCCAAGCCCAACGCGAACGCACGGTGGCCCGGCTGAAGAAGGGTGATCTCGACATACTCGTGGCGACCGACGTCGCCGCGCGCGGCCTCGACGTCGACCGCATCAGTCACGTCCTCAACTTCGACATTCCGGTGGACATCGAATCGTACGTGCATCGCATCGGCCGGACGGGGCGGGCAGGGCGTAGTGGTGAAGCGATTCTGTTCGTGACGCATCGCGAGCAACACCTCTTGCGTGCCATCGAACGAGCCACCAAGCAGCGCATCGAGCCAATGGCTCTGCCGACCGTCGCCGACGTCAACCAGCGGCGTGTCGCTCGCTTCAAGACCAAGGTCGTCGAAGCCCTCGAAGGTCCGGATCTGGAAACGTACCGCAGCGTCGTCGAGCAGCTCGCCAGCGAGCAGAACGTCCCGGCGATCGAGATCGCCGCGGCGCTGGCGAAGCTGGCGCATGGGAAAAAGCCCCTAGTCGAAGCGGCTCCCGAGCCGCTCGAGGTCAAGCTCCGGCCGCGCGAGGCGCGCGCCGTGGAACCACGCGGACCGGCGGAGCCGCGTGGGGTCGAGCGGGCGCGGGCGAGTCGAACCGCACCGGACGACTTTGCCATGGTGCGCTACCGTCTCGAGGTCGGCCATCGCCACGGAGTCCGACCGGGCAACATCGTCGGCGCCATCGCCAACGAGGCGGGCCTCGACAGCCGCTACATCCAGCACCTCGACATCCGCGACGACCACAGCTTCGTCGAACTTCCCGCAGGGATGCCGCGCGAGCTGATGCGCCACATGCAGAAGGTCTGGGTGGCGGGGCAGCAGATTCGCTTGCGACTGGCCGACGACGCGGACGTGGAACCTTCGGAGCCCGCCGCCCGGCGCACGCCACGCGCGGGCGCCAGAAAAGAAAAAGCCCCCTGATGACTCAGGGGGCTTCTTCAGTGCGCCCAGCATGATTCGAACATGCGACCTTTTGATTCGTAGTGTTCTTTTAAGGCGTTTTCGCTGAATCGGCATCAGGTGGGCTGAGTTTGGCTGAGTCGTGTAGGTCGCTGAAATCACGAAGAAAACGCGCGATGGCCCACCCGCGCTGAGTTTGTCGGCGTTCTGTTCAGTAGGTCCCGTTTGGGGCCGCTGGCACACAATTGGCACACAGAAATTTTTCTTGGCACCGACCCCGCTCACTCTTCGCCGACCGTGCGACAGGCTGTAGCGATCAAACTTTCGGAAAGGTGATAGCCCGACCTTTTGAGGACATCGAGAAGAGGACGAAGTTCTGCGATGAGATGACGCCGCTTGGCGACAACGAGCGTGCCGACAGTACCGCGTACGGTAAGACCATAGACCGTTTCGGCGATGCGGCGGCCGCGGCGCTCGTCGATGAGGACTGCGATGTCGGGGCGAGAGGTCGCGAACGCGATGACTTCCGCCTCGCCGCGGCCGAGTTCCGCCGAGAGCATGGACTCTACCGGTTCGACCGTCACGGTCTCCAACCAGGAGGCCGTCCTGATTGCAGCCGCACCTGGCTTCGTACCACCGGCTGCGAGCACTTCGTCGCGTACGGCTGCGGGGACGTAAACCCTGGAGTAGATCCTGTGAATCAGGTCGAGGCGGTCAATCGAGGCGAATGCGACGAGCGGGCCTGTGTCGACGACAATCCCCTCAGGCATGCTCGAGTTCGCGCCGCAACTCTTCGTCGTCCTGCTGAGCGAGAGAGATTCCTAACCGACCCGCGGCAAAGAGGAACTCGACACGACTCAGGCCGCAGATCTCGGCGGCACGTCCGGAAGAGATTCGGCCGAGTTCGAACAGCTTCGCCAGCAGAAGCAAGCGAGCCTCGGCCTCGAACTCCGACCGCGACTGGCCGGTCGCGAGGAGCACACTTTCCGGCAACTCGATCTTCACCGTTTGGTTCTCCATGACATCCTCCGGAACTGCGCTGAAGTCTTGCTTCGTTGCGCTTCGCTGTCGGGGCCGAAGTCGGAATCGAGGGCGGAGCCGACCTTCCATCGCTCGCAAAACTCGCGGATCTCAGGAGCGTTGCGCAGCTTCTCCGCGATGTTCGGGGCCTGCTCGCTCATTACCGATCCGTATAAACTAGATCCGGCGGATGGCCAACGTCCTTCGGTTCTTCCCTGTTGGGCGTTTCAGCTGAACGGTCGCGAGCCGCACGCTTTCGAGTAACTCGATATGCAGCGTCTGGTAGCTCATCGGATCCTGCACTGTCGTTGCGAGCGCCTCGTCGTTCATCAGCCGGGACCCTAGCCGCTCGCCCCGGTTCTTCCAATGGGCGGCGACCGAAGCGCATTGGCTCCAGACCGGTGTCTCGCCTCCTGGCTGGAGGAAGGTTGCTACGCATTTCGGGCTTTGGAGTATCATCTTTCGCGCTGCCGTTCTCCACGCCTGTCGGCGGCGCGGCGCGCCCGAAAGCAATCGCCGTTCTCCTCCAAGCTGCAGAAGCGCCGGCGCTGCGTTCCCGTGATGGGTCGGCCACAGCGTTCGCAGGCCCTCGCCGTTTGGGCCGACTCGAGACGGTCGATCAGTAGCGCCCAGAAGAAGCCGATCGGGCCCCAGGCGCGGCGGATGTCGATCCACTCCGTCATTGCCTTGCGCCAGGCTTCCGAGTCCTTCAGTTCCTCCCACTTGCGGACATCGTTGAGGCCGAGCATCGCGCCCCGCTGGATCACGGTCTTCCAGTCGTTCGTCTCGTAGAACTGCGGCATCAGCCACGACCACGTACGCGTCGTCCGCCCAGTGTCGAGATAGGGACTCGCCACCGCCCGAGCGCGCTGCAGCGCCGCAACGGGCTCTGAGCGGGCCTGCTCGACGACCGACCGCATGCGCACCCAGTGGTGCAGGTCGTCCAAACCTATCCCGGTCGGATAGAAGCCGTGCAGCGGCGGCGCGGCTTCGAGGATGCCAGCGGGCCACGCCCGATTGCCGGCGTCCGGCGCCACGAAGAGCGCGATTCCGCCGGCATCGATTTCGAGCCGTAGCGGGCCGATCTCTTGCCCGACGTGCTGTGCGAACTCCGCTTCCGGAAACACCGGAGCTACCTTCCCGGGTGGGGTCCGCAAAACGACGCCGCCGTCCTGCGTGGCGACGAAGGGTAGGGTTCGCGGGAGAAACTTCTGTCGCTCCTTGGTGACCTCGACGCCGTTGATGACGGGTACGTTGAAGCTGACGTAAACCGGCTCAGACCAAAGGATGCCCCGCCGCGCCGGCCAGTCGAGCCAGGCGTCGAGCAATCCCGCGACATTGCCGTCCGAAAATCGATCGAAGTTCGGCGGCCCGTAGGCGTAGCCGTTCTGGCCCACGTGGTAGATGTCGATGCATTCGAGCGTCTCGCCCGGGGCCGCTGCGACCATCGCCGGCTGCTCGAACCAGGTTTCCTACCAGCGGATCTCCTGAGCTGCGTCCGGCAGCGTCCAGATCTGGTGCTGCCCCACCCACGTGTCGAGCGCCCGGCGCATGTCGCGGGAAACGTCGGCGAACCCGATGCTGCTCCCGAATAGCGGCAACCAGACCTGGATCGGCGTCATCTCTCGTCCCCGTGTCGCACGAACTGTCGCATTATTCCGCACGGGCATGAGCGGTGGCAATCGTCCTCCCGCGAGGAGGCTGTGCCGATGAAGCTGATTCTTGTCGAGGAAACCGCCGAGATCCTGCAGGTTTCCGTTCAACGGGTCTACGAAATGGTCCGCACGCGGGTGCTGCCGCCAGGTGTCGCCATTCGCCTCGGACGCCAGGTGCGCATCGATGCTGATGCGCTGGTCGAATGGCTCCGCAACGGCGGACAGTCGCTGTCGGGTGGCTGGCGCCGCGAGCGCGAGATGCCCCGCCGGTCGGCCCCGGGAGCCCGTCATGGATGAGAGGAACTGGGTGCCGATCTCCGCGGTGGCAGCCGAGATGGACGCCGCCAAGCGCGAGCAGCTGATCGTACGGCTGCGCGTACTGGTGGCCGTTCTCGGAGTGTTCCGGCGTCTCGCGACCGCGCCCGATGCCAGCGTGAACTCTAACTAGTTGAAATTACAGAGCTAAAAACATGTGCATCCTGAAGTTTAGTGGCGCCAACATGATACAGGAAGCACATGGATTCTTCCTGGGAACCACGATTCTACGCCGCGCGGCTACTTGCCCGACTGGCCGTCCGCGCCGCGCTCGCGCGAGGAGGCAACGATGACTCAGCTCCATGCCATGCCCCGGATCAAAGCGAGCCAGCTCGCCCGACTGGCGATCGTCTACGTGCGCCAAAGCACCGACCGCCAGGTTATCGAGAACCAGGGATCGACCGCCGACCAGCGCGCCCAGGCCGGACTCGCCCGGGCGTGGGGCTGGCCGGCCGAGCGGATCCGGATCCTTGAGGACCTCGGCCTGTCTGGAACGGACATCGCGCACCGTCCGAAGTTCCTCGAGATGCGCGACCTCATCCGCAACGACCAAGTCGGCGCGATCTTCGTCTCCGACAGCTCCCGGCTCGGCCGCAGCGCGCTGCAGCAGATCGAGTTTCTCCATGACTGCATTCGCTACGACGTCGCCATCGTCGCGGGCGGCGTTCTCTCGGACCTTTCCGACGCCGGGGCGCTACTCACCCAGCAGGTGCTGTCGTCGGTCGCCGAGTTCGACAACGCACGCCGGCGCGAGATGCTGATCCGCGGTCGCAACGCGAGGCTAGACCAGGGGCGGGCGGTGACCCGCCCGCCGGCCGGCTACCTCTGGGCTGGCGACGGCCGCTGGGACGTCGACCCCGATCCGCTCGTACAGTCATCGCTGAAGGCGGTCTTCTCGACCTTCCTCGCCGAGCGCTCGCTCGCCCGGACGGTCCGCTCGCTGCAGAGCCACGGCATCCGACTGCCACGCCGCGACAAGCGAGGCACCCTGCGCTGGGTCGAGCCCGCGGTCCACAACGTCGTCGCGCTCCTCAAGCACCCGGTCTACACCGGAACGTACGTGTTCGGTCGGCAACGCAATGAGCCGAAGCTCGGGCGCAGCCGCAAGGGCATCCAGCGGGCGCGTCGGACCACCCCCGACGAGCAGAAGGTCATTCCCGGCCACCATGCGGCCTACGTGAGCCAGGAGGAGTGGGACGAGATCCAGCGCACGCTCGCGGTCAACGCCCCGGCCAAGGCGCGGCGCAACCTCGGCCCGGGCAAGGCGCTGCTGCAAGGCCTGGTGCGCTGCCGGCCACACGACCGGGCGATGGCAGTCCACTACCGCCCCCAGGAGCAGTTGCTGCGCAGCTTCCACGGCTACCAGTGCCCCGGAGAATCCCACAGCGGCGGCAGGGCCTGCGGCCGCACTGCCGGATTCCATCTCGACGGCGCGGTGGCGACGGAGGTACTCCGGCGCCTACAGCCGCCGGTGCTCGACGTCCTGCGTGAGGAATGGCGGCAGGCGCGGGCGACCGCCGTGGATGCCGACTACAGCCGAAGCCTCGAGATCGAGCGAGCGCGGCGGGCCGCGATCGACGCGAAGAAACGGGCCCTGGCAGTCGATCCAGCGCTCGGAGAGGTGAGTCACCAGCTTTACGTCGAATGGGAAAACGCGGAGCGCCGCGTGAAGCATCTGGAAGCAAACAACAACACCGGGAGATCGGATCTGGAGCGGTTCACCGAGGAGGTCTGGACGAGAGCGCTGGAGATCGCATCGCAGGTCGAGGCGATCTGGAACGCCGGGACGACGTCGATGCGCGACCGCAAGGAAATCGTGCGTCTGATGATCGAGAACGTCTGGATCGAGGAGCGGACGCTGGAGCGGATCCGCGCGTCCATCATCTGGACGGACGGGACGGAGCCGACGGCCGTCGAGATCCTGCTACCGCGTTACGCGCACAGGATGGCGCGCGAGCTGCATGCCACCGGCGCATCGCCCGAGGAGATCGTCGACCACCTCAACGGACTCGCAGTGCTGAATACCCAAGGAAATCAGTGGAAGCTGGACACCGTGCGCCAGCTGCTGCAGGCCAGCCGGCGAACGAAGCCCGGCAAGTCTCGGCAACTCCCAGTGAATGGTTGACGGTTTGCGGCGATCGTCGATGGTCTACCGGCATTGCAGAGAGCGATCCTGCCTCCGGTGAATCGCGGGTCTCTCGGCCGCACTTGCCCGCGGCCGATTCGAACGATCGCGGCCGCCCGAACGGCCAGTGAACCAGCGTCGAATGCGCAAACGCGCACAACCCGCTTCTCCCATCCCCGGCGGCCGAGACCCGAAAATCCAACTCCAGACCGACCCGATCGCAGGGGTGGGCGCCGGCCCATACGGGTGGATCGAAAACGGCGGTGACGACGACGAACTGCTCGGCACAAGCATGACCAATGCCAGCGGCGGAGGTGGAGGCGACCCACAGGACCACTAAGACACCAATGCCACCAAGATGGAACACCTAGAGGAGAGGCTCGCGAAGGACACTTCATTCGGGGCGCTCTTGGTGTCTTTGAGGTGAATCTCGTTGACACTCGGGGTGTCGGCTATGGTATGCGATCTGCCATCGACGTCGTTGGGGGGGGCGCATCGTCCAATGCAGTGGCTACGGTGGCTGCTTGTAGGTCTGGTATCCGGTGGTTTCGGGTTCGTGGTGGGGCGAACTTCCATCGCCCCCCTCCTTGTGTTGCCGCAGTTTGGCGACGAGAGCCCAGTCGCGGGAGAGGTCGTTGCCCGTGTTGGTGATGTGCCGATCTACGCCGATGAACTGCGCCGTACCCTCGTCCGGACCCAAGGGTACACCTCCGATCGCTTGCGCGACCCGGCGCTGAAGCAAGCCGCGCTCGACGATCTCATCCGCACCAAGCTCCTCGCCGCCGCTGGCCGAGCCGCGGGCTACGCCAGCGATACCGAAATCGTCGCCACCCTCGACCGGCTGCTGGCAGACCGGTTCCTGCGCGACTTGGCCGCGGCCAATCCGCCGCTGCCGCCTGTCTCGGACGACGACGTTCGGGTCTACTACGAACAGCACCTGCCGGACTTCACCCCCGTCGACCGCGCTCGCGCCTCCGTGTTGCTTTTGGCCTTTCCCGACGATCCGACTCCCGAGCAAAAGGACGCCGTCCGGCGCCGTATCGAAGATTTGCGTCAGCGGGCGCTCGCGGAGAAAGACGTCCCCGGCTCGTTCGTTGGATTGGTTCAGGAGAACTCGGCCGACACGATGACCCGCCTGCGCGGCGGCGATCTCGGCTGGATGGCACGCGGCCAGAACCCTCGCCCTGTCTATGGCGCCCTGGTGGAGCCGATCTTTGCGCTGGAAAACGTTGGCGACATCAGCACCCCGGTCGAGACGAAGCAGGGCTACGCGATCGTCCGACTCACCGACCGGACCCGGCCCGAGCCGCGT
This sequence comes from uncultured Binatia bacterium (SeqCode), assembly GCA_964524885.1. GTDB lineage: Bacteria > Desulfobacterota > Binatia > HRBIN30 > HRBIN30 > CALJUJ01. The sequence continues at coordinate 60,332 of CAZGEJ010000001.1, forward strand.
CCGCTCGCCGCCGTGGAAGATGAGATCCGCCCCATCTTGGAAGCCAAGCGCCAGCAAGAGATCAACGACCTGCGCTATGCCCAGTTGAAGGAACGCTTTTCCGTCACGGTGGACCAGAACGTCCTCAGCGGAATTGCCGCGGACACCCCCAACCAAGACCATGCCGCCCGCCCGCCCGCCATTCCCGGCGTGCCGGGTCCGCCCCCGGCCGCTGCCGGTATCGACTGAGCCATGACGAGTACAGCCATGCGCCGGCAAAGCCGGCACCGGAGAGAATTCACCACCAAGGCACCAACAGCACCAAGGATGTCCTTTGCTCCGACGTCCCGCTTGGTGCCCCGCCTTGGTGCCCTTGGTGCCTTGGTGGTTCAATCCCGCCGCTTCTGGTGCATCCTGCTCGCGGCGATCGCGCTCTGGCTGCCGAGTAGCGCCTCGACGGCCGCAGCCTCCGTCCAGACCCTGAAATTGGCGCGTGGCTGGAACCTGATTTCTCTCGCCGTCGCGCCCCCCGACTCCAACCCAGCGGCCGTCTTCAGCTCCCTCGTCTCCGTCGGCGCGCTGCGGGCGGTCTGGCATTTCGAGGCAGCCTCGGGCCAATGGTCCCGCTTTCCCGCCTTGGCTGGCCAACCGTCGCTGTCCCAGATGCAGGCCGGCAGCGGCTATTGGATCGATGTCGATCGCGCCATCGAAGCATCCATCCTAGGGCTCGATGACGGATTACCCCCGAGCCCCGGCGCACTGCGAACCGGTTGGAACCTCGTCGGCTTTCCCATTTCCCGGCCCGATTCCTACGAGCGTCTCCTCAACGGCGTGCCCGTTCGGCAGGTGTGGACCTACGATGCCGGCACCCGTCGCTTCCGTGGCGTCGTCTTCCCGAGCGACGGCAGCGACACACCGATCGTCGAGGATTTCGTCAACCTGGAGCCGGGTAGGGGGTATTGGCTGCTGCTCGATGAGGAGTCCTCGCTCGAACCGCAACTGGCGACGGCGCTACCCGGTGACGTCGACGTACCTCCACTGCTCGAAAACGTCGTGCCGGGCGCTCGCCCGCCTTTCGGGCCGATGGTGATGAGCGCTGGCGACCGCGACCTGGCGGGCGACGGCTTCTACGACCGTAGCGAAAGTCAGCGCGCCGTCGACTTCGGCGACTTCTCCGATCGGATCAAACTCGCCATCTTCAACCAGGGCAGGGGCATCCTCGGCTGGCGGGTGCGCGTCCAGTCCCCCGACGAGCATCCCTGGCTGCGCTTCTTCGTCGCCGGCGAAATCCCCTCCGAAGACCAAGTCCTTGAGGAACTGGAAGGGACCGTCGCCACCGAGACGGCCGAGGTCGACCTTGCCGTCGATCGGACTGGCCTTGGGCCTGGAGAGTACACCGCCCGCATCCTCGTGGAGAGCAACGGCGCCACACTGCCGTTCCCGGCCGAACCAGTACGCGAGATCGTCATCCGGATGACCGTACCGCCGTTGGACGGTGACTACGAGGTCACCGCCGTGATCGAAACGATCAACGGTACCCCCGCGGATACTCACAATCCGCGCTATTTCCTCAGCCTGTATCGCGACGGCAAGGCGTTGCGCGGCATCTTCGACGGCTCGCGCAGTCTGCTCGTGCCGGATTATTGCATCGGCGGCTCGACGCCCGGAAAGAGCTGCAGTGCCAACGCCGACTGCGGCACCGGGCGCTGCGAACGCTATGTGCGACTGGTCGGACGCGTGTACGAAGACGGCACCAACCGCTTCACCGTCAGCGCCAGTTTCGAGCTGCCCGTCGGGGCCGACGATAACCCCTACCAGGTGCCGCTACGCCGCGACATTACACTCGTCGGCGATCGGCCGAAGTCGGGCGAGGCCAATCTCGGTCCGCAGGATCTACGCGGTGACTTCCGCGAGACGCTCTACAACGTCTTGGCGCTGCCGATCGTCATGGAGGGTAGCTTCGTCGCCCGGCGCAAGAGTCCAGCACCGAGCGTACGCGACCTGTCCGCGCCGGCGAGCGGCCAGGCCTCCGACATCCCCGACAACGGCAACGTGCTGACGCGAACCCTGAACGTCGCGGAGAATCTCCTTCTCAGTGAGGTCGACGTCGCTCTGAACCTCACGCATCCGCGGCCGGCTGATCTCGTCGTTTCGCTGACGTCGCCGAGCGGCACCACCGTCGTCTTGCGTGACCATACGAATACCGTGGCCGGCGACCTGATCTACGACGAAACCGCCGTCTCCGAAGAGGACCTCGGTGCCTTCGTCGGCCAGTCGTCCGCCGGCACGTGGACGCTACGCATCATCGATGACGTCACCGGCCCGGAACTTCCGGGCGCCTTGATTCGCTGGGGGCTGAACCTCAACGGCACGCGGGTCAACCGCATCGCCGGGACGGTCGCCGGGGTCGGCGCCGATGCGGTGGTCCTGTTGTCCGGTTGCGGACTCGTACGGCAGACGACCACCGGCACGAACGGTGCCTTTGCCTTCGCCAACCTGATCGACTGCGTCTACGCCATCAGCGTGCATGAGAGTGGCTTTGCCCGCGCCCGTACCTTCGTCTCGCTGCAGGGGGCGGACCGAACCAATGTCTCCCTCGCCCCCGCCGCGGCGGGGGCTGACGCACCGATCGTGGTGACGTTGCCGGTCGAGCCGGGCGGAGCCAAGGCGATCGCCTCACTGACGACCGCGGGCGGGGGCGGTTTATTGCAGACCCCAGCGTGGGCCTTCATCAACGCCGGCCGGCTGCGCTACGCGCTCGACTCCGCCAACCACGACATCGACCGACCGCCGCTGGGCGGCGCGCTCGGGGATGAGGATTCCGACGGCTTCGGCGGCGGCGTCGACCCGCTCACGGGAACCAACATCGCCGGCGCCGACGGCAACTACGACCCACCGGCGAACGCCGCAAAGCGTCGCGGCGCCTTCGTGACGATCGGCCAGCCGGTCATCGGCCGCGCCGTCTCGGGCACGACCTACATCGCCATAGGAGCCAACCCATGACTCCTTTTTCGCCTAGGACTTTTTCACCACCAAGGCACCAAGCACACCAAGAGCCCCACCAAGGAACTATCGAGAAGAAGAGAATGAATTCTCCTTGGTGTTCTTGGTGCCTTGGTGGTGAATCCGTCACCCCGTTGCGAATCATTCTCTGCCTCGCCTTGTATTTCCTGACCCTCCCGCTCGCGGCGTGGTCGGTGACCGAACGGCAGGCGCCAGAACTGGCGCCGCTGTGGCAGAAGCTCGACGATGCGCGGACGGCGTATCGCGGCAACGACTTCCCGGTCGGCAAGACCTACGCGCAGTCGGTAGCTTCCTGGGACAGCGAGATCATCGACCCGAGCTACGGGCAGTCGCCCAAGGAAATTTTCACGGAATTGGCGCTCGGAGAGACCGGTTTCCGCCAGTATCTCGACAATTCGACTCTCGCTGAGGAAGCCGCCGCCGGCGTGCGTGAGGCGCTCAATGAGCTGATGGCCGGGCAGGCTCTCGTCGGTAACGACTACCTCATTCGCGGCCTGCGTGCCCGCTTTCCGGGCGCGGTATCGAACGACGACAGCGCCCGACCCGTGGAACTGCTGGAGGATAGCGTCGGGTCGTTTCAGGACGGCATTGATCGCACGGTCGAGGAGTTGCGTGTACGCCCTTTCGGGCTGCGGTCGCGCAAGCAGCTGGGTGACAATGTCTCGTTCGACGAACTCGTCGAAAACACGCCGGTGGAAGGCGAGGCCCAGGGCGATGCAGTCTTCAACGAGTTCTATCGCTTCACCCATCTCGCCTACCGTCAGGGGCTGGCGAGCAATTCACTCGGGCGACGCAAGTTCTTTTACGAGAACACCAGCCCGGAAGGCCGCGAAGATGCGGCGCGGACGCTGAAGCGTTCGGCCCAGGCGACCTACCTCAATACGGCGCTGTTGACCGCGCTGCAGAACCGCGACGACTTCCACCGCAACAAGGGTTACGAGCTGAAGCGACAGGTGCTCGAGGCGCAGCGCACGTTCGACGACATCAACGCCGGCTTCAACCCCCTCAAGCTGCTCGGCGACTTCGTCCCGCGCCAGCCGGTCGAGTCGTTCATTCGCCTGTTCAACGGATTGGTCGAAACCGCCGTGCGCGATGAGGCCGGCTACAAGGCCGAACTGCGCGACTACGACGTCAACCAGACGACCCTGGCCAACGAGCTAGCCGAACAACAGCAGCGCTATCTCGATACGATGGAGGCACTGACGGGGATTCCGTCGGGCGTGATTACTACGACCTACGGCGGATTGCTCGAGTCAGCGCATAGAGAAGCATTCCTCAACGCGGCTGAAAGGTCGGAAAGGGATGCATCAAACGCGGGCCAGCTTCGTCGCGCACGACTTGCAATCGATCAGGCAGTGGCCGACGCACGCTTGGTGTTTGAACAGGTACGTCAGATCCCCGAGCGAATTCGGACTGAGGAACGGCGGTCGTCCTCGATTGCCACGCTCATAATCGGGAATGGTAACCGATTAGCATTACTCGACTATGCAATTGGGCACGCCAATGCGTGGCAGATGGGCTTCGAAGGCCCTGAATTCAATCCGGCGCAGGTCATTGCAGGCCAATTACGTTCCAACCAGACGCTCATCCAAGCCACGCAGTCGGCAAGGATCGAAGGAATCAACAGCGCTGCTCAGGTCAAGTCGCTGTTGCTCGAGCAGGCGACGGCTTTGATTTCGTTAGACCGTGCTCGTGTTGCGATCGACGCCTTGAAGGCAGAATCAAACGCGCTCCGGGCCGAGCTCCAGCGCGTCGTCCGCAACTACGTCACCGCGCAGCGCAACCTCGCCGAGGCCTACTACGCCGACCCGGCGTACCGGCTCGAGACCGACATCGCCAAGGAGAACGCCGAGAGCAGCTTCGAGGCGGCGATGATCCAGGGCTACTTCACCGCCAAGGCCCTCGAATACGAGTGGGCCGAGAGCTTCAGCAACCCGGTCGAACGCATCGGTGTCGGCAACCCGGTGCCGATCGGCGAGGCGCAGCTCTTCGCGCCGTTCATCGCTGCCGAGTCGGTCTTCTCGTGCCGCTCCGCCGGCAATGCTAGCTCGCCGGCGCCGCGGCTCAGCGACTTCCTCACCGCCCTCGAAGCGTGGGACCAGACCATGCGCCAGGTCCGCGGCAACGAGCAGCAACCTCAGTTCGTCGAGATCATCTCCCTGCGCAAGGACATCCTGGGCTTCGCCGGCGGCGACGAATCGACCAACCGTCTGCTGTTCGCCGACTTCCTCGCCAAGAACCGCAAGCCGGGCCGCAACCCGCGCAAGGACGATCTCGTCATCCCGTTCGCGCTGTCGATTGCCGACCAGCGCCTGTTCCCCGCCGAGCCGAACCTCAAGCTCGTCGACATGTCGCTCAACATCAAAAGCCGCCCGCCGCGCTTCGCCGCCGAGGCCGGCTGGAGCCGCCCCTTCCGCGTCGAAATGGTCATGCTCGACGAGGCGGTCATCCGCACCTTCTGGGCCGACTTCTCCAACGACCCGCCCGACGACGATCTGCTGATCATCGACCTCGAAGAAGGCCGCACCCTGTCGACCTCGCCGTTCCGCGGCCTGCTCCAGGCCACCCTCGACGGCCAACCGAGCGGCCTGCCAGCCAACGTCCAGTTCGCCAACCTCAGCCCCGCCGTCACCCGCTGGGTGCTGCGCATCGACATGGCCAACGGCGAAAACGTCTATCTCATCCCGGAGTACATCGACGACATCGAGATCCGGATGACGTACAAGTTCGGCCGCCCCGAAGTGTTCACTTTCTAATGCTTTTCACCACCAAGACACCAAGGGGGTCAGGGCAATTGACCACCAAGACACCAAGGGCACCAAGGGGTGATGCCAGGATGTTTCGGTGGCTCATGGGTGTTTCAAAGGGCAATGCGTTTGATCCCATCCTTGATTCGCTCGACGTTGAAGTTGATCAGGAGACCGAGTCGGTATCCGGAAAGCTTCAAGTAGGTGAGCACCTGCGCGGTGTGTACCGGTTGCAGGCTGTCGATCGCCTTGAGTTCGACGACAACGAGATCGTCAACAACCAGATCGAGCCGCAATCCGGCTTCGAGTCGTTTTCCTTCATAAATCACCGGCAAGGAGACTTGCCGAGCAACGCGCATGCCGGCGTTCCGCAACTCATACTCGAGACAGATCTCGTAGATACGCTCCAGCAATCCCGGCCCCAGTCGGGAGTGCACGGCGAACGCCGAGTTCACAATCGCAGCCGCAGCCCTATCGCATTCAAGAGAAATCTTCTCCATGAAGAAATTCTAACTAAACTCTATCTTGTGGCAATTGCATTGATCCTGACCTTGGTGCCCTTGGTGCCTTGGTGGTCAATCACCCCAGTCTTGGCCCAACCCGCGGCGCCCGATAAGTCGGGAGTGAAGCCCCAAGTCCTCTCCCTCCCGTCCGGCCCAGGCTCCATCGAGGGCCTCGGCGGTTCCTTCGAACCGCAGCTCAATACCGGCACCTCCGCCTACAGTGTCTCCTTCGCCGTCACGCCCGGACGCGCCGGACTCGAACCCAAGCTGGCGCTCACCTACGACTCCGGCTCCGGCAGCGGCCACTTCGGCGTCGGCTGGAAACTGCCGCTCGAGTCCATCCGCCGCCAGTTCGACAAGGGCCTGCCGAGCTATAACGACGACGACGTCTTCCTTTACTCCAGCGGCGAAGAGCTGGTGCCGCTCGCCGACGGCACCTGGCGCTGCGAGAACGAAGCCGACTTCATGCGCTTCCGCCAAGACGGCGACGGCTGGGAGGTCACCGCCCGTAACGGCACCATCTACCGCCTCCGGACTCGCATCGAGAAGCCGGGTGCCACCGGATCGGCCTTCGACCGCACCTTCGAGTGGTTCGTCGATGCGATCGAGGACACCAACGGCAACCGCATCGAGTACCGCTACGAGAGCTTCGACGACTCGCCCGGCGTCCTCTACCTGAGCGAGGTGCGCTACAGCCAACTCGGCAGCGCCTACAACGCCGTCCTCTTCGAATACGAACCGCGCCCCGACGCCTTCAGCGACTACCGATCCGGCTTCCTGCGCCGCACTGCGCGTCGCGGTGTCGCCGTGCGCATGGAGTCGAACGGCGAGCGTGTGCGAGAATACCGCCTCTCCTACGAAGCGACCGCCGACGAAGTGCAACAGCCCGTCGCCGAAGGCACGCTACCCGTCGCGCTGCGCATGTCGCAGCTCACCAAGGTCGTGCAGTTCGACCGCACTGGCCGCAACTTCCTGCCACCGCTGCGCTTCGGCTACACCCACCTCGCCATTCCCGAGACTCCACCGCTACGCCAACTCGCCAACGCCCCCTTGGCGGTGACCCGGCGTCTCGTCGAGGGCAAGGCCGACCTGCTCGACGTCAACGGCGACGGCCTGCCCGACGTGGTCGATACGGCCGAGTCGGTGCACGTCTGGTACCCCAATCTCGGCCGCGACCGTTTCGATACCCCGCGAACCCTGAAGCTCGGCGACGGACTCGACATCACCGGTGCCAGTTTGGGGGATGACAGCGCCGTGCTCGCCGACATGGACGGCGACGGCATGTCCGACCTAGTGCGCTTCCCCGGCGATACCGTCTTCCGCAACCGCGGCGACGGCAGCTGGGCCGAAGGCGCCGCGTTCGAGAACCTCCCTGCCACCGGCATCGCCGGTCCCGACGTGCGCTGGGTGGACGTCGACTTCGACAAGGCGACCGACATCGTCGTCAGCAGCAGCGGCAGCCAATGGCTCGTCTGCGACAACCCCAACCAGCTGGATGTGGACCACCCCCCGTTCGGCAACTTCCCGTCGCCGGAAGACATTGTCCGCAGCGCCCCCTCTCCCGCATTGCCAGCGGGAGGGGGCGGGGCTGAGGGTTTCCTTCAAGCCGGTTCGTGGAACTGCCGTACGCAGGAGATGCCGTTCCCCGAGTCCTTCGTTTTCAGCAACCCCACCGTGCAACTCGCCGACATGAACGGCGACCGTGTCCAGGACGTCGTCGAGCTACGGGTCGTCAGCCCGACCGAACGTAGCCTGCGCTACTGGCCCGGCATGGGCGAGTTGCGTTTCGACGAACCCGTGGTAGTCGCGCCGGAAAACGGAACGGAGACGACGCCGCTCGACATCGGCACCGGCATCAGCGACGCCAACGCCCGACTGGTCGACGTCAACGCCGACGGCCTGTCGGATCTCGTCGCCATCGGCAACGGCTACCTGCGCTTTTGGATCAATCTCGGCGGCGAGCGCTGGAGCCAGCGCTTCGACCTCGACGACGTCGTCGACCTCGCCGGCGACACGGCGATCCGCTTCGCCGACATGAACGGCAACGGCACCACGGATCTCGTCTGGATCCGGGTGATCGGTACCTCGCCGGGGTGGTTCTATTTGGACTTCCTGCCCGACGGCAAAGCCAACCAGCTGTCGTTGATCGACAACGGACTCGGCCGCCGCATCTTCATCGAGTACGCCAGCTCGACGGAGTTCATGCTGGCGGCACGCGACGATGCCGACCCGCCCAATCCCTGGACTCTGCACGCGCCGACACCGTTGGAAGTGGTCAGCCGGGTCGTGACCAAGCCCAGCCTCGAACTGGACGGCAAGCCTGGGGAGGACGAGTACCTCACCGAGTTCGTCTACCGCGACGCCTACTACGACGGCTACGAAAAAGAGTTTCGCGGCTTTGCCTTCGTCAAGAAGATCGAGCGCGGCGACGAGGACGCCCCGACGCAGGTCAGCCGCATCTGGTTCCATACGGGCGCACCGGACGGCGACGACAACGACGGTGACGGCGCTACCGACGAACGCACGGACAAGGGCGGCTTGGAAGAAGAGTCGATCAAGGGCCGCATCCTGAGGCAGCAGATCGCCGACGCGAGCGGCGGAGCCGACGGCTACGAGGGCGACGGCAGCGATGCACCGGCAGGTGCGGTCTTCAGCACGACGACCAACCAATGGGCGATCCGGCGGTTGCACGCGCCAGAGGGCGGGCGGCGTCCGGTGGTGACGCTCGACGAGCGTGAGGTGTCGTACGCCTTCGCCAGTCAGAGCGACACGGCATTGACCGAGCAGGGCAGGGGTGAGCCGCGGCATTTGCGCACCACGCTCGCCTACGACGACTTCGGCAACGTCACTCTACAAGGAGAGGAGGGTGCGCTCGAACGCACGGGGGACGAGCGCTACACCTTCACCAGCTACGCCATCGACGAGGACCGTTGGATCCTCGACAAGCCGGCGGAGCGCGCGGTGCGCGACCTGCCGACCGAAGCCGCGGTGGTGGTGACCCGCAATCGCTTCTACTACGACGGCGCCGACTACCAAGGACTGCCGCTCGGCGAAGTGACGCGCGGCAACCTGACCCGCGAGCAAGCCTGGGTCGTGGACGACGAATGGGTGAACCAATCGCGCAAGGCCTACGACGAGCACGGCAACGTCATCGGAATCATGGACGCCCTCGGCAACCCGGCCCAGGCAGGCGCTAACGGCCATCTCACCGAGGTCGAGTACGACCCCGAGTTCAAGACCTTCCCGGTGAAGGAAACGATTCACCTAGGCGACGGCAAGACCCCGCTGGAGATGCGAGCCGAGTACGACCTCGGCTTCGGCGTGATGACGGCGAGCGTCGACTTCAACGCCAACCGCACGAGCTACGGCTACGACTCGTTCGGTCGGCTGACGAGAATCACCAAGCCCTACGACAGCGAAGCATTTCCGACCGAGGTGTTTAGCTACCACATGGCCGACCCTTTCCGGGGAGTCGTGTTCGACTACGACTCCGCAGGCCAGCAGACGATGCGGTTCGCCGAGACGCCGAGCTTGGTGAAGACGGGCAAGCGCGAGCAGTCGGGGGAGTCGGGTCTCTTCGAGATAGCGCAATACGTCGACGGACTGGGACGCAAACTCGCCCTGCTGGAGGAGGGAGAGACCAGCTTCATCCTGCGGGACGTTGTCCGGTTCAACGCTCGCGGCACCGTACGCGACAACTACCAGCCCTACGAGACGAGCGGCACAGAGTACAGCCTGGCGTTCGCGAACCACTTCACGACAAGCCTCTACGACGCGACCGGCCGCGAGGTGCAGAGAATCAATCCTCCGGAAACAGCGGGATGCCAAGAAGAGGAATTGAACCACCAAGGCACCAAGGCCCCCAAGGGGGACACCAAGAATGAAGGCCTTGGTCTTCTTGGTGCCTTGGTGGTCAACCCCTGTCGGACGTTCGTGAGGACGGAGTACCGGCCGCTGGTGAAGTCGGTTTTCGACGAGAACGGCAACGAGATGACCTACGTCGACGACGGCTTGAAGCCCCTCGACGACGAGGGGCAGCGGCTGGTCGAGGTGCAGGAGGTCAACGAGGGAGAGCGCTACCACACCTTCTACGAGTACAACGCGCTCGACAGTCTAACCCGGATCGAGGACGCCCAGCAGAACGTGAAGGTGTTCGTTTACGACGGCATGCAGCGCAAGACGTTCATGAACGACCCGAACCGCGGCGTCATGAGCTACGAGTACGACGCCGCATCGAACCTGGTGTCAACCCTCGACGCCAAGGGGCAGACGATTGTCTACGCCTACGACGGCGTGAACCGTCTGCTGAGCGAAGACTACGTCGACGAGGCGTTTGCGTTCAGCGCGCACAGGTCGCCGGACGTTGAATACCAGTATGACCAGCCGCGGGGGCCAGTGGCGCTCGGGGACGGGCGTCAGGAGGCGCCCACCAACACCCGCGGGTTCCTGGTGCACGTCGACGACCTGTCCGGCGCGGAGCACACGTCCTACGATGAGCGCGGCCGGGTAAAGTGGACGGTGAAAGACATCCCGGAGCCGCGTACCGGTGCGGTGGAATCGTACAAGACGGAGCTGCGCTACGACTCGCTCGACCGGGTGACGAAGCTGATCTACGCCGATGGCGACGAGGTGAACCAGATCTACAACTCACGGAGCCTGCTCGAGCAGATCACCGGCGGTCCGAGCGGGTTCATCATTGCCGGAGTGGAATATGCGCCGTCGGGGCAGCTGGCACGCACGGAGTACGGCAACGGCGTGGTGACGACGCACGCGTACGACCCGCGATTGCGGCAGGTGGAGTTGCGGACCACCGGGCCGGAAGCCGACTTGTTGCATTACGACTACACCTTCGACGGCGCGTCGAACATTCTGCGGATCGACGACCAGCGGCCGGGGAGCGTGCATCCGCAGGGGGATCCGCTGCGCAACACACAGATCTTCGACTACGACGACCTCTACCGGCTGACGCGGGTGCAGTACTCGTTCAATCTTCCGGGGGCGGGCGACGCCAACGACGGAACGATCGAGTACAGTTACGACCGGATCGGCAACATGCTGTCGCAGACGTCGGGGATCGAGCACCGCGACGAACGCACGAACCTATCGGTGACGAATCTCGGGTCGATGACCTACGGCAACGAGACGGCGCGCGGTCCGGGCCGATTTGGCCGCGTCGGCCGCGGTCCAGCGGACCCGCCCGGCCCGCATGCGCTCACCGGAGTCGCGAACGACAGTCGCAACTATCCGTACGATGCGAACGGCAACATGACCCGCATCGACGACCTGGAGTTGACGTGGGACTTCAAGGACCGCCTGGTGGCGGTCGACCACGGGGGAATGCAAGCGGACTACATCTACGACTACTCGGACCGGCGGGTGGTCAAGAAGGTAAAGCCGAAGGGTGACGAGCCAGCGCGGGCGACGTACGTGCTTTACCCAGACCGGACCTTCGAAGTGCGTGAGGATCGCGAGCCGGTGAAGTACGTGTGGAACGGATCGACGCGGATCGCGCAGATGACTACGAACATTGAGCGATCTACGAAGAGAGTGCAGCGCTTTGCGCTGAGTGCCGGGTGGAACCTCCTTTCTGTGGTCGTTGATGCAGACGACGAGGCCGTCCAGCTGGGGATAGGCACGAACCCAGCAATCACCTCCGTGTGGCGATGGGACGACACGGATCGAATCTACGAAGAGGTGAGCTCGAGTCAGCAGATTTCAGCCGGTAGTGTCCTTTGGATTCGTGCTGCGGAGGCCACTTCGGCAACCGTAGCAGGATCCTATGAGCCGGATACGACGCTTCGAATTCATTCCAGCGAAGCGGTGCTCCCGGTCCCGAATTTGAACCCCGTCTCATTGGATAATGAGAGCCTAGCGGAAGGTGCTGAGTCAATATGGATGTATGCACCAGAGCATCAGCTATGGGAGGTATGCGCGCCCCCCCGTGTCCAACAGGTTTCTTGCTCCCGCGATCGAGTTGCGGTTGGGGAAGCGTTCTTTGTTCGAGCGGGCTCTTCGCTTGACGAGAGTGTTCAGCGAGATGCTGCTAAGGTGAAGTATTTCCACAATGATCACCTTTTGTCGTCGACTGTCGTTGTTGGTGGAGACTCGGCGGTGATCAGCGAAGGAGCATTTCTTCCTTTCGGTCGGCAGCGTGAGTTGAGGTTTGCGGAGCCAGGGTACGGGCAAGGCAGAACCTATAGCTTCGGTCAGAAGGAAGCGGATCGTGAATCGGGGCTTCACTACTTCGAGGCAAGGTACCTTGCAGGTGTGCTGGGGCGATTCGTCAGTGCCGATCCGCTGATAGAGACCGTGCCGCTACGGATTCTCGCAGAACCCCAAAAACTCAACGCGTTCAGCTTTGCGCTCAACAACCCGATCCGCTTCAGCGACCCAACTGGCGAGGAGTCGACCGGGGAGTTCATCGAGCGCAAAGGAGTCGAAGCAGCCTCGCGTGGCGACGGTGTTGCCACCTTTGGATGGGCTTTTGCATCTGCGTCTTGGGACGTCTTTGGATTCGAGAGCCTGAGTCGAGTAGCAGATCGTGGATCGGATGCGTCTTCAGGGGATTATGCATGGGCCGCATTCGAAGTGGGGACTCTCGGAAAAGGCGGCGGAGCGGTTGCCGGTGCGCGCAAATTCTTCGGTCGATACCTCGGAAAAGAAGTTGCGAAGCTCACCAAACAAGCCTGGAAGCTCGGAGGGTTCAAGTCCGCTGCCAAGTGGGAAAGCCAAATGGCAAAGCGTGGCTGGACGCTTCAGCAGATTGATGAGGCTGTGGCTTCAGGAGAGCGGTTCAGCGCTGAAAATCTCGTAAACAAAGGAAATACTGCGACGCGATACGTCCATCCTGAGACCGGGCGTTCGGTGGTTCTGGATGACGTGACTAACGAGGTTATTCATGTGGGCGGTGATGGCTTCAAGTACTGATGCAAGAGTCCGCGTGTACGTGCGCCTGCTGGGGGAAGGCACTGTGGTCTTCAAGCCTGTGTCGGCGCGTCCGATCACGCCGTCCGTCGTCGAGCTTGTCATCCCCGAGGACTACGATCCCGACGATGAGGAATGGGAGTTCCAGCCCGGCGCCACCGTTTACGTCGAGCAGCGCGAGCTTGAAGGCGAGCAAGCTCTCGTTGCGGTTGAGGTCATTTCTACGGAGGCGTTTTTGGGGCGTAGCGACAAAACGGACGATTCTGATTGAGCAAGTCAGAAGATTCTGGGGACGTGGCGACAATTCGGACAATCCCCGTTGAGCAACTCATCCAGCCTGTGGAGGAGCGGGGCCGAGGCGGGCGCGAAAAAGAGAAGATGCGTAGCGATGTCGAGAGGAAGAGCTCGGGGGATTGGCCACCAAGGCACCAAGGACACCAAGGTCGGACACGAAGATGGGATTTAGTGAATTCAATCAAGAGGGGCGAGGGGGGCTTGGCCAGACCCTTGATGCCCTTGGTGTCTTGGTGGTGAAAACTCCGGTTCTCGACCCATCACGTCAGGGGATTCGCGGACGTAGAGACGATTCGGACAATTCTCGTTGAGAAAGTCATCCCTCTTGTGAACTTTGGGGACGTAGCGACAATTCGGACAATTCGCGTGGAGCACGCAGGTTTGGTTCTGAGAGGCGGCGACCGGGGGAAACCACCAAGGCACCAAGGGCACGAAGCTGAAGCACTAAGGAATGAGATGATATCGAGAGTCGAGAGCGATTCGGCAGAATACCTTGGTGCCCGCCTTGGTGTCCTTGGTGTCCTTGGTGCCTTGGTGGTGAATCCAGGCCTGGCGGAAGCCGAGCTGACGAAACCAGCCACGCCGTGTTCATTCGTTACTAGGGCGATGATGGTGGGGGGCGGAGAATTGAACCACCAAGGCACCAAGAGCACCAAGGTGAAACACCAAGGAATGAAATGAAATCGAGAGTCGAGAGCGATTCGGAAAAATACCTTGGTGCCCCCCTTGGTGGCCTTGGTGTCTTTGTGGTGAATGCTCCCAGAATGGTCTTCCGGGCGTCAGGATTCGACCCGGTTGAGCCAGTACCCGGGCTCGCGGCTGCTATGCGCGATAGCGAGATCGGCGGCCTCTGCTGCGAGGCGGACCGGCTTCATGCCCCGCGGCTGCGCAGGCGCGATGCGATCCGCTCGCGAACCTCGTCCCAGGCGAGGCCCTGCTCCCCGGATCGGGCCGCCTGCGCACGGCGGCGGATCTCGGTGAGCCACTCGTCGTCGGTGCGTTCATTGACGGTCGGGGCCGCCGGTGTGCTGGCAAGCAGGTCGTACGCGAGGTCGAGACGTGCCTCCGCAGGTAGCGCCAGTGCCTGTTTCCGGATTTCGTCAGTGGAGGGCTCCATGACTTGCGGATACCGCCGGCACAGGCGCGACGCAAGGGGGATCGATCGAACCGCCGGGGGGATGAACCACCAAGGCACCAAGAGCACCAAGGTGAAACACCAATGGATGAGATGAAATCGAGAGTCGACCGCGAGTTGGCGAGACGCCTTGGTGTTCCCCTTGGTGTCCTTGGAGCCTTGGTGGTGAAAACGGAAATGAGGGACGGATGACAACCATGAACAAGCTGATCGTAACCCTGACTCTGCTGCTCGCTACTGCGGCGCAGGCGCAGAACGGGGCGCTGCGGCTGATCCCGTTTCAGGCGCGGTTGACGGGTGCCGACGGTAATGCACTGCCGGATGGCAACTACGTCGTCACCTTCCGCATCTACGATGTGCCGTCGGCCGGTACGCCGTGCTGGGAGGAGGTGCACCAGTCGAACAACCAGGGCATCGTTCCGGTGGTCGGCGGCCAGGTGAACGTCTTGCTCGGCAGCCTCACGCCGATCGACGACCCCAACAAAGACGGCGACCTGGCCGACGCCATCAGTTTCAATCCGACCGCCGGCATCACTTGCGACCCGGAGCAGCGGGCGCAGATGGACCCACCACAGAACTGCGACTGCCAAGCCCCCGGCCCGCGCTACCTCGGCATCACGGTGGGCGGCAACACCGTCAACGCCCCCGCCGCCGAGATGGTGCCGCGGCATCAGCTCGTGCCGTCGTTCCACGCGCGCCATGCCGACATCGCCGATAAGGTCATCGACAACGCCATCACCAGCAACATGATCAAAGACGGCGAGGTGACCCAATCGGATATCGCCGACGGCAGCATCACCGCTCCGAAGCTGAACGCATCGCTCGAGATCGGCTCGTTCATCGATGGGTCCATCAAAGGAGTTGACATTGCGCCCGAAGGAGGAGGTCTCGGTGAATGCCCGGCGATCGGGTCGAACCAGGTCTGTAATGGATCCCTCACGGGTGCGGATGTTACGATCAATGACGCCCTCGGTCTGACGGGACAGAACATAAAGGACGGATCGATTGATGATCTTGACCTGCGCCCACTTCCGAGCGTCAGGGTCAGAGCATCGACCGACCAGACTGGACCTGAAGGTCAGGAACTTACAGTCCGATTCGACCTGGAGGAATGGGACATTGGTGGGCTTCACTGCAAGCCAGGTGATGTCGCCGGGGATTCGACCTGTTCGACGAATCCGACCTCTCGGCTGGTCGCGGTGCGTAATGGGTTATACGTAATCAGCGGCGGGTTCGCTTCCCTCGGCGGTTGTAGCTCGGTGTTCGCCTATCTACGTCGAACTCGGGCGGGTGTCCAAACTGTGGTTGCTGAGGACCGCGTTTCGATTCCGACCAACTTCAGTCCACGGCTCCTGGTTTCCGCGATTCAGAACTTGCAGGCAGGCGATTACGTTGAGTTGGTGACCTCGGCTACAGGCTGTGGTGGTGCGTTCACTGTGCGTGCATTAGGGGAGAGTTCGCCTCATCTGGCGATGGTTCTTGTTCGCTGATTTTTGCGTCGGTGGGGGCTGCTTTGTTGCGAATACACCTAGATCCAGGGTTTGAGTCATGCTCGGCTACCGTTGTGTCGTGATTGCGGCCATCGTGATTATCGCGGTAGCGTGTCGCAACGAAGATCGTCGCGTGATCCCGGAGTCGGAACAATTCGGTCGAGCTGATGTTGTCGTAGCGTTGGTTGCGGGATCTCCGCTGAGTGCTGACGTGCTTCGGCGCCACCTTGCCCATGCCGGCGCCGATCTCGGCCCCGAACGAATCGCCGAGAAGAAACAGGCGGTTCTCGACGAGTTGATCCGCACCAAGGCTCTCGCCGTAGCCGGTCGGCGGGCTGGCTACGCCGACGATCCGGAGATCGTCGAGGTCGTCGACCGCATGGTGGCCGATCGCTACCTGCGTGACCTGATGGAGCAGGAGCCGGCGGCACTGCCGGAGATCTCGGATCAGGCGGTGGCGGCCTATTACGCCGACCACCTCGCGGACTTCTCCCAGCCGGGAAGGGCGCGCGCCGCCCTCGTGCTGCTCGTATATCCCGCCGACGCCGACGAGACCGCGCGCGGGGCGCTGCATGGACGCGCCGAGTCGCTCCGCCAGCAGGCTCTGACCTCTGACGATTCCGGCTTCGCCGAGCTGGCCCGGGAACACTCCCAGCACCCCTCTTCCCGTGAACGCGGCGGCGACCTCGGTTGGCTGCTCGAAGGCGGGCGCGATTACCGGGTCCCCGACCCGGTTGCCACTGCGATCTTCCAACTCGAACGACCCGGCGACGTCACTCCCGTCGTCGACGTCGACCGCGGTGTCGCGTTCGCCCGGCTCGTGGCACGTGAAGCCGCGTCGCCGAAATCACTCGAAGCCGTCGATGCCGAAATTCGCGAAATCCTGCGCGCCGAGCAGCTACGCGTCGCTCGAGAGGCACGCATCGATCGCCTGGTCGAGGAACTCGGGGTCGAGATCCACCACGACGTCCTGGACCGCCTCGTTTCGCCTGGACAAACGCCCGCAGCGAGTGTTATGCCGCCATCATTCCCGCTGGGTGAGGCGGTCGACGGAGGGGGACGATGATTCGACGCTGGATGGCCCGCCAGGGGTTCTCCACGCTCGCTGGGTTTGCCGTTCTGGTCGGTGTGCTCGGAGGATCCTCCGCCCTGGCCGCGGAGTCGCAAACCCTGACGCTCCGCCGTGGTTGGAATCTGGTTTCCTTCAACGTCGACCCGGCCAATCCCGCCGTCGAGGCCGTGCTCGAACCGCTCATCCGCGCCGGCGAGTTCCGCAGCCTCTGGTCCTATGACGCCGCCTCCGGCGCTTGGGCTTCGTTTCCCGGAAGCCCGAATCGAGATCGCATCGAGACGATCCGCCCGGGCCTCGGCTACTGGCTCGAGGTCCGCGGCGACAACCTCAAGCTGCGCGTAAACTCAAGGCTCGACTCCGCGGGCTATCCCGTCTTGCCTTCCGGAGCGGCGCGACTCGTCGACGGCTGGAATCTCGTCGGCTTCGCCCTCGACACCGCCTCGCCCTACGACCGCCTCCTGCACGGCTTGCCGGTGCGGCAGATCTGGACCTTCGATGCCGCCCCAAACCAGCGGCGCTTCCGCGGTGTCGTCGTCGGCGCTGTCGGTGGCGCCCCGGTGCAGGAAGACTTCACTCGCATCGAACCCGGCCGCGGCTATTGGGTGTTCTCGGGCGAAGTCGCCGACGCCGCACCGCTGCTGCGGACCAGTCTTCCCTCCGATATCGACGTCCTGCCCTTGGTCGGCGAAGCAGGCGACGACCCGTTCGTCCGCATCCCCTTCGCCGAGTTGTCGGCCGGCGACCTCAACGCCGGCGCCGTGGCCGGCGACCTCGACGACACCTGGTACGACCGACCGCCCACCCAGCGCGCCATCGCTTTCGGTGATTTTTCCGACGTCGCCAATCTGACCCTCGCCAATGACGGTTTCACTTCGCTCGCCTGGCGCGTGCGGGTCGTCGACCCGGAGAATACCCCCTGGCTACGCTTGCGCGATGAAGCCTCGATCGCCTGCCGTGGCGACTGTCCGGATTGGATCGAAGGCATCGTGACGACCGAATCGACCACCATCGAGGTCGTCGTCGACCGCAGCGGCTACGGCCCGGGAATGCATCAGGGCAGTCTGCTCATCGAAAGCAACGGCGCTGCCGGCGAGTTTCCTCAGGAACCGACCCGCCAGATCGCCGTGACGATGGAAGTGCCCCCGCTCGACGGCGATTACGAAGTGACGGTCACCGTCGACACCATCAACGGGCAGCGCGCCGATTTGGCCCAGCCCAAGTTCTTCCTCGGCCTGTACTCCGACGCCGACGGACTCAAGGGCATCGTCGACGGCCGTCGTAGCCTGCTGTTCCCCGAGTATTGTGTCGGTGGCGACTTTCCCGGCGCCGCCTGCGGCACGGATGCCGACTGCGACGGCGGCGGGCGCTGTGAACACCATGTGCGCCTCGCCGGCGATGTCTACGCCGACGGCACCAATCGCTTTCAGCTCAGCGGCAGCTTCGTCATCCCGGGTGCCGAAAACGGCCTCGCCGGCTGCCCCAATCCGGAAGACCTGGGCGACGACGAACACGAACCCCAACCGGATAATCCTTTCGATGTCGACCTACGCCGCGACATCACGTTGCGGGGCGACCGGCCGGCGCTCGGGGATACCGTGCTCGGCCCACAAGACCTGGCCGGTACCTACTTCGAGACCCTACGCAACGTTCTCGGTGAACCCATCCAGCTGCGCGGCCGCTTCATCGCGCAACGCCGCAGCTCGGTCGCCAGTGCCGTCGACGACGAAACGGTCGAGCAACGCCCGACGGCGCCGCAGATCCCCGACGGTGATCCGCTCGGCCGGGAATACAGCAAGGACGTCACCGACGAGCTGCTGCTGAGCGAGGTCGACGTCGAGGTCGACATTTCCCATCCCGAACCGCGTGATCTCGAGATGCGCCTCGTTTCTCCTACGGGTAAAGTCGCCCTCTTGCGGCGCCGCGACCATCCGGGTCCGGCCGCGAACGTCGTCTACGATCTCACCGAGCCGACGCCCGATCCGTTGCAGGGTCTCGACCAGTTCGTCGGTGATCTATCGACAGGCACCTGGAAGTTGCTGGTCATCGACCATAGCGGCGAGCCCAATACCCGCGGCCTGCTGAGCTCGTGGGAGTTGCGGCTGCGCGGCACCCGGGTGAACGACATCGCGGGCTCGGTGGCGGGTGTGCCGCCCGGGACGCCGGTGATGCTGACGGGGTGTGGCCAGGTTCGCCTTACGCTTACGGGTGCTGGCGGTGCGTATACGTTCCGCAACCTCATCGACTGCAACTACCGCATCGAGTTGGGCACACCGGCGTTTGCGGCACCGCCGCTGTTGGTGCCGCTGCAAGGGGCGGACGGCACGGCCCATCTCACGGCGACGCCGGTAGCCGACCCGGGCGAGGCGCCGAGCAATTGTGATATCGATGGGCAGCCGGCTCTCTGCAACCCCGCCAGCGCGACGTTGCGTCTCGAGCGGATGACCACTCTCGCCGGGGCTGGAGTGCTGCTGACGAGTGCCGGGGCGCTCGTGCAAAACGGCAAGCTCGCCTACATGCCCGACACCGCCGACTTCGACGTCGACCGGCCGCCGCTCAATCCGGGCATCGGCGCCTGTCCGCGCGACACGTGCTCGGAGGACAGCAACGCCTTCGTACGCGATCCCGTGACCGGCTACTTGAGCCGGCTCGACAACGACGAAATCGACCTGCCGCAACCGCCCCAGGGCCAAGGTCACCGCCTGACCCAAACGATCGGCCTACCGATCATGGGTACGAGCGAGGGCGGCGGGTACCGTATCGCGATCGGGGTGCTGCCATGAGCGCCGATGGGACGGATTTGACCACCAAGGCACCAAGAGCACCAAGAGGTCGTTCCCAGGAGCTCATGACGATTCGGCGGAGCATCAGTTCCTCTTTAAAAATCATCCTTGGTGCCCTTGGTGTCCTTGGTGGTCAATTTCTCGTGTCCGACCCCACGCACGCCGCGGCGACACGCAGTGCCCCGGAGTTGTCGCGGCTCTGGCGGCAAATGGACCTCGCGCGGGCGTGGTACCGCGATATTCGCGCCAGCAACGCCATTTCGAGTTGTAACGATGCGCGTCGGGGTGATGGCGGGCTGATGACCTTCGAGACGATGAAGGCGAAATTCGCCTCGACGATCACCACCATCGACCCGAGCGATCCGAACGCACCGGCGGAGTCGCCGGCGACGCGTTTCCGCCGCCTGGCCCTCGGCGCGAGCGGCTTTCCTGAGGGGGCCTACCCAGGGGTGCCGGGAGACAGCTTTGCCGACTGGGTCGATGAGTATCCCGACGAGGCGAACGCCGGCATTCAAGAAGCGTTGAACGAACTGATGTCGGGGCAGTCGCTGCTGGGCAATGGCGACCTGGTGCGCGGCCTGCGGACGCGTTTCCCGGGCATCGTCAGCGCGCAGGAGGATCCGGACCAGTTCACCCTGCTCAGTCAGGCCTCGACCAAGTACCAAAGCGGCATCAACGCCGCGGCGAAGCAGCTGCGTCGCGCCCCGACTTCGCTACGCGCGGCGGGCGGGCCTGAGGTCAACCCGACCTTTCCGATCTTCGTCGAGAATGCGCCGACCGCCGGGCAATCGCGCGGCGAGATCGTCGAGAACGAGTACCTGCGGTTCACCGACCTGGTGAAGCACAACGCGCTGGCATGCAACGAGATCGGCCGGCGACAATTCTTCTACGGCACCGGGAGCGAGGCGGGCGAGGCGAAGGCGATGCAGGCGGTCAAGCGTGCCGCCACGACGACGTACTTGAACAGCATCGTCTTGGGAGCCTTGCAGACGCGCGACCAGTTCTTCGACAACGGCGGCAACGAGTTGAAGCGTCACGTCGAGCAGTCGCAGCAAACCTTCGAGGACATTCGCAACGGCTTCAACCCGCTGAAACTGCTCGGTGACTTCGTGCCGCGTCAGCCGGCGGAGAGCTACCTCCGATCCTTCCGCGACCGGGTCGCCGACGCCGCCCAGGATGAAGCTGAGTACGACTCGGCGAGCCGCACCTACGACCAAGACCAGACGGCCCACAGCGCCGAGTTGCGCAGCCAGCGGGAGACCTACCTGCGCGAGCTGACCAGCCTCACCGGCATCACCGCATCCCAGATCAAAGTCGACTACGGCGACCTACAGACCGCGAGCGACCTGCAGCGTTTCCGGGCTGCGGCCGAGGCATCCCGCTTCGATGAGCTGGCGACAGGCCAACTCAGGCAGGCGCAGATCGGAATCGACAATGCCGGTCTTCAAGCACAGACAGCAGCCGCTGAGATTCGAAAGATTCCCGAAAGAATTAGGATTGAGGAGGAGCGGCAAGGAAGGGTCGCATACGTTGTCGATCGTGACGGTAAGCGGTTCGCTGCAATGCAGGCCGGTATTGCTGCTGCTCAATGCTGTCTATTTACGCAAACTACGGAAGGCTGGGAGTTCAGTTACAACACACAGTATCTGGTAATCGCTGGGTTTCAGAGCGAAGTTGCAAGGCTCCAAGCGCGACAAGAAATTCAGGTCGAAGGGATCAATTCAGCCGCAACGGTGAAGAATCTCCTCCTTGAGCAGGAAACCAGTCGGATAGCTTTCGAGCAGGCGGTCTTGGCCTTTGAATCCGCCAATGCCGAACTGGCCGCCCTGCAGAAACAGGTCGATTCGCTCATCTTCAACTACCTCGCGGCGCGCGAGGACCTGCAGTGTGCCTACTTCACCAACCCTGCGTACCGGGTGCAGCGGGACATCGCCAAGGAGAATGCGGATCGCAGTTTCGAGGATGCGATGATCGAGGGTTACTACGCCGCCAAGGCCCTCGAGTACGAATGGGCCGAGAAGTTCAGCAACCCTGTGCTGCGCGTCGGCGGTGGTGCGGAGATCATCGGCAACTCGACGACCTATGAACCCTTCACCCGCGCCGAGTCGGTGTTCCGGGTGTTTTCGGCCGACAAAAACGCGCCCACCTTGAAGCAGTTCCGTACGGCGCTCAGCGAGTGGGACGAGCTGCTGCGGCAGCTGCGTGGGAACGAGCAGCAGCCGAAGTTCACCGAGGTCATCTCGCTGCGTAAGCAGGTCTTCGGCTACGCCGGAGGCGACGAAGACCTCAACCGCCTCCTGTTCGGCAACCTGATCGCCAAAAACCGCAAGAAGGAACGCAATCCGGCGAAGGAAGACGTGTACCTTCCATTCGCTCTCGGCCTCGCCGACCAGCTCGTCTTTCCGGCCGAGCCGAATCTGAAGATGGTGAGCATGAGCCTCAACATCAAAAGTCGGCCGGGGCGCTTCGCGGCTGAGTCGGCCTGGAGCGGCCAGCCGTTCCGCGTCGAGATGGTCATGCTCGACGAGGCGGTGATCCGTACCTTCTTCGCCGACGTGACGCAGTTCCCTCCACGCGACGACCTGTTCATCGTCGACCTGGAGGAGGGCAGGTCGCTGGCGACCTCACCCTTTCGGGCGTTGGTCCAGGCCTCCCTCGACGGCACGCCAGCCAGCGTCGCTGAGAACGTGCAGTTCGAGAACCTCAGCCCGGCGGTGTCACGTTGGATGCTGCACATCGACATGACCAACGGCCAGAACGCCTATCTGATCCCCGAGCTGATCGACGACATCGAGCTGAAGATTACCTACAAGTTCGGTCGCCCGAGGATAATCGATTTCCCGTCGTGATGAGAGCAAGGGAAGAAATGAACCACCAAGACACCAAGGCCACCAAGATCAGACACCAAGAAAACTCGGGATTCTTAGACCTTGGTGTTCCCCCTTGGTGCCTTGGTGGTTCAATCTCTCTCGCCTGGAGTTGGACATGAGATTTTCGAAGACGCTTGCAGCTTTCGCTTTCTTGCTTTCGGGTCCGCTGCTCGTTGCCGAGGCTTCGACGGCGCGGTTGATTCCGTTCCAGGCGCGACTGACGGATGCTTCGGGCGCGACCGTCGCGGATGGAGTCTATTCGCTTACCTTCAACCTGTACGACACGGACACGGGCGGCGAGTCGTGCTGGTCGGAGACTCATGCGACGGTGAGCGTCGTCGGCGGTGTGGTGAACGTGATCCTCGGAGCATTAGACTCGCTCGATCAGGTCAACTTCAATCCGGAAGTCGGGTCGAACTGTACGCCCACGCCGCAAGCCTCCTGCGACTGCCAGGGCCGCGGCCTACGCTATCTCGGTATCACCATCGGCAACGGACCAGAGGAAATGGTCCCACGGCATCAACTGATGCCTGCTTTCCATGCCCGACGGGCGGATCGAGCCGACTCCGCTGGCATTTCCGACGCGGTTCGCGTGGGAGGCGTCACCACCGATATGCTTGCCGACGCTGCCGTAACGACGGCAAAGATCGGAAACTCCCAGATTACGACGCAAAAGCTCGGTCCTTCTGCGGTGACGTCGGAGAAGCTCGCGGATGGTTCGATCAGCGGTTCGAAACTCGATCCGGCGTTTCAGATTCCGCTGACGGCGATCCCTAACGAGTCGATTACAAGCGCAAAGATCCAAAATGGCACTGTGCAGGGAGCCGATATTGCTGCCGGCACCGTTACTGACGACGAGATCGGGCCAAACATCTACAGCGTATGCGCTACTACGAGCTCTGACCTTACGCTCGTTCGGACGACTCCTGGCAACACGAGAATTGAGAACGGGTTGGTGTTCAATTTGGATCTTTGGGATCCCAGTGGGATGCACGATCAAGCGACCGCCGACTTGAATAAGCGGCTAGTAGCAAAGCGGGATGGCTTGTATCTGATTACGGTCGGACCCGTTGCCTGGAACAACAACGACATCGTGACGCACAACCTTTATCTTTACAAAACGAGCTTGAGCAATGTGCGAACGCGCATTGGCTGGAGTGGTACGACGCGAAATACGTCCGATGCCGGTGGGCGGCAGATTCAGCACGGGATCACCATGGTCGAAGTGCTGTCCGCAAACGAATACATTGATGCGACAGTTGACTACGAGGCGTTCAACACACGTGCAATCGAGCAGGATATCCGCTTTTGTCTGACGCTCCTACGGGGACTTGCTCCAACTGCGGGTGGAGCGCCGTGATGACCCGTTTCCTCGACCATGGTGCGCACTTGCAGCGGGGTTTAGCATGAAAACACTCGTTCGATCTGTCATGGCGGGCATTGTGGTGTCGTTTCTCGCACTTCCATCGTTGGCGCAGGAATTCATCCCGGAACCTGGGATCGTCTATTACGGTTCCGCACCGCAGGGGCAGGTGGTTCAGATCGACCGTGGCACGGGGCAGCCTGTGGGAACGGCGGTCTTGGTGACCACAACAGCGGGGGAGCAGGGGTACGTCGCGCAGGTCGATCTGGTGGCTCCGTTGTCGACTCCCGTTCCGACTCCGCCGGATGGGAAGGCTTACGTCGGTACGCGGGCGACGGTGTTCGTCAATTCCGTGGCCCAAGGCCAGGTGGTTCTCGATGAACGTGGCGCCATCTACAGGTTGGCGTTTCCCAGTCCGGCGCTCACGCCGTCGCCGAACGCAGTGCTGACCCCGGAACGCATCGTTCCCGAGGTGCCGACGCCACCCTCGTGCGGGGCGGTGGCTTGCACGCCAACGGCCACACGGACCCAAACCGCGACGCCAACGCAGACCCGCACGCTAACCAACACGCCGACTCCGACGCCAACGTCGACGGCTGCCGTGGTCCATGGCTCGGTCGACCTCCAGGGACGCCCCGCTAAGCCCGCGCCCGTGTGGAGCGTGCCGCTGCGCGTCGCCGTCTACCGCAACGGCGAGACGACTGCTCTTTCCAATTTCACTCCGACGACCGATCAGAACGGGTCGTTCCGCGTCGAGGGCATGCCGCCGGGGGCCTACTCGTTCCTGGTGAAAAACGCCAAGACCCTGCAGGTGCGCAAGGACCAAACCCTCACCAGCGGTGTCAACGCCGTCAGCTTCGGGACTCTACTCGCCGGCGACGCCAATGACGACAACCAAGTGAGTCTGCTCGACTTCTCGATCCTGCGCTCGACCTTCGGACTCGCCGTCGGCCAAGGCGCCTTCGATGCGCGGGCTGATTTCAACGACAACCAATCGGTTACTCTCCTCGACTTCTCCCTGCTGCGCCCGAACTTCTCCCTCGCCGGGGCCACGATCGAAGCAGGAGCGGGCGGGGGCGGCGGCGGCGGCTCGGCGGTGAGCGAGAGTTTTGCGCAAGAGGCGGCGACACCGACGCCGACAGCGATCGTACGGGTCGATGTCGTCGCGCCCAAGGGTGTCATCGGACGCGGCCAGACCTTCGAAGTGCGCCTCGAAGTCGGCTCCAGCTTCCAAGAGATCGACGGGGCTGCCGCCTACCTCGACTACGACCCCGAGCTGCTGCAGGTCGTCGGCCTCACTCCCGGACCGACCCTGCCGCAAGTGCTGCAGAACCAAATCGCCACACCTGGCCAGGTGAACTTCGCGGCTGGAACCTTCGACAAGTTCCCCAAGGGCCGATTCGTGCTCGCCACCGTGCAGTTCCGGGCCTTGTCGGATGTCGTGGATACGACCTTGCATCTGTCCGCCGAAGGGGCCCGCCAGAGTGACGTGACCTTCGCCGGCCGCTCCGTGCTCGTTTGCCTGACGGACGCGGCGCTCGGACGGGACGGCGGCGCACTCGCACCGGTGACGGTCGTCGAACCCTCGATCGCACCGACGCCAGCCGCGGCGGCTACCGCCGAACCGACCGCTTCGGCGACGCCGACGGCAACCGAAGTTCCGGAGTCGCGCGATGCGCCCCTGCTCGAACCGGAAGCCGAGAGCAGCGGCGGCTGCCAGACGGGTGGCAGCCCGAGTGGCCTCGGCTGGTTGGTGGGGATGCTGGGATTGCTGGCGCGGCTTCGAAGGCGGAATGAGGAGGTGGGTTGAGGCGCCTCTACAGGATTTCACCACCAAGGCACCAAGGGCACCAAGGCCACCAAGGAATCGTTTTGATTTCATGAACGATTTCCTTGGTGCTCTTGGTGCCTTGGTGGTTCATTCTCCCCGCATGCATCATGCCCGCGCTTCGCAAGTATAGAGCAGGGCACGCCGCGCGACAGTTCTTGTCGGCGGTGTGTCTGCTGCTCGCTCCCAGTATCGCGGCGGCGGCTGGGCACGTGCGGCTGTCGGGGCCGAGCACTCCGGTAGGAGTCGGTGACGAGTTCGCGGTCGAGGTCATCGTCGAGCCACCCGGTACGGCGGGTGTCGACGGCATCGAGGCCTACGTCGAGTTCGATGCCGCCGTGCTGGAGGTTCTCGAGGTGGTGCCGTCGGAACGCATGGCCACCGTCTTGTCGTCAACCTTCGACAACCAGCTCGGCCGGGTCGACCACATCGCGGGCACACTCGGACTCCTACCCAAGACGACCTTTACGGCACTGACGTTGCGATTGCGGGCACGCGCCCAGACTGTCGGCGGGACGACGGTCAGCTTGTCCACGACTGCTCCGCGGCGATCGAATCTGACCCTGGCGGGCGCGTATTTGCAGCCATCGACAGGCAACGCCGAGATTGTCGTGGTCGACTCTGCGCCGCCGGTCGAGGTGGTGCTGCTGCCGGTGCGCAACTCGTTCCTCGTAGGCGAAGAGGTCGATGTCGCCATCGAAGTGCGCGCCGGCGAGCGAAAGGTCGACGGCGCCGCGATCTACCTCGACTTCGATCCGTCACTCCTGCAAGTCGTGTCGCTGACTCCCGGAACGGCGCTCACGGAAATCCTCGAGCGAGGCTTCGACAACGTCCAAGGTCGATTGGGGTTTGCCGCCGGCAAGTTCAGCCAATTCCCGACGGGTACCTTCACTCTGGCGACGGTGCGTTTTCGTGGAAGGGCCGCGGCGCTTGCCAATCTAATGCCTTCGTTCGCCACGGGGCGTCGCACCGACGTCACCTATGCGGGGCGTTCGCTCGGTGTCGTCGCAGCGCCCACCGCTCTATCGATTCTGGCGCCGACGACCAATGTCGGTCTGCGCCTCGATCCTGCAACCCTTGTGGTGGCCGGAGGGGAGTCGTTCGACGTGCGGGTGCTGCTCGATAGCGGCAACCAGCCGGTGGATGGTGCCGCCGGGTTCGTCGATTTCGACCCGGCCGTGCTGCAGGTGGTGCGACTGACGGCGGGAACGGTGTTGCCGACGGTGATCTTGGAGCGATTCGACAACCAGGCCGGAACGATCGATTTCGTCGCCGGAAGTCTCGCCGGCTTGCCACGCGGCAATGGTCTGCAGGTGCTGACGATTCGGTTTCAGAGTCGGGCGGCGACGGAGTCGTCGAGTATCGCTTTGGCGCGCACGGCGCGGCGGCTGAGCGATGCGACGTATGGCGGCCAATCGGTTCTTGCGAGTGTCGCGGGTGCGACCATCTCCGTGGGCGAAACCGAGCCGGGAGTGTGGCTCGAGGTGGTGGCCGACCCGCTGGTCGTCGCGGTCGGAGACGAGTTCGATCTGGTGTTGCGGGTGCGTGCCGGCACCCAACCCGTCGACGGGGCCGCCGCGTTCGTCGAGGTCGATCCGAGCCATGTGCAGATGCTGGCCCTCGCTCCGGGAACCGTGTTGGGCACCGTTCTGCAGAATCAGTTGGATCCCGTGGCGGGCGTCGCCGTGCTCGTCGCCGGCGAACTGGGAACGCTGCCGGCCGCGACGTTCGAATTGGGCAGGATCCGTGCCCGCGCCTTGCGGGC
This sequence comes from uncultured Binatia bacterium (SeqCode), assembly GCA_964524885.1. GTDB lineage: Bacteria > Desulfobacterota > Binatia > HRBIN30 > HRBIN30 > CALJUJ01. The sequence goes on from CAZGEJ010000001.1 coordinate 88,106, forward strand.
TACGGACGGCACGGCGGTGCGATTGCTGGAGGAGTCGCGTCGCCGCAGTGACGTGACGTACGGCGGTGCATCGGTGCTGACGGAGGCCGTCGCGCTCGATCTGCCCATCGCCGCGAGTGGAGTTCGCTTGCTGGTGCAGCCGCAGACGCCCGTGGCGCGAGTCGGCGACGTCGTCGAGGTGTCGATCGACGTCGAGGCGGGTGAGCGACGGGTGGATGGTGTGGCGGCGTTCGTCGATTTCGACCCGAAGGTCTTCGCGCTCGAGGGTGTGACGAGCAGCGGTCGTTTGCCCCTGCAGCTTTTCCAGCGCAGGGATGCTCGTGGGCAGCTCGACTTCATCGTCGGAACGTTCGGCAGCTATCCGACGGGAACATTCCCCGTGGCATCGCTGCGCTTGCGAGTCATCGGCGCGCCGGTCGAAGGTGCGGCACGGATCGACATCGTCGATGTGGGTCGTCGTCATTCCGACGTGACCTTTGGTGGCTTGTCGATTCTCGGGGAGAGGGTCGCGGGGGAGGTCGAGATCGCCGCGGGTGAGGCGGTGGTCGCGGTGGTGCCGGAGTCCGAGATCGTACCCACCGGGCGGATGTTTCGAGTCGACCTCGAGGTACGGGCCGGGAGCGATCCGGTGGATGCGGCCGCGGCCTACGTCGACTTCGATCCGACGCGACTGCGCGTGCTGCGTGTGGTGTCGGGCAGCGCCTTGCCGCTCGAGGTGGCGACGACGATTGACAACGTCGCCGGTCGCGTCGACGTCGTAGCGGGATCTCTCGGCGTTTTACCGAGCGGCACCTTCACGCTGGCGTCGCTCGAAATGTTGGCCGAACGCGCAACGCCGTCGACGCCGTTGCAATTGCAGCGGACGCTACCGCGACGTTCCGACGTCGCCTTCGCCGGCGCCTCGGTGCTCGGTGGACGAGAATCCTCCCAGGTGACCATCGCCGGCCCGGCGTGTTTCCTGGATGTCGATGGTTCGGGTGGTGTTGCGGCAGCGGACACGGATGGGAAGTACCTCTACCGCCATCTGGTTGGATTGCCGGCGGTGCCGGAAAGCGAACGCGCCGGTGCAACCGCGCATGCGTCCGATGTGGCGATCGCGGCAGTCATCGACAGCCTCGGCGAGTTGCTCGACGTCGACGCCGACGGCGTGGTGCGAGCGGCGACGGATGCGGTGTTCATCAACCGCCTGCTCGATCGGCACCCGCAAGTCGTTCCGGCCGACTTCGGGGCTGTAGCGTCGCCCGAAGCGAACATCATCGAGCGTATCCAGGCTCTCTGTTGTGCGCCCGAATTGGGATGCACGACGACGGCGGCGGATACGGTGTGCGTCGGGGATTGCGGCGGTAATGGCAGTGTCAGTGTCGAGGAGCTGATCGTCGGGGTTTCGGTGGCCCTGGGGACGGCGTCGATGTCGCAATGCGCGGCCCTCGACACGAACGGCGATCGTCAGGTTACGGTCGAGGAACTGCTCCTAGCGAGCGGGCAAGCGCTTTTCGGCTGCTCGGGGAGCGGCTTATGACGCGCTTCCGTGATCTTTTGGGGCGGCAGTGCCGAGCGGGAGAGGTGCTTTCCGGATTCACCACCAAGGCACCAAGGGCACCAAGGAGGGCACCAAGGAATTCTTTATTGAGTTTCGCTCTTGGTGTTTTCCCTTGGTGGCCTTGGTGCCTTGGTGGTTCCATTCGCTGCCTCATTACATTTCTCACGTTGGCGGGAATACTCGTGGCTGGTCGGGCCGACGCCGCAGGGGATTTCGTTTCGTTGCAGCAAGTGATTGCGGGGCAGGGTGCGGCGGACGTGACGCTCGAGTTGCGGGGGACGTTGACGACGCGGCGGACGCTGCTCGTCGCCGATCTGCTGTTCGATGTGAGCTTGTGCGAGTTGTTGCAGAACGCCCGTTTCGAGGCCGGTGCGGCGAGTCTGGTTGCGGTGGAGGAGGGTGGCAGTGGCTGCCCGGAGGCGGGGCGTTGGCGCGTCGTACTCGGGTCGCGTTTTGGTGAGACGGCGATTCCAGCGGGAGAGAATCTGCTGCTGGCCGTCTGGCGTTTCGACGTCGGTACCGGTGCCACTTTCGGCGACTACCCGATCGACGCACAGATCGTCGAAAGCTGGGCCGGGGGAGATACGGCGGAGGTGGTAGCGACGCCTGGACTGTTGACGATCGCAACGTCGACTCCGACCTCGTTTCCGACGGATACGCCGACGATCACACCGACGCCAGCGGATACAGCCACGGCGACACCGACCGACACGCCGACGGCAACCCCGTCGGAGACACCTACGATCACGCCGACACCGACGGATACGGCCACCGCGACCCCGACCGACACGCCGACAGCAACCCCGTCGGAGACACCGACGATCACGCCGACTCCAACGGATACAGCCACCGCGACCCCGACCGACACGCCGACGGCAACCCCGTCGGAGACACCGACGATCACACCGACACCGACGGATACAGCCACGGCGACACCGACCGACACGCCGACGGCAACCCCGACGGAGACACCGACGATCACGCCGACGCCGACGGATACGCCGGGATGTGCCGACGCGGACGGCGATTCGATCTGCGACGAAGACGACAACTGCCCCTATGCCAGCAACCCGGATCAGGCCGACCGGGGCGGCATCGGCACCAATTCGCCGGCCGACGGCATCGGCGACGCGTGTCAGTGTGGCGACGTCAACGGCGATGGGCGCGTGCTCACCGGCGATTCGACGATCATCTTGCGCTCGCTGCTCAATCCCCCGACGGCCACGCGAGCCAAGCCCGAACTGTGCGACGTCGGAGGATCGGCCGGCTGTTTCACTGCCGACGCGACGATCATTCTACGGCGACTGTTGAATCCGCCGACGGCTACGATCTTCCAGAACTGCCCCCCAGCGTTGCCGCCGGCACCTTGAGTGAAGCAGCAAGGCACCACGACCGCCAAGGAAATGCACCAAGGGGCATAACTCGAGATGGGGAGGTAAGCAGGCGCAAACATGTGCGACTGAAGCCGAAGGTAAGCCCGTGAAGGCGGGTGCGCCGGTAGCGTAACGTCACGCGGCTTCGCTTCGAGGCTGGTCGGTTTTGAAGCTCCCCCAAGGGTACCATGCTACATTTAGAAAATCATCGTGGCCTTCGGAGTCACTCCAGGCAAAGTCGTGCCTTCGGGCGCCAGTATCCCAAGGGAAAGCCCATCGGCTTGTCGTAACCCACGACATCGTAGCCGCGGAGGTAGAAGTGCTTTCCCGAGCTCGGCTTCACGTGCTTCTTCCACAGGTCGATCCACTCGGTCGGGGCATCCAGCCGAATGCGATCCCCTGCCTTGCGGCGATAAGGATATCTCCATCCCATCCAAATCGAACCATCGGGATCGTAGTTGAAGACTCCGATGCAAGATGAATCCGTTGGCCGCTTCGCCACGGTGGTCGCTTGACGCTGCAGCTCGACAAAGGCTCGCCGGGGAAATGGGATCTCCTTCTTCGGCGGCGACTCGTCCTGCTGGCCGCGTTTTCGCGCGGCCGCCTGAGCATGGAGCATGCTGCGAATGTCCTCCGGATCTAGCGCGTAGCCGTAGCCATCGATCGGGATGAGAGAACGTTCGACCCAGTCGATTGCTTGTCTTGCGGTTGGAGCCCGCGGCTTTTCGATATTCGGGCGCAACCTCGGGTTGATCGACCAGATGATTCCAACGAGCTCGCCGTTGTCGCCGCAAACCGGCCCGCCGCTGTTGCCCTGATTGGCCGGGGCCTGGATCACAACCGAGGTTACGTCGACCCCTTCGATAGGAACCGCGGCGTACCCGCTGACGATCCCACGGGCGAGCCGAGGAGTGTCGCAGCCAAGAGGAAATCCGCACATCGTCACGGTCTGGCCCGGCACGGGTGAAGTGCCGACTTGCAGTCCGCCAGTGTCGGGATGCGGAATCTGCTGAGGGTCGAGTTCGAGAACGGCGAGGTCGTGGATGTAGTCGATGGCGATCAATCGCGCTGTCGCGCTGCAGGTAAACGACTCTGAAATCCACGAGTACGCCGCTTCGGTGAATCCATCGACGACGTGGGCGTTGGTGACGAGCAACTTCCTGCCCGCCCAGTACGGGGTACTCTTGTAATCGATCACGCACCCGGAGCCGACGCCTTTCGGGGTATCGATCCTGACCGTGTTGTGCCAAATCGCCGAGGCACTCTCGTCGACCCGGCCTTTCGCAATCGGATGCTGCGCGGCCGCCTGCCTTCCGTGGTCGCGCAGGTACGGCTGGATCTCGCGGACACGCCGTCGTTCCGGCTCATCGATCCACGTCGCATCCAGTGCATCCAGGAGTTGATCGACCAGTTCGTGGATGTCGTCGGCGATGCTCCTGATGGCGTCGTTCGTCGAAATCTTGGAGAATTTGCGCTCGTCGGGGTACCCGGCGGTTGCAAGCTCCCTGCGCAAGGTTGCCTTGGCGTTCTGCCATTCGCGGTAGTCCGACGGGGTCGCAGCCAAGACCCAAAGGAAACTGCGTCCATTCGGGCAATGCACGACGATTTTTAAATGCTTGTTCCCCGACTTATCTTCAATGACGAAGTCGCGCTTCTTCATTCTGCCAATCAGGTCGCGGAGTTCCTTGCGCTTCAAAATTCGTGACGGCATTCGGCGCTCCTCCGACTGGTTTCGTCGCGGTCTGCTTCAGGTGTGGATAGAGCTCGGGTTACGTTTCCGTAGTCCAATCCAGATCCTTCAGAACGGCGCCCGTTCGCGTCTGTCCGAGTGAGCAGCCGATCAGGACCGTGCGGCCGTCACGGAGAAGTCGACGGAGGACATCGCGGATCTCGACAATGCGCTCGGCGGGGATGTCTTCGTGGTCGACGGTTGGCAGGTGGTAAAGGGAGAAGTGGATTCGTCCGTTGCCGGCACCGTTGAGCATCTCTTCGAACGTCGGCTGGCCGGAAGTCGCTTGGTCGTTAGGCCGTCGTGCGTCGTAGAATCCGGTGATCTCGTCGAGACCGTTTCGTTTCCTACCAAGCAGGCAAACGTAGTCGATCTCGAGCGGTTCTGGTATGCCCGCCTTGAGAAGGCGATCCGCGAGGCCGTGGACCCAGGCGTGGACCGATTCCTTGGCAACGGGACGCCCGTCGGCACCGTGTATGGCGCGCCCCGGGCGAGCGACGCGGAACAACCGCCCCCGGAGAGGGGTCTCCACCGCGGCGAACTTCGAGGGCTCGGGCTCTCCCAATCTGACGGCGGCGAGGCGCAGCAAGCGCTCGAGTTGATCGGCGCAGTCGTCGTAAGCGCTCTGGCTCCCCTCCAGCATGGGATCGAGAACTTCCTCGTTCGTTCGTGTGAAGGAGCCGAGGGTGTGGTGCCGACGACTGACAGCCGCAGTGGAGTTCGAGAGTATGGCAAGGTGTTCGTTTTTCATTACCAGGATGAGATCGGCCCCGGCGGCGATATCGTCGGTGAGAAGACGGGATTGGTGCTTTGTCAGGTCGAGCCCACGTTTACGCATGGACTCGATTGCCTCCCGGGTCGCTGGCATTCCGTTGCGAGCGGCGGTTCCGGCCGACTCGACCTGGAGATCGGCCAGGGTCGGGATTCCGCTCGCGATGTCGCGCAACAGAACTTCGGCCATGGGGCTACGGCAGGTGTTTCCGGTGCAGACGATCAGGACCTTCATGGGTTCGCTCCGCATGCTCCCAGAGACTACCGTATCTCTGGTCGTAGAGTGAAGTCGGAGTGGAATCGTAGGAGTGGTGCAGCCTGGGGCAGTCGTCTTTGGAGTGACAGGTGAAGCTGGCGCGCAGGTCGGCACGCCCGGCGATCAAGTGCGTCGCGCGCCTCTTTAGCCGCAGATGCCCTCCTGTTGATGAAGGTTTCTCTAACGAGTATGGAAACGGTCTGAAGCTAACTGGAAGGAGCAGCCGACGTTGATGCAGCCCGTTTCGCAAAATTGGAACCCGCGACTTCAGCTCGAGGGCGGCTCGAAGCAACTGCTCTCCTGGTACGAGAAGTACGTGCGTAGCTTCCTCGAGGATGTCTCTCCAGAAAAGATCTCGGAGTTCAACGACCAGAAAAGGCGCCTCGAGACGTCCCTCGACCTGCTTCGGCAAGATCGGGTTGTCTGTTTCCTGGGTAATTCAGGCGTCGGCAAGAGTACCCTGATCAACGCCTTGGTGGGGCAAGGAAAGACGCTGCTGCCACAAGGTGGCATCGGTCCTCTGACAGCCCAGGCAACTGAAGTTCACTACTCGGATACCGAATATCTCCGTGCCACCTATCTTTCGGGACGCGAACTGAATCAGCTCGCCTTCGCGCTGGACCGCCGTTGCCAAAGCCTTACGCGCGCCGGCGATGTTGCTGAGTCTGAGGAATCCGGCGATGCGCAGATCGATGACGAGCGTCGCAGAGAACTCGAGGAGGATGCAGCGGAGGAGGCCAATTCACCTACCGGGCGAATCGAAGCGTATATCAAGCAGGCACGACTTCTGGTCCGTGGGGACCAGAACGTGGAACTGGACCTTCCATACTTGGTGGATTGCCTGCGATCTGCGCTCGGGCAGAAGTCGAAATGGAACTCGGAGCTAACCCCGGATGACGCGAGGCGCGTCGCTCGCCTTCGAGACTGCTTGGCCCTCGCCAGCAAAAAAAAGGAGTTCACGCTCGCAGTAGGAAGCGACCGCAGGGCCTTCAACGAGGAACTTCGAAATCATGTATCCGGCTTCCTTGCGCCGCTGATCAAGACGCTCAAGGTTGGTTGGCCGGCGCAAATCTTGAACGGTGGTTTGGTTCTCGTAGACCTCCCGGGGCTCGGCGTCGCGAACGACCAGTATCGCAACGTCACTTACGAGTGGGTCCGGGAGAGAGCACGTGGAATAACCCTTGTCGTCGATCGGTCCGGTGTGAAGGAAGCTGAAGCGGATTTGTTAAGAAGTAGCGGATTTCTCGGCCGTCTGCTTCACGCGGCCGACGACCCGCTAAGCGATCCCGTCGACCTGGTTCTGGTAATCGTAAAGGTTGATTCCTCCGCAGACGATGCATGGAGGCAGGAACGCGATCTCGATCCTGTGACCGCTCGCAAGTGGCCGGTCCACTTCGAAGAGGCGAGAGCTGCTGCGCGGGAGCTAGCGCGACGACAGATCACGGAGCAGTTGCAGGCGTTCGCGAGCCAGCGCTCTGAGGGCGCGAGGCAAGACGTCCAGTCCGTCATCGATACGACTCTTAGCCGACTGCGCGTTCATGCAGTTTCGGCCCCGCAGTACGTCAAGTTTCTGATCGAGGACGAAGAGGATCGCCCGAGGATCAGCTCGCTGGAGGAATCAGGCGTTCCCGATCTCGCGGTGTGTCTCGAAGGAATCGCTGATCAGCAAACAGCATCTCTCGTGGCTCGTGTCGAAGAGCAGTCAACGGCACTCTTGAGTGGTTTGAGCGCTCATCTGCAACTACTTGCTGCACAATGGGAAGGCGACGAACGCGCAGAGGCCGAGGCTGAACAACTCCGAAACGAACTCGACGAATTTATCCAACCGAAGCGGAGGGATCTTTTATCTCGTCAAGGAGCCTTCCGTGAGTTTCTCAAGGAAACCGTACCGGTCGAGATCGAGAGGCTGGTGGAAAAGGCTTCGCGGGATGCTGAGGAAGCGATTCGGCAGTATCTGAGGTCGCTGGGCGACGTACATTGGGCAACCCTACGTGCCACGGTCCGACGGGGCGGCGCCTTCGTCGGCTCGCGGCACATCGACATTCCCGTCGAGTTCTCCCTTCGCTTCGAGGAGCCCGTAGCTCTGGCCTGGTCGAAGGGTGTTCTCGCAAAGCTCCGGAAGCGAACGAGCGAATTGGGTAGCGACTACATCGAGCATGTCGAAGAGGTGGCGAAGTGGGCCGACCAGCAGGGCAAGCGCGTGGCACCTAAGGTGGTTGAGGCGCTGCGCGATCAGATGAAGTCCGATATGAAGCAGCTCGCCGAGGTTGGCAAGGAAGCTGTTTCCGAACTGCGAGACAAGGTTCGCGGCGACTTGCTGAACAAGATACAGCCAGTCATACGGCGTCGTTGCCAAAGGTTTGTCGATGATATGCAGGATCGCGGTAGCGGGACAAAGCGGCGGATCCTCGACTTCTTCGATGATCTCGTGCCGGCGGTCACCAACTCGGCGCGAGAGGCCGCGACTTCAATTCTCCGTGACAACTACCTGGAAGTGGAACAGGAGGTTCGTAAGGCATTGCGCATGTACGAGCATCCTCTGGAGAAGGCTCGAGACGCGATCGTTGCTTCACACGAACAACGAATCCGGAGATCCGACGCGCAGAAGCGCAAACAGGTCCTCGAATCGCTGGCGCTGATCTCGAGCCGTCGCCCCGCCGGCGATCCTATCGCGGCTGTCGACGTCGATGGCTGATCCCATTCTGACTGTCTGGACGAACGGAAACATCCCCGTAGCCGTTCTCAGGAGCGTTGACGACTTCGGTATCGTCGAGGTCGACACGGTGTCGCCACCCCAGCGCTTCTGGGACGACGACCGATCCAGTGCGCCTCCCCTCCTGACGCTGGGCCTCGATCTCAAGCGCCTTAACCCGAATGACTCTCCCGTCGCACTGCTGCAGCGACTCCCGACCGGCGATACCTGGAGCGGAATCACGCGGAGGACCATCGCGCGGCTCTTGGCGTGGTTTCTCGTTTGTGAGGACCGGCAGTCTCGACTGCGGGTCCAGAATGTTTCGACTCTTGCTCATCAGGCGAGCCTCGTGAGCCATGTCTTGTCGCGGCCGAATCTCGCCCGTGTCCTGATCGCCGACGAAGTCGGTTTGGGCAAGACGGTCGAGGCAGGGCTGATCGTCAAGGCACTTCTCGACCAGGATCCCGGCCTGCGCGTTCTCTACCTCGCTCCGGCCCGTCTTGTGTCCAACGTGAGGCGCGAGTTCGATCGGCTCGAACTTCCTTTTCGGCAATGGGTATCGAGTAGCGATCGTGATGCCACGCTTCGAGATCAGTTGGTGATCGCAAGTCTGCACAGGGCAGCCCACGAAGCGCATTACGACGACATCATAAACACACCGCCATGGGACTTATTGATCGTCGACGAGTGCCATCATCTGTCGGCGTGGGAAGCTGGCGGCGGCAAGGCCGCCAAGCAGTATCAGCTCGTGCGGGAACTGATCAGGCGCCAGAGGCCCGGCGCGAGGCTTGTACTACTGAGTGGCACGCCCCATCAAGGACACCGCGAGCGGTTCAACAACCTGCTCGAGCTGCTGAAGATGGAGGACGAAACGCTGAAGGACCTCGCTGGGCGTGTGATCTACCGTACGAAAGAGGATGTGCGCGATTGGTTCGGGAATCCAATGTTTCCGTCGCGACAGGTCAACGTACCGCATGTCGTCGATCTCGGAGCTGAACACCATCAATGGCTTGCCCACATTCATGAATTCTACGTGCCCGCCGAGAACGGGGGTAAGCGGCGGCGCGCTGCTGGCTGGCGCTGTGCGCAGGCCCTACAGTGGGCATCGTCGAGTGTTCAAGCCGGTTTGGGCTACCTCGTCCGCCAGGCGATTCGCGCCGGATGGGGTGCAGATCGGCGTGAACTGAGGAACGCACTAGGCGCCATTCGCCCCTATCGTCTCGGGCCGGACAATGAACAGATCGAGAGCCTGTTCGAGAGAATCCGCAGGGAAGTCGGCCAGCAAGTCGACTCGAATGATCTCGCGGACATCGAGGTCTTGGCGGACGACGAAATTCGCTGGGAACCCGATCCAGTTCTGCTCGGGCAGCTTCTCGACGAGGGTGTCGCACTGTGCACAGCGGTGGGCGATCGAAAATGGGAGCAAATCGAAGAGCAGTGTTTGATCCCAGCGGGTGACGAGAAGGTTGTTCTCTTCGCGCAACCGGTGGAAACCGTTACGGCGCTAGCGCGGTTCCTTCGACTAAGGTACGGGGTCGATCCTGCGCTCATCATCGGCAACCAAGGCGACGATGAGCGTCAGGAGATCATTCAAAGCTTCTGGCGTCCGGACGGACCGCAGTTTCTTGTTTCGTCCAGAGCGGGAGGTGAAGGAATCAATCTGCAGATCGCACGGCGCCTCGTTCACGTTGATGTGCCGTGGAATCCAATGGATCTGGAGCAGCGGGTGGGACGCGTCCACCGATTCGGTTCCCGCCGGCGTATCATCGTCGACACAGTGGTAGCCAAAGACAGCCGTGAAGTCGACATGTATCGGGTCGCGCACGCGAAGCTTGCAGAAGTTGCCGCGACACTCGTTCCCGAAGAGAAGTTCGAGGCTCTCTTCTCCAGAGTGATGGCACTCGTTCCGCCGGAGGAACTGACAGCCGTGATGGAACGTGGTGCTCACGCTCCCCTGAGCCCCGAGGAGCAGGGACGCATAGCCGATTTGGTGTCAGAAGGCTTCGCGCGCTGGTCCGAGTTTCATGAACAGTATAGTCAGCAGCACCTTGAGGTGCTGGATCCCGGCGAGGCGAATTGGGGGGACGTAGCCATTTTCGCGCACCACTGCCTGGGTGCGACGGCTGAACCTGGTGCGGAGGTTCTTCAGTTCAGGTGGGTCGATGGAGAGATCGAGGATACAACCATCGCTGCCGACGTCATCCGTCTGCGCGATGGTTCGGCATACGTCTGCGGAGATTTCGCCGGGATGCCCATCGTAGGGGCGAACGGTGATCGACTGCCAATGTTGGGCCTGAACGTATCGGTCATCGCTCGTGCGCTGCGTGAAGTCGGGCTTCCAGGCAAGACTGCGGGTCCTGCCCACGTGAAGTTGCCGGCGGAGCGGCTTGTGTCGTTTGGCGGCACCGACGTTCCCGCCGGAATCTGGATAGCAGCTCGAGTCTCCATCGACGTCTCCGGGCAGCCACCGCGGGAGGTTTCTACGCAGCTGAGCGGCTACGTTGTCTCGGAGCGCAGCGGAGTCGTCGCTTTGGAAGGAGCCCAGTTGGGCGAGGTCGTTCGCCTTCTGGTTGATGGAGGAGTTCGGCGCGAGCCAGTCCCTGCAGACGCGATTATCCGTATGCTCGCTGAGCGGGAGGCAGAATGGATCCGTTCTCTCAGGACGCCATCGGAATCTGACCGAAAAGCTGGAATTCGGCACGCAGTGTTTCCTCTCGCAGCTATCGTAATCACGTGAACCCAGCGACGGTTACGTGCCAAAAACCTCCGAAATGCGCCTCCGGATCTGTGCGGAATCGACGGCGCCGTCCTCTCGGTTCTCCGACGTGACCAGATGTTGCCCCTGGGAGTTTTCTGGTCCGTCCGGTCCCAATCCTAACGCTCTCGAACAGCATAGTTCGGATTCGCGGGACGTAGAGAAGATCCAGAAAATGCCCCCGGCCCGTCACACTTCGGGAATTTCCGATAGTTCTCTACGTCGCGGAAATCGCGGAAGTCGTCCCGAGGCGGATCATTCCAGGAGCGCCTTGATCGCTAGCGCCGTCTTCTTCAGTTCAGCGGAGTCCAGGCCCTTACCGTCTTCCTCGGTCGAGGTGAAGAGCGTCTTGCTTTCAGCGAAGCCGTTCAGTTGGTACCACGCACGCTTCCACTCCCATCCCCGCTTGTAGTCGGGACGGCTCAGCATGCCGAGATGCTCCCAGACGAGCAGGTCGCCGTCGGCCGTGACGAACGAGAAATCGGGGCGCAGGCGGCCCGCCGCGGTCGTCCCTACGAGCACGCGCTCGTACTCGTAGGGGATGCCGAGCTGAAACAGAATGTTCGCGATGACTAACTCCGACTTGCTCCGGACCATATGGCCCTTCTCGGTCCGATGGATGAGGTGTTCGGCAAACGGCACGGCGTCGTCTGCCGCGCGGATGACGCTCTGGAAGATGTTGGTGTTCCGGCGCGCGGTCTCCGAGCGCTCGGGGCGCGTGAGGTCGAAAAGGACTGTCGCGTCGTCCCCCTCGATGAGGAGCACGAGCTGTTCACGGGATCGCGTCAGAGCGGTGTAGACGAGCTCACGCGAGAGCAGCCTGCTGTTCTTCGGCAGGATGACGAAGACCTTCTTGAACTCGCTGCCCTGCGACTTGTGGACGGTGAGCGCGTAGGCGAGGTCGAGCGGCCCACTGCCGCCCGGGAAGTCGCGCTTCGAGTATCCGAAGCGGAGACCGGGGCGACCGGCGAAAACGACGTTCATCCACCCGTTCTTATCGGTCGCGGCGAGCCCCACCTCTCCGTTGGCGATGTAGTGCTTCTCCTGCGCCGTTCCGTCGTATGCGCTGCGGTGCTGGTTCGAAGTCTGAATGACCTTGTCCTTGCGCACGATGCTTTGGTCGCCGAGGGCCAGGCCCCAGGGCTTCGCTCCCGCTTCGAGCTCGCGGGCACGGAACCGCCGTTGCACCCACCGATTCAGCTCGTGAACCCCGTGCGGGTGCATGCGCACAGGTGAAAGGATCTGCCACCGCTCCGAACCTTCCGGGGCGTCGAACGGTACCCATCCCTTCTCGTTCAGCCCAAGAGCCATGTCGAACCCTACGACGTCCTCGGGCCCCGTCAATCCCAGGTGCCGCTGGAGGGTCGTGAGGAGTTGCTCGCGAAGATCGTCCGGCGTTTTCCAGAAGCGGATCTCGAGGTCGTTGAACTTCTCACCCAGCTCGAGGTCGCTCAGGACACGGTCGGCGTCGACGGGCTGCTGCTCGCGCGTGAACCAAGATGCCAGCCGGAGCGCGTCCGAGGCCGACGACGCCGCCGTTGCTGCCGCCCGGACCTCGACGGAGAGCCTCGCAAGCGCGTTGCCGATCGGCGATCCGTCGTCACCCTTGTTGTCCGTAGTTTCGAGGTACGAGACGAGGTCGGCGAACGGGCGCCCGACGCCGATGGGCGGAAGCTGGTTCGGATCGCCAACCAGGATGACGCGCTGGACGTGTGCTAGGTCGAGCGCCTCGAGGACAGCGACCAAGTCGTCCATCGTGAGCATCGAGCACTCGTCGATGACGACGGTCTTCTCTTTCCGGTACTTATCCTTGCCATCGAAGCGCGGCCGCTGGCGAGCCCCGTCGTACCGACCGAGGCGGTGGAGGAACTGCGCGACGGTCATCGCCTCTGCGCTCGTCGCCTTGCCGAGGCGAACTCGGGCCTTGCCCGTGGGCGCGAGCAGCAAGATGCCGTCCTTCGTGAGCGTATTGGAAAGCATGAGCGCGCCCATGACCGAGGTCTTGCCTGTGCCCGCACGCCCGACGAGAACGCTGAGGCGGCGCGAGAGAAGCCGCTCGAGAGCGACGGCCTGCTCCTCGATGGCCTGCCGGTGGATCTCGTTGTTCTCGTCGAACCTGCCGCCCGCCTCGGAGATGGCCGTCACGAGTAGCTTTCTCCAGTCAGCCTGGATGGGCGCCGTCCCCTTTGCTGCGCGCTTTCCAAGCACGGCCCGGAGTCGGTCCTCGCGGACCTTTAGCTCGGTGAGCTGGAGCGCCGCCGTCGGCGCGTCATCCGCAGCGGGCATGTCGATTAGCTCGACGACGCTGGCGAGCGTCGAACGGTTCGTACTCGGCCAGTCCGAGCCGATGACACACGGGTGGGCGAGGTCGAGCGAGCCTACACTTTGAAGTGCCTCGGACACGCTGAGGAGAGCGTCGCCGTCCTCCGATGCTCTGCGCAGCACCGCGACAAGCGCAGCGCGCAGGCGACGCGCGTCGTTCGACGAGCCCACCCTTGACGGCTCCGGGACAGGGTGCTTAGCCGCGATGGTTGCGTCGGGCAGCAGCCCGCGATCGATGGTGCCGACGGAAACGGGCGAGTCGTTCCAGTCACCGAGGTCCACCTCGCTCATCCGGTACGGGTTCGCAAGGATCTCCTCGTCGGTCACCTTCGCGGCCGTACCTTTGGCGCGCTCCTTCGGGTCGAACCAGCGGAGCGCCTGCTGCGACGTGAGCGCAAAGCGCGAGAGCAGCTTGAGCACGGCGCGGCGCCCTTCGGGGAGGTCCGTCCACGTCTCGCGGATCGCCTTGAGGTCCTCAGCGTAGGCGGGCTGCGGAGCCTTCTGCTTCCCGCGAAGGATCGCGTCCACCGTCGGCCAGGGGTCAGCGTCGGCCTTTAGCGTTCCCGACGACCGCAGCTCCAGCGCGAGCGCTGTCCCAAGCCGCATCCCCAGCGCTTCGAGCACGGGGCCGAGCCCGGGGAACGGCCCTCGATCCTGCCACGCTTGGGCAATCTGGCGGTTGAGCCACTCCTCGCGCCGCTCCCATGGGCCCTTCGCGATGCCGTGCTCGCGGATCTTCCGCACGGACTCGAGGCAGCGGACCAGGGTCGAGAGGGCAATGTCTGCGGGCGCGAGCTCGGCAGCGTAGGAGAATACCCGAACGTGCGCCGGATCGGCGGGCACCGCGATCTCGCGAAGGAGACGTTCACGTCGCTCGTCCTCGCCGGCGTCCCCGGTCGGCTCCAGGTAGTCGTGGTACGGCAGCAGGAAGCCATCCTCGCCATCGGGGCGGATCGTGTGCCGGATGAGGAGGTCCCACATAAGGTGTGTGGGTTTTTTCTTCGAGACCTCGTAGGCTTTCGGCGGCGAGACGTTCGAGATCCTGCCGACGCCCATGACGAGCCGCGAGATGGTGTCGCCGAGGGGCTGCCCCTCCTTGCAGTAGAAGAAGACCAGCGAACGCTCCGCCGTGAGGCGGCTCGCAAACAGCTTGAGGATCGCCTCCTGGCGCTCGCGCCCAAAGACCCAAGGGCTGTTGAACGGAGACTCCTCGTCGGGGGGGAGCGGCGTCGGTAGCCGCGCGTCGATCGCATCCTGCTCGCTCCTGAGCATCCACGCGAACGGCACGACGAACGTGGCGTACGACGGGATCTTCACCAACGTCGGCTTCAGGTGCCCGTGCGTGTCCTCGGTCTTCTTGATGCCGGCGTACGGGTGAACGAAGCGCCGTGACCATTCCTCGTCGTTCATGAACGCGCCCGACTCGGCCTTGCAGGCGGGCAGCGCGTTCGGCTCCAGCGTGCTCCACCGCTGTCCGGCGATCGCGTCCTCGCGCGCGTCATCGCGATTCTCGCGAATGCGGTCGAGCGCTGCACAGAAGGAGTTGCAGGACGGATGGCGGCAGACCGTGCCGTTCCAGCGTGAGTCATGCCAGGCAACGCGTGCGGTCAGGTGGAACATTGGCCCTTCATCCTCTTGCTTCGGCGCCACCCGGTGTCGTGCCACAGCAGGCGGACCGAGAGGTGCTGGATGGGGAAATGTCGCGCGCCGCTGTGCATCAGGCTCTACCCCCTTGCATTTCCACGAAGTCCGAGGCTAAGCCCTCGCGATGTATCCCGAACTGTGACGCGCTTCGCACATGGCTAGCGTTGAGGTCCAGGTCGAAGGAAAAGAGTGCCGGGTGTCCCATGAGTTGATTGAGCGGGACAGCCGTCTCTTCTGCGTCCAGTAACAGCGCTTCGACGAGCAGCAGCGCGACCGCCGACCCGAGCTTGCGCCGTAGTCGATTCGGCTCGTACAACCCGTGCGACCCGGAGTCCTGTTCGCGGAGCTGGACGACGGTCTCGATGGGGTCGAACTGGATGAGGTCCGCGTAGTTCATACCGAGTGCTCCCGGGCCGACCTCGCCCCGCTGCTGCCGGGGAAGTCCCCGCAGGATACGATGAGCGCCTGAGGTTCCTCGAAGCGCCGGAATTCAGGATGGTCGGGGGCCGCGCAGGTCAGCGAGGAGCGGCGCTGCACGCCGCGCCAGGTCGCAACGACCGTGCGGTTGCGTGAGAGGCTCTGGAGAAGGCGGAGCGGGTCCTGCTTCAAGTCCGGGTTGAAGAGCATCTCGATGTTGTCGAGAAGGACGGTTTCGCCTGCCTGATCCTGGACGATGTCGTCGACGATCCGCGCCACCCGAAGCGCGCGCTGCTTGGCGGTTAGCTCGAGCAGCTTCTCGGAGAGCGCGAGGTTGACGTTCACGAGCGGCCAGCCGTGTTCATCGTGCAGGTCGCGCAGCGCGGTCGTCTTTCCGGAGCGCGGCGGACCGGCGACGATGACGAGCCGGTGGTACAGCTGCCGCGCTTTCTCGATCTGTTCTGCGACTTTGATGGAAAGCGTGTCGGCCATCAGCGAAGGTCTCCGGCATCGAGGTCGGGGGCTGCGATGGTCAGATCGCGATTCGTGAGGGAACCGAACAGAGCGCTCTCCAGACGTTCCGCCGCCTGCTGCTGCATCGTCGGCAGGACGTGGGAGTAGGTGTCGAGGGTCAGGGTGACGCTCGCGTGGCCGAGCCGCTCGCTGACGACCTTGGGGTGCTCGCCCTGGGCAAGGAGCAGGGTGGCGCAGGAGTGGCGCAGGTCGTAGAGCCGCAACTCCTGCGGCAGGCCGGCAGCCTTCAGGATCGCCCGGAAGTGGCGTTGGGTCAGGTTGCGGAGGTCGAGCGGTTGGCCCTGGTCGCCGGCGAAGACGAGCCCGTGATCGCTGTACTCGAAGGGCTCCCCCTTCTCCTCGCGCCGCTGACGGGTGGCGGCAACTCTCTCGGCCTGCTTCGTCTGGTGCTCGACCAGCATCGCCGTCACCGACGGTGGCAGCGGAATCCGGCGGACGCTCTTCGCCGTCTTCGGCTCGGCGAACTCCCACTCTCCGCCCGAACGGAACGCCACCGCTCGGCGCACGGTGGCAATACCCTTGGTGAGATCGACATCCTTCCATTGCAGACCGAGGTACTCACCCGGCCGCATGCCTGTCGTCAAGGCCAAAGCGAAGAGGACACCCCATTTGTCATCAGCGGCTGCCTTCAGGAACGCCTGCGCCTGCTCGGGTGACAAGGCGTGCATTTCCTTCTTCTGCTGGCGCGGCAGGTCGACGAACAGGGCGGCATTGTTGTGGAGCAGGCGCCACTTTACGGCCTGGTTCAGCGCCGAGCGCAGGACGGCGTGCGCGTGGCGTACGGTTCTCGGCGACAGTCCGCGTTCGATCATTCCCGCGTACAGCGCCTGGATGTCGAGCGGCTGGATGCTGGCGAGGGGTCGGTCGCCGAGCTCGGGGCGGACGTAGAGCTTCAGAATCAGCTCGTAGCCATCGTAGGTGCTCTGGCGCAGCCTCGGCTTGGCCGCGCTCTGGAGCCATTCGTCGAGGTATTGGTCGAGCGTGACGCGCGTCGGTTCGATGAGGGTTCCGGTATCGCGCTCGCGGAGCAGCTGGGTGAGACGGGCTTCGGCCGTCTTCTTGTTGCCGCGGACGGTTTCGTTGCGGTAGCTCCGCTTGCCGGTGGTGGGGTGGCGCCCGAGGAAGATTCGGATCAGGTACCGTTGTTCGCCGCGTTTGATGATCTGGCCGGACATGGCTGCCGCGTCTCCCTTCGGTCGCGCGACGGCGGGGTACGGGGCTCAGGGGGCCGAATTCCGGTAGCGAACCGGGGCAGGGTACCGCTGCCGTGCGCGCGTCTCGTTGTCGGGAGTTGTAGTAGCAGCGGCCGAGTTGGCACACAATTGGCGCACAAAAAGCTCGGGCCACCCGAGGGTGGCCCGATAACTTATTGATTTTTCAGTGCGCCCAGCATGATTCGAACATGCGACCTTTTGATTCGTAGTCAAACGCTCTATCCAACTGAGCTATGGGCGCGTGTGTTGCTCGCGTCGCGAGCAAGGCCGCCTCAACTAGCATGCGACTAGGTGGCGGGCAAGTCGTCGCGGCGCCTTGGTGCAAATTTCATGATCGCGTGAGCGCGCGCAGCACGTCGTAGTGGTAGCGCACGCCGGACCACACGCCGAGCACCAGGGCGATCCACAGGAAGTACATGCCGGCGGCGTGAAAATCGATGCCGAGAAAAGTGTAGTGCAGCAGTAAGCCGTGCAAGGCCAGGACCTGGAAGATCATCTTGTACTTGCCCAGCTCCTCGGCGGCGTGCACGTACCCACGACTCAGTGCCACCGCGCGTAGGCCGGTGACGGCCAACTCGCGGCCGATGATGATGATGGCCATCCACGCCGGCAGGGCGGGCTCGCGGTCCAACGAGACCAACTGGATCAGGGCCGCGGCCACCAGCAGCTTGTCGGCCAGTGGATCGACGATGCGCCCGAAATCGGAGCTGATGTTCCAGCGCCGCGCCAAGAAGCCGTCCAGATAATCCGACCACGAGGCGAGGAAAAACGTCCCCGCCGCAGCCAATGCCCGCATCTCGCCGGGTTCGAGAAGCAGCCAAACCAACACCGGGATCAAGGCCACGCGAAAGAGCGTGATCAGATTCGGCAGATTGTCGGTCAGCCAGGCGAACATGCTCCGCCAACGGGGCAGGGCGGATCAACCGCCGCGGACGTACGCACTGCGGTAGCCCAGCACGCGTCGCACGTAGTCCTGGGTTTCGCGGTACGGGGGCACGCCGCGGTAGCGATCGACGGCCCCTTCGCCGGCATTGTACGCCGCGAGTGCGAGCTTGAGATTGCCGCGGTAGCGGTCGAGCAGATAGCGCAGGTGCTTGGTCCCACCCTCGACGTTGGCCGTCGGGTCGAACACCCGGCGGACCTGGTGCCGTCGTGCCGTGCCCGGCATGAGCTGCATCAGGCCGAGTGCGCCCTTGGGCGAGACGGCGTGGGGACTGAAGTCGGATTCGACCCGAATGACGGCCTTGATCAGGTTCGCGTCGACCCGATGGCGTGCCGCGACATGGCGGATCATCTCGTCGTAGCGCTTGCGGCGCACGCCGCCGAGGGCGCCCAGACGTGACGCCGGCCAGTGCGTCCGTTGCCATGCCGCCCGCGGCCAGCGGGTGCTCGACAGCTGAAATCGCTTGGCCGGTTTCGGTTGTGGCGCATTGGTGAACCGTACCGCCCCGGCATCGTCGGTGTAGAGGAAAACGTTGGCAGCGGCTGGAGCCGCCCAAAACCAGAAGGCGAGCCACAAGGCTAGGTGTCGCACGCTCCGCATCGCGATCGACACTAGATTCGCGCCCGCGTCATTTCAACCGCAAAGATGCCTGCTGCGTCTGGCACCTGGCCGCCATCGTTGTATGCTCCCCGCGATGGATTGCGACTTCCTCGTCATCGGCAGCGGCATCGCCGGGTTGACCTTCGCTCTGCGTGTCGCCGACGTCGGCTCGGTGATCGTGTTGACCAAGGACCGGCTATCGGAGAGCGCCACGGAGTACGCACAAGGCGGCATCGCGTCGGTGTGGAGCCCCGAAGACTCGTTCGCCATGCACAGCGACGACACCATGGTCGCCGGCGCCGACCTGTGCCACGCCGATGTCGTCGATCTGGTCGTCCGCGAAGGGCCGTCGCGGGTGCGGGAATTGATCGACCTCGGCGCGGAATTCTCGCGCCGGGGCGGCGTTCACGAGGACGAGTACGATCTCGGACGGGAAGGCGGCCATAGCAAGCGGCGGGTGTTGCACGCATCCGACACCACCGGCCACGAGATCATGCGGGTTCTCGCCAAGGCCGTGCGGGCGCATCCGAACATCCGCATCTTCGAGCACCACCTGTCGATCGATTTGCTGGTCGACGCCAAGTTCGACCGCCACGTGCAGCACCCCTCGTGCTGGGGTGCGTACGCCCTCGATCTCGATTCCGGCGTCGTGACGACCTTCCGAGCACGCGCGACGATGCTCGCCACCGGCGGCGCCGGCAAGGTGTACCTGTACACCAGCAACCCCGACGTGGCGACGGGCGACGGCATCGCCATGGCGTACCGGGCCGGGGTTCCGGTCGCCAACATGGAATTCATCCAATTCCATCCGACGTGTCTCTACCATCCGCAGGCCAAGTCGTTTCTCATCAGTGAAGCGATGCGCGGCGAGGGAGCCCGGCTCCTCGACCCCCACGGCGTGCCCTTCATGCAGCGCTACGACGAACGCGCCGAATTGGCTCCGCGCGACATCGTCGCCCGCGCCATCGACAACGAGATGAAGGTGCACGGCTACGAGCACGTCCTTCTCGACATCAGCCACCTCGATGCCGACTTCGTGCGCCAACGTTTCCCGGCGATTTACGATCGCTGCCGCGAGTTCGGTTTCGACCTGACGACCCAACCGATTCCCGTCGTCCCGGCAGCACACTACTGCTGCGGCGGTGTGGTCACCGATACCGACGGCGCCACTCGCATGGCGCGTCTGTTCGCGGCGGGGGAGGTGACCATGACGGGACTGCATGGCGCCAATCGACTGGCCTCGAACTCCCTGCTCGAAGGCTTGGTCTTCGGGCATCGTGCCGCCGACGCCGCAGCGAAGTTGGTGCGCAGCGACAGATGTGCGCCTCCGGTCCTGCCGGATTGGAACCCGGGCGGTGCAGTGAACAGCGACGAGATGGTCGTGGTGGCGCAGAACTGGGACGAAGTCCGACGCATGATGTGGAACTACGTCGGCATCGTGCGCAGCAACCGCCGCTTGGCGCGGGCGCTGACGCGCATCCAGCTACTGCAGGCCGAGATTCGCGAATATTACTGGGACTTCTTGGTGACGGGAGATCTGATCGAGCTACGCAACATCGCGCAGGTGGCGGAACTGATCATTCGCTCCGCCATCGAGCGACACGAAAGCCGGGGACTGCACTACAACATCGATTTCCCGGAGCGCGACGACGTGCACGCCAAGCACGACACCGTGCTCGATCCGCTGCTTGGGTAGGACGTATAGGACCCATGGGACCTATACGTCCTATGCGTCTTATCACGCCGCCAAACGCGCCACGTCGCCGAGCGGAAAGCGGCGACACAGTTCGATCACGTCCGCCGCAACTCCGGCCAACTTCGTCTCGTCGTCGACGGCGGCGAGCGCCCGACCGATCAAGTCGGCGATGGTCTCCATCTCCGCCTCGCGCATGCCGCGCGTCGTCACCGCAGGCGTGCCGATGCGGATACCGCTGGTGATGAACGGAGAACGCGTCTCGAAGGGGACGGTGTTCTTGTTGACGGTGATGTGGGCTTTGTCGAGCGCCTGCTCGGCGACCTTGCCGGTGAGGTCGGTAGCCCGCAGATCGATCAACATCAGGTGGTTCTCGGTGCCACCCGACACGAGTTGAAAGCCACGCTTCATCAAGCCGGCGGCGAGGGCCGCGGCGTTGCGCACGATCTGCTTTTGGTACTCGCGGAAGGCCGGGGTCGCCGCTTCTTGGAAAGCGACCGCCTTGGCAGCGATGACGTGCATCAGCGGTCCGCCCTGGTTGCCCGGGAACACCGAAGAGTTGATGCTCTTGGCGTAGGCTTCCTTGCACAGGATCATGCCGCCACGTGGTCCACGTAAGGTCTTGTGGGTCGTCGTCGTGACGAACTCGCAGTGTTCGACAGGGGAGGGATGGATCCCGGCGGCGACGAGCCCGGCGAAATGGGCGATGTCGGCCATGACGATCGCCCCAACGTCGTCGGCGATCGAACGGAACGCCGCGAAGTCTAGGATGCGTGGGTAGGCGCTATACCCGCACACGATCATCTTCGGTCGATGCGCGCGCGCCAGTTCGCGCACGTGGTCGTAGTCGATGCGCTGATCCGACTCGCGTACGCCGTAGGGCACGACCTTGAAGAACTTGCCGGAAAAGTTGACCGGGCTGCCGTGCGTCAGGTGGCCGCCGTGCGACAGGTCCATCGCCAAGATCGTGTCCCCCGGCTGCAACTGGGAGAAGTACACCTCCATGTTCGCCTGCGAACCGGAGTGCGGCTGGACGTTGGCGTGCTCGGCGCCGAACAGGGCTTTGGCGCGTTCGATGGCCAATTCCTCGACGACGTCGACGAATTCGCAGCCTCCGTAGTAGCGTTTACCGGGATAGCCCTCGGCATACTTGTTCGTCAGGATCGAGCCTTGTGCTTCGAGCACGGCGCGGCTGACGACGTTCTCCGAGGCGATCAGCTCCAGGTTGTGCTCCTGGCGCTGCGTCTCGCGCTGGATGGCGGCGAAAACTTGTGGGTCGACTCGTTCGAGATCGGTCATGATGTACGGTAGTGACTCCTACGACTGCTGGTGGCTTTCGATGTAGCTGAGAACGTCCTGGACCGTGCGGATCTTCTCCGCTTCTTCGTCCGGGATTTCCATGTCGTACTCTTCCTCGAACGCCATGACGAGCTCGACGAGGTCGAGCGAATCGGCGCCGAGATCCTCGGTAAAGGAAGCGTCCGGGGTGACCTCGCCTTCACTGACCCCGAGTTGGTCACAAATGATCTCTTTCACCCTAGCTTCGACGCTGGCTGCCATCGATCGCTACCTCCCTGTGTCGACTACATGTAGAGGCCACCGTTCACCCCGATGACCTGTCCGGTGATGTAAGAGGACGTGGGCCGAACGAGAAAGGCCACCGCCTCCGCCACTTCCTCCGCCGTTCCAAAACGTCCCGCCGGAATGGCCTTGAGATACTCCGAGCGCGCCGCTTCAGGCAAGTCTAGCACCATGTCCGTCTCGATGAAGCCCGGGGCGACGGCATTGATGGTAATGTCGCGTCCGGCGAACTCCCGCGCCACCGACTTGGTGAAGCCGATGATGCCGGCCTTGGCGGCGGCGTAGGCGCTTTGCCCGGCGTTGCCCATCAGCCCGACCACCGACGTCAGGTTGACGATGCGCCCGAAACGCGCCCGCAGCATGACACGCGACGCCGCCTTGGTGCAGTTGAAGGTGCCGCGCAGATTGACCGCCATCACCCGATCCCACTCGTCGTCGGTCAGGCGCAGGACGAGGTTGTCGATCGTCATGCCGGCATTGTTGACGAGGGCATCGAGACGCCCATGGCGTTTCCCGAGATCGGCGATGGCTCCGCCGGCGGCCGCGGCGTCGGCGATGTCGAAGCCGAGCGATTCGGCGCTGCCTCCGGCCGCCTCGATCGCCTCGCAAACGGCACGCGCCCGGTCGGCGTTGCTGATGAAGTTGACGGCGACGTGGAAACCGTCGGCCGCGAGCTTGAGCGCGATGGCCTTGCCGATGCCGCGCGAGGCGCCAGTGACCAGGGCTACGGGGCGGGACATCGGTTCAGGCCGCGGCCAGGCTCTGTCGCAAGGCGTCGAGATCGTACCCCGGGAGGCAGCGGATCTCGGGCGCGATACGCTTGACGAGACCGGTCAGCACTTTGCCCGGGCCGACCTCGACGGCCAGCGTACAGCCGGAGGCGGCGATGGCGCGCACGCTCTCCTCCCACCGCACGGGAGCCGTCACCTGCGAGACGAGCAAATCCTTGACCCGGGCGGCGTCGGCATTCGCTTGCGCCTCCACGTTACTGACCACGGGCAGGTGCATCGAGCCCAGGGGGATCGGCGCCAACACCTCGGCCAGCCTCTGTGCCGCGGGCTGCATGAGGGCGCAGTGGAACGGTGCCGATACATTCAAGGGGAGGGCCCTGCGTGCCCCGCGCGACTGAGCCAAGGCGATGGCCCGATCCACCGCGGCCGCGTGGCCCGCGATGACGATTTGCCCGGCACCGTTGAGATTGGCGGGACTGACGATCTCGCCTTGCGCTGCTTCCTGACACACCTCCTGGACGACCGGGAGGTCGAGCCCCAGCAGGGCTGCCATCTTGCCGACGCCCGCCGGCACGGCGGCTTGCATCGCCCGGCCGCGTTCGCGCACGGCGCGCACGGCGTCGGCGAACGACAGCGCGCCCGCGGCCACTAGGGCGCTGTACTCTCCCAGGCTATGCCCGGCCGCCAGCGTCGGCCGCAGGCCAAGTTCGGCGGCAAGCACCGTGGTCAGAGCCCAGCTCACGGTCACCAGAGCCGGTTGGGCGTTTTCGGTGAGGGTCAGGGCGTCGAGCGGACCCTCGAAGCAGAGTTGGGAAAGGGGGAAACCGAGCGCGGCGTCGGCCTCGTCGAACACAGCCCGTGCCGCCGGGAAGCGACTGGCGAGGTCGCGTCCCATCCCGACTTCCTGCGAACCTTGCCCAGGAAAGAGGAATGCGACCGACTCTGCCATTCGCAACACGACGCCGCGCGGTAATGCCGGCTCAGTCCTCGATTTGGACGATCTGCCGCCCGCGGTAGACGCCGCAGCGCGGGCAAGCGCGGTGCATCAACGTCGCCTCGCCGCATTCCTTGCACTCGATCACGTTCGGCGGCGTCAGGGCGTCGTGCGCCCGCCGCTTGTCACGCTTGGTCGACGAAGTCCTGCGTTTGGGAACTGCCATGGGAAACTCCTTCTGGGCTCACGGCCCGCACGGGCCTTCAGCCCGAAACCTTCAACGTCCGAAACACGGAAAGCCGTGGATCGCCCGTATCGACACCACAACCACACTCTTCCACATTGCGGTTGGCCCCACAGCTCGGGCACAAGCCGCGACATTCTTCCTTGCACAACGGCACCGTCGGCAAGGCGAGAATGATCTGTTCCCGCACCAGCGGCGTCAGGTCGACCTCGTCGCCTTCGTAAAAATTGAGGTCGAGGTCCTTCTCCGCCGCTTCGATGTCTTCGCCTTTGGCCTGCGAGGAGGGCAGCAGCACGAAGGCGATTTCACTTTCCAAGTCGAACTCGAACGACTCCAAACAGCGAGCGCAATGCCCGATCGGACGCGCATGCATGTGTCCGAAAAACACCAGGTCGTCGCCGCTGCGGTGGTACTGCAGCGACACCTGCACCGGATGCGGAAACTCGTAGTCCGAGACGTTGCCATGGCGCAGGGATTCCTCGAGGTCGGGCGTGGCCTCCTCGTATTCGAGTTCCTGGACGGACTCGTCGATATCCTGCACGGCAATCTTCACGGTTCTTGGTCCCGGCGCGAAAAGATCGGCAAAGGTACCGAAGCTGCGTGGGGCGGTCAAGCCAAACGCGATTCAGTCATCCTTCGAGGCGTCGCCGTCGAGTCGAGCCTCGAGCCGCCGCACGCGCCGCAGGAGCTCTGGGAGGCGGGGCAGGGCCGCCGTCACCCGGCGCCAAGCCTGGATCGGAAGTGCCGGCATGCCGCTGATCACGCTGCCGCTGGCGACGTCCGCGGTGATGCCGCTTTGCCCGGCGCATTGTACCCCGTCGCCGATGCGCAGATGTCCGGCCGCCCCCGACTGGCCTCCCATTTGGACGTAGCGACCGACGCGCGTGCTGCCCGACAGCCCCACTTGGGCCGCCAACATCGATCCCTGGCCGATGCGACAGCCGTGGGCGACCTGCACCAGGTTGTCGATCTTGACGCCGCGCTCGATGCGCGTCTCGCCGACCGCGGCGCGGTCGATCGTCGTGTTGGCGCCGATCTCTACGTCGTCCTCGAGGACGACGATCCCGGCCTGTATGATCTTGACGACTTTGCCGTCCGGGCTCGGCGCATAGCCGAAGCCGTCGCCGCCGATGACGCAGCCCGGCTGCAGCCGCACGCGATCGCCGATGCGGCTGCGCTCGCGCACCACGACTCCCGCGTAGGCGCGGAAATCGTCGCCCACGACGCATTCCGGGTAGAGGACGACATGGGCGTCGAGACAGGCGCGGGCACCCAGGCGTACCCCTTCGCCAACCACACAATAGGGGCCGATGCGCGCGTCGTCGGGAACCGTGGCCGACGCCGCCACGACCGCGGTCGGGTGGATCCCGGCGGGCAGCGGCGGCGGCACGTAAAACAGCTCGATGGCGCGCGCGAAGGTGAAGTAGGGATCGCCGGCGCGTAATGAGGGCAGGTTCGTAGCCGCCGCATCGTGGGCCAGAATGACGGCACTCGCCCGCGTCGTCGCGAGAAACGACCGGTAGCGCGGGTTGGCGACGAAGGTGAGGGTTCCCGGCTCCGCTTCCTCGATCGGCGCCACGCCGACGATCTCGACGTCCCCGTCGCCGTGCAACGTACAACCCAACCGCTGTGCCACCTCAACCAATTTCATACCCGGCGACGCTTACCCGACCCCTGGCGGCACCGCAATCGCACGATCGTGACCACGCGTTGGCCTTTGCGGAGGCGTGTGTTAGGTACGGCGGCCACGATGGATACTGATCGCTCCGAACCGGATTTCGAAAAACGTGGCGGACTCGTCACGGCCGTCACGCAGGATGCCGACACGGGCGAAGTGCTCATGGTAGCCTGGATGAATCGCGAGGCTTGGGATTACACCCTGGCCAACGGCGTCGCCTGTTACTTCAGCACTTCCCGCAAGAAGCTGTGGATCAAGGGTGAGACGTCCGGCCACACGCAGGACGTCGTCGAGGTGCGCGTCGACTGCGATGCCGACGCCGTCTTGCTCAAGGTGCGTCAGCGTGGCGGCGCCGCCTGCCACGAAGGCTTCAAGAGCTGTTTCTTCCGCACCGCCGACCAAAATGGCTGGCGCGTCGTCGAGACCCGGGTCGTCGATCCGGAAACCGTTTACTCCGGCAAGAAGTGAGACCATGGCAGACTCGACCAGCAAGCAAGTGCTCCGACTCGGTATCCCCAAGGGCAGTCTGCAGGACACCACCGTCGACCTGTTCCGGCGCGCCGGCTGGCGCATCAAGGTTTCCGACCGTAGCTATTTCCCGACCATCGACGACGTCGAGATCGAGTGTTCGCTGATCCGGGCGCAGGAAATGGCCCGCTACGTCGAGGACGGTACCCTCGACGCCGGCCTCACCGGGCGCGACTGGATCCTCGAGAACGACTCGCAAGTGACGACGATCTGCGACCTCGTCTATTCCAAGGCCAGTTTCCGCCCGACGCGCTGGGTGCTCGTCGTGCCTGAGACGTCTCCGGTGCAGAAACCGGAAGACCTCGCGGGCAAGAAGATCGCCACCGAACTCGTCGAGTACACGCGCCGCTTCTTCGCCAGCCGTAACGTGCCGGTCGAAGTCGAGTTCTCGTGGGGTGCCACCGAGGCGAAGGCCGCCGGCGGCTTGGTCGATGCCATCGTCGAAGTGACCGAGACGGGCAGCACCATTCGCGCCAACCGCTTGCGCATCGTCACCGAACTCTTCGAGTCGAATCCGCAGCTGATCGCCAATCCGACCGCCCTCGAGGACGGCTGGAAGCGCGCCAAGATCGAGGAGATCAGCGTCCTCTTGCAAGGCGCCCTGCGGGCCGAAGACAAGGTCGGCCTGAAGATGAACGTGCCGAAGGAACGCCTCGACAGCATCATCGACCTGCTGCCGACCCTGACCGCGCCGACGGTTTCGCCGCTGTACCAGAAGGGTCAGCTCGGCGGCATCGAGTGGTACGCGGTCGAGAGCGTCATCTCCGAGCCCGAAGTGCGGCGCCTGATTCCGCGCCTGGTCGCCCTCGGCGCCACGGGCATCATCGAGTACCCCCTCAACAAGATCGTTTGAACGGGAGGATGCGTATGCGTATCGCCCTCGTAGGCGGGCTGCTGTTGGCGCTCATCGGCGCCACGGGATGTTCCGACGCCGATCTCGAACGGCGCGCGAAGGACGCGGCGCAGCGCATGAAGGACTCGATTCCCGACGTACATGCGCACGCGCTGGCGCAGAACGCGCCGGAAGACAAAGTCCGCCAGGCCCAGCAGGCGTTGACGCAGCTGAGCGAGTATCAGGGCGAGGTCAACGGCAAGCTCGATCGCGTCACCATCAACTCGATCCAAGCCTTCCAGCGCACTCACTCGATCGAGGACCACGGGCTGCTCGACGACGCCACCATGCAGTTGCTGCAGACGGCCCTGCAGGGTCGCTGAGGCCTCAGGCAAGGCGGGTCGCCGACGACCCGCCGCCCGCTCAAGCGGCGCTAATCCGCTCCAGCCCTCCCATGTAGGGACGCAGCACCTCCGGCACGATGATGCTGCCGTCGGCCTGCTGGTAATTCTCGATCACCGCGATCATCACGCGCGGCAAGGCCAAGCCGGAACCGTTCAGCGTATGCAGGAGTTCGGGCTTGCTCGTCGCGTCGCGGCGGAAGCGCAGGTTGGTGCGCCGCGCCTGGAAGTCGGTGCAATTGCTGCACGAGCTGACTTCCAACCATTCACCGCAGCCCGGTGCCCACATTTCGACGTCGTACTTGCGCGCCGCGACGAAGCCGAGATCGCCGGTGCAGATCGAGATGCGGCGGTAGGGGATGCCCAGACGCGCCGCGATGTCCTCGGCGTGGTCGACGATCTGCTCCAGGGCCGCCGGCGAGTCTTCCGGAGCCACCAGCTTGTACATCTCCACCTTGTCGAACTGGTGGCCGCGCTTGATGCCGCGGACGTCGCGTCCCGCCGACATCTTCTCGCGGCGAAAACAGGGCGTATGCGAGACGTACGAGAGGGGCAGCGCCGCGGCGTCGAGGATCTCGTCGCGGTGCAGGTTCGTCAGCGGAATCTCCGCCGTGCCGATCCACCAGAGATCGTCGGTCGTGTCGTAGTAGATGTTGTCGGCGAACTTGGGCATCTGACCGGCGCCGAACAAACACTCCGGCTTGACCATGTAGGGCGGTGCGATCTCGAGGTAACCGTGCTCGCGGGTATGCACGTCGAGCATCCAGTCGATGAGCGCCCGCTGCAGGCGCGCGCCGGCGCCGCGCAGGATGTAGAAGCGCGAACCGGAAACCTTGACGCCTCGATCGAAGTCGAGCAGCCCCAGCTCCGCCCCGATTTCCCAGTGCGGGCGCGGCGTGAAGTCGAACTGTCGCAGTTCACCGCGGGTGTGGATGACCGTGTTGTGCCTGTCGTCCTCGCCCAACGGCACGGAGGGATCGGGCAGGTTGGGAATGAGCAGCATTTGCCGCTGGAATTCGGCCTCGGACGCGGCGAGATCCTTTTCGAGGTCCGCGATGCGATCGCCGACCAGGCGCATCGCGGCGACGAGTGCGTCGCGCTCGGCGCCGCTCTTCTTGCCGATGGTCTTCGACGTCTCGGCCCGTTCGGCACGCAACGTCTCCACTTCTTGGATCAGACCACGGCGCCGTTTGTCGCACGCCAGCACGGCGTCGACACCGGCCGCTTCGAAGCCGACCTTGGCCAGTTCGGCTTTGACGAAGTCGCTCTTGTCTCGGATCAGGCGAATATCCAGCATTCGACGGCCGTTAGCACGCTGCCGGAGAAAGCTCAAAGCAGCTTCGTCGATGATGGAAACGGCTCAATCGCCGCCGCGAAAGGCGTCGCGGATCAGATGACAGCGCGGCCCATCGGCCGACCACCAGACCTCGACGATGTCGAAGCGGGCGTCCCGGTCTTCCAGCCCATGACGGGCCAGGTAGGTTTCCGCGACGCGCAAGATGCGCTGGCGCTTGCGGCGGTCGACCGCCTCGACCGGATCGCCGAATGCGCCGTGGCGCCGCGTCTTCACCTCGACGAAGACGATGACGGCACGCTCGACGGCGACGATGTCGATCTCTCCCTGGGCGCAGCGGAAGTTGCGTTCGACGATGGCGTAACGCTGGCGGCGCAAGAAACGCGCCGCCACGTCTTCGCCTTGCTGCCCCAACCACCGCCGCCAGAAGGACATCGCGGCTTCAGGGTACGTCGCGTCCACCGTTGGCGAAAGGTGGTTCCGGTGCGCGTTGAAGGCCCTGGGGGCGTGTGTTAAGCGACCCCGATGGCTCTCGATCGCGAAGAAGTGCACCGCATCGCCGCCTTGGCGCGACTGGCACTGACGGCTGAAGAAGAAGAACGATTGACCCACCAACTGGGCGACATCCTGCAGGCCTTCGCCAAGTTGGGGTCGCTCGACGTCGACGGCGTCGAACCGACGTCGCACGCGGTGGAAATCGTCGACGCCTACCGCGACGACGCCGTCACCAACCCGCCGGCGAGCCCGGCCCTCCGCGCCAACGCGCCGGAAGTGGAGGGCACCCACTTTCGCGTGCCCAAGATCATCGAGTAAGCGGGCATGGCGAGCATCGACGTTACCCAACTGACGATCACCGCGGCAGCGGGCATGCTGGACGCGGGCGAGATCACGTCCGTCCAGCTGACCGAGGCCTTTCTGCAACGCATCGCAGCCACCGACGAGGCGGTGGGAGCCTTCCTTACCGTTTGTGGCGAACGCGCCCTGGCTGAGGCAGCGGCAGCGGACGCGCGTCGCGCCTCGGGCGAACGTGGGCCGCTGCTGGGCATCCCGCTGGGGCTGAAGGACGTGCTGCTGACCGAAGGCGTCGCCACTACGGCAGCCTCGCGCATCCTCGAAGGATTCATCGCTCCGTACGATGCGACCGTGTGCCGGCGATTGCGGCAGGCCGGCGCGATCATGCTGGGCAAACTGAACTGCGACGAATTCGCCATGGGCTCGTCGACCGAGAATTCGGCCTATCGACTGACGCGCAATCCTTGGAACCTGGATCGCGCCCCAGGAGGTTCGTCGGGCGGCTCGGCCGCGGCGGTGGCGGCGAGCCAATGCCTCGGCACTCTCGGCACCGACACCGGCGGGTCGATTCGCCAACCGGCGAGTTTCTGCGGTGTCGTCGGACTCAAGCCGACGTACGGGCGCGTGAGCCGCTACGGACTCATCGCCTTTGCTTCGTCGCTCGACCAGATCGGTCCGATGGCTCACACCGTCGCCGACTGTGCCGCGCTGCTGCATGGAATCGCCGGCCACGACGAGCGCGACTCGACCTCGGTGCCGACGCCGGTGCCGGATTACGTCGCCGCGCTGGGTCAGTCGATCGCGGGAATCCGCATCGGCGTGCCGCAGGAATACTTCATCGGCGGCATGCAGGCCGAGGTCGATACCGCGGTACGCGAGGCCATTGGGGTCTTGCGAGGGGAGGGGGCGACGGAAGTCGGCGTCACCTTGCCGCACACCGAACACGGCATGGCGACCTACTACATGATCGCCACCGCCGAGGCGAGTTCGAACCTGGCGCGTTACGACGGAGTTCGTTACGGCCTGCGCACGCGCGATGCGAGCAACCTTCTCGACATGTACAAGCAGACGCGCGACGCGGGCTTCGGCCCCGAGGTGAAGCGCCGCATCATGCTCGGAACCTACGCCTTGTCCGCCGGCTACTACGACGCCTACTACGTGCGAGCCCAAAAGGTCCGCACGCTGATCCGGCGCGACTTCGAGCGCGCCTTTGCCGAGTCGGACGTGTTGGTGACGCCGATCGCGCCGACGACGGCGTTCCGCTTGGGCGAAAAAATCGACGACCCGGTGCAGATGTATCTCAACGACGTATTCACCATCGCCGTGAACCTGGCGGGGCTGCCGGCGATCTCCGTGCCGTGCGGCTTCGACGAGGCGGGGTTGCCGATCGGTCTGCAGATCATCGGCAAGCCATTTGCGGAGGAAGAAGTTCTGCGGGTCGCGCATGCGTACGAGCGCGCGACCTCCTGGCACGAACGACGGGCGCGCCTATGAAGCCAAATGCGTGGGAGGCCGTCATCGGCCTGGAAGTGCATGCCGAGCTGTTGACCGAGTCGAAGGTGTTCTGCGGCTGCTCGGCGCGTTTCGGCGCGCCGGCGAACCAGAACACCTGTCCGGTGTGTCTGGCGATGCCTGGAGCCTTGCCGGTGCTCAACCGGCGCGCCGTCGAGTTCGCCGTGCGCGCCGGGCTCGCCATCGGTTGCAGCATCCAGCCGCTCAGCCGCTGGGCGCGCAAGAACTACTTCTACCCGGACCTACCGAAGGGCTACCAGATCAGCCAGTACGAACTGCCGATCTGCCTCGGTGGCGGCATCGACATCGTCACCGACGACGGGCCGAAACGGGTGACGCTGACGCGTATCCACATGGAGGAGGACACGGGGAAGAACATCCACGATCCTCACGGCGACGCGAGCCTGGTCGACTTCAATCGCTGCGGCGTGCCGCTGCTCGAGATCGTCAGCGAGCCCGACATGCGCTCGCCGGCCGAGGCGGCCGCCTACCTGCGCAAGTTGCGGGCGATCCTGCAGTACCTGGAGATCTGCGACGGCAACATGGAGGAGGGTAGTTTTCGCTGCGACGCCAACGTGTCGATCCGGCCGTGGGGCGAAACCAAGCTCGGGACCAAGGTCGAGATCAAGAACATGAACTCGTTTCGCGCCGTCGAGCGCGCGATCGAGTTCGAGCTGCGGCGCCAGGCCGAGGTCCTCGAGGACGGCGGGCAATTGGTGCAGGAAACCCGGCTTTGGGATCCGGACGCAAGCGAGACACGCTCGATGCGCAGCAAGGAAAGCGCGCACGACTACCGCTATTTCCCCGAGCCGGATTTGCTGCCGTTGCGGGTCGATGCGGATTGGGTGGAATCGATCCGAGCGAGCCTGCCGGAGCTGCCGGACGCCCGCCAGCGGCGCTTCGAAAGCGAATACGGTCTCCCGGCCTACGACGCGGAGGTGCTGACGGCGCGCAAGGACTTGGCCGATTACTTCGAGGCGGCGGTGCGACAGCACGCCAATGCGAAGTCGATCAGCAACTGGGTCATGAGCGACGTGCTGCGGGTGGTCAACGAGCGCAAGCTCGACGCCGAGTTGGTGATCCGGACTTGGCCGGTTACGGCCGAGGATCTGGCGGGGCTGGTGCGTTTGATCGACGACGGGACGATCAGCGGCAAGATCGCCAAGACGGTATTCGCCGACATGGTGGCCAGCGGCCGCGACGCGGCGGGCATCGTGCAGGAAAAAGGCCTAGTGCAAATTGCCGACGACGGGCCGTTGCTGGCGGCGATCGAGGCGGTGTTGGCGAAGCACGCGGACAAGGTCGCGGAGTACCGCTCGGGCAAGGAGAAGATGTTCGGCTTTTTCGTCGGCCAGGTGATGCAGGCGACCCAGGGGAAGGGCAACCCGAAGCGGGTCAACGAACTGTTGCGAGAGAAGCTGGCGGGCTGAAGCGGAAGGCGGATAGGACTTATAGGACCTATAGGTCCCATAAGTCCTATCCGCCTTTTAGATACACCCAGAACGTCTGATAACGCCCATTATGAGCGGTAGAATTCGGGCTTACTTTTTCAGGTTCGCCAACGCCGCTTCCGCTTCCGACTTCTCGCTCGATTCCGGAAACTCGTCGACGAAGCGCTGGTACAGCGCCCGCGCCGCGTCCTTTTCGCCCAAGGCCTGACGCGCCCGCGCTTCGCCCAACAACGCCACACCCAAGTACGGGCCCTCGATCCCAACCGCCGCCTCGTACTGCCGCGCCGCCGCCTGGAGATCGGCCTTTTCCTCCGCCACCACCGCCAGCCCGATCCGCACTTGCTGGCGCAAGTAATCCGGCAACGACTCTTGCTCGAGCTGCTGCAACGTCGCCCCAGCGGCGTCGACGTTGCCAGCCCGCAGGTCGGCCTGGGCCGCGTACAGCCGCGACAGCAGCCCCACGTCGTTGCTCGACCAACGCGCCGCCACCTCGCCGAACTGCGTCGCCGCAGCGGCGTACTCCTCGCCCTGCAAGGCCGAGAACGCCTTGGCGAAGTCCTCGTTCGCCTGGCTCGAGCTGGTACCCAGGTAGGCGTTGATGCCGGCGATCAGCAGCGCCACCGCCAGCACCGCACCGACCGCCATGGCGACCAGTTGCTGGTGCTCCGCACCCCACTTCAGCGCTTGTTGCCCGGACGTCACGAAGGAGTCCGGACGCTTCAATTCCTTGCGTAGCTCAGACATACAGCGGCTGGCTTGTAGGACAGACGGCGCGCGGCGGCAAGCGTCGCGCGCCAATCGGAACGATCCGACCTACATCTTGTACTTGAACTCGTCGGGCGACATGCGCTCGAGGATCTCCGCCCAGCGATCGCGCGCCACGGCCGTAAAGTTGGGCTCGTCGCCCTGCTCCTCCGCCTGCTGCAGCAGGCTCGAGGACTCGATCACCGACTTGGCGACGAAGATCGGGCACGCAACGCGCAAAGCCAGCGAGATGGCGTCGCTCGGGCGCGCGTCGATGCGCTGCGGCCGGCCGCCGATGGCGACGTGAATGAACGCGAAATAGGTATTCTCGCGCAACTCCGCGATTTCGACAGCCTCGACGGAGCCGCCGAACGCGACGATGAGGTTCTTCAGCAGGTCGTGCGTCATCGGCCGCGGCATGACGATGCCTTCGAGCGCCGTCGCCATGCTCGTCGCTTCGAGCAAGCCGATCCAGATCGGGAGCCTGAGCTTGTTGCGTTCGTCGCGCAGAAGCACGATTGGCGCCTTGGTCGTCGGATCGATGGTCAGCCCTGCGACGGTCATGCGGACCGAGTCCTTTACCTCCATCGACGACTCCTTTCGCCTCGCATTGTGTGGCATCGGCTGCCGCAACACAATGCGCGATTGTCTCAATGCACCATGCGGTCGATGACGGCGTAGAGCTGTTTCAGGTTGCGGCATTCCTCGACGATGTCGCAATGCGGCAGGTACCGGTCCATCTCGCTGTCGCCGAAGCCCCAGGTCAAACGATTCTCCGGGTTGAGCCAGATGACCTGCTTGGCGCGCAGCTTGACGTCGCGCAGCACCCACTCGTGCGCGGCGTTGTAGTTGTTGCGCGCGTCGCCGAGGATGATGACCGTCGTGCGTTTGTTGATGGCGTCGAGAAAGTCCCGATGGAAGACACGAAAGGCGCGTCCGAAATCCGAGTGGGCGAAGATGTTGACGACCCCGCCGGCCAGCGCCTGTTCGACCGCTTCGTGGATCTCGTGCTCCTCGAACATGTGCGTCACCTCGCCGAGATCGCTGACGAAGATGAAGCTACGCACGCGCGAATAGAGATCCTGCAGCGAGTACACGAACTGGAGCATGAAGCGCGACACGTTGCGCACCGAATCCGAGACGTCGCACAGCACCATGATCTGCGGTCGATCCTTGATGCGTCGATCGAGTTGGATGCGAAACGGCACGCCGCCGTATTGCATGTTGCGGCGCAGGGTCGCCTTGACGTCGAACTTCCCGCGTTTGCCGCGCCGCCGGCGGATGGCGACGACATTCTTCAGGCGCTGGGCCAGCTTGGCCACGGCATCCTTCATGCGTCGAATTTCGTCCTCCGACAGATAATAGAAGCTCTTCTCTTCCAGGCTGCGGGTCCGTTGGTTCTCGCGTGCACTGGGGTCGCGCTTCTGCAGCTCGAGGCGCACCATCTGCTTGATCATCTGTGCCAGATCCTTCAGGCGTTGATCGAGCAAGCGGGCCAACTTCTCCTGCAGTTCCGGCGGCAGTCCGTCGAGTCGTGATTTGAGATTCTCCAGCTCCTGCGCCAAGGCGCCGACACCCAGCGCTTGCGCGATGTTGTGACCGTAGCGTCCTTCCTGGAATGACCTCTCGATCCGCCCGAGCTGCGCCTCGTCGGCTGCTTTTTGCAGGGATCGCTGCAGCTGCCCGGAATCATTCGCCAGCAACTGCTTGGCTAAGTCGGACACGTCGAGATCCATCTGCTCGAGAATCTCGGCCAACTGGTCGAGAAGGTCCTGGTAGTCGCCCTCCCCCGTCGCCATGGCCCGCACCGAGCTGTCCGACACGTTCTTCATCGCCTGGCCCATGCCGCCGAAGAAGAGTTCGAACAACTCGTCGTACGTGGGTACGTCGATCGTGCTCTTGACTAAAGTCGCTCGCAGGGTGTCCTTGAGCACTGCCCGATCGTGCAGGCCCAAACGACGCACGGCGGCGAAAGCGTCCAGGTCTTCGGATATCGACGTACGGACGCCGTTGGCCCGCAGCAGGGCGATGAAGTCGACGAGCTTATCGTCCATGCGAGGCCGCCGTCGTCAGGACTTCAACGCGGCGCGCCGCCGACGCCGGAGTCATCCCCGGAACGGGCCGCCGCCTCGCGTTCGCCTCGCGCCTTGGCGAGATGGGCGCCCAGTTCGTCCTGCGCCTTGCGCAGATCGACCTCGTACTTGAGGATCGTGTTGAGGGTGTCGCGCACGACGTCTTCCTCGAGCGATTCGACGTTGAGCAAGGTCAGAGCCTTGGCCCAGTCCAGGGTTTCGCTGACGCTGGGAAGCTTCTTCAGGTCGGCTTGGCGGATGCGCTGGACGACCGCCACCACCTCGGCGGCCAGAGCAGAGCCGATGTCGGGCACCTTGAGGCGGACGATTTCGAGTTCGCGATCGGCGCTGGGAAAATCGATGTACAGGTGCACACAACGGCGCTTGAGCGCATCGGACATTTCGCGCGCGTTGTTGCTCGTCAGCACGACGATGGGGATGTGCTTGGCCCGCAGGGTGCCGAGTTCGGGTACGCTGACCTGAAAATCGCTGAGAATCTCCAGGAGGAACGCTTCGAATTCGCTGTCCGACTTGTCGATCTCGTCGATCAAGAGCACGGTCGGCTGCTCCGACGATACGGCGCGCAGCAGCGGTCGCGGCAACAGGAAGCGTTCCGAAAAGAAGACGTCGTCTTCGCGCGCCACGCGATCGACCGCCTCGGTGAGCGACCGTGCCGAGCCGATGACCTCGGAAATCTTGTCCTTGAGGATCTGGGTGTAGAGGAGTTGCTTGGCGTACTCCCACTCGTAGAGGGCCTTGGCCTCGTCGAGTCCTTCGTAGCACTGCAGCCGAATCAGGTCATGGCCGAGCGCCGCTGCCAGCACCTTGGCGAGTTCGGTTTTGCCGACGCCCGCCGGCCCTTCGACCAGGATCGGCTTGCGCAACTCGCAGGCGAGATAGACGACCGTCGCTAGGCGGCGATCGCAGATGTAACGCTGAGCTGCCAGCTTTTCGATGACGTCGTCGATGGACGCGAACATGGCGCCTCCCGGGCAAAAGTGGGCGGACGCTAACATAGGCCCTGGGGTGAGACAATTCGCGATCGCCCGAAGCGTCTCTACGGGCGTGGGCTTTCCCCTGCCGCGCTCCTGGCTATACTTCGCGCGTGTGCACGCTTGCGCTCTACCACCGTGTCAGCGAACGCTACCCTTTGGCGATCGCCGCCAATCGCGACGAGTTTCTCGATCGCGCCACCGCGGGTCCGCGTAAACTGGGGGAATCCCCATGGGTGTTTTCGGGTCTGGATCTCGTCGCCGGCGGGACCTGGCTCGGAATCAACCAAGGAGGGATGGTCGCGGGGTTGCTCAATCGCCGCACCAGTGAACCGATCGACCCGCGCCGACGCTCGCGCGGCCAACTGTGCATGGACGCGTTACGCGCGCCGTCGCTCGAGCAAGCACTCGCCGGCGCAACCCAGCATGCGGCCGAGGCCCACAATCCGTTCCATCTGCTGCTGGCCACCGAGTCGCGTGCGGTCGTCGTCG
This sequence comes from uncultured Binatia bacterium (SeqCode), assembly GCA_964524885.1. GTDB lineage: Bacteria > Desulfobacterota > Binatia > HRBIN30 > HRBIN30 > CALJUJ01. The sequence goes on from CAZGEJ010000001.1 coordinate 124,867, forward strand.
GCAATGCGTTCGGCCAGGTGCGCGTGCACGAAATGCCCCCCGGCGTGCACGTGATCACCAACCTCGAAATCAACGATCCGGCCTGTCCACGGGTCGCCAAATCGCATGCACTCTTCGCTGCGGCCGCGCAGGCTCTGGCGAACGTGTCGGTGGAGGCTTTTCTAGCCGAGGTTACCGAGGTTCTGACCGACCACTCGACGCCCCTCGACCCGCGCAGTTCGATCCCGACGAATCTGTGCGTGCACCTGGAACGATACGGCACCCGTTGCTCGTCGGTCATCCTCTTCGATGCGACGCAGCGGCGGTGGCGGTACTGGTACGCCGACGGACCGCCCTGCCGCGTCCCGCTCATCGAGCGGGACATCGGCTAGGGGAAGGCAAACGGTCAGTTATTGAGGGCGGACGTCAATTTGTCGCGGACGCGCAGATACTCGATGCGCACCCGCTCGGGAAGAGGTTCGCTCTGCTCTTCGAGTAGGCGATTGAAGTTGACCACGGTCATCGCGTAATCGCGGACCTGATCTTCGGAGAATTTTCCTGTTTCCTCGGCCTCTTCGCGGATCTGTCGAAGGAGGCCTTCGACGTGCTGGAAGATGCGTTCGCGATTCGAGGAATCGATCGCGGCGTTCTCTTTGGCCGTAGGCTTGCGTGCGTGACGGGGGCGTTGCTGGCGTTGGCGGCGGCGCTTACCCTTCTTCCCGCCCCCTCTTCCATCCGGCAGGCGCGCTCCCGACCCTTGCCCACCTCCCATCGATCCACCACCACCGTCGTAGTGCGAGCTGCTCATACGTTCCCCACCGCAGCGCGTTGGCCGCACTGCCTGCCTGGCGTCGTGAGTGTTCGACGGCGGGCCCGGAACGGGCTTCCGCTACGTCGTCCCGGCGCGATGGGGCGTTCCCATCCGCGCGTCGCGCCTTATCGTGTTTGCTCATGCACCGGCGGTCGAAAGTCCGAATGGCCTTCCGTCTGAGCCGCGCGGCGCTCGTCGGCTCGCGGCCCGTGCCGCAAGCCTCATTGAGCCGCATCGTAGGGGAAGCGACGCGAGCTGGCAAGCCCATTCTCGAAGTGCACCGCGCCGGTGGCACCCCCGGAGATCCTGGCGATTGGCATGCATCCGCGGTCAATGTTAACAGTTTCTCCAGGAACGTCGCATGAACACACGGGATGGGCATTTTCCGGCGCCAGCCAACGTCGGCGCCGGAGACCGGTCATCGGCAGGCGGAGGGACGCTTGCGGCGCGCGATTGAATCGACGGGGTCGGATCACCCAGCCGCGCCGGCAGCACGGGTCTTCCGTACGGTCGAGGTCGCGCGCATCCTCGGTCTCTCGCCACGCCGCGTGCGCGCCTACGTCCACATCGGCCTCTGTCGGCCCCAGCGGCGGGGCAACGCGTTCGAGTTTTCTTTTCAGGACCTGGTCTTGCTGCGTTCCGCGCGAGGACTCCTCGGGGCGGGGGTGCCGGCGCGAAGCGTACACCGAGCGCTGGGGAAAGTCGGCGCACGCCTCGGCTCGCGTCCGCTCTCGAGTTTGCGCTTCGCGGTCGTCGGCAAGCGAATCGTCGTCTCCGACGGACAGGCGAGTTGGCAACCCGAGGATGGTCAGCTTCTGTTCGCGTTTCGCGTCGCCGAGATCGAACGCGCCGTTCGCACCGTCGACACCATCGGCCCATCGGCACCGCAACCGCAGAGTTCGCTGACGCAGCGCCAGCGCGATCAGCAGGCGAACCACTGGTTCGAGCGCGGCTTGGACCTCGAGCACGCCGGTGACCACGAAGCCGCCGCGCGCGCCTATCGCAGAACTCTCGCATTCGACGCGCGACATGCCGATGCCTGTGTGAATCTCGGTCGCTTGCTGCATCAAGAGGGTCGCCTGGGTGAAGCTGCACGGCTGTACCGGACGGCGCTGGCCGTCGACGCGAGCGACGCCGTGGCCCACTACAACCTGGCGCTCGTACTCGAGGACCAGCGCAAGCCCCAGGTCGCGCTCACCCATTACCGACGCGCCGTGGTGCTCCAGGACGACTTCGCCGACGCGCACTACAACCTGGCGCGCCTACTCGAAGAACTCGGTCGACACGCCGAGGCCGTCCGCCATCTTCTCACCTACTCGGCACTGACCAAGTCCGATTGACGCCGGCATTCAGCCGTCCGACGTGTGGGAGGCTTCGGGAAGGCCGCGAAGGCGGGCCAGACGCTGCTCGATGATCCGATCGGCGCGGGTCAGCAGCAGCCGATCGCCCCCGTACTTCTCGATCATGTAGCTCAGATCGCCCAGGTCGTGGATGAGGAGTTGGACGGCGCGCTGGCGCTCGTCGGCACCCTTCAGCGCCTGCAAAAGATCGAGCACGAGATCCTCGATCTCCGACGTCTCGATCTGGAGAGCCAGATCGAAGGCGCGGGTCAGGCCCATGCCGTCGACCGCCTCTTGTTCGGCGGCGTCGAGGAGCTGGCGAAAGTTCTCGACATGCGCCCGGGTCAAACGTGGGGCGGCGGGCAAGTGGCGCTGCGGTTCGCTCTCGAGCAGGCCGGCGACGAGAGCCAAGGCTCCGAAATGTCGCGACTCGTGCTGCGCCATCTCGAACCAGAAACGCCGTACTTCCTCCGGCTCGCGGAAGATGGCCTCGAATCGGCAATACAGCTGCATGGTGCGGCGCTCGAGCTGCATCGCAACCTCGATCAACCTGCGTAGCAACTCGGGGGGACGAGACTTCGGCTCGGCTCGCTCCGCATCGGCCATACGGCGCTCGTAGCACGTATCGGAAGCGCGGGGAAAGTCGCCTTGACAGCTGCCGGTGGTCGGCTATGGTCCCGCCACCCAACTAGCCCAATCGTTCGCTCTTCAGGAGGTTGTATGTCTTCGCATTCCTTCCTCTCCGATTCCTGGCTGGAGGCGGTTGCCGCCTTGCAGCAGCAGTATCGCGAGCAGCTCCCGGTTTCGCAGGTGCGCATGCGCGCCAACCAGGTGATTACCGGTGCCCCCTTCGCCGATGGCGGCAGTGTGCACTTCCACATCGACACGACCGAGGGGCCTGCGGCTCTGTGCAGCGGCCACGTCGACTCGCCCGACGTCACCATCACCACCGATTACGACACGGCCAAGGCCCTCTTCCTGCAACAGGACCAGCAGGCGGTCATGCAGGCCTTCATGCAGGGCAAGATCAAGGTGCAGGGCGACATGTCGAAGATCATGGTGCCGCCCCCGCCGAAGAACGACGCGCAGCGCGAACTCGACGAAAAAATCCGCGCCTTCACGCAAATCTGACCCCGTGCCGATGCCACGGAGCGTCGCCTTCTTCCTCGGGGTCGTCTGCGCCGTCACCGCGACGGCGCAGACGCCGACCCCGGGCGCCTCACCCGTCGACGCCGCAGCCCTGCGGCAGCGCATCATCGCGGAGCAATCGGTCTGGCTCGGCCTCGCGGAGAAGCGCGACAGCACCCTCGCGCAGCTCGACACGACGCGCGAGACAGTCTCGCTGCGCCGTCGCATCGTACGATGGCTCGCCAGCGCCGACACTCTGGTCACCGACACCGTCGCGGCAGCCCGTGATGCCGATACCTCGAGCGCAACGTGGAAGGAATTGGAGCAGCGATTCCCGACGTTGATCGCCTGGACCGTGACGATTCAGATGAAGATCGCCAAGATCGAGAACGCGCCGCGACCGACGCCGGCCTGGGCCACCACGCCGATTCCCGAATCGGAGACGCTGCAGCGCGTCGCTTGGATGGCGAGCAAACCCTCGTCGCAAGCAGCCTGGAATGCCTTGCATCGCTTAGCGACCCGCGATGCAGACGGACTGCAGCAAGCGGAAACACTGGCGAACCGCCTCGAAGCGGCGCGTCAGAAGCGAATCGCCGTGGGCGCAGCGGCACGTGACGAAGATGCCCTGCGCCAGAAACAAGCCGTCGACGCGGAGATCGACGCCATCGTCGCCGAGATCGTGAGCACCGCGCCTGCCCCGGCGGTACCCGACCCTACCCCGCCGCCGGCACCCGACTTCGGGCCGTTGCGTGCCTTTCTCTATACGTCGCGAGAGTCGCTCAAGTCCTTCGCCGAGCTGACCCGCGCCATCGCCGAGAATTGACGTAGCCTCCCCCGTGCCGCCACGCCAACGATTGCGGGTTCTGCACCTTGGCACCGAGCGCCAGTGGCGCGGCGGCGAGAATCAGATCCGCCTGCTCATCGAGGGCTCGCAGCAGGCCGTCGAGCATCACGTCGCCTACCCACGCAACAGCGAAGGGTTGGCACGCCTCGCGAAGATCGTCCCCACCTATCCGCTACGCGGAGGCGGACCAGGGAGCCTTCGCGACCTCGTCGGCGTTTATCGTTACTGCCTGCGTGAAGGCATTCAGTTGATCGACGCCCACAGCGGCAACGCGCACTGGTTCGCCTTCGAACTGCGCCTGGCGCGACTGCCCATACCCGTCGTCGTGCATCGCCGCGTCGACAATGCGATCAAGCGCACCTGGAACACGCGTTGGAAGTACCTCAGTCCGCAGATCGCTCATTTCGTCGCCATCTCGCAACGCATCGAACGGCTACTCCTCGATTACGGCGTTCCCCGTTCCCGTGTGAGTTTGGTGCGCAGCGCCGTCTCCGCTGAGCCCTATCGCCACATCGATCGTGCCGCGGCGCGCCACACCTTGCTGCATCGATTCGGCCTCGCCGCGGATACCTTCCTCATCGCCAATGCGTCGGCTCTGACGCGGCAAAAGGGCAACCACGTGTTGCTCGACGCCTTGGCCCATGTGGCGCGGGCCGGCGTCCACTTCCATGCCTTCCTCGCCGGAGATGGACCGTTGCGCGGCGCTCTCGAAGCGCAATGCGAGAGGCTGCAGCTGACGGATCGAGTCACCTTTCTCGGGCACATCGATACGGTGCCTCAGTTACTCGCCGGCGTCGATGTTCTCGTCATGCCCTCGAACTACGAAGGCCTCGGTACGCTGCTGCTCGAAGGAGCCTTTGCCGGTTGCTCGCTGGTCGCGACCGAGGCGGGCGGGATGCCCGAGATCGTGCGACACGGCGAAACCGGTCTCCTGAGCCCGGTGGGCGACGCCGAGCGGCTGGCAGCGAATCTCTTGCGTCTCGCAAGGGAACCCGAGCTGCGCGACGCGCTTCGTCGGGCAGCGCATCAGCATGCCACCTCGCATTTTTCCGTCGATGCCATGGTGGCCGGCAACCTGGAAGTCTACGACCGCGTGCTCCGAGGCCTCACGTGAACAGGATGCCGCGGGTGCTCGTGGTCGGGACCGTACCGGACCGCAGCGAGGCCGCTGTCCTGCGCGCACTGCGACAGCGCAACGTCCCGCTCGCCGCCATCGTGCGCCACGATGCAACCCGCCTCGATGCGGAAGCGGAGACGGGCCTCGCGCTCGCCAAGATCGGACTTCACTGGAGCACCCGACGCTCCGACATCGAGGAGGTGCGTCGTCTGGCAAGCGAATTTCGCCCCGATGTCGTGCACATCCTCCGATCGCCGTGCTTGGCACTCTGGCGGCGCGCGATGCAGGGTCGGCGGTCACCGCCGGTCCTGTTCTATCGCGGCACGACGGAGGTACCGCGCTGGTGGAATCCATCCCATCGCCGCAAGTACCTGGGATCCACGGTCACTTGTTTTCACGCCGTATCGAATGCCGTGCGTGACGCCCTCATCGCGGGCGGAGTCGCACCCGACCGTATCGCCGTCGTGCGCAAGGGGCACGACGCGGACTGGTACCGCGCCGCACCGCTGAACTTGCGGGCCGAACTAGGCCTCGGCAAGGAGGTTTTCCTTGCGGGAATCGTCGCCAACATTCGCCACGAAAAGGGAGTCGAGTTCGCCGTCAGCGCCAGCGACCTGCTGGCGCAACGCGGTGTCGACGTGCACTTCGTCCTCGTCGGTGACGATGAGCGGCCGGCCTGGCAAAGGCGTTGGCGCAAGTTGTCCCGTGACGGCCGTATCAGCATGCTCGGACGGAGAACCGACGTACCCGCCTTGTTGCCGAACTTCGACGTCTTCGTCCTGCCATCACTGCGGGAGGGCTCGCCGCGCGCCGTCGTCGAAGCCATGCTGTGTCATGTCCCGGTGATCGCGTCGGCCGTGGGTGGCGTGCCCGAATTGGTCGTCGATGGCGTCACGGGATTCCTCGTTCCGCCAGGGGATGCCGCCGCACTCGCCGCCGCCGTCGCTCACTTGCGACAATCAGCCCCGTTGCGGACACAGCTGGCCCAGGCGGCGGCCGCATGGGTCCACCATAATCTCTCCGTCGAGGCGGCCGCCGAGGCTCTTGTCGCCGTCTATCGCCGGCTCAGTCCGCCAGCGCCGGAAGAATCGGGCGATGCGCCAGCACCCAACGAATGAGTCGATTCATCCAGCGCGGTGCCGTGGTCGAACTGCCGTAGGGGTTCGCTTGTTTGCCGCTGGTGCGGTGGTGATACAGCACCGGCTCGACGAAGCGACTGTGCTCACCCGCCAACTCGAGCAAGGGGAACATCATCGCCTTGTCGACGCAGCGCCGCAGATACCGACCACTGGGTTCGTGCAACTCGCTCAGGTGAATCGCTTGCCACGCCCGATGCGCACGCCACTGCAGCCGCGTGAGGGCCCAGCGCCGTGCCGCGGCCAACTCCTCGGGGTGAATGCGCAACTGGCACGGGTCGAGCGAACGCCAAAGATGGGCTCGAAACGTCTTCAGGTGCGATGCGTGCCACGTCGCGGTCCGATAGGAACGCCGGCGAACGACGTCGGCGGGATAGGCGACGCACGAGGGATTTCGCCTGCCCTCGGTGTCGCTGTAACTGCCATAGGTGATCCAGCATCCGGCGTCGCGATACACGTCGCGCAGGGTGGAGAAGACCTCGTCGTGGGCCAGGCGATCGTCGCCGTCGAGCAGGACCACGATGTCGTCATCCGCGAGATCCAAGCCGGCGATTCCGTCCGCCACGTTGCGTAACGAGAACTTCTTTTCCACGTTGCGGATGAACGCGAAGCGCGTATCGCCCTCGATGGCGGCCTGGACGACAGCAGGCGTGGCATCGGTGGACAAATCGTCGATGAGCACGCAGCGGAAGTCACCGTGGCTCTGCGACTTCAGGCGCGCGATGCTATCGGCGATCCAAGCCGCATCATTGAAGAGCGGCACGACGACGGCAAACTGCATGGATGGCGTCAGCCGGAGACGTCAATTGTGGCAGAAGGGTATCTCGTTCGACACGAGAGTCGCGCCATCGAGATCGCGCCGCCGCACACGCACCAACGTCATCTCGTCACAGGTCGCCGGGGCTCGCACGGTCAAGGTCGTCGGCGTCACGCCCAGCACATCGGTCGCTTCCGTCCACACCCCACCGACGAGAAATTCGACACACATACCCTGCAGCGGGCTGCAGGAGTTGAGGCTGGCCAAATCCAGGCAATCGCCACCGACGCCGCCATCATGTCCTCGCACGGCGTCGAAGCCGACGCCGGACAGGCGCACGAGGCCATCAGCGACCTGCTTCGTCGGCGACACCGCGCTGAGCACGACGGGGCCGCCGTCGGCATGCGGGTCGGGATTGGTGACGTCGACTCGATCGCTGTTGCCGATGTTATTGTTGGTGTCGCCGTCGCGGATGGCCGGCACATCACAACTTGCCGCGACAGGTGTCGGGACGGCGTAACATCGCTCCCACTGATTGCCTTGCGCCGGGACCACGGGGATGGGAACGTCGAGGGCATTGACGACGTTGCGCCGGGGTACGGCGCCGTTTTCGGCGAAAGCATTGTTCCCGGCACCGACGCCGCCGTCGATGCCGAGATCGGCCGATACCACGTCGTCGAACTTGACGCCGGCATCGTCGTTGTAGACGAACGTCGATCCGCGCACGACGAGATCTCCCTCGTCGCCGGTGAGCTTCTTGACGAGCAAGCCCTTGCCGCCACTGCCGCGGTTGATGCCACAGACGTAGTCGTTGCGCACCTCGCCCAGGGACGAATCCTGGAACAAATAGCCTTGCAGCACGCCGTTGCGCAGGACGTTGCCGTCCGTCTGCAAGCGCGTGTACGGCCCTTGTGCCGAAGCCTCGGAGGCTTCGGGGCGCGTCACGACCTGGCTGACGCCGCAGGCGGCGGGATCGCCGCTCGGGCAATTTTGGCCATTCTCCTCGAGCAACGAACGGTAGAGTTCGATCCTTCCCTGCGTGCTGCCGAATTCCGGCGACTGGGCGAATGCGCCACCGCGAAGATTGTGGTGAATCCAGCTGTCCTCGACACGGAGCGTACCTTCTTTGCTCTTCAAGCCACGATCGAAGCAGAAACGGATCTCGCTGTTGCTGACGACCACGGGATCGCCGGCACCGGCGCCCGTCGCATCGGCGTCGACACAATCCTTGCCGGTCGGTGGATGGGTTTCGCCCTGGGGCACGTCGGCGTCGACCATGGCGTGCGCCCCGCCGTCGAGACGCGAGGCATCGATACGGCTATCGGCACTGCCGGCGTCGAAGGCCACCAAGTCCTGATCACCACAGCAGATCGTCCCCTCGGCCGCGTGCTGACGGCGCAAAGCCAAGCCCCGCAACTCGACTCCGGACGCCTGGATGCGTAGGGCACCCGCATCGCCTTCATTGCACGGACAATCGCCCGGGCCCGGGGAAAGATTCGGGGCCTGCATGATGATTTCCAGCGGGTAGGTTCGGTCGGCGAACGGCATCACGGAGGACGGATTTCCTCCGCTGTCGGTGGCGTCGATCATGGTATGGGCCGCGGTGATCGACAGAGACGACAGCTGCGTGACGTCGATCGTCGTCAGCAACGGGTCGAACCGCACCAACGACGATCCAGAGGAGCCGTTCACCGCCTGCACGGCGTCGCGCAACGTGCACGTCGCATCGCAGGTACCGTCACCCGAGTCGCCGGCGCCGTTGACCAGCCACACGACGTCGAACAACTGCCAGGCAACCTGGTTGGCTGCCGCGTCGTCGGCGACGAGGAGCGACTGCACCCACTGCTCCTGACCGGTTGCCGTGATCTCGATGCGATGGAGCCAAACCACTGGTGCGAGGTTGCTGAACGAGGTCACGTCGGTGGTCGCCGCAGCGACCGCGATACCCGACATCGCGTACGACGTCGCCCGCCCCGCGGCGGGAGGACCCGAGAGACGCGTCCCATCGACGCTCGCCGTCCGACTCACCCCGGCGACGCTGTGTAGGCTCACGTCGAGCGCCGCGCCGATCGGCGTCGCCGTGGCGGTAGCCGTCGCCGTATCGGTAGGTGTGGAAGTCGAAGTCGGCGTCGCGGTCGGCGAAGCCGTCGGCGTATCGGTCAGCGTCGGCGTCGCTGTCGGCGTTGCCGTCGCGGTGTCCGTGGGCGTCTGGGTCGGCGTGTAGCTGACGACAGGTGTCGGGCTGGGCGTCGATGTCGGCGTCGCCGAATTCACCGGGGTCGGGGTGGGCGGGACGCTGCGAAACACGGCAGCGAACAGCGCATCGCAGGTACTCTCGACGGCGGTCGCCAGGCACAGTTGCGCCGCGGCGACATTCGCGGCGCAGGTATCGATCGCGGCGATGTCCGCGTCCGTGCAACCGGCGACGGCGCTGAAGAGTGCCGCACGGGCCCGGGCCATCTTTCCGGCAGGGTCGTGGCTGCGACAATCGACCGACGGTGCGACTCGCCCCAAGTCCTGATCGAGCTGGCAGCTCCGCTGCAGCCCCAGTCGGGTAGCCAGATAGGCCGAGACTCCGGCGCCCACCTTGGCGTGGCAACTGCGCGCCGCCGGCGAAAGGGGCTGCGACGGGTTGCCGAGAGTGCTCGCGAGAAGGCTTTCGACTTGGTTCGAGGCGACGCAGGCGAGGCAGGCGGCGACGCCTCCGACGTAGTCTTCGGCGATCGGGATGCCGTCGCACGGGGCCGGACAACTGTCGAAACCCAGCCCCGACGGGGCCTGCACTCCCGGTCGTTCGACGCAACTCTTTTGCGCGCGCTCGTCGAGTTTGGCCCGTGAGCGGGTGATCTTGGCCGGAGACGGCGCATGGCCCAGGAGCCGACAATCCGTGCTCGGCGGCACCTTGGCGACGTTGCGCCGCTTGTGGCACGAGGCGAGCTGAGCCACGGACGTCTTCGTCAACGTGCCGAGCAATCCATAGAGGTCGCTGCGGCACAGAGCATCGTTGCGTGTCGGTACGATGCTTTGCGCCGAGGCATCCTCGGCGAGCGCGAGAACGGCCACCGTGACGATCATCGCTACCAGGTGTCGAAGGAATCGAACGTCGTCGAATACCGCCACGAATTTGCCCTCTCGGTTTCGCGGTACGGTATCACCGTTGCGACGGGGGATTCCAAGTCGAATTTTTCCCTTGGAGTCGCGCCGATTCCCCTGGCTACGGGATAAGGGCTCCGGCGGCGCCGATCGCCGCGGCATAATGCTGTCGCTGCGCTTCGATGGAGAAGGATGGGTTCGAACCAAGGCGTTGGCGCAATTCGGCGAGTATGGCGGGATTCTCGTAGAGCCTACCCAAGGACGCCGACAGTTGGCCGTCGGCGAAAAACACCCCGCCCCGGGCGAGTTCCGTGATGTCGCCGAACGACTCGTGCAGCAGCATGGGCACCGCCAAGCCGTAGGCCAGATTGTAGGCGCCGCTGATCTTGCCCGTAAGGTACTGCGGATGCTCCTGCATCCGCGGCGTCAGCAGCGGCAGCACCAGATCGGCTGCGGCCGTTTCGCCCAGCAGGATGGACTGGTCGACGAAATGGTCGAACACGGTGAATCGCTGCGCCACGCCGAGCCGCTGCAACCGTTCGCGCAAGACGGCTCCATCCCGGCTCGATCCGTCGCCGAGGAGAACGAAGTGTAGGTCGGATGGCAGATCCCCTGCCGCTGCCACCGTGAGCAGCAACTCGTAGTCGCGACGACGGAAATCGATGCGCCCGGGGACGACGACGGAAAATGCTGCCCGGCGAGGAACGTGCGGTACGGCGGGGAAATAGATCGGATAAAACGGCGTGACCCGCACGCCCCGGCGCCGCGGCGCCTGCTTCGCGATGAACTCGGACAGGACCAGGTAGTCCCTCACCCGGCGCTCGATGCAGCGTTGGGTGAAGCTCGCCCCGAGCTTGTGGCCGTTGTGCAAGACCCCGAGGCGCGGCGGCATCCGTCCCGGGAGCAGGCAGAAATTCCGCACGCGGCGTCCCTCAGCCGTATTGAACACGACCAAGTCGACCTTCTGCTGGGCGAGAAGGCGACGCAGATGTAGCGCGTCGCGCCAGGTGCGCCATCCGCCGGCGGCGAAGGGAACGTAGTCGACCGCCTCGACGTCACCCAAGTCGCCTTGTTTGCCGCGCACATCCTCGCGCAACACGACCCGCACGGCGTAGCCGGCGGCACGCAGCATCGCTACGTGGGAATAGAGGCATTCGTCGTGCGAGCCGGTGATCTCGATGAGGGCGGCACGCGCGAAGGGCTTTCGCGGATCGCTTGGAGACGGCACCCCGCGGGTATCCGTCCCCGCGCTGCCCCGGTCAAGCAGCGCGTTTCAGCTCGAGCGCCCGCCTCAATCCGGCGACCGCGGCATCGACGGTGCCGCGGAAGGCCCATGCCAGCAGCGGGTCGACCAACTGCACGGGAAAGGCGAAGTCGATCTCGGCGGTCCAGGTGATCTGGGTGCCTTTCGGGTGTGGCTTCACGGTGACGCTGTCGACCGCGGTACAAAACAGGTTCCCGGCCTTCAGTACGGCCCGCTCGCCGGGAACGAATTCCTCGAGCGTGTATTCGAGCTGGGACGGTACGCCGAAGAAGCGCAGGGCCACCTCGAACCGCGCCCCCGGCGTCTGCGCCTCGCCATCCCGTAAGGTCACCTGGTCGATGCTCGGATCCCAGGCCGGCAGATTGCGGAAGTCGGCAGCGTACGCGAGCACGTCCGCGGGGGCTCCGGGCACCGAGAAGGTTTCACTGAATTTCATCGTTCGATTCCTTGCAGCGTCGAGATTGCGAACTCGGGTGAAGTCTACGAAGTCGATCCATCGGAACAAGCCCGCACGACGTTCGCGTCAGCGATCGAGATGGGCCTTGCCGAACACCTCGTCGTCCAGTTCGACGCGATAGCGGATCTCCAGAATTTCGAGTTCCGACTCGGTATCGCTCTTCACGTTGCGCATGGTCTGGGTGATCGGCGTCCACACATCATCGACTTTCTCCAATCGTGTCGGCCGCCACACCTTCAGAAGTTCGTCGGTCTCGTCGTAGTACTCGGTGTAGAGACTGATCCACTTCGATTCGTCGACGCAGTACACCACCCGACGGTACGGTTCGCCTTCCGGCTCGAGCGGCTCGCTGATGACCCGCCGGCAGGCATTGCCGTCGTACTCGGCCTTGCCATCGAGCCGGTAATCGAACTTGTCCATGTCCGGAATGGCAATGTCGATCATGTAGAAGTCCGAACCTAAGAAGGACTGTTCGAGGGTCCATTGCGGCACGCGCATGCTGCGTTTGACCATGGGCACGTAGGTGAAGTGTTCGTCTTCACCCTGCGCATGGTCGTACGAAAGGAAGCGCGTGTCCTTCAAGTTGAAGGGCGAGGTGATCTCCATATACGTCGAACTCGCGTCGCCCTCTTGGCGGTGGCTGACGTTCAGGTCGCGCACCAATCCACCCGGCGAGCGTAGCTGCATCTTCGCCGCGAAGGTGATGCGCGCCTGGTCGAAGGTCTTGCGCATCAAGGCACGCGCCTCATCCTCCGCCAGCGCCGGTCGCACCAAGCCCAGGCCGAGCGCCGCGGCGACCATCCATCTGCCAACCTTGCGGGTCATGACGGGCCTCCTACCCTACCCGTGGAGCTAGCTCGCCTCCACGTGGCTCACCCCGAGGTGGTGCAAGTCTCGGACCGACAGCCCGACCCGGTCGTGGCATCGGCCCGCGCGAGTCTCTTCGCAGGCCTGCGAATCGCCAAGTCCCGATTGCAGAAAATGAGATCCGTCGGGCACGACTTCGGGGCCGGGCGATGTCGCACAGGCTGGCATCGCTCTGGCTTCGGTGGAGGCCAGGAGGGCTCCTCCATGACCAGCCACAGGCAAGCAATCCTCTGGGTCGTTTCGTTGTCCCTGGTGTCCCTACTCCCGAGTCCGACACGAGGACTCGACACGCGCGAACTCGGCATTTCGGGCAACGTCGAGACCCAGACGCTCGTGCGCCACCCCCAGGCCGACGAGTTCCAGTGGATCCAGAACCGCAACACACTCCGCTTGCGGGCCGATTGGGATTGGCTGGACGACGGCAAACTTCTCGGCAAGGCGAAAGTGCCGTGGTTGAAGGAGTGGAAGACCGTCCTGCTGTACCGTGGCGTTTACGACTCCTTCTACGATGTTGCTCCGGGCGACCGGCAACACGGGCAAGAGCGCAGCGACGACCTGATCGGCGGATCCGTCGACGATCTCAGCGGCGCCCGGCGGCGCGATCTGATGTTCGAAAACGACCTGCGCGAGGCCTACGTCGACCTGCGCTTCCGCCAGATTCCGTTGAGCCTGCGGCTCGGCCGCCAACAGATCGTCTGGGGTGAAGCCGACTTCTTCCGCCTGATGGACCTGTGGAACCCCATCGACATCCGCTGGCACCTGCAGCAGGAGCAGAACTGGGACGAGATCCGCGTGCCGCTTTGGCTGATGAAGGGAGTGTGGGAGTTCGATGACGTCGGGCCGCTGCGCGACGCCTACCTCGAAGTGGTCTACAACCCCGGCGACTATCGTCCGGCGATCGTCACCGACTTCGCGCCTCGCCCCTGGGCACTGCCCTTCCCCAGCCCGTTGCGCTCCGGCCAGGTGCAGTATGATCCGGTGACTCGTTTCACCCTGGCGCCGGATTTCGACTTGCAGGGATCGAGCGTCCAACGCGGGCAGTTTCACCGCAACCCCGCCGACGCGAGCGAGGTCGGCACGCAGTTCCACTTCACCGCACCGGCCGGCATCGAGATGAGCCTGAACTACCTCTATGGACGCGGTCGCGCCGTCGGCGCGAGTTCGCCCTTCGCCGTGCGCATCGAAAGCATCGACATCCCGGCGCTGCCGGGCTTCGGTTCGACCCCCGTCGGCAAGTACCAAGTCGACATCGACGACCCCAGCTCGGTCGTGCCGGTCTACCCCCTGAACGTGACGGCCGAAGTGGTACACCCGTACATGCACGTCATGGGTTTGACGGCGAAATACTTCGACGAGGCCCTGACCGGCACTTCCTTCCGCCTGGAGACGGCTTTCGTCTTCGGCGCGCCGTTCCAGACGGTCGACCCCGACAAGCTCATCCCGGTGACCGTCAACGGCTTCGACGTGCCGGGCTTTCGCCTGCCGTCGGCACCGCTGGGTTTCGAGAAGAGGGACCAGTGGTCCGGCATGCTGGGTTTCGACCGGGCGACCTACATCCAGCGCCTCAATCGCGAAGCGCCGTGGGTGTTCTCCGGCCAGTTCTTCTGGACGTATACCCTCGGCGCCGACGTCGACTACCTGCGCGGCAACGCCGGCACTTCCGAGGCGCCGTATTTCGGCCCGATGGGCCGGTGGACCGAAGGACCGTACGCCGGCCGGATCGAGCGCCAGCAGAACTCCCGCGTGGCGGGGAACGGCGACGACATCCAGCGTTGGGAGCATCTCATCACCCTGGTGGCGACGAGCTTCTACGACAACGGCCGCCTGGTACCGACGTTGGCGACGGTGATCGACCCGGTCAACGCCAACCAACAGGTCCTGTGGGGCTTCGACTACTCGCTGACCAATTCGGTCATTCTGACCCTGCAGCAGCGCTTCTTCACCGACTATGGGTCGGACGTCCCGAGCAACGATCCGTGGTTCGCCGGCGGCCGCAACCACCGCCGCGACGAGACGACGCTCAAGGCGACCTATCAGTTTTGAAGAAGGCGACCTATCAGTTTTGAAGACGGGAAGGATTCGTCCACCGTAGCCGTCTCGCTAACCCACATCAGCCGGCTGTGTGCAAAGGAAATCGTCACCCCGTTTCGGTTCCGAAAACGCCACCCAGGCTTGGGGCGTTGGCTCGGAGCCGATTCGGAGCCTGAAAGCGGGCGATTCGCGCAACACTCAGTGGGTCGACCGGTCCAAAGCCGTTCGCCTTCTGCAACTCGTGCCGGACCGTCCCTGCCCTGCGCGAGGGACGTGACCGCAGTGCCATGCGACTCAGGCGCGCAGCCGCCGCAGACTGACGGCGGTCGCGGCAAACGCCAGCCCGGCGGCGATCGAGAAACCAGCAAGCAGCGCCGTCCGCATGGCCGCGCTGTTGAGGAGCACGCTCATCAGCAGCGCACGCATTACCTGACCCTCGACGCGCGCCGTTCCCTGTATGCCCCCGGCTGCGCCGCTCGTCTCCGCCGGCACTCTCGGTATGGGCCAGCAGGACGAAGCCGTGTTCGGGATCGCGGAGGAGTTCGCGGTTCTCTGGGGCCGTCCGCTGCAGCTCGGCCAACCACGGCTCCATCGGCGACACAGCCGCCAGCGCTTCCATTCGTTGGCGGCTGCCAGCCACGAGTTCGCTGGTCAGCGGGCCCCAGATCGAGCGGATGCCGTTTGCGAAGGTTTGTAGAGTGTTGGTCATGCTTCCCTCTCCTTCTCGGGTTCGAGAAGCAGGGTAGGCAAAAGAATGACCTGGCGGAATGCGCAACGGTTGCAGTATGTAGTTGCGTCTGACGCCATGTATCGCCCACGCCGAGGGAGGCTCTTGCCATGCCCGACTTGAACCTGCTCATCACGCTCGACGTCCTGCTCTCCGAAGGGAGCGTCGCGCGTGCGTCGCGCCGACTGCGCCTCAGTCCCTCCGCCATGAGCCGGGCTTTGGCGCGTCTGCGGGCCGCCACCGGCGACCCGCTTCTCGTGCGCGCCGGCCGCGGGCTGGTGCCGACACCACGGGCCGAGCTGCTGCGCGCGCGGGTTCACGACTTGGTTCAGGAAGCACAGGGCATGTTGCGTCCGGTCGAGCCGGTCGACTTGGCAACTCTCGTACGGACCTTCACGCTACGGACCAGCGACGGGTTCGTCGAAAACTTCGGTCCGCCGCTCCTCCGGCGCGTCGCCGCTGAAGCACCGGGCGTGCGCCTGAACTTCTTGCAGAAGGCCGGAAAGGACAGCGGGCCGCTACGCGAGGGACGCATCGATCTCGAGACGGCCGTCGTCGATGCATCGATCAGCCCCGAGTTGCGGACCCAATCGCTGTTTCGCGACCACTTGGTCGCAGCGGTGCGGCCCGGCCATCCGCTGGCAGAAGGCAAAGTCACCGTCCGCCGCTACTCGAGCATGCGGCACGTGAGTGTGTCCCGCAGTGGCTACGAGGAAGACGCCTTGGAGCGCCCTTTCCTGCCCGCCGGATTCTCGCGGCCGATCGCGAGTGTCGTCAGCGGCTTCGCCGCGGCCCTAGCGCTCGCGCGCAGCACCGACCTGGTGGCGACCGTACCGCAGCGCCACACCGCGGCATTGCGCGAAGGCCTGGTGACGCTCCGCGTGCCCGTGCCGACCCGCGAATTCACGGTATCGATGCTCTGGCACCCGCGGCTCGACGGCGACCCGGCGCTCCGCTGGTTGCGCGGCGTGCTGCGCGAAGTCTGTGCCTTCGAGACAGCGCCGGCGTAGTCCGGGGCCTTCCTGGGTAGCACCAAAAGAGGAAGGTCGGGCGGATTCGGGGTCGGCGCAGGGCAAGTGCTCGCGCTCCGGGCGAAACGCGCTCCATGGAGGTTCCGTTTCCGTGCTGTACGCAACGTTTCGATTGCGAAATCGCAAACCGGCGCCAGCCACGGCACGAGTGTCCAACCGCCACGCGAGACTTGGTAGGAACGGCGATAGGTGGCCAAGCTCGTCTCCCTGCTCCGGCGCGGCAAGACTTGCTCACGACCGGAAGCTGGCATCATATGGACTACCGACGCCTTTTAAAACCGCAACTTCCAGTGCGCGTCGATGGGCTCGAAGCCTATCGGGAGGTGCTTCGCCTCGATCAGCTTGCGCGCTGCCTCAAACGACGCATATCCTTCAGGGCGAATGAGGAACACGGCGTGCTGGCGGGCTTCGACCGCGGCGACGAAATCGTCGGAGCCGGTGCGTAGTTCGTCGATCGTCACGACCGAATTCTGCGGCTGCAACACGACACCATCGTCGCGACACTCGACCCATTGTGGTACGCCGTTTCGACTGAAGCGGCCGTACACGCGGTTGACATCTACCCCCTGAGACTCCTCCAACGCGCGCCGCAGCTCCTGCGCCCGCTCCTCGGCGTGGCGGATCTCCTCGCGCAACGACGCGCTGCGCGCCTCGACACCGTGCAGCTCGACCACGGCCTCGGCGGCTTTCTCCGGCACGGCTCCGGGCGCGTCGAGACGGCAGAAGGCTTGGCCGGTTAACGCCGCGAGGCCCAGACAGATTCCGCCGTCGAAAGAGTCGACCGCCGGGCGCGCCATCTCAGCGGCGGCGAAGCGCAACGTGCCAATTCCAAATGCGACAAACGCGATCGGCAACGCCAAACAGGCGAGCAACACCAAGCTCACGGGTGGGGGAACATCGAAGCGATCGTCAGGCGTCATGTTGCACCGCCCCGTTCACGCTGTCGCCGACGAGCCGAATCTTCAGCGGGATCGGCTGGTCCAGCCGCCGCCCGACGCGGGCGATCTCCGCTTCGATGACGGCCATGTGGCCCCGCAGCGCTGATGCCACCAACTTGCCGACGTGATCGCCCATCGGGCGCAAGGCTTCCTGCGTCGCACCTTCGAGCGACCGTTGGAATTCCTCAACCGCGCCACGTCCGGCGTTGCCGAGGGTCTCATGCAGACGGGAGGCGAAGGTCGCCAGCAGCCGATCCGAGAATAGGGCGAAACGCTGCTCGAAGCGTTCCACTAGGAGATCCAACTGGAGCTCCTGTTTCGCAGGGCTCGTGGTCTCGACGCAGAGGCGGCGCGAGTTCTCGTGCAACAACTCCGACCAGCGAGCCACCATTCGCCTATCTTCGCGCTGAAGGGCGACACACCCAAGGCCGAGAACCAGCATGCAGCCGAGCCCGAGCAGGGTGGTGTCGAAGGCCGTGCTCGCCGACGCGGCAAACGCTTGTAGCGTCGCGCGCAGGGAATCCAGGTCGGCCGCTCGGCTCGAGTGGGCGAAGTGCAGCATGCCACGCGACAATCCAAAGACGGTTCCGAGCAAGCCGACCACGGGGAGGAGAGTGCGCAACGTCGCGACGGCGCTGTACTTGGCGGCGAGTTCGTCGTCGGCCCGGCGTTCGAGATCGCGCAGGAGGAGGGAGAGGTCGTCGCCGCGGGCGAAGCCACGCAGGAGATCGCGCAGCAGGCGACGGTTGAGGTCGGACGCCCCGGGGCCATCGAGCGTGTCGGCGACCGCGGCGGCGCGGCTTCGAGGCAAGGCCCCAGGCGGCAGGCTGGGCCAGCGCCAACCAGCTTCGGTGCGTTGCGCCACGTGGCGCTCGCCCAGTAGCGCCAGGCCCGAGAGGAAGAGGAAGCAGGCGACGGGCTGCAGCGGACCGCGAGCGAGAATGAACTCACCGACGGCCGAGGACGCGGCCACCAAGGCGAGGGCGCCGTAGAAAAGCACACAGGCAACCGCTCCGACCAAATAAGGGCGAAATGAAACGAAGTACGGGTGGGACGACATGACGGACCTCCTCGTGCACCGAGCCCGAAAAGCGGGCAGCTTCATCCGCACCGTACGGTCGTGCGCCGTGAATACCGCCGCTCAGTCGTAAACGTCGGCTGGAAACACAAGCAGCTGTACGTCGCCCGAATCGGGCCTCCAGGACGCGACGTCACGCATGTCGGCGCAGGCGAAGAAGCGGACACCCCGATCTCTCCCTCGGATCTTCGCCTCCGCTCGTACCATCATCACCTGCGCTCGAACTTCGCTGAAGTGCTCACCAAGCCTCCAGATGAGCCCACGCATCCTACCCGCGCTGTCGTAGGCGTCGTTTCCGTTCACGCGGCACCTGCCCGCAAGCCGACGAAAGTTGTTCCCCGCGCATCGACGTTGTAGGTTTCCCGAGCTTCCGTTCAGCGAAGCGGGCGCACAAGGTCGTCCTTCACATCCGAATCCCTCAGTCAGTCCGGAGCCGCGCTCGCCGCGACAAAAAACCCCTCTCTCGCCATTTCCGTGGCGGGTAGCGCGTCGCGGTCGGGTCGTTGGTTCGGTCCGACGACGGTGAGTTCGCCGGTGCGTGGGTCGAACATCAGCTCCTCCCCGGCGGCGTCACCACTCGCCAGGTCCACCATCGTCTGTTGCAAGTCTTTGTTGCTTGGGCTCATTCGCCTCACTCCCTTCCTCGGTCCATGTTTCTCAGAAATCGATCGATCCGATGGCCCGTCGCCAAATGCTGCTCATAAGCCTCGAGCCAGATGCGACCCTTCATCACGATCTTGTACAAAGTCACGTTCGGATGCCAGAACTGTCCATTGTAGTGACAGATCTGTGGATGCCCGTGCTGGTTCTTCCTCAGCAAGTGAAAGGCATGCGACGGCCCATGATCCGCCAGCGCCCCCCCGGACGCATCCTTCAAGTCGGTCGGATACACCAAATACATACACGGCGCTTGGTTTGGGAAGCCTCCGAGTGGAATCCACAGGGCGTAATCCCGTCCGCTGTTCGTCCGATGCTTGCCGACGACGCCGCAGGTCGCCGGGTCGTCGATGTTCTGGATGCGAAAACGGGGAAAATACTGCTGCAACAAACCCTGCTCACGCATCAACCGTTCCGTTGCCATCCTTCGTTTCCCCGTTCTCGACCGTCGTCTCGTCGGCCGCACATGCCATCGCGTCGCCCGCCACGAGACTGTCGGCATCGTTCACGACCAACACATTAGCCGTCGAACTTCTTTCGTGTTCCGTCGCTGCCGCCGGCGCAGATGACTCGCCCGCCACGGTTTCTCCCTGCCTCCCGTCGCCGCTTATCGTCGGCACGGCCTCATCGAGAAGGCCATTCAACCAGCCGCGGAAGTCCATTCCCGCATGCCATCGACGCCGGTGTTCGTCTTGCGAATCGGGCCAGCGGTGCACCATCTCCGCCTCGGGGAATGCTTCGGGCAACAGCAGCCGACCCCATTCCCCGAGGTCGAAATTTAGCGCCTTTCCGTCGTCCACGGAGAACATCCTCACTTGCACACCGAGGGGCCGCAGGTCTGCCATGATGTCGAGCAACAAGCGGCGACCGTTTGCACCCAAGAACCAGGAATTGCCGAACACATCCTCGGCGGCTCGCTCCGCCGGATCACGTGGTGTATTGGGCCCCGGCGCCCACGCGACATGGTTGGGCAAGGTATGCCGTTCTTCCAGTTCGCGATAAATGACCCCGACGTCACGCCGCTGCGGGCTCTCTCCGTCCAGAAGAACCACCCGTAGCGGCTCCACGCCACGTCCGTGGCGCAGTCCGACACGATAGTAGTTCTGCAGTACCCGCATCGGCGTCGCGCCGTCGTGCGTCGCGATCATGAGGAGGAAACGATCCCAACCGCGCCGCTGTAGGCTGCCTCGCACGGTACGCAGATCACCGCCGCTCGGTTCGTTGAGCCCGAGACGATGATGCGAATGCCACTCGCCGACGTGCTGCATGCCGTGACGCCGGTACAACTCGACCCCGACGGCATGCAGATAGTCGGCGTCCTGGTAGAAGCTGGTGTGAAGGTGACGACTGTCACGCCCCGGGCCAATCGCAAAACAGACGACTGGGGCGCCACTGTGGGTCCAGTAGCCGAACAGATCGCCACCCGTCTCGATGTCGGGATAGGCGCCCACCCAACGGGCAATGCGGTCGGCTTCATCGAGGTAGATGAGCACCTTCGACGCATCCGCATCCGGCGGCGGAGTCTCCGTTACCGATCCGCGCCAACCGAACATGTGGCACACTCCTGGTTGCGCACGACGTTGATTCCATACCAGCGCAGAATCGCCAGTTGCGACCAGCTGCGACGCATGGGGGCCCAGTTGGCGAAGTTGTGCTCCCGGCGGTTACCCCACAAGTACAGGGGCGCGTCCAGTTCCGCGGCGGTCGACTCCAACGTGGAACCTGTCCCGTCGACCAGCCGAAGCAGAGCCAAGCGCGCCAACATGCCCGCGATCGGCTGAATGTCGACGAACAGTCCCGGCTCTACCGCCACCGGATGGTCCGCATAGGCCACCGCATCGGCATCACGCTGCGACGAAATCTCCTCATCGACGACCAATGTGCCGGTGTGGCAGGCGTAACAGGGCATGCCACGGCGCGGTATCACCTGGATGACGTCGCCACCACACGCTCGCTGGAAGGCACGGCCGTAGAGCGACGGCTTCCCGGCCTGCCAGGCCAAGTCGTTGAGCACATAGCGTGACGGATTGTTGTCGGTGCCGACGATCACCACGTCCGATTGCCGCACCTTTTGATCGGCAAGTCCTCCCGGTCCGTCGTGCTGCAGTACATCAGCGTCCACCACCTCGACGCGTGCGGCAGGATTGACGCGCAACAGGTGGTCGCGCACGGCGAACACCTTGCGCCGCCCGATGTCTTGCAGGGTACAGACGTGCCGACCGACGTTGTGCGACTCGAGCCGATCCTGGTCCCACAGGATGAAGCGGCCAACCCCGGAACGCGCGAGGGAGTCGGCCACGGCCGCACCGCCGCTCCCCAGGCCGACACACAAGACCGTCTTCTCCGCGAGCAAGGAGGACTCGAGGATGGGAGTATTGCGGGTGAATGCCGTACCGCCGGTTTCGACGACGGACACGGCACAAGCCACTTGCTGATCCCCGATCAGCAGGCGACAGATGCCTTCCAACGCCTGATCCGTTCCCATTCGCCAAAGATCGACGAGTGCCGTGTCGTCCGGAATCGCCGGCCACGTAGCCTCGGGCCCGTCAACCAGGCGCCAGCAGGCACGACGGGAGGCCTCGGAGGTCGTCCACGCGATCGACGGACCGACGTGCAAGTGCAGCAGGTCGGGAGTGCCCTCCGCGTTCACATCTTTCAGCAGCACCACGCCAGTTCCTGTCGTGGTGCCCTGCCCCATGGCCGATGCGAGTTCATCTGCCCGCACGAAGCATCGAGGTCCCATCATCATTCCCATTCTCCCGTGCGCGGATTGAACCTTGGAGGTACTGCCGGCTGCGGCCGAGGTACGCTGGCGGCCCTCGATCGCTCCGCTGTGGGCAGCGCCGATTCACCAGCATCCGCCGGCGATCGCCACAAGGACGCCCCCACCAGCCACCCCAAGCCCCCGCCGCCGCGGAGCGCCGCCGCCAGACCGATGGCCGCCACCACGCCGACGATCGAGCCGGCAACGGACCCATGTTCGCTACCGTGGGCAGTGCCGACGACGACACCACCCGCGATCCCGAGGGGCAGCGCGATCTGACCAACGGCCCGCAACAAGCTACCTGCGACGTGCAACGCGGCGACCGAAATCGCCGCACAAACCAGCACCGCGAACGCCGTGCCGATCCATTCGTTGCCGCTCGGAGGAGGAACGCGGAGCATTTCCGCACGCACGGCGAAGGCTGTCCAGCCGAGCAAGACAAGTAACGCCAGCGGTCCCGGTCTACGGTTCATACGAAGCGTACCCTCGGCCACACCCTCCCGTACGTTCCTCCCATGATCTTCATCCAGAGCAGCGTCTCCATGGCGTCAACACGGAATCTTGAGTCGCGCCCCTGCCGCGATCGAACCATTTTTCCCGATCTTGCCCGGGTTCGCCGCAGCGAGTTGATTCCAGAGCGATGCATCGCCACAGACCCGTTCCGACACCGTCGTCAGTGTATCGCCGGGGCGAACTTCGTACCTCGAAGATACGGTGGTGGTCAGTTCGACGCGGGAGCCGACCGTGCCCCCAGCTACGCTGCGCCGCAGCAGCGCGTCTTGGTAACGGCTAACGACTTCGACCTCGAGCCGGGCAAGACGTTCACCGGGTTCGCCCACCGGCTCGAGCGTCCGCGGCACATCGCCAACCAGCCTGTCGATTGTTTCACTGAGTTCAGCGAACTCCCTCATACGGGATGCGACCTCATCCGCGGCAAGCCGTTCGCTGCTGATGCGAGCGACCTTCGCTTCGGCCACTTGGGAGCGATCGACCGCGGCAAGCACATCGCGCGCGAGCGCGGCGTGCCTCTCTTCGAGCGTTGCCAGGCCCTTGCTCTGGGCTTCCTGGACGGAGCGCAGCGACGCCTCGAAGAACATTCTCTCCGCCGACGCATCGCGCGCGGCCGCACCGGCCTCACCCTCGTTCCCTCTGTAGAAGATGGCGCCAGCGAGGCCTAGGGCAAGGAGAACCGTCGCAGCAGCGCCGATGGAGGTTGCCACCTGCCAAACGCGTAGGGTGCGAAAAGGAACCGCCGCACTCTCTCGCTCCAGTCGAGAGAGTGCGGCGCGCGCCGCCTCATCGGCGGGGTCGAGTTGCAGTGCGCTGCCCAAGTGTTCGCGCGCCGCCTCGTAGTTGCCCTGTTGTGCCGCCACCAGTCCCTGGAGGCGATGCACAGCGGCGGAGGGACCGAGTTGGAGCAAGAAGGCCAACGTGCGTTCCGCGGCGACATAGTCTCCGTCGCGCGCTTCGGCTGCGGCGCGCGGTAAGAGCAACTGCCGCTGCAACTCGGCCAGGGCGCTTGCATCGAACTCACTCATACGACCTCCGATTCGGCCTCAACCCTTCAGCCCAAGGTGCCACGCAGGTGCCGACTGGAGCCGACTTGCCCAGCGCCCTCGCGTGCGGCGGGCCCGCCGCCGACCCGTTGCGACAGAACATCGTTGCGCTTGAAGTGTTCCGGCATATCCCCGAAAGCGATCTCCTCGAGTCGGCGGAAGTCGTGTGCGCGGGCCGCATCGTCGTAGTGTCCACACAGCTCCAGCCAGCGCTTGCGCCATTCCGGCGATAGGCTGGATTCATTCTCGGCAACGATCTCCTTGCCGCGCCGCACGTTGTCGTCGCAATGCTCCCGGTGCTTCTCCCACTGAAGCAACTCGTTGACCTCATCGATGAGGGGCTCGGTGATCAACAGTGCCTCGGTAAGGCGCGTTTCCGCGGTGCTACCCTTCTGCTGGTCACTTGCCGCCTCATCGATCAAAGTGCCGATCGTCTCGATCATTTCCTCCGCCTCAATACGGCCGAGGACGCCACGCACTACCTCGGACTCGGCGGCAACTCGGCGAAAATCGATGATCTCTCGCTCCAGGCTGCTCAGCGCGGCCCGTAGATCCGCGATGGGACGATGCTGTTGATCGGAGTCAATCCTCGCCTCGATGTCGACGTCGAAGTCCAGAAAGCGCGCACGCGGCACGATGGTGTAATCCTGTTCACGCCAAAGCAGTTCGACTTCGACCTCGCTCCCGCTCGGGATCGCAACACCAACGTCTTCAGGAGAGATGCGCAGCATATAAACGACTCGGTTCAGGTGCGCCATCTCGTGAATTCCTTGCACGATAGGAATGACCACCGAATCGGTACCACCAGGTCTCAAAGACACCGTGGTCTTGAATACGTCTCGCCGTGCATGGCCGAGGGGATCGCCCGGTTGGTAGAAGAATCGGGTCTTGCCGTTCTGGTCGGCCACCCCCAGACCCTGGTTCGCCGTCTTCCCCGCGGACGAAACGCCTCGCGTGATCGTGAATTCCCCGTCTTCGACGGCGATCGTCTCTGCATCCCCTCCCAAGACCACCAAGCGAAAGCGGTTCTTTCCCGGATCTAGTGCAAGTCGCGTGGTAAACGATCCCTTCTCGGAAACCGCCACCGGTTCCGTCTCGCGTAGCACCGCATCCGTCGAATCGAGACGCTGAACCGTGACACGCCAATCGGTCGAAATCGGCGTAGTGGGATCGGTAGCGCGCAAAGTACCCGAGATGCGGATCTCAGGTTCGGAGACTTGGGCCGGGGGCTTGAGTGAAACGATCACGCCCTGCGCCGACGGAGCCGACGGAACGGCTACGGTCACCGCCGGCGCCTCCCACTGGCGACCCGCTGCATATAGCGCGGCGCCCTGAGCGACGGCCGTCATCGGATTGACGGCCGTATCGATCGGGATCCCGAGTCCTTCGACATGGAAACCCGAAGCCGTCGTCGCGCCCGTACTCACCATCTGCTGCAGGAACGGAGACAGCGTCGGACCGCCGATCAGCAGAACCTTCTCGACGTCCTTGGCGCCGTAGCCCTTTTCCTGAATCAGCGCGCGACACATGTCGATCGCCCGCCGGAACAGGCGTGCCTGCAGTTCGTTGACGTCATCTTGGCGCAGGAAGTACTCGACCGTATGATCCCCAAGCGTCGTGAAAATCGGCGCCTCGGGCGCAAATGAAACGGCGCATTTCGCGGCTTCCACCTCGGCCTTCAGCGCCCACCACTCCGTGGATGAACGCTGCTTGACTCGCTCCTGGATCGCAGCCGGTAGGGTCGGCACGATCAGCTTCTGGATGATCTCATCGTCGAGATTCTTCCCGCCCAGATTCCGATCGCCACGGTGGTCATGCACCGCAAAGACACCGTCCTCGCCGCGCACGAGCGCGGCATCGAAGGTGCCCCCGCCGAGGTCGAACGCCAGCCAAAGGCGGGAGCCCTCGGTTCCGGCCCGGTGGGCGTAGGCCAGGGCGGCAGCGATCGGCTCAGCGAGTAGTTCGACATACTCGAATCCCGCAATCTGCCCTGCCAACTTGGTATCGTCATACTGTGGGTTCGTGAACGCTGCGGGCACACAGATGACCGCCGAACGCATCGGCCCCGCCCCTGGAATCGAAGGCGCGCACTGACGCAGCTTGCGCAGCACGTGCGCCGATAGTGCTGGCGCACTCAAGGGTGTGCCCACCCCTGGAAAGGCGAAAGACCACCCAGGCTGCCCCATGTGGGGTTTGAACTCCATCGCGACCGCGCGAGAGCCATCCTTCATCTGAAGTCGCTGTTTGGCCGGCTTGCCAACCTGAACGACATCGGCCCCCGCGTTCGAGCGTACCGAGACGACCGATGGAGTGATTTCCTCGCGCAGTTCGTTCTTGATGACCGCTAGATCGTTATCGACCAGGATCGCCCCAGCGGAGTTACTGGTTCCCAGATCGATGCCCCAGTCAATCGTCAGTTTCATGATGGAGTCTCCTGTTTCTCTCTTAGTTTCGGCGTACCGAACTGAATGACTTCGCCATCGATCTCGATGTAGGGTTCGACCATCGCTTCGATCTCCGGATCGTCAAACCCACCACCCTCCGGAACGATCGCATCCCAGGTTCGATCCTGATGCTGTGCCCAATCGTCGCCGGTGAAGTCTCGCAGAATCACTCCGCTGCGGGCGAATGTATCCTTCAAGGTTCTGAACCGCAGGCGCATCGCCCGTACCGCACCGACGTCCTCGGCATTCGCGAACTGCGCCTCGATACGCCACATGGTATTGACGACGCGCTTGAGCAGGTCCCGTGGCAACGCCGGCGCCGACGGCGCCACGCCTGCTGGCGGAGCTGGTCGTGGATCGGCACTGGCCTGTGGTTCGGCATGCAGACGTGCCAGCCCTTCACTCCACAATCGCAAGATCGACTCCAGATCGACTTCGCCGCAAGGTTGCGCCGGTGGCGGAATGCGCCATTCGCGCGGAAAGAATTGCTGCCGCAGCCAGGGGTACATCCAACGACCTCCTTCTCGCCAAGGCATCAGCCGACCTGCCGTTGCATACCAGAGTTGTTGTCGGACCAGTGCTGCCGCACACCCTGGGCGACGGTGGATGGCTCATGAGTCTCCACCCGAGCCTGCGTGAGATTCTCCTCGAGTTCCCTGATCGAATCGCCATCCTCGGGCGCGCAAAGAGAGCGAAGTAGCGTGAGCGCGGCTACGGCCAGCACCGCCTTGCGCTGAAGCTTGTCCGCATCCCGCACGAGCTGAGCCACGGGTTCCTGCTGTTCTTTCATCTTCTCCGCCAGGAACACGTGTTCCGCGTACGGACTCGCGTCATTCCAAAACTCGATGATCTTGTTGTTGAGTTGACGCAAGTGGTTCACGTCGCTCCAGAAAGCATTCACACTGCGAATGAGTTCACTGATGACGTTCTGCCGCATCGTTCGCAACAGCGACTCGAGGAGCGGCGATAGCGCACGCAATCCGCCAAGGGCCTCGAGTTGCGTGCGAGCCGGCGCGATACGTTGGCTCAGCTGCGCGTAGTCGACCGCCCCGTCCAGGGAATGTGTCGGGCCGACGAGCACCTGTAGGTGCCGTTTGACCTCGGCAACCAGGGGCGCGAACAACTCCGCCAAGGCGGCCTCCAGGTCCGCTTCGGGGAAGCGCGACGCGCGCACGAGTTCGACGTGGGCCCGCGCGTAGTCGAGATTCCCGGCTTCGAGGGCTTTGGCGGCGATCGCAACGTTGATGGCCACGACGAGCCGAGGCAAGGAGAGCCGGAGGTCGGCGATGTATTCCGCCGTGATACTCGGGTCCGTCGACTTCGCTCGCAGCTCGTCGAAACGCCTCCATGCGCCATCATCTTCGTAGACGGCCACCCACGCGTCGAGGCACGCGCGCCACGCTGCCCGTTGCGCCGGAGCGAGCACACCGGCCTGCGCCGACTCCGCCTCCACGGCAAGGACCGTCGCATGCTCGAGGACCGCAAGGTTGAGTGCCGCCGTCGATTGACGCTCGGGATCCAGGAGTTGCTGCGTCCAAACTTGCCGCAGCGTAGCCGCATCCGCCATCCCGTGCTCGACACGCCACTTCTCTACCGGGACATCGAGATGAAACCAAAACACCGCTTCGCCGAAACGATTGCGGTCGTAGGCCAATACGGTTGCGGCACGAGCCACGTCCTCGACGGTGATGCCCGGTGCCCCCGGAACGGGAATGGATACGAATTCCGGCAGATGCTCTTCGAGAGAAAGATCGTGCTCCAAAAGCTGTGCCAATTCGTCGCCGCGCCGTTTGGCCACGCGTGCTGCCGTGTCGACAGGGCGTAAGCCGAGTATGCGATACGGGTTGCGCTGATAGAGCCATACGGCTTCGGGCAAGTTCACCCTGGGAGCGGATTTTGCTTTGGGCGGGGCGGACGGCGTCGAGCCGGCGGGCTTGGGGTCCGCCACCAAGGTTTTGTCGTCCGCCGCAGGAGGATTGGCACCTTCCCGATCGCGCAGTAGCTCAAAGCAAACCGGAGAAAGAAGCCCACCGTGTAGTGCGGCCAGGCCCCAAGAAAACGGCGCCGGGGAGGAAAGAACCTCGGCCGCCGATCCAATCGGCTCCGACAACCATGCGAATACGTAGTGGAACGGGGGCAGGAGACCGAGCGCGAAAGTGGAACGCTCGTCCATCAGCCAACCGTATCGATGCAGAAGAACCAAGAGAGGAAACGATACCATCGATAGAAGTACCACCGACGTGAGACGCAAGACGATTCCCACCGCGAACAGTAGAGCCACCGAGGCAACCATTATCTGGATCAGATCTGGCGCGCCCCGGAGATACTGCGAGACCGCATCGGCGGCAACCGCGACGTAGGCGAAGACGACAAACCATCGGAGGCTCAGAAGGGCATTCATGACGTATTCACCACCAAGCAAGAGCGTTGCACGACACGCTGCAATCAGCCGTACGGGCGTCGCGACGAAATACCGGCAGCCATCGAAAGTGGAGCATTCCCGTCGAACTCAAGGGCGCGCATCACCCACCCCACTCTCGACGAATGCAGCGTCGCACTGCGCCAACCCGCCCGCAGCTTCGTTTCGCACCTGCGGCGGTGAGGCCACCGACAGAAGCAAGCGCGTCGCCTGCCGCCGCCCACCGCGATCGACGATCTCCACCTCGATCTCGCTTGCCCCCTCCCCATGAGGAATGCCCGACAGCTTGCCCTGCGCGAACGCCACCCAAGCTGGCAAACCTCGCAGCACCGCAACCTGGTACGGCGGCCATCCCCCCGCAGCGCTAAGGGTCGCCGCATACGGTACACCGACGAACGCCGGCGGCAGGTCCGTCGTCACCAGACGTAATGCGCCGTCCGGCTGCAAGACCCCCACGTCGATCACGAGCCCGGGGGCGACCACTTCCGCGCCGGATTCATCGCTCACGCGGAGCGTCACGGCATGTCGCCCCGACCGCTGCGGTTCGCCGACGAGGCGCTCGCCATCGAGGGCCACCCCCTCCGGGAGCTCCCCCTCGACGACATCCCATCGCGTTGCACCGCTCCCGCCTCGGGCGTGGAGGCGAACCTCGTAAGGCACCCCGACGAATGCCTCAGGCAAAGTCGACCAGGGTATGCCGAGCGGTACCGGAGTTGGCGGCGCTTCGAGCACCCGCAACCGGTGCCGCGTCGCCGGCGTCTTCCCACCGACTTCGTCCATCACCGTCACGCTGAATTCGAACTCGCCCGCCGTGGTCGGGATACCCGTGAGAATTCCCTCATCCCCCAATCTCAGCCCTGGCGGCAACCCACCGGTACTCTTCCACTGCATCGCCCCTTCGCCACCGCGAACCGGTAACGCGACCCTGTAGGCACGACCGACGATTGCTTCCGGCAGTTGCACCTCAGCTTCCGCGAATGCCGGAAGTAGGAAGACCGCGATGAGGAATACCCGTGCCACGGCAAAGAGCACCCGAGGCGCACCGGACACTCGCACTGCCCCCCGTCTCATCGTGCCTCCTCAGCGTCGAGGAACTTCGGACCCACCCGCTTCGGCAAGACGCCGATCTCGACCTCCGCCTCGGCAGCCCGTCCTTCGGCGTCGACCACGCGAACGGCAAACCGGGACCGTCCCGCCGACTCCGGTACACCCCGCAGTTGACCGTCTTCGAGGACAAGCCCTTGCGGTAACACCTGGTCGTCACTGCGTTCCCACCGCAGTGGCGGCGTGCCGCCGCGGACCGAGATCGCACCGACGTAGCGGTCGCCGACGTGCGCGGCCGGCAGCTCGGTGGTCGCGATCGCCAACTCAGGCTCGGCGGCCAAAGAGACGAACTCCGATTCGGTACGTACTTCGCGGCCGGCTTCGTCGCGAATGCTGAGCGTCAGGGTCGAGCGACCCGCGCGCACGGGTGATCCTTCGAGGATGCCCTTCGACGGGTCCAGGCTTAACCCTGCCGGTGGGCCATCCCCGACGATCGCGAACGTACGGCGGCTGCCGGCGCCGCCCTGGCAGACGACACCGCCCCTGTACGGTCGACCCACCCGTCCCACCGGAAGAACCAACACACAATCGATCGGCAACGGCGGATCGACGACGACGACCTCGAGGTGGAGTTTCGCCGCGGGGGTGAGGGAGCCGGACCGACTCAACACCTTCATGCTGTCCTGCTGATCACCAACGACGAGATCAGCGGTGTAGGTTCCCGCTTTCGGAGGCGTACCGAAGAGTCTGCCGCCTTTGAGGTCGGCTTGCATCCACGGTGGAAGATTCGATTTCAAGAGTTCATAGTCTTCGATTCCACCGAAAACTCCGAAATAGAACTCCCACGGCTTTCCCGTCGTCGCTTCGCTCCTGGTCGGCTCGACAGGGCCGATGCGCAAGGGCTGTTTGGTCGGCGAGTACGGAACTCCCACGGGCAAGACTTCGAGAACGAAACTCCGAGAAACTGACTGCCTGCTACCGTCCCGCACGACCACTTCGAATTCGAAACGTTCGTCGGTCCCTGCCGCATCGTCGCGCAAGCGGGGGTTACCGAACAGTCGACCAGTGCCTTCCTCGAGCACGACGCCCTCGGGAAGCTCGCCTCGATCGACGGCATAGATATACGGCGTCGCGCCCCCCGTCACCGCGATACCTCCTTCATAGTGGGAGTACGCTACCGCGGGATGCACCGATTCGGTGACGATCTCCAGTTTTCGCAGTCTGGTCGGATTCGGCCGCACCAATGCGATGTAGACGATCAACAGAATGAACATCGCCCCCATGGCATTGAAGATGACATCGACGAGGGGCGAGATCGTCGAGTCCATTTCGCTGTCGAGTAGCCGATTTGCCATCGTCTCCTCTCAACCCCGACCACGAGCCACGCGCACAGGTTCCAACTCCGCTTGCGCGCCACCGATGCTGTCGAGCAACGTCAAGGTCGCCTGGCCTTTTGCATCGGCGCGAACGTCGATCCGAACGCGTGCCACGCCGGCATCAACGACTGGCACCACCGCACACGAGCCAAAGGGACGAAAGCGGGCTGCGCCTCGGGGATCTCTCTCTTCCCAATCGGCTCGGAGGCGCAGCTCCTCGCCTGACACCCAAGGAAGGCGCAACGACTTGGTGTACAGACGACACGGGGGCGGCTCGCGCGGGATCAGCGACACGGACTGGATCTCGATCTCGTCGTAGCCGGCCAAGCACAAACGCAATGTGTCGTAGCCACCCCGCTTCTGACCCAACGCACCGAGGAGTGCTGCCTCACCTTCACTGTCGGCGATCCAGTCAATCCCGAATCCATCGAGCAGCGGCGCCAAGCTGTCGACGACAGCGGAACGTCGCACGCCCGGGCCGGCCAGACACCACGTCGCCAACCGCAGCCGCGGTTCGTCGCGCACGACACTCAGCAGGCTATTGCAGGCACGACGAACCTGGCGCGCCAGGATTCCCTCCATTCCAGCTTCATCCACACCGCGTTCGCGCACTCCCGCGCCCTCGATGGCTCCTGTAACCTCGCCCCCCTTGAACACCAGCCGCGCCAGGGCCCCCAGCCGTGCAAGTGCTTCCGGCTGCCTCGCCCTGGCGCCCAACCTCGCTGAACCATTTCCCCGCGGCAGCAACCCGGCAATCCGGTCCAACTCATCTTCCAGCGAAGCGACCCCGAGGCTTCCGACGCGTACGACCGCCCGCGGTACGACGTTGGAACCGCTGCAGTGCCACACACTGAGTCCATCGATGCCCCAGTCCCATACCACCACGCCGGTATCGGCTTCATCGTTGACCCCGACCCATGCGGCAACCGCACTCGCCCGATGTGTCGGCAGCACATGCTTCACCCCGGCGGCGACGAACGCTGCCTGCATGCGACACATCGCCTCGCGCGGCCACGCATGCGTGGAGATCACGACGATCGAATCGACCTCTTCCGCCGTCGCCCCGAGTCCTCGCACATGATCGAGAAACGCCCGCACCGCCAGTCTCTCTACCGCGTCACGGCTCAACGCCTCGCCGTCAACAGCCAAGCGTAGTGTTAGCGTTCCGTTTCCATCGTCGATGACCCTCGCCGCCGAATCGACGCACCGGCCGCATCTAAGGCCATCCCTGAACAAGTCTGCAACCGCAAAGAGCGCTCCCACGCACTCCACGCCCTCCCCGTCACACCCCGACAACTGCGCCCGGTCCACTGCATCCACCACGATCACGGCTCCCGCACCGGCCAACACGGCGGACGATGAAGTCGCCTTGCTGCGTTCGGCAAACCCGGTCTTCTCGGCGCCGAGTTCGATGGCAATCGTGCGAGACATGAAGCGGCCGCCCGCCTATACGAGATGGACGGGGAACTCCCAGAAGGAAGCCGATCCGTCACGTCCGCCCACAACGACGATCTGACAGTCGGGCGATACCGCGGCGCAGGCAATCGGCGCATTGGCGTCGATCCGGCGTCCGCCCGCACCATCACCCAGATCACGCACCCGCAGCTCGTTGTCGTCGAGCGTGGCGCTGACGAAGAAACGCACACCTGCATCCACCGCAGTGAGCGCCGTGGCGCTGCCTTCCAGGTCGACAATGCGCTCGGGTGCCGCATCCGGTGCCAGCGACAGCCGGAACAACCTCCCGTCGGCCAAGGCGAGAAACACGCACTCGCCGCCAAGACCCAACGAGGCCGATACCAGCTGCGCCCGCGCATCTCCCAAGGAGACCTCACGCGGATCGGAGAAGATGCCGAGCTCCTCATGAAACAACCACACCGCCGGACCACGCCCCGGATGCTGTCCGGCGACACACAGAACACGCCGTCCCGGTGCGGCCAACACGCTACGTACATCCAAATCCGCAAGCGGCAATGTCTGCGACGCTTCGCTTGCCAACCCACCACGGCGACCACACCGATCATCGCGCGTCACGCCGCCCAGGAACGGAAACACCGCGAGCCGCGCTTCCCCCGCCCCCTCGACCAGTGGCACGATCAGGGACTCTCGACCGTGCGACCACCACGCGAGGCAGCCCCTGCGCGCCGCGACACCCGAGAGCACGATTTGATCGGTTCTCCCCGAGGATAGTTCATAGACACCGAGAGTGCCGTCGGAGAGGACGTAGGCGACGCGCGCTCCCCTGCGATCGAAGTGCAGCGCATCCACCGCGGCATCCGCCTCGTTCCGACCCATAGGATGGAATACGACACTTCCTTCTTGCGTCGAATCGAGAGAAAAGATCCGCACGCTGGTTTCGTCGATGTCGTCGGCACGAATCGCTACGGCAACCCGGAAGGGCGTCGACGACACCGCGATGGCTTCGACACGGCTGGAATCGATGGGTTCCTGCAAGAGCCGAGCGCTTTCCGTCGTATTGACAGGTCGTTCGAGCGCCGCAACCAAGCGCCTCCAAAAGGGATCGCTGTCGCGTTCCTGCGCCGCCTCGTACAACGCTGCCACCATGAACAGAGCCGCACGACGGAGCCATCCCGCCTCATTGCGCTGCGCCGCGGCCAGGCGCACCAACAATTCACCGTAGGTATTGATACGCTCGCCTAGACCCTGAGCCGAGCGCTCGACCGCCTCGACCGTCGCCTCGGCATGCTCTTCGGCGAGTTTCTCGATCGCCGGCAGCAGTTCATCGCGCACCCACCGGCGAAACAGTTCGCTCTGCTCGAGTTCACCCTCCCAACCCGGTCGGCCCGTCTGCTCGAACCACTCGTACAGTTCTCGCCCGGCCTCCGAAATCGCCTCCCAGTCCTCCAGCCACTGGCGCTGCGCGTCGATGAGCCCATGCAGCTTCTCGACGTCCAGCTTGTCATCACCCCCGACAGCGACGGGGAGCTGATCCGGGATCAACTGGGCGACCCGCTCATCCACTTGCCGCAACACGGACGCGACGCGACGGCGGATGAAGAAGTCGCCCGTTCCAATCGTCGCAAGACCGATGAGTCCGAAGAACGTGGTGTCGAATGCGAAGCCCAATCCGCGAAAACCATCATTGAAGAAGCTCAGTGCCTCGGCGCTGATGTTGTTCTCGGCGAATACCAGTCGTACCCCCACCTGCAATCCGCCAATGGCGGACGAGATACCGACGACGGTGCCAATGAACCCGAGAACCGGCATGATCCAGATAGCCCAGCGAACGGGAACCAGAGCCACGGCAACGGATTGCTCGACCGCGACCGTCGCGGCGTCGTTCTCGGAACGTACGACGCCCAGGTCTTGCCTACGCTGCCAGCATGCGAGCACGTGTTGCCACCGCTCGCGAAAGAGCGTTTCGACGTCCGCGTCCGCACGCCGTGCTCCGGGGAATAGGTGGAGGTGCATCATTCCGAGGAGGTAAAGCCCCGTCGAGAAGAACACGGCCAGAATCGCATACACAGTCCACACACCAACCATGTCGGCCTCGGAGAGGTCCCGATGCGCCATCTTCGCCCAGTACGACGCCACAAACCCACGGGCTCGCAGAGCGTCCCGCTGCTCCGTACTCAACTGATCCAGCTCCGCAATCGCGTCCTTGAGGCTTTCCTCACCGTCCGCATGCCGCTCACGCAGCTCGCGCAATTTCACTTCTGTACGAACCGCCGCCTGGTCTTCCTCCACCAAGCGCTGCGATAGAGACAACCAAGGTGATACGATGTAGATCGCTCCGACTACGACCAAGGCGACGGTGACACAGGTTGGGAACAGCCAGCGCTCGACGTTCGCTCGGGTTGCATCCATGCTCATCGGCCCCCCCCACCCCCGGCGCCCGTACAGTATCGGAAGCCGGTTTCGTCGTCGTATTCATTGGGATTGTCGACCTTGGCCCAGGCCCGGCCGACGCGTTCGCACGAAGTTTGGAAACGCCAACTGCCGCCGCGCGTCTCCGGCTTCTGCAGCAGCCACTCGAACACGTTGCCGCAAAGCTGGTAGATGCCCTCGGACGAGCATCCCTCGGGCAACGCATGCACCGGCAATAGGCGCCCATACCCCGACTCGGCGGAGTTGCAACGGTACGCTTCGTATCCCTCGCCCCAAGGAAAACTACCCTCGCGCGGGTCACCGACACGCCCCCGAACGGCGCGCTCCCATTGCACCTTGCTCGGCAGCTTGTGCTTGATTCCGGTCATTCTGGATTTCCATTCACAGAACTTGAGCGCATCCTCGTGAGACACGTTGACGACCGGTAGGTCACGCTGCCGCGGCAGGAACGCCCTAGCACCGGTATTCCAGTGCGGCGGTCGTCGATGCCCCGTAGCGAGGACGAAATCTAGGTACTCTTCGTTCGACACGGCGAACCGCGCCATGCGGAAGTCGGCGCAGTCCTGCGGCGCTCCTCCCGGTCCGCCAAGGAAACGACCACCCTCGATGAGCACGAGTTCCTGCCGTGGCGTCACCGGGTCAACATCGTGTACATCGCGAAAACCGATCCAGTCGCGCGACAGCGGCGCCAAGGGCGCCGCCCGCCCCGAAGGATCGTGAACGATGGTGTCGCAAAAGCGCTCGGTGCCGTCGAAAAAAGTAATGTTCGCCGGCGCACCCGCATGCCGGAACGAACCGCCCCGAACCGAACGCCACAAGTGCGCCACCCGTCGGCGATCCGTCTCCACGACGCCCCCATCCACCCACTCCGCGACATTTCCCGCGCAGTCCACGACACCCGACGGACTGGCGTAATCCTCGAAATCCTCCACTGCCGACGGATGCCCTACACCGCTCTCGGAACAGTTGCAGGCATCGGCGACGAAACGATCGCCCCAGGGGTAAAGGCGTCCGTCACCACCGCGCGCCGCCTTCTCCCACTCCAGCGCGGTCGGAAGACGCGTGCCCCGCCATTCGCAGTAGGCCTGCGCGTCGGCGAAGCTCACCTGAACCACCGGCCAATCGAGTCGTTCCTCCGGCACGCCGGTTCGAGGGTCCGTCCAGTACTCCGGGGGACGATGTCCCGTCGCCTCCACGAACTCGCGATACTCCCGATTGGTCACCGGTGTGCGTTTGATGTCGAAACGCCGCAGTTCAACCGAGCGCGCCGGAAAGCGCGTCTCGATCTCGGCGAGGGACGGAAAGTTGCGAAAGCGCGCGTGCAAGTCGTTGAGCAGCGCCGCCCGTTCGGTGGTCGGGTGATAGCCGCTGGCGAAGCCGCCCGCAGCAATCGAGACGTAGCCGCGGCAAACCGGGGACGGAGAGGCAGGCGGAAGTGGTTGGGGCGCTGGCGCTGGCGGGAGATCTGCCACCAAGAAGCGCTGCAATGCTTCGTGCAGCTCGAGAAAGGTGGTGATGCGCCGCCTAGAAGGCTCCGACGCATGACACGATTCGACGAGCTCAGCGAGGTCTCGAGGGACCCCTGGAATCGACATCAGCGGGACGCGCGACACTCCGAGTGTGCTCAAATGAATCCCCGCCAGCATCTCGTGGATCGTCAACGCCGTTGCAAAAACGTCCGTCTCTTCGCCGAACTGCCTCACTTCCGGTGGTACATAGGCACGGGCGAAAGCCTCGCCAACACGTGTGACACCGCTTCCCATTCCAATGTTGCGCGCAATCCCGAAATCGATCACTTTGGCGTGAACACTGGCAGACGTGCGCTGAAGCATGACATTGCCGGGCTTCAGATCCTTGTGCACGAACTCCCGCATGCGACTCCGGCAGTAGAGCATTCCGCGACAAATCTGAACCCCGATGAGGACCGCTTCCTGCCACTCGAGCGGCGTCGGTCGGCCAGCGTCATCGTGAAGATAGTGCTGCAAGGAGCGCCCGTCGATGAACTCCATCAGTAGAATCGGTGTCCGATCGGGCTCGTCGAAAAATAGTTGTTGATCGGCGATGGCGATGTGCGCGTACCAGCGTGCGGCCAATGTGCCGGAGCCGTCTAGCGAGACGGCCGTCGGTTTCAAGCCCAGGCAACGTAGGGCCTCCCTGATGAACATTGCGCGCAATACGCTCGCCTCAACCTGTGCGGAACTTGGCCACTTCGCCGCAAAGAGCTTGCCGGAGGAGCACTCGCGAACGAGGTGTACAGCGCCGAAGCCACCCATGCCGAGCTGGCGAATGACCTCGAAACCCGCATCATCCAGCGAATCTCGGAATGCCCTGAAATCGGAGTCAAACGAGTACATCGTTCAGCCTTGCGACGAATCACTTCTCTGCACTCATGCCACCATGCTGATAAAGCAAGGCTGTGACATTGTCCCTACCGCCGGCCTCGTTCGCCGCAGCCACGAGCGCTTCGCAGCGGCAGCGCACCCCCTCGGGAGAGGCGAGAAACTGCGCCATCACCTCTTCCGTAAGCTCCTCCCACAGCCCATCGGAACACAACAGCAGTTGATCACCCACCTGCAGCTCCACCTCCGTCCACGTCGGCATGATGCCCGTCGGCAACCCCATGGCCTGCAGGATCTCGTTGCGGCGCGGATGGACCCGCACCTCGGTGACGTCGAGTTCGCCCGAACGCACCAACATCTGCACGAACGAATGATCCTCCGTCAGTTGCTGCAACGCGCCCGAACGCCATAGGTAAACGCGTGCATCGCCAACATGACCGATGACCCCGAAATCGACGCCCACCACGGCAGCGACGACGGTCGCCCCCATTCCCGCGCGGTCAGGGTCCGCAGCAATTGCACTCAACACAGCAGCATGGCCCTCGGCAATCGCCACTTGCATGCGCTCCATCGCAGCCGTACGAGCCAACCGTCCTTGATGACGCAACCGTTCCAGCATCGTCTCCACCACGAGAGCACTCGCCACCTCGCCGGCCGCATGCCCACCCATACCATCTGCAACGATCAGAACGTTGCCCTCGGGAGTCGCCGCGAAGGCATCTTCGTTATGACTCCGGACCCGCCCCACGTCGGTCACCCCCCAAACATGGGAGGAACCGATGGTTGTCGCCTGCGACGGCTTCGCGGCGAACGTATCGACCCAGTCTTCCATCGCCCTGCTTTCACGCGATTTGTGGCGCGGACGCCAAAAGCGCTCACGCCACGACATCCGATTCACCAGCTCGTGATCTCATAGTCCTTCCAGTGCTTGGATCATCTCGGCCGCGCTTGCGAAGCGGTCTCGCGGTTCGCGCTGCAGAGCCCGATCGACGACCTCCGCCAGCCGCGTCGGGACCGTCGCTCGACGCTGGCGGATGGGCATTGCCCGCTCGCTTAGAATGATCTCGAGCGGATGCGCCACGCCGCGCTCGTGCAGGAGCGCCCGCAAAGCGTCCGCCGGCCGACGTTTGCCCATGGGCATCAGGCGGCGTCTTGCCTCGACCTCGTCGGGCGTCGGAAACTGAAATGGATAGGCGCGCGTCAGCCAATAGTACAGCATGGCCCCTGTCGCATAGATGTCGGCACTCGGTCCCACGATCGCCGCGTCCCGTACCTGCTCCGGCGGCATGAATAGCAAGGAACCCATCGCCGTGTTGGGCGCTGTGAAACGAGCTACCCCAGCGGCGACGAGACTGTATGCGAGGCCGAAGTCGGCGATCTTCACTACGGCCTTTCCTGAAACACTCGATCGCGCCTTGGCGAGCAGGACGTTCTGCGGCTTGACGTCGCGGTGTACGATGCCGTGCGCATGAATGTACGCCAACCCCTGCAACACTTGTCGCGCTACGTCGATCGCCTGCGCTTCCGGTGCCGGCCTCCCGAGAGGCGCGAACCAACTCTCGAGATTGCCCTCGCTGGCGTACTCGGTCACCAGAAAGGGACGACCGTCACTGCATCGCCCGTGGTCGATGGACCGCAACACATGCTCGTGAGCGAGATCTCGGTGTAGCTGTACTTCCCTGCCGAATCGCCTGATGAGCTCGCTACCGCCGCCGTCGCGGAGGCGCTTGAGAGCCCACAGCCGTGCCGTCGGGCGATGGTAGGCCAAGTGCACTGCGGCCATCCCGCCTTCCCCGAGCCGACGCACGGCTTCGTATTCGCCCGCGACGATGCCGCGGCAGGCACGCTCTGGGCGAACATGCTCGGCACAGAGATACGTCGCGACAGCAGCAAGCTCGCCGCTACGCCCATCCGTGTCGGCGAAGGCTCGCAGATCACGGCCACACCGCGAGCAGGAGGCATCCACCGTCACGTGCGAAGCGCCAAGCGGCTCCTGCACGGGTGTCACGCTCGCCGGCACCGGCACCGCCGCCTCCGCCTCGGCTGTCACGACCACCTGGACTCGGAGCTCGCTGAAACCGAGGCGTAAGACCTCGCCCCCCACGAGAGCTCGACTCTCGCGCGGCGCCAGAGCCTCGCCGTCGATGAAGGCCGGATTGAGGCCGCGCAGATCGAGGACACGACAAATCGGCGGGGCAACCTCGACGAGCAAGTGACGGCGGCTCACGTACGGATCGCCGTCACTCAGGCGGGCATCCGCGTCGGCCGCTCGGCCGACCACGAAGGTCCCCGGACGGTCGAAGACGAATTGCTTCCCCGCGTCCGGTCCGCGAACTACCGCAAGCGCCACGTGCAAAGCCATGCCGTAAGCGTCCGCCTTCAGGCTGCCGGCGACTGCGTACACCTATGGCACGCGACATGAGTGCCATCGCGGGTCACGCAGTCGTCGCAGAAGGCTCGGCTACAGACGTCGCAGGTGGCCACCGCCACCTTGTCGGAATGCTGCACACACATCGGCAACGCCTGCGTCATCGGGCTGGCGGCAGCCATCGCCGCGACGGGAGATGCCGATGCCGATCCACTCGCCGGCGGCGGCGTATGGATCGCCGTTCCCAACATCCCAGTGTCGTTCAGATCGGCAGGCACAGACGCATAGGAAAAATCGAATTCATACGTGTCGAAGCGCAACGTGCAGGTGGGCGGCAGCGGCAGCTCGCCGGTCTGCTGGGGTGGACTGACGCGCTCGACCTTGGGGTTCCGCTGCGCGTCGTAGGTCACCACGAAGGTACCGTTGGGTGTTCCCAGGTCGCGTACGAAGTACTGACCATCTCGGAACTCGATGCGCGCGTGCAGGCGCGACACCGTGTCGAACGGTAGCGCGACATCATTGACGTCTTTCGCCTTGACACGTCCGATGCGCAACGGATTCGAGACGTTGTAGGTGCGCTGCGAGGTCACCGCACCGCGGTCGGTGAGCGTCGCTTTCGGCATGGACTCCTCACGCCGTGGGCGCGATGTGCGCAGGAGCAACAACAGGCCGAGCAAGATTGCCGCGCCGGCACCGCCGAGGGCGATCCAACGGATGTCGTCATCGGGCGGTTCCTGCGGCAACACGATGACGACCGGCGTCGACGGTGCGGCCGTCGCAGTTGGCGGCACCGTCGAGGTCGGCGGCACCGTACGGGTTGCCGTGCGGGTCGGCGACGCCGTCAAGGTCGGCGTCGGAGTCGGAAGCGTCGACAGTTCGCGAATGCGCGACGCGACCCGATCGAATGTGGAGGCGACGTCGTCGACCGTGAGGACGCGGTAGTAGTCACCATGTGTCGTCTGCGACAGGCTCTGCATCAGTTCGAAATCGGCCGCCTCGGTCAGTGCCAAACCGAACACGTGTACCCCGGAGCGACGCGCCTGCTCGGCCAAGTCCTCGCGCAGCCAGCGACCCCTTTGGGCCGCGCGGCTCGGATCGCCGACATCGATGATGCCATCCGTGACAAGGACGATATACTGACCGGTATTCGGCCTTGCGTTGCTGCGTAGTTCGTACAGAGCGCGTTCGACGCCAGCCGGAATGTCGGTGAGTGCGGCGGAATAGTCGACGGTTTGCAGAGCGGCGAAGACCAGATCGGGAAACTCCGGTTGTTCGACCGACGTGAGCGGCAGACTGACGCGCGCGTCGCTGCCGAAGACGATCAAGGCAAGACGCCCATCGAACGGCAGAGAGCGACCGAAGGCGGCGACCACCTCGTGCACCAAGCGGCGCGGGTCGTTCTTTTTCATGCTGCCGGAGTTGTCGAGGACGAGGACGATCTCCGGTGGCAGCGGCGCCGCCGGGCCTTGGGCCAAGGCGCACGAGCCGGAGCTGGCGAGGAGAAGGGCGACGAATAGGGCAACGATGAAGCTGAGGTGAGTCATGACCGTGTGTACGCCCGGCGCGGTCATTTACCGCCCCGCGCCAACTGTGCGGCCTCGTGAAACAGCACGCCCAGAGGATCACCCGCGAAGCGCGGCGCCAGAACGCCGTAGATCGCCGCGCGCTGCGCCAGTGGGATCGTCGAAGTGTCCTGGCCTTGGTACAGGAGCGCCGCCGCGACACAGGCGTGATACAACACCGTCACTGCATCCGCCTTGTCAGCATCGCCGGCATCGCGGGCGAGCCATTTAGCCCGCTCCTTCAGGCTCCGAAGCTCCGCCACCGGAGTGTCGCGGCGACAGACCGCGGTTAGGATGGAGTCGACCTCCGCCTGCTTCCCCGGCAGGAGGTCGGCGAGTCGGTTGCGCAGAACTTGTCTCGGGGAGGCGCCATCCGTCGCCCCCTCTGCTTCGTCGTCGAGTGCTAGTTCGAGCAATTTGCTCAGGTGCAAAACGTGAAGCGTATCGAGCGTCTGGTCGCGGTTTTCGTCGCTAGGGTTCATCACTGCACATCCTTCTCGTCGCCACGAAGTTGGAGGCTGCGGATCAAGTCGCGGATTTCTTCCCTAGCGGCAGCGCCATCCTCCGCGCTACACGCGTCGGGATCGTGGCGCTGAATGATGACGATCATGGCGCGCTGAAATGCTTTCGCGACGGGATCCGCCCAATGACGGGCGGCCCTGCCGTTGCCCCCGTACGGTCGTCCGAGATCTTCCCAGGAATGGCCGAGAATATAGAAGCCGTAGAAGAGCTCGAAGCGCCATTCGTCGCCTCGTTCGCGCAACTCGTCGCGCGCGAGATCCAAGGCCTGGTGTACGAGCATGCGAGCCCACTCGCGATCGAACTGCACCTCGATGGCTTCGTCACTCGTCGCGATCTGGCGGGGCATCGGTACGTCCGCTTGGGGCTTGGGCCGATGCTCGCGCACCAGATTGACTACGGCGCGCCGCAACAGCCACCTCAGACGCCCCTTGCTCGGGTCGTACCCGTCGAGAATGCGCCGGTGCAGCACGACCGTGGCGAAGAATTCGTTCGTCAACTCGGCGGCGCGCTCGGGATCCCACACCAAGCGCCGCATGAGGCGCTGGATGACAGGAAAGTACAACTCGGTGAACTGTTCGAGCGCCCGTCGACCCGATTCGTCCCGGCGCTTGGTCTCGTCGATGAGCGTCAACGAAGTGTTGGGAAACATCGACGGGCGTGGCGGTCCGGGCGGCGGGCTCATACCGATTCCTCCAAAAAATGGTCGCGTGCTTCGGGGACGAGTTCGAGCAGTTCATGCCGCAGCAAACGCCCGCGTTGGAGCAGCGCCGCGGTGACGGCGTCGAGGCGGGATGGATGTCGCCGCAGCAGGTCGGCGGCGCGTTCGCCCTGGGCCTCCAAGAGTCGCCTCACGGCCAAATGACACGCGGAGAGCAGGTTTTCGGGCTGACTCTTGCCGCGATCGATGCGCACGAAGCCGACCTCCGGCGCCATGCCGTACTCGAACACCATGGCCTCGGCGAGGCTGGTCGCTTGCGCCAAATCGCTCGCCGTACCGGTGGAATCCCCTTCGTCCCCGTCGTAGTAGAAACGTTCAGCCTCACGTCCCCCCAGCAAAGCGCACAGCCGATCGACGAGTTCGCCGCGTGTCGCCATGCCACGCTCGTCGACGGAGCTGGCGACATAGCCGGCAAAGGCGCCGCGACCGACAGTGGTGACATAGACCGGCGGCCGCCCCGTCAGACTCAGGATCAAGGCGTGGCCGGCCTCGTGTCGCGCCGTTCGTTCGGCGTCGATCGCGCCCCGGGCTCGGCCGTAGACGACGCGCTCGAAGGCCTCGTTGAGGACGCCGTCGTCGAGGACTCCGGAGCCGCGTAACGCCAGGAACGCGGCTTGCGTGAGCACGTGTTCGAGGTCCGCCAGCGACAGCCCAACGCTCTGCTGGGCCAAGCGCTCGCACATCGCCGGCGTCACTGCGTGCCCTTCGTGTTGCGCCAGCAATCGTTCGAGATACGCCGCTCGTTCCGCCGTCGCCGGCAGCTCGACCTCGACGACGCGAGAAAAACGACGCACCAACGCCTTGTCGAGCAGCTGCGGGTGGTTGGTCGCGGCCAAT
This sequence comes from uncultured Binatia bacterium (SeqCode), assembly GCA_964524885.1. Lineage (GTDB taxonomy): Bacteria > Desulfobacterota > Binatia > HRBIN30 > HRBIN30 > CALJUJ01. The sequence goes on from CAZGEJ010000001.1 coordinate 167,917, forward strand.
ACGACGACGGGGCGGGAAGGATCCTGGGTGAACCCATCCATCTCGGTGAGCAGGGCGTTGAGCGTCTCCTCTTCGGCCCGGGCCGCACCGACCCCACCGACCCGGTCCTTGCCGATGGCGTCGATCTCGTCGAGAAACACGACGCTCGGGGCATAACGCCGGGCGCGGGCGAACAGCTCGCGGACGTTTTGCGGTCCACTGCCCTGCCAGATGGTGACGAAGCTGGTCGCCGCCAGATGCAGAAAGGCGCAGTCGCTCTCGCCCGCCAGGGCCCGAGCCAGCATCGTCTTGCCGGTACCCGGGGGGCCCGTGAGCAAGACGCCGCGTGGCGCCGGCAGCCGGGCAGCGGCGAATCGCTTCGGCGCGCGCAGCCAGTCGCAAACGTCCGCCAGCGCCTCCTTCGCCGCCTCGGCACCGACGACATCCGCGAAGCGCGTCGTCGGTCGTTCGGCACCGCTCACGAGACGGCCGGCATCCTCGGCGCGCGGGGCGCGCACGGCACGCAGGTTGCGCAGCCGCAGTTGCAGTCGGCGGCGATCCGCCAACAACGGCGCGATGTCGAAATGCAAGACTTGCGACTGGCGCCACAGATCCGCCGCCATTCGCTCGGCATGCAGCGCCGCGGCGATACGCCGCAGCGCCGGAGCGATCGCCTCCCAATCGACGACCCCCGCCGGCGCCGGAGCGGCTACCGAACCACGGAGATTGGCACAGCGATCCCCAGCCAGCAGCACGTCGCCGGCTCCACCCTCCTCCGACGTCGCCTCCGCCGCCAACAGAAATGCCGGTAGACCTGGGGCACGTGCGCCGATTTCCTCGAGAAAATGCTGAGCCTCGACGAAGCGCCGCGCCGTCCACGGCTTATGGTCGAATGCATGCAGCGTCGCGGTGCCCTCGTCGAGAGTGAGGGCGGACATGGCGAACGGCAACGAAGGCGCCGGCGGGCGCAACGACGGATCGAGCAAGACGAAGTCGACATCATGGCGTGCCAGATGCTTGGCCAAGGCGCCGGCATCCTGCCAGGGCAGCCAATCGAATTCGGGCAGGGCGGCGGCGCAGGCCGCGGTGCGAGCGGGATCGCCGGCAAACAGCACACATGGACGCGACGGGGGGTCGAACAAGGTATGGGCGAGTTCACCGGCATGCAGCGGATCGAGGTGGAGGTCGACCTCCAACACCTCCCCGACAGCCCGTTCCAACCGGTCGTCCCGAAACAACTCGCAGGTGCGGAAAATCTCTTCTTGCAGGAACGTCGCCGCGTGCGACTGCACGCGCCGCGCATCCGCATCCGGCCCCTCGCGCAGCACCAGCGCCGAGGCAACGGCCGGCGCGAAGGTCAAACGCAAACCGTGCTCGGCCGCGAGAATCTCGCCGCTGCGGTGCAGCTCGTCCGCCGCGATCCGCGCCAGGTCCGCCACCCCGAGACGCTGAAACAACACCACGGCTCCCGCCGCTAGGCGCGACAGCAGCGGCGGCGGGAACAACGGCCGGCCACTGCGCGCATCGACGTCGCGTCCAAGGGCGTCGAGAACCGTGCTCTGATGCGGCGCGCTACGCCGACCAGCGACGCTACCCAGCGCTCCATCGTCGTAGAGGAGCCGGCCGGCGTTCGTCGTGAAGATCACGATCGTGCGGCGAAAGTCGACCCGTTTGTCGTCGTATCGATCCTCCAAGTAGCCACCGTCGAGCAGCTGCAGGAAAAGCTGCAACGCCTCCGGGCTGGCCTTTTCGACTTCATCGAACAGTAAGATGGCGTCCGCATGCGACGCCACGAAGCTCGTCAGCAGTCCCGGTCGAGCGCCTTTGTAGACCGGTGGCGCCCCGACCAAACTGACCACCTCGTACTCTTGGCCGAAGCCCGCCATGTCGAAGCGCTGGAACGGGCGCCGCAGCGCCGCGGCGGCTGATTGGGCGAGAAACGTCTTGCCGACGCCAGGCGGTCCGGCGAAGACGAAACACCCCGCGGGAGCGTGCCGCGTGGCGTCGGGCGCGCGGAACGCATCGATGGCGAACATGCCTTCGACGAGCCTACGCACGGCACCCTCCTGGCCGTGCACACGCTCCTCGAGGGTCTGGCGCAGCTCACGCAGCCGCAGCGCCAGTGCCGCGAGGGACGGCCGCGGCTGCGTCTCCAGCGTCACCGCTGATGGCGGCGACGGAGCGGCAACGGGCGGATGGGCCACGGCCGCGGCCAACAACCGCAGGCAACGCCCCTCCTCGCGATCTGCGCCGAAGGGCAACAGGCGCGGCGGCAGCGTAGCGACCACCCCGGCACATAGATGAGCCGGCGTGACGACGCCAGGACAATCCGGGTCGGGAACCCGCGCCGCGTAGCCGCGGGCGCGAACCAAGGCGTCGCGCGCCTCGGGCGTCAACGGCAGCTTACGGTCGCCGACACTGGGCGCATCCAAAGCCAGCGACCCGGGGAGGCCCGACTCTGGCAGGCCGAGGAGGGACGCCAGCAAGGACCGCGAGACGGCGTCCCCCAGCAGCGCGGCGAAGAGACTATCGAGCCCGACGGCGGGCGGACGGCCGCCGATCGCCAGGGCTTTGGCGCGATCGACGAGGGTCTGAGCGGCAGGCGAAAACATGGCACCTCACAGGCGAACCACGCGCACACAACCCGCCGTACGGCGGCCGGCGAAGAATACCGGAGCCGGCGTCGGTCATGTCGTGACGAAACCAGTTCCACCGCAAATTTTGCAGCGTCCTGTGTGAGAGCAGTTCGAGCATGAGTTCTTGCCGCCGAACGTTCCGATGGTGTAGCCACGTCCGTGACAGTGCCGACATTCGCCGTTACCGCCGCAGCTTGCGCACCGATGCTTTGCCATGGGACCACCCCCCTAGTGATTTACCCTTCGACTGGACGCCTACACCAAGTAGGCGAAACATGGCAACCGAAATGTTTCTCCCGGCGAACGCGCCGCGCACGAGCGCTTCAGACCTCGCTCGGAACCTCGGGATCGTCTTCGCGCATGAGCTTGACGAAGGTGCGGACGCCGGTGTTCAGAGCCGACAACGAGCGCGGAAAGACGGCGCGAAAGTCCTCCGCTTGCGGTAGGAACAACTCCAGGGTGGCCCAGACGTTGTCGCGCACGACGATGATCTTGGCGACCTTCACCTTGGTCGAGGCAGCGACGGCCATTTCCAGAACTCGCGCACGCCCGCCGTCGCCCACACCCCAGAAATTCGGCAGGATGAGGCGGAAAAACTGCGGATCGTCGGCGTCGACGATCACCAGATAGGTCTTGCCCTCGTACTTGAAACGCACGTCCCCGTCCTCGTCGACCTGCGGACTGTAGCCCTCTTGCCGCAAGAACTCGACGTACGATCGCCCCAGACTCTCCTTATCCATCACGACCTCCCAAAGAAGTTTCCCAGCCCGCACGTGGTGTCGCTCGTTCCTCGCTCAACCACCGGTTACAGGCTGGCATGCCACCGACTCACTTGGAACGAAATCCCCTGCCCTGCCGGGCCTCGCGGTTGATCGGTGACCTGGATCACGTATTCACCCGCGTCTGCCGCGACCCAGGGTTACGGGCGTGGCGGTACTTTTACCGTACCCCCGTCCAGAGGGGGGACCCGCTTCCTTGGAGAGGCCGCCGCCCATGGGCCGAAGTCCGTGCTCCTGAAGACGACACCCCCGCACGCGGTGAAATCAATCTCGTGGGCTCGAGGTCACGATGCACGCGGCCGTCGGCCTGCGTGAACGCCGCACCACCGAGGGCTTGCAGCAGGAGCGGCCGTACCGCGCCCAACAACAGCTCGCCGCCGCGTCGGTAGCGATTACAGCCGGATCACCAGAGGATGGACATCATCCGCGTACTCCGTGCTGAACCGGTGAACATTCTTGAGGCTGGTCTTGTCCCAGACGTCATTGTGCTCGGTCCGGTAATTGAACGCCAGCTGCGCTTGCGGACCACCGTATTTGACTAGGCGGGCGATGGCCTCGCGATCCGGGTGGTGGAAATAGGCGCCATTGGTGGAAACAACGAATCGGTGGCAGGCCAGTATCGAAAGAAGTTTGCGGTCGACGTTGTTGCGGCTGCCGTGATGCGGGACCTTGAAGACATCCACCGGCAACCGCGCGTCCGGGTGCACCAGCGCCCGCACGCTTTGCCGCAAGGTCGACGGGTAGGCATCGCCGGCGAGCAACAGGCTCTTTTCACGGTATCGCAGCAGCAGCGCGATGCTGCTGCCGTTGGCCGGCGCTCTGTCTTCGGTGAATTCGCTGTCGGCCAGGGCATCGACGTTGATCGGCCCCATCGCCTGGACTCCGCGCGGCAGTTCCACCGGCTTCTCGGCCGCTGTTTGCGGATCGAGCCCCGCCTTGCGCACTTCCTTGTCCCATACCGGGCGCAGTCTCTGCAGCTGAGCCCGCGTCGGTGCCAGCACGAAAAGCTCCAGGCCGCCGGCGAGAGTCTTGCGGACCGGCGCTCCATCGTCCGCGGTCGACACCGCGCCGCCGTTTCCGAACGCCTGGTTCCATGGCAGGCGCTTGTCCAGCAGCGCCCTGGTCAGGCGCTCGCCCTGTACCGCACCGAAATCCTGGATTTCTGGCGCCGGCAGATGACGATAGCCGTTGAACCAAATGTCCTCGTAGGTGACCCCGAGCCCGGAGTCGTCCATCAACTCGAGCACGCCGGCGATGTGATCGGCATCGATGTGGGTCACCACCAGAAGTTCGAACCGTCGTTCCACCGGCGGTAATGCGGACAACCGCTGATGGATTTGCTTGTAGGTACCCTGCGTGCCGCCGTCGATCAGCACCCGATGACGTTGCTGCGAATCGCCGTACTCGATCCACAGGCAGTCGCCGTGTCCGGCCGGCAGTACGTGCATTTCGAGCCCATCGGCCATGGTGCGTTCTCCCGCTGATGGTCAGAGCCGGATGACGGTAAACGGCTGGGCGCGTTCGGTACGCAGCGACAACCATCGTGCCACCTCGCTGGCGCGCCGGGTCAGGCGAGCGCGATCATTGTCGGTTCCGGCACGCCGATCGGCGTTGACCAGCAGTGTAAGGTTGTCGAGCAGCATGCGGACCCCGAACGCGAAAACCGGCGGTCCGGCGGCAAGCGCCCGCAGCGACAGATCGCGCGCCTCTTCGAACGGGTGACCCGCGTCGGCCGGCACGGCGTTTCCCAGGGAGGCGACGGCTTCCGTCTCCGGCTCCGGGGACTCGAGCATGAGCGACGCCAGCTGGATCTGGCCATCCGGAAGCCATGGAAAGGCATGCGCCAGATTGTACAGCCAGCTCTTCCAGTCCGGCTCGGACAAATCGGCTACGCCATTGGCCCGCACCAGAACATAGCCGCCAGCCGCGGCCGCGTACGGATTCAAGAACTTTCCATAGAGCCACTGGCTCGCCAACTCGAGCATGGCTCTGGCGGCCTGCAGATTGCCATGCGCCAGGAAACCCAGCATCGCGCTGACGTCTGGGTCGCTGAGATTGATCGATAGCCGGTGCCCCCGCCACGACGGCGCGGTCGCCATCTCCTTGGCGGGTGCAATGACGACGTCCATGCCGACCGGCTGACCGCCGGTTGGCGCCGCTTGGTTCACGTACAGCCATTCGTGCGGCAGCGCGCCGATCGAGTGAATCTCTTGGTCCTCCAGCAGCGCCACGAAGCGACGCGAGTGACCGCGGTCTCCGCTGGCGCCGAGCCGTCGGGTCAAAAGCGGTGGGATCGGCATCGAGGCGGACGGACTGCCGCGCCCCGGCAACTCGAATTTGCGGAAACGGCTACCCTGCAACTGCGGATCCAGCGCCCCGCCGGCGATGATGCCGCCCACGAGGTGACGAACCGCCATCTCGTCGATCGCGTCGTCCGACATCAGCCACTGGCGGAACGCTTCCTCGGCCCGAACACTGTCGAACCAGACGAGTTCCACTTTCCGTCGTTCTGCGTCCGCGAACCGTACTGCTGCGCCCGCGAACAGCTCCAGCGGTTCCAGTGCCTCCTGGCGCTCCCGGTACTCCAGGTGCTGGCGCGACGGCACCGCACCGCGCAGGTGCTGCAGCCCGAACCACTCGTGTGGGGAGTCTTCCGAGGCGAGCACCACATCGAGTGCCGATGGCCCCGCAGCTGCATCGACGTAGCCGGTCAGTCGCTCGCCAGATGGAAGCGCGGCCTGCACAAGATAACGGCCGGGTGCGACATTGACGTTCCTCGCCTCCCATTGATCGCCGACCGGAACGACCACGCCGCGTAGGGGTCTGGACTTCGGCCCGGTCGTGGCGGACAGCGGGACGATATTGACCACAGCTCCCAGCCGCAAACTGCGGCCGGCGAGATCCTTGTCGACGCGGATGCGCAGCGTGGTCATGGGCAGTCCAAGCAGATGCGCGATTGGGGGGGATAAACGATGCGCGTCTTGGGCTGCGGAGTGCAGCGGTTGTCGCCGAAGCGGGCACGAAACTCGTATTCGCCGGGGGTTAGTTCCACCTCCCAGACGGTCCCGCCGTCGGCGGAGCGTTGCTTCACGGTCTGCCCGCCTTTTGCACAGGATAGTTCAGCCACCGGCGTAAACTCGTCGGGCCTGCACCCCACGTCCACCGGTACCAGCGGTGAATTCGTCAAGTAGTGCAGTTCCACGCGGCGCGACGGGTTGGTTTGCAGCGCGACCTGTTCCAGCCCATGCGCGCGGGCGAGCAGGCGATTGAGGTACGCGTTAATGCCATCGGCAAGGCTGTCCGAGCACGCAGCCCAGCCGTAATCGAGCTCGATGCAACCGGCGCCCTCCAGTGCGCGCAGCAGCGCGCAGGTGAAAAAGCTCGCTTTGTTCGTCGCGCCATAGGCTGGCGCACCCAACTCGCTAGCACTGATCACCGGCTGCCGGGTTTTTCCTAGGTTGCGGTGCGGCACGCCATCGACGATCGGTTTGCCGGTGAAGTTGTAGCGTTGCAGGTACTCCTCGGATACCGTGCGACAGGCATCGACAAAGTAGATCTGCTGCGCCGCCTTGCAGCCCCGCATGCCGACAAGAAAATCGCCGAACGACACAGCGTCCTCGAACGGAGACAGCACATTCCTTCCAAAGTGCTGCGTCAACAACGACTGCTCCTCGCCGCTGCTCACGCCATGACCGCAGAAGAAGAAGATCAGCAAGTTGTCCTCGTGCAGGTTTCCGCTGGCGTGCCAACGGCCGACGGCCTGCTCGATGTTCTGAAGAGTGGCCGGCTCGATTTCGACGTCGCCGAGCGCAGGATAGTTCGCGTCCGGGCCCGAGATGAGCACATCGAGAGATCGTAAGGGGCGTCTCGGATTGCGGTAGCTTTTCAGCAGCCATTCCGAGAACTGCGCTGCCGAGAACGGCGGGGAATCGAGCTGGCCCATCTCCTCGTGCGCCGCAAACTCGACTCCCTCTCCCCCCTTCAGGTGCGGGTACCGTCCCACGCCGATCACCAGCGCGTGGGTACCAATCTCGCCGGGTTGGTCCTGTTTGACGATCGTCATGGCCGTTCTTCTAGTTCAGGCAGTGAACTGGATAGGGCCACTGCCCAGGCCCCGGATCGGCGCGTAGTACGTGCTTGCGCAGTGCCGCATCGGCCAAGGCATAGCCCCAGTTGATGAGCTGGCATTGTTCGGCTTCGGAGAACCTGTTGAGCCGGGTGCGCATGGCCGCCAACGCCCCCGTGCGGTCATTGTCCCTGGTCAGGGCGTTGCCCAGATTGTACTTGTCGATGTGGGTGGCGATGCCCCAGTATGCGCCCTTGCGCCGGCCGGCACGTAACTCCTGCAACATCCAGCGCTTGCGCAGCGCCCGGCTCTGCTCAGCGGTGATGTCGATCACACGCCTTGCTAGCTTGAACCAGTTCGAAGATGGCGACTCCTCGAAACCGAACGGCGCGCCGGCATCGCTGATCAATACGGTCTCGTAACGGTCCCAGATCGCCTCCAGACCCATGTTGTCGTACACGCCGCCGTCGGTGAGCGCCATCTTCCTCATGAGCTTGGGATTGCCGAAATGCACGTTGCCTTCTTCCCGACTCCACTTGGCATCGCGTGTGTCGATGTTGACCGGCGACAGCATTGGCGGGAATGCACTCGACGCCGCAACCGCCTCCGCCAGCGACACTGTCGGGTTGGCGATCATGCCGACCGTGTAGTCACGTAGAAATCCCTTCGAGAACCGGACACTGACGCCCGTCTGCAGGCTGGCAGCGTAGATGATGAACCGGGGCGCCTGCGTCTCGTCCGGGAGATCCTGCAGGGTAGCGTCGCCGAATAGCCTTTTGCGATATCGGCGCGCCATGACATCGCCGCCGCTGACGAACGGCAGGGCGCCCGCAACCGATGCCCAGATGTCGTAGTTGCCACTACAGAACTCGCGCAACGGGTCGACGACCACGGCCGTGAGATTGGTGGCATGGCCGCAGGCATCGAACTGCAGCGCCTTCCAGCGGTAGCCGAGATAGCCGGCGGTGATCGACCCTCCGGAAACGCTGGTGATGACCTTCAGCTTACCGAGCAGACCTAGTTCGTTCAGACGCCATAGGCTGCCAACATGAAACAGCGTGGCCCGGAAGCCACCTCCGGAAACCGCTAGCGCCGTACCCGGTGTAGATGCTCTATCGTCACTCATGGCAACTCCCGTATCAACCTCGCGCCGCACTGTTTTCATGCATCCGTTCCGCGGTCTCGCATCACACCACCGGCGTTCTCGAGACCACAGCAACGGCCGTCACCCGATCGCAGTGGCACGCGATCGCACACCGGGCGTTCCGTCACTCCAATCGCTTCGAGGACTCTGCACATAGCCCACACAAACGGCGTTCAAGCCAGGACAAGTACTCGTCGACCATGGCCCGAGGGGCGGTAGACTCGTTTTGCTCGGCGAGCTTGGGTTTCGGGCTCGTCGCCATACCGAACCCTCCTGCACGGGGAGTGCTTAGGACGGTTCGATCGATACTGTCAATCAGAAATTTGCCTGCATTTCACTGGATGCAAACATGAGCGAGACCGGCGGCTGTCGAACAATTCGAGCACGGTGAGCTGCGCATCGCTCAGCGGATCGCAGAGGGTGCAGAAGCAGAGACACCGGGGACGAGATGCACCAGCAAGACGCTGAAGTCCACGGGCACTAGATTCCAGAAGCTCGTGTCGCCCAGGGCGTCGACCGCGTACTCCTCTGACACGAGGACACACAGGCTGCTTTTTCGACTCGACAGGCCCTCGAGTGTTGACGAACGGTGCCGATCGTCGCATTGCTCACAGGCGCATTCGACTTCAAGGGAGTGAGGAAGTTCATGCATGCCTTATCAGAAAAACAAGTCAAGGAACTCGAGTCGGGGGGAAGTATGAGTGGATCAACGCACTGAGAGCCGCAAGTGATGCATCGACCAGGAGTGTTACGAACTGGCAGAAACCTCACTTGCTCAGGTGTCAGGGCTGCGACAAGGCGTTCCAGCTGGACAAGTGCCCTAACTGCGGTTCGGATTCGTTGCTCGCATGTGCATTCTGGCGCGGCCACAACCACCCTGAAAACAATGCGGGGCTCATGTGCGAGTGTCTCACCTCGTACAACAGGTGGGTATGCGATTGCTGTCACCATGCAAACGACATGACTGACTCGCTCGAACTTCTCCAAAAGAAAGGAGGTTGCTTTATCGCAACGGCCGCATTCGGAACGCAGCTGGCGCCGGAGATCGTCGTCCTCACGACCTTTCGCGATCAAGTTCTGGCGTCGACTGGAGCCGGACGTCGGTTCATCGAGGTTTACTATCGCCTTTCACCTCCTGTCGCCGAAAGGATCGCGGGGTCTGCTGTGCTCCGTAGGTTCGTTCAGTGTGCGATCCTACGCCCGGTTCTCCCCGTGGTGCGCATCATATTATCGCGCCGGGCAAAGCAGAAAGGTTTGAAGCGGGTCAGTAGAGGCGACCAGCGACGCAACGCAACCATCGAGACGAAGCGGTAATCGCAGGCGGATCATCACCTTCAGGACGCAGCCGTCAGCTACAGCGAACGACGTCCGGTCTCGCCAGAATGCGTTCCTTCCTCGGGCGAATGCCATTGCCTTGACGAGGTCGCCCAATCGATCAGGAGCCGCCGCGGACCGCGCGCACCGAGGCAGTCACGCCCGGCTTGGAGTCCGGGTCCACGAAGCCATCGCTGAAAGCGACGACCCACGCGAGGCCCGAATTGGTCGCGTGGGTAGACGCTGACCAGTAGCCGACCGAAGTACCGGCGGTGCAGCTGCAGCCCGGGTCGTTCAAGTCGGTGCACGCTCCACCGCAAGACGCCCCCTGGAAGGCCAGGCGGCCTCCGACGCCGCATCCGGCTGGCAGCGCTTGCTCGTCGTCACCGAACACTGCCCCGACCAGCGGTATCGGTTGTCAGCGTCCTGCAGATCGGCGAGATCGCTGCTCCCGTCGAGCTCGACCTTTTTCTCCCAGCTCAACGCGGTGTCCTTGTCGGTGATCGTGCCGTCGCCGTTGTCCTCGAACCGCGACTCTCCCGCCAGACGCGCTGCGACCTAGGCGACGTGCGCGTCGACAATCACTTGGATATCTGCAGCCAGCAGCCCGTCCGGACACGGATCGAGCACCTCCGCCGCCTCCTGGGTCAGCTTGGCCCACTTCGACTCGAACTTGTCCTCGCACTTGCCCACTGTGGACTCGTACTTGGCCAGGTCCTTGATGCACGTCTCGCCCATCAGGCAGTCGCCGTCGTCGCGGCACTCCGTCGCCGTGGTCAGCGAGCACGCCCCTTCCGTGTTCAGCAACTTCGCTTCCGCCTTGGCAAGGCAGCTCTCGACGTCGTCTTCTTTGAAAGGGGGTGCGAGGAATCGCCCGCAGTGCCAACGATAGAGACGGACCGCATCGGCGATCGGGCACCCTTCGAGCGCGCAGTCGGCGGAGTAGACGGCAAGGGCCCCCGGTGCCGCCGGGGGCATTCGTTTTTTTCGTTGCACGGCGCGCCGCTGTTCACGCCTGCACCACGCTGGCGAAACTCCGAACTGTGGGGCGATACGCAGGTGCGGCGCGGCGAGCCGGAGGGCGTTCTCCCCGCCCTCCGGCCGCGCGCTGGACTCGACTTCCGACTCGACGAGTTGCCGGCCTTCGGCGCTACCTACGGAACGCAGGCCAGCTGGCCGCCGAAGTTCTCGATGGTTCCGTTGCACGGCAGCGACAGCGAGGTCGGGGTCGGCTGGCTGGCGAAGTCCAGGCAAGTGCAGGAGAGCAGCGTATCGCCGAGCGACAGCAAGCAATCGGAGCACGAGTAGCGGTACGGACCGAAGGGGGGCGAGCAGGCACCGTTGTCACCGGGGCCGGCCACCAGTCCGTCGAAGTTGCCATCCGCGGCCGACTGGCACAGTTCGTACGCCGAGCAGGAGACACGCGTGGTCGACGCCGAGCTGGTGCAGCTCGTCGTCGGGGTGACGCCGTCCGGCTTCGTCGTCGCTTTGATCGCGCACTTGATCTTCCCGGTCTTCACGGATCTCGAGATGCACGGCCTGCTGTTCGTGCTCGGCTTCCGACCGCATACCGATTGCTTGAACATTTTCTGCGCCGTCTTCACACACTGCGGACGTAGCTCCGGGAACGGCTGTGCGGCGATCTGTGTCACGACGGCCGCGGCGCATTTCGTGTAGTCCGACTTCGCCTTGCCCTTGCTGCCATCGAATTCGCTGCAGGGGCAAGCCGCCTCGACTGCGGAGATCACGTCGAGGAGATCGTCTCGATCGCCTTCGACCTCCGGTTCCGTCCCCTTCAGGCAGGCCAGCGGGTCCGCCGCCCATGCCGGGCTCACCAAAGCGAACGAAAACGCGACGAAAATCGCCCACCGAAGTCCACGCATGAATCACCTCTCTCCTAGTTGGTCGGGGCCGCGACCCGTGCCAGCCCACCGCACGGGTTAGCGGGTACTCCAAGGCATTCCCACGGTCAAGAAAGAAATGCTGCCGGGGGCTCGTACGCGGCTCGTACGGCTGCAGGCGGCGACACGAGCCGATCCGCCCTGCGTCGCCGATGCGGCGCAACGTGCGCCGCCTGGGCCGGTCCAAAGTCGCGCGCCATCGGCAACTCGTGCCGGTCGGCCCCTGCCCTGCGCGACGGACGTGACCGCAGCGCCATGCGACTCAGACGCGCAGCCGCCGCAGACTGACCGCGGCGGCGGCAAACGCCAGCCCGGCGGCGATGGAGAAACCGGCAAGCAGCGCCGTCCGCATCGCTGCGCTGCCGAGGAGCAGGCTCATCAGCAGCGCACCCATCACCTGACCCGCGACGCGCGCCGTTCCCTGCATGCCACCGGCTGCGCCGCTCCTCTCCGCCGGCGCCGACAGGAACAGGTTGCGATTGTTGGGCGACTGGAACAGCCCGAAGCCCAGCCCTCCGAGCGCAAGGAACGGCAGGAGTGTCAGCGGCTGCCGCGCCATCGCCCCAAGGCCGCACCCAGCCAAGCCCACGCCAAGGACAGCTCCACCCAGACCACAGAGCCAGGCCGTCGGCATCCGGTCCGCGAGCCGTCCCGCAACGCTGGCGGCGACCGCGACGCTCAGTGGCCAAGTGGTGAGGTAAAGGCCGGCCGTGAGGGTCGGCAGGTGCAGCTCGTGCTGCAGCAAAAACGGCAACCCCATCAATCCCGCGGCCTGCGCCGTGAAACAGCAAACGGACGCGATCACCGAAAGGCGGAACGACGCGCCCCGCAGCAGGTCGAGTGGAAGAAGCGGCGCGTGCTTCGGCGCCTCGCGCTGCATCAGACCGGCGAAGGCGAGCCCGGAAAGCATGAGCAGCAAGGCCGCGGGACGCGGGGACGTCACCCCGATCTGTGCCGCGACGATGAACGACGCGAACATCAGCCCGTTCAGGCTCATGCTCACCCCATCCACCTCGGCAGCCGTGCGCGGCGCGACAGGAAGGGCTCGGGTCGCAGCCAACGTCAGCCCGGCGATCGGAAGACTGACGGCAAAGAGCCCACGCCATCCGCTCACCGAAAGCACGAGGGCGCCGACGCTGGGTGCAGCCGCCGACGCGAGCGCAACCGTCCACGCGTTCCAACCGATCGCCGCGCCCAGCCGTTCCCGCGGCACGCTGAAGCGCAACAGCGCGACGCCCAGCGCCATGATTCCGGCACCGCCGAGGCCTTGGACGAAGCGCGCCACGATCAACCAGGACAGACCTTGCGCGATGGCGCCGCAGGCGGAGGCCACCGCGAACAGCGCCACGCTGGCCGTGAACACGGGACGGTGGCCGAAGCGCTCGCCCAACGCGCCCAGCGGCAACAGAGCGCTGATCAGGCCCGCCTGGTAGGCGATGATCACGACGAAAGCCTGGGCCGGCGCGACCTCGAGCGCTCGCGCAAGGCTGGGCAGCGCCATCGTCGCCATGCCGGCGTCGAGCACCGCCATCGCCATCGCCGCGAGCACCGCCGCCACGGCCGCCCGACGCCGCGCTCCAACGAGAGGACCCGCAGCCACTTCAAAGGACAGGGCGACGCTGGTCATGCCTGCACCGGCCGCCAGGCACCGTCGCGCTGCGCGTACCGCGTCAGCCGGCGCTCGATGCGGTCCTCGACCCGCAAATCGCGCTCGGTGAAGCGCAACAGCAGCGCCGTATCGCTCAGGCAGCGCGTGTCGTGGATGTCACCCGGCAGGTAGGCCAGCGCCTGACCCGGCCTGAGGACCGTGCTGTCGCGCTGGACCAGTCGAACCTGCCCGTCGGCTTCTTCGACGCGGCCATACGTGCGCATCTCGATCTCGCCGCGCTGCAGGGCGTAGACGACCCAGGCCCGTCCATGATCGTGCGGCGGCCGGAACAGGCCGGCGCTCTCGGTATGGGCCAGCAGGACGAAGCCGTGTTCGGGATCGCGGAGGAGTTCGCGGTTCTCTGGGGCCGTCCGCTGCAGCTCGGCCAACCACGGCTCCATCGGCGACACAGCCGCCAGCGCTTCCATTCGTTGGCGGCTGCCAGCCACGAGTTCGCTGGTCAGCGGGCCCCAGATCGAGCGGATGCCGTTTGCGAAGGTTTGTAGAGTGTTGGTCATGCTTCCCTCTCCTTCTCGGGTTCGAGAAGCAGGGTAGGCAAAAGAATGACCTGGCGGAATGCGCAACGGTTGCAGTATGTAGTTGCGTCTGACGCCATGTATCGCCCACGCCGAGGGAGGCTCTTGCCATGCCCGACTTGAACCTGCTCATCACGCTCGACGTCCTGCTCTCCGAAGGGAGCGTCGCGCGTGCGTCGCGCCGACTGCGCCTCAGTCCCTCCGCCATGAGCCGGGCTTTGGCGCGTCTGCGGGCCGCCACCGGCGACCCGCTTCTCGTGCGCGCCGGCCGCGGGCTGGTGCCGACACCACGGGCCGAGCTGCTGCGCGCGCGGGTTCACGACTTGGTTCAGGAAGCACAGGGCATGTTGCGTCCGGTCGAGCCGGTCGACTTGGCAACTCTCGTACGGACCTTCACGCTACGGACCAGCGACGGGTTCGTCGAAAACTTCGGTCCGCCGCTCCTCCGGCGCGTCGCCGCTGAAGCACCGGGCGTGCGCCTGAACTTCTTGCAGAAGGCCGGAAAGGACAGCGGGCCGCTACGCGAGGGACGCATCGATCTCGAGACGGCCGTCGTCGATGCATCGATCAGCCCCGAGTTGCGGACCCAATCGCTGTTTCGCGACCACTTGGTCGCAGCGGTGCGGCCCGGCCATCCGCTGGCAGAAGGCAAAGTCACCGTCCGCCGCTACTCGAGCATGCGGCACGTGAGTGTGTCCCGCAGTGGCTACGAGGAAGACGCCTTGGAGCGCCCTTTCCTGCCCGCCGGATTCTCGCGGCCGATCGCGAGTGTCGTCAGCGGCTTCGCCGCGGCCCTAGCGCTCGCGCGCAGCACCGACCTGGTGGCGACCGTACCGCAGCGCCACACCGCGGCATTGCGCGAAGGCCTGGTGACGCTCCGCGTGCCCGTGCCGACCCGCGAATTCACGGTATCGATGCTCTGGCACCCGCGGCTCGACGGCGACCCGGCGCTCCGCTGGTTGCGCGGCGTGCTGCGCGAAGTCTGTGCCTTCGAGACAGCGCCGGCGTAGTCCGAGGCCTTCGAGGCTCGGGCGAGCAGACGAAGTCCGAGCGGATGCGCAGTCGCAGCAGAGCGAGGGCTCGCGCTCCGGGCGGAATGCGATGCCTGCCGGTTCGATCTCTGCGCTGAACGCAGCCTTGCGGCGGGCGCATCTTGGATCGAGTCGCCGGCGTGCGAGATCCGACCTTCGTCCGCCGACGATCACTGCGAATATAGGTTTGACCTTCCGAACCGCACTCTACTGTGTTACGGGGGAAAAGCGCACGACAAACGATTGTCCTGGGAGGCACCCATGAAGCTGCGTGTGATCGGACTTTCCCTGAGCCTGTTGGTCGCGCCGGCCGGCGCCATCGACTGCACAGGCGACTGCGACTGCAGCGGCGCGGTAACCGTCGACGAAATCACCAAGCTGGCGACGGGCGGACTGACGGGCGGCCTCACGTGTTCCTGTGGCGCCTGCCCAAGCGGCGGAGTCGCGGTGGACTGTATCGTGCAGGCGATCGGCAACGCCCTCGGGGGCTGCCCGCGCCTAGCCTGCCTGGGTGACTGCGACGGAGATGGAAGGGTGACTCAGGCTGAATTCGACGCCTGCATCCCGGGTCTTGCTTTGGCTGTCGACTCGCCGCCCGCCTGCTGTGACGGCAATTCGGATCGGGTCGTATCGACGGACGAGCTGATCTTGATCCGATCAAACCAGATCAGCGGTTGCCTGCACTTACACCAGACGAGCTACATGGGGGGGACGCGTGAGATTCCCCCGAATGTGCTCCGCGAGAGTTCGATTCCTCTTGGTTGAAACCTAGTGCGGAGAGGGATTTCCCGTGAAGATCGCTCGAGTCGTCGCCGTCACGCTGTTGAGCCTGTTTTCAAGTGTCGAATCGGCCGAAGCCGGTCACCAGTTGCTCCAAGGCCGGAAACTGATCCTCAAGGATCAGCGTCCCGGCGGGGATCCTGCCGGCCGGCAATGGAGCGTCCAGGTCAATGAGACCGAGAGCGCTGCGACCATCGCCGGCGATCCGACGTCGAACGGGGCGACCATCTCCGTGTTCACCGACGGCACGGCCTCCGGTAGTCAGACCTACGCGCTGCCCCAGGGAACGAACTCGAAGGGCAAGCCACTCTGGAAGGAGACAGCCTCCGGATTCAGCTACAGCGACCCCGACGGCATCAACGCGCCTGTGCGGCGTTTGAAGATCACGAGGTCCAGCAAAGGCAAGTTCCAGCTTTTGGCGAAGGCATCCGGCAAGACGGGCGCGATCGACGTCCTGCCTCCGAATGCCGTTGCGCGTGGTTGCGTGCGTGTCGATCTCGGTGGC
Organism: uncultured Binatia bacterium (SeqCode); assembly: GCA_964524885.1. Lineage (GTDB taxonomy): Bacteria > Desulfobacterota > Binatia > HRBIN30 > HRBIN30 > CALJUJ01. Next base: position 184,236 of record CAZGEJ010000001.1, read on the forward strand.
GGCGACAGTTACCACGTCCTGTTCGGTGCCGATGCTTCCATCGGAAAGAACGACGCGAAACTCTTCGTCAGCGAGAAGCCGGCCAGCACGGGCCTCTGTTGCGACCTGGGATCGGCGCCGCCCTGCTGCCCCGCGACCTGCCCCGGGGATGTCTGCCATCTCGAAGGTAGCTGCGACCCCATCGACGGCCTCTGCCAGAATCAGCCCCGGCCCGATGGCTCCACCTGTGATGCGGGACTCGACAACCTCGAGCCGATGATCTGTGAGGGCGGCATCTGCGCGACCTGCACGCCGGCGGGCACCTGTGTCTGCTCCGCCGACACGCATTGCCCCACCGGACAAACCTGCACCAGCGGCGTTTGCCAATGTACCGCCGACGCGCAGTGCGCTTCCGGCCAGACGTGCAACAGCGGATCCTGTACCTGCGCGGACGAAACGCACTGTGCGCAAGGCCAGACGTGCACCAACGGCCTCTGCGCTGCGCCGGTTCGCGCCTGTGCGTTCGACCTGCAATGCCCGGCCGGGCAATGCAGCATCACCTCGTCACCGACGCCGCGCTTCGTCGACAACGCCGATGGTACGGTGACGGATCGCCAGACCTGTCTCGTTTGGGAGAAGAAGGACGCCTTCGACGGTGTCGGGGCCGAGTGCCCGAACTCGGAAGGTACGATGCCCGCCAGCTGCGCCAACCCGCACGACGCCGACAACCTCTACACCGCGGGTAGTACAGGAAGTGCCCAAACCTCGTTCCTCACCGAACTCAACGACACATCCTTCGCCGGACACGACACCTGGCGGTTGCCAGGGGAGGAACTGCAGAGTCTCGTCGACCTGAGCGCACCCGGGTGCGGTTCGGGAGGGCCGTGCATCGCCTCGGCTTTCGACAACAACTGCGTGCCGACGTGCAGTGGAACCGATCCGACCTGCAGTTGTACGGCGCCTTACGGTTATTGGTTGGGGCGATCGACGAGCCTGATCGATTTCGCGGACGGCGGCACCAAGACCGGCACAGCGAACATCGGGCAAGCGATTCGCGCCGTCCGTGGCTGTGTCGCTTTGACCACGACACCCGTCCTACCGTCCGTCAAGGCGCAATGCTTCAACGCCTGCGCCATCGATTGCAGGAACGATGGCCAGTGCATCTTCGGATGCATGGTCGGCCAAGACTACAGCGCCGAGCGCTGCGTTGCCGACTGCGACGGCTTCGCACCTGTGTGTCTCCAGTCGTGCCAGCAAACGCTCGACTGCATCGCAATCAACAGCGGAGCCTGCACCCCGCCCTGAGTGCACGGCAAGGCGCGCGGATTCGGGAAGGTGGAGACGCGTCGGACGAGGAAGACCGATTTCCCTACGCGACGAGGGAGAGTACGGTCCGCGTGCACGAAGCAGCGGATGCCCGGCTAGGAAGAGAATGGTGACTAGTGTGAGTGTTAGTGTTGGTGGGGCTGCCAAGTCGACCAACACCAACACTAACACCAATCACTAATTCCACATGAGGAGGGAGAGGATGCGGTTGCGCCAGGCGCGTCGATCGCGGGCGCACTCGAGCAGGAACCGACGTTGATGACACCGATGCGTGAGATGCCAGACCAGCCCGGGTGCGTGGGTCCGGTTCGCTCGCGGCATGCTCTCTGCGCGCCTTTCTCACTTGGACGCTGTTTTCAGGGTCGAAACAGCCGCTCTAAGCTCCGAAATCGTACTTCCTGGAGTTTAAGGATTTGAGCTACTTCAAGTGGTCCGACCCCGAGCGGAACCCGAGCGGAATGTCCCGGCTAGGACAATTGCAACGGCACGCGGATTGCGGCTGGGCTAGGTCAACCAGATACTTCGTTTCATCAATCATCTGGATGATCTTCCTATACCGTGAATTTGGCATGATATTCCGCGAATCGTAAGGACATGCAGTGACAAACGTAAAACTTGGATTCTGGGACACCCTCCCCAGTGGCGCAGATCGCCTAACCCGCCCATCGGAAATAGTTCCGCGAACTTTCGAGCGAAACGGCGAGGACACGGTTGAGGAGTTGCGCATCGTGCCCATTGAAGCAGTGATGCCAGGCGACAGCCAGGTGCTCGCGGCGGGATATCCAGAGTCGTGGTGCATTGAACCGGTCATTTCGCTCGATGTCCTGCAGCAATTTCCGGATGTAACATCGGTCGTTGCGTCGACGATCGTTCGCGCGCACAGTCCTATCCCTACAGTCAGGCAGCTGATCTTGCTGCATGAAACGCAAGTCCCAGATGGAGCAACGCTCCGCAACCTACCATGCCTTGCTTCACTCTTTGCTGGGATGGCGTGCAATGATTCGTTACTTGATGTAGCGGCATTGCCTAAGGAGACGCTGATGCAGCTGACGATCAGCCGAAACTGCCTCGAAGGCTTGAGCTCCATATCGTCGCTAGTCAATCTAAGAGAACTAGAAATTCGTTCCAGTCGACGGGGTGACTCGCTGCGAGGGCTTGGTACACTACCGGAATTGCGGCGACTCAAGATCTCCCCTGGTGGACTGGGAAACTTTGCTCTTAAGGGGTGGAAGTCTCTACGAACCTGCACGAAGCTCGAAGATGCCGAATTGCATCGTTTCAATGCCCAAGACTTGCGCCCCTTCAGTAGTTGGCGGAGTCTTCGCCGGTTGAAGATCTCGGGCAAACTCAACAGTCTTTCAGGAATTGAGTCCTTCATGGGACTCGAGGAGTTTGTGATTACAAATGAGATGCCGCTCGATGATCTGACTCCGCTTTGTGCGTTGCCTCGCCTCGCTATCCTGTCTCTTAGTATCCCCGAGCTGTCCGACGTCTCTTTTCTAAAGCAGCTTCCTGAACTCACGCAACTGAAGCTCTTCGCGCAAAAGTCTTCACGCATTGACTCGCTTCGCGCCCTGGAAGGATGTAAGACTCTGGAATCGTTGCATGTAGCAAACGTGCTGATCGACGATAAAGACCTCTCCGTGCTCCTGGAAATGCCGAGGTTGCGTAAGCTCGCGATTGATTCGGACGATGGTTCACTAACTTTGGCTGTAGATCAGTTTCGACGCCTCAGGCCAGACGTCCTCGTCCACTACGAAGCGGTCGCCAAGAAAGCAACACCTACTCTTCCGGCGATCAAAGTCGGGGAGGTTGGAGTTTTTCTACCAACTGAAGACGCACGCGTGTGGACCATCTTCGGTGATATGACTCACCTTCTTGGCTGCCGCTCGAATAGCGGTGTTGAGAAAAGGGTTCGCCAATTCCTCAAGAATGATCGAATGCTCCTGAAACGATTGTTCTTCGACACCGAAGCCGACAACTTTTCGGTCGACGCATCAAGTGAAGAAGACATACGCGCGGTTGCTGGGGCGATCAACGCCTTAGCATCGCGACACCGCGAGCTGCGAGCTGCTCGAAGAAACAAGGGCTAGAGATGGATCGACCTGACCACCACCTGCGACTTCCTGTTCGGCATCGGCGACGGCACCGCGTCATCCAGCTGGGTCTACGTCAATGCACCGCAAGTGCCCACTACCAAGACACCCACGGTGGTCAAGCACAACTGATGGCCTGCAGCGCCCGGGGCGCTGCAGGAAGTACGCGTCACCTTCGATCCGAAGCTGTTGCCGAACGACGCGTATCAGTTGCTACTGACCACCAAGGTGAGCGGTGGCGCCGAACGCACGCTCACTACTGCAGCTGAACGGGGTCGGATCCCGGGGTGATCCCGGGGTCGGACCATCGCAAGTCTCGGATATCCCAACGGAAACGTCCGTTTCGGGGCTGGAAAATGGCGCTTAGAACCCGTTTTCTGCCACGAAAGATACGTCGTAAGGGGTGGGGGGCTCGCGGAGGAACAAGGTGTCGTTGCACTGCTCGATCTGCCGGTGCCTGCCGCGGTGACCGAGCGATTCCTGGACCTGCTCGAGGAATCCCCGCCCTCCCACGGCGACGCTCTCGCTCCAGTATGCCTCCCGGTTGGTCCGTCGTTCGCGCAGCGCGACCTCTACCCACTCGCGATGGGTCGGTGCTAGGTCCGCAAGGTCGACGTCGAGCAACGCAGCGAGTGCGGCGCGATCGACGATGGTGTAGCGCTTCCGGATTCCCTGGATCTCGTGGTAGCCGCCGTACGCCCATTCCGCCGGGTGGCGCACGGCGCCCGCCCGCACCATGTTGAGATCAACATAAACGATGCAGCGGGCGAGGTGGGCGTCGGTCGCGACCGCCGTCGCATGGTAGCGATCGCTCCAGAACGCTCCGCAGCGTGCCTTGCGTCGATTGAAGTCCTGCGCCGCGCAGCCCTCGAGGTACTGCATGCTTGCGGCGATCTCGCCCTGGTCGCGGTCGCGCACGATCAGGTGCACATGGTTCGAGGTGACCGTGTAATTGAGCACGCAGAGGTTGAAGCGCTGCTTCGCTTCGAAGAGGCGGTTGCGCCAGGCGCGTCGATCGCGGGCGCACTTGAGCAGGAACCGTCGTTGATGACACCGATGGGTGAGGTGCCAGACCAGACCGGGCGCGTGGATCCGGTTCGCTCGCGGCATGCTCCCTGCGCTCCTTTCTCACTTGGACACTGTTTTCAGGGTCGAAACAGGCGCCCCAAGCTCAAAAATCGCACTTCCTGGAGACAGATTGTTCAAGGATTTGAGCTACTTCTTCAAGTGGTCCGACCCCGGGATCGACCCCGGGATCGCCCGCCTTACGCGGCGGCGATCTCGACTCGATAGCGCAAGCCTGCGGCGTCCAACTCGCCTTGCAGGGCGAGCCGCACGAAGACGGATTCCGGGTAGCCGAGGATGTTGGCCCACTTGGCGGCACGCTCGGGACTGACGGTCTTGCGGCCCTTCTCGATATCGCACAGGTGCGACTTCGAGATTCCGAGCCGCTTGGCGTAGGCATCCTGCGTGATCTCGTCGCACTTACGAACGGACTCGATCGCGCGCCCGAACGTCAGTGGACCACCGGCGACCTCTTCGAGAAATTTCATTGCGTCGCTCTTGTTATTCCTGTTCATCGCTGTCTCGGCCTCTAGTAGTCGTGTTTGCTGACCTCTTCGATCGAAACGAATTTCACCTGGTCCTGCTTAATCTCGTAAATGGCTCGATAGCTTCGGCTCAAGCGAATCGACCGCTGGCCAGTCCGAACCCCAGCAAGTGGCTCGTCATGGTATCCCGGCACCCTGCGGACGGTCTCAAGCCCATCGTCCTCGACGGCAGCCACCCAGATGAGAAGCTTGAACGCGATGTGCCGTGGCACTCTCTCCAACTGCTTCTGGGCGACCTTGGCGATCTCGACCCGATTGATCACGGCCACCAAAGTACACCTCTGCGGTGTACGCATCAAGCAATCTAATCCCGCTGCATCCGCAAAACCCGTCCGGAGGCTCCGGGTGGTTCATTGGCATCTTCCCAAGCCGTCCGGAGGCTTCGCGCGGTGATTTTGCACCTTCGCACAGCGTCCGGAGGCTTCGGGTGATCACTTTACATCACTCTATGACCGTCCGGAGGCTTCGGGCGGTCGTTTGGTGTCGCCAAATCATCGTCCGGAGGCTTCGGATGATCATTTGGCGTTGCTCCGAAAGCGTCCGGAGGCTTCGGATGATCGTTTGGCGTTGCTCCGGAACCATCCGGAGGCTTCGGATGATCGTTTGGCGTCGTCCCGGAACCGTTCGGAGGCTTCGGATGATCGTTTGACGTCGTCCCGGAACCGTCCGAAGCCTCCGGACGGGTTTTGACGATGCTCAAGGACCGTCCGAAGGCTCCGGATGGGTTTTGTCGATGCTCAAGGACCGTCCGAAGGCTCCGGACGGGATTTGCACTTCCCTGCATCACCGCCCGGAGCTGGCTCGACACCGTTCTGCTCGCCTCTTGACCCAGGGGTGGCTCGCTGGCGAGCCAGGGTGGTTCGCCGGCGAGCCACTCGCCCCTCCGTTGGGCCGGTGCTGCGCCCGAATTGGCCTTGCTCCTCTTCCTTGGGTGGTTGGCACACAAATAGCTTTTGCCTGTGGTCATGAACCACGCTTGCTGCTCTCGCTCGTGCCCGCTGCTGGCCGGCACTCGGTCACGTGCGCCGCCGTTGGGCGCCGGCTGTGTGCCATCCGCGATCGGAAACGGGGACAGTCCCCGGTGAGGACAGTCCCCTTCCCTCTTCATCGAACCAACCAAGAAAGGATTCTTCCATGAAAAAGCGTACCATCATGCAGTCCCTGACTCGCCGTCAGGAAGTCGGCAACACCATCCTCCACCTCGCCGAGGGTCTCGATACCAGCAAGATCGGCGACCGTCTCGACGTCTTCCGCGCCGCGCACCAGGCTTACCTGACGTGGCTGGCGCACGTCGACGATGTGCAACAGCGCTTCGACCTCGCCAACCGCCGCATCACCGAGGCCGGCCAGAACCTCAACGCCAAGCTCGAGGCCACTGTCGTCGCCCTCATCGTCGACGGTCACCCGCGCAGCAACCCGTTCTCGTCCTACGGCGCGCCGTCGCCGTCGCGTCTGGCCGAACTCAAACCGAGCGAACGCCAGCGCGTCGCCCTCAACCTCACCGCCACGATGCGTCGTGACCCGAACCTGTCGCCGGCTACCCTCGCCACGCTCGAAGAGGTCGATACCGCGGCGAGTGAACTCGCCGACGCGGTTCCCGTCCTCACCAGCATGATCGCCGAAGAGAAGGCCGCCCGCCTCGAACGCGACAAGCAGGCGGCCCAGTGGGACGCCGCCCTGCAGGCTCTCAAGTACAGCGCCCGGCTGGCCGCGTACGATGGCAGCGATACGCTGTACGTCGCGTTGTTCGGGGGTCCGGCGAAGAACAAGCGGACGGCGACCGCCGAGGAACCGGAAACGACGGGCGTGAGCGAGTCGCACGAGACGCCCAAGGCGGCCTGAAGCACGCGCCGTGAACTGCAGCTCCGACACCTCACGACGACGGTTCAGCACGGAGGCGCGGAGACACGGAGAAGTCGGATTTGCACGGAACCCCACGAAATTCCGTGCATTCCCGCACCACTCCGTGTCTCCTTTCCTCCTGAGAAGATTCCCGGGCTGCCGGAGTGTCGAGTTGCACTCGACACCGCCCGGCGCCCGGCGCCGGGCGCGCCCCGCCTCCATCCTTCCCGCGATCCGCAGGAAAGCAACTCGGATCTCGGAGCAAGAATGCTCGCGATACGTCTCCGTCGACCCGCAACGGGCACGCCGAGTACAACTCGGCGCTCCGGGGCGCTGCGCGCCCCTTTTCCTCTACGTTCGGGTGACGGCAGGTCAGGATCATTCCGTGATGACCAATCGCAATTAGTCCAGGTCTTCGTCGCATGGATGGCCCGAGCTGTTCGTGGCGTCGCCGGCGTCGACGGGAGCTTCGGCGAGTGCTTGGACTCGGGCACGGCGTAAGTCGAGGCGGTCGCTCACTTTGCGATAGCTGCCGTATTTGGCGTAGGCGATGGCGACGTAGCGTTGCAGCAGCTGCTCGGCCGTGAGCCCGACCGAGCGAATCTCCTGCATCAGCTCGTCGCCGACGGCGCGACTTCCGTGCGGTCGGTAGTGACGGTGCACGACGACACCGCGGACACACTGCTCGAGCTCGCGCATGTTGCCGGGCCAGCCGTAGTCGCGGCCGAGGTCGCGCTCGACGCATTGCTCGACCTCGTCGACGAGAGTGGGAGCATCTTCAGCACCGACCACCCGCAGTGCGATGACGGTCACGAGGTTACGCAGGTCGCCCGGGGTGTCGGCGAGTTGTTCGCGGAGCGAGGGGGTGTGGATCGTATCGGCGCAGATGCGGAAGTAGAGATCGGCGCGAAACTGATGGGCGCGGATCGCTTCTTCGAGGTCGCGGTTGGTGGCGGCGACGATCTTGCCGGCGAAGTGGCGCGGGTCGTTGTCGCCGACGGCGTGGAACTGGCGGTCTTGCAGGATACGCAGCAGCTTGAGTTGGACGGAGGGGTCGAGGTCGCCGACTTCATCCAGAAAGACGGTGCCGTAGTTGCCGCAGCGTTCGAAGCAGCCGACACGATCGGCGACGGCGTCGGTGAAGGCACCACGTCGGTGCCCGAACATTTCCGACTCGACCAGGTCCCGCGGGCAGGCGGAGAGATTGACCGGGAAGTAGCTGGTGCCGGGGTCGGCGACGAACGTCTTGCGGTCGGCATCGAAGGGAATGAACTGGGAGAGGCCGATGGCGCGGGCGACGAGTTCCTTGCCGGTGCCCGACTCGCCGGTGATGAGCGTGGGAATGTCGCGCATGCGACGGTAGAGCGTGCTGCGGTAGCGCTGGGCGGAGAAGGTGAAGAGGGACTCCCAGACGCGGGCGCGCAGCTCGGCGGCCGGGCGGGAGCCGCCGTAGATGCGGCGGAAGATGTGGTCGAAGGCGCGTCGCAGTTGGTAGCCGAGGGCGAACAGGTGGGGCGGATCCGGCGCCGGACCGGGGAGTGGCTTGAGGAACTCGAGCGCGTCGTCGGCGAAGCGGCCATAGACCTCGGCGACTTTCGGGACCCCACCGGCGGCACTGACGTGGGGCATCAAGTAGTACCAGTCGTCCTCGTAGCGCAGCCACAGGAGGTAGGAAACCAAGCCGCGGTAGGCGTCGTATTCGCGTTCGTCGCCGCGTATCCCGGCGACGAGCCGTTGGCGCACCTCAGCCGCGAGCTGTTCGACCCGTTGGCGCAGGAGCGGCGTGTTGGGGTCGGCGAGGAAGGCATCACCGTCGGCGTGCCAGACGGGACCAAAGGGGACGTAGGCGGGGCCAAGAGCGCGAGCCATCCAGGCGGCGCGTTCGGTGACGAAGGGGTTACATGCGGCGAGTGCGGCGACCGCCTGCACGGCATCGGCGCCGGAAGGTTTGAGCAGAGCCATCGAAAACGCCTCCGGGCGGGTACCGTAGGCGAATCACGCGGCGTTTGTCCACACCCGCAGTGATGCAGGCTCGAGCAAGGCGCCGAACGCCGGCGCCGCCCGGGGGCCATCGTTGGAGCGGTAGCACGACACCACTAGGGGCGATGGCGCCGGTCGCATCCTCCCGTCGTGGTGGTGAGTCCACCCAGGGTAGGCGCTACGCGCCAACCCTGGGCTACGGGGCACAACGCCTTCGGCGTTGGGTGCGATTCCCAACATGCAGATTACGATCCTCTCGGGCCGGTGGCCCGAGAGCGGTACGTGAAAGCGGATCGGAAAGTGCCCCCGGCGCGAATCGAACGCGCGACCCCAGGATTAGGAATCCTGTGCTCTATCCGACTGAGCTACGGGGGCTTCCGCGGTGGGATGCCGCTTGGCGGCGACGCGGGCGCATCCTGCCGTAATTCGCTCGCAGCTCCAAGCGCTGCACCCGCCTTCCGTCGATGGCCTCGACCTCGCGCTCCGATGGATGACGCGGCGGGCGGCTCTCTGCTAAAGCCCGCCCATGACCATTGCCGCTCGGGCCCACCACATGTCGTTCCCGGTCGCCGACCTGGAACGCTCGCGCCGCTTCTATGAAGACGTGCTCGGCCTGGTGCCGATCGCCCGTCCCAATCTGGGCTTCCCCGGCGCCTGGTACCAAGCCGGCGCCGGCGAGGTGCATCTGCTGCAGGTGCCGTCCGACATGGACGTCGGCACGCCGCCGGGCGCGCTGAACCCGCTGGGACGCCACGCGGCCTTTGCCGTCGACGACTACGACGCGGCGGTGGCCCACCTCGAGACGTTTGGGTTGGAGATCCTGGGGACCGGTCGCGACAACGGGCAGCTTTGGGTCAAGGATCCGGATGGGCACGTGATCGAGCTGATCGTCCCGAAGCGGGTCTAGTTGGGGCCCCTCACCCTTGCCCTCTCCCCGGGGGGGAGAGGGAATCCTCAACTCAGAGCGGGCGGCGTTGGGCGTAGCTTGGGCCGCCGCGGGTCCATTCGGGGCCCTTGCCCCAGTCCAGGCGGGTCCCCTTGTCGCGATGCCCCGGGTCGAATTGCTTGCGGGCGGCCTCGTACTCCTGCGTCGCCTGGGTGGCGCCGGGAACCGACCAAAAGTCCTCTTCGCGCCGCCACAGGCCGCGACCGGCATAGTCGAGGATGGTCACGCCCGGGAAGTCGATGAACCCGCTGCCGCTCGGGTGATCGCGCCGGTTCTGCATGTAGACGATCACCCGGCCGGCGCTGGCGTCGACCGAATGCCACTCGTAGACCGTGTAGAGCTCGCGGTACCGCGCCATGATCGGCTGGATCCAGGCGCGGATCGCCTCGCGCCCCTGCATCGAGCCGAGCACGTGCTCCACGTACAAGGCGTCCTCGGTGAACGTATCCGCCCAGGCATCCCAGTTCTCGCCAACCGCACCGGCGCGCCAGTAGTGGTGGAAAGCCTCTTCGATTTCCTCGCAACGGAACGTCGCCATGGCGCCCTTGTAGTCGCGGCTCGTCGCCCGGCGCAACCCTCGTCGACGGCCGCGCGGCGCGACCTTGACCCCCTGTCGCGGGTGGGGATACTTACCGCCGCCCGAACGGGAGGTTCGCCATGATCGCCGTTTCCCTACCTAAAGATGAGTCGCGTCCCAGGCGGACCCGACTCACTCTCCTCGCCGTCCTCCTACTCGGGGTGCCCAGCCTCGCGTCCGCCGCCACCTTCCGTGTCGACAGCATCGAAGACGCCGTCGACGCCGCTCCGGGCAACGGCATCTGCGCCAGCGCCATCGGCGGATGCACGCTGCGCGCCGCGGTGCAGGAGGCCAACGCCTTGCCGGGAGCCGACGCCATCGACCTGCCGGCGACGATCGCACCCGGGCTCTACGAATTGACCCTGTCCGGTCCCAACGAAGATGCCGCCGCCACCGGCGATCTCGACATCAAAGGCGATCTCGAACTGTTCGGCTCCGGGGCCGGCCGCATCACCATCGACTCGACCGCCACCGATCGTGTCTTCGACATTCACCCCGGCGCCAGCGTCGCCCTCGGCAACTTCCTCCTGCGCAACGGCATCGTGCCCGACGCCGGCGGCGGCATCCGCAACCGCGGCGAACTCGCCATCTCGGCCGTCACCTTCCACACCTGCAATGCCAACTTCGGCGGCGCCATCGCCAACGTCGACGGTGCCTCGTTGAGCCTGAGCAACACCACGATCTCCGGCTGCACGGCGGATGATCGCGGCGGCGCCATCGCCAACACCGCCGGCTCCAGCGTGACGATCCGCAGCTCGACCCTCTACGGCAACACCGCCGGCGGCTCCGGCAACACGATCCACAACCTCGGATCGGCCACCGTCGCCAGCAGCATCCTCGCCAACAGCGCCGCCAGCGGCAATTGCGCCGGCAGCGAAACCACCTCCCTCGGCTACAACATCGAGTCCGGCATCAGCTGCCTTTTCGGCGAAGCCACCGATCGGAGCGGGGTCAATCCCCAACTCGCCGCGCTCAACTTCACCGGCGGCAACAGCCCGACGCACGATCCGCTTCAAGGGAGTCCGGCCATCGACCGCGGCGACGACGCCAACTGCCCGACCTACGACCAGCGTGGCCGCATCCGGCCGGCCGACGGCGACGGCGACCTGAGCGCGAACTGCGATATCGGCGCCGTGGAGGCCCTCGCCGTGGCGCCCACTTCGACGCCGACCGCAACCCCGACGCAGACGCCGACGCCGACCAATACCGGCACGTTACCGCCGACGGCGACCTCGACAGCCACGCCGACGGCGACCCCGACCGAGACGCCGACGCCGACGGAGACTGCGACCCACACACCGACGCCGACGCAGACGGCGACCCGAACGCCGACCCCGACGGCTACCGACACCTTCACCCCCGTGCCGACGTCGACCCGCGCGTCGACGTCGACCCGCACCCCGACGCGTACCCGCACCCCCACGCGCACCCGCACGGCAAGTGCCACCGAGCCCCCGACCGAAACCGCGACGCCCGCGGCCACCGCCGCGCCGACGGAAACCCCGACGGCCTCGGTCGCGCCGCAAGTCGTCGCGCCGACCGTCAGCGGTAGCCCGGGCGACACCATCGTCGCCGCCATCCAGCTGCGCACGGGTTCCTTCTCCGTCAGCGCCGCCAATGCCGACATCGGCTTCGACCCGACCCACGCGCCGATCGCGGCACGCCAAGACGGAACCCCCGACTGTTCCGTCAATCCGAGCCTGCCCGACGTCGCCGGCACCTTCGTCTTCCGCCCGCGCGGCTGCACCGGCGCGGATTGCAACGTGGTCTTCGCCGCCGTGTTCCCGACCTTTCCGGTCAACGCGATCCCCGACGGGACCGTTCTCTTCTCGTGCAACATCGCGATTCCGGGCGATGCCGACCTCGGCCGCTACGCCTTGAGCGTCAGCCGACAGATCGTCGCCGATCTCACCGGCGCCCCGATTGCGAGTGCCACCGGGGTCGATGGTGCGGTCGACGTCGTCACCGCGCCGACTCCGACCGCGACGTCCACCGCAACGCCGACACCGACGCCGACGCCAACCCCGACCGCCACAGCCATCCCCTGTCGCGGCGACTGTAACCGTGACGGCGCGGTCACCGTCGACGAAATCGTCACCACCGTCAGCATCGCCCTCGGCACCGCTCCGCTCGACGGTTGCACCGCCGGCGACGCCAATGGCGACGGCCAAGTCACCGTCGAGGAAATCGTCACCGCCGTGACCAACGGCTTGCTCGGCTGCCGCTGATCCGGCGTCCCGATGCCACGGCGTGGAGGATCTCGCCGATGTCCGATCCGCGACGCTGGGCCGACCGCATGTCGCCCGGCGATTCGCTCGCTTGGGTGCTCGAGTCGGTCGACGCCTGCCGCGCCAGCGTCGGCCTCCTACTGGTCCTGAAGAGCTGGCCCGGGCGCGAGGCCGTCACCAGCGCCTGCGCCGACCTGGTCGAACTCCTACCGCGGCTACGCCAGCGCGTCGTCGAGGTGCCCCTCGCGGCGGCCCCGCCGGAGTGGATCCGGGAGGATCGCTTCGACCTGTCGTCGCACGTGCACGACCTGGCCGTGCGCGACGCCGATCTACCGGGAGTCCTCGCGGCGCTGCGCGCCAAGTGGTTGGCGCCGCTGCCGCGCGACCGTCCCCTGTGGGACGTCTACCTGGCACCCCGTCTCGCCGACCGCACCAGTGTCGTGTTCTTCAAGATTCATCCGAGCGCCACGCAAGGACTCGGGCCAAGTCGTCTGCTCGACCTGCTCACCGGGCATGCCACCGCCACGGCGGAGGCACCCGACCTGCGGAGCCGCACGCCCCGATTGATGACGCCCGATGCGCTGCTGTGGCGCGCGGCGCAGTTTCGCCTGGAAGACGCCCCAGCCGATACCGAGTTCGCCGGCCGCCTCGTAGGCCAGGTGCTGCGTGCCCCGGTGGCCACGGGGCGCGATCTCCTCGCCTTCGGCACTCGGGCGCTCGGGCAAGCGGTCGGGCTCTTTCGCCCCGATACGTCCGCCTTGGTCCGCCAGGCGCGGCGTCGCTCGCGACGCCTGACGGTCCTGGCGATTCCGGTGCCTGAACTGGTACGGGTCGCCAAGACACTCGCCGCCACGGAATCGGATCTCCTACTGACCCTCCTTGGAACGGCGCTCGCGCCGGCGGAGGAACAGCAGGAGGCCATCACTTGCTGGCTGCCGCGCTCGGTTCCGCCAGGTGAAGGAGACACGCTCCCTGCCGAGGCGACGACCGACCTGCGCTTGCCACGCACCGGCGCGCACCTCGTCGACGACCTGGAACGGGTCAAGGAACGCACGCGAGCGGATGAGCCCCGGCTGCGACTGCGCGCCTACGCTTGGCTTGCCCGCTGGCTTGCGACCCTGCCCGAGCCGTTGGCGACCGCCGCGGGTGCGGAGTTGTGGGGTCACGGCGACGTCGTTCACCTGACGCGCCCGGGCAGTGCGCGCGTGCGCTCGTTCGCCGGCGCCCCGATCGCAGCGGCCTACCCGTTTGCCCCCGTGTTCGGGCGGCCCGGCCTGTCGATCGCGGCGCATGTCTACCGCGGCACGCTGTTTCTCGGGGTCGACGCGGAGAGCGCGGCGTGGCACCGCACCGACACCTTGGGGGACGAACTGCGCCGCGTCTGGGGCGAGTTGTGCGGCGCGACGCGGCAGGCGCGTCTGCCGCGCCGTTGAGCCGCGGTTGCCTGGACAAGCCGCTGCCTTTGCAGCAAGAACGTCGGTTGCATGAGCGCGACGGACCACGTCTACGACGTCATTCTGGTGGGTCTCGGCACCTCCGGGGGCTTCCTCGCCCGCCATCTTTCCGAGGCGGGCTTGCGCTGTCTGGCACTCGAAGCCGGTCAGCGCTTCGAAAGCCGCAGCTATCCGAACAAGGAAGTCGATGCCAACGCCCAACTGTACTGGGGCGGCGGCATCGAGCTGAACCACGACGCCAGCATCGGCCTGCTGCGACCGCGTGTCGTCGGCGGTGGTTCGGTCGTCAACGGCGCCCTGATGGACCGCTTCGACGACGATGCCCTCGATTCGTGGCGCGCCGCTACCGGGGTCAGCTACTTCGACTCGACCAGCATGGACCCGTGGTACACCAAGGCCGAGGGTTCGATCGGGCTCGAGATCATTCCGACCGAGTGGCGCAACCGCAACGCCGAGATCTTCCGCCAGGGCTTCGAAAACAACGGCTACCGCTACGCCCCGCTGCGCCGCGCCCAACGCAACTGCCGCTACGAAGACGGCAACGACTGCATCGTCTGTCTCTGGGGCTGCCCGATCGACAGCAAGCAGAGCATGGCGGTCACCATGGTGCCGCAGGCGCTGGCCGCCGGCTTGACCCTGGTGACCCAGTTCGAAGCGACGCAGGTCGAAGAGCACGGCGACGGGGTGCGGGTGTACGGCAAGCACGCGGACGGCCGCGAGGACATCTTCCGTGGCCGCCGGCTGGTGTTGGCCTCCGGAGCGATCGGCAACACCAAGCTGCTACTGGCTTCCGGTTTCGCCAAGCGGCATCCGACCCTCGGCCACAACTTCTTCAGTCACCCGCAGTACATGGAGCTGGGGCTCTATCGCGAACCGGTCGACGCGCACCGCGGCCCGTTGCAGTCGCTCAAATCGGCGGAACCGAACTTTCGCCGCAGCGGCTTCAAGCTGGAGAACGTCTATGCCCCGCCCGGCGCCATCGCGATGCTGGTGCCTGGATTCGGCAAGAGCCACCTCTCCTACATGCGCCGCCTGTCGTACATGGCGTGCATCGAGGTCTGCGTGCGCGACACCAACCCCGGTCGCATCCGCCTCGCGCGCAACGGCTCGGCGGTCGTCGAGAAGTCACTCAATGCCGAGGATCGTCGCCGCCGCGACAACGGCCTGCGCGCCATTCACAACATCTTCCATTCGACCGGAGCCAAGGAGATCGTCTCGGGCAAGATCGCCGTCAGCCTGCATCTCATGGGCGGCTGCGGCATGGGCGTCGACGCCTCGCGCTCGGTGGTGGCGCCCGATTTCCATCTGCACGGCTCGCGCTACATCTACACGGCCGACTCGAGCATCTTTCCCAACGCTCCGGGCATCAACCCGGCCCTGACCATCATGGCGCTGTCGCTCAAGGCGACGGAGCAGATCCTGGCGGACGCACGCGCATGAACGATTCCCAGTACCTCAATCCCACGCAGATGCGCGGACTGGTCAAAGTCGGCGACATCGTCGTCCCCGGCGACGACGTACTGCCGCGGTTCTCGCAATCGGGTTCGCCGGAGCAAGTCGATCGCATGTTGGCCTACATGACCGACTTCGATCGCGACGGCGTCAAGCTGCTGCTGACGATCTTCCGCTGGCTGCCGGGGCCGCTGGTGCGCGCCATCCTGTGGGTGAGCGAACACGATCGCCACCTGCCCGGCCCGCTGGGTGCCGCCTGCCGCATGGTCAATCTCGGCATCAAGGGCGTCGTCATGAGCCTCTATTACTCGGATCTGGGTCGGGAGCCGCGCATTCTGCCGGCCATCGGCTACGACGCCAAGATCGTCACCGACAGTCGCTGCACCAAGGAACCCGCATGAGCGCCACGCCCGAAGAGATCGCCAAGACCGCCGCCGAGCAGGCGCGCGCCGGTGCCGCGTCGTTGACGCGCTTGAGCCTGGAGCAGCGCATCGCCTACCTGGCCGAGTTGCGCCGGGTCATTCTGCGCCGCCGTGAAGAGATCATCGACCGCATCCAGAAGGACACCGGCAAGTCGCGTTCGGATGCCCTCGTCTCGGAGATCTTCGGAGCTCTCGACGTGTTGGCGTGGACCGAAAAGTTCGCGCCCAAGTTCCTCGCGCCCAGCAAGGTGCACACGCCGATCGTGCTGATGGGCAAGAAGTCGGAACTGTGGTTCGAGCCGCTCGGCACGGTGCTCGTCATCTCGCCGTGGAATTACCCCTTCTACCAAGCAATCGCGCCGATCGCCCTGTCGTTCGTCTGCGGCAATACGGTGCTCTACAAGCCCTCCGAGTGGACGCCGCTCGAAGGCTTGCTCGAGGACCTGCTCGCCGAGGCGCAGTTCGCGCCCCATTGGGTGCGCGTCGTCTATGGCGACGGAGCGGTCGGTGCCGCGCTCATCGACCAGCGTCCGGACAAGATCATGTTCACCGGCAGCACGCGCACCGGCAAGGCCATCTTGGCGCGTGCCGCATCGCAGATGGTCCCGGTCGAACTCGAATTGGGCGGCAAGGACGCGATGATCGTGTTCGAAGACGCCGACATCGCACGCGCCGCTGCAGGTGCCGCATGGGGCGGCCTGACGTGTACCGGGCAGTCCTGCACCTCGGTCGAGCGCGTCTACGTTCATGCCAACGTCTACGATCGCTTCCGCGACGAACTGTTGCGCATCGTCAAGGACATGAAGCAGGCGACGGACGCCGACGGCGATGCGGACATCGGCGCCATGACGACCGACTTTCAGGTGCGCATCGTCAAGCAGCAGGTCGACGACGCCGTTGCGCGCGGCGCCAAACAGCTCAGCGGCACCGGCTGGAACGGCGAGTCGCGCCTGATTCCGCCGATCGTCTTGGATGCGGTCAGCGACGACATGGATGTGGCGCGGGCCGAGACCTTCGGTCCGGTGTTGCCGTTGTTGCGCTTTACCGACGAAGACGACGTCATCCGCCGCGCCAACGATTCGGAGTACGGCCTGACGGCTTCGGTGTGGAGCAAGGATCTGACACGAGCGCGGCGCGTCGCCGCGGCTCTGCGAGTGGGCGGCGTGTCGATCAACAACGTGATGGCGACCGAAGCGAACCCTGCCCTACCTTTCGGCGGCGTCAAGAACAGCGGCTTCGGGCGCTACAAGGGTGAACTCGGGCTGCACGCCTTCTGCAACGTCAAGTCGGTCTTGGTCGACAAGGACAGCAAGAAGATCGAGGCCAACTGGTTCCCTTACACGCGGCGCAAGTACGACCTGTTCACCGAAATGACCGTGCATCACTTCAGCCCGGGGATCGGCTCTTTCCTCAAGTTCCTGAAGTCCGCCCTCACGCTCGAGAGCTACAGCAACAAGGTCGGCAAGAACGGCCGCGGCAAAGCCTGAGGCCGCGCGCCTCAGCTCTGTTCGAGCAGGCGCAAGAAGAAGCGAATCGCGCGTGTGTAGGTGTCGACGCCGACGCGCTCGTTGGTGCCGTGCATCATGGCCAAGGTGTCCTTGCGCCCGACGATCGGCGTGAAGCGGTAGATGTTGGGCGTGATCACCTGGTAATGCCGCGAGTCGGTGCCGCCCAGCGTCAGATAGGGCGCGACGATGACGTCGGGGAAGACCTCACTGATGGTGGTCTGCAACCGAGCGAACGCCGCGCCATCGGTAGGCGACTCGCTGGTCGCCTCGCGCCCGTCCGGGTCGACTTCGATTTCGATGGACGGATCGTCGACCACGCGCCGCACGTGTTCGACCACGTCGGCGATCGTATCGCCCGGCAAGATGCGAAAGTTGACGACGGCGTGCGCGGCGGCCGGCAGGACGTTGGCCTTGACGCCGCCGCCGATGATGGTCGCCGCGGTGGTCGTGCGCAGAGCGGCATTGGTCGCCGCCTCCGAGGCCAACACCTGGCGCAGGATCGGCGCGAACAACCAGATGTTGCCGAGAGCGAAGCGTAAGTGGAACGGCGACTCGGGGGCGATGTAATCGAAAAGCGCTCGACCGGCACCGGCGAGCCGTGCCGGCATTTGGTTCTCTTCCAGCCGGTTCACCGCGCGGGCGATGACACCGACCGCGGTGGACTCCGGCGGCGTCGACGAATGGCCGCCGACGGCGGTCGCCTTCAGCTTGACCGTCACCGAGCCCTTTTCGGCGATGCCGATGAGCGCGACGGGTCGGTCGAGACCGGGAACGACGCCCTCGAGCACCGCGCCACCTTCATCGAGAACGTATTCCGCTTGCACCCCACGCTTGGCCAACTCTTCGGCCACCAACTTGGCGCCGTGATCGCCGCCGAGTTCTTCGTCGTGGCCGAAGGCGAAGTAGACGGTGCGCTGCGGCGCGAAGCCGCGTTGTAGGAGAATCTCGGCGGCCTCGAGGATCGCGACGACGCCGAACTTGTCGTCGAGGGCGCCGCGGCCCCAGACATCGCCGTCGGCGATGGCGCCGGAGAACGGCGGGTGATTCCAGCGCTCCTCGGTGCCCGGGGCGATGGGCACGACATCGTAGTGCGACAGGAGAACCGCCGGCTTCAGCGACCCATCGCTGCCCTGCCAGCGATAGAGTAGCGAGTGCTGGTTGATCTTCTCCAAGGCGAGGGTCGCATGCACCCGCGGGAAGGATGCCTGCAAGAAACGCTGGAACTCGACGAACGGAGCCGCGTCGAAGTCGGCCGAGTTTTCGTGCGAGATCGTCGGGATGCGCAGCGACGCCGCGAAGCGCTGCACCGCCGCTTGGGTATCGAAGGCCGCCTCGGCGATCGGCTCGACCGCCACTTGGCGCGACGGCAGCAAGGAAGCGCGAGCCACGAGACCGAGGAGGAGAACGCCCAAGGCAATTCCGGCCCAACGTAGATAAGTCGACATGCTC
This sequence comes from uncultured Binatia bacterium (SeqCode), assembly GCA_964524885.1. Lineage (GTDB taxonomy): Bacteria > Desulfobacterota > Binatia > HRBIN30 > HRBIN30 > CALJUJ01. The sequence continues at coordinate 203,105 of CAZGEJ010000001.1, forward strand.
ATGGCTCCTTGGAGAATCGGAGGTTCCCCTCACCCTTGCCCTCTCCCCAGGGGGGAGAGGGGATCCTGAAGTCTACGACGAGACACCGCGGCGGCGTTCGGACGCACGCTCGGCCTCGAGTCGCTCGAGTTCGACGGCGGAATGATCGGTGAAGCGCATCGCCGCGGCGATGGCGTGGTGGCCGGCGCGCTCGTCGATCAGGCGGTGCATCGCCTGACAAACGCGCCGGTAGGCCGCATGCCCCTGCGGCGCCGTGCGCAACTCGATCATGTGCATCGCTTCGCGCGCGTTCATGTCGACGTAAAATCGAACCCGATGCGCCATCGGCACGACGTACGAAGCGGCAGGACCCAGACCGGCGGCCGTCATGGCGCCATGCAGATCGGCGCAGCGCTGCATGACCGCGCGCCAGGCCGCCCCGGCGCCGACTTCCTCCACCGCATCGGGCAAGGCGTAGCCGTGCGCCGGCGTGAGTGTCTGCCACTCCAACGTGAGCAGGCGATGCCGCTGCAGGTCGCGGAAGGCGCCGTAATCGGTGAGCACGTCGAAGCGGTAATGGGTTCGCTCGAAGGCGCGACCCGGCTTGTGGCGGCGATTGCTCCGCTCGCCGATGTACGCCGCGAGCACCCGCGCCCGGTCCTCGGCCGACAGGCGGCGGGCCAAGGCGAGCAGCTGATCGTCGGGCAGTTGCGTGTGGGCATAGAGTGCCGCCGCCACTACCTTGACCTCACCCTCCGGATCGAAATCGGTCAACACCACTTCGTCGCGCGTCTCGGGCGCCGCGGCTTCCGTAAGTTGTTGCGACAGATCGGCGACGCGCGCGGCGGTATCCGCCAGATAACGGCTCCAGGCGACCCCGCGATCGTCACGATCGACACGCGTGAGGAAGGCCGGAATGACCTTGCGCAACTCGACCAGCATGGCGTCGGCGCAGTCGCGTGCCTCGGCCAAGGGATGGGCGCGCAGTCGCAGCAGCAGAGCCTCGAATGCCTGGCCGGTGCCGAAGATGCCGACGTTCGACTGGGTCGCCGCCGGGAGCAAGCCGCGCAAGGTATCGAGCGCCTTGGCCCGGATCGTCCGCTTGTAGACGCCCTCCGAGTCGTCGGCGCGGCGCGGGTGACGCGCACGGTAGAGAGCCTCGACCGGCTCGATGGCGTCGCTGTAGGTCTGGAAGGCGAAGTCGAGCGTCTCCAGGTAAGTCGCGCGCAGCGGCGACGCCGCCAGTTCGCTCGGGACGTGGTAGCGCCAATGTCCGCCGGGTCGGCTCGTATAGGGGATGTAGCGCGTCGACTGCTCGAGGTAGGCCATCAGGCGACCCCACTCGAGGGCTTTGGTCAGGAGGTTGGAGGCGCCTTCGCAGGCGAGGTGGGCGCCGCCGAGTTGGGCCACCGAATCGTCGCCGTACTCGTGGAAGACGCGCTCGAAGAGCTTCTCGGCGCGGCCGCTTTCGGCCTCGGATTGCCGCTCAAGGCCGGCGAAGGACTCGGCGAACTCGTCGAGGAAGAGCCGGCGCAGCGATTTCGGCGAGCGCGAGTAGCGCGCGAACAGGGCCGCCTTGACCACCTCGGGCAGGTTGCGCAGGGCGAAGACCGGTCCATCGAGGTCGGTGAAGTAAGGTTCGAGGAGGCGTCGTTCGTCGGCGGTGAAGGCTTCGGGGGGCATAAGAGGGAAGACGCTTAGCGCAACCCCGGCGCTTGGGTCTAGCGCCGATCGCCGTTCGTCAGATTCCGTCGCCAGCGGCTCCGCGACGGCGACCGTCCCACGGCGCCTGGCGTCAGCCTGCCGAGAGTCGAGGAATCCGGTGAGGCGCCCTGGATGCCCGCGTCGGCGTGCTGGATTGCGCACAGCCGTCTGCGCTGTCGCCCCCGGCGCGGCTCGCCCTGGCGATTGCCGTCGCCTGTTCGCCGGGAAGCTCGGGAAACGGGGCGCCGACAGTTTGGCGCGTCGCGTCCACCGCAATCGAACTTGAAAGAAGGGGTTCCGCCCCACCGACCGGCAGTGCGAAACCCCTCTTCGTCAATCTACTTGCTGTTTACCGCTGAACTTTACGCCGTCGTTCTTCTTGATCGTATCGGCGGTGGCATAGACGCCTTCGAAGCAGAGGTCGCTATCGGCGTGCACCACACGTGCCGACACCGGCAAACTCAGCTGACCGGCGGCTTGCGCGAAGCTCATCTGCGCTCCTTTGGACTTCACCTGCACCTTGTTCTTGCCGTCCTTCGGCGAAGTCTTGAGTTGGGCCGCGATGGCGCCATCGGAGCTTCCAGCCTTGTCCTTGTACTTGAATCCCTTGTCGCTCATCGCCGCCCAACAGGGCTTGTCACCGCACATGGTCGCCGCCGGCAATTGCGCCTCGTACAGCAGCCCGTCACCGTCATACACGCACAGTCGATAGTCGTCCCCGCCCGCCGTCGCGGGATCGCCGAGTTCGGCTTGGGTCATCGCCGGACCACCCTGCCAACCGAAGGCCAGGCTCCCTTTGGCCGGGTCGTCCGCACGGTTCAACTTGAGCGAACTCTTGCTTGCCGCCACGCACACCGGTGAGGTCGGAGGCAAGTGCACGCAACCGGAGGGCGAAACGCATGTATCCTCGGTGCACAAGCTACCGTCGTCGCACGCCAGCGCACCGCTGCCGACACACTCAAGATTGGAGTCACAAACGTCTCCGGTGGTGCAAACGTCGCCGTCGTCGCACGCTTCACCGATGCTTTCGCAGATGCCGCTGGTACGCACCAGCACGGCGAAGAACGACAGACTGTCGACGGTCGCGCAGATCTGGTTGGCGACGGCATCGCGGCTCGAAGTGCGATCGACGAACACCCCGCTCTCCTGATGGAGGAAGCTGAGCGCGCTCTCCGGAATCGTGGTGCCGTCGACGATACCGTCGTCGTCGGCATCCTCGTAGTTGGTGCAGATCGTGATCGGCGGTGTGTACTCGGCGGTCGTGACGACATCGAGATACGAGACCTGGAAGCCGCCCACCGCGGCAGCGAAGTTACTCGGCAAGGTACCGGCGACGTTCGCGATCGCGCTCACGGTGGTGGTGCCGGCGGCGTCGACGTTGCCGAACTGAACGCCGACCGTGATCGGCACCTCGACGCCGGTGACCGGATTCAAGAAGGTCGCCTGCGCGGTCACCTCGTTGTCCCCCGGAACCGTCGCCACCGATTGGAAGGCGTTGATCCCCAACGTTCCCAGATAACGCGGGCCGGAACCGATGACCGGGCAACCCGGAATCGTCGGTGCGCCAAAGGCGAGAAAGCTACCGTAGCCGTCGAACGTGTATGCGGCGGGGCCGATTGCGGTCGGCAGCGTGCCAGTGACGCTCGAGACATTCACCGTGGCAAACGAAAAGTCACCGAGGCAACTCTCCGGATTACAGACGACAGCCGGCGCCGCAGCCAAATCGAACGCCCCCGGGGTGGCGGACTGACACTCGATCCCCGAGCTGACGCCGCCGACCACCTCGCCGATGCAGAAGATGGAACCGGCGTCGGAACTGAGGTTCACCATCGTCCCGAACACGTCGTACGAGGCGTTCTCGAAGGTCGCCAGCGTGCAGGCGGTGTAGTCGGTCGGCGTTCCTTGGATCTCGAGCAGGAACGACCCCTTGCCGACGGTCGCCGCCCCCGCTGGAAGCGCCGACAAGGTGACGAGCAGGACCGTCGCCCGGAGCTCTCGCCCGAGCGATCTAACTTTCACGTATTCCATTTTCATCCCCCCTTGGATGCGTCTGGAGGATCTCTGTCCCCATCCCCCATCGCTGGTTCCATGCGTAGTTGGTTTCCTCGATAGCTGTCAATCGACGTTGTGCGTTTTTTGTGACGCGCTGTGTTATCGTACCGGGAGTGCTATCGCGCCGCACGCGTGAGGTTGCATGTCGTTCGTCGAAGCCGAAACCCTCGGCGCACGCGGTCTGGGACGGCCCCTCAACCTGTGCGACCGCAGCCTGGCGAACCTCTCCGCGCGCCGCGATCGCCGCCACCGTGCTGCGGTAGCGCCTCGGCGCGAAAGCAGCATGGTACAGGAGCAAGCGAGGTACGACTGCCGTGGCCCCGACCGCCGCAGGTCGGGCGTATCGTGCTGCGTGCCGAGGCGCACCAGTCGGCGGCCGGCGTGCGGCCCGGTTGCAGCCGCCAGTAGCGCGCGAACCGGGCCGTCTTGACCACCTTGGGCAGCTTGCGCAGTGCGAACACCGTTGCATCCTGGTCGGTGAAGTTGGGTTCGAGGAGGCGTCGTACGTCGGCGGTGAAGGCTTCGGGGAGCATGAGAGGGAATACTCTGAGCGCAACCGTCGCCGTTGGCTCCGGGGCGCCTCACCTACCCCGGCGCCGCTCGGACGACTTGCGCTCGGCGCGTCTTCCTCATAGCTTCACCGATCGCCGTGAAACCACCCATCGTCGAGGAAGAACTCGCCCTGTTGCACGAGACCAACCTGCGCCTGCAGGAGGTCCCCGACGAGATCGGTCCATCCGAGGCTTCCCTCGTGCAGGAGCTCGACCGCGTGCGCGAAGCGCTGATCGACGGCACCGAGAACAAAGACACCGGCGCCCTCATGCAGCAATGGGACCAACAGTCCGCCTTGTTGCGCCAGCTGCGGGCCTCGCGTGCCGCGCCGCGCGTCGACCCGGCCTCGCCCTACTTCGCCCACCTGCGGCTGCGCGAAGGGGCGAACGAGTGGGACGTCTGTCTCGGCAAGGCGACCTTCATCAAGAACGGCGTGCGCATCGTCGACTGGCGCAACGCGCCGATCTCCAAGATCTTCTATCGCTACCAGCAAGAGGACGAGTACGACGAGGAAATCGCCGGCAAGATCCGCTCCGGCATCGTCGTCCAGCGGCGCACGGTGACCATCCGCGACCGTCGACTCGACGGCGTCGACGCCCCCGAAGGGTCCTACCGCCGCGACCCGCGCAGCCCCGACACGTGGCTGCACAGCGAACGCGAACGGCCGCGACTCGCCGGCGGCGAGGGTTCCGCCTTGCGCGTGCACGACGTCGACGGCGGCACGCATCGCCGTCTCGGCACCGACGAGGCGGGGGTGACGCTGCGCGCCGACAAGCACCTGCCGGACATCGCCGGGCTCATCGACCCCGACCAGTTCGACCTGATCACCCGACCGTCCTCCGGCTTGGTGGTGATTCGCGGCACGGCTGGTTCGGGCAAAACGACCGTCGCCCTGCACCGCATCGCCTACCTCGCCTTCGCCGACGAGTTGATCGAGTCGTCGCGCACCCTGTTCGTGGTCTTTTCGCCGGCCTTGCGCAGTTACGTCAGCCACGTCCTGCCGGCGCTCGGGGTTCAGCACGTCCAGGTGCGCACCTTCCGGGAATGGGCGGCGCGTTTGACCCGGCGGCTGTTCCCGATGCTGCCGCGCGCCGTGCGCGAAACGACCCCCGGCATCGTGACGCGGCTCAAGCTGCATCCAGGCCTATTGGTGGCGCTGGAGGAACACATTCGACGCGTGCAGGCCAAGGCGACCCCGAGCCAAGCTCTCGACGACTGGGCGAGCGTGCTCTGTCGCGGCGACCTGTTGCACGACGTCTTGGCGCGGGTAGCGCCGGGGGCCTTTTCGCGCGAGGAAATCGAGCGCGCGACGCGCTGGAACCGCGACCGCCATGACGAACTACTCGGCTGGATGCGCGGTAACGAGAAGATTCACGCCGACCTCGACGCCGAGGACGATCCGATCCTGCTGCGCGCCTGGCAACTGCGCTGCGGTCCGCTGCCCGCCCCCGACGGACGGCCGCTGCGTTATCGCCACATCGCCGTCGACGAAGTGCAAGACTTCTCGCCGCTCGAGGTGCGCGTGCTCCTCGATTGCCTGGACGAAAAGCGCAGCATGACGCTCGCGGGTGACACCCAGCAGCACATCACGCAGGGCACGGGCTTCACCTCGTGGACGGAATTCTTCCAGCACCTCGGGATCGCCGGAACCGCCGTCGACACCTTGCGCATCAGCTACCGGTCGACCCGGCAGATCGCCGAGTTCGCCCTCGCCTTGCTCGGCGACTTGCGGGAGGACGAAGCGCCGCCGATCACGACACGTTCGGGACCGCCGGTCGAACTCTTCCGCTTCACCGACCACGGCGCCTGCGTCGCGTTCCTCAGCGACGTCCTCAAGCAACTGGCGCGGCATGAGCCGCTGGCGTCGGTGGCGGTGCTGACGCCGAACCGCGGCCTGAGCCAGATCTATTACGATGGCCTGAGCAACGGTGAGGTCGATCGGGTGCGTCTGGTCACCGATCAGGACTTCACCTTCACACCGGGCGTCGAGGTCACCGAGATCGATCAGGTCAAAGGGCTCGAGTTCGACTACGTCGTTCTCGTCGAGGCGAGCCTCGCCTCCTTTCCCGACAATCCCAGCGCGCGGCGCTTGCTGCACGTCGGCGCCACCCGCGCCATCCATCAACTGTGGCTGACGAGCGTCGCGACGCCGTCGCCGCTCATTGCCCCGGCCATCGAGGCCGCCGAACGACAAGCCGCTGCCGACGCCATCTGAATCGACGCCAGCGCCCGGAGGACGACCATGAAACTCGGACTGATGCTCGGTTACTGGATGATGGGACCGGAGGATCCGATCGACCTGGTCTTGGAGGCCGAGCGGCTCGGGTTCGACTCGGTGTGGACGGCGGAAGCCTACGGCTCGGACTGCTTTTCCACCCTGTGCTGGATGGGCGCCCGCACCAGCCGCATCAAGCTCGGCACGGCGGTGATGCAGATGGCGGCGCGCACGCCGGCCTGCGCCGCCATGACCGCCACGACGATCGACCATCTCTCCGGTGGACGCCTGATCCTCGGGATCGGCGCCTCCGGCCCGCAAGTCGTGGAGGGCTGGTACGGACAACCCTTCCCCAAGCCGATGGGCCGCACCCGGGAATGGCTCGAGCTGTTCCGCATGATGGTCGCACGCCAAGGGCCGGTCACCTTCGAGGGCGAACACTACAAGCTGCCCTACCCCGGCGGCTCCGGGCTCGGTAAGCCGCTCAAGCTCATCACCCGTCCGCTGCGCGATCGCATCCCCGTCTACATGGGCGCCGAAGGACCGAAAAACGTCGCTCTCGCCGTCGACAAGGCCGACGGCTGGCTGCCGCTGTTCTGTTCGCCGGAGACCTTCGAACTCGATTTGTACAAGGACACGCTGGCGCGCCGTCGACCCGAATTCGAGGTGGCGGCCACGGTCAACGTTCACCTACACGACGACGTGCGCCAGGCCCTCCTGCCGACGAAGTGGATGCTCGGCTTCTATCTCGGGGGCATGGGGGCGCGCGATCACAACTTTCACCTGAACCTGATCGAACGCATGGGCTTCGGCGAGGCGGCGCACAAGGTGCAGGACCTGTTCTTCGAGGGCCGCAAGGACGAGGCGATCGAGGCCGTGCCGGACGAACTCGCCGATGCCATTTCGCTCTCCGGCCCGCCGGCGCGCATTCGCGAGCGGCTGGCGCGTTGGCAGGGAACTCCGGTGACGACGATCATCGCCGCGACCCGCGATCCCAAAGTGCTGCAGGTGCTTTCGGAGAGCATTCGCTGAGCCGCGCGATCGAGCCGGAGGCCGATTGACTCCGTTCGAGCGGCTGTCCTATTCGATCGGCCCAGGGGACAGTCCCCATCTAAGCTTCGAAATTGGGGGTTCACGATGACCAAAGCAGGACTGCTGGCCGCACTGATCGCCTTGCTGCTCGTCGGCGCCGGCTGCGACGACGACAGCAACGGCACGCCGGCGGCAACCCAGACGCCGAGCGCCACCGTCACGGCCACCCCGAGTCCTTCCCCGACACCGACCGAGCCCCCTGCCCTGCGCGTCGGCGTGGCCGCCATCGCCATCACCCCGTGTGGCGCGAATCCGGACTGGCAAGGTCCGATCACCGCCAATGGCGTTTGGGGCGAGGAGTTCACCGACCGCAACGGCGACGGACTCTGGAACGCCGGCGAGCCGTTCGTCGACGATCCCATCAGCTCGAGCTTGGACGTCGGCCGTAACGGTGCGGTTCGACGCTACAACGGCATCTTCCTTTCCGGCTTCGGCAGCAACCGCCTCGCCACCGGCTGTAACGACGATCTGTGGGCTCGCACCATCATCATCGAATCGGGCGACCGCCGCATCGCGATGACGAGCGTCGATCTGATCGGTTACCTCAAGCACGGCACGTACTACGGCTTCCAGAAAGCGATCGACGGACTCGATCCGTCGCTCGCCATCGACGACTTCATCTTCAGCAGCACCCACCAACACCAGGGGCCCGATACGATCGGCCTGTGGGGCTTCCAGGAATTCAGCGACGGCAAGTTCCCGGCGTATCTGGCCTTCGTCGACCGCATGGTCGCTCGCTCGATCACGCAAGCGGTGGCCGACCTCAAGCCCGTGGCGAAGGTCTACGCCATGACCACCAACAGCACCCAAGACGCCGCCCTGCGTGGGTTGCAGGTGCGCACGGGCTGTCGTCCGCCGTGGTTCTTCGACGACGAGTTGCGCGCCCTGCGTTTCGCCGCCGCCGACGATTCCACCCTGGCGACCGTGATCAACTGGAACACCCATCCGGAGTCGTTGGAGGACCAGAACACGCTCGTCAGTTCCGATTTCGTTCACTACATCCGCGCCAAGGTCGAAGCGGAATTGGGCGGCAAGTCGGTCTACTTCAGCGGTGACCTGGGCGCCGCGGAGATCGTCGGCGACACCTGTGTCGGCGGCGCCGACCCGCGGCATCCGAACGGCAGCAACGAATTCGATCGCCGCGACGACATCGGCGTGCCGCGTACCCAAGCGCTCGGCGAAACCGTCGCCAACGTCCTCGTCGACCGGCTGCGCGCCGCCGCACCCATCCCGGTCGCCTCGGCCCACGTCGACTCGGTGCAGTATTTCGGCGTCGGTACCAACGAGGTGTTCTCGTTCGGCACCAGCGTCGGCATTCTCGACCTCGACCCGCAGCGTTTCGATCCGGCCAACTGCCCCGGCAACACGACAGGACTGTGTGCCCCCATCGAGCAATACGTCGTATCGCTGCGCGACGCCGCGGGCACACCGCTCGTGCAGATGGTCACCGCGCCGGGCGAAACCTTCCCGGAACTGTTTTACGGCGTGTCGGCCCATCGGCGCCGCGATTGCCCGGCAGCCGACACCGGTCGCCCGGAGGAGCCGTCCGTGCGCGATGCCATGACGGCAGCCCATCGTTGGTTCATCGGCCTCTCTCCCGACCAGTTCGGCTACATCGTCCCCGGCTACGACTTCTACGCCAATCCCGCCCTGGGCACGGAGGCCAAAGACCCGTGCGGTGGCCAGGAGTACTTCCCAGGTGTCCCGCGACGGCGGGTTCCCGACCATTACCACGAGTCGCTGGCGGTGAGCGCGCAGATCTCCTACCAGACGGTCTGTCACTCGCTCCAACTGCTCGGACGCAGCGACATCGTCGCCGCCAGCGAGGCCTGCGTTGGCGTATTTCCCAACCCGTGAGGCCGGACTCCTCGGTTGCCTCGCCTGGTTCCTGCTCCCGGCGGTCGCGGCGGCTCATCTCGAGTTCGCCAGCGGCCGCCTGCTGGACCTGGCCCAGCGCGCCGACGCCGTCATCCAGGCGCGGGTGAATCGCGGCGCAGCCGAGGTCGACGGGCGGCGTGTCCTGGAGATCGACGCGGTGCGCGGGGCGACCCATGCGCCCCAGCGGCTGGCCGCACCTGGGCGCATGGCCTTGGTCGATGGGCGAACGTACGTGTTCTTCATCGACGCCGCGCGGCCGCAAGCCAACGTGCTGCAACCCGAAGGTACGGTGATCGAATCGACGGGTGCTGGCGACACGACCCTCGCGTCGATCGAACGCCTGCGCGCGGCGTTACGTGTCGGCGATGCGGCCGTGCCTGGCGCCCTCATCGACACCTTGCAGGCGAGCAACGAGTCCCTGCGCTGGCACGCCGCCCTCGCCCTGTTGGACTGGTCGCATCCCGGCCATGCACTGTCCGAGGCGGAGCAAAGCCGCTTGGCGGGCGTCTTGGCCGCCCCCACCTTCGATCCGGGGTTGCGTCGGCTCCTCGAGCCGCTGACCCGTAGCGCTACTCCGACGCCAGCCCGCTGAGCCTCGCTTGACTGCATGCGCCGGGGAAGGCAGACAACCGGCCAGTGGTAGAGGACAAGCGCATCGCGGCGGTGGTTCCGGCCTTCAACGAATCGCGCCACATCGCCGAGGTGATCGCACGCATGCCGCCGATCATCGACGCGATCATCGTGGTCGACGATCGCAGCACCGACGACACGGCGGAGGTGGCCTTGGCCACCGGGGATCCGCGCGTCGAGGTCATCCGACACGTGAAGCAGACGGGAGTCGGCGGGGCTACCTTGAGTGGCTTTCGGCGGGCGCTCGAAATCGGCGCCGACATCGCCGTCAAGATGGACGGCGACGGCCAGATGGACCCGGCCTACTTGCCGCAGCTGCTGTCGCCTTTACTGCACGAGGACTACGACTACGCCAAGGGCAACCGCTTTCTCCACACGGACGCCCTGGCGCGCATGCCGCTGCCGCGGCTCTTGGGGAGTTTCGCCCTCACCTTCCTCACCAAGCTCGCCTCCGGGCATTGGCACATCTTCGACCCGCAGAACGGCTACGTCGCCATCCGCGCCGATGCCTTACGGCGCCTCGATCTCGACGACATCGCCCACGGCTTTTTCTTCGAGAACGACATGTTGATCCACCTCAACATTCTCGGCATGCGGGTGCGCGACGTGCCGATTCCCGCCATCTACGGCAATGAAACTTCCAAACTGCGGATCCGCCGCATTCTGATCGACTTTCCGCCGCGGCTGTTGCGGGGGTTGCTGCTGCGCCTGTGGCGCAAGTACGTCCTGCGCGACTTCTCGCCCATCGCCGTGTTCTGGCTGCTCGGCATTCCGTTGATGTTGTTCGGCGGCAGCCTCGGCCTGACGGTGTGGGCCCATTCGCTGTGGGTCGGCGTGCCCGCCTCGACGGGCACCGTGATGCTGAGTGTGCTGCCGTTCCTCGTCGGATTCGAACTGATTCTCCAGGCGATCATCGTCGAGATCCAAGAAAGCCGACGGTGATGCCCCGATGAGTCTGATGCGCAACCCACCCTTGGCCCGGCCCCGACTCGCCGTGCTGCTCTCGGGCAGCGGCACCACCCTGCAAAATTTCATCGACCGCATCGGCGACGGACGCCTAGCGGCCGAGATCGCCGTCGTGATCGCCTCGCGCGAGGACGCCTACGGCGCCGAACGCGCCCGCCGCGCCGGCTTGCCGGTCGCCACGATCGCGCGGCGAAGCTTCGCCGACGTCGATGCCTTCAACGACGCACTGCATGCCGAACTGGCGCGGCACGATTTCGATGTGGTGTTGCTCGCCGGCTTCCTGTCGCCGCTGCAACTGCGCGGACAGCTGAACGGCCGGGTGCTCAACATTCATCCGTCACTGCTTCCCGCCTTCGGCGGCCGAGGTTTTTACGGGGAGAAGGTGCACCAGGCGGTGCTCGAGGCGGGTGTGAAGGTCAGTGGCTGCACGGTGCACTTCGCCGACGACGAATACGACCGCGGCCCGATTCTCCTACAGGGAACCGTGCCCGTGCTGGACGACGACACCACCGCGACATTGGCGGCGCGCGTGCATACGGTCGAAAATGAACTGTACCCCGAGGCGGTGCGCCTCTGGGCGAGTGGCAGGGTGCGGATCGAGGGGCGGCGCGTGCGCCTCAGCCCCGAGAGCGCGTCTCGGGGCTGAGGCACGCCGCTAGATCGCGTCGCTCGCCTCGGAGGCGTCGGCGGAAGCGCTGCTCGCTTCGGGGCCGCTGCCTTCCTTGCGCGGCAGTTTGACCTTCTTCTTGCCGGGCGCCAGGACGACGCCCATCAGGCGGCCTTCCATGCGCGGGCTACCCTCGACCGTGGCGACATCGGCAAGCGCGGCACAGACCTTCATGAGCTTGTCGCGACCGAGGTTCTGGTAGGACATCTCGCGACCGCGGAAGCGTAGGGTGAATTTCACCCGATCGCCCTCTTCCAGGAACTTACGTCCCTTGGCGATCTGGCGGTCGAGGTCACCCACGTCGGTCTTGTAGCCGAGCCGCAGCTCCTTGAGGGTCGTCGTCGCCTGCTTGCGCTTCGACTCGACCTCTTTCTTGTGCTGCTGGTACTTGAACTTGCCGTAATCGAGAATGCGACAGACCGGCGGCTTGGCCGTCGGCGCTACCTCGACGAGGTCAAGGCCGGCCTGCTCGGCCATGCGCAGGGCGTCCTCGATCTGCACGATGCCCGCTTGCGAGCCGTCGGCGGCAATCAGCCGAACCTCCGGCGTACGGATCTTCCGATTGATCCGATGTTGCTCCGTGGGCGGGGGAATGAACCGTGGGCCTCTACCGCGAAACGCCAAATGACCTCCTTCTGCGCCAAGCGCACTAAAGCGGCGCAAGAGTACAACGCAAAAACCGTTATGACAACGGCAACGCCCTAGATACCTTCGATGGGGCAGAGTCGGTGCGGTCGAGGCGAATTTTGCGATGGCAGCCCGCAAGCGACCCAACGGGGAGCGACCCGCAGAAACTATGCTGGGCGCAGCCCGCTAGACTACGACGACGATGCGCCAGGCCCGCTCGACTTCCTCGACGGCGAGGACCTGGTAGCCGCAGGCCTCGGCCGCGCCGGGGATGTCGCGCGCCCCGCGCGGATCGTCGACCCACAGCTCGACTTCGGATTCCGCTTCCAGCTGTTCGAGAAACACCCGGGCCCGCGCCCAGTTGAGCGGGCAGCGCAAGCCGCGCAGGTCGAGACGGCGACGCCGAGGGCTGTCCATGCCCGAATCATGACAGCCTGGTGCCGCGGCGCCAAGGTCGCAGCGCACGCCTCGCCCCCGCGGCGCGCGCTGCTATAGTCGACCGATCATGGCCGAACCGCCGCTGAAGTACGTCCTGCGGCGCGAGCCCGCCCCGAGCCCGCGCCGCTTCGCAATCGACTACGAGGCCGAACTCAACCCGGCGCAGTGTCGCGCCGTGGTCACGACCGAAGGCCCAGTCCTGGTCGTCGCCGGCGCCGGCACCGGCAAGACACGTACTTTGGTCTACCGGGTCGCTCGCCTGATCGAACTGGGCGTCGACCCCGGCCGCGTGCTGTTGCTGACGTTCACGCGGAAGGCCGCGGCGGAAATGCTGCGTCGCGCCGGCACCCTGCTCGACGGCCGCTGCGATCGCATCGCCGGCGGCACCTTCCATTCCTTCGCCCACCTGGTGCTGCGGCGTTTCGGCGCCAACGTCGGCCTCGGGGCCTCATTCACCATTCTCGACCGCAGTGATGCCGAGGACGTCATCAACCTGCTGCGCGCCGAGTGCGGCTTCGACAAACGCGAGCGCCGCTTTCCCCGTAAGCAAGGCATCGCCGAACTCTTCAGCATGTCGGTGAATCGCAATCTCGGACTCGATGCGCTTCTCGATTCCGACTACGCCCACCTCGCCGAACATTACGACGACCTCGAAACGCTGGCCCGCCGCTACGCTGCCTACAAGACCGAGCGCCAGCTCGTCGACTACGACGACCTGCTGGTCAAACTACGCGATCTGCTGCGTGACGATGCGGCGGTGCGCCGCAACCTCGCCGAGCGCTACCGCTACGTGATGGTCGACGAGTACCAGGACACGAACGCTTTACAGGCCGAAATCGTGCGCGGCTTGGCCGATGGCCACGACAACGTCATGGCCGTGGGCGACGACGCGCAGAGCATCTACTCTTTCCGCGGCGCCGACTTCCGCAACATCATGGAGTTTCCGAAGCTTTTTCCCGGCACCCGCATCATCGCCATCGAGGAGAACTATCGCAGCACCCAACCGATCCTGGCGCTCGGCAACGCCATCATGGAGCGAGCCCGCGAGCGGCACGCCAAAACGCTCTTCACCCACAAGGCCGGCGGCAGCACCCCGCTGCTCGTGCTCGGCGAGGACGAACACTACCAATCGCGCTTCGTGTGCCAGCGGATCCTGGAATTGCGCGAGGAAGGCATACCTCTCTCGGAAATCGCCGTGCTGCTGCGCGCCGGCTACCATTCGTTCGGCTTGGAGTTGGAACTCGCCCGCTGCGACATCCCGTTCGTCAAACGCGGCGGCATCAAGTTCATCGAAACGGCGCACGTCAAGGACGTCATCGCCTACCTGCGCGTGCACTTGAACCCGCGCGACAGTGTCGCGTGGTACCGCATTCTGCTTCTCCTCGACGGCGTCGGTCCGCGCGTCGGCAGCGAAATCGTCGCCGCGTTGCTCGCCGCCGAGTCGCCACTCGCCGTCCTCGAGTCGTACCAGCGCGCCGCAGTCGCCACCGAATTGCGTGCCCTCGCTGGACTCCTCCGGCAACTGGCCCATCCGCAGGCCAAGCCGGTCGACCTGATCGACACGGTGCTGCGGTACTACGAACCGATCCTCGGCGAGCACTATCCCGAGGATCACCCGAAGCGGCGTCGCGACCTTGAGCAGTTCGCCGTGATCGCCGAGCGTTACAGCGACGTCGCCTCGTTCCTCGCCGACCTGGCGCTCGAGCCGCCGACGGATTCGGTGGACGAAGCCTTGGCGCTCGACCCCGATCGCGAACGCGTCACGCTGTCGACGATCCACTCAGCCAAGGGCCTGGAATGGCATACGGTCTTCGTGCTGTGGGTCGCGGAGGGGCGCATTCCGTCGCTCTACCAACTGAGCGAGGATGGCATCGAAGAAGAGCGCCGCCTGCTGTACGTGGCCGTGACGCGCGCCAAAGAACAACTCTATCTGACCTATCCGGCGACGATCTTCGAGCGCAACAGTGGGCCGATCCTCGGCAAGCCGTCGCGTTTCGTGGCCGACCTGCCGCCGGCGATTCTGCAACCGGTGGCGCTGGTCGACGATCCGGTCGACGACGACGTACCGTTCTGACGGCTCAGGCCCGTCGCGCCACGACGAGGAGAGACATCCCCCAATCGAGGCCCAAGGCATCCTCCAAGCGCAGCACCGGGACCAACCACGAATTGATGCGGGCTTGAATCCCCGGAACGCTGCGCCGGCGCAGAACGCGGCTGTTGAGATACCAACCGGCGACACCGATCGCGTTGAAGCCGGCAACCTTCTCGGCCTGCAGGCCGGCCCGCTCGAGCTTGTCGAGAATCTCGGCGCGATCGTAGCGCCGGTAGTGGCCGATCGAGCGATCGATTTCGCCATACAGCGATCGCAGCGCCGGGATCACCAGGACGATGCGGCCGTCCGGCGTGAGCACGTCACGCATGCGGCGCAGCGCCGCGACGTCGTCGTCGATGTGCTCCAGCACGTTGAGACAGACCACGGTTTCGAACGGGGGCTGGACGGTGTCGGAAATCGCACCGTCGAGGTCGAGCGGTTGCACCTCGACGCGACTGTCACCCGCAAAAGTGCGCCGCAACAGCTGCAGGTAAGTTGGGTTGACGTCGGTCGCGACGACGCGCGAGCGGTTCGACAGCAAACGGGTCATGTTGCCGATACCGGCCCCCACCTCGAGGGTACGGGCACCGACGAAGGGCTGCAGCTTGCTCCAGACCCAGGCGTTGTACTTGCGCAACGCCTCCATGCGCCGCAGCGTCGTGTACGCCGGATCGGCGTTGCCGACGTCGTCGATCAAGCGGAACTTGAGAATCGTCCAGATCGCGGAGACGCCATCCTTCCAACCGATTTTCTTGCCTTCGAGATAACTGCGCCCGGCGTACGAGATGGGCACCTCGTAGATGCGCGCGCGCAGCCGCGCCACTTTGGCAGTGAGCTCCGGCTCGATGCCGAAGCGGCGCGAACGGATCGGCACGCCCTTGATCACCTCGGCGCGGAACACCTTGTAACAGGTTTCCATGTCGGTGAGGTTGAGGTTCGTCATCATGTTCGAGACGAAGGTCAACAATTGATTGCCGAGAGAGTGCCAGAACATCAGGACCCGCCGCGGCGAGCCGGTGAAGCGCGACCCGTAGACCACGTCGGCGCGTCCGTCGAGAATCGGCTCGAGCAGTTTCGGATACTCCGCCGGGTCGTACTCCAGGTCGGCATCCTGGATGAGAATGATGTCTCCGGTGGCGCGCTGGATGCCGTCGCGCACCGAGGCGCCCTTTCCTTGGTTGATCTCGTGGACGTACAGTTCGATCGAATTGCGGGCGCCGGTCGCGCCGACGTATTCGCTGCGCTCCCCGGAGGCGTGGATACCGAAGGCAGCCAGTTCCCCGACGGTACCGTCACTCGAGCCGTCGTCGACGATGATGATCTCCTTGTCGACGGCGACGGCACACACCCGTTTCAGCAACTCGGCGATGGTGTTGCGCTCGTTGTAGGCGGGTATGACGACGGAAAGCTTCATGTTCGACTCACGTGTAACGTCCCCGGGATCGGCGGCGTAGTTCATCGGGAATGGCGCGAACGTCCTGGGCTCGGCTGCGCGGGCACACCAGTAGCGCGTCCTCGGTGTCGACGACGACGAGGTCTTCCACCCCGAGAAGCACGGTCAGGCGCTGCGAACCCGAAACGACGCAGCCCCGACTCTCGAGCATGACGGCGTTGCCGCGAGCGGCGTTGCCCTCGGCATCCTTCTCCCACAGTCCATGCATGGCTTCCCAGCTCCCGGCGTCGAGCCAATCGAAGGCAGCCCGCACGACGGCGACGCGGGCCGCGGGCGATTCGCTGGCGGTGATGGGCTGCATCAGGGCGATGTCGATCGGCACTTGCGGCAGACGCCGGTAGCGGCGCGCGACGTTCGCATCGAGGCGCTGAGGATCGACGAAAGCGTCTTGCAGGGCGGAAAGTAGGTAGGGCGCGCACTGCTCCATGGCGCGGCGGAAGGTGCTCACCCGCCAGACGAAGATGCCGGCGTTCCAGAGGTGGCGCCCGCTGGAGGCGTAGCGCCGCGCCACGCGGATATCCGGCTTCTCGTGGAAGCGTCGCACCCACGCCGCATCACCCTGCGCATCGAGCGGGCTGCCGCAGTCGACGTAGCCGAAGCCCGTGTCGGGTCGACTCGGCTCGATGCCGAGGACGACCAGATGAGCGCCGTTGGCGGCGATGGCTTCGGCCCGGCGCAGGGCGCGCCGCAGCCCGGCGGCGTCACGCACGACATGGTCGGCGGGCATGGCCAGCATCGTCGCCTCGCCGCAATGCTGTCGCAGCCATTCGGCCGCGAGGGTCAGGCAGGCGGCGGTATTGCGCGGCGCCGGTTCGACGAGGATCTGTTCGGGGGGGAGTTCGGGGAGGTGTTCGGCGACCTGGGCCGCATGTTCGGGGCCGGTGACGACGAGAATTCGCTGCCACCCGAACAGCGGCAGGACACGGCGCACGGTGTCCTGCAGGAAGCTGGTGTTCCCATGCAGCGGCAGGAACTGTTTCGGTCGATGCGTGCGCGCCGCCGGCCAGAAGCGCGTCCCGTGCCCACCCGCCATGATGACGGCAAAGCGCGGCGGTCGTTTCGATGAGCGCGTTGGCATGGCGCGACGCAGACGAAGGCGGCGTGCGCCGCCGAGCTACCGAGGCGCGAGGCGCGGGCCCGACGTCAGAATTGGCGTTTCGCCGTTTCGAGGCTCTGCTTGTGGTCCTCGTGCGGCACCCAGTTGCCGTCCTTGGGGTGCTTCAGGCGCAGACGATCGCCCGAAAGTCGCACCAAAATTCCGGTCGGCAAGGCGACCGCAACGTAAAAAAAGACCATCAGGATCCGCGTCTGCACCACCCCAATGGCCTGCGCGAACTGCATCCAGTAGTTGAAGACCTGTCGCGGGAAACCGGGTTCCGGCTGCTCGCTCTCACGGATGCTGGGGATCGTTACGGTTTTCGGCATGCTCTCACCCGGATTGGAATCTTGGCTGTATGGCACGGTTGCCGGGGCGATCTCAACCCCGGTCGGATTTTGCAGGAGTCACGGCACCGGTACCCTTGGCTGACGGCGTCACCGTCGCCCGCGTGCGGGTCGGCGTCGGCGTCATCGCCGGCGTGCCGGTGATGGTTCCCGTGCGCGCCGGTGTCGTCGTTCCGACAGGCCGAGTCACCGTGCGCCCCGGCGTGGCTGTACCCACCGGCCCGGTGGCGCTGCGCGCTGGCGTCGGCGTGCTCCCCACGCCGGTCGCGGGCGTCGCTCCAGGGCTGGGCGTTCCGGGAGTCTGGGTTCCAGAGGGCGTTTCCTCGACGGCGTCCTGCAACCAGTCCTTCAGCGCATGGATGGCGTCGCGCGGTGTCGGCGTCGCGTCGCCTCCCACCCAGGGATCTTCGGGTTCGCCGGCCTCGGCAGCTGCTACCGGTTCGGGTGCCGCTGCAGCCGCCGATCCGGCTCCGAAGTTGGAAGGATTGTTGAAAATCGGCGCGACGCCCCCACCCCCAATCGGAGCGACCGGACGTGGCGCGTCGCCTCCGGCGCGCGGCACGCCGCCGCCCGTACCCGTACGCCCGCCTGGGGCGCCGTCGCCGCCCGTGCCCTCGGAGGGTTCGACCAGAAGGGTGAGCGTACCGATGAAATCGTCCGTGCCACTGGCCCCGATGCTCTGTGGGCCCACCTGGTCGACCGAGATCTCAGAACGATCCGCGGGGAGGAAGCTGGCGCCCGTGACGCTGACGCGCTCGATGCCGTCGTCGAAAAAGTCGAGCCCGGTGTCGTCGACCCCGGGAGAGCGTACCTGGCTCGGGGTCACGCCGAACGAGTAGATGTAGAGCGACCGATTGGCTGTCGTCGGACCGCCCTCGAAATCCGCATAGCGCGGAAACAGAACCGACAGGCCAGGCCGTTCCAGGTCGCCGTCGAAAAACAGCGTGATCGCGAACCTCTGGTACTGATCGGTCGCCGTGATCGGGCCGGGTTCGCCGACGATCGTGAAGTAGTTCTCGCCCTCGATGAGGGGAATCTCGATGCCCAGATTGCGCAAATTGAGCGGCCGCCGCTTGAGGCTATCGGGCGGCAAACCTTCGTAGAGCACGAGCGAGTGCCAGCGACCCGTGGCCAGCGTCCGCCATAAGTGCGCCTCGGGGTTCTCGGGCCGGTCGAACGAATCCTGGCCGCTCGGCATCCCGAAGTCGTCGGCGGAGTACAGAACGATGCCGCTCAAAGAGACGGCATGGGCAGGAGCGGCGATCAGGAGCGCGGCAAGCACGCAAGCGATGGCGGACCACATCGCGGCGAAGAATAGACGTGCCCGACGGCAGGAACAAGGGTGAAGTCCGGTCGAGTCGCTAGTGCCGGCCCCGGATCGCCGGTTGATTCCCGCTGGGGCTTGCTTCAGAACACCGCGAGCCCCTGCCGGAGAACGTCGCCATGAGCCCCATCGAGTACCGCGGACCGATTCCGAAACCGACCCCCGAAACCAAGCCTTTCTGGGACGCCGCACGCCAGCACAAGCTCGTCGTCCAGCGCTGCGGCGACTGCGGGCAATACTACTTCTACCCCCGTCCGCTGTGCCGCTTTTGTCTGTCGCGCAACGTCTCGTGGACGGAAGTCAGCGGTCGCGGCACATTGCACACCTACGTCATCAGCCACCGGCCCGGACGGATGGCCCCGATCGACCCACCGTACGTCGTCGCCATCGTCGAGCTGGACGAAGGGCCGCGCTTGATGTCGAACTTGGTGGACGTCGAGCCGGATCCGGCCAAGATTCCCTGCGACATGCGCGTCGAAGTCGTCTTTGCCGACTTGAACGACGAGATCGCCCTACCCCGCTTTCGCCCGGTGAACGCATGAACGACAGTCGAAAACTGCGCGGCACGGCCGCCATCGTCGGTGTGGCCGAGTCGGACGAACTCGGCAAATTGCCGCACAAATCCGCCCTCCAACTGCACATGGAGGCGGCACACAACGCGCTCGCCGACGCCGGCTTGCGCAAGAGCGACGTCGACGCGGTGTTCTGTTCGGGCCGCTCGATGGCCAACGACATTCCCGAGTACCTCGGCCTGCGCCCGCGCTTCATCGGCGGCACCCAGGTCGGCGGCTGCTCCTTCCTGCTGCACGTCCAGCATGCGATGGCGGCGATCCACGCCGGACTGTGCGAGGTTGCGCTCATCACCCATGGCGAAAGCGGACATTCGCGCATCGGCATGCCGGCCACCCGCTGGGGCGACGATTCGACCAATTTCCAGTTCGAGATGCCCTACGGGACGATGGGCCCCGCCACCGGCTACGGGCTGATGGCCCGCCGCCACATGCATCAATTCGGTACCACCAGCGAACAACTCGCCGAGGTCGCCGTGGCGACGCGCAAGTGGGCGGCGATGAACCCGATGGCAATGTACCGCGATCCGCTGACGATCGACGACGTGCTCAACTCGAAACTGATCTCGTGGCCCTTCCACCTTCTCGATTGCTGCCTGGTGACCGACGGCGGCGGCGCCGTGGTCGTCACCTCGGCGGAGCGAGCCCGCGACCTGCCCAAGAAGCCGGTCTACGTCCTCGGCGCCGGCACCTGCGTCACGCACCAGATGGTCAGCCAGATGCCGTCGTTCGACCAGTGGGATGCCGCCATCGAGTCGGGCCAACAAGCCTTCGCCATGTCCGGCGTTCGCCACGCCGACATCGACGTGGCCGAACTTTACGACGCCTTCACCATCGTGCCGATGCTGGCCCTGGAAGCCCTCGGTTTCTGCAAAAAGGGTGAGAGCGGGCCATTCGTATCCGGGCAGCGCACGGCACCCGGCGGCGACTTCCCGATGAACACCAACGGCGGCGGTCTGTCGTACACCCACACCGGCATGTACGGCATCTACACCATCATCGAAGCGGTGCGGCAGCTACGCGGTGAATGCGGCGAGCGCCAAGTGCCCGGCGCCAAGACGGCCCTGTGTCACGGCACCGGCGGCCAATGGAGCGCCGCCGCGACGCTCGTGATCTCGACCGAACGCTGAATCGACCCTGCCGGCGGTGTCAGGCGTCCGCCGCCTGACGCCGCCGCAACAACACCACCACGACCCCCGCCGCCACGGCGGCGGCCAACACCACCCAAGCCCAAGTCGGCAGATCGAGGCGCGACAAGATCGCGCCGCCCCCTGCGCCCATGGCCACCTGAAACGCCGTCGGCCACAAGAGTCCGAGGATCGTGCCGGCGACGTAGGCCGACGTCGGCACCCGACTGACCGCCACCAACATGTCGACGAAGGGGTTGGCCCACAGCCAGAATCGAATGGCGACCAAGGCCGCGATCGGACGAGCCTCGAGACGCGCCTCCCACTGCGCAAAACTCTCCGGTACCCGAGCCCGCGCCCAATCGCGCCCGAGCGCGAACGTCATCCCGTACGTCAGCAAGCTCGCCACCAACGCCGCAATGAACGAATAGGCGAAGGCCACCGGCGGCGACCACAAGGCCGTCGCCACCCACACCACCGGCGCCAACAAGAACACCAGAAACGACGCCATCGCCAACAGGATGTACACGAGGGGACCCCACGCCCCGGCCGCTTCTACGCGCGCTTGGATGACGTCCGGCGCCAGCCATTGCTCGACCTGGTCGGCCTGCCACAGCGCCGCCAAGGCGAGCACGGCGACGACTCCACCGACGATCATCCGGCGACTCATGGACAAATTTCTTAGGACAGACGCCCGCACCGGTCGAGCCGCGCGCGGCGGTTCGCATTCGCCCACCCATCTGCTACCACCGCCGACCGTAGATGCCCCACGCCGCCGTTCGCCCGAATCTGTCGCTGCTGTCGATCCTCCTGGTCGCGGGCTGCGTCGCGTACGTGCAGCAGCAACCGGATTCCTTGGGCGCCACCGTTGCATGCGCCGTGGCCGTCCTCGTCGCCGTGCTCGTCATTCCCCGCGCGGCGGCCTCGACACCACAGCTGAACGTAAGCCAGGGCCGAGTCGCACGAGTCTGGGTCGGCTTGGGCCTGGCGTTGCTCGTCGCCGGCAGCGGACTCCTCGTCACGCACTGGAACGCCGCCTTCTACCTGGGTTGGGGCTTGGTCCTCGTAGCGACCGGACTCGCTGCACACGGGCTGCGCGAGCCGCAGGCGACACCGCACCCGCACATCGCTTGGACGCGATCGGAGATCGCCCTGGTGTGCGTCGCACTCGGCGCCGGTGCCTTGCTCCGCTTTCATCAGTACGACGTCTTCCCAGGCCCCTACACGACGCATGCCATCGAAGAGCAACAGACCGGACTCGGTGCGACCGCCATTCTTCAGAACGGCCGCCACCCGTGGGAGTTTGCTCTCGACTATCACCTCACGGCCTTGGCCCTGAGCTTTACCGACGCTCCGACCTTCAACACCATCCGCGTCCCGTTCTCGCTCGCGAGTTGGCTGTCGATCGTCGTGGCGCACCTTCTGTTTCGCCAGTTGTTCTCGCGCCCGGCGGCGTGTTTCGGCACGTTGCTCTTCGCCTGCTCCAGCTGGAACATTCTCTACAGCCGCTGCGCCCACCCCATTTTCCTGAGCAATCTCGTCGTCGTCGGCGTCTTCGCGGCACTGATTGCATGGGGGCGCACCGGCCGACGCAGTTGGCTCCCGTGGATCGGCTTGCTCACCGCCTCGACGCTCTATTCCTACGCCGGCTATCGCGGCACCGCGCTCTTCGTCGGCGTGTACCTGCTCGGGCGCATCGTGCGAGCCCGACAAGACGCCGCTGACGTACGCCGCGGGCTCGTCGACGCCGCCATCGTCACCTGCTGGTTGGTCGCGGTGGCTGTCCCCATCGCCGGACAGCTCGGCCGCGTCGGTCTGGAGAACTACTACCTCGAAGCGGCACACCGGGCCCTCGCCAATCGCGAGTACTACACCGACGACAGCGAGTCCTTCTTGCGGCAACGAGTCGAACGCGTGCGTGACGTGGCGCGCCTCTTCGTCCACGAGGGCGACGGCTCCCTCACCTTCAATCGACCGGGTACACCCATGGTCGATCCGTTCACCGCGACGTTCTTCTTGCCGGGGTTGCTGCTGGCCCTGCTGCGCCCACGTCGGGCGCAGGCTTGGTTCTTTCTCTTCGTCTTCTTCGTCCTCTTGGCCGCCGGCACCGTCTTCGTCCAGAACCTCGACGTGCGACGTTTACAAGGAGTAACTGTCCTCGTCTGCTACTTCGCTGCGCTGTTCTTCGATCAAGCCTTCGCGTCGACCCGCAAGCAGCTGACGCGGGCCATCGCGCTGCTCGTCGCCGCCGGGGCCTTCGCCTGGAGCTATCGCCTCTACCACGTCGACATGGCCGGCGACCCGGCGGTGCGACGTGCCTTTCGCGACCACTACACCGCCATGATCCACTACGGTCGCGAGCAACGCCCCGAGCGCATCGCCCTGCTTTCGATCATCCACCAGTTCTTCGACCCGGGCTATCATTACCGTCTCAACTACTCGTGGCTGATCGATCCGGTGTTGCGCGGGCACGACGCTGCCGACCTATTGGAACTGATCGGCACCGATGGCGTGCCCGCAGCCACACTCGTCGTGCAAGAACCGATGGAACCGTCGGCGGCCGCGCAAGTCCTCACCGCGGTGTATCCGGATGCCGTATGCACGATGCATGCTGAACCCGATGCACCGAGCCTCTCCCTCGTCGCCTGCCAAGTACCCGAAGGCGCCCGGCCACGATCCGTTCCCTTTGGGTTGCATGCGCAATATTGGGTGGGACCTGTCGACGACACACCCGACATCGCACGCGACGAACCCTATCTCGGCTACGGTCTGGTACCTCGTCCCTGTACCACGCCCCATCCGGGCGAGTTCTGCACCGCTCGTTGGAGCGGGCGCCTGCAGGTGCCGGCGGACGGGACCTACAGTGTGCGCCTCGAGTGGCTCGGACGCACCACCTTTGCGGCAAGTCTGGGGGGACGGAGCCTCAGCGAACACGCACAACCGATCCGGCCCGGACTTCACGAGGTACATGTCGAAGCGCGCTTACCGCGCGATTGGGAAACGGGCGTGCGGCTCGTGCTATTGCGCGACGGTCAGCCCACGATTCCGTTGTTCCTCGAAGCGAACTAGGAAAGCGGCGCATGGCTCACATCATCGTCGTCGGCGGCGGGATCGGCGGGCTCGCCGCGGCTTGGCGCCTCCAATCCCGCGGCCATTCGGTGGCCGTGTTGGAACGCGAAGCTAGCGCCGGAGGGCGCATGCGCAGCGAGCATCACCATGGCTACGTGATCGACCGTGGGGCTCAATTCATCGCCAGCGGCTATACGAATCTCCACGCCCTCGCCGCGGAAGTCGGTCTATCGCAAGAGGTTTGCGCGCTGGAACGCCCGAAGAACGCCATCCTCCGCGATGGTGTACTACACCCCGGCGACTACGATGCGCCGCTAGTCTTCTTGAAGTCGCGCCTGATCTCGACGGCGACCAAGCTGCGCTTGCCGCGGCTCCTCTGGGAAACTTGGCGCCATCGGCGGCACCTCGATCCGATGCAACCGCAGCGCGCGGCGCATCTGGATGGCGACGACCTGCCGACGTATCTGCGTCGCATCGTCGGCGACGAGGCCCTCGAGTACCTGATCTCACCCGCGCTTTCCTCGACGTTCGACAGCGATCCCGAGGATCTCTCCGGCGCCTTCTGCTTGCTGGCCCTGAGTTTCGTGCAGAGCGGATTCCGACTGCAGAGCTTCCGCAGCGGCACCGGCGCGTTGACGCGCACCTTGGCAGCGCGGCTCGATACCCGCACCGGGGCGCGGGTCGTCGACGTCAGCACCGATTCGTCCGGGGCGCGTGTCATCCTCGACGACGGCACACGCCTGCAGGCCGATGCGGCCGTGGTCAGCGTGCCAGGGCCCCTCGTCTCGGGCATCTGTTCGACCCTCACCGAGGCCGAGCGCCGATTCTTCGGCTGCGTCCGCTACGTCGCCGGCACCATCGTCTTCCTCCTGTTGGACAAGGCCCCGAGCACCTTGCCCTACTATGGCGTTGCCTTCCCTCGACGCGAGGGCATGGACCTCTACGGCTTGGCGGTCGACCATCACAAGCCCGGTGCCGCGCCCGTCGGAGCGGGCTTGCTCAACACCGCCCTCACGGCCGCAGCGGCCAAGCGAACCTGGGATTGGCCGGACGACAGAATCGTCGATCTGGTCCTCGACAATCTCGCCCGCACTCCGATCGGAAGGCTGCGGCCGGCACACGCACAGGTGCACCGCTGGGACCCCATGCTGCCGCAGTTTTACGCCGGCTACCTACCTCGCTTGGCGGCCTTCCTGAAGCGTGGCGAACGTTCACCGCGCTTGGCCTTCGCTGGAGATTATTTGGTCGGACCGTATACCGAAGCCGCTCTGACCAGTGGCCTGCGGGCCGCCGATGAGATCGCTTTGGGGTAACTGGACGGCGTGGACGACCTGTCCTCATTCCTTGGCGTTCGCGTAGCGCTGGCGTAGCGCCAGCTTATCCACCTTGAACATCGGCGTCAGTGGTAGTTCTTCCACCAGAGTTAGACCGTCGGGACGCTTGAAGCTGGCGAGTTCGTCGCCGACGAAGCGGCGCAGTTCGTCGAGCGTAGGAGGATCATCCTGCCGGCGCGGCACCACGAAGGCCCAGCCGATGTCGCCGAACTTGGCGTCGGGGACACCGAGGATGCCGACGCGGGCGACCTTGGGGTGTTTGCCGAGGACGTTTTCGACCTCCTCCGGATACACGTTGTAGCCGCCGCGGATGTACATCTCGGTGCGGCGTCCGCGCAGTCTCAAATAACCTTGATCGTCGAGTAGGCCGATGTCGCCGGTGTGGATCCAGCCGTCGGCGTCGATGGTTCGGGCGGTAGCCTCGGGGGCGCGCCAATAGCCGCGCATGGTCGCCGGCGAGCGCACGACCACCTCTCCCTCCATACCTGTGGGCACCGGCTGGTTGTCGGCATCGACGATGCGCAGCTCGACCCCCGGCGTCGGCTTGCCGACGGTGGTGGTGAGGATCTCCGGCGGATCCTCGGGCAAGGAGGCCGTGGCGATTCCGACCTCGGTCGATGAGTAGCGCACACTCACCGTCGCGCCGAAGGTCTCGGCCAGCCGCCGCAGCAGCTCGGGCGACGACGGCGCCCCACCGACCAGGATCGAGCCGAGCGACGACAAGTCACGCCGCGGTCGATCGGGATGATCGAGCAGCATCACCAGCTGCGTCGGAATGCCGCCCAAATGAAACAGCCGTTCGCGTTCGATGATCTCGAGCACACGCGCCGGATCGAACGAGTCCTGCAGGATCGACAGAGCCTGGTGGCCGATCTGCACGGCGATGCGCGCCATGGTGCCGACGTGCGCGAACGACAAGCCGGCGGCGAGATGTTTGCGGAAGGGCACCTGCCCTCCGGCGTGACGACGGGTTTCGATCGCCGCGAGAGCCATGACGTTGGCGTGGGTATAACAGGCGCCCTTGGGCACCCCGGTCGTGCCGCTGGTGAAGACGATTGCCAGCGTATCGTCACCCGTAACCTCGACGTCGGGGGCGGGCGGGACGTCACCCGTCCAGCGAGTCGCGGCCGCGATCGTGCTGCGCTGCAACTCGTCGGCGCCGAACCAGGCGATCTCGGCGAGCTCGGGTAAGGGTTCGTCGAGCCCGGACAACGCGAGGCGGAAGTCGGTGCCGTGCCAAGCCTCGACCGCCAGCAACAGGCGGGCTCCCGAGTGGCGTAGCAAATGGCCCAACTCGTGCCGACGGTAACGAACATTCAGCCCCGTGGTGATGGCGCCGAGGCGGGCCGCGGCGAGATAGGCGACCAGGTACAGGGGAGTCGACGGCAGCAGCAGCGCCACGACATCGCCGCGCCGCACACCCGCGGCGAACATACGCGCCGCCAGGCGTCGAGACAGGTCGCGCCAATCGCCGTACGTGAGCTGCTCGTCGCGGTAACGAAAGGCGAGCGCCGCGGGATCGGTCGCGGCCGCACGGTCGAGCAATTCTCCCAGGGTCGGAGCTTGCAGCATCCAACAACTCTAGCGCACAACCCGACGCTCGCGCACGCGCGCGAAGCGGCGCTACGATCCCAACGGTAGTTGTGCTTGAAGGAGAAGCGGTGTTCGCATGCGCATCGACGGCAGACTCTTTGGCCTGTTCGCCTTCGACGTCGGGTACGCGATCGATCTCGATCGGGCCCGGGCACTGACGCGATCGGAGACGCGCCGGGCGCTATCGCGCCAACGCGCCGCGCCCCGCTCGCTCGAGTAAGCGCAGCCGCCGGTGCAGGTTCCACTCGGGACCCACGCCGTCGAAATCGGCGGCGCGTCGGTCGCGGCCGAGGCGCTGGCGACTGTGTACGACTTCGGCGTGGTCGCCGTGCAGCTGGAGGTTCCCCTGCAGCGCGACCTGGAGGAGCTGCCGGAGCTGACGGCGCATCTCACCCGTGCCGGCACGATGGAAGCGCGGGCCCGTGCGCTGATCGTCGAGTTGGCACGGCGGCTCGAAGCGGCCGTCGCGCGGCCGGGTTTGAGCGGCTTGGTCGAGGACTATTACGTCGTGCAAGCCGATCGCGTCACCGATCCGGGAGGCTTGGCAGCGTGGGTGGAGCAAGGCCGCGCCGCGATCGCGTCGACGTTGCGCTGCGAGGCGACGCGACTCAGCCCGGCCGAGATCGACGACGCGCTGCGTGCGTGCCTGTCCTACTACGAAGACGACTTTCTGGTGGCCGACTGGAATGTCGCCATCATCATCGATCCGGAATACACCGACGCGCTGAGCGTGCTCGAGTATCTCAACGTCCAGCTCTTGGAGTTGCGCTACCACGACGCCTTGCTCGACCGCCACATCGCCGAGGCCTACGAGCTGACGAGCCAGAGCGGTCCGCGCCGCTCGCTGTTGTTTGGACCTTACCGCAAGTCGGTGGTGGCGTTGGCCGACACGCGGGTCGACGTCGGAGCGATTTACGAGCGGGTGCACAATGCGCTCAAGCTGAGCGGCGATCTGTATTTGGCGAAGGTGTATACGCGCACCGCCGAGAGACTCGGGCTCCCGGCTTGGGAGCGCAGCGTCGAACGCAAGCTCGAGGTGGTGGAGAAGATTTACGCGGCGGTGCTGCAGCGCGTCGCGACGTCGCGCGCCGAGTTGCTGGAGTTGACGATCATCCTGCTGATCGTCGTCGAGATCGTGTTGTTCCTCGCCGGCCTCGGCTGAAGGAGCGTCCGGCGCTTGACGAACAAACGTTCGTTGGATAGCCAACCCGCATGGCCGAATCCAGTCGTCCGCAGGTCCCCGTCAAACCGGGGTTCTTCACCATTCCCGCCGACCCCGCGACGCCGCCGCAGATTCTCGGCACGCGCTGCAAGGACTGTGGCGAGCACTACTACCCGAGCCGCGCCATCTGCGCCAAGTGCCTCTCGGAGAACACCGAGCCCGTCGCCATGGACGGTCGCGGCACCCTCTACAGCTACACCTTCGTCTACTTCCCCATGTTCGGCACCTCGATCGTCGAGTTCGCCGACGGCTACGGGGTCGGCTTGGTCGACCTCGCCGCCGGCCCGCGCCTGCAAATGCCCCTCGCCGGCAAGCAGGACGAGTTCCGCATCGGCCAGGAGATGGTCGCCGAACTGACCAAGATGCGGGAAGACGGTGACAACGACGTCATGATCGTGCGCTTCCGGCCCGCCTGAGCGCCGCAGCCGCAACCTCGTTTCGACCCAGACGCGCCCGGCCGGCGCAGCGGAAGGATTTCACCATGGAAGATGTCGCAGTTCTCGGAGTCGGCATGTACCGCTTCGGCATGTACCCCACCGTGTCGAACGGCGAGATGGCCCGTGTCGCCGGCATGCAGGCGCTCGCCGACGCCGGCATCGGGTTCAAGGATGTGCAGGCCGCCTACGTCGGCCACATCTTCGCCCAGGTCATGAGCGGCGTGCGGGTGATGAAGGAATTCGGCCTCACCGGTCTGCCCGTGCAGCGCATCGAAAACGCCTCGGCCACCGGCTCCGCCACCTTCCGCGAGGCCTGCCTCGCCGTCGCCAGCGGCCGCCACGACGTCGTCATGGCCCTCGGCTTCGACAAGATGACCGAAATCGCCGGCGCCTCGGGCGGCTCCCCCGACGGCATGGAAGACGCCATCCTCCCGGCCGCCTTCTTCGCCCTGTGGGCGACCCGTCGCATGCACGAACGCGGCATGAAGCCCGAACACCTCGCCAAGATCGCCGCCAAGAACCTCAACAACGGCGGCCTCAACCCGATGAGCCAGCGCCAGCCGAAGGAGCCCGTCACCGTCGAACAGGTGCTCGGCTCACGCATGGTGTCGTGGCCGTTGACCACCCGCATGTCCTGCCCCATCGGCGACGGTGCCGCGTGCGTCATCGTCGGCCGCGCCGACCTCGCCAAGAAGCTCCGCCCCGATCGCCCGGTCGTGCGCGTCACCGCCTCGACCCTGCAGAGCGAGAAATACGCCCCAGGGCACTTGTTCATGGGCCCCGTCGTCGGCCCGTTCCAAATGACCCTCGACAGCGCCGCCGCCGTCTACGACGAAGCCGGCGTCGGACCGGAGGATCTCGACCTGGTGCAGGTGCACGACGCCTTCGCCATCGAGGAACTCGAGTATTACGAACTGCTCGGCCTCTGTAAGCGTGGTGAAGCCGAAGCGTGTGTCGAACGGGGCGACTTCGAATTGGGCGGGCGCGTGCCCTTCTCCACCGACGGCGGCTTGATCGCGCGTGGTCATCCGGGCGGACCGACGGGCTTGGCGCAGATTTGGGAGACGACCCTGCAACTGCGCGGCGAAGCCGGCAAGCGCCAGGTCGAAGGCGCGCGCATCGGCCTCTGCCACATGATGGGCGGCGGCAGCGTCTGCGCCATTCACATCCTGCAGCGCGACTGACATGAGCCTCGACCGACGCGCCGCACTGCTGCAGACCCTGCGAGCCCGCCCCGCCACCTGGGGCGGCCAACGCGTTCGCGGGGTGCAAGGCTGGGACGAAATCACTCCGACACGTCACGCCGAATTGGTCGCCGATCAACTCGCCCACCTGCCCTTCGGCAGCCGGCGCGGCAGCGACGCGGCGGCACCGGTGCGCGCGGGGGTCAGCGGTTCCGGAGATTCCCTGCTCGTGCTCACCTGGACCGAGCATGACCTGGCGCGCGAGCGTGCGGCGGGGGCCCAGCTGTTCCGCCGCCTCGGCCTGCAGCCCGGCATGCGCGTCGCCAACGCACTTGCGGGAGCCTTGGTCACCCCCGGTGCGCTGCTCGTCGGCGATGTGGTCGACGAACTCGGCGCCTTGGACGTGCCCCTCGGCGAGGTCCGCACGGAAGCGGCGGCACGCTCCGCCTGGGCCCTCGTCGATCGGGTCGAAGCGCAAGTGCTGATTCTCGACGCCGCCTCGGCCGCGCCCCTCTTCGCTCACATGCCCGCCAAGGAACGGCCTTGGTGGACCGGTATCCTCTGGCTGGACGACGGCAACCCTGGGACTGCACCGGCGAACTTCACCGGCTGGCAACGGCGCTGGATCGCCGTGCCGCAGGTGACCTCCTTCGTCGCCGGCAGCTGCGATGCCGGCCACTATCACGCCGGCGACGACGTCATCGCCGAGTGCGTCGACGGCGCGTTGACGGTCAGCGTCTGCGACCGCGACGACAGCGTGGTTCGTTTCGTAAGCGAGCGTGCAGCACGCACGATCGAAGCCTGTGCCTGCGGTGCGGGCGCCGGCTTCGCCCTTGCATGAAGCGGAATCCGCGATAGGGCCACAGGCGAGCGAGGTGAACCCATGGATCTGAAGCCGACTGCCGAAGAAGAGTCCTTTCGCCGCGAAATCCGCGCTTGGCTCGAAACCGAATTGCCCGCGGGCTGGGGCACTCCGGACTTTGCCGGACCTTCGACACCAGCGGAGCAAGTGGCCTTTGCCCGCGCCTGGCAACGCAAGCTCTACGACGGCGGTTGGGCCGGCATCACCTGGCCGCGCGATTTCGGCGGACGCGGCGCCAGCCTGATCGAGCAACTCATCTACAATGAGGAGTACGCTCGCGCTCAGGCTCCCGACATCCTCGCCTTGAAGATCGCCCTCAGCTTGGTCGGGCCGATGATCATGACCTGCGGCACCACCGAGCAGAAGGAACGCTACCTGCCGCCGATCCTGCGCGGGGACGAAATCTGGTGCCAAGGATTCTCCGAGCCCAATGCCGGCTCCGATCTCGCCTCCGTCAAAACCCGCGCCGAGCTGCACGGCGACGAATTCCTCGTCAACGGGCAGAAGATTTGGACCAGCGTCGCGCGCCACGCCGACTGGTGCATGCTGGTCACCCGCACCGAGTTCCAAGGCCCCAAGCACAAGGGACTCACCTTCCTCCTCGTCGACCTCAAAACCCCAGGCATCACCATTCGCCCGCTGCGCGAGATGACCGGTGAGGAATGGTTCAACGAGGTCTTCTTCGAAGACGTTCGTGTGCCACGCGCGAACGTCGTCGGCGAGATCAACGGGGGCTGGAACGTCGTCATGACGACCCTCGGCTTCGAACGCGCCGGTTCGACGCCGCACGTCCGACTCCAAGCACAAGCCAAACGACTGGCCGAATTGGCCCGCCGCATCGAACGCAACGGACGTCCCGCTTCGGCCGATCCGCTGCTACGGCAACGAATCGCCCAACACGCCATCGACGCCGCCATCCTGCGTTACACCGCCTACCGCAACGTCACCCAAGTCGAACGCACCGGCGTGCCAGGGCCCGAGGGCTCCGGCGTCAAGATCTTCTGGAGCGAACTCGAGCAGCGTCTGCACGATACCGCCTTCGAACTCCTCGGCCCTTACGGCATGTTGCCCAAGGAAGACCCGTACAGCGTCGAGCAGGGGTTCTGGAACCACGAATTGTTGTGGTCGCGCTCCGGCACGATTTACGCCGGAACCTCGGAAGTGCAGCGCAACATCATCGCCCAACGAGTTCTCGGCTTGCCGCGCTGATGAGCGTCCTCCTGCCGACGTCGACCGAGTTCCTCCGCCTGCAGGCGACGCGTCGCCGTGAGCAGGGAGGGCTGGTGTTCCGCGACCGGCATGTGTCGTTCGGCGAACTGTTGGCGCAAAGCGAACAGGCGGCGGCCTGGTTGGCCGGGCGCGGCATCGGCGCCGGCGATGCGGTCGGCGTGCTCGCCGGCAATCACCCTTCCCTGGTCGCCTGGTACTACGCCCTCTGGTCTCTCGGCGCCGTCGTCGTGCCGATCGGCGCGCGTTCGAGTGTCGCCGAGGCGCGACAGCTTCTCACGCATGCCCAAGCGACGGCACTCCTCGCCGACGACGAACGCCGCGACGTCGCCAAGGCCGCGGCGCAAGCCGCCGACGTGCCTGCCTTCGCCGGACCAGCCACCGACGCTGCCCGCTTGACCCCTCTGCGTCGTACGTCGCCGCTGCCCCACAAGCCCCGACCACCGGCACCCCACCAACTCGCCGTGCTCGCCTACACCTCCGGCACCACGGGCACGCCCAAAGGTGTCATGCTCGATCATGCCAACCTGTGGTGGTCGGCCCTTTCCTGCGCCGGCGCGCGCGACGACCGCCCCGAGGGCGTCGCCTTATGCCTGAGCCCGTTGACCCACACGCCGGTCTTCGTGTCGCACCTACTCTGCCGCATCCTCACGGGCCAAACGGCCATCCTCGTCGAAAAGTTCGACGTCGATGCCGTTCTCGAACAAGTCCAACGGTACGCAGTGACCGACCTGCCCCTGATCGCGGGAATGGTCTTCACGTTGATCGAGAAGGGCCGCCTGCCGGCCAAGGTGCGCCGCAGTGTGCGCAAGGTGTCGGTCGGCGGCGCGGCAACGCCGATGTCGGCCAAAGAAAAGCTTGCGGCGATTTTCCCCGAGGCCGACGTGTTCGAAGCCTACGGGCAAAGCGAATCCACGAACGGTGTCGCCATGGCCCGCGGTGGCAGTGTCTTCACCAAACCCGGCACCATCGGCCGCGCCAACCCGTATGTCGCCGTCGACATTCTCCGTCCGGACGGCTCGCTCGCCGAGGTCGACGAGGAAGGCGAGATCGGCATTCGCGGCCCCGCGGTCATGCGCGGCTACTTCCGCGACCGCAAGGCGACGCGTGCCGCGATGCATGGCTCATGGTTGCGCACCGGCGACCTCGGTCGGCGTGACGCCGACGGCTACCTCTTCATCACCGGACGAGCCAAAGACCTGATCATCACCGGCGGCGAAAACGTATCCCCGATCGAAGTCGAAAACGTGCTACGCCGCCATCCCGCGGTGGCTGATGTCGCCGTCATCGGTACGCCCCATCCTCGTTGGGGCGAGCAAGTGACGGCCATCGTCGTACCCGTCGCCGGTCGCACACTCGAGGTCGACGACTTGATCGAGTTTGCGGGTCGCCACCTCGCAGGATTCAAGAAGCCCCGCCGCGTCGAACTGATGCCGGCATTGCCGCGCAACGCGGCCAACAAAGTGCAAACCGCGCTGTTGAAACAGCAACTCAGTGGAAAGGCTTGATCGATGCAAAACCTCGGACCGCTCGCGGGAGTTCGCGTGATCGACGTCAGCCACCAGGCCGCCGGGCCATGGTGCACGACCCTGCTTGGCGACATGGGGGCGGACGTCTGGAAGATCGAGAAGCCCGGCCGCGGCGACAGCATCCGCTACGCGCGCGGCGCCGATCCCAAGATCGGCAGCTTCAACTTCTGGGGACTCAACCGCAACAAGCGATCCGTCGGTGTCGACATCAAGAACCCGGCCGGCGCCGCCCTCGTGCGTGAGATGGTGGCACAGGCCGACGTCGTCATCGAAAACTTCCGCCCCGGCGTCATGGATCGCTTGGGCCTGGGCTACGAGGCACTGCGCGAGATCAACCCGCGCCTCATCTACGCCTCGATCACGGCCTTCGGCAGCAAGGGGCCGTGGGCCCAGAACCCCGGCATGGACCTCATCCTGCAAGCGACCGGCGGCATGATGGGATTGTCCGGCTTCCCGGGTGGACCGCCGGTCAAAGCCGCCGGGCCGGTCGCCGACATCTCGTCGGGGATCTACTGTGCCTACGCCGTGGCGCTGGCGCTGCTCCATCGCGAGAAGACCGGTCAAGGCCAGAAGATCGACCTCACCATGCTCGATGCGGTGATCTCGTTGTTGGCCGACATCTCGACGTCGTTCCTCAACACCGGCCATCGCTACGAAAAGTTCGGCAACGGCCATCCCGACCTCGTGCCGTACCAGGCCTTCGAGGCCAAGGACGGCTACTTCATCGTCGCGTGCCTGACCAACGCTTTCTTCCGTCGCCTGTGCGAAGGACTCGGACGGACCGACCTGCTCGATGATCCGCGCTTCGCCACGAATACCGTCCGCTGCAAGAACCGCGACGCGATCGTCGCCATCCTGCAAGAGATCTTCCTCACCGATACCCGCGACCACTGGATCAAGCTCTGCACCGACAACGACCTCCCGGCGTGTCGGGTCAACGATCTGCAGGAACTCTTCGAGATGGAGCAGATCGAAGCGATCGGTTCGGTGGCACAGTGGGAACACCCCACGTACGGACCGTTCCGCACCATGAACGTGCCGATCCACATGAGCGAGACGCCGGGGTCGTTGCGTATCCCGCCGGCGCGTCTGGGTGAGCATACCGACGAAGCGCTGCGGGCGATGGGCAAGAGCGACGCCGACATTCAAGCGCTGCGTGAAGCGGGAGTGTGCGGCGAATGAACCCCGTGTCCGAAGTCGGCGCCGGCGTGGAGAACATTCTCTACGAAGTGGCCGACGGCGTGGCGACGATCACCCTGCATCGCCCGGCGGCCCTCAACGCGCTGCTGCCGGAGATGGGCGATCAACTCGCCGAGCTGGTCGAACGCGCCGATGCCGACCCCGCCGTGCGCGTCATGGTCCTCACCGGCGCGGGCAAGGCCTTTTCGTCGGGCGCCGACCTCAAGCTGATGGGACGCAGCGATCGACTCGGGCGCACCGCTCTGGTCGGACGCGAGCGCAATCGCCACGGATCGAGCATCGTCGCCCGCATCCTGCAGCGAGATAAGCCACTCATGGCGTCGGTGAACGGCGTCGTCGCCGGCATGGCCTGCGCCTACGTCTTGGCGTCGGACTTCGCCATCGGCTCCGACCAAGCCCGCTTCGTCTTCGGCTTCACGCGCCTGGGCTTCGTCCCCGACTGCGGCTTGACCTACCTGCTGCCGCAGCGTGTCGGGCTGGCCCAAGCGCAACGCATCGCCCTCACCGCCGAACCGGTCGGGGCCGACGAAGCCTTGCGCCTCGGGCTCCTGACGGAAATCGTGCCGATGGATCAGCTGCAGGAACATACGGCACGCATCGCTGCCAGCATTGCCGCGCGCGCGCCGCACGCGGTCCGTCTCACGCGGACCTTGTTGGCACGCTCGATCGGCGGCGACTTCCGCCAGGCAACCGAAGCGGAGGCGTTGGCGCAAGGAATCCTCGGCGAAACCGAGGATCACAAAGAGGCCGTGCGCGCCTTCGCCGAGAAGCGCACGCCGACGTTCCAAGGTCGTTGATGGAAACACTGCCCGAGTTTCTCGACAGCCTCGCGGCCGTCGGACCCGACGCGGAAGTCATCGCCTACGCGGCTCGCGAACGTGTCACGCTAAGACTTTCCTGGCGCGACTTGGTCGAACAGAGCCGCGATGTCGCCAAGAGACTCGTCGGACTCGGGGTGCAAAAGGGCACGCGCGTCGGCCTGCTTTGTTCGAATCGCGCCGAATGGCTACCGCTCGCCTTCGGCATCCTGCGCACCGGCGCGATCTTGGTGCCGTTCTCGACCTTGTGGAAGCGCGACGAGATCGCCTACGGCCTGCGTCACGGTGACGTCGAGGTGCTGCTGACGCTGCCGGGCTTCCTCAAGCACGACTACGTCGCCGCCTTGCACGACATCGTCCCGGAGCTGGCACACGCCGACGCGGGTCGCCTCTACGCCGCGCACACGCCGTGTCTGCGACGCGTCGTTCTTCTCGAAGGCACGGCGGCAGGCATGCAGCCTTGGAGCGAGGTCGAAGCGACCGTCGACGACGCTTTCTTGGATGCCTTGCAGAGCAGCGTGCGGCCGAGCGACGTGGCGACGATCTTCTTCACCTCGGGAACGACGTCGCAGGCCAAAGCCGTGGTCCACGCGCACGGCGCCCTGACCACTTCGGCGCGCCGACTAGCACCGTGCTTCGGCATCACCTCGGACGACGCATGGTGGGGCCACATGCCGCTATTCTGGAGCGGCGGCTTCGTCCTCGGCGCCATGGCGACCCTGGCCGGGCGTGGACGCATCGTGCTGCAGGAGAGCGTCGACGCCGACGGCGCGATGCAGCTGCTGTCCGACGAGCGCTGCACGATCATGGCCGGTTGGCATCAGGCGGGTCCGCTGCTCGAGTGTGCCGGCTTCGATCGTTCGCGCCTCGCTCTGCGCAAGGGCACCTATCACGCCCTAGCCGAGCGACTCCTCGGACCGAACCATCAGGCCATCGGCGTCTACGGCATGTCGGAGACCGCCACCTGTGTCACTGCATCGATGTCGACCGAACCCGAAGAGCTGCGTGTCGGCTCTTTCGGCCGACCACTCGAAGGCATGGTCGTGAAGATCGTCGACCCTGAGACGCATAGCGAGCTGCCGCAAGGAGAAACGGGCGAGATCCTGGTGAAGGGCCCGACGTTGATGGAGGGGTACTACAAGGTACCACGTGCCGACACCCTCGACGGCAACGGCTTCCTGCGGACGGGAGATCTGGGCTACTTCGATGCTCGCGGTGCCCTCCACTTCGCGACGCGCCTCAAAGACGTCATCAAGACCTCCGGCGTGAACGTTGCGGCGGTCGAAGTCGAAGAGGTGCTGGCTCGCCATCCGCAGGTCAAGGCGGCCCACGTGGTCGGTGTGCCGCATCCCGTGCGTGGAGAGACGATCGCGGCCTTCGTCGTCGCCGCAAGCGAGCCGAAGGTCGATGCCGACGCGTTGCGCCGCTTCTGCCGCGAGAACTTGGCCAGCTACAAAGTGCCGCGGCACATCTGGTTCATCGAGGAACAGTCCGTCCCGCGGACGGGAACCGGCAAGGTCGGCAAAGCCGAATTACGCGAACTCGCCCGCGGCAAGGTGGGGAACGAGGAACCATGAGCGCCCCGATCGACAACGAACTGTTCGCG
Organism: uncultured Binatia bacterium (SeqCode); assembly: GCA_964524885.1. GTDB lineage: Bacteria > Desulfobacterota > Binatia > HRBIN30 > HRBIN30 > CALJUJ01. The sequence goes on from CAZGEJ010000001.1 coordinate 239,994, forward strand.
CGCATTCGTGACAAGGTCGCGATCGTCGGCATCGGCCACCTGCCGTTTGCCAAGGACATCGGCCGACCGATTGCCGATACCGCCGTCGAAGCCATCCAACTCGCCTTGGACGATGCCGGGCTGGTGGCCGAGGACGTCGACGGCATGTGCATGCTCGAGATGGAGGCGACCCACGAAGTATCGATCGCGCGTCGCCTAGGTGTCGAAGGCCTGCGCTGGTGGTCGAAGATTTCGTACGGCGGCGGCGCCTCGGCGGGCACCATCGTGCAAGCGGCCGCCGCCATCGCGTCGGGGCTGGCGACGACGGTCGTTTGCCACCGGGCCCGCAATCGTGGCGCCAAGACGTCGCGTCCGTGGGCGCAGGAAAAGCAACTGGTGAAGGACGACAAGGCGTTGCACACGCCTTGGGGCTTGATCCGACCCGTCGACGTCATCGGCATGTGGGCCCACCGGCACATGCACCAATACGGGACCAAGCGTGAACATTTCGGCAACGTCGCCATCGCGGCACGCAAGCACGCCCACAACAACCCGTACGCCATGATGCGCGGCCGGCCGCTCGACATGCAGACGTATTTGTCGTCCAGAGTCATCGGCTATCCCTTGCATCTATACGACTGCTGTCTCGAAACCGATGGCGCCTTGGCTTGCATCGTCACCAGCGTCGAACGCGCCCGCGACCTCAAGCAGAAGCCGGTGCTGGTGCATGCGGCGGCGCAAGCCTCGGGGCCCAACCCGGTGCATCTCGCCAACTACAACAACACCCCGGACATGCTGACGACTTCGGCCTTCTGCGCCGAATTGCTCTGGGCTCGTTCGGAACTGCAGCCGAAGGACATGGACTGCGCTCAGATCTATGACGCCTTCACGCCGTTGGTGATCAGCGGCCTCGAAGACTACGGCTTCTGCAAGCGAGGCGAAGGCGGTCCGTTCACCGAGGGCGGACGCATCGAGCTCGGCGGCGCGTTGCCGGTGCTCACTTCCGGCGGCGGATTGTCCGAGGCCTACGTGCACGGGTTCAACTTGAACCTCGAGGCCGTGCGGCAGATTCGAGGTACGTCGGTGAATCAGGTGCCGAACTGCAAGGCGACCTTGGTCACGGGTGCATCGGGCGTGGCGACCAGCGCGGTCGTGCTGCGCGGAGAGTGAAGCATGGCGATCCATCCCGACTTTCCCTTGCCCGACGTCGACGATCCGATCATGCGCCCCTTTTGGGAGGGCTGCCTGGCGGGCAAGCTGCTGCAGCAACGCGACCGGCAAACCGGCGCCCTGCATTGGCCGCCCAAGCCACAGTACTGGAAAGGCGGCACGCGCCTCGAATGGATCGAGGCGAGCGGCCTCGGCTCGGTCTACACCTACGTCGTAGCCTACGAACCGTTCCTGCCGGCGTTCCAGCACATGCTGCCGCACATCATGGTGGTGGTGCAGCTCGACGAAGGGGCGCGCATCGTCGGCTACATGAAGAACTGCACCCCCGAACAGATGGCCTTTGGCATGCGCGTCAAGGTCGCCTTCGAGCCGCTCACCGAACGCGTGAGCTTGCCGGTGTGGGAACCGGCCTGACACTTTCGATCCACGCAGCAACGCGGAGACGTGACAACGATGAGCGAGTTTCAAACGGTTCTGTACGAAGTCAGCGGGCGGGTTGCGACCATCACTCTGAACCGGCCCGAGCGCAAGAACGCCATGAACCAGCAACTCAAAGACGAGTTGCGGCAGTGCTGGTATCGCGTCAAGGCGGATCCGGACATCTGGTGCGTCATCTTGACCGGCGCCGGCGGCGCCTTCTCCAGCGGCGCCGACGTCGAATCGCTCGCCAACGACGGCTTCAACCGGCCCGACGCCTGGCGCAAACTGGCGCTCATCGAAAGCATCGTCGAACTGCCGACCCCACGCCGCTTGCGCGTGCACAAGCCGGTCATCACCGCGGTCAACGGTGTGACCGCCGGTTTCGCGCTGGACCTCGTCAGCGAAGCGGACATTCCGATCGCTTCCGACAAGGCGTCGTTCGTCGATCCGCACGTGTCGATCGGCTACGTCTCGTCGCACGAGATGGTGAATCTCACCCGTCGTGTACCGGTCGCGGTGGCGTTGCGCATGGCGCTGCTCGGCAATCGCGAACGCATGTCGGCGCAGCGCGCCTACGAAGTGGGGTTGGTCACCGAGGTCGTGCCGCACGAGCAGCTGATGGATCGTGCCCGTGAGCTGGCCGAGATGGTGTGCAGCAACGCGCCGCTGGCCGTCTGGGGTACGAAGATGGGCATCCTGCAGAGCCTCGGCCTGCCGATCCCGCAGGCCGAGGAAATTGCCGCTGGCTACCTCGAAGTCGCCGAGCAGTCGGAAGACCACAAGGAAGGCCCCCGCTCGTTCGTCGAACGACGCAAGCCGGAGTGGAAGGGCCAATAGCGACTACGACGAGCGCTGCGTCAAGCTCTGCTGGACGGTTTCGCTGGTCGTCACGGTGGCGATCAGCGGCAGGATGTTGTCGATCGAGAAGCGGTGCCACTCGTCCGGATAACTGGCGCAGGCATCCTCGATGACGACGACGTCGAAGCCGCGGTTCACCGAGGCACGCGCCAAGCCTTCGACGGCCAAGTTGGTCGACACCCCCGTCAACAAGAGGGTCGACCGCTTCAGTTGGCGCAGTACCGGATAGAGCTGCGTACCGTACGAACCGTCGATGCCGATGGTTCGCTCCAAGACGAAATCTTGCGGCGCCGGGGTCAGCTGCTCGTGCACCTGCACGCCCCAGGTTCCCTCGACGAGGGTGGGCGTGCGGCGCGATCGCCGATGCAGCAGCGTATTGGGTCGCGGGAAGCCGGGCTTCAGACAGAAGTTGATGTAGAACACCGGCACCTCGACGGCACGGCAAGATGCGGCAAGCCGGCCGATCTTCGCGATCACCCCTCTCTTGGCGACCTGGGCGGCCAACACTCCACCGATCCCACCCTCGCCCGCCTTCGATTCATGCACGATGTCGTTCTGCATCTCGACGATGCACAGCGCACAAGCCCGCGGGTCCAGATCCAAGTCAGCCATACACCCTAGCTCTAGGCCCCCGCACGCCCGAGGTGCAAGGTCCAGGCTCGCTTGCGTAGACGCGGCTTGGTCGGCGATGGCGCCGTCGAGATCAAGTGTCATCAACCGGAGACGGTCGGTTGTCGATCGGTTGGTACGGTCGACAGTACTGAAAGCGTAGGGACGGGCACGGCGGCAAATCCTCGGGAACGTCGAGGCCCGGCACCACCGGCAATACGACCCGCGATGGATGCCTCGCCGACCGCGCCATCGTGTTCACCGTTTCGTCCGCAGCGAGGACCGCGAACGTCCACAGCGGCTGTGTGCCGCCGGGTGTCGAGACCACGATCCGGATGCGGGAACCAGCGCGGAAGACGTGCCCGAACGGCGGCAACTCGATGCGCGTGAGTTGGAACGCGCCAGGCGCCAGCGGCGCCGCGTCGTCCGGCGCGAGCGTGCGCAACGGCCGCAGCGGCGTCGACGCGGAGGCATCGACGGCGCGGTGGCTCGCCCGCAGGTAGCCGGTCTGCACATACGTTTCGTTGCCGTCGGGTCGCACCTCGCTCAGCACGACCTGCTGGTCGGCATCGGCGGCGGTGGACCGCAGCCACAGGTCGACGCTCCCGGTGCCGACCATCACCAGCGTCGCGTCGAGCGGTTCGGTCTCGTAGCCGAGCGCCGTGCCGTGTTCCGGTTGCGGCCAGGACCAGTCGGGCAGCGGATCGCCGGTGTAGGGACGGTCGGGCGCGGTCGTCACCCGCGCGAGAGAGGTGTCGGCGCGAAACTCGTCCGCGCCATCGCCGCGCGGGGGATCGACGGTGAGGCGGCCGTTCGCGTCGAGATGCCAGGTCGAGGGGATCGTCTCCGGGATCGGCCAGCCGGCGAAGGAGTGCTCGAAGCGGGCCACGGCGACGCCAGGTATGGCGCTGCCGGCGCCGTTCTCGAACAGGATGCGGAGATTCGGCTCCGCTTCGAAGCGCGCCAGCGCGGCGGCGTAGTCCGGCGCGTCGGCAAAGCGGTCGGGTTCGACGTCGACGCGCGTCGCGCCGAAGAGCAGACGGCCGATCAGGGCGATGCCCTGGCGCACCCGCGGCGTCAGCGCCGGGATCTCGCGGCGCACGTAGAACGATAGGAACTCGACGTAGCGCGAGGCGATCGCCGGCATCATGGCTTCGCTGTGGCTGCCGTTGGTGAGCGTGAAGAAGAGGCGCTCTGAATCCGCGAAGCTGCCGAGCAGGTTGGCGAGGCTCGGCCCGACCGACTCGTCCTGCCACGCGCCGGCGAGGAAGACCGGAACGTCGATGCGGTCGACGAGGCGTTCCTGGTCGAGACGCGCCAAGGCGTCGGCCGCGGCGCTGACGTCAGCGCCATGGAGTGCCACCGGATCGCGGTTCTGGCCGCGGAAGCGCTGGTTCTCGATGCAGACGGCGTCGCCCTGGTCGCGGCGGCTCATGGCCGACGGCTGGCCGAAGGGCGCCGCCTGGTCGCGCCGCTCGACGAGCCAGCCGAGCGGAAAGCCGTCGTTGGGAATGCCGCCGGGATAGAGGACGCCGCGGCCGAAGTCGGCGGTGGCGGCCAGCGGTGTGATGGCGGCGAGGTGGGGCGGACGCAGCGCGGCGACGTAGAGTTGGAGGATGCCCGGGTACGAGATGCCGACCATGCCGACACGCTGGAATGCGACCCACGGTTGGCGGGCGACGATTTCGACGGCGTCGTAACCGTCGGTGCCGTGGGCCGCCTCGAAGAGATCGAACGCACCGCCGGAGCAGCCGGTGCCGCGTAGGTTGACGCCGACGACGGCGTAACCGAGCACCGTGGCGATCAGGCTGCTCACCTGGGGCGCGGCCGGATTGGACACGTCGTAGCCGGAGTACTCGATGACGGTCGGCCACGGGCCGGCGTCGATCGGGCCGGGAAGCGTGACGTTGACGGCTAGCTGCGTGCCGTCGCGGGTGGTGATGTACTGGAAGCCCGGCTGCAGTTGCTGCGCGGCGTAGAACTCTTCGCCAGGCACGTCGTCGACGGACCACACGTCGACCGGACGGGAGGCGGCGGCCGGGGGGCCGACGGCGGCGACGACGTAACCGGACGCCGGCGGCAGGTCGCGAAAGATCAGCACACCTTGGGCGTCGACCTTGCCTGTCTGCAAGCCGGCGCCGTCCGGGCCGCGGAGTTCCAGGTCCAGTCCCGGGGGCGCCTTCTCGACGAGCAGCTGACCGATACTGCTGCGGACGACGAGGGGGAGCGGCGGCGGCGTGGCGCTGGCGGTCGGCGACGGAGTGTGGGTGGAGGTTGCCGTACCTGTCGCGGTGGGGGGCACGTCCGGCGGCGCCGGACGCGGAGGGTCGTCGTTGCAGCCGGCCGCGACCGCGAGCAGCAGCAGGGCGATGAGGATGAGGTGCAGCAGCTGTGGGCGTGCGCCGTAGACGGGGGGACGCGCTCCACCGGAAGTACATTTCGCCATCGACAACAACTATTGCACGGCACAATTGTATGGCATACATGCCGCGTTCGATGGACAACGAGCAAGCCGTCGTACCGCAAAACTTCGATCGCCCACGTGCCAAGGTTCCGCTACGGCGGATGCGCCTAGGTGCCCTACTGCTACTGGCCTATCTGGTCTTTCTCGCTCTCGGCGGCTGCGGCTCCGGGGACGACGGCGCCGCCGCGATGCCGTATAGCGACCCCTCCCTGGCAGGTCCGTACCCAGCGGGCTTCACGACGATCGTCCTACCCGAGGTCGCCGGGCTGAAGAACGTGCCGGTCGAGGTGTGGTACCCGGCGGCCGAGGTACGCGCGTCGTTCGACGCCTACCAGATCGGTCGCCTGCGACTGACCGGCGCGGCCTGGCGTGACGTGGCTCCCGCACAGGACGCACCGTTGCTGCTCGTCGCCTTCAGCCATGGCCTCGGGGGCGTGCGCCAGCAGAACTACTCGATGGCGGAGCGCCTCGCCTCGTTCGGCTACGTCGTCGTCTCGGCGGATCATCCCGGCACGACGGTCACGGATCTCGTCGCCAGCTTCGGCGATCTGACGCTGCCGCTCGTCCGCCGCCCGGCCACGTTGCGGGCTGCCGTCGACGCCGTGCTCGCCGGCGCCGTGCCGGGTCTGGTGCCGCAGCCGGACCGCTACGCGGTCGTCGGCCACAGCCTCGGTGCGATCACCGCGATGGTGGCGGCGGGCGGCGAGATCTCCGATGCGCGCTACACGGCGGCGTGTGCCGGACCGACGCCGCCGGTGGCCTGCGGTCTGGTGGGTCCGATCGCCTTCACCGAGGACCTGCGATCGTTGCTGGTGCCGCCGGATCCGCGCATCGTCGCGACGGTTCTCCAGGCGCCCGCCGGCGCCTTCGCCTTCGTTCCGGGCACGCTCGAGTCGGTTCCGAACGCGCTCGTCCTCGGCGGCCGCTTCGACGGCCAGTTCGCCGATGGTGTGGTGCCGGTGTTCGAGGCCCTTGGACCGGGTTCGGAGTTCCTCGCGTTCGACTCAGCCGGCCACAACTTCCCGACCAACATGTGCGACATCCCGGTCGTGCAGAACCTGATGCCGGACTGCGGCGGCGTCGACGCCGGCTTCCGTGATCCGCAGCAACTGCTCTACATCTCGATACGGCACGTCGTCGCCTGGCTCGGCATCCATCTCGGCGGCCAGCCGGCTTTCCGCGACGATCTCGGGCCCGAAGAAGGTGTGACGTGGGGGGTGAAATGAAGGCCCGGCGCGGATCCGGTCGGGGGAAGCTCGTGGCGTCGGCCGGGCTGCTCTTCTCCGTTCTGGCAGCAGCCCTGCCGGGATGTGGTGACGACGGACCGGACGCGACGCCGCTGCCGCTCGTGCACCCGAGCGAGCACGTCATGCCCGATTGGTTCGTCGACGCCAAGTTCGGCATCTTCATCCACTGGGGCGTGTACTCGGTTCCGGCGTGGGCGCCGGTGGGGCGTTACGCCGAGTGGTACTGGTACTACCAGCAGATCCCAGCGTTTTTCCCGCACCACCGCTACCATCTCGAGACCTACGGTGCGGCGCTGCGCTACGACGACTTCATCGAGGAGTTCCGCGCCGAGGCGTGGGATCCGGAGGACTGGATCGACCTGATCCGCGACTCGGGCGCGAAGTACTGGGTGCTGACCACGAAGCACCATGACGGCTTTGCGCTATGGCCGACGGCGGTGAGCGACCGCAACGCGGCCAAACTCGGGCCGCGCCGCGACATCGTCGGTGCGCTGATCGAAGCGAATCGCGGCTCGGGGCTCGAGGCGGGGCTTTATTACTCACTGCCGGAGTGGTTCAACCCGGCGCCGAAGCCCACCGGCATCTACGCCGGCGGCGATCGCCTCTTCGGGCAGTTCCCGCACCCGCAGGACCCCTATGCCGCCGGCAACCCGGAGATCCCCTACACCGGCTACCTCCCGGTCGACGACTATGCCGAGGGCATCGTCGTGCCGCAGATCCACGAGCTGATCGATCGCTACCGGCCGTCGATCCTTTGGTGCGACATCGGCGGCGACCCGGAATACTTCCGGACGGAGAGCTGGCTGACCTACTTCTACACCGAGGCGCAAGGTTACGCGCCGCAAGGCGTGGTCGCCAACAACCGCTGCGGCGCCTACGGCGACTTCGTCACGCCCGAGTACGCGCCGATCCCGCAGCCGGGCGGGCGCTACTTCGAGTCGACGCGCGGCATCGGTTCGTCCTTCGGCTACAACCGCAACGAGCAGCCCGAAGACTACCTGAGCGACGCCGAGGTGATTCACACGCTGATCGACAACGTCGCCGCCGGCGGCAACCTGTTGTTGAACGTGGGGCCGCGGGCCGACGGCACGATCCCCGAGATCATGCGCGAGCGGCTGCTGGCGATCGGTGCCTGGCTCCGCATCAACGGCGAGGCGATCTACGGCAGCCGGCGTTGGGAGCGGCCGCAGCTCGGGGCGCTGCGTTACACCGTGGGGGCGAACGGCAGTCTGTACGTGATCGCGAAGGAATGGCCGGGAGGCGAACTCATCATCGAGCCGCCGCTGCCGCTCACGCCCGCCGCGGAGATCACTCTGCTCGGCGGCGACGGCGAGCCCCTCGCCTGGGAGCAGCAGCCGGAGCGGACGGTGGTGGCCCTCCCCGGCGGCGATGCGGCGGCGGCGACGACCAGCCGGCACGCCTGGGCGTTCCGAGTCACGGGAGCCGATGTCGCCGCGACCGCAGACCGGGAGGTCTCAACGAAATGAGCGGTGCGGCCAGCGCCACGCCCGGTTGCGTTTCAGCTGACAAGGAAAGACGCCCATGAAGCTGCCGCGTTCCCTGCACGGCCTCCTGCCACTGGCTCTGACCGCGGTCCTCGGCGCCTGCGACGGATCCGGCGACGATCGCGCCGCGATCGTCTACCAGCCGCATACCGAACTCGTACTCGAGCGGCCGGGCGAGGGAGCGCTGTTCGTGGCCGACCCAGCGGTGATCAAGGTCGACGATACCTGGTACCTTTACGGCACCTCGCACCCGCACGGCTTCGAGGTGTGGTCCTCGACCGACCTCGCCACCTGGAAGTATGGTGGTCTCGTTTGGCAGCGGGTGGCGGGGGCGTGGAATGACAGCGCCCATTGGGCGCCGGACGTCTACGTCGGCGATGACGCGTACTGGATGTATTACACTGCGAACCAGCGCATCGGTGTAGCCCGCGCGGACTCGCCGCTGGGCCCTTTCGTCGACGTGCTCGACCACCCGCTGGTCGGCAACGGCTACGGCGGCGTCGGCGACGGCATCCTCACGGGCGGCACGAGCATCCTAGCCGACCTCGAAGAGAAGGCGATCGATGCCTTCCTCTTCGAGCATCGCGACGGCTCGCTCTACCTCTACTTCCAGTTCAATCATCCGCCGCCGCGCCCCCTGCCGGTGCTCGGCGTCCTGCCGATGGCCGATCCCGCCACACCTGCAGCAGATAAGCCGACGGTCGTGCTCGACGTCGTTCCCGGCAGTTGGGAGAGCATCGTTCGCGAGGCTCCCTGGGTAGTCGAAAACGACGGCGTCTTGCACCTGATGTATTCCGGCAACGACTTCGCTTCGACTTGCTATGCCGTTGGCATAGCCACGGGAACCGACCCGCTAGGGCCGTTCACCCGGCGGCAGGACAACCCGGTACTACACGACGACCCCGACGTCGGCTTCTGGGGGCCGGGGCATCACGCCATCGTCGAAGGCGCGCATGACGATCTGCTGATCTTCTACCACACGAAGGTGAGCGGCTCGCGCGGCGGCGAGCGGCGTGTGCGTTACGCGCCGGTGTCGTTCGACGACGACGGCAATTTCCGCTTCGACGTTCCACCGCCCGGCGACTCGGCGCCCGGATTCAACTCGTGCTGGCCCTGACGCCGAGTTGGTGAAACGGTCCCCCTGGCCGCCGCGATGCTCCTCGCTGACGAGGATGAGGTTCTGTGGGTGTACGACGCAGGGGGTCCGGTCGGGACGCCTCGGGTTCACGGCAGGGGACGTGTCGAACGAGGGTGTGGCGGCACCCGCCTCGCCGGAATCGTCTTCGCTTCGACCAAGTCGCCCCATTCGAGGTTTCCTCACGCCCACGAGGCGAGTGTCAAGCCTGCGCCACGCGTCTTGGCCCTTGCACCTTGGCCCTTGGCCCTCAGGGTGAGTCCTAGTAATGTCTCCCTCGAGGAATCGCCATGGCCCATGCCCAGCTCGAGAGTCCGTTCGCCACGCACACCGTCGCCAACCAGCCGCCGCCGCTGCTGCCCTACAACCTGTACGACACCGATCGCGCCCTGCGTGAGGGTGTGCGGCGCGAAGGTGCCGCGGCCGCCGAGAGTCGGCTTCAGACCTTCGGCGCCGTCGTCGGAGCGGACCCCTTCGACTGGGGCGTTCAGGCCAACGCCTACACGCCCGTCCACCACAGCCACGATCGCTACGGCTACCGCGTCGATCGGATCGAGTACCATCCCGCGTATCACGAGCTGATGCGCACCTCCGTCGAGAACGAGATCCACGCCCTGCCCTGGCGTCAGCCGGCGCCCGGCGCGCACGTCACCCGCGCCGCGTTGTTCTTCCTCATGTCGCAGGCGGAAGCCGGACACGGCTGTCCAATTTCGATGACCTACGCCGGTATCCCGGCATTGCGCCGACAACCGGATGTGGCCGCCCTGTGGGAGCCCAAGCTCACGGCACCCCACTACGATCCGCGCCCGCTGCCGGTGCGCGACAAGCGAGGCGCCATCTGCGGCATGGCGATGACCGAGAAACAGGGCGGCAGCGACGTTCGCAGCAACACGACCCAAGCGCGACCCGTCGGACCCAGCGGCCCCGGACAAGCTTACGAGCTCACCGGCCACAAGTGGTTCTGCTCGGCGCCGATGAGCGACGTGTTCCTGATGCTCGCCTATACCGAGCACGGCTTGACGTGCTTTCTCGTGCCGCGCTGGCTGGACGACGGCACGCGCAACCGTGTCTTCGTCCAGCGCTTGAAGGACAAGGTCGGCAACCGCTCCAATGCATCGAGCGAAATCGAACTGCTTGGCGCCCTCGGGTGGATGATCGGCGAGGAAGGACGCGGGGTGCCGACCATCATCGAAATGGTCAACCACACGCGCCTCGACTGCGTCATCGGCTCGGCGTCCGGCATGCGCCAAGCGGTGGCTCAAGCAGTGCATCATGCGAGTCACCGCGCCGCCTTCGGGCGCACGCTGTCCGAGCAACCGTTGATGCAGAACGTGCTCGCCGATCTGGCGCTCGAATCCGAGGCGGCGACCGCCGCCATGCTACGGTTGGCGCGCGCCTACGACGAGAGTGAACAGGGCGAACAGCATCGCTTGTTCCAACGACTGGCTACGGCCGTGATGAAGTACTGGGTGTGCAAGCGCTACCCCATGGTCGCAGCCGAAGCGATGGAGTGCCTGGGTGGAGCGGGCTACGTCGAAGAGTCGCTGATGCCGCGGCTGTATCGCGAAGCTCCGCTCAACTCGATCTGGGAGGGGTCGGGCAACGTCATCTGCCTCGACGTGCTGCGGGCCGTCGGCCGACAACCGGAAACCCTCGAGGTCTTTCTCGACGAAATCGCACCAGCCTGCACGGCCGAGCCCCGCCTCGAACGGTTGCGCGAGAAGACGCTCGTCGACTTGCGCGACTTTCGCCAGGCAGAGGCCGGCGCTCGTCGGATCGTCGAACGCCTGGCGCTGTTGCTGCAAGGCAGCCTGCTCGTCCAACATGCGCCGACCGCCGTCGCCGAGGCGTTCTGTGCGGCCCGCATCGACCGCGATTGTGGCGCGGCCTTCGGGACATTGCCTACGTCCGTCGATTGCGGCGCCATCCTCGAACGCGCCCGCCCCGCGGCTTGAGGAAGCGGCACCGTGGCACGCCCGCGCCGCCGCACGAACGCAGCATCGGCCGCGGCGGTCGACACCTTCCGCAACGAGGCACTCGCCATCGGCGCGGCGGCACTCGCCGTGCGTCTCGTCTATGCCCTGTCCTTGTTCGGCGATGCGAGCTTCGAAGACCTGCAGCTGAACGCCGAACGCTATGACCTATGGGCCCGGATGATCCTCGATGGGCGCGCGCCGGCGGCGCCGTTCGAACAGGCACCCGGCTATCCCTACTTCCTGTCCTTCGTCTTCGCCCTATTGGGTGATGGCGTGCGCGTCGTCGCCATCCTGCAGGCCACCCTCGATGCCGTCGCCTGCGCTCTCCTCGCAAGCATCGCGTTTCGCTTGGGCGGACGCTCGGCAGGCCTCGCCACGGGGGTGCTGGCGATCGCGTCGGCACCGCTCATCTTCTTCAGTGCCGAAGTGCTACCGGCAACGTCGTTCGTCTTCTGTCTGGTCTTGGTGCAGGCCGCCGTCATCCTCCCCTCCCCGCGTCGCTGGCTCGGCGCCGGCAGCGCCTTGGCGTTGGCGTATCTCGTGCGCGGCGAAGCCCTGCTGGCGGTTCCCGTCCTTGCCTACGTCGCCTTCCGCATGGACGGCCGGCGTGCACTCGCCGCCGCGGTCGGCCCTTGGATCTGCGCCGCGGGCTTGTTGATCGCCGTCAACCTCGGCGGCGACGGGCCGTTCGTGTGGTCGACCACCAGCTCCGGCGTCAACCTTTGGCTGGGCAATCACCCGCACGCCGACGGGGTGAATCCGTTCTTCGGGCCAGACCAGCAAGCGATGGACCGCGACGTGCGCTCGCAGGCGCGCACCGCGGCGGAAGCAAGCGACAAGTTCAGCAGCGCGGCGATGCGGTTCTGGCGCGAGCAACCGACACAAGCTCTTGCGCTCGCATGGAAGAAGTTCGTCTGGACCTTCAGTCAGCGTGAACTGCCGAACGACGTCGACATCGAGCGTAAACGTGCGTCGAGTCCGGTATTCGCCTTACCCGGTCTACCGTTCGGCTTCGGTCTACTCTTCGTGCTCGCGTGTGTCGGCCTCGGCAGTGCCACGGTCACCGCGGCGCCGTTACGCTTCATCGTGTGGTTGCCCGCTTGGGTGGGCGTCGTCACCTGTGTCGTCTTCTTCACCAATGCGCGGTTCCGCCTGCCTCTTCAGCCGACACTCTTGCTGCTCGCGGGTCTTGGAGCGGCGCACTGGTTCGAGCGCTGGCGCCGTCGGAGTGTCGCCGCTCCCGAGTTGGTGCGAGCGGCGGTGATCATCGCGTTGGCGTCGGCATGGACCTGGGGCGATTGGTACGGCGTCCAGTCGTATCGGATTCCGCAGATCGACGTGAACCAAGGCGTCGCCCTGCGCGAGGCAGGCCGCTTCGATGAGGCAGCGGAGCTGCTGCAGCGTGGTTTGGAACGCGAGCCGCGCGACGCCATCGCCTGGGTTCACTTGGCCCTCGCCCTGGAACAAGCGGGCGAGATCGATGCGGCCCGCCAGGCCTACCGCGACGGACTCACGCGCGTCCCCGGCGATGCGGACCTGCAGGAGATGCAAGCGCGCTTCCTCCAGCGCTGGCCCTAGGTCGCGGTTCTCACCAGCCTTTGCCAGGGCACAAAACGGTCGTTTGTCTTTCTGACGAACACTTGTTAGCCACGCAGCATGGCTACCCTACTGGATCCCGAACGCGACTTCGCGCGGCTGCGCGAAACGCTCGTGTGGGTCAACGAACGCTCGCCCTACTACCGCCGTCGCTTCGAAACCGCCGGATTCCATCCCGGCGACTTGCGCAACTACGACGACTTCCGGGCTCGCGTACCTCGGACCAAAAAGGCCGATCTCGTCGAGAACCAGCGCCAGCATCCGCCCTTCGGCGAGTTCGTCACCGTCCCCCGCGAAAAGTTCGGATCGCTGCACACCTCCCCAGGCCCGATCTTCATCCCCCGCCTGGCGGAAGAACAAGGCGGCACGCCGGTCCTCAAGGAAGCCATCGAATCGATGGGCGTGCGCCCGGGCGACATCGCGCACGTCACTCTTTCGTACCACATCATGCCCGGAGGGTTGCGCCTGCATCGCGCCTTCGAGGAATCCGGTTGCCTCGTCATCAACGGCGGCACCGGCTCGAGCCAACTGCAGGTCGAAATCGCCCGCGCCTGGCGCGCCACCGTCTATGCCGGCACGCCGACCTTTCTCGCCAACTTGGGAGATACGGCGCGCGAGATGGGCCTCGATCCGCGCCACGACCTGCACTACCGCGTCGGCTTCTCGACCGCACAAGCGCTGACACCGGCGCTGCGCGCCGAACTGCAGGAACTGTTCGACATCGAACTGTTCGATCACTGCGGTGAGGCGCAGATCGGACCTCTCGCCGGCGAGTGCAAAGTTCACGAGGGCATGCACCTGCACGCACGTGATCTCTTCTGCGAGTTTCTCGACCCCGAAACCGGTGAACCCGTCCGTCCGGGCGAAGTCGGTGAGATCGTCGCCACCCAGCTTGGACCGCGCGCCCTGCCGCTCGTCCGCTATGCCCCGGGGGACGCCTTCCGTATCCTTCCCGACCCCTGCCCCTGCGGCAGTTCCTCGCCGCGGCTGGTGTTCGTCGGACAGGTGGGCGTGATCCGCAAGATCAAGGGCGTGCTCGTCCATCCCGTGCAGATCCGCAAGGCCTTGGACGAGATCGGCGGACTGGGACGCTTCCAAGTGATCGTCGATCAGCCCCCAGGCGAACGTTACGAGCGCGCCACCCTGCGTGTGGTCAGTGAGTCGCGCAATCCCGAGCTGGCCGCGACGATCGCCGCGAAGGTGAAGCAGCACGTCTTGATCGGTATGGAGGTCGAACTCGTCGACGAGTCGGCCGTGCCCGAGAACGCCGCCGCACCTTCTTTCACCAACGCCATCGTCGTCGCCGCACACTGAGGCGGCGCGCACCCGGTCGAGCGAAGCGAGGAGAGTCGACGCATGCAAAGCACTTCGGGAGACGCCGTTCGCCCCTACTACGATCCCGAGATCCAAACGATGCCCCTCGAACGGGTCCGGGAGTTGCAGACCGAGCGTCTCGGACGCCAGCTCGACCGCATCTGGCGGATGCCGATCCCGTTCTTTCAGCGCAAGCTCGAGGCGGCCGGCCTGAAACCGGGCGATCCGTGCAGCCTCGACGACATGCGCCACATCCCGACCACATTGAAAGATGAGCTGCGCCGCAGCGAGGCGGAACATCCGCCGTTCGGCGACTACCGCGGGGCACCCATCGAAGCCTGCGTGCGTCTCGGCGCCTCCACCGGAACCTCCGGCGCGCCGACGGTCATTCTGTGGACCCGTAAAGACCTCGAAGTGGACTATCGTGCCTCGTTCCGCGGCCGCTGGCGCTGGGGATTGCGCCCCGGCATGAGCCTCGCCAACGCCCACCCGTTCGGCGCCAACGCCGGCGGCTGGCACTTCAGCCACGGTATCGAAGGACTCGGAGCCCTCAACATTCCCTCCGGTCCGCCGGTCGGCGAACAACACATCAAGGACGTCGTCGAGGTGTGGCGCCGCTTGCGCCCCGACATGTACCGTCTCTTCGGAAACGTCGCGACGACCTACGCCGATGCGGCGCGCTCCTTCGGACTCGACCCGGTCCAAGACTTGAACCTCACCATCGCGGGGGATCATCCCTCCGAGCAATACATGATGGCCAGCTCAGGCCTCGAAGCGTTGCCGCTGTTGGGCAGCGCCTGCGACGAGCGCGATGGGGCGCACCTCGCCGAGGACCTGGCGATCGTCGAGGTCATCGACCGCAACACCGGACGCGCCTGCGGCGACCAAGAGCGCGGCAACTTGGTGGTGACGGTACTGGAGAAGGACAACTTCCTGCTGCGCTACGACCTCGAAGACATCGTGCGCTGGAACATGAAGCCCTGTCCTTGTGGGGAAACCCACCGGCGCCTCTTCTACGAGGGCCGTGTGCGCGACATCACCGCGGTCGGCAGCGCCGAGATCCTGCCCATCGACGTCGCCCTGATCCTGTACGAATTCCCCGAGGTGTCGACGCCGTCGGCCGAATACCAGATTCTGCGCGGACGCCGGCCGCTCGACATCCTGCACGTCCGCCTCGAAATGACCGCGCCGGACGCCGACGCGGCCGATCTGGCGCGGCGGATCGAAGAGCGCTTTCGCGCCCGGCACGGGATCGCCAGCCGGATCGAGTTGCTGCCGCGCGGTGGCTTGCCGCGTTTCGCCTACAAGGCGGCACGCGTCATCGACGAGGCGGACCCGAGCTGACGCAATCAGGGTTGGCAGATGGGCGCCCCCGGCGTACGCTGCCGAACATGCAGTCCACCCTCCTGCTGCTCGGCATCCTGCTGCTGCTGCCGCCGCTCAGCGCGTCGGCGCAGGACGTCGCTTTCGACCGCAGCCCGACGGCCGTCGTGGTCACCTACCTCGAGCGTCTCGACGGCCTTGCCGATGCCGATCCCGGACCGTCCATCACCGTGTTCGGCGACGGACGCGTCCTCATCCACACGCCGCGCTACATGAAAGGCGCCGGCGACCGTGAGGTCGTCCTCTCTCGACGCGAGTTGGACGCGCTCGTGCGCGATTTGGCGAACGACGGCATCCTCGATCTGACGCAAGCCGACCTGAGCCCGAGCGAAGAAGCTGTCGGCGGCGGCGGGCAGGTATCGTCCGCCAGCCCGCCCGCGTACGTGAGCCATGCGTCGACCGCGGAGATCACGCTGCGGGCCCAGAGGCCCGGAGCGCGTCGCTCGACATACCAAAGACTCAGGGTTCACGCTCTCGATCGACGCCTGCGAACGGACCCCAGTTCGCAGCCGCTGGGCGCGTTTGCGCGCGCCGAGCAGCGTCTGCGGGCCCTGCGCCAGATCCCTTCGCCTTGACGCGTCGGAGCAGCGCTTGCCCGCCTCGCTGCGCTCCGACTACAACCGCGGCGAAGGGGACACATCATGCGATTGCACGATTTTCTCGACTATCGTGCGCGCCTGCAGCCGCGCGCCGAGTTTGCCGTCTTCGGCCAACGCCGCTTGAGTTACGGCGAGGCCCGCGCCACCGCCAACCGCATCGCCCAGGCGCTCCGACACCACGGACTGGGCCCCGGCGACCGCTTCGGAATCCTGGCAAAGAATTCGATCGAATCGATCCTGCTGTATTACGGCGCTTCGAAAGCGGGGGTGGTGCCGGTTCCCTTGAATTATCGCCTGGCGCCACCCGAGTGGAAGTACATCCTCGACGATGCCGGCGTGCGCCTCGTCGTGGCCCGCGGCGAATACGTCGAAGCTCTCGACGCCGTGCTCGATGACCTGCCGGCGATACGCACCTGTGTCGCGGTGGACGGACATGGAGCCCGCTGGACGCGCTGGGACGACTTCCTCGCCGCCATGCCCGCCGATGCACCGGACGAGTTCGTTCCGGAGACGGCAGACGTGTACCAGATGTACACCAGTGGCACGACCGGACATCCAAAGGGTGCGATGCTGACGCATGCCGCCGTATGCGCCAATCTCCATCAGGGCGCGCTGGCTCTCGGTGGCGTCCCTGGAGAGCGATGGTTGATCGTGGCGCCCGTATATCACGCCGCCGCCGCGTTGACCGCCTTTTCCTGCGTCCAGGCGGGCGGCACCTTGGTGATCCACGAAGACTTCGATCCGGTCGCGGTCGTCGAAGCCCTATCGCGACAACGCATCGCGGTCGCGCTGTTGGTGCCGGCCATGCTCCAGGCTTGTCTCGTGGGCGTTCGCGGCGTCGAGGACCGGCGCTACGACGACTTGCGGCTCATCGTCTATGGCGCCTCGCCGATCGCCGAGAAGACCCTGCGTCAGGCGTTGCTGATCTTCGAGTGCGACTTCGTCCAGGGCTACGGCATGACCGAGACCACCGCCGCGGCGACCTACCTGTTTCCCCAGGACCACCAGCGCGCCCTCGACGGCGACCCGCGTCTCTTGCTGTCGGCCGGCCGCCCCCTGGTGGGGACGGAGATCCGCATCGTCGACGAACACGACACGCCCTTGCCCGCCAATACGCTGGGAGAAATCTGCATTCGCGGCCCGCAACTCATGCGCGGCTATTGGAACCGCGAGGAGGCGTCCCGCGAGGCCCTGCGGGGCGGCTGGATGCACACCGGCGACGCCGGCTTCGTCGACGACGAAGGCTTCCTGTTCATCCAGGATCGCGTCAAGGACATGATCGTCAGCGGTGGCGAAAACGTCTACCCGCGCGAGGTCGAGGAAGTTCTGTTCCAACACCCGGCCGTGGCGGATGCGGCGGTCATCGGCATACCCGACGAGCGCTGGGGGGAAAGCGTCAAAGCGTTCGTCGTGCTGCGACCGACCTACAGCCTGGAACCGCAGGCCTTGATCGACTTTTGCCGCGAACGGCTGGCGAACTACAAAAGGCCGCGGTCGGTGGACCTCGTCGCCACCCTACCCCGTAATCCGAGCGGCAAGGTGCTCAAGCGCGAACTGCGTGAAACCTATTGGAAAGGGCACGAACGACGTATCGCCGGCTCTTGAGCCGGCGATACGTCAGTCCCAAGACAAAGAGAACCGCTCGCGCAGCAGGCGACGTTCCTCGGCGAAAAGCTCTTCGAGGAAGCGCTTGTGCTCTTCCGGGATGCGGCTCCCTTGGGTCGGATTGACCTCGGTGCGCGCCAGGTCGGTGATGTAACGATCCTCCGGATCGATCCCCAGGAAGTTCATCGCTTCGCGCAAGATCTCTTCCGGCCGGCGCGCGACGTCGTCGAACACCCCGACGAACATGTGCCCAGGCTGCAGTCGCGCCACCCAGTTGTCGTAATTCTCGACGTACCGCGCGCATCGTAGCTGGTACTCGTCGGTGAAGAAGGCGTGCAGCTCTTCCTTCGACACCTCGGAGAGCTTGCGCTGGCGGTTGCGCGACAAGTCCTTCTTCGCGTGCGACCACGCACGGTCGACGGGATCGCGAATCATCAACATCACCTTCACCGCGGGATTGAGAGCGACGATTTCGTCGATGATGTCGGGATCGAGGGCCGCATAACTGGCGCTCGCCTCACCGCGCACCTTGGGCCAGTACGGGCGTTGGAAGTGCCACAGGCAATACGCCATCTTTCCCGCGGCGCGCCACAGCGGCTCGTGGAACATCTGTAGGTACCACTCGAGTTCGTTCGACTGGAACTTCGGATGCTCGGGTTGCTTGAGCCGGTTGAAGAAGAGGACCTCCTTCGGCTCCGAGCACATCACCTGCGGGTGCAGCCGTAGATTGGCGTGCAGCCAGGTCGTGCCGGTGCGTTGCGGCCCGACGATGAGGAAGTCGGGGAAATACGACAGGTCGACATCGCCTGCCGGAGCCTTGACGTAGTGCAAGCGCGCGCGAATCTCGGGAGTCAGGTGCTTCATGGACATGCGGCCAGATCCGCTGCATGGCTTTTCGCCGCGCTCATTTCAAGCGCCGCCCTGGCGCCGCGGCCGAACCGCCACCATCGCCTGCCAGCGACGCGGCAACAGGATGATCCGATCGAGCGCTTCGATCTCGCGCCGCACGCGCATCTCCGTCGCCGACTCGACCTCGTCGCGCCAGACCTCGATCTCGGCCCGGGCGAGACTCGCGGCCCCCCGCAGCAAACGGCGCGTGCGCCACCCGAGGATGCGCACCACGCCGGTGCGCGCCGCGAGCACGTACACGCCGCCCAGCAGGGCCGCATTGGCGAGGAAGTCCATGCCGACGTAACGCTGCTCGAGAAAACCACGCGCCGCGAGGTACACGACCCAGGCGAGCAGTCCGTACATCGGCAAGTCGAGAGGCAGGCGCAGGTAGCGCAGCCAACCGTGCTCGGCAATGGCCGGCAGGTCGCGTTCCGCCAGGCGTCGCCAGCCTCGTTCGACCGCCGCGCCGAGGGCATCGACGACAGCCGCTTCGTCCGGCAAGGGCCACGACGGCTCGTCGACGTACAGTCGCCCCAAACGCACCCGCACCGGCGCCGTCGCCTGGCGGTACCAACGCGACAACTCGTCTCCGCCGGGAAGAACCGCCGGGCCGTCGCCCCCCGGTCGCCGGCCCGCCGCATCCCGGACGCTCGCGGCCACGACCGTGCCGGCGAGCGTGCCCGCGGCGAGCAGCGGATTGCGGCGCGCGATCCAACCCGCTGCGCCGGCTCCCAGCAGGTCCTGCGTCGCCCAGCGCAACGACCAGCCGATCGGTCCGTCCCAACGTCGCGCCACTTCGATGCGCAGGCGTTCGGCGATCTCGATGCGCTGCAGTCGCATGCGGGCGCCGCAGTCGTCCTCGACTCGTTGTACGACGTCGTCCAGCGCCTCGCCCAGCGACGCCCCAACGGCCTCCTGATCGGAACGCGCCGCTTCGCGCACCTCGCGCATGACGTCTGCGATCGCTGCCACCGATCCGAGGGAATTGTGGCGCCGCAACTGAGCGGCCGAAGCACTCCCTGCGAGTCTCGCCAGCAATTCGCGCACATTGCGCCGATCGACCCCATGCGCTTCGGTGCGGGCACGGCGCGCGCTCATTGCCAGGATCGGAGCCTCCGGCGCCTGCCAACGGTCGCGCGCCAGGGTGCGAATCTGCTCGGTCAGCGCCGACACCGCGTCGGGAGTCAGTTCATCCGTGCGATTGAGGACGAAGGCCAACGCGCGGCGCCGCGCGAACGCATCGATCAGCTCGACCGGCGCCGCTTCGACGATCGACTGCCGATGCAGCACCACCAGGAGAAGATCGCTTCGCTGCAGCAACGCCCGCGCCACCACGGCATGATCGGCGGCGATGCTGTTCATGTCGGGCGCATCGACGAGAACGTACCCTCCCCCCGCGGTCTCGGGTTCGTAGGTCTCCACTTGTGCCCCCGCCAAACGCAGCGGCTCGATCGCCGCATCGACGGGCGCGTAGATCGTCGGGCGGCTGGTGGTCGGGCGATCGACGCCCTCGCGGGCGATGTCGGCACCGGCGATGGCATTCAACAAGGTCGACTTACCGGCGCCGGTGGCACCGACGAGGGTCACGACGATGGCCGAGCTGGATCGATCGAATTGGCGATCGAGATCTTCGACCAGTTCATCGATCCACTCGGCCCGCTCCCGCACCTGCCGCAGGCCTGCGACACGCCGCAGATCCTCCTCGAGGAGGCGACGCTCGTGGCGCCACGCGGCGTCGAGACGGCGCGCCTGTATCATCTTGTCCCCCTCTGCAGTCGTTCGATCGAAGCCAGCGCCGCCTCGCCCGCGGCGAGCGACCCGCGCACGAGCTCCAAGGTGCGCGGTAAGGCCGCTTCGCCGACCGCCTCGGCGATCTGCCGCCCGCGCAGCTCGGACCAGCGCGCCCTGGCGTCGCGCACGATCGAACTACCGAGCAAGGGGGCGTACTTTTCCATGAGCATCGCGCCGAGCGCTCCTCCGCCGAGGATCGCGACGTCGGCACCGACGCCGCCCGCCGTGACGATGAACACCGAGGCGAGGGCCAGCGGCGCCAGAGTCGCCAGGTCGGCCACGGCTTGGATGTCGGCGTCGAAGCCGCGCTTCTCGATCGCATCGTCGATCAGCTGCTCGCACGCACTGCGGAAACTTCCCCAGTCGGCGACCGTGGTCGCAAGGCGCTCGATGGCCCGTTCGAGCGCCGGCGCCGCAGCGGACAGAGTCAGGTCAGTGTCCAGCGCCGCTTGCATTGCCGCCGGCGCCAGCCGCCGCACTTCCAGGCGCGCCTCCGGACCCAAATCGCGCGCGAGATCCTCCCAGAACTGTGGCCAGGCGCCGCGCAGAATGTCGGCCTCGACCGTCTCCAGCGGCGGCGTGTCGCTCGTACGTGAACGACCCCGCATCAACTCGGGTAGCCGCTCCATGCTGGTTCGCACCCCCCGCAGCAATCCGCGCAGGGCCCGGCTCACCGGATTGCTGCGGCGATCCAAGACCGTCCGGAAGGCTTCGAGGAAGGGGCCGGCCGGCATCGCGCGAGCGGCCACGCTGCTCCCCAACGCATTTCCCCGTTGGCCAGCGAGCGTGGTCAGTTCGGCCAACACCGCCGCGCGACGGCGCAGCTCCATGGCAAGACGATCGAGCTGATCGTGCAGGCGCGCCAACGAGGAGGCAAAGGCGAGCGTCTTGAGTTCGGCGGCACGTTTGGGGTCCAACAGCAGTTCACGCAGATCCAACGAGGCGAGTCGGGGATGGGTCGACACCTCGATTTCCAGTGGACGCAAACGCAGCGCGCATGCGCCGCGGGCCACCCCCAGGTCGTGCGGCGCCCAATACGTCGCCATGGGTGGCGCCCCGACGTCCCGCACCAACTTGGTGATGTGAGCCGCCGCGGTATCGGCATCGAGCGCCTCGTTGTAGACCAGGATCCACGGTCGGCCGTGCTGCAGCCACTCGCGGAAGAACTCGACGACGGCACGATTCTGGTACGAATGCCGGGTCACGACGGCGACGACGAGATCGGCATAGGCCAACATCGACTCGCTGGTGGCCCGGTGTCCGGCCAGGATGCTGTCGAAATCGGGTGTGTCGATGAGGAGTAGATGCTCGGGCATGGCCACCGCTTCGACCACTAGGAGTTCGCTCGTGTCGTCCGCTGGTTCGCGAGCTGCCTGAACGGCGCCGTTGTCGGAACGCACGCGGCGCAAGCGGAAGGGAATGGCCTCGGAGGATGCAGCCACGCCTGCAAGAAGCGACGGGTGCGCCGCGCCCAGCAAGCGTCGCGTCGCGCCGCCCGTCGGCTCCGATGGGCTAAGGTTGGCACCGGCCAAGGAGTTGAACAATGCCGACTTCCCCGCGTTGTTCGGCCCGACGATGCCGCACACCAAGTGCCCCGCATCGCCGCCGCAACGTGGCAGAAGGTCTCGGTCGAGCAAGGCCAAGGCTTCGGCGGCCGCTTCGAGTTGCGGCGCCAGTGCCTCGAGGTTAGGGCGCTCGCGCCGCAGGGTTGCGGCAATGTGCTGCGGGTCGGGCATGATCGTCGACGCGAGTAGAGGAAGTGCGGCGCTTTCAGGCCGTCCACTCGAGCCATACGGGGGCGTGGTCCGATGGTGTCAGCTCGCCGAGTTTCTTGCGGAATTCGCGATCGATCTCGACGCGCTTCACTCGCGGCCAGGCCGCCGCATTGGCGAGGAGGAAGTCGATGCGTAGGCCGTGTTTGCGGTGAAAGGCACCGCCGCGGTAGTCCCACCACGTGAACGCCTGCTCGTCGGGGTTCAGTTCACGGAAACAATCACGCAAGCCGGTGGCGAGGAGCGCCGCGAAACGCTGTCGCTCGGCGTCGGTGTGGAAGATGGCGCCGGCGTGGCCCGCTTCATTCCACGTGTCCAACGCCCCGGGGCAGATGTTGAAGTCGCCGCCGAGGATGAGGGGCTTGTCGTCGGAATAGCCGGCGAGGTGCTGGGCCAGGGTATCGAACCAGGCGAGTTTGCGCGGGAAATCGGGGTGGTCGAGCGACTTGCCGTTCGGGCAATAGACGGAGGCGAAGCGCAGGCCGCCGGTTTCGGCAACCACCCAGCGGGCGCCGAACTCGTCCTGGCCCGGAAGGCCGAACTCGAGTCCCACCGCGGCCTCGCGCGTCAGCACGGCGACGCCGTTCCACGCCTTTTGTCCATGCACCACGGCGCGGTACCCGAGTTCTGCGAGTTCGGCATGGGGGAACTGATCGGCTTCGAGCTTCAACTCCTGGAGTCCGACGACATCAGGCTGGCGCTGCTGCAGCCACGCGCGCAGGAACTCGAAGCGAGCCCGCAGGCCATTGACGTTCCAGGTGGCGATCCGCATGGGAGGCGCCTAGCGCGGCAACGCCAGAGGTGCAAGCGACCCGACGCCGCTCGGCGCAAACGCACGGCGCAAACGACTTGGCAGGTCCAAGGGCCAGTGCTATGCGACCGCGCCTGGGAGGTTACTGTTGGGGCGCGGCGAGTCGAAGCGTTACGACGACTATCTCGACGGGCTCATTCGTGAGCGCGTGCGCGTCCCTGCGTGTCTGATCTCGCTGGCCACGTGCCTTTTTGCTTTCTTCGACTGGCACCTCGACGCTGCACACTTCCGCCTCGCCGTCGGCGCGTATGC
The DNA here is from genome assembly GCA_964524885.1 of uncultured Binatia bacterium (SeqCode). Lineage (GTDB taxonomy): Bacteria > Desulfobacterota > Binatia > HRBIN30 > HRBIN30 > CALJUJ01. The sequence continues at coordinate 263,371 of CAZGEJ010000001.1, forward strand.
CGTGCAGATCGCCGCGCCGCTGCTCTTGTGGGCGACCGTCGTTCGCTTCCCGTCCGTCAGCCCGCAGTACGTCGTGCTCGCGGCCGATGGCGCCTACACGGCCGGATTGCTGAGCCAGATGTTCTTGGCGAACACGACGGCCGGCGGTGCCGCGCTCGCCATTACGCTGAAGCTTCTGACGACCGCCTTGTTCATCCCGTGGTCACCCAAACTGCAGGCGATCTCCTCGAGCCTGACGATCATCAGCTTCGCCCTGACCGGCTTGGCGACCGAGCTTCTCAATGCGCGGAGTCTGTCCTTCACCCTATTCTTCATCCCGACGATCGCAGCGGCCTTCTCGTTCATCGGGGTTGCGGCGCTCGACGGCGTGCGGCGGCAGCTCGTCGACCGCAACGAGCGCTTGGAGGCGCTCGAAAGCGTTCAGCGCCGGCAACTCGAAGAACTACGTGACCGCGAGACGCGCCTACGCTTCTTCGTGCAGCAGATGCCAGCAGCCTTGTGGTCGACGGACCGAGAGCTGCGCGTGACTTCGGTGCTCGGCACCGGCTTTCAGGGGGCACGCGCGCGCGTCGACGGTAGTCCGTCGACGACGCTATGGGACTACTACGGCAGCGATGATCCGGATTATCCGCCGATCGCCGCCCATCTTCGCGCCTTGACCGGAAGTTCCGAGACGTTTTCGATCGACTGGAACGATCGCGTCTATCACGCCCACGTCGAGCCGTTGCGCGACGTCGAGGGGAACATCACGGGCAGCATCGGCGTGGCCCAGGATGTCACGCTCCAACGACAGGCCGAGGCCGAGCGCGAGCGCTTGGCACGGATCCACGAAGAGGACGCGATCGTCAGTGCCGCCTTGGCCCGCGTGGGCCAAGAGCTGATCGCGCACATGCGCGATCCCTCTCTGCCGGATCGCTTGGCGCGCCTGATCGTCGAGGCACTCGGCTGCGACAGCAGCGTGCTGCTGCTGCACGATGCGACGACCGACAGCTTCGCGGCGCACGGCAGCTTCGGTCAGCACCCGGAGTTCGGCGAAACGACGCGCGTCCTGGCGCTGCCGCGCGCCAGCTTTTCGGAGTTTTACGACCATCTGGCACGCGGCGAGGTGTTGTCGTTCCATGCGAAGGACCGCGACCTCGGTCGTTGGCGCAACATCCCGGAGACCTTTGGGATCACCTCGGGCATGTACGTAGCGCTACGCAACGGGGACACCATGGTCGGCTACATCGCAGCCCACTATGAGGGGCGCGCGGATGGTTTCGCGCCGTGGCAGCGCCGCATTCTACGTGGCTTGGCCCACTTCGCCGCATTGGCATTGGACAATGCCCGCCTCGTCGACGAGTTGGAACGTGCGAGCGCGCTCAAATCCGAATTCGTCGCGACGATGTCGCACGAGTTGCGCACGCCCCTCAACGCGATCATCGGCTACAACGACCTGCTGCAGGACGGCGAGTTCGGACCGGTCACCGAGGCGCAACGTGAGACGCTGGGCAAAGTCGCGCAGAGCGCCCACGAGTTGTACGAGTTGATCAGTGCCACGCTCGACCTGAGCCGACTCGAGAGCGGCAGCCTACCGGTGCACGACGCCTGGGTTGCGGGACATCACCTGTTGGCCGAGATCGCCGGCGAGACGGCGAGCATCCGCCGCCGCGCCGGGGTCGAACTACACTGGGGCGTGCAAGGGCCGTTGCCGATGCTGTACATCGACAGCAGCAAGGTGAAGGTGATCGTCAAGAATCTCGTCGGCAATGCCTCCAAGTTCACCGAGCGCGGCAGCATCGTCGTCAGCGCGCGGGCCGTGGGCCGCGGGATCGAAATCTCGGTTTCCGATACGGGTCCCGGCATCGAACCGACGCGCGTCGAGGAAATGTTCGAGGCGTTTCGCCAGGGCGATGCGTCCAACACCCGAGCGCATGGAGGTGTCGGCCTGGGCTTGCACATCGTCCGACGACTGCTCGATCTGCTCGGCGGCAGCATCGAGGTCGAAACGGCGTTGGGGGCCGGTTCGACGTTTCGCGTCTGGCTTCCGTGCCAGCGCGACGCCGGGACGGCGCGGCCGGCGCCTCAAGTCCTGGCGCGGCCGTAGTCGTCTTCGATGCGAACGACGTCGTCGAGTTCCGGCGTCGAGGCTTCGAGAAGGTCGCAATCGGTGAGGGCGCGGATGCGATGCCGCGTTTGCGGTCGCAGGTGAATGCTCTCCCCCGCCCGTAACGTCAGCGTCACGCGCTGGCCGTCGGGAGGGGCGAGGTCGAGTTCGATCTCGCCCTGGAGAACGAAGATCGTTTCGTCCTTGACCCGGTGGAACTGATAACTCAGCTGATGCCCGGCGGCGACGTGCAGAATCTTGCCGACGTAGCGGTCGGTTTTGGCCCAAACCAGTTCGTAGCCCCAGGGTTTGTCGATCCGCTCGGGCGGAGTTGGCCTCCCCGGGGCCACGATCTCGGTCATTACGGGCGCGAAGCGGATCAGCGCTTCAAGTGCTCGGGGGTGAAGACGGAGTCGGCGATGTCGACGCCGTAGTTGATCTCGGTGATTTCGAGGCGGGACTCCGAGCCGTCCTGCAGGTTGCGCATGTCTTGCACGAGGGGCGTCAGGTAACCCTGCACCTTGACCAGCTTCTCGACCTGCCAGGTTTTGAAGAGATTGCCCTTCTTGTCGAAGAACTGGCGGCGCAGCACGACCTTGTCGGTCGGATCGATGGCGGCCACGACCTTGCCGTAGATCTCCGCCTCCGGCGTCAGCGGCGTTCCTTCGACGAGCTTGCAGTTGCGTCCGAGGAGTTCGACGTCGCCGACGAAGGCGAAGCGCCAGCCCTGCGTCGGCGGTTCGACGAGGTCCGAAATGTAGAAGGTCGATCCGAGGAACGGCTGCGAGCGCGTCTCGGCGGCGACCCGCACGATCGAGCGGGACGCAGTCAGCTTCAGATACTGCGTCGGCGGCGCGTCCTTCGGCTCCAGGAAGAGGTGGCGAATGCCGGCGAGGTCGCCCGGCCCGACCACTTCCAGGTAGCCCTGGCGCGTACCGTCGTCCTTGCGCTTCTGCGACAGTTCGAGGAAGCGGGGACCCTGGGCCGTCGTCAGGGTGATCTTCGACTGGAACGATGCGGTCGGCAGGTTCTCGACGGCGGCACGGACCAACGACTGGGCATCGCCGCTGCTCGACCAAGCGGGCGAAGCGACGGCGAGGGCGAGGAGGCATGCGAGCGCCAATCGGGCGCGGTGGAGGATCATTTCGGTTCCCCTTTCTTCTCAGGCTGCGGAAGGCTGCCTGTCGTTACACAATTCCAGCGCGGAGACCAAGAGCAAACCACCTCAGCGCGCCTGGCTGCGGGCGACCTTGGTGGCGAGGACCAGTTGGTTGGTGGTGTTCTCGAGGCGGTCGCTGAGGATGCGGGTCAGATTGAGAAAGACCGTCGCCGCGATGCGCGGGTAGCGCCGCTGGATGCGATCGAGGAAGGCCGCGTCGAGCACGATGTATTCCGTCTCCTCGGCGACGACGATGTCGGCCGAGCGCGCCTTGTGCCGCACCAGACCCATTTCGCCGATCACCTCGCCGCGCCCGCAGCTGCGAATGACGCGGGCGTCCTCCGAGCGCCGCACCTCGACGCGTCCATTCAGCAGCACGTACAGCTCTTCCTTCAATTCGCCCTGCTTGGTCAAAAATTCGCCCGGTCGCGCCTGCGCCAGCTGCCCCATGAGCACGACGATCTTCGCCTGGAATGGCCGGAGGTCGGCGAACAGGGGGATTTCCTTGTGCGGTTGCGACCCCAGCCGCGTGTAGAGAAGATCCCAAATCGTAATGATGTGGGCCGTCATCAAGAGCGACGGCAGCAGCAGCAAATCGGCGGTGAATCCGACGATCATCGTCGCGCTCGACAACAGGCCGAAATGGCGGATCGGCACGAAATTCGACAGACAAACCACCAGAAACCCGGCCGTCAACGAGGCACAGGTGACGAAGATCGGCAGCCCGACGACCCGCCCGGCACGCAGAATGGCGCGCTCCTCGCTGCCGGTCTCGCGCGTCAAACGATTGAACGTCGTCAGGTAGAAGATCGTGTCGTCGACGGCGATGCCGATGGCGATACCGGCGATCATGGCCGTGGCGATGTTCAGCGTGATGCCCGTCCATCCCATCAGTCCGAAGAGCACGATGATCGGCACGATGTTGGGGATCAGCGACAACAAACCGGCGCGCAGGGATAGAAACAGCGCCGACATGACGATCAGCAGGACGACGAGCACCTGGACCAAGCCGAAGATCTGCCCCTCGGCCAAGGTGTCCGCCGAGCGGTTGAGCAACACGACCGTGCCGGTGGCACGCACCTCGACCCCCCGTCGAAAGCGCGTCTTGGCGAACGACTCGACCTTCTCGACGAAGTCACCAATCTCCGCCGAACCGGCCAAGCGGGTACCGACGATGACGTTGGCCCGCACGCGGTCCTTGCTGACGATCGGCGCCAGATCCACCGGGTCGACGAAGAGCAGCAACTGGTTCACCTCGGCCTGCGTCTCCGGCAAGCCGATCGGCGCCTCGGGATTGAGCACCGATCGCACGATCGTCAGGTAGTCGACGATCGACAGACTGCCGTCGACTTTCGGCAGTTCCGCCATGAAGTCCTGCAAGTCGCGGATCGCCGCCAACAGCGACAGCCGGGTGATCGCGTCGGGAGCGTCACCGTCGACGATGATGTAGACGGGCTGCGTGCCGCCGAGTTGCTGCGCGATGCGATCGTTTTCCTGCCGCACCGGATGATCGGAATCGATGAACTGCAGGTAGTCGGTCTCGACCTTGATGTCGCGAATGCCCCACAGGCAGAGGCCGCAGATGACGATCCAGGCGAACAACACCGAGCGCCGGTAGCGCACGGCGAAGCGGTAGAGCTGCCGCAGCCCCAAGGTGATGAGGTCGCGGCGCTCGTAGTTCTGCCGGCCCCGCTTCGGCTCCGGCAACACCGTCAACAGCGCCGGCACGAGGGTGACGGTGAAGACGAAGATCATGCCGAGCCCGAACACGGAGAACCGACCGAAGTCGCGCACCGCCGGGATCTCGGACCAGGTCAGCGAGGAAAAGCCGATGAGGGTCGTGAGTGCCGCAACCGAGAGCGGGAGGCGCGTCTCCTCCAGGGCCCGGCTCACCACCTCGGCCGCCGGCCGACCGGGCGCCAGTTCCTCGTAGTAGCGCGAGACGAGATGGATCGAGTAGGCGATGCCCACCGCCACCAGCAGCGGCGGCAACACCAGCGTGCCCAGATTGATGGCGACCCCCAGCAGCGACATCAGGCCCAGCGTCCAAATCACGCCGGTGATGACGGCCGACAGCGGCAGCATCACGCCGCGCACGGTGCGAAAGGCGAGGCCGAGGACTATCACCACGACGACGAGGGACACCGGCAGGAAGCGCCACAAGTCCTCGCGCATGAGGAGCAGCCCCTGCACCTTGAGCGTCTGGATGCCGCTGACGGCGAACTCCTCGGGGCCGCCGGCGTCGGCGACGCTGGCGCGAATCTGTCCCTCGATGTCGCGCCGGATGAACTCGTCGTCGGTGAGTGAATCGAAGAGAATGGCGATGCCGGTGGCGTCGTGATCGAGGGACACCAGCTTGCCGGAATAGAAGGGATTGGCGAGAACGCGTTTTTGGAAGGCCGCCGCCTCGGCTTGCGTGCGCGGCACCTCGCGCATCAACTTACCGACGCTGACGGCGCCGAATTCGTCGGTCTCGACGCCTTTCACCGTCGCCAGACTCAGCACCTCGCGCACCCCGTCGATGTCGCCGATGCGGCGGCTCACCTCGGCGATCTTGGCGAGGGTCGCAGGCGCGAAGACGTCCTCGGCGAACACCGCGATGATGCCGGCCTCGTCGCTGCCGAAGGTTCGCTTGATCTCGTCGTAGAAGAGCCGGTCCGGGTCGTTGTCGGGCAGGAGGTTCTCGATCGAAGAGTTGAGCTGCACGTGCGTCGCCTCGAAGGCGAACGCCGCGGTGACCAGGGCGAGCAGGAGCAAGACCAGCCGCGGGCGGCGCACGGGCAGCGTCAGGATCCTCGCCATGCGCCGTCTTACGCCGCTTGCGAGGAACCTGACAAGCGGCGCCGGCACCGCAGGTCGAGGTTCCTCGGTGCCTCGTTGACATCGCGCGCGGCCGAACCTACGGTGCCGCCGTGGTGCTCGAATCCCTCCTCGAACAAGGCGGCCGCTTGGCCCGGGTGCAGGCGAACCGCGCCGCGCTGCGTTTCGTCAACGGGGTCGAATGGATGGTGCGCGACGCGCGCAGCGTCGTCGGCCGCACCCCGTACGACGTCATTCACAAACGAGACAAGCTGGAGATTCGGCGGTACAGCGCCGGCAGCACCAAGCCGGAGCACGCCCTGCCCGTGCTGCTGGTGCCGCCGCTGATGGTCAAGCCGTTCATCTTCGACCTCTACCCTGGGCGCAGCCTGGTCGGGGCCTTGTTGCAGCGGGGCTTCGCGGTCTACCTCGTCGATTTCGGCGAACCGGACCGGGCCGACGCCTACGTCACGCTCGAACACTACGTGCTCGACTGGCTACCCGATGCGGCGCTGGCCGTGAAGCAGGACGCGGGTGCGGACGAATTGTCGATGCTGGGCTACTGCATGGGCGGGCTGTTCGCTCTGTCGCACGTCGCCGCCAACGGCGACGATTCGGTGCGCAACATCGTCACCATCGGCGCCCCGATCGACTTCGAGAAGATGGGCCTGCTGGCCTGGGTGGCCAAGTACGGCGGCGACCAGATCGAGGCGATCGCCCGGCGCATCGGCAACATTCCCGGCAATCTCTCCAGCCTCGGCTTCCGCCTCCTGTCGCCGATGAAGAACGTCACGCGCTACTCCGACCTCTTCATGAACCTGTGGAGCGAAGAGTACGTCAACGGCTTCGACGCGATGAACCAGTGGGTCGGGCAGTTCATCGATTACCCGCAGGGCGCTTTCTTGCAGTTCTACGAGGAATTCGTCCGCCAGAACAAACTGGTCAAGGGTGAGTTGCAGTTCGGCGACAAGCGCGCGGACCTGCGCAGTGTCCGCTCGGCCCTCCTCGCCTTCGCGGGCGAGGGAGATCAAGTCGCGCCGGTGGCTGCCGCCGAGGCGATCATGGCCGCCGTCGGCTCGCACGACCGTACCTTCATCACCGTTCCGGGCGGCCACATGGGCGTGTTCGCCGGCGCCAAGGCCGCCGAAAACGTGTGGATTCCGGCTGCCGAGTGGCTGGCGCCGCGCTCGCAGAAACAGCCGATGCGCCTGCGCGCCGTGCCGAGCAAACGCAAGGACGCCGCGACGACTCCGCCGCCCAAGTCGCGCCCCGGCTCGCGTCGCGCCACCTCCTGAATCCGACCGCTGGAGTCCGCATGCTCTTCGTCGCCGAATACGAACTCACCTGGGACACCCTCGAAAGCGCCATGGCCAAGCGCATGGAGTGGGACGAAGCGAAACCCGACTCCTTTCGTTATGTCGGCGAGTACATCTGGCAGGACGGCGACCCACCGTTTCGTGGCATGGTCATCTTCGAGGCGGAGAGTGTCGAGGACATGTACGCCTTCGTTCTTCACTACGGCCCATCGTTGGTGATGAAGGTCCATCCGGCGACGGATGTCGTCTCGGCGATCGCCAACCTCAACGGCGGCAGCCGGCGCGCCCGCCCGGAACCGGCGCGGCGCTCCGGCAAGAGCCGCCGCGGTCGCTGAATCGCGACCAACTTACGAAGGCGACGCGGCCTGGGCTGCCGGCACCGGCAGCATCGGGGGGTTGCGCCAGGTCCCATCCAGAGCTTCGGCTTTCGGCCAATAGAGCCGCAGCGCGCACCAGAACGGACCGTTGGGTGCGGGTAGCCAGTTCGACTCGAGGTCCGGACCTGGCGAATCCTTCTGAATGTACAGGGTCAATCCGCCGTCGGGATCGCGCTTCAGCGACGGCAACATCGGCGAGTTGATCAAGTAGCGCTGCAGCGGATTCGGCGTCAGCAAACTCGAGGGCAGCTCGTACATGGTCAGCGACCAGAATGCGTGTACCGGCGGCAGTTGGTCGGGCGCGAAACGCAGCGTGTAACGCTGTGTCGCGCCGTTGAGCGCCTGGCCCTGACCGTCGGCGCGATAGGCCGGGTACATCGCCTCTTCTTTCGAGTTGCCGTAAATCCCGAGTACGGCGGCCGCAAAGCGGTAGAGGTAGTTGCCCTTGAGGTATGGACGGGAACCGAAAAGGTCGCCGCTGGCGACCTTGCCCGTCGCGACTTCGTTGGCGAAGAACTTCTGCATCTGCAGCCAGGCGTCGGCCATACCCGCCGCCATCGCCTCGCGGGTCGGCGGCGGCAGCGCAGCAATGTCCAATCGCTTCCCCGGCCCGATCCCGAGCCAGGCGAAGCGCGCCATCAGTTCCGTTTCTTCCGCCAGCGTCGGGCAAGAGGCGAGCACGAAGTTCAGAACGTTGAAGAACTCGAGCGAGGTCTTCTGCTCGTCCGGTGTCAACGGCTTGATGAAGTCGAGTGCCGGAGCGGCCGGTGGCCCGCTCCGTCCAAGAAACGCCGACAGCGGTTCGACCTTGTAGCCCGCCTGCACCGCCTGGACATTCGGCAGATCGGAGGGTTCGAAGAGTTGCGTTCGATATAGGGCGAGACACAGCCGCGTCTCACAGCGGAACACTTGCTGGATACCCGGCGGCGCTTCCCCCTTCCAGTCGGGGCCGGCCACGAGAAACTTGCCGCCGCCGTTACCGGTGGTACGCGAGCCGATGTAGGCGAAGTTGTAGGTGTAGGCGTCGATCAGTTGAATCGAGAAGTAGCGCTTCGGATCGACCGGCGGCACGGTCAACACTTGCGGTTCGGTGCGCAAGTCGAGACTCACGAAGGAATACGGCGTGTCGGAATTGGGGGTCTGCACCGCTTTGTCTTCGGGGGTGAAGACGCGCGCCATGTTGGCAATTTGGTTGAACGGACCCTTGTACTCGGGGTTCTGCTTGTCGACCGCATACGAGTAGACGATCCGGTAGCTGTCGACCATCGGGAAACCGTAGATGTAGGCTTCCTTGGCGAGAGCCCGCACCTGATCGGCCGGCAAGATCGTTTCCGCACCATGCGCCACCGCGGCGATTCCCCACCACATTCCCACGACCAGAGCTAGCCAATGTCTAACGCGCATCGATCGGGTCCTCCCTCGAGGAGCATGCGATAAGCGAACCTCGACTTCCGGTCAACGAGGCGATGGCCGCGCCTGCTTCGGAGCGCGATTGGCGGAGCGCTGCGGACGCGATAACTCTTTCGCCATGGATGCCGTGCCCTCGAATGCCGACCTCGAAGGCCTGTCGCTGGCGGATTTGGCGGGCGCATTCACTGCGGCGATCGCCGCCTGCTCGGACCCTACGGGAACGCCCGGCCGGGTCCTGGACCTGCTGCGCTGCGTCCATGCGGCGCATCCGGATCGGTTGCGGCGGACGGCACGCACGCGCCCGCGCGAACTCGTCCACGTCGCCGTCACCCTGTGCGCCGGTGCGCCCTTTCTGGCCCCGATGCTGTGTCGGCATCCGCACTGGCTTCTCGACCTAGCCGACGAGGAACTTGCCACGGCGCGCAGCCGCGACGACCTCGATCGACGCTTACTTCGGGCACTGGCTGGCGGCGGACCGGTGCGCGAAACGTTGCGCCACTTCAAGTACTACGAACTCGCTCGGCTCAGCGTGCGGGACCTGTCGTTGGACCTCGTTCCGTACGAAGCGACCGGCGATACACTGCTGGAACTTTCGCATTTGGCCGACGTGCTTCTGCAGTGCTCGTTGCGGGTGGCCTCGGAGGAATTGGTCCAACAGATCGGCCCGCCCCGATGGCGCTTGCCCGACGGTTCCGAGCACGAGCCTGCCTTCGTCGTCCTGGGTATGGGCAAACTCGGTTCTCAGGAACTGAACTATTCGTCGGATGTCGACCTCGTCTACGTCTTCGACATGCCCGGTGGCGACCAAGGGGAAGTCGAAGCGGAATTCATCGGCGAACGCGCGCTGTCGCCGACACAATACTTCTCCCGCCTGGCGCAGGAATTCGGCAAGATCGTCACGCTCTCGGGCGTCGAGGGATTCCTGTATCGCATCGATCTCGATCTGCGTCCCGAGGGCAACGCCGGCGCACTCGTCGTGCCGCGCCATTCCTTCGTCGCATACTACGACACCTGGGCGGCCAGCTGGGAACGAGCAGCCTGCATGAAGGCGCGCCCCGTGGCTGGCGACATCGGCTTCGGTTGGTACGTGCTGCGGAGTCTCGACCCGATTCTCTATCGGTCGACCATGGACTTCGAGGCGGTCGAAGCCATTCGCGCCCTCAAGGTGGCGGTCGAGGAGGAGAAGGAGCGCAGTGGCGGATCGTTCAACGTCAAACTCGGCTCCGGCGGCATTCGCGACGTCGAGTCGGTAGCGCAAGCGTTGCAACTCCTCCATGGCGGCCGCATCCCCCAAGTACGCCACCGTTCCACACAAGCGACCCTCGATGCCCTGTGTGATGTCGGCGTGCTGGCGCAGGACGACGCCAGCGACCTCCTGGCGGCCTATCGCTTCTATCGGCGGATCGAGAACCGCCTGCAGATGATCGCCGAGAGGCAAACGCACACCCTGCCGACGGACGATGCCGAGCTCGATGGACTGGCGCGTAGTCTCGGCTTTCGCGACGAACCGCCGCGTCGGGCTTTGGAGGGCGCCATCGAACGGCATCGTGCTCTCTGCCGCACCCAATTTCTTCGCACCTTTGCACTCGCCGGTGCGGAACGCATCGTGGCGCTCCTCGAGCGCTGGGTTCCCGATCTCCTGCGCAATTCGATGACGCGCCCTCTATACGAGGAATTGGCGCAGCGCTTCGCCGCGGCCATCGACGAAAGCGCCCACCCCGAGCGAGCCACCAACAATCTGGCACGCTTCGTCGAAGGGCTCCGTGGCCGTCGTTTCTATTTCGAGCTCCTGGTCGATCGCCCGGAGCTCGTACGGCGTTTGGCATCCCTCTTTGCGGCTTCGGAGTACCTGTCGTCGTACTTCGCCGCTCATCCGCGCCTCATCGAACCGATCTTCAATGACCCCAAGACCCTACTCCTCGAGCGCGCCCAACTGGAGGCCGAGTTCGACGCCATGCTCGCCGAGGGCAGGCGCGACGAGCGCGACTTCACCGACACCTTCCTCGACACGTTACGCCTGTTCCACCACCGCCAACTGGTCAACATCGGCCTGCTCGATCTCGGCGACAAAGTAACCCGTGCCGAAATCGAGGCCGCCCTCACCGAACTCGCGGAAGTCTGCCTGGACCGCGCCTTGGTCATCGGACGCGCGCAATTGACGCACCGCATCGGCACGCCCCTCGGGGCTCGTTTTCTCGTCGTCGGCATGGGGAAGTTCGGCAGTCGCGAGTTGACCTACGGCAGCGACCTCGACGTGATCTTCCTCTACGAGTCGCCGGGTACCGATGCCGATGCGGCCGGATCGGCGCAGGAATACCACGCGCGCCTGGCGCAAAAGCTGATTTGGGCCTTGAGCACTCGCGTCGTCAGCGGCGTGTGCTACGAGGTCGATGCACGGCTACGCCCCTCGGGCCGTCAGGGGACCTTGGTCACGTCGTTGGCAGGGTTCGCGGCCTACCACGCCAAATCGGCCCAGGTCTGGGAGCGGCAGGCATTGTTGCGGGCGCGACCCGTCGCCGGCGACGCCGCGCTGGGTGCCCGCTTCGACACGCTCCGGCGGCAGATTCTGCAGGCGCCGCTCGACAGCGATCCTGCCCCCGAAATTCATCGCATGCGCCAGCGCATGGAGGGAGAGTTGGCTCGCGAAACCGTGCAGCGACGGGACTTCAAGACGGGCCACGGAGGGCTCTTGGACGTCGAGTCGATCGTCCAGCTGTTGCAGCTCCGGCACGCCGCGACGTTCCCCGACTTGCTGCACCCCGATCCGGTGGCACGGCAGCTCGACCGACTGCACCAGCACGACCTCCTCGGTGGCGAGGACCTCCACGTGCTCGGCGCCGGATGGGAATTCCTCCAACGCCTTTCCAGCCGACTGCGTGTCGTCGAGAACCGATCGATCTCGGACTTGGACGTCGAGCGGGGGGACCTCGACGCACTGGCGAAGACGCTCGGCTACCGCTCGCCGCAGCGCAGCGGCGGCGCGCGGCGCGCCCTGCTCGCCGATTACGCACGGCACACCGACGCGATCCGTCGGGTGTACGAGCGCGTTTTCGGCATCGCAGCAACGATCGAACAGCCGCCGCAGTGAGATGGCGCCGCGTCAGCCGCCGCGGGTATGCATCTCGAAGTGGGGGTGGGCTCGCAGCTCGGCCGGGTCGAAGAGTGCGCCTCGACGCGCCACGGCCAAGCGCGACTCGGCGCCGCGATCGTCCCGCCGCGCCCATGTGCCGCGGATCAGCGCCCGCAGTTCGTCGGGCGACGCCCCGGCCCGCAGTGGCCCGCGCAAATCGACCCCTCGCGTGGCGTAGAGACAGCCGAGCAAGAGCCCGTCCGCCGTCAATCGACTGCGGTCGCAGGTAGCGCAGAACGGCCGGGTCGTCGACGCGATGACGCCGAAAACGGTACCGTCGGCGAGCGCAAACCGGGATGCGGGGGCGGTACCGTCGGGCGGCAACGGAACGACCGCGCCGAAGGCTTCCTCGATGCGTGCCAGGATTTCCTCGCGGCGGACGACCTGTTCGAGGCTCCACGCGGTCGCACCGCCGACGTCCATGTACTCGATGAAGCGAATTTCGAGGCCGTGGTCCCGTGCGTAGGTGAGCAGCGGAACGATTTCGTCGTCGTTGCGCCCGCGGACGACGACCGTATCGAGCTTGATCTTGGTGAAGCCGACACGGCGCGCCGCGACTATGCCGGCGAGGGTCGCGTCGAGGTAGTCGCGCTGTGCCAGGGCGAGGTAACGCTCGCGCCGCAACGAGTCGAGGCTGACGGTGATGCGATGCAGGCCGGCGTCGCGCAGCGCCGCGGCGGCGTCGGCCAGCAACACGCCGTTCGTCGTCAAGGCGAGGTCGGCCACCCGATCTTTACGCGCGAGGCGTCGCACCAAGACCGGAAGTTCACGCCGCACCAAGGGCTCGCCGCCGGTCAGGCGCAGCTTGTCGACGCCCAGGTCGAGGAACACGTCGACCAGCGCATCGATCTCTTCGAAGGTCAGAATGTCGCGCTTGGGCAGCCAGGTGTACTCCGCTTCGGGCATGCAGTAGATGCAGCGGAGGTTGCAGCGGTCGACGACCGATAGGCGCAAGCTGCGCAGCGGACGCGCGAAAACATCCCGGACACTCATGGATGCCGGCATCCTGCCCCGGTGCGTGCGGCCAGGCAACGGCAGCTCGACCAATTGCGGCAGCGGCGGCCTTTTGGCATCGTTCGCCGGTTGAGACGCTCGGCGTCGACACCGCCGCGCCGTCGACGCGGCAGGTTCGGCGCGCCAGTGCACCGCAGCAGCAGGACACAACGAAGAAAGGAATTTCCATGGAGGGACTCGTCGCAGCCTTGACGATCTTCGCTCTCGCCCTGTTCGTGGGCTGGGAGGTCATCACCAAGGTGCCACCTACATTGCACACACCTCTCATGTCGGGATCGAACGCCATCTCGGGCATTACCGTCATCGGAGCGATGATCGCCGCCGGCGCCGAACAGAGCTTCCTCGCCGGAGCACTCGGCTTTTTCGCGGTGATCCTGGCCATGATCAATGTCGTCGGCGGATTCGTCGTCACGCACCGCATGCTCGGCATGTTCCACAAGAAGGACTGAACCCGTGAACGACGTCGTCATCGACCTCTCCTATCTCGTCGCTTCGATCCTCTTCATCCTCGGGCTGAAGCGCCTATCGCACCCGCGAACCGCGGTGCGCGGCAATTTCCTGGGCGCCCTCGGCATGGCGATCGCCATCGTCGTCACCCTGGCCGACCAGCAGATTCTCTCCTTCACCTGGATTTTCCTCGGCATCCTCATCGGCTCGGCGATCGGCCTGTGGTTGGCGCGCACCGTCGAAATGACCGCCATGCCGCAAATGGTCGCGCTGCTGAACGGCTTCGGTGGCGCGGCCTCGGTGCTGGTCGCCTGGTCGGCGCACGACGGCGCCATCGCGGTGAATCAACTACCGACGACCGATGTCGGCGTGGCCACGATGGCCTCCGGGTTGATCGGCGCCGTGACCTTCTGGGGCTCGCTCGTCGCTTGGGCCAAGCTGGAGGGACGGATCAGCGAACGCTCGATCACCATCCCGGGCCACCAGGCGGTGAACGCGGCTCTCGCCGTGCTGATCGTCGTGCTCAGCTGGTGGGGCGTGACCGACCCGACTTCCTCGCTCGCTTACTTCCTGGTCGTCTTGGCCAGCTCGGCGCTCGGCTTGCTGCTGACCCTGCCGATCGGCGGCGCCGACATGCCGGTCGTCATCGCCCTCCTCAACTCGTACTCGGGCCTCGCCGGCTCGGCCACCGGCTTCGTCCTCGGCAACAGCGTCCTGATCATCTCCGGGTCCTTGGTCGGCGCCTCGGGCATCATTCTGACCCAGATCATGTGCAAGGCGATGAACCGGTCCTTGCCCAACGTGCTCTTCGGCATCGCCGCCGGCAGCAACGAAGGTCCTTCCGAGGACGAAGTCTATTCCGGCAAGATCAAGTCCGCCTCGGCCGAGGAAGTGGCCATGCTGTTCGACGGCGTCCAGCGGGTGGTCCTGGTGCCAGGCTACGGCATGGCCGTATCACAAGCGCAGTACGCCGTCCGCGACCTGTTCCATCTGTTGACGAGCAAGGGGATCGAGGTGCTTTTCGCCATCCATCCGGTCGCCGGACGCATGCCTGGGCACATGAACGTGCTGCTGGCGGAAGCCAACATCCCGTACGACGTGCTGCAAGAGATGGACGACATCAACCCGACCTTCGAGCAGACGGACGTCGTCGTCGTGTTGGGTGCCAACGACGTGGTCAATCCGATGGCCCGCGACGTCCCCGACTGCCCCATCGCCGGCATGCCGATTCTCGACGTCGACAAAGCGCGCACCGTGGTGGTGATCAAGCGCTCGCTGAGTCCGGGGTTCGCGGGCATACCGAACCCCCTTTTCGCCGGCGAGTCGACGTTGATGTATTTCGCCGACGGCAAGAAGGCGATCGTCGACCTCATTCACGCCATCAAGGAAGGCTGAGCCGGGGCGGGCAACCGGCAAGCAAGGAGGCGGGTCGAGGCTTTCCCCGGACCGCCTTCCTGCCGATGGGTTGCCCGCTCAGCTTGCTGCCTCTTCCCCCGGGCTCAAACCGATCTCGAGTTCTTCCAGCTTGCGGTAAAGCGACGACAGCGAGATGCCGAGCCGATCGGCGGCCGCCCGCTTGTCGTGCTCCGAGCGGCTCAATACCGACTGGATGTGTGCCCGCTCGTACGAGCGGACGGCATCGCGCAGGTTGTCGCTCATCGCCGCCACCGGCACCTCTTCCTTTTGCAGTCCGCGGGGCAGATCGGCGAGGGTGATCCATTCACCGTCCCCGAGGATCATCGCGTGTTCGATGACGTTGTCGAGTTCGCGCACGTTGCCCTTCCAGGGGAGCGACATGAACAGCTTCAATGTCGCGCTGTCGGCGCCTTTGACGTTCTTGCGCAGCTCCTTGTTGTGGATGCGGATGAATCGTTGCACCAATACGGGGATGTCCTCGCGTCGTTCACGCAGGGGCGGGATTTCGATGCCGAACACGTTGAGTCGATAGTAGAGGTCGTCGCGGAATCGACCCGCCTCGACTTCTTCCAGCAAGCGGCGATTGGTGGCCGCGATGATGCGAATGTCGACCTTCACCGGCGTCGTCGCGCCGACCGACAAGACCTCTTTGGTCTCGAGGGCGCGCAGCAACTTCACCTGCAATCCGATCGGCAGCTCGCCGATTTCGTCGAGGAAGATGGTGCCGCCGCGGGCGCGCTGAAAGAGACCCTCTTGGTTGGCGATCGCTCCGGTGAACGACCCACGAACATGCCCGAACAACTGGCTCTCGAGTAGCGTTTCGGGGATGGCGCCGCAGTTGATCGGCAGGAAGATGTTGTCGCGTCGTTCACTGAAGTGGTGGATCGCACGCGCCACGACTTCCTTGCCGGCGCCGCTCTCTCCGGTAATCAGCACCGTGCTGGGCGTCGGCGCGACACGCCGCACGCGTTCCATCACCTGGCGCATCGCCGGCGACTCGCCGACCATGTTGTCGAACCCCCAGCGACTCTCCACTTGGCTGCGCAGAAACTGGTTTTCCCAGGCCAGCTGCCGGTATTCGAGGAGCGACTGGACCTTGTGCAGCAGTTCCTCGAAGAGAACCGGCTTGAGCAAATAGTCCTGTGCCCCGCGGCGCAGCGCCTCGACCGCCGTATCGACCGTGGCGTGCGCGGTCATGAGGAGCACCAACGTCTGCGGCGCGACCTCGCGCGCCCGACGCAGGACGTCGAGTCCATCCGCCCCCGGCATGCGCAAATCGCTCAGGATGATGTCGAACTCCTGCTCCTCGATCGCTCGAATGGCCTCGTCGCCGGTGGCGACGGCGCGGACCGAGAATCCCTCCTCGCGCAGCACCTCGGCGAGGCTTTCGCGCACCCCATCTTCGTCGTCAGCGACGAGAATGTTTCCTTGTACGACCTTATCCGCGGGCATGTTCGACATTCCGTTTCGCATCGACGGCAGGACCTGCGACCACGGCCGCACTCTCGCGGCAGGCGAGCAACGCGGTCAACACACGCAAGCAATCGGTTTCGCTCAGCACACCGACGAGCCGCCCGGCGTCGGCCACGACCGGCAGGCAGCCGATCTTGCGAATCAGCATGAGATCGGCGGCGTGGCGAATCGACTCGTCCGGCGCCACCGTGACGACGTCTCGGCTCATGATTTCGGCAACCGGCAGCCGCGCCAGCCAGCGCCGTTGCTCCGAGGCCCCCAGCCGTAGCCCCGTCGAGGCAGCGGCGCGGAACAGATCCCGTTGCGACACCACGCCCACCAGACGCCCCTGATCGAGCACCGGCATGTGGCGGATTCGTCCCAGGCGCATCACGTCGTCGGCCAGGTCCAAGTGATCGCCTACGTTCAGGGTTACCACCTCGCGCTCCATGAAGTCGGCGACGCGCATGAATCCGCATTCCATGATTTTCTCCCAGACCAAGATACGTGCCATGCCTCGATCTCGGCGCCGGCGCGCCCGAGCGCTTTCTCGCTCCGATTGCTAGGGGAGCCCGTCCGCCGACTTCCCAATTTTGGGAAGATAGCAGACCCGAAGGTCGATCAGCCAGGGCCTCAGTTTCGGGAAAACCCGCCTGCGGCAGGAGAGTCGTCTCCCCGCTTGTGCGAATCGCCCAGGCAAAGGTAGAACCGATGTGCAGCCCGCCGTGTCGGCACGCTTGTTGGGACGCGGAAGGGTAAGCCACAAGGAGGAGGGTACCATGGCTGACAAGAGTTCCCCTCAGGATCGCCTGCACGACCTGGTCCAGGAAGTGGAGGCACTCGCCAAGGGACTCCGGTCGAATCTGCGCAAACGCGCCGAGTCGGCGGGAGTGCTCAAAGACGTCCAGAAGGCGGCCGATCAGCTCCGCAAGACGGCCGCAACCGCCGCCGGGCACGTCGAAAAGTACGTGCATGAGCTACGCCGGGAGCTCGAGGGTGCAGGCAAGCCGGTCAAGAAGAAGGCCCCTGCGAAGCGCAAAGCGGCTGCCAAGAAGGCCTCCGCAAGCAAGTAAGTAGTGGAGTAGAAAAGGCGTTCCGATGCAGATCCCAGTTCAGATTACTTTCCGCGATATGGAGCCCTCGCCCGCCATCGAGCAGCGCGTGCGCGAGAAGACCGCCAAACTCGAGCGTTTCTTCGACCGCATCACCAGTTGCCGCGTGCTCATCGAAGCGCCCCATGTCCATCATCACAAAGGCCGACTCTTCCACGTGCGCGTCGACCTGACGATTCCTGGCGGCGAACTCGTTGTCAGCCGCAATCCGTCCGAGCACCACGCCCACGAGGATGTCTACGTGGCCATCCGCGATGCCTTCAAGGCCGCCGAGCGCCAGCTCGACGAACACGCCGAAAAGATCCGCGGTCACGTCAAGAACCACAGCCGTCCCGAAATCGGACCCAGCTGAGGCCATCGCTTCTCGGGCGGAGGTACCCAAGTACCTCCGCCCGTCTTCCCTCCCGCTCTTCAGCCGTTCCATCGCCCACTTTCGCGATCCCGCGAAGCCGCCGTCCCGATCCCGCCAGGCGGCGTGCACCGCAGCGTGGCAACGGCGTTGCAAAGGACGTGACGCAGAATTCCAGTCGCCCTTCGCGCGACTCCAAGGAGAACGTCATGGCCAAGAACAAAGACGCCGCGACCAAGAAGGCGAGCCCGCCGGTGCCCCGCGCCATCACTTCCCCGCTCGCCTGGGAGCACGATCTGGATCGATGGTTCGATGACCTACGCCGACACCTCGGCGCGCCGATGCACCTCGGCGAACGCCGCTGGTGGCCCTTCGCCGGCGCCACCGCCGACCTCGGCGCCGTCGACGTCTACGACAAAGACGGCGCGATCGTCGTCAAGGTCGACCTCCCCGGTATCGACAAGCAGGATCTCGACGTCACCTTGTCCGACCATCGCTTGACCGTCCGTGCGCACAAGAAGCACGAAGAAAACGTCGAGCAGGAGCACTTCTACCGCAGCGAACGAAGCTTCGGGACGATCTCGCGAACCGTCGAGCTCCCGGCCGCCGTGGAGGCCGACAAAGCCCATGCTTCGTTCAAAAATGGTGTCTTGGAGATTCGCTTACCACGCGCGGATGACGGCAAGGGCGCGCCCCGCAAGCTGGCCGTCGACTGAACCAGCTCGATGGCGGTCCGGCCCAGGCGCGCCGGCCGTCATCGCCACGGTCCAATCGTTGCACCGGAGTGCTCGGCGCGAAAAACTCCCAGCATGCGCTGACGCCGTAACGCCGCTGTGTCGTGGTGCGAAACTCAGGCGAGCGGCACCACCGACGGCAATTCGTCGGCGGTGAGGGTTTCGCGAGCCAGGAGATCCGCCGCACCCCGTTCGAGCGCGGCTCGGTTGGCCGTGAGGATGGCCGTCGCGCGAGCGAACGACGTTCCGACCAGTTCGCGAATCGCGCAATCGATCTCTCGCGCCGTGTCCTCGCTGTAGCGCCGGTTTTCCACGCCAAGTCCCAGCGGTCCGCTATACGGGGCTGGATCGCTCTCGTAGGTCATCATCCCGAGCTTGGCGTGCATCCCATAACGCGTGACGATGCCGCGGGCGATCTCGGTCGCTTTGGCGAGGTCGTCGGCCGCGCCGGTGGACAGTTCATCGAAGACCAACATTTCCGCCGCCCGGCCTCCGAGCAGCACCGCCATTTTGTTCTGCAGTTCCTCCAGCGTCATCAGAAACCGATCCTCGATGGGTCGCTGAATGGTGTAGCCGAGAGCGCCGACTCCGCGCGGAATGATCGACACCTTGTGTACCGGGTCGCTGCCGGGGAGCGCCCGCGCGACGAGCGCGTGGCCCATCTCGTGGTGGGCCACCACGGCGCGTTCGTGCGGGTTGAGCAGCCGGTTCTTCTTTTCGAGGCCGGCGACGATGCGCTCGATGGCGTGGGTGAAGTCGTCCATCGTCACCCGCTCGGCATTGCGCCGCGTCGCCAGGAGCGCCGCCTCGTTGACGAGATTGGCGAGATCGGCGCCGCTGAAGCCAGGAGTCAGAGCGGCGATCGCTTCGCGGTCGATGTCCTCAGCCAACCGTACCTTCGCCAGGTGCACCGCGAGAATCTGTACGCGCCCGAGTTTGTCCGGCCGATCGACCAAGACGTGGCGGTCGAAGCGTCCGGCGCGCAACAGCGCCGGGTCGAGAATTTCCGGCCGATTGGTGGCCGCCAGCAACACCATTCCTTCCTTCGCGGGGTCGAAACCGTCGAGTTCGACGAGCAGCTGATTCAGGGTCTGTTCCTTCTCGTCGTGCCCACCACCCAAGCCGCCGAAGGCACCGCGCGCCCGTCCGAGCGCGTCGAGCTCGTCGATGAAGATGATGCAGGGGGCTTGCTTGCGCGCCTGTTCGAACAGGTCCCGCACCCGTGCCGCGCCCACGCCGACGAACATTTCGACGAACTCCGAACCGGAGATGGAGAAAAACGGCACGCCCGCCTCTCCGGCAACGGCGCGCGCCAGGAGCGTCTTGCCGGTACCGGGCGGGCCGATGAGGAGAACCCCTTTGGGAATGCGCGCCCCCAGCCGACCGTACGTCTTCGGATCC
The DNA here is from genome assembly GCA_964524885.1 of uncultured Binatia bacterium (SeqCode). Taxonomy (GTDB): domain Bacteria; phylum Desulfobacterota; class Binatia; order HRBIN30; family HRBIN30; genus CALJUJ01. The sequence continues at coordinate 283,573 of CAZGEJ010000001.1, forward strand.
TTGAGAAATGTCACGACCTCTTGCAGCTCGGCCTTGGCCTCGTCGACGCCGGCGACGTCGGCGAAAGTGACGCGCGTATCGCTTTCGACATACACGCGAGCCTTGCTCTTGCCGATCGCCATCATGCCCCCGCCCAGCCCTTGCCGCTCGGCGATGCGACGGATGACGTACATCCAAATCCCAAAGAACAGCAGCGCCGGTAGCAACCAGGACAGCAGATCGCGCACGAACGAGGATTCGGTCGTGCCGCGCACGGTGACGCCGTGCTGCGTGAGATCACGCGCCAGCGCAGCGTCGACACGCGTCGTACGAAAATGGGTGCGACCGTCTGCCGTCGGCACGCGCAACTTGCCGCGGATTTCGTTGGCGGTGACGACCGCCTCTTCCACCTGCCCGGCCTCCGTCATTTGGAGGAATTCGCTGTAAGGCAGGAGTTCGACCTGTTGGGCGTTGCGCAGCCAGTCCTGCAGCATCACGACGGCGATGACGGCGAGCAGGACGTACCATGCATTGATGTGCGTCGATCGATCCACGAGCCACCCGGCGTGCCGGCGCGGCGAGCTCCGGCAGGGTACCCCTGCCCCGCCACGCCGCGCCCGTCAACCCCCCTATGCGCCGACTCAGTGCAGGTAGTCGGCCAAGGCCGCGCCGGCGGCGCTCTCCTTGAGCTTGTGCAGGGCGCGTGCTTCGAGCTGGCGCACACGCTCTCTGCTGACCCCGAGTTCGTTGCCGAGTTCTTCCAGCGAACACGTGGCGTCCTGGACGAGGCCGAATCGGCGGCGCAGGATCAACGACTCGCGTTCGGGGAGGGCGCTCAGGGCCCGGTCGAGCAGTCGCCGCAGCGAGGCCTGTTCGACATCGCCCTCCGGACCGGCGCCCTCGGCGGCCAATTGGGCGTCGAGGGGTCGATCGTCGTCCTCGCGTAGCGGGGCCGACGTGGAGAGAAAGGTGAGCGAGCGCGTCATGGCGTCGAAACGATCTCGATCGACGCCATGGGCCGCAGCCATGTCGGCCCGCGACAGTGGCGCCCCGGATTCATCGACGAAACCGGCATCGCCGCGGCCGACTTTGCGCCGTAGCTGCCCCCAGTGCACCGGCGTACGAATCAGCGCGCCGTGGGTATCCGCCGAGCGCCCGAGAGCCTGCCAGATCCACCAAGTGGCATAGGTGCTGAAGCGCACATTGCGCGCGGGTTCATACTTCTCGACGGCCCGCATCAGGCCGAGAACTCCCTCCTGCACCAAATCGAGATGGGGAAGCACGCCACCGCGGTAGCGTCGCGCCAGCGCATTGACCAAGCGAACGTTGGCTTGGACCATACGGTCGCGTACCTGGCGGTAATGCCCCAACGCCGGCTCCGCGCGCGCCAACCAGCGGCGCAGATCGGCCTTGCGCCAGGCTTCGTCACGCCGACTTTTGGGCATCTCCAATTGGTCGCGCACGAACTGCAAGACGAGCACCGCTTCGCGCTCGCGGAAATCGATCTCGGGGTGCACGACGCGATGTCCGTGCGGAGCCAGGGCGGCGTCCGTCCACGTACGCGCTTCCAGCAGCAGGGCACGCAAGCGCTCGCGTGCATCGCACACGGAGCGCGCCAAGGATTCCTCTTCGTCCTTCTGCAGGACACGTGTCGTCGCTAGGTCGGCGGCGAACAGCCGTTCGGCGTCGATATCGCTCGCGCGCGGCGCCGGCTTGGGTGGTTTGGGTCGAGGGCCGTCGCCGGCCCGGGTCATGCTGCCAACATGGGGGTCGAGCATGCGCCGTCAGACGCCAAGGTGGATCGAACATTCAACGAAAGTCCACGCCGTGAAGCCGGCTTGCCGTGCGCCGCACCATTCCCGTATTCGAGAAGCAGCGGGGCGCAAGATACGCCGATAGCCAGCCTTGCTGCTGGCGCCGGGCTTGCAGCCTGAACACGATGGAGGTGACGACCGTGGATGCAAAAACCTTCTTCCAGTCGATCGGCAACCGGCTTGGCTGCGATGTGCGACGCGCCGAAGCGGTGACGGCCGTGGTCTTTCAGGAACTCGGCGATCAACTGACCGCGAAGGAGCGCGACGACGTCGCCGCCCAACTCGCCGAGGCTCTCGTGCGCCTGTGGCGCGAACGCCCCGACGATCATCAGCCGGCCCATCGGCCGCACCGCCAAGAGTTTCTCGGTCGCGTACGACAACGCGCCATGCTTCCCAGCGATGTCGAAAGTGAGCGCGCCGTGTTCGCCGTGTTTCAAACGCTGCAGCGTGCGCTGGGTAGCCGGCACGGCACCGAGGGTGAGGCCTGGGACATTTTTGCCGTATTGCCGAAGGATCTGAAGACGCTGTGGCTCGAGGCGGCCCAGGCCGCCTCGGCTGGATGATTCGGAGGTTGCAACGATGGCGAACAGTACGACGATTGTCGTCGGTGTAGACTACTCGCCGCATGCCGACGCCGCCTTGCGTGCGGCATCCGCGCTCGCAAGTGAGTTGCAGGCTGCATGCGTCGCCGTACACGTCATTCCAGGCGAAGCGGGAGAACGCGATCCGAACAACATCTGGGGCAGCGGCGAAGATGCCGGACAACGGGAAGCCGAGCGCCTGGCCGCACACGTCACCGCGCTGCTGGGTACCGAGGCTCGCGTTTCGGCCGTGGCCCTACGCGGCAACGTCAGCGATGCGCTACTCGCTCTCGCCAGCGAGCGTCAGGCCGCATTGCTCGCCGTGGGTCGCATCGGCACGTCTCCCGCTGGGGAGGACCGCATCGGCGCCGTGGCGCACCAAATCCAAATCGCGGCGCCGTGTCCCGTCCTCGTGTGCGGGCCCGCGGCCGCCGAAGTCGCGGTCGCCGCACCGCCCGTCACCGCCTTGCGGGTCGACGCGATCATGCGCCCCGCCCCGGTCACCGTCGCCCAAGGGGAGACGCTGGCCCACGTCGAGCGACTGATGCAGCAGCACGGGATCCATCAACTTCCGGTCGTCGAGGCAGAGCGACTGATCGGCATCGTTTCGCGGCACGACTTGGCGACGCAGGCCGGCTACCTCGAACGCAGCAAGGTCGACGCCGTCATGACGCAGCGCCCCGTCACGGTATCACCGCAAGCGACGCTGCTCGAAGTCGCCGAGCGATTGATCGAAGAAGACGTCAACTCGTTGCCCGTCGTGCAAGACGGGAAGCTCGTCGGAATCGTTTCCAAGACCGACCTGCTGCAGCAACTCCGTCGTATGTTGGCATCATGAACCGAATGCTGGTGAGTCTAGGACTGGTCCTCGTCCATCTCTGTGCCGCGGGTACCGTCGTGGCGACGCCCCTCGAGCAAACGCAGCCGGGCGTCTACCTCTACCGGCGACACTGCGCCAACTGCCATGGACTCGACGGACGCGGGAACGGCCCGGCAGCGGCATGGCTCGTGGCCGAGCCACGCGACCTGCGCTCGGGGTGGATGGCGCAACTACCACCCGACGCGTTGATCGATCGTATTCTCGCAGGTCGGACGTTGCGGCTCGAACTCGACCCGCAGGCCATGCGCCAACGCGCCAGCGACGTCGATGCGGTGGTGACGCACATCGAGCGACTGGCCACGGTGAAGTGGAGAAACGTCGAGACGGGCTGGGAACTCTACATCGAGCGTTGCGACGCCTGCCATGGACCCTATGGCAAACCCGCGCCCGCGCTGGCCGGCAGCGAAGCCACCGTGCGCGACTTGGCCGACCCGCGCTTTCAGCGCGATACAGCCGACACCGAGCTACTGCAGGCCATCCAACATGGGCGGCGCGGCATGCCGGCTCTCGTGCCGCGCCTCGAGCGCCCCGAGGCAGTGCAGATCCTCCAGTTCGTGCGGCTCCTTTCGCGGGGCTTCGAGATCTACTCGGAGGCATGCGCCGCCTGCCATGGGGATGACGGACGCGGCGCCAGTAGCCCATCGGATGCCATGGACACTCCCAGCATCGTGTTCGACCGCGCCTACTTCGAGCGGGTCGATCGCGAAGCGCTACTCGTCAAAGCTTGGCACATGGTCGGCGAGCATCAGCCGCGTATGCCGCACTTCCTCGGCGATCTTTCCCGCGACGACGTGCGGCGGATCTTGACGTATCTCGGCGCGATCCCAGCGACTCCGCGGGCTACAGAATCGACTGGAGATAGCGCAACACATCCGTCTCGCTGAGTAGGCCGACGAGCGTTTCGCCTTGCACGACAGGTAGACAGCCGATGCGCTTATCGACCATCAACTGCACGGCGTCGGCCAACGGAGCGTCCGGCGCAATGGTCAGCGCCGGCGTGGTCATCGCCTCGGCGACGACGACCTTCGAGAGCCATTCCCGCTCCGACGTCGGCCGGAACCCGAGTACCGACGAAATGCCGGCACGGAACAGATCACGTTGCGTCAGCATCCCGACGACGCGCCCCTTGTCTTCGACAGGCATGTGCCGGATGCGCCCCAACTTCATCACGTCGTCGGCGAGATCGAGGTGGTCGGATACTTGCAGAGTCGCCACCTCCGTTTGCATCAGATCCCGTACGGTTGGCATGGTCGGTTTCCTTTCGGGCGTTCGTGTCGCAATCGCCATTCCATCGGCGCATGTATGTCGTCCGGTGACGACCCCGGACATTTCGTTCCCATTCTTGCGAAGATTGCATCGAGCAGCCAAGGAGCCTACCTCTCTTCCCCAGCCTCGCGACGAAGGAAATGATCATGAACCCTGGCACACGGGCGGCTTTGTCGTTTTTCTTGGCGGCTTTCTTCGCCTTCGACGCAGCCGCCGAACCCACGCCGAAGCGCAGCGACGGAGCCGCGCTTTACCTACGCCACTGTGCGCCGTGCCACGGAGTGACCGGACGGGGCGACGGACCCGATGCCGACATGTTCAGCGTGCGGCCACGCAACCTGTACGAGGGATTCCTCGACAAGTACGACGATGCGACCCTCGTCCGCCGTCTCCGCACCGGACGCGGCCTGCCGATCGGCCTCGATCCGGACGCACTGCGGCGACAGGCCAAGGACGTCGATGCCTTGCTGGTGCACATGCGCAAACTGCCCGACCTCGACTGGAAGGTACTCGAACCCGGTTGGGAGAATTGGGTCGATCGCTGCGAGATGTGCCACGGTGCAACCGGTGAAGGCACCGGGCGCACCGATTCGCCTCCGTCGATCGCCACCAACGAGTTTCAGGCTTCCGTCGATGCGACGGCACTGGAGGCTGCCGTGCGCCATACCCGGCGCCCCAGCGCGCCGGCGCACGAACCCGCCTTGACCGAACTCGAGGCGCGCGAACTCGCTGCCTTCGTCCGTCTTCTGACGCCTGGCTTTTCCCTCTACACCCGCATCTGCTCCAGCTGTCACGCCGACGACGGACGCGGCGCGGCGACTTTGACCTGGGTCATGGGGGACGAATTCCCCCCTCCCGAGGTGATCTTCGACCGCGCGTATTTCGAACGACGCGACTCGGTATCGTTGCGCAGCGACATTTGGCACATGCTCGATCGCAACAAACCCCAGATGCCCCATTTCCGCGTCGCCTTGCGGGAGGACGAGGCTGCATCGATCGTAAGTTATCTGCGCCAGGTCGACCGGAGACTGCGCTGACCGGGCAGGCCGGTCTCACTCGCGCAACAACGCCCGGGCCGCCCGCATGTCGGGTGTGTCCAGACCTTCGACGAATCGGCCGCAGACCTCGGCGAGTTCGACGCACCAGCGCGCGCGCAGTCGCGCTTGCGTCACCAAACTCGCTTGCGTCAGCAAGACCCGCAACTCCCAGCCGAGCGCGGCTTGCTCACGCGCCAGGGTGCGCGCCTGCGACAAACATATCGCCGCGTCATCGCGCTGACCGGCCGCCCAAAGCAGTTCACCCTTGATCCGGCGGAGCTCCGCCGCGTAGACACGATCGCAGGTGGAGGCCACCAGCGCCTCGCCGATCTCGACGGCATTGAGACCGGCGTCGACTGCTCCGAGGCGCAGGTAGGCTTCGGCGAGAAATGCCTGCACATGCGACCCGAGACTGCGCACCGAGCCCGTGGTCAGCTGGCGCATCCCCGCACGAATCGACAGCACGGCGCCAGCCGCATCGCCGCGCTGCGTCTGCGCCCAGCCTACGAGGGCCTGCGCCATGCCACGCCAAAACGGAAAGTCGTGCTGCTCGGCAAGTTGTAATGTGCGCTGGGCGAATCGCTCAGTCGCGGCTACATCGCGCCACAGGTGCGACACATACGCCGCGTGCAGCCACGTCGAGGCAAGAATGAAGGGATCATCGACACTCGCCGCGACGGCGAGGCCGAACCGTCGGCTCGCCGTGGCACGGTCGGGCATGCCCAACAGCCAACTCGTCGCCGACGCATAAAAATGGACCGCGATGCCTGGTGGTTCGAGCCCGGCCACACCTTCGCCGACGCCTGGCTGCATTCCCCAGAAGTTCGCCACCGCGGTCAGCGTCGACAGGGCCTCTGCGAATTGTCCCTGCCAGAAACAACTTCTGCCGTACAGCACCTCGGCCTGAGCCTCATACTCCGGCCGCGCCAAACCGCGCGCCAGTCGCCGCATCCGACGGCTCGTTTCGGCCAAACCCTCCTCGGCACGTGCTGCCTGGGAGTGCCAAAGAGAGTACAACGCGGCGAACTGATCGATCCCGCTGCCCACGCGATCGCACAGCTCGCGTACCCTCTCGAAACTGGCACGTGCCGGGGCCGCCGCGTAGCCCGCAGTGGCGCTCAGCGCCCAACCCTCGATACGACGCAAGGCGAGTTCCTGGCGCAGCCGCTGGTCGCCCGCAGGGAGCAGTTCCACCAGCCGCAGTGCCCGCTCGGCGTAGGCGAGAGCCTGTAGCGGAGCGGCGCGCCGCTGCATCGCCAGGCCAGCTTCGCTGAGATAAGCGACGCTGCGGCGTAGGTCACCGCCGTGGGCAAAATGATGTGCCAGTTCGCCGACCCGCTCCATGGGACTTCCCAGGGTGCACCCCTCCAACCATTCGCCCAGGCGTTGATGCATCCGGCGGCGGCGCGTCTCCGGCACCCCCTCGTAAGTGACCTGCCAGTACAGCGCGTGGCGAAACTCGTGCGGCCTTCCGCGCCCACCTGCTGCAGCCGCGCGGGTTGCGTCGTCGATGCAGGAGCGGAGCATGCCCCGCTGCACCAGTCGCTCGATCCCCTCCTCCACCAACTCGAGCGACAGGCCCCCCGCTGCCGCCGTCGCCACACTGCCGAACCTTTGCCCGACGATGCTCGCCGCGGCGAGGACCTCGCGCTCCACCGGGGCCAGCGCCGCGAGTTGCAGAGAGAGGTACTGGCGCAGCCGTTCGGGGACGGGGAATTCGCTCGCTGCGGACGACGCCACACGAGGGTCCGGCGGCGCCACGATCGAAGCGCCGCGCTGTACAACGTCCTCCACCAACGCGACCATGAACAGCGGTAGCCCGCCACTGCGCTGCTCGACGCTGCGTACCCATGGCGCGAGATCGTCGCGGCGACCCAGGCGTCGGCTCACGTATTGGGCGACATCCGCCGGGCGCAGCGGGGCCAAGGCGATCTCATCACAAATCGGTGCCTGCCGCAGGGTCGCGAGCGTCTGCGCCACGGTCGTATCTTTCGGAGTCGGCCCCGGTGGCCGAAGCGTGGCAACGATCATCAGCCGAGCCGACTGCAGCCGTTGCGCCACCATGGTGAGTACTTCGAGGGTGGCCGAGTCACTCCAGTGCAGATCCTCCAGTTCGAGGATCATGGCGCGAGATCGGCAGGTGGCCTCCGCCCAGGCACAAAACTCACGCAGCATACGCTGCGGCCGGGGCCCGCCATCCTCGGCCACGTCCTTGGCCGGCACCACATCGGCCAGCCAAGGCAGCTGCGCCAGCCAAGTCGGCGCGAAGCGTCGCAAGGCAGCCATCGCGTCGGCACCGGCCGGCGAACGGACGACGTCGTCGAGGGCCATCAACAGAGGCAGAAACGCCTCGCTGGCACCGCGCTGCTCGATCGCCCGGCCGCGTCCGACGACCCACTCGGATTCCGGCAACCTCGCCCTGGCGCTTTCGATGAACTCCCGCAACAGCGAAGACTTGCCTGCCCCTGCCTCGCCGCTGACCAGGACGATCCGTGGCTCGCCCTCGACCACGGCGTCGAGCCGTTGCCTCAGCCACGCGAGTTCATCCACGCGACCGACGAACCACGATTCGGCGCGACCACGGCCGACATCCATCGCGCTCACATCGCGCCCCAAGCCGGCGACGAAGCGAAGACCGCGCCGTTGCACCGTCTCGATGAACCGCGGACGACGCGCGTCATCGCCCAAAACCCGCCGGAGCTCCGCCACCGACTTACCCAGTGTGCCCTCGCTGACAGTCGTGCCCGGCCAAAGGGCAGCGAGCAGTTCCTCTTTGGCAATCAATTCACCCGGGCGACGCGCCAGAAAACAGAGGACTTCCCAGGTCTTGGGCCGCAAGGCGACGGCCCTGCCACCGCAACGCAATTGGCCGGCGCGAAAGTCGACGACGAACGGGGGAAACTCGATGGTACTGGGGTCTGGGGACCGCATGGCGCTCCAGCCATGGGGCGATACGGCGTTCGCGAAACTTTCGCAACAATTTCCCGTTTCTGCGCGCGATCGAGCGGCGCCGAGACTCGCCAGGCGGCGGCGCGCGCGCTATGCAGGGCAGGCTTCGCCAAAGCAGTCGAGCCCTCGCCGCAAGGGGGCGGTGGGACGGGAGTTGTCATGCATAGGATCCTGCGTCGCGTGCCGCTGATCGCCGCGTTGGCTGTCGCCCTGGCCCTAGCCGCCACGGCGGCCTGGGCGGAAGACCGACGGCCGAACATCGTGCTCATCGTCGCCGACGACCTCGGCTACGCCGATCTCGGCGCCTTCGGCGGCGAGATCCATACCCCGAACCTGGACGCGCTGGCCCAGGGCGGCGTGCGGATGACGGACTTTCACACCGGACCGACCTGTTCGCCGACCCGGTCGATGCTGTTCTCGGGTACCGACAACCACATCGCCGGCCTCGGCAGCATGGAGGAGACGACCGCACCGAACCAAGTCGGCGTCCCCGGCTACGAAGGCGAGATGAACCACTCGGTCGTCAGCTTCGTCAGCCTCCTGCGCGACGCCGGCTACCACACCTACATGGCGGGCAAATGGCACCTCGGTCACGGTCCCGAGTACATCCCCCACGCCCGCGGCTTCGAGCGTGACTTCTCCATGCTCGAGGGCGAAAGCAGCTACTTCGCCGACATGACCGGCGTCAGCTCGGCGCAACCCAAGGCCACCTACACCGAAGACGGCAAGTACGTGACCCGTCTGCCGCGCGACTTCTACGCCACCGAGTACTACGTCGACCGGATGATCCAGTTCGTCGAGAAAGACCGGGAGGACGGCAAGCCGTTCTTCGCCTACTTGGCGCACGTCGCGCCGCACGCGCCGTATCATCTGCCCAACGACTGGCTGCGCAAGTACGCCGGGCGCTACGACATGGGGTGGGACGCCCTGCGGCGGCAGCGTCTCGATCGGATGAAGCAGCTCGGCATCGTCGGCCCGGATACGGAACTGGCGGAGCGTATGTGGTTCGTGCCGCCGTTCGACGTGTTGGCGCCGGCAGCGCGCGTGATCCAGGCGCGCAAGATGGAACTTTACGCCAGCCTCGTCGAGAACATGGACTTTCACACCGGTCGATTCCTCGACTACCTGAAGCAGACGGGCGAGTACGACAACACGTTGTTCATCTTTTTCTCCGACAATGGTGCCGAGGGTAACGACATCGCCAAAACCGTTTCCGGGCAGCCAGGGACGCGGGACTTCGTCCTCTACTCGCGCGTCTACTCCCAGACGCACCCCAACACCTGGGGCCGCCCCGGGGCGACGCTGACCTACGGTCCGACCTGGGCGCAAGCTTCGACCACCCCCTTCCGCGAATACAAGGGCTTCGCCGCCGAGGGCGGCATCCGCACGCCGCTCATCGTCGCCGGCACCGGAGTGAACGCCGCCAAGGGAAGCATCCACCAAAGCCTGACGCACGTGATGGACATCGCGCCGACCATCCTCGAAACCGCCGGCATCGCGCACCCCGACACCTATGACGGCAAGCCGGTGGCCCCCGTACAGGGCAAGTCGTGGCTACCGATGCTGCGCGGGGAAAAGGAAGTGGTGCGGAGCGAGAACGATTGGCTCGGTTGGGAAATGTGGGGCAACCGCGCCATCCGTCAGGGTGCGTGGAAACTCCTGTGGGAAGCCAAGCCCTACGGCGCGTCCGCATGGACCCTGTACAACCTCGAAGAGGATCCGGGCGAGCGGCATGATCTGTCGGCGAAACACCCTGACAAGGTGGCGCAGCTGAGCGCGCTGTGGGACGAGTACGCCGCGAAGAATCACGTCATCTTGCCCAACCGCACGATGATGGAAACGCACGAGAAAGTTCTGCCGATGCGCACTCCGGTCGACGAAGGCTTTCCGCCGATGATCTTCCAGCAGCCCTTCGTCCCACCCGCCGCTTTGGTGCGCGATTACCCGGAGGGCAACTGATGTACGCCACCCTGCCATGGTCGATCCGCTTTCTCGTCACCATCGCCCTTGCCGCGGTGCTGCCGCTGCCCGTCGCCGCACAAGGCGACGGAGCCCGCACCTACTGGCATTCGCTCGCCGGGGCCAACGCGGTGAATTTCTGGTACATCAACGCTTCCGCCAACGCGAACCCGCTCGACCCAGGCAGGGTCGTGCTACCCGAGTCGGATTTCGACGCCAACCTCGGCCTGCTCGGCGTGCACAAGGAACTCGCCCTCTTCGGGCGCGCCCTGCGTCTGTCGGCTTTGGTGCCGGTCGGCGAGATGAGCGTCGACACCAACACGCAAGACCCGAGCACCGGGGCGAAGAGCACCTCACACGACTCCGCACGCGGCATCGGCGATCCCGGCTTGCAGTTCGCGATCAACCTCTACGGCACCCCGGCCATGATGAACCTCGCCGACATGGTGCGCTACGAACCCGTCTTCACGCTCGACCTGCTGGCCACGCTCAACTTCCCGATCGGGCAGTACGACGACGAGGAGACGGTCAATCTCGGCCAGCATCGCTGGTACGGACGCATCGGCGTGCCGATGGCTTACACCTTCGCCCCGTGGATCCCATGGGCTCCCGGCCAACGCACGACGCTCGAAGTGTTCCCCGCCCTGTGGATCTTCGGCGACAACAAAGACTTCTACAATCCGGCGACCCAGGATCAGGCGACCTTGAGCACCGATCCGATGTTGCAATTCGAGACCCACCTGACACGCGACATCACGGAGAGCTTTTGGATCTCGGCCGACCTGCTGTGGCTCTTCGGCGCCGACTCGAATCTGGGCGGTCCGCTCACCGACTTCATCGAGGACAAGAGCATCGACCGCCTGGCGATCGGGCCGACCCTCGCCTTCCAGGTCAACGACAGCCTGACCCTGAGCGCCAGCTACAGCACCACGGTGAACGACTCGGACTCGGGCAAGTTCAGCGGCAACGAGTTTCGCCTGGCAATCACCTACGGCTGGCACCGACTGGTCGAGGGCATGCAGCGCTTGGAACGAGCCCACCACTGAGGGTGGGCTCGTTCCACCGTCCCGCGCGGTTCGTCAACGCGTCGGGGCGAGGTCGCGCAACAGCTTTTCGGTGACCTCGGCCGGCAATCCCATGGGCAGGTTCATCAAGGCGATGCCCATACCCTGGGCGCCCCACTCCACCAGCTTCTCGCGGCAGTGCTCGAGCGGCCCACAGATGGCGATGGCATCGATCAGCGCATCGCTCACCGCAGCGGCGGCGGCTTTGCGTTCGCCGCGCTGGTAGAGGTCGCGCACCAAGTTGGCGTTTTCCTCGAAGCCATAACGGCAGAACAGCGCGTGGTAGTACACGCCCATGCCGCCAATGTAGAACGACACCAACGGCTTGATCAGCGAACGGGCAAACTCGACGTCGTCGAACGGCACGATGCCCACGAACGGAGCCAACGTGATCTGCGACGGATCGCGTCCGGCCGAACGGGCGCCTTCGGCGACCAGTGCCAGACCGTCGCGGAAATGCTCGTACGGCCAGAACGTCGGCAACCAGCCGTCGGCGATCTGCCCGACCTCGACGATCGCCTTTTCTTGGAGCGACGCGATGTACACCGGGATATCGGGACGGCGCGGCTGCATCTCGAGCTTGAAGGGTCGAAACTCCAGATCCTGACTCAATCCCGCGTTCAGCCGGCCGCCGCTCCACAGCGTGCGCGCCACCTTGACGGTATCGCGTAGGCGGCTGAGCGGTTTGCGATAGGGCGTTCCGTGAAAATTCTCGACGACGAGCTTGCCGCTCGTGCCCAAACCTAGGATGGCCCGACCATCGGAGATCTCGTCGAGCGTCGCCGCGCTCATCGCGAGGAGCCCGGCCGAACGGCTGAAGACGTTGGCGATCCCGGTCGCCAGCCTGAGATGGCGCGTCGCGCCGGCGATCTCCGTCAGCAATTGGAACTGCTCGTAGCCCCAGGCTTCGGGAATCCAGATCGAATGGTACCCCAGGTCGTCCGCTAGCTGCGCCGCGCGCAGCACCGCCTTGCGGTCGTATCCCTTCCAAAACGGCACGATGCCAACTTCCATCCGGCTCCTCCTCGGCGGGTCGTCCGCCGCCCGGTTCCATAGCTGAGAGCCCGACCACATGCGACCGGGCAAGGACCAAGTACCGATCTAAGGCCCCACTCCCGTACATGACAGGGGCCGGACTCTGCTGCATACTGCGGGGCCATGCGTATCGACTCGACGCTTCTCCGCCGTCTCGTGCTGTTGTCGGCTCTCTGCCTGCCGACGACCGCTTCGTCCGCCGCCGCCGCCCCGTCGCACGGCCTCGCCATGCACGGCGACCTCAAGTACGGCCCCGAGGCGCGGCACTTCGACTACGTCGATCCGGATGCACCCAAGGGCGGCGAGGTACGCCTCGCGGCCTTCGGCACGGCATTCGACAGCTTCAATCCGTTCGTGATCAAGGGCAACGCCGCCGACGGCGTCGGTCGCATCTACGACACCTTGCTCGAAACCGCCGCCGACGAGCCCTTCAGCGAATACGGATTGCTCGCCGAGAGCGTCGAGACACCGGCCGATCGCAGCTGGGTCGTCTTCCACCTGCGCCCGCAGGCACGCTGGCACGACGGCAAGCCGGTGACCGCCGCCGACGTCGTCTTCACCTTCGAAAATCTACGCGCCAAGGGCAAACCCTTCTACCGCGCCTACTACGCCAACGTCGACAAGGTCGAAGCCGTGTCCGAGCGAGTCGTACGCTTCACCTTCAAGCCCGGCGAGAACCGTGAGCTGCCGTTGATCCTCGGGCAACTGCCGGTGCTACCCAAACACTTCTACGTCGATCGCCCGTTCGACGCCGCCACGCTGGACATCCCGCTGGGCAGCGGCCCCTATGCCATCGAAAGCTTCGAGGCCGGACGCCGCGTCACCTACAAGCGGGTCACCGATTATTGGGGTGCCGACCTCTTCGTCCAGCGCGGCCGTCACAACTTCGACCGCATTCATTACGACTACTACCGCGACGACACCGTTGCCGTAGAGGCCTTCAAGGGCGGATCGTTCGACCTGCGCGTCGAGAACTCGTCGAAGCACTGGGCCACGGCCTACGACGTTCCGGCCGTGCGCTCCGGACAACTGGTGCGCGCCGAGATGAAACACCAGCGCCCGGCCGGCATGCAGGGCTTCGCCTTCAACACACGCCGCACCCAATTCCAGGACCGGCGGGTGCGCTCGGCTCTCGCCTACGCCTTCGACTTCGAATGGTCGAACAAGACCCTCTTCTCGGGCCAGTACACGCGCTCGCGCAGCTACTTCGAAAACTGCGACCTCGCGGCGACCGGACTACCGCAAGGCGACGAGCTGAAATTGCTGGAGCCGCATCGCGCGGCCCTGCCCCCGGAAGTGTTCACCACCGAATACCAACCCCCGCGCACCGATGGCTCGGGCAACCTGCGCGCCAACCTCAAGTCCGCCGTCGATCTCTTGGCTCAAGCCGGTTGGCGCGTCGACTCCAAGACCCGCAAGCTCACCCACGCGGCGAGCGGCCAGGCCATGCGCTTCGAGATCTTGTTGGTCATGCCGCTCTTCGAGCGCATCGCTCTACCCTTCAAGAAGAACCTCGAACGCCTGGGCATCGAAGTCGAGGTGCGCACGGTCGACAGTGCCCAGTACGAAGAGCGCCTGAAGAACTACGACTTCGACATGATGGTCGCCGGCTTCCCACAGTCGTTGTCTCCCGGCAACGAACAACGGCTGTTCTGGAGCTCCGCCTTCGCCGACCAACCCGGTGGCCAGAACTACCCCGGCGTCCGCGATCCCGTCGTCGACGCCTTGGTCGATCGGGTCATCGCAGCTCCGGATCGACCCAGCCTCGTGTCCGCCACCCACGCCCTCGATCGCGTGCTGCAGTGGGGCCACTGGGTCATTCCTCATTGGTATGTCCCGTACGACCGCGTGCTCTACTGGAACAAGTTCGGCTTTCCGTCGACGATCCCGGCGCAAGGCTTTCAGTTCGACACTTGGTGGTTCGACACGCAGAAAGCAGCGGCGCTGAAGACGTCGCCGCAACCCTGAGCGGATTCCGCCATGGTCGCCTACATCGTTCGCCGTCTGTTGCTGCTGGTGCCGACCTTGTTCGGCATCATGTTGCTCAACTTCGCCATCGTCCAGGTGGCTCCCGGCGGACCGATCGAACGCATCCTCGCCGAGATGCGCGGCACCGGGGTCGACCCATCGGCGCGCTTCACCACCACCGCCGACGCGCCCCCGAGCGGCGCGGCGCAAGAGCGTTACCGCGGTGCTCGCGGACTCGACGAAGACCTGGTGCGCGACCTCGAACGCCAGTTCGGCTTCGACAAGCCGGCGCACGTGCGCTTCTTCGAGATGATGGGGCGCTTCCTGCGCTTCGATCTCGGCGACAGCTTCTTTCACGACCGGAGCGTCGTCGCGTTGGTGGTGGAGAAGATGCCCGTCTCCATCTCCCTCGGCCTGTGGACGACGCTGCTGGTGTACCTCGTGTCCATCCCGCTCGGCATCGCCAAGGCCGTGCGCGACGGCTCGCGTTTCGACGTTTGGACCTCGAGCTTGGTCATCGTCGGCAACGCCATCCCCAGCTTTCTCTTCGCCATCCTACTGGTGATCCTCTTCGCCGGCGGGCGCTACTTCGATTGGTTCCCGCTGCGTGGACTTTGGTCGGACTCGTGGGAGGAACTGACGCTTTGGGGCAAGATCGCCGACTACTTCTGGCACCTGACGCTGCCGGTCGTGTCGATGGTGATCGGAGGATTCGCGGGACTGACCTTGCTGACGAAGAATTCGTTTCTCGATCAAATCTCGCAGCAGTACGTCATGACGGCGCGAGCCAAGGGGCTCAGCGAACGGCGCGTCCTCTACGGCCACGTCTTCCGCAATGCCATGCTGCTGGTCATCGCCGGCTTCCCGGGCGCTTTCCTGGACATCTTGTTCACCAGTTCCCTGCTCATCGAGGTGATCTTCAGCCTCGACGGACTGGGACTGCTCGGCTTCGAGGCAGCCATCAATCGCAACTACCCCGTGATGTTCGGCACCTTGTACTTCTTCACCCTTCTCGGGTTGCTGACCAAGCTCGTCGAGGATCTGACCTACACCCTCGTCGATCCGCGCATCGACTTCGAGTCGCGCCAGACCTGAATGCCGATGACGTTGACACCGCTCACGCGACGTCGCCTGGCATTGTTCCGCGCCAACCGTCGCGGCTACTGGTCGACCTGGATTCTGGGGGGGCTGCTCGGCATCAGCCTGTTCGCCGAGGTCATCGCCAACGACCGGCCGTTGCTGATTCGCTTCGACGACCGCTGGTACGTGCCGGTCTTGTACGACTACCCCGAGACCGAGTTCGGCGGCTTCCTCGAGACGACGGCGGACTACACCGACGCCGCGGTGGTCGAACTGATCGAAGAACGCGGTTGGCTGCTCTGGCCACCGATTCCCTATCGCTACGACACGCACATCCTGGATCTGCCACAACCGGCGCCGTCCCCGCCGACGCGGCACAATTGGCTGGGCACGGACGATCAAGCCCGCGACGTGCTGGCGCGGCTGATCTACGGCTTCCGGGTGTCGCTGCTGTTCGCGCTCACCTTGACGTTTTTCAGCACCGTCATCGGCGTCGCCGCCGGCGCCGTGCAAGGCTATTTCGGCGGCTGGGTCGACCTGGCGCTGCAGCGTTTCATCGAGATTTGGTCGGGACTTCCCCGACTCTATCTGCTGATCATCTTGGCGAGCGTCGTCACCCCCAACTTCTGGTGGCTGCTCGGGCTGCTGCTCCTGTTCCATTGGATGGCGTTGGTGGGTGTCGTCCGCGCCGAGTTCTTGCGGGCGCGCAACTTCGACTACGTGCGCGCGGCTCGTGCGCTCGGCGTGTCGAACCCGCGCATCATGGCGCGCCACATCCTACCCAACGCGATGGTGGCCACCCTCACCTTCTTGCCTTTCGTCACTAGCGGCGCGCTCGTCACGCTCACCGCTCTCGATTTCTTGGGCTTCGGCATGCCTCCCGGGTCGGCCTCGCTGGGCGAGCTGCTGCGGCAAGGCAAGGACAACCTCGAAGCCCCGTGGCTGGGCTTCACCGGGTTCGCCGTCGTCGCCGTGCTGCTCAGCTTGCTCGTCTTCATCGGCGAGGCCGTGCGTGACGCCTTCGATCCGCGCAAGGCGCTCGCCGCCGAGGACTCCTCTGGCGACGCAGTGTCGCCCGGGTTGGCGGCAACCGCCGACGCATCCGCCGATGCCGACGATACCCTGCTGCGCATCGACGACTTACATGTGCGCTTCGGTCGCGGCGAGCACGCCGTCGAGGCCGTACGCGGCGTGTCGTTTTCGATCCGTCGCGGCGAGACGGTGGCACTGGTCGGCGAAAGCGGTTCGGGCAAGTCGGTGACGGCGTTGTCGATCCTGCGACTGCTGCCGTATCCCCACGCCAGCCACCCGCGCGGCCGTATTTTCTTTCAAGGAGAAGACCTCCTCCAGCTTCCCGAAACGCAATTGCGGCGGGTCCGCGGCGATCGCATCGCCGTCGTCTTCCAGGAGCCGATGACGTCGCTCAACCCGCTGCACACCATCGAGCGTCAGGTGGGAGAAGTGTTGCAGCTGCATCGCGGCCTCGACGCGGCGGCGGCGCGCGCCCGCACCCTCGAACTCCTCGCCGATGTCGGGATCGAGGACCCCGAGCGACGCCTTCCATCGTACCCGCACGAGCTGTCGGGCGGACAAAGACAACGCGTCATGATCGCCATGGCGCTCGCCAACGACCCCGACCTCCTCATCGCCGACGAACCGACGACCGCCGTCGACGTCACCATCCAGGCTCAGCTGCTGAGCCTGTTGCAGAGATTGCAGCGCGAGCGCGGCATGGCGCTGCTCTTCATTACCCACGATCTCCACTTGGTACGCACGATCGCATCGCGTGTGCACGTCATGTGCGCCGGCCACATCGTCGAAGGAGGCGACACGCAAGCGGTGCTGACCCATCCCCGTCACCCGTACACCCAGGCTCTCTTGGCCGCGCAACCTCGCGAACACCCTCCGGCCATCGCAGCGGCCGCCCCGGATCTCCTGCGCGTGGACGACCTGCGCGTCTGGTTTCCGATCCGTCGTGGGGTCTTGCGACGCACGGTGGACCACATCAAGGCCGTCGACGGCGTTTCTCTTACCGTGCGGCGCGGCGAAACGATCGGCATCGTCGGGGAAAGTGGTTCCGGCAAGACGACCCTCGGCTTGGCGGTCCTGCGACTGTTGGCCAGTTCGGGGACGATCCAGTTCGACGGACGCGACCTGCGGCAGGTGGCGGGTGACGCGATGCTGCGGCTGCGGCGCGACATGCAGATCGTGTTTCAGGACCCGTTCGCATCGTTGAGTCCGCGTCTGTCGATCGGCCAAATCATCGCGGAAGGGCTCGAGGTGCACGGAATCGGCGACGCGACGGAGCGCGAGCAGCGCGTCGCCCAGATTTTGCGCGAGGTCGGGCTGGACCCCGAAGCGCGGCATCGCTACCCCCACGAGTTTTCCGGCGGCCAGCGCCAGCGCGTCGCCATCGCTCGTGCGATGGTGCTTGATCCCCGGCTCGTCATCTTGGACGAGCCGACCTCGGCGCTCGATCTATCGGTGCAAGCGCAGATCATCGATCTACTCGTCGAACTCCAAAGAAAACATGAGGTTGCCTACCTTTTCATCAGCCACGACCTGAGGGTCGTGCGGGCCATGAGCCATCACCTGGTCGTCATGCACCGCGGCTGCGTCGTCGAACAGGGGGAGGCCGCGTCGGTGTTTTCGGCGCCGCGGCACCCCTACACGCAAAGCCTGTTGGCGGCGGCATTCGCATTTCAGACCGTTGGCAACCGCCCGTCGAAGTCCTAGACTCACGGGCTACGGAGGGAATCGCATGCACTTCGTTTTCGCGGCAATCCTTGCCACCGCTCTGGTCGTGCCACTTACGGCAGCGGCGGCCGGCAAGCACGCCATTCACCTGCGCCTGCAGGCCAGCACTCTCGCCGAGGGGCCGAACTACATCCACAACTTCAAGACCTACGGTCGTCTCATCGGACGTTCGGTGGGCAAGAAGATCCAAGCCTACGAGCTCGAAACCATGACCCGCATCATTCTTCCCATGAAGAAAGCCGGCATGCGTGAGGAACTCCAGGATCCGCCCAAGGGTTCGGTCGAGCCCGAATGTGTCGAATGGAAGGAACAGTGCTACGAACAGGCTGCCGTGCGCATCAAGGTATGCCAGACACTGTGCACGAAGGTGTACGACCCGGCGACCAAGACCGCGGTGCCCATCGACGATCCGCCCAACGTGTATGTCGCCATTCAGTCCGACGCGATCGACTTCGACGACTCGTCCCTCCTCAACACCGACGATCAATGAGTCTGCCCGGCTTCGAGCTGCGTACCTTCACCCATGACGGCGCGACACGATCGGTGTACCGCCGCGGCCACGGCCCCGGAGTCGTCGTGATGCACGAGATTCCCGGCATCACGCCGGCGGTTGCGGCGTTTGCGCGGCGCGTCGCCGATGCCGGATTCAGCGTCGCCTTGCCCCATCTTTTCGGTACGCCCAACCGGGACCTGTCGGTGGGCTACACGGTCGGGCAATTGGCACGTGCTTGCATCAGCCGCGAATTTCGCGTGCTCGCGGCCCATGAATCGAGTCCGATCACCGATTGGCTGCGCGCCCTGGCGCGCGATCTACACGCCGAGGTCGGCGGCCCTGGGGTGGGCGCGATCGGCATGTGCATCACCGGCAACTTCGCGTTGGCGCTGATGCTGGACGACTGTCTCTTGGCACCGGTTCTCTCCCAGCCCTCTCTACCGTTCGGCATCGGCGCCGAACGCCGGGCCGGGTTGCACGTCTCGCCCGCGACGCTCGACGTCGTGCGGCGACGGGTTGCCGAAGGCGCTTGCGTGCTAGGCATGCGCTTCACCCACGACTTCATGGTCCCGCCCGAGCGTTTCGCCACACTGCGGCGCGAACTCGGCGACGGTTTCGAGGCGATCGAGATCGACTCGTCACCGGGGAATCCATACGGCATCCCGCGCACGGCCCACAGCGTCGTCACCAACGACCTCGTCGACCAGGAAGGTCACCCCACTCGGCAGGCTCTCGACCGGGTCTTGTCCTTCTTCACCGAACGACTGCGTTCCACCCCTGAGGCATCGGCATGAACCCATCCCCCGTGCATTACGAACTCGAGCAGGGCGTCGCCGTGCTGCGACTGGATGACGGCAAGGCCAACGCCATCTCGCCTGCGGTGATCGACGCCTTGCGCGTGGCGCTCGAACGGGCCGAGGACGAAGCGACGGCACTGGCCATCCTCGGACGTGACAAGCGCCTGTCGGCCGGCTTCGATCTGTCAGTCATGACCGGTGGCGCCGACGCCATGCGGCGACTGGTGCTGGACGGCGCCGAGATCTTCCTGCGCCTGTACGCCTTCCCCCTACCGGTGGTCGTCGGCTGCACGGGCCACGCGCTCGCCGCCGGCGCCATTCTGCTGCTCTCCGCCGACTATCGCATCGGCGCCGAGGGTGACTTCAAGGTCGGGCTCAACGAAGTGGCGATCCAGATGATCCTGCCGACGTTCGGGGTCGAAATGGCGCGCGCCCGCTTGAGCCCGCGGCATCTGTCGCAAGCGATCACCCAAGCGCGCATCTACGACCCGGCAGGCGCCTGTGAAGCTGGCTACCTGGACGAAGCCGTGCCGCAGGACTTGCTGGTCGAACGAACCATTGCCACCGCCCGCCGGCTGGGTGGCCTACCGCGCGCGTCGTTCCACGGGACCAAGCTGAAGGAACGCCGCGCCACCATCGACCTCATTCGCAGCACCCTCGAAGAAGACATCGCCCAACTGACGATGGGACTGGGCTGAGTTTAGCCCGGAGGCGAGTACACTCGCGACACGTTCGTCGCGGCAGATATCGGAGCAACCGTCACCGATTTCGACGTTGCCATCGTCGCAGTCCTCGCCCTTTTCTTCGATGCCGTTGCCGCAGGTGGGCGCCGGGCAAACCACGGCATCCTGCACGTAGACCGCACCGGCGAAGCAGTCGGCCAGCGCCGCAACGTTGGCGAAGTGGCTGGCGGCCGAACGCAAGTAGAGTTGCTCGAACGTCGGATCGACACAGTCACGCCCGACGGCCTGCACGGCGGCCTCGATCGCTCGCCGCACGCGCGAGCGTCCGAGAGCTACGCGGCTCTCCTTACCCTCGCGACTGAGGTTCAGGGTGGCGATCCGGTCGAGCGCCGTCCGCCAGTTGGCGATGGCGATGTCGAGGAGATTCCCCGTCGCTTTCGTGGTCGCTCGCACGCAGGCTGCGTCGGCAGCATCGATCTCCCGCAAGGCCCCAAGGCTCGCCGACGCACCCGCGGAGTCGAGGTCGCGGCAGATGTTGATCACGTCGGTGATCGCCTCAGCACGGTCGATGTATCCCAGGGTCTGCACCTCCGGGTCGATACACTCCGCTCGCACCCGCGCCCGCGCTGCCGCGCGTGCCGCCTGGATCGCGGCATCCACCGCCGCCGAATCACACCCCGCGCCGAAGAGATCGGCGAGACGACAGTCCTGACGAACCTGCAGGGCACGTAGCCCGCACGCCGCGGCTGCCTGGCCGATCGTGCGTTGGCAGGCTGAGACTGCACTGCCGTAGTTCCCCCAAAACGTCAGCGACACCGGGCCGCCGTGCGCCTCGACGACTCGCGCATACCACCACGTCGCCAAGAGGGACGCCATCAAGAGCGCGATCACTTTGCGCACGAAACCCATCATGGTTGGAGCCGCTCCCGCTGCGGAGTCCTCTTTCTTCTAACCGCGCCGCGGCCCTCAAACAACGGCGAATCGCCGCCGGGCCGAGGCTTTTAGGAGTCCAGGTCGGTGACGCGTTCCGCCGCAATCTCCCGTCCCACCGTCGTCAACACTGCCAACAAAACCATACCCATGCCGATCGCCAACAAGGGCAGCGGTACGACGGACGTGCGCAACAAGAACGGTGCGTAACTAAAGAACGAAATCGCGCCCACGGCGATCGGCACCCAAGCGAAACGAGGGCTCACGAAGGCCAGCGCGACACTCATCACATCGGCGGGGAAGAAGTAGCGTTCGTGCATTTTCGGCGTGACGTAGGGAACGAGCAGCAACGAGAGCGTCGCCAGTTGCAGCACCCGCGCCGGCGCCAGCGAGGTTCGCGAACGCCACACGGCCACGGCGAACAGCCCGCCGATCGCCACGGCGAAGACGATGCCGGCGGGAACCATCATTTCGTACATCGAGGCCGGAAACCACTGGTAGATGTGCGGCGCGTTGGACGTCAGCCGTGGGTAGTAGGTGGCCTGGTTGAGATAGACCGTCAGCAATTGTCCCAGAGGCCTACCGCAAAGCCATGCAGGCAGGCAGCTGACGACATACATCGCCGGCACGAGAAGCAACGCCGGCGTCGGCACGCGACGCACCATCCAGAGGACCAGCAGGAGCGGCCAAAGGAACAGCGCTTGGAGCTTGACGCAGAAGGCCAATCCGAGGGTGACACAGGCTTCCCACGGTCGGTCGCTGGCCAGGAAATAAACACAGGCCAGCAGTCCGGCGGTATAGATCGAATCCGCCTGCCCCCACATGGCACCATTGATGACCAACGTGGGCAGAAAGAGGACGCACAGGAACGCCATCAAGCCGAGGAAACGACCGGGACGGACGAGCCCCACCAAGCGCGCGGTGAAGTAGGCACAGGCGAAGTCGAAGGGCAGCCCGATCAGCTTGATGGCGACGACGGGCTCGACCCAGCCGAAGAGGACGTGCACGACGACCATCGCATAGGTGTAGAGGGGGGCGTAGTTGGTGATGCCGCTCGCGAGAAACGCCACGATGCCCTGGCGACCGATGGCTTCGTACCAGTCGCGCGTGAACTGCGTGAAGTCGCCCGAGGGGAACGATGCCAACGTGGCGCGCAGAAGCAGCGCCAGCGCCACACCCAACAGGGCTATGGTCCAATACGCGCGATCTTCCGCGTCATGCGCCGCTGTGGCAACGGACCGGGAACGGCTCATCGCTCCATCTCCTCATTGCAGATCGTCGAGGTACCCGAGGGCGCGCAAACGCTCGATCGTCTCGATGGTCAGTTCCGCAGGGGTCGGGACCGGCGGTGCCTGGCGCGCCATCTCGCGGACATGCTGCTCGAGCCGCCCGCGCCAAGTGCCGAGTTCCTCCGACGCAGTCGCCGACCGATCCTCCTTTTCCAAGGGATCCGCGTTGACGTCGAACAGTTGCGCCCGCTGCGCCGCGAAGTCGACGATCAGCTTTCGCTCGCGCGTGCGCAACGAGTGTTCTTCCGGCCGCCACTTCACTCCGGTGGCGAATACCGCCGCATGGCCGGCGGCAGCGTCATCGGTGGGCGGCGACGCTCCATCTTCGGCGCGCAGCAATGGACTCAAGTCGCGACCGAGAATCCCGGTCGGTATCGGCGCCTTGCCGACGGCGGCGAGAGTGGGCATCACGTCGGCCAGCGCGACGAGCGCATCCACATGCCGCCCACCGCCGAGGGCCTTCGGGTTACGCACCAGAAGCGGGACGTGCAACTGGTGGTCATACAAATTCTTGCCGTGCCCCCAGTCGAGGTGATCGAAAAGTTCCTCTCCGTGATCGGCGGTGATCACCACCAGACTCTGGTCGAGGATTCCTTCGGACCGCAACTCGTCGAGAAATCCACCGAGCTTGCGATCGAGCGCGTGGAGGCCTCCAGCGTAGCGCGCCCGCCATTCACGCAACTCGTAGAAGGCAGGTGTGCGGGCCCACGCGGCTTCCGGCATCTTCGGATACTCCAACATGCCCGGGGCTAGTTCGGATTGCTTCAACGTACGCTCCGGCCCAAGCCCAGGGCTGGAGCGTACGGCGTCGACGTCCGCTTCGTTCGCGTCGTAGGGCGCGTGCACGTCCATGAAGTGCAGATAGAGAAAAAAGGGACGATCCCGTGGCCGTCGCTCGAGCCAGTGGCGAGCCCGCGTGAGCACCTTGGTCGCGTCAATCTGGTTGCCTCGCCATCGGTCGTCGTAACTTTCGAAGCCCTGGGCGAAGCCCTGGTCCCGTCCGAGCCATGCGTTGGAGACGACCGCGGCCGTCGCGTAGCCGGCGTCGAGCAGGACCTCGGCGACGGTCAGGAAATCGACACGCAAACGATCGGTTTGGACTTTGGCGCGCTTGGCGTAATCCTTTGGATCACCGAGATGCCCCTTGTGGGTCAGGACGCGGTGGACGAGCGGATCGAGGCCTGTGAACAGGGTCGCCACCGCCGGCTTGGTCCATGGGGCGGACGAAAAGCAGCGATTGAACTGGACCGATTCCTTGGCGAACCGATCCAGGTGCGGCGTGACGCTACCTTGGAATCCGTACGACCCGAGATGATCGGCTCGCAAGGTATCGATCAACACGACGATGACGTTCGGTCGATCCGCAGGCGACGGCTTGGCGACGGACTGCGACGACGCAGCTGGCGGCGCCGGGTCGCTGCATCCGCACGCGACGACCACCAGCGCGACGACGATCCACGCCGCGCGCGCAGCGCGACGCCATGTGGGTGATAATCTCGTGTGACTCATTCCAAGTATCCGAGCGAACGCAGCCGTTCCTGAACTTCCGCGGGCACCTCGGCCTGTGTCGCCGCCAAACCTGGATGCGCCCGGTTCGCCGACTCATAGGCGGATAAAGCTGCCGCGAGTTGGGACGCCACGTCGGCCTGTCGTGTTCGCACGTCCTCCATCTCGCGAGGATCGTGCGCCACGTCGTAAAGCTGCTGGGCCGCGCCGCGCGACACCAACTTGTGCGAGACACTCCGGGCCACCCGCATCTCGGGGGCCCACTTCACTGCTTCAGTTACCGATACGCGTCGCTCGTCCGCTCCGCGCACCAGGCCGGCCAAATCCGTCCCTTGTAGCAAGGGGGGCAGAGGCGCACCGGCCGCGGACAGCACCGTCGGCATGAGGTCGACCACACGACTGACGCCGGCGACACGCGTGCCGGCGAACTGCGACCTCGGATAGCGCACGACGAGCGGCACATGGATTTGATGATCGTACACGCGATACCCATGGTCCCAGGCTCCATGGTCGTAGAGCTCTTCGCCATGATCGGAAACGATCACCAAGAGAGTGTCGTCGTAACGACCGGTCCGGCGCAGGTGTTCGACGAGGTCCCCGATCGCGCGGTCGATGAAGCGCACTCCGGCGGCGTAGCGACCGCGCCAGACGCGCACATCCGCCGCATCCGGCCCCTTCGTCCAATCCGGGATCTTCATGTACGCCGGAATCCGATCGAACAACTGCTTGTCCAGCGGCACCGATGGCCCCAGGCTCGGACTATTTCGCACCGCCTCGAAGTCCTCCTGCGGTGCGTCGTAGGGAGCGTGCACATCCATCATGTGGACGTAGAGGAAGAAGGGGGCATCCGTTCGCAGCTGGTCGAGCCACTGCTTGGCGCGTCCGACCAACACGGTCGCCTTCTGATCGTTGTCGGCACCTTCGGTGTCGAACTTGGCGAAGCCCTGGTCGAAGCCATGCGCCGCTCGAATCCAGGGATTGGCGACGAATGCCGCATTGCTGTAGCCCCGATCGGACAAAACTTCCGCCAGTGTCACCGCATCGCGCGACAAGGCGTCGGTCGATCGATCCGCGCCGCGCTTCGCATGAAACTTTCCTTCTTCGGTGTAGACCTTGTGCACACTCGGATAGAGGCCGGTGAACAAGGTGGCCACGGACGGTTTAGTCCACGGTGATTGCGAAAAACACTTCTCGAATACGACCCCGTCGCGCCCCAAGGCGTCGATGTGAGGCGAAACGTCCCCTTGGAAGCCGTACGTACCGAGGTAGTCCGCCCGCAGGGTATCGACCAGGATCATCACCACGGACGGACGTGAGTCGTTGGCGCTCGGCGCCCTGCAGCCCGAAACCAGGCCGACGACCAAGGCGGACCAGAGGAATAAGCGGAGTCGGATCATCGCTGAGCACCCGCTTCCCGCATCTGATCGACGAAAGCGTCGAAGGCACTGACTTGGCCTTCGAGCGGAAACGTTCGACCGCAGGCATCGACCACCGCCCGCCCTTCGTCGACGCGGTTCTGTAGGACTAAGGTTCGTGACAAGGCTGTGCAAGCAGGCACGAGGTGCGGCTGCAGTTCCAGTGCACGCCGCAAGGCAGTCTCGCCCTCGGCGAAGCGGCGTTGGCCAACGAGCGCCCAGCCGAGCGCCAATTGCTTGTAGGGCGAGTCCGGCGTCTCCCGCAGCGTCGTCGGCAGGGTCACATCCGCACGTGCGAGTAGGTAGGACTTGTGGTCCTGATATACCACCCGCCACTTGCCGCCGGCGACCAACGTACGCACGACCGTATCGGGGCCGGTGGGCCACAAGACGAACTCGGCACCACTGGCGTCGACGATGCCTTCCCAGCCCGGCTTCTGATGCAGCACCTTCAGGTAGTCCTCGAAGATGGCATCGGGGTACAGCATGTCGGCGCGCCCGTCGATGTACACCTGCAGCCGACCTTCGGTGCGCAGGTTCACGTAACCGCCCCAGTTGTAATAGTTGAAGACGCGCCCGCGGAGATCATTGACCTCGACGAAGTTCATCGTTTCGACCGGGAACTCGTAGTGAGCCGTAACGAAGTCGAAGGCGTACGCCCGCAACGGAAAAGGTGCGAGCCAGTAGAGGCCCAGAAGGAGGGCCGCGCTCGGCGGCAGTAGGGCAGGCAGGCGACGCAGCCAGGTCCCGGCGAGGCTGTCGAGCGCATAGGCCAGCACGACCGTATGGCCGATGGCGAAAAACGGCACGAAACGCCGGCTGCGCAGCGACATGAGCAACGTCAGCAGGCCGACGCCAGCGGCGACGAGAATGTCCCAGTCGAGCGTCGCACGTGCCTGGCGCACGGCCACCACCACGACCGACGCGGCGAAGATGCCGATGGCATAAGGGTATAGCCAGGAAACGATGCCACCCGGCTGGAACGGCGGCAACCACTCACCTAGGCCCCGAAACGGGGAAGAGGAATCGAAGGCGTAGCGCAACGGTCGTGAAATCGCCTCGGTACCGTTCGGGTTCAACAGGCAGATCAAGACGCAAGCGCAAGCCAGTAGCACCGTGCGTTTCCGATCCTCGGGATACGTCACCCAGGCCGGCCACCACAACGCCGGTACCAGCAGGATACCGAGGAGAAAGCCCGCATGCAGATTCGCCCATGCGAGGTACAAAGCGGGCAACCAAGCCGCCGGCTTCCGCCCGAGGGTTCCCTCGAGCAGCAAGACGAAGCAGAAGAACGAAAACAGCTGCGGTCGCACGTCGAGAAACGGGGCCGCCACCGCCAAGCCGAACGTCGCCGCCGCAAAAGCACAGGTCGCGTCGCCGCCGTTGCGACGCAAGACGCGCACCAACAACAGCCACGTGGCGATGATCATCAGCCACTTCCAGAAGACCAAACTCGCCAGGCCGAAGGCCGCCGACCAGAGGTACAACAGCACTCCCGACAACCAGGCATCGTTGAGCCAACGCGTTCCGGCTACCGAGAAGGCGAACGGTTCGTGGACCACGGCCGTACCGTGCTCCACCATCCACTTGCCCCCGGCCAAATGCCACCACAGGTCCGAGCCGCGCATCAGCGTGTAGCCGAAGGACCAGAAGACGACGATGCCGGCGACGAGCCACGCGGCCTTGACCGCGGGCGATTCCTGCGGGCGATCCTGCATGGCCGCAGACGACCGCAACCGTTCGATGCTGTCAACCCTGGCCGCGCCGCACCCCAGTCGCGAGCGCGCCGTTGACAGGCACGTCGCCGGCAGCAATGAGCATCGGCATGATCGACCTTCATCCCAGCGTGTGGCAGGCCCCGGGCGTGCAACTCTACGGCAACGTCCGGATCGGCGCCGACAGCTCGCTTTGGCCGAATGCCGTGCTGCGCGCCGAGTGCAATGACATCCGCATCGGACGCATGACGAACCTGCAAGACTTCGTCATGCTCCACGTCGGCTTCGATCACTCCGTCGTCATCGGCGACTTCGTTTCCGTCACGCACCACGTGACCGTGCACGGCGCCACCATCGAGGACGACTGCCTGATCGGCATCAACGCGACGCTCATGGACGGGGTGGTGATCGGGCGCGGCTCGATCG
Organism: uncultured Binatia bacterium (SeqCode); assembly: GCA_964524885.1. Taxonomy (GTDB): domain Bacteria; phylum Desulfobacterota; class Binatia; order HRBIN30; family HRBIN30; genus CALJUJ01. The sequence continues at coordinate 311,196 of CAZGEJ010000001.1, forward strand.
TCGCCGGCGGCGCCTTCTGCAAGGAAGGCTCCGTCTTTCCACCCGGCTCGATCATTGCCGGTACCCCGGCCAAGGTCATCCGCGAGCGGGACTGCTCGCGCGCCAATCGCCTCAACGCCTGGGTGTACCGCCGCAACGCCGAGTTCTACCGCCAGGGGCGGCACGATGCGTGGCGAGGCGAGGAATACCGCCGTTGGCTCGCGGCCAAGCAGGCAGAGGTCGAATCCGACGCCGACCTCGTCGGATGGCGATGAGGCCTAGCGGCTCACTGCACCGCCAGCGGCTCGGCCAGGGTGAACGGCGCGATCTCGGCGTCGAAACGCTCGCCGCCGCGCGTCACCATCTGGTAGCTGCCGTGCATCGTGCCGAACGCCGTCGGCAACGGGCACGCAGACGTGTATTCGAACGATTGCCCCGGTGCCAGAATCGGTTGCTCGCCCACCACTCCGGGACCGCGCACCTCCTCGACGTCCCCGTCGGCGTCGGTAATGACCCAGTGCCGGCTGACCAGTTGCGCCGTCTCGCTGCCCTCGTTGGCGACGCGGACGCGATAGATGAAGAACCACTCACGATTGGCCGGATCGGAGCGCTCGGGCACGTATTGCGACGTGACTTGCACACGAATCCCTCGGGTAACCGCTTCGGACGTAAACACGACCACGAGCCTCCTCTGATGCCTGATTATTCGCCGTCCCTCGACGCGGGGCAACCCCAACGACCGCCAAGGACGGGCGGACGCCGGAGAATCGACGCATGCGCACCCCTGCGGTAGTCGTATCCGGCTTCCTCGGCGCCGGCAAAACGACCCTCGTGCGGCACCTTCTCGAAGACGCCCGCGCGCATGGCGTGCGCCTGGCCGTGGTTTCCAACGAATTCGGCAGCTTGGGCATCGACCGCGCTTTGCTCGGGGGCGATCCCAGCGCCTATGTCGAACTCGAAGGCGGCTGCGTCTGCTGCCGCCTCTCCGACGAACTCGTCGTCACCCTGCAACGCCTGCATGACGAGGTGCGGCCCGACCGCATCGTCATCGAAACCTCCGGGTTGGCCCTACCGAGCGAAACCTTGCTGCACCTGTGGCGCGAGCCCGTTTGTCGCTGGCTGGGGGACGACTTGGGTGTCGTCGTCGTCAACGCCGAGCAGGTCTGGGAAGGGCGCGACCTCGAGGGCACCTTCACCGACCAACTGACCTCGGCCGACCTCGTCCTTCTCAACAAGACGGATCTCGTGCCGGCGACGGCGCTGGCCACGATCGAGGCGACCCTTCGCGCCATCGAACCCGAGGCGCCTTTCATTCGTTGCGTGGATGGGCGAATCGACCCCGACCTGCTCTTCTTGCCCGAGATGCGCGAGCGCTCCCGGCGCCGTGCCCCATCGCGGCCCCATGCGCACGACTCGTTCGCCAGCGCGATGTTGACGTTCCCCGACGGCATCGACGAGTTCACGCTTCGGCGCGACCTCGCCGACCCCGCGATCGTGCGCTGTAAGGGTTTCGTGCGCACGCCCGACGGCGTGCGGCTGGTACAAGGGGTCGGATCGCGTCTACACCTGAGCCCGCCGCGGGACCCAGTACCGGCCGAGTTGCTCGGACGCGTCGTCGTCATTCGACGCCGGGACTGAAGCGCGGTGCGATTCGTGCGGGCCGTGGCGTTGCCGCGGCCCGCCGCCTCGACTACAAGTGCCGCTGGACGCATCATGGGTCTACGCGCCGGAACCCCTCTCGCCAAAGCACTTTTCGCTCTCGCCTGCGCACTGTACGTGATCGGCGTCGGCATCGAGATCGAAGACAAGGTGCGGCGCATCGGCGCTCCCGACGTCGGCTGGATGGTCGAACTGCGCTCGGTTTCGCCGACACGCGACGACGCGGCCGACGCCGGCCTGCGCGGCGGCGGCCGCCCGCTGCGCGTCAACGGCGTCCCCATCGGCGACGACATCCCGCGCCAGGCATACCCGACCGGAACGCGCACGCGCTTGGGCGAAAAGAATACCATCGAGTTCGAAACGCCTCGTGGCGAGACACGCGCCGTCACCGTCGTCGTGCGACCGTGGCGGATCGAGGACGCGGTCTACACCGAAGGCGCCTCCGTGGGGATCGGCCTGTTCTTCTTCGTCGTCGGGGTCACGACCTTCTTGCTGCGTCCCTACGAGAGTCCGAGTTGGGCCGTGCTCTTCTTCTCGGCGATCGCCGGGGGGATGTTGACGGTCGGGCTCATCCCGCTGCATCCCGACCATCAGATTCACCTGTTGGAACTGTACTTCTTCGGGCTGCTGAGCATGACCCCGGCGGCGACGCTGCACGTCGCTCTCACGGCACCCGTGGTGCATCGTTCGCTGCTGCAGCGGCCTCGCCTCGTGCTGCTGCTCTACGCCACCGCCATCCCTCTGATCATCCTGCACCTCGCCGGCTGGGTGACGAATTGGCGCGGTATGCTCGCGTACAGCCGCGCCATCGGTTCGGGGGCATTGGTCGCGGCTCTCTGCTTCTTCGTCGCGCGTTGTCTGTTCCTCGCGTTCACCTCGGGCGACCGGGTCATCGTCCAGCGGGCACGCATCCTCGTCGCCGGCATCCTCGCCGGCTTCGCTCCCATCGCCTTGACGCTATTCCTGCAAGAGCTGTTCGGGGTCATTCCGATCGACAACCGATTCCTCAACTGGCCACTGTTGTTCTTGGTGCTCGCCCTGGCGCGTGTCGCCGTGCGGCAGGAGTTGCTGAACGCGCGCATCGCGGTCCGCCGGGCTGTGATGTACGCATGGGCGGTCGGCATTCTCACCGTCCTGGCGGTGGTGCTCAGCACGTTTCGTTCCTATGCCGTCGCCGTCCTGCTCTTTCCCCTGCTCTATCTCTGGCCTCGCTTCGACGCCCGCCTCAACGCCCGCCTTTATCCACAACGATCACGTTTTCCCACGCTCATTCGCGAATTTGGCGACCGCATGGCCGAGTCGACCGAGGTTCCTGCGGTGCTCGCAACCTTGGCCAGCGCGCCCGGGCTTCTATGTGACGCCGTCGAGTCCATCGCGCTCTTGTTCCCGCACGACGGACGCGAGGAGTTCGTGATCGCCGCCAGCGGCAAACTCCCCGAGGGCGCGGGCCGTTTATCCGACGAGGCGGTGGTGCGCCTCGTCGCGGCGCTACGCAAGGACTTGTCGCGCACGCGCATCGCCGTCGAGCCGCAATACTCGAACATCAGTGAAGATTGCCTGCGCGGTTTCGACCGATTGCGCGCCGAATTGATTCTTCCCCTGGCGCGAGTCGGCGCCGCGCCGCTCGGCGTACTCGCCGTCGGACCGCGCGCTACCGGCGACGTCTATGAGACCGCCGAATTGGACGCCATCTCGACGCTCGTCCAGCAGGCCGTCCAATCGATCATTCGCATTCAGGCGACGGAACGCCTGAGCGCTCGTGAACTCGAGTTCGCCGAGCTCAAGCGGTTCTTCCCGCCGCAGGTGATCGACCAGGTCATGGCCCGAGGTGGCGCCGCCGAATTGCGCAGCCAGCGCCGACCGGTCACGGTCGTCTTCGTCGACCTACGCGGCTTCACGTCGTTCTCCGACAGCGTCGAACCGGAAGAAGTCATGGCAACTCTTGCCGAGTATCATGCGGTGATGGGTGCGCGCATCGCCGCATTCGGCGGCACACTCGAACGCTTTGCGGGCGACGGCTTCATGGTCTTCTTCAACGACCCGGTCGAGCAGGACGACCACGTCGAGCGGGCGGCAGCGATGGCGCTCGCCATGCTGGAGGACTTCGGTAGTCTACGCAGCGCCTGGCAGCGCAAGGGCTACCGCATCGACATCGGCGTCGGCATTCATACCGGATACGCCACCTGCGGCTTCATCGGCTACGAAGGCCGTCGCGACTATGGCGTCATCGGCAACGTCACCAACTTGGCCGCTCGCTTGAGTGATGCGGCGGGTGCCGGCGAGATCTTGATCTCGGCCCGCGTGTGCGCGGACCTACCCGAGGGATATCGTTGCGAACCGGTCGGCGAGCTGACCCTCAAGGGCTTCCACCAAGCCCAACAAGCCTTCCGTTTACTCGGCAAAGCCGACGGCGCGTCGTCGGTTCAGGTGTAATCGTCGGCGCTACCCGGGTTCCGCGAACAGGAGTCACAGCCGGCACCGCCACGCGGCTTGGGCCACAGCGCGCGCGCGACATACAGCACCGCACCGGCGACGCACAGCGCGACGATGATGCTCTGACCGTCCATGGCACCGTTCATCCGAAGCGCTGGCCGAGTTGATAGGTCACTAGGGCGGCGACGTAGGCCAACGAGGTCATGTAGACGAAGGTGAAGACGGGATAACCCCAGGATCCGGTTTCCCGGCGGATCGTCGCCAGCGTCGCGGCGCACTGACAACACAGCGCGAAAAACACCATGATCGAAAGAGCCACCGCCGTCGTGTACACCGGGCGTCCATCCGGCCAGCGCTCGGCCCGCATGGCCTCGCGCAACTCGACGCTCTCCTCCGAAGCCGAGCTGCCGAGGTTGTAGATCGTACCCAAGGCGGCGATGACCACCTCGCGCGCCGGAAAGCTGGCGATCACCGCCATGCCGATCTTCCAGTCCCAACCCAGCGGTCGCACCAGCGGCTCGATCACATGCCCCGCCTGTCCGAGGAAGCTGTGGCGCAGCAGATCGCCCGCCTCCAAGGCGTCGAGACGCGGCTTGTCCTCTTCGCTCGCTTGCGCCCGCAGTCCGGCATAACGCTCGATGATCTCCGCCGGGCGCGGATAATACGACAGTGCCCACACCAAGATCGTCGACGCCAGGATGATCGTGCCGGCCCGACGCACGAACGCCCAGCTGCGGTCGTACATGCGGAACGCCACCACCCGCCAAGCAGGAACCTTGTAGGGCGGCAGTTCCAACAGGAACGGCACTGCCGGTCCGCGCAGCGCCGTGCGCTTCAGGAGCCAGGCGATCGGCGGCGCAATCAACATGCCGAGGAGATAGAGCAGGAACAACGTCAAGCCCTGCAGGCCGACGACACCGCCCACCGTCTCCGCGGGTACGAAGGCCGAGATGAACAACACGTACACCGGCAAGCGCGCGCTGCAGCTCATCAGCGGCGCGATGACGATGGTCACGATACGGTCGCGTCGATCCTCGATCGATCGGGCCGACATGATCCCCGGCACGGCGCAGGCGAACGACGACAACAACGGGATGAAACTGCGGCCGGACAGACCGAAACTCGCCATCACGCGGTCCATCAGAAAAGCGGCGCGCGCCATGTAGCCCGAATCTTCGAGAATCGTGATCAAGGCGAAAAGAATGGCGATCTGCGGCACGAAGACGACGACCGCGCCGACGCCGCCGATGACGCCGTCGACGACGAGGCTGCGCAGAGGCCCCTCCGGCAAGAGCGACCCGACGCTGTCGCCCAACGCCATGAACGCCGTATCGATCAGCTCCATCAGCGGCACCGCCCAGGTGAAGATCGCCTGGAACGTCATCGCCATCGCCGCGAGGAAGATCAGCACGCCCCAGACCCGATGGGTGACGAGATCGTCGATCGGATCGGTCCAACTCCTGGCCCCGGCGGGGGCACCCCGAATCACTCCTTGGAGCAAGGAGGCGATGGCACGGTAGCGCGTTTCGACTTCGAGTTGCGGCAATGGCGCCAGCTGCCGTTCGAGCTGTTCCCGCGTGCGCTCGATCCCCGCGTGCACGCCTTGGCCGAACTCACGCACGAGTTCTCCTTCGACGAAGCCCCCTCGGTCGATGAGTGCGCGTTCGACCAGAAAGCGCATCGCCGTTCCACCGCGAGGATCGATCTCTTCGGCGAGACGCGACACAGATTCGAGGAACACCGACGGATAACCCAGGCGCCGCGGCGTCCCGCTGCCACGTTCGATCGTCGCCAGCAGGGCGTGCTTGAGTTCGGCGATCCCCTCGCGCCGCGTCGCATGCACCGGCACCACCGGCACCCCGAGACGCTGCGCCAGCAGCGGCACGTCGATCTCCAAGCCCTGACGCCGCGCCACGTCCATCATCGTCAACGCCACCACCACCGGCAACCCGACGTCCTGCACCTGAGTCAGCAAATACAGGTTGCGGTCGAGATGGCAGGCGTCGAGCACACAAAGGACGGCGTGCGGCGCCGCGGCACCGCGACCGAGCAGCACACTGACGGCCACCATCTCGTCCGGCGCCCGCGGCGACAGCGAGTAAGAGCCCGGCAGATCGATGGCGTCGATGCGTCGCCCTTCGGCGAGAATCGTGCCGAGCGCGCCCTCGACCGTGACGCCGGGATAGTTGCCGGTGTGCTGCGTCAACCCGGTCAGGGCGTTGAACAGGGTCGTCTTGCCGGTATTCGGGTTTCCGAGAACGGCGACGGTCCAGACTGCGGACGGATCGGCGCCACTGGGCGACGAGGACATGCGCTGCTCGGCCTGCATGCGCGGCTCAAGCCTCGAGCACGACCCGCTCGGCCTCGCGCCGACGCAACGCTACGTCGAAGCCGCGGATGCGAATCTGCATCGGATCCCCGAGCGGGGCGAGACGAACCACGGCAACGGCCTGCCCCGGGGTGAATCCCAGTTCGCAGAGGCGTTGGCTGAGACCATCGCCCCCGGCGACGTGTCCGATGCGAGCAGTTTGCGCGGGCTGAAGTTCGGCGAGCGTGCGAGCCATGCTGCGCCGACCGTAATGAACGCGATTCTCAATTACAACACGCGGGGCCGAATCATTCGTCGCCGAACAATGGCGTACCCCAGGTATCGAGGAACGCCATGCGCTGCACCGGGCGTCGGGTCAGCGGTCCGTGCCCCCGCCCGGCGGGATAGCCGATCGGCACAAAGGCCGCGGTGAACCACCCCTCGGGGATGCCGAGCAGGCGGCGCACGTCTTCTTCGCGGCTGCACAGCAAGGTGGTCAGCGTGCAACCCAGCCCCTCGGCGCGGCAAGCGAGCAGCGCGTTCTGCACGGCAGGGTAAATCGAAGCCCCGCCGACCACCGACGGTCGGTCGAGGCCAGCGTCGGTGATGGCCATCAACGCCGGCTGGAAGCAAAAGACGAGAATGACCGGCGCCTCGTGCAGATGTTCGGCCAAGTGATCGGCAGCGGCGATCATGCGCTCCTGGCGCGCCCGCGCCTCGCCCGCAAGTGTTGCGATCTGCCGGCGATGACCCTCGGCATAGGCCCGCCACGGTCCGACGTAGAGTTCCTGCAGCGCCCGTTTGCGTTCGGGATCGCGCACCGCCAGCACCCGCCACGGTTGTGCGTTGCCACCCGTCGGAGCCCAATTCGCCGCCTCCAGCACACGGCGCAGAACCTCGTCGGGAATCGCGTCGGGGCGCAGGCGCCGCACCGCCCGCGTCGTGCTCATGACCTCGTAGATGCCCAGTTCGCTCACGCGCCCCTCCTTCGTTGCGAATCGCCGGCGGAGTTTCGCCCAATCCTCCGCTGCCGTCCACAAATTCTCGTCGCCCGAGCGATGGACGATCGCGTGGAGCCCCGCTAAATTCGGTAGGTCGGGCAAAGGCGGCGCTGCTGAGTCGAGTTTTCGCGACGGCAGCCCGCGAGCAACCCAACGGGGAGCGGCCCGCAGAAAAGGTGCTGGGCGTAGCCCGCTAGCACTCGAAGGTCGCGTCCGAGGCGGTGCACCGATGCCGCGACGCGAGGGAGGATACCGCATGGACGTAGCGAGCCAGCCGCTCGACAAGCTCGATGTCATCACCGCCAAGCACTACGGCGAGCACGGATACCCGCATCCGGAGTGGACCCGACTGCGGCGGGAGGATCCCGTGCATTGGAGCCACCCCGAGGGCTACAAACCCTTCTGGGCGATCACCAAGCACGCCGACATCATCGAAATTTCGACCCAGCCCGACAAGTTCCGCAGTGCCGGCCGGTTCATCCTCTTCCCCGAGCCGCCTCCCGGCTCCGGTCCCTCGATGGAGGAGGCCCCGCCGCTGCGGATGCTGGTCAACATGGACCCGCCCGAACATCGCGACTACCGCAAGCTGGTGAGCAGCTGGTTCACCCCGCGCGCCATCCAGCGTTTGGAGCAGCGGCTCGAGGTCATCACCAAGGAGATCTTCGACAACTTGGCCCGCGATGGCGGGTGGCACGAGTGCGACTTCGTGCGCGACGTCGCGGCCCTGCAGCCACTGCGCATGATCACCGAGATTCTCGGCATTCCTCGCGAACGTGAGGACTTCGTCCTGCGCATCACCAACGAGAATTTCGGCCTCGAGGATCCGGACTTCCAACGCGAGGGCGATACGCGCGAGGCGCGCCTGGGCTTCTTGCAGGAAGCCTACGTGTATCTGATGGAGCTCTTGGCCGAGAGACGCCGCGAGCCACGCGAAGATCTGTCGACGGTCCTGGCGTTGGCGACGATCAACGGTCAGCCGGTGCCGGAATTCGAACTGTTCTCGCTCTACTTTCTAGTCATGGTTGCGGGTCACGATACCACCCGCAACTCGATCTCGAGCGGTCTGTTGGCGCTGATGGAACACCCAGCCGAGTTGGAGAAGCTGCGTCGCAACCCGGCCCTCGTCGAAACCGCCGCCGACGAGATCGTGCGCTGGACCACCCCGGTGAACCACTTCTCCCGCACCGCTACCGTCGATTACGAGCTGCGTGGCAAGCAAATCAAGGCGGGCGACTCGTTGGCCCTCTTTTATGCCTCAGCCAACCGCGACGAGGAGGTCTACGACGACCCCTTCGTCTTTCGCGTCGACCGCGACCCGAACCCGCACCTGGGCTTCGGCGTCGGCGAGCATTTCTGTCTCGGTGCGCACCTCGCGCGCCTCGACCTCAAGGTGTTCTGGCGCCAGTTCGCCGAACGCGTCGAAGCCGTCGAACTGGCGGCGCCGGTGCAGCTCCTGCACTCGAGCTTCGTCGGCGGGCCGAAGCGCATCCCCCTGCGCTACAAGTTCAAGCCGGCGCACTGACCCAGAGTCGATGGCGGGGAGGACCATGACCGGTCCTCCCCGTCGCTTTTACCTAGACGATCGCGCCTCAGGCGATGGCGCCCCGTCCGCGCAACTCGGCGATCTCCGCGTCGGCGAAACCGAACTGATGCAGCACCTCGTCGGTATCCGCCCCCGGCCAGCGTGGGGATGGGCCTGGCAGCCCTGGCGTGCGATCGAGACGCGGCGCCGGCGCCAACTCCGGCATCGGCTCGTCGGCGACGAAACAGCCTCGTGCTTGGTTGTGCGGATGCCGGCGCGCCTCGCTGAAATCCAACACGGGCGCGAAACAGGCGTCGCTTCTTTCCAATACGGCACACCACTCGTCGCGCGTGCGGCTTCGAAAGACCGCCGCCAGCCGCTGCCGTAATTCGGGCCAACGCTCCCGTTCGTACTGCGGCGGCAGGTCCTCTGGTCGTAGCCCCAATCGTTCGACGAGCACGGCGAAGAACTTTGGTTCGAGCGGGGCAATCGAGACGTACTTGCCGTCGCTCGTCTCGTAGATCGCGTAAAACGGCGCGCCGCCATCGAACAGGTTACTGCCGATGTCATTGCCGTGCATGCCCATGGCGTGCATGGCGTAGAATGGTGCCACGAGCGACATCACGCCGTCGACCATGGCCGCATCGACGACCTGCCCGAGTCCCGAACGCTGCGCCTCGACGAGAGCGCAGACGACGCCGAACGCCAGGAACATACCGCCCCCCGCAAAGTCGCCGAACACCTGGAGCGGCGGCACTGGCGCGCCGCCCGGAGCCCCGACGGCGCGGGTGTAGCCCGTGATCGCCTCGTAATTGAGCGAGTGTCCGGCGGCCTGCGCCAACGGGCCTTGCTGGCCCCAACCCGTCAGGCGGCCGTACACGAGGCGCGGATTGCGCGCGCGCACCGGTTGCGGACCGAGGCCGAGACGCTCGACGACACCGGGGCGGAACGACTCCAAGAACACGTCGGCGCGGTCGCACAGACGCAGCACCGTCCCCACGCCGTCGGGGTGCTTCAGGTCGACGGCGATGGAGCGCCGGCCGCGATCCCAAAAGTTGTGCGGCCGCGGCGTTCGGTCGGCTGGGACCTCATCCGGCCGCTCGATGCGGATGACGTCGGCGCCCATGTCGGCCAGCTTGAGCGCGCCGAAGGGCAAGGCGCCCTGTCCGGCTAGTTCGAGCACACGAATTCCCTGCAGAGGTCCACCCATCGTCCATCTCCCGCACCGGCTGCCGATCCGAACCGAAAGCAGTTCTGCGCTCGTAGAGCACAGCTCCCTATGGCGAACAAAGAAGGCCGGCGCCGGCGCGGACTCGCCTGAAAAGATGTGCTAACGAAGGACGATGTCCGGGAACGCCGATTCCTCCACATTGCAGGCGCCACGCGCCACCGGCGCAAGCTTGGTTCTCGTGTGGGTCTTGGAGATCGCGCTGGCGCGCATCACGTCGGACGTGGTGCCCCTCGCCGAGGTCGCCGCGTCGGCGGTCCTTTTGGTTTTGCTTCCGCTGGTTTGCATGGCGGCTGTGGGGCGGTTGCCGGCGAGCGAACGGGCGCGTTTGACCCTGGCCGGGATCATCGGCTCGCTGCCGCTGCTGGCGGTCGCGGCGGGCATCGTCTTGCCGGTGGCACTCCGCTTCAGCGGCGCGGTGCTGGCCGGCCTTCTCGGTTTGGTGCTCCTGAGCGTGCTCTTTGCCGGCGTCCAGCGCGCCCGCAGCGCGGGGAACCCGGCACCGAGCCCTGGCGTGGTGTTCGGCGTGCTCAGTGCGAGCGCGGCGGCGGCATGGGTGCTCCTGCCGGCCGGATTTCCGCCGTATCAGATCGCCGTTCCGTTCTTGGTAGTCGGCCTCGGCACGGCGCGTCTGGCGCAAAGTGAATCTCGTATCCCCGCGTTGACGGCGATCGGCGTGGCGTTGGCCTTGTGGCCGCCGGTACTGCCGCCCTTTCCCTGGGCGTCGCACGCCACCCGCCCCGACGGGCCGGACATCGTGCTGGTGACGGTCGATTCGCTCACCTCGGAAGGGGCCGCAGCCTTGCCGAGCTTCCGCCGCATCGTCGACACGGGCGTGCAGTGGACGAGCGTCGACGGACCCCAAGCGCCGGCTCGGCCGCAGCTCGCCGAGTTGCTCGGCGGCGTTCCCTTGGGCGCAGCACACGACACGCATGCAGCGCCTAGTTTACGCGCGGAAGTAGCGACACTGGCCGAGCGGTTGCGCGAACATGGGTACGACACGGCCGCGGCCGTTGGACCCGACGCCTACGCCGCCATCGAATTGGGCATGCATCGCGGCTTCGTCGTCTACCACCATTTCGCCGCGCGCAACGCCCATGCCTTGCCGCGCTGGCGCGAGAATCTTCAACCGGCAGCGATTCGGGAGCGCAACTTCGTCGCCAGCCCAGTTGCCGCCGACCTCATGGTGTGGCTCGGGCTGCGCTCGCCGCGCGTCTTCGGTGCCGCTGCCGACGTCGTCGCCGTCGCCGGTCGAATCATGGCCGAACGCCGTGAAGGCCCCATCTTTCTCTGGATCCACCTCATCGATCCGAGCGCTCCCTACGCGCATGCCTTCGAACTCGACGTGCCGCGTCGCGAGCGGCAGCGGCTCGCAACCGGCGAGCGTCACCAACTCGGTGCCTTGGCAGCCGAGGTGCGGGCCGCCTATGGCAACGAGCTGTCGCACGTGGACGCCGCTCTCACGCCCTTCCTCGAGGCCGTGCGCAAAGAAGCCAAGCGACCGACCGTGGTGGCGCTGGCTTCGACCCGGGGCGATACGCTCGTCGGCGCCGCCGGCGATTCGTTACCGATGGCGCTGAGTGGCGCTACGGCGGCTTCCGGCCCGCATTCAGCGAGCGATGAGGTGCAACTGATCGACCTGACCACGACCCTGTTGGCCACCGCCGGCATCAATGCCCCGGACCTACCAGGGCGCGTCATCGCCACATTGCGCGGCAGCGTCGAGCCCGGGCCGGACGGCGCCCCGGTCCGCTGACCCGCGAGGGCATCGGGTTCGCCATCCCGCCGCGTGATCCGAGCACCATGCAACTGCGTTTCAAGATACCGCTGCTCGGCACATTGGCGCTGAGCACCCTGGTACTGCTCTTGTATGGCGCGCTACGGGTACTGCTGCACGACAGCTACAGCGACCTGGAGATGCGCGACGTGCGCCACCGGTTGCAGCAGGTACAGGACGCCATCGCCCACGAGAACGCCCGGTTGGTCAGCGTCGCCGGCGACTACGCGGCATGGGACGACACCTACGCGTTCATGGGGGATCGCAACCCGTATTTCCCGAATCGAAATCTGACATCGGAAGCCATGCTGCAACTGCGCATCGACTGCATGTTGCTCGTGGACGTGAACGGCGAGTTGGTCGCCGGCAAGGCCGTCGACCGCAGCAGCCAGCAGACACGGGCATTCAGCCCGCAGGAGTTGGAGGCCGTCCGCCACGCACCGCTATTCTTTCAGCACGCCTCGGCGGTTTCGAAGCAGAGCGGCTTGCTCGCGACGGACCGCGGCACGCTCATGCTCGGGGCGCGGCCGATCGTCACGAGCGCCTACGAGGGCCCGATCCGAGGCGCCCTGCTGGTCGGCGTCTACCTGGACGACGACGTAGTACAACGCATCGCCGCCGTCACCCACATTCCCGTCGAAACCCACGCCTGGCATGCGCCCGACCTTGCCGCTACCGCGCGGCAGGCACGCGAGCGTCTGTCCGTCCCTGGAACGGAGATCGTCGTCATCCCCACCGACGTCGACGTGGCCACTGGATTCGCCCGTTTGCGCGACCACGCCGGCAACGATGTGCTGCTCCTCGAAGTCAGCACCGACCGCGCCATCTACCGGCAAGGCGTGCGCACGTTGAACTACGTCGCCCTGGCCCTCTTCTTCGGTGGAACCGGGCTCAACCTGGTGTTGCTCTTCGTGCTCAACTCACAAATCCTCCGGCGCCTGACGCGCCTGAGTCGCGAGGTCGGCGAAATTCATCGTAGCGGCGACGCGGCTCTGCGCATCTCGCCGAGCGGCAATGACGAACTCGGGCACGTCGCGAACGAGATCAATCGCATGCTCGACGCGTTGCAGCGCTCCAGCGCCGCGCTGCGCGAAAGTGAGCAGGTCTTTCGCCTCACCTTCGAGTCGGCGCACGACGCCATCCTCTGGATCGAACCCGGCACGGCGACGATCTTGCGCTCGAACCAGCGCGCCAGCGATCTCACCGCTCGCCCGCAGTGCGAACTCGTCGGCCAACCCCTCGCGGATCTCGCGACGCCCGACGCTGCGTCGAAACTCATCGATCTGTTGCGAACCGCCGCCGGCAGCGGCGAGGAATTCGAAATCGAGACGGAGATCGTCTCCGCCCTCGAGGCACCGCGCACGTGTGCGGTCAGCGGCGCCCGCACCATCGTCGACGGCCGGCCGATCGTCCAAATCGTGTTGCGCGATCTGACCCAACAACGCGCGATGGAAGCGCAACGACAAATGCTCGAAGAGCAACTGCGACAAGCGCAGAAGATGGAGGCCATCGGTCAACTCGCCGGCGGCATCGCGCACGACTTCAACAACATTCTGGCCGGCATCTCGGGCTACGCCGACATCATTCGCACCCGCTACGGCGACGTCGATCCGAAGCTCACTCGTTACGCGGGCATCATCTTCGAGGCGACCCAACGAGCGTCGGACCTGACCAACAAGCTGCTCACCTTCGCCCGCAAGGCCAAGAAGGAATTCGTCCCCATCGACTTGAATCAAACCGTGCTCGACGTGCTGCGCTTGCTCGAACCTTCCTTCGAATCGCGCATCGCCATCGTGCACCATCTCACGTCGGAGCGCGCCGTCGTTCGAGCCGACCGCACCCAGGTGCACAACCTGATCATGAACCTGGCACTCAACGCTCGTGACGCGATGCCCGACGGCGGAGAACTGCGCATCACGAGCGAAGTCGTGCACCTCGACGAATCAACGGCCTCGAACCACCTCTCCGCCCTCGACCCTGGCGCCTACCTCCACCTCGCGGTGCACGACACCGGAACGGGGATGGACGAAGCGATCAAGGCCAGGCTCTTCGAACCGTTCTTCACCACCAAGCCGCCCGGCAAGGGGACCGGGCTCGGACTCGCCAGTGTCTACGGCACCGTGCAAGAGCATCGCGGCGAAATCACCGTCGACAGCGAACCCGGCAAGGGCTCGACGTTCCACGTCTATCTGCCGCTCGCACCTCCGGGAGACACGGCCAGCGGCGAAATCGGCGGCGGCATGCCGGAAGCGACTTCGGGCACCATCTTGCTCGTCGACGATGACGAACTGGTGCGCGAGGTCGTCAGCGAACTCCTGCACGAACTTGGATACGCGGTGCACACGGCTTCGGATGGGGCCGAAGCGATTCGCTGGTACCGCGCGCACGCCGAAGAAGTCGACTTCGTCCTGCTCGACATGGTGATGCCGAACATGCTCGGCAGCGTGTGTTTCGAGGAGCTGCGGCGCATCAACCCCGAGGTGCGGGTCATTCTCGCCTCCGGGTACGCCAACGACGAAGAGGTGACCCGAACGGTCCGTGCGGGTGCGGTGGCCTTCCTACAGAAACCGATTCAGCTGACCAAGCTCGCCAAGACGCTGGCCAAACTGCAACGTGTGCCTCGGCCTTGAGCCGGCATCACGCCCGGCGCCCCCAGCCGTGTTCATCCCCTGCCCCACTCCGCCGCGATGCGCCGGGCGGCGCGGTCGGCCAGCGCCGCGGTCGAGATCTGCGGCGGCGCCCCGAGTGAACTCGGAAAGACGCTCATGTCACAAATGTAGAGGTTGTTCACTTCGTGGGATCGCGCCCACGAATCGACCACCGCACGTCGAGGATCCTCACCCATCGGGCATGTGCTCTGGGGATGGGTCGAGGCGATCGGAATGTCGTGCTTACGCACCCCACGCGCATCGATCTGCCGCAAATCATCGCCGGGCTTCAGCCAGAGAGGGTCGGCATAGGGCACCAACACCTTGCGCGCGCCGCCGGCGAACAGAATCTCGGCGCAATGACGCATACCTTCCGCCAGAAGCCGCTGCTCTTTAACCGACAGATCGTAAGTGATTGCCGGCCGACCGTTGCGACCGACCTGTACCCGCCCGGCCGACTCGTCGTGCAGAAGCACGAGGATCCCCACCATCCGGCTGTAGTCACGCATGATCTCGAAGTGCTCGCGCCCGAAACCGGGCAGCTGCGCCGCCGTCGCCACGGGGAAGCCGAACACCGGCATCAGCAAGTAGCCGCTGTCGGGGTCGCGCTCGAGATCGATGAATTCGTCGACGTAGTAACTCTGCGGAATGCCGCGATAGCCGTGGATCTCGTCGTCGTAGAATCCGGCGAGAAGCACGCTCGGGTGCAAGTGGAGGTTGCGCCCGACTTGGTCGTTGCCGTTGGCGATACCGTTGCGTAGCAGCAGCTGCGGCGTATTGATCGCGCCGGCGGACAGCACGATGACGTCCGCCTCGACGCGAAAGCGTTGCCGTGGCCGTCCGAGCGCATCGATGACGTCACCGGCGACGGCATGGATGCGACCGTTTTTCGCTTCGAAGGTACGCACGGCACAGTCGGCATAGATCCGCGCCCCGGCGGCGTCCGCCGCCGGGACATAGGTCACGAGCATGCTCTGCTTGGCGTCGAACGGACATCCGAGCATGCAGAAGCCGCTCTTGTTACAGCGCTCGCGGTTATGGTGCGTGACGAAGCCGTGGTAACCGAGAGCCTCGCAGCCCTTGCGAATCTTGTCGTTGAGCACGTTCACTTCATGCTCTTCGATCTGCTTCACCTTGAGCATGCGTTCGACACGTTCGAACGACGGGATCAGATCTTCGTAGGCGAGGTCGCGCAGTCCGTTTTCGCGGCGCCATTTTTCGAGAATCGGCGCCGGCGTGCGAAAGCAGTAGCAGAGGTTGTGCACCGTCGAACCGCCGACGCCGCGGCCTTGCAGAATGAGCACGGACTGATCGGTGGTGGCGCGTTGGCCCATGTCCTCGAAGAGGATGGGCATCATTTCGTCCTCGCGCTGGGTGAAGTCTTCCTTCGTGTGGTAGCCGCCTTGCTCGAGCACGATGACGTCACGTCCGGCCTCGGCGAGTTCCTTGGCGGCGACGGAACCGCCGGCACCGCTGCCGATGACGCACACTTCGGCGCGCAGCCTCAGCTCGCCGCCGATTTCATGCCCGCGCGTGATCATTGGGCACCGTATCCGGGCAGCGCGTCGGCGCGCAGCCTACGCCGCGGCCGCGGCGCCCATGGCCCACCGTAGCCGATGCCGGCCCAGGTGGCGTCCTGCGTGTAATAGCCCAGCATGGCGAGGTTCTTCAGCGCCTGAAACGCGATGCGGCGCAGGGTGAAGCGACTCGCGGCCCAGCTGCGGATGTAGGCGTCCTGACGCTCCGGAGCGAGATTGCGGAAACGACTGAAATCGAAGGTGAGCACCGGCGGCAACCAGTCGAACCCCCACAGCAGCCAGGCGAGCTGCTCGCGCACTTCGTCATCGACCTGCAGCAGAGCCTGATCGATGACGAGCACCGCCTCGGTGTCGCGCACGGACGGCATGCTGGGGTCGCCGCTGAAGCACATGCGCTCGACGATCTGCGTCACGAGTTCGGCTTGCGACGCATCGAGCACCTGCAATCCGCTGGCGCGATCGGCGGCAAGGGCGAATCCGGCAGGTACCCGCGTCAGGGTGGCTAATCCGGCGCCGCCGGCAAGGGCTCGCAGGAACCCGCGGCGCGTCAGTCGAAGGCGGCTCGTACCCATGCCAGCGACCTAGCAAGGTCCTTTGCGTTTTCGCAACCCGCGCGTGCGCCCGCGCGTGCGCCGCGCCGTCATTCGGATGCCCGAAACAGCGCCTGAAACTCCGGCGGCAACGCCGTCGCTTGAGGCAATGGTCCATACCGCGCGTCGAGATCGACGCTGTTGTAGGTGTTCCAGAAGAGCAAGGGCGCTCCGCGGTCGCCGCGTTGCGCCCTCTCCAGAAACGCCGCCATGCATTTGCCGGTATAGGTGGATTCCAAGTGGATTCCATCGGCCTCGTGGGCCAGCGCGATCGCCGCCGAGCCAGCCGGGGTCGGCTCGCCATAACCCGCGCCGCAATAGCCGAACTCCAGCGACAAATCCTCCGGCTGCAACGTCACCCGCGGGATCGACGCGTCCTCCCGGCGCAGCAGGGCAAGCGTGCGCATGGCCAGACGCGTCACCGACTTGGGAGAAGGAGGCAGGAGGTCGGTGACCACGACGCCGACCAGGCGCGACCGAATCCCGGCCAAACGAAATCCCAAAGCGAGACCGGCCAGGGTACCGGCGGTACCGGCAGCCACGTACACGGCATGCGGCTCGGGCAACGTCCCCTCGCGCATCTGCTCAGCCAGCTCGAGGGCCGCATCGACGTAGCCGACCGTGCCCAACGGCGAACTGCCGCCCGTGGGAATCAGCGTCGGGCGATTGCCCGCCAGCGCCTCGCGCGCCAACAACCGCGCCGTACAGGCGGCGGTGCCGGCAACCCGTGTCGTGTAGTGCAACTCGGCCCCCACCGCCTGATCCAACAGAAGCGAATGGCGCACGTGCGCGCTCCAGGGTTGGTGCAGCAACACGAGAATGGCGCGCATGCCGAGCTCGCGCGCGAAGATGGCCGTCGCCAGTCCATGATGGGTCCCGGTGCCGCCGGTGGTCAGTACGACGCGACTGCCGCGGGCCCGCGCCGCGCCTAGGATGTACTCGAGCTTGCGCGGCTTATTGCCGCCATAGGCAACGGCGCTCAAGTCGTCGCGCTTGATCCACAAGGACGGATGGCCGAGGTGACGCTCGATACCCGTGAGGCGTGCGACCGGCGTCGGCAGCTGGGTCAACACCGCGCGCGGCAGTCGACCGGTCAATCCGGGGAAGGCTCGTTCGAGGGCGTTCGACACGCACTGTCCTTAACCCGAAAGCGAGGGCCGGCGAAAGGCGCAGGCGCAGCCTCAGGGGCAAGCACCGTCGCGCTGCAACGAGGCATGCGCCCGCTGCGTATCCGCCACCAGCGTGCGCAGTTCGGGATGCCGCGCCGCACAAGCCGACGAAAAGAAGATGATCTGCTCCGGAGCGGACGACTCGTCGCCGATACGAAAGGTCAGCCGGTGGGTGGGCACCAGCGGCGCGCAAGGATCCGGCTGTTCGTGTTGGAGCGCTTCGACCCGCCGCAGGGCGCGCAACAACCCGATGCGACGATGCGGGTAGAGGCTGCCACCACACGTGCTGCCGTCACGGTGGCTGATCCGTAGCGTGCCGTCGCCACCGTCGAAGCTGATCCGCGTCTGTTCATCCTGCCCGGTGCCGAAGTTCTCGATCTCGAAACGGAAGGGCGGTAGGCGCGCCAGCAGTTCGGCCTGCGCCACCGCCTGGCGCTGGTACCGGCGCCACGAACTCCACGCCCCAAGCAGGACGAACACCGAGGCGAGGCTAGCCACGCCGGCCGTCAGTCGCAGCAGCCAGGTTTCCGACAGCCGCCAGCCTGCCAGGAGCGCCAGGACCAAGCCGACGACGGCACCGTTGAACGCCCCACCGATCGCGGCGGCCGCGACGCCAACCCCCGCATGGCTCGGAGCCAGAACTCGCCCCCCGAGCCAGCCGCCGATCGCCGTGCCGCAAAGCGCCGCCGACATCGCCAGGATCGTCGCAAGACGCCAACGCCGAGCGGTTGCCATGGGCATGCCGTACCCTGGGGTCGTATAGGACTGCAAGGCGGCTGGTCGCCGCCATGGGTCTTATCGGACCCATGGGACGCATGGGACCGATGCCGTTGCACCCGGGGCGGTCGCCGCATACAACCAGGCGCGCAAAACGGAGTCCTCGATGATCCTTCGTCCTTGGTGTTTGATCTTTTCGCTGCTGGCCATGCTGGGATGCAGCGCAGCGCGACCGGCGGCGGCACCGCAACCCGATCTGCCGCTGGCGGCCAACGGGCAGTTGCGCCTCGTGCGCGTCACCACGGCGCTGGAGGGTACCGAGCGGGTGCTTTCCGTAACCGTCGCCAACCCGTACGCGGAACCCGTGGTAGGCGTGAGGCTGATCTACCGCGTCCTCACGACACGCGATCCGGAGTCGCCAGAGATCGCGCGCAACCAGGACGAGATCGCTGCGACCCTCGCCCCCGGACAGGAAGGCAGCTTCGAACTGCGCTTGCCGCCCGAGGCCGGGCAGGCCGGCTTCGGCTCGTTTCTCCAGGTGTTCGCCGCCAAGCTCGGTGAGGCAGACATGACTCCGCCGCCGTTCTGGACGCCGGCGCCGCACTGACGTTCGGGTATTTGGCGAAAATTGCCGTCGCGCGACCCCTCGGCTATAGACCCCGCATCATGCTCGGAGGCGACATCTTCGAAATCGTGCGCAGCGGCGGTGCCGTCATGGCGCCGTTGCTCGTCTGCTCGGTACTCAGCCTGACGGTCGTCTTGGAACGCGCATGGGTCCTCCTGCGCGCCGGCCGCTCCGCGGCACGCCTGCAGCAATCGGTCCTGGCGGCATGGGCCGGCGGCGGCGTCGCCGATGCGCGCGCGCTCGCCCGGCTCGACCGATCGCCTCTGGCACAAATCTACCGGCACGCCTTGAGCGAAGAAACCGACGACCTGGAACTGCGCGACCGCCTCGCCCGGCGGCATCACGCCGCAGCCGCGCGGCAACTGAAGCGCGGCATCTGGTTGCTCGGGACCATCGGCAGCTTGGCGCCCTTCATCGGCTTGCTCGGCACCGTCTTCGGCATCGTCCGCTCGTTCGAGGACATGGCCCGGTCGGGCTCCGGCGGATTCGCCGTCGTCGCCGCCGGCATCTCGGAAGCCCTGATCGCGACCGCCGCCGGGCTGCTCGTCGGCGTCCTGTCGATCTTCGCCTACAACGCGTTCATGGTACGCATCGGCAACCTCAGCGCCGAGTGGCGCGACTGGACCGATGAACTTCTGACCCGCGCCGCGATCGCGGCGGCGCGCTCGGACGAAGCGGTGCATCGTGGCGTTCGCTCCGCGTGACGGCTACTCCGGCGACGACGAGCCGATCGTCGCAGAAATCAACGTCACCCCGCTGACCGACATTTTCCTCGTGCTGCTGATCATCTTCATGGTCACCAGTACCGCCCTGACCCAGCAAAGTACGCGCGTCGAGTTGCCGCGCGCCGGCGGCGGGGGGGACCAGCCGGCGGGCGTCGTCGTCACCGCTGCGGCTGATGGCCGCCTCGACGTCGATGGCAAACGGGTCGAGTTGGGTGCGCTGCAGGCGACTCTGCGAACGCAGCTCGAACAAAGTGCCACCAAGAACGTCATCCTGCAGGGAGACCGAAGCATCGTGCTCGAACGAGCCATCGAGATCATGACCGCGGCCAAGCAGGCGGGAGCCGACAAGATCGCCATCGCCACGCAACCGCAGCAACCGAGCGCCCGCTAGCGGGCGCTCGCCGACCCGAGCCAGGAATGCAGAACGAAACCACCCATCGGCCGCAAGAAAGCAAAGCCCTCTCCAGTCTGCGCGAAACGATCGAATCCGGCCGCCCGCTGACCTACATCCGCTCCGCCGAAGAACACCGCGTGCGCCATCTTCTGAAGCAAGCGGCGACGACCTTCTTCCCCTCGCCCGTGCCCTTGTGGACGTGGAGCGTCACCGAAGGGCTGGTCTCCGACAGCGGCGAACACGCGGGAGCGGAAACGTGCGAAGCGCGCAAGGCGCTCGACTTCGTCGCCACCTTCCCTGGGGCCGCGATTTTTCTGTTCAAGGATCTGCACGAAGAATTGCGCGACTCGGCGGAGATTCGCCGGCGCGTGCGCGACCTCTATGACGTGTGCTTCGACCACGACAAGTACGTCGTCATCAGCTCTCCCGTGCGCTTCATCCCCGAGGAGATTTCGCGCGACATCGTTTATCTCGAACTGACGGTTCCCGATTTGCCCGAACTGCGCCAATTCCTCGCTGAAGAGTCGGCGCAGCTGGTACAACGCAATGTCGCCGTCGACACGTCCGAAGGGACGCAGCAGCAGCTGGCGCGGGCGCTGCAGGGCTTGACGATGGACGAGGCGCGGCACGCGGTGCGGCGCGCGCTGTCGCGTAACGCGCGCCTCGATGCCGACGCCGTGCCGGCGCTGCTCGAAGAAAAGAAGCTGCTGGTCAACCGTACCGGCGTCATCGAATTCATCCCGAAGAACCTCGACATCAACGACATCGGGGGCCTCGACTACTTGAAGAAGTGGCTCATCGAACGGCGCAAGCTGTTCCAAATGCGCGACGAGTTGAGCGCCGACATCGTGCCGAAGGGCATCCTCATCATGGGGATCTCGGGATGCGGCAAGAGCCTCTGTTCCAAAGCCATCGCCTCGATCTTCGACCTGCCTCTCTACCGAATCGACATGATCGAGGTTTTTTCCGGGCGCCACGGCAAACCGGAGGGCGCCTTCGTGCAGACGTGTCGCATGCTGGAGCAGATCAGCCCGGCCGTCGTCTGGTTCGACGAAATCGAGATGGGCATCTCGGCGCAGACGAGCGAGGCCTCGGAGCTCGGCCGCATCTTCGCCTTCTTCCTGACCTGGATGCAGGAGAAGACGCGCGGGCTGTTCGTCGCCGCCACCGCCAACCGCATCGACCTGCTGCCGGCCGAGATGATCCGCAAAGGTCGTTTCGACGAGGTCTTCTTCGTCGACATGCCGACCGACCCCGAGCGGGTCGACATCTTCCGCATCCACCTCGAGCGGCGTGGGGTCGACACCAGCAAGTTCAACCTCGAACGCCTGATCCGCTTCACCAAGGGATGGACCGGTGCCGAGTGCGAGCAGTGCGTCGTCGCCGCCTGCACCACGGCCCGCCTCGAGGATCGCGAGGTCACCGAAGACGACGTGCTCAACGCCACCGCCACGGTCGTGCCGCTGTCGAAGACCATGAAGGAGCAGGTCGACCACATCCGCTCGTGGGCCTACGACCGCGCCGTGCGCGCCTCGCCGCGCGAGATGCAACACTGACGTACCAACCCCGAGCGCGCGTGAATCGCGGGCTCGGGGTTGGCAAGTGACGGCGATTGGGGCAAAGCTCGACCCATGGCCGCCGGAAAATCCAACGCACCCCAGCAATCTCGCAGTATCGGCGGGTACATCCGCGCCCAACGCGAGCTCGCCAATCTGTCCCTGCGCAAGATGTCCGAGCAGAGCGGCATCTCGGCGAACGTGCTCAAGGAAATCGAGAACGGCCTGCGCGACCCGAGCGGGGCGCTGATCGGGTCGATCGCCCGGGTCCTACGCCTGTCGGCCGAAACCCTCTATCTGCAAGCCGGCGTCCTCGATCCACGCGACGTCGACGAGGTCGACAGCGTGCGCGAGATTCGGCGTGATCCCCATCTGACGGAGCATCAGCGCGAGATCCTCGTCGAAATCTATCGCGCCTTCTGCGCCGCCAACCGGCAATCGCGCAACGACTGATCGCCCGCACGCCCCGGCGCATGCCGAGCCTCCGACGCCGCATCCCACCCGACCAACGTCGTCTGTACGAACGCAGCGACGCCACGTCCTTCATCCGCTTGCAACCCAGCGTGCGCCTGCGCGCCAGCGTCGCCGCCTTGCCCGAAGCCCTCGCCGGCGCCGACGTTCCCGCGGTGCAGATGCTGGCCCAGGCCATCGTCGACGAAATCGCGGCCCACCTGCGCGTTTCACGGGCGCGCGTCGTCGTGCACGGCACGCGCCCGAGCGACCGCCGCGGCGAGTTGCATGGCCTCTACACCGCCGGGCCCGGACGTCCGGCGACGATCGAAGTCTGGATGCGCACGGCCAAACGCGGCCAGGTGGTGGCGTTCAAGACGTTCCTACGGACGCTGTTGCACGAGCTCTGCCACCACCTCGACTACACCCTGCTCTCTCTCGGCGATTCCGTGCACAGCGACGGCTTCTACAAACGCGAGTCGAGTCTCTTCCACCAAATCGGTGCCGGAGCGATCGTCGCGCCTCGGCCGTCCCCGACGACCTAGACGCCGCGCATCAGTTCCAGCGCCGCGCCGGGCCGGGCCTCGGTGACGGCGGCCTCGAACTGGCGCCGCCAGTTGGTCACCGTGCCGAGCTGTTTCAGGTACGCATCGAGTCCCATCAACGCGCGCAGCAGGAAGACTCGGTGATTGGGAGACTTGAAGATCCGATGTTCGAGAGCCAGCGACGCGACCTGCATGCCGCGCTCGACCGAATCGTAGGCGCGCGGGTCGTAGTCGACGTCGCTCAAGATGGGCTCGAAGATGATGCGCACGATGGCGTGCATCGGCTCCGGATCATCTTCGGGATCGAGGTATCCGAGCTCGAGATACGAATGCGCCAGCGCCGCCTCGTCGAACGCGAGGATGGCTCGGGCGAAGTCGTGGTAGGCCTGCCGCAGCGGCTCGGGAAAGATGCGAATCGAGCCGAAGTCCAGTACACACAGGTGCGGGTGAAATGTCACCATGTAGTTGCCTGGATTGGGATCGGTGTGCAGCACGCCGTACTCGAAGAGCTGGCGCCAGAGAATGCGGAAGTACTTGATGGCGACCCAGTCCTTCAGCTCCTGATCGACCGTCGGCGACAGGATGTCGGCAAGCGGGTAGCCCTCGAGTCGATCCATGGTGAGCACCCGCCGCGACGACAGCTCCGGGTACACGTTGGGAATCTCCACCTCGGAGTCGTCGGCGAACATGCGGCGAAACAACTGGATGTTGCGCGCCTCGTTCTCGTAATCCAGTTCCTCGAACAGTCGTTCTTCGAGTTCTTGGTAGACTTCCTTCGAGTCGATCTTCTGCCGCAACACGTCGCGCCCGACCAACGTCAACGTCTGCAGTAGCGCCTTCATGTTCTGCAGGTCGTGCTTCACCGTCGCATCGACACCGGGATACTGCACCTTGACGACGACCGACGAGCCGTCGGCCAACTCCGCCCGATGCACCTGGCCAAGCGAGGCTGCAGCAAACGCCTCGGGTTCGAATTGCGCAAACAGTTGCTCGGGAGGCTTGCCGAGTTCACGCCGGATCTGCTCGCGGATCTTCTCGTAGCTCATCGGCGGCACGTCCGACTGCACCGACGCGAGCACGTCGAGCATCTGGGTCGGCAGCAAGTCGTCGCGCATCGACAACAGCTGCACCAACTTGGTGAAGGCACCGCGCAGTTCCTTCGAGCCCTCGACGATCTTCATCGCCGTCTGCACGTGTGTATCGAGCATGGCGCGCTCGCGTTTGTCGCGCGAGCGAAACGGCGCCAGCAAGGCCTCGCGTAGGTAGCCGCCACCGACCGAGGTCGCCAAACCGCCGACCTTGAGCGCGCGTTTGGTGCGCCCACTGGTCAGCGTGTCTTGCCGCGGCGTGCGGCGCTTGCGCTCGGCCATGCTTTCGCCTCGAGCGACTCAGCCGCGCGGCCGCTTCTTCGGCTTCGGTGCGACGAGACTGCGTTCGCGTTCCTGACGTCGCCGCGATTCGACCCAACCCGGACGCTCCATGTCCCGGCGGACGTTGAAGAAGAGCACACCCTCAGCGACATCCTTACGCACCGTCGAGGCAGTGGCGATGTACGCGTCGTCACCGACACGCAACGGCGCGACCAGCGTCGTGTCGCTGCCCACCTGCACGCGATCGCCGATGACGGTGCGATGCTTACGAAAGCCGTCGTAGTTGCAGGTGATGGTGCCGGCGCCGATGTTGGTCTCGCTGCCGATCTCGGCATCGCCCAGATAGGCGAGATGGTTGGCCTTGGTGCCTCGCCCGAGACGCGCTTGCTTGGTTTCGACGAAGTTGCCGATGTGCACGTTCTCCCCGAGATCCGTTCCTGGTCGAAGCTGGGCGAACGGCCCGATCTGGGCTGCGGCACCGATCGTCGCCTCGGTGGCGACGACGCCGAATTTGACGTGCACCCCGTCGGCCACCGTCGTGTCCGTCAACAACGCGGTGCCGTCGAGGCGACATTGGCGACCGATGCGAGTCCGCCCGCGCAAGATCACGTTGGGGCCGATCACGGTATCGGCACCGATCACCACGTCCGGGCCGATGTAAGTGGTCGCCGGATCGATCAGGGTGACGCCGGCGAGCATCCACTGGCGGTTGATGCGTTGGCGCAACTCGGCTTCGCGATCGGCCAGATCCGCCATCGTGCTCACCTGGGCGCCCTCACTCTCGTGGCCCTCGGCACTGGCGATCGGCAAGCCGCGCTGGCGCGCCATGGCGATCACATCCGTCAAGTAGTACTCGCCTTGGGCGTTGTTCGGCTGCAATCGCTTCAAGGCGGGGAAGAGGAAGGAGGCGTCGGCGCAATAGAGCCCCACGTTGACTTCGTCGATGAGCCGCTGGGCTTCGCTGGCGTCCTTCTCCTCGACGATGCCGACGACGCGGCCATCCTCACGCACGATGCGGCCGAATCCGAAGGGCCGAGCGACACGCGCGGTGAGCAACGACACCGCGGCGCGCGCCTTGACGTGCGCCTTGACCAGCGCGCGATAGCTCGTGTCGGCCAAGAACGGAAGGTCGCCGTTGACCAACAACAAATCGCCCTCGAACCCTTTCAGCAGCGGCGCCGCCATGCGCACCGCATGGCCCGTGCCCTTCTGTTCGACTTGGCGCGCGAACTGCACGCCGAAGGGCGCACAGGCGCGGCGCACCTCCTCTTCCTGATGCCCGACGATGACGACGATCGGGTCGACCTCGAGCGCCCGCAGTGCCGCCAGCGGATACGCGATCATCGGCTTGCCGCCGAGTTCGTGCAGGACCTTGGCGCGGCTCGAACGCATGCGCGTTCCGAGACCCGCCGCCAGAACGATCGCACCAAGCTTTCTCTTCGCCGCCATCACACTCCCCCCTGCCCCTCAGGAGGCGCTCAGCTGCCGATAGGCGCCGCGATAGTAGAGGAGCGGCTCGCCGCTGCCGAGGCCACCGTCGAGCACGCGCCCGAGAAAGAGCGTGTGGTCGCCCGCGTCGATACGCTGCTCCATGGCGCACTCGAGATGCGCCAGGGCATCGGCGACGTACGGGACGCCGGTGACGCCGACTCCGGTTGCCGTCCCCTCGAACTTGTCGACTCCCGACTTGGCGAAGCGATTCGAAATCGCCTGCTGCTCCACACGCAAGAAGCTGACGCAAAATGCCTCGGCCCGCATCAGTTGCGGGTGGCTGTCGCTGCGCTTGTCGACACAGACGAGAATCAGCGGCGGATCGAGCGAGACCGAGGTAAAGGCCGTAGCCGTCAGGCCGTATGGCTTGCCGTCCGGGCCGGTGGTGGTGATGACCGTCACGCCCGCGGCGAAATGGCCGAGGAGAGAGCGGAACTGCTGCTGGTCGATGGACATCCGTTGATTACCTCTGCTTCAAAGCGACATCAGCGGTCCGCCGGCGCGCCACATATGACAGGAGTCGACGGCGCCGCGCGAGCCTTGCGCCTGCCGCGGCCGCCACTCTACCTCCTCGAACAGGCTCGGCATGCACTGGATCATGGCCGGGGCGAGCTGAAAGAGTAGGTGTTGCAGAGGCTCGGGTGCCTCGGTCTCGCGGAAGATCGCCTGCACCGCCGCCGTGTAGCCCTTGTACATCGTCAATCCGGCGAGCCGCTCGACGACCGCAGCGTCTTCCCACGCGCCCGGCGCATCGATGTCGTGGCCGGTGCGGCGCACGCGGCCGGCACCGTGGCGGATGACCATGCCGGGCAGCTCGACCTCGACGTCCGCGGCTGCTTCGAAGGAGCTGGCCATCTCTTCCTGCAACGAGAGGCTGGCCGCTCCCGGCATGTAGTCGAGATCGAACAACAGGCCCCGCAGGGCGAGACGCAAACCCTCGCCGCGCACGCCGTCGATGATGATGCTGCGGGAAAAAACCGGACTGCCGGGAATGGCGGTCGTCGCTTCGAGGCCGCTGGCGAGGCGACGGGCCCGAC
Source organism: uncultured Binatia bacterium (SeqCode) (assembly GCA_964524885.1). Classification (GTDB taxonomy): domain Bacteria; phylum Desulfobacterota; class Binatia; order HRBIN30; family HRBIN30; genus CALJUJ01. Next base: position 337,958 of record CAZGEJ010000001.1, read on the forward strand.
GCCAGCCCAGTGCCAGCGACGGTCCGAGCAGCCGCAGCAGCGTGAAGATGTGGAAGCAGCCGCGCGGCCCGCCGATGGCCTCGACGACGGCACCATCGAAACCGTCGCTGAGCGAGGCACCGACGAGAGCCTGGACCCCGGGCAAGATGTTCGGACAGGCCTCGCCTCCCGTGCCCCGCCGCGGCGCGAAGGGATAGGCCGACATGACCGGCTCGATCGACAGGATCCGCAACGCATCGACCGCCAGTTTCAGGTGGACCTCCATGTCGTGCACGACACCGGGCCCCTGCAACTTACCAACGAGCGGCACCAGGCCTCGTTTACGCAGGTCGAAAATGCGCCCATGCGCCGCCAGTACCCCCGGTTCGGCCCAACTCAGGCGCAGCGAAATCATCCGGCTATGCAAAGGATTCAACGGCAACATCGGCGTACCGGCGCACTTAGCACCTGAGCCCTCGTGGTCAACTCGCTCCGTCTCCGTTGGACGCGACGCTCCCCAGGGCATCAACGGCGTCCCGCGTCGGGCCGGGGCGAACAATTCCTGTTTTTTCGCTCGACAAATCCGGTGCACTCAGACGTAATGCAGGCACTTCGAGGAGGATGGGTATGGGTCCACGTATGCAGAAATTCACCTTCGGAACGATGTTCGCGCTCGCAGGCCTCGGCGCTTGCGCCTCGGCGGCCCTCGCCGCCAGCGCTGCCGACGTGTCGTTGCGCTTCACTGCCGCCACCTTCACCAACGGCCGCACCGGGCTCTACACGGTATCGGTCACCAACCAAGGGCCGGACGCGACCAACGAACCACTGGTCGTCACCGTCGCACTGCCGACCGGCATCTCCTATTCCTCGGGCGGCGGTAACGGCTTCGTTTGTGCGGTTTCGGGCGCCAACCTGGTCTGCACCCGAACCTCGGCGCTGAATGCACGCACCGGATCGAGCTTCAGGGTCTACGTCGACGTCTGCACGACCGCCACGAGCGTCTCGACCGTGGTGTCGCACGCCTACCCGGGCGACCCGAAGCCGAGCAACAACAGCTACACGCGTTCGACCAGCGTCAAGCCCGGCGTCTGTGCCCCGACCCGCACGCCCACGCGGACGCCGACCTCGACGGCAACGGTGGTCCTGCCGACGGCGACGCCGACGAGCATCGTGCCCACCAGCACCCCAACCCTGCCGGGACCGACGAGCACGCCGACCAACACCGTGCCGCCGACGGCAACCGCGACCGCCACCGCCACCGTGACGCCGATCCCCAATGTCACCGACCTGGCGGTCTCGATGACTCGCCTTGGGACCTTCTATGTCGGCCGCACCGGCAGCTATTTCATCACCGTGTCCAACCTCGGCGCCGCCGCGACCAACGTGCCGATCGTCGTCACGCACCCCCTGCCCGCAGGCTTGAGCTTCGCCTCGGCAACGGGAACGGGGTGGAGCTGTAGCGCCAGCGGCAGCACCGTGACGTGCACGAAGAGCACCGCACTCGCCATTTCGTCGACGTCGAGTTACACGCTGGTGGTCAACATCGCTGCCGCTGCAGCGCCATCGACGACGGCGTCGTCGATCGTCAGCTACCCGGCCGATACCGACGCCACCAACAACCGCGAGAATCGACCCACCACCGTGCGTCTGTGAGCCCGGCCGCTTCTGCCGGTCGAGCATCCGGACCCATGGCTCGATGATCGGTCACGTACGGGGGGACGCTGCGGCGTCCCCCCGGTCGCGCCCCGCCGCAGGGCGTGACGCTGCCGCGGTCGCGGCTCTGATCGCCCTTCTCTTCTGGCTCTACGGCGAGCCTCTCTTCCTACGCTACTACTCCTACGACGAGGGCAACCTGCTGCTCGGCCGGCCGATCCCAATCTACGCCGCGCTGTTCATGTTGGCGCAGTACGGGCTCTTCAACGGCAGGCCGTTGTCGTACTTCCTGTGGGGCGTGATCCTCAGCTACACGTCGACAGGCGACGGGTTACAAGGCCTGCGGTGGCTCAACTTCGTCGCCGGCGCTACGGTCGCCGCTGGCCTGTTCCATCTGTTGCGACGCGGCGATATCCCCCGCCCGAGCGCCTTTCTCGTCGTGCTCTTCGTCTTCGCCCAACCGGTGTTGCAAATCTATTTCGCCGTCGCCTTACGCCTCACCTATTGGCTCGGCATCGCCGCCAGCCTGCTCGCCTTCCAGCGTTACGTCGACGCGCCCCGAATCGGCCCGCGGCTCACGGCCTCCACGGTCGCCTTGCTGCTCGTCGGCTGGACCACGTTCCAAGCGACCCCCTTTTGCGCCCTCGCTCCGCTGGCGTTGACGGCTCTGACGAGTGGCGATGCGTGGGGGCGACAACGCGAGCGCCTGGTTCGTTTCCTGTTGCTCTTCCTAGTGACGACCGTCGCCTACATCGCCGTCTACGCTCTCCTTCTTCATGGGACCGAGGCGCGACAGTACTGGCTGACACAGAGGTTCTTCGAGACCCTGGCCCAGCCACGAGCGATCGCCGCCTCCGGCGCCTTGTCGCCGGCGAGTTATCTCGGTCCGTTCGAATGGTGGAACTACATCGAGCCTCTACCCCGTCTGGCGGAAGCGACCTGGACCCGACTCGCCGGGTGGAGTGCGGCGGCGGTGGCTATGACGCTCGTCGCCGCGGCGCTCCTCGACGCCTGCCGGCAGGGTGTGCGGATCGCCGGCGAACGTCACGCGTTGACGTGGCTATGCGTCGCTCTGACCTTCCTGCCACTGGCAGCCGACGGCTTCACCCAGCGACAGAACGTCTACATCGCTTGCGTGCCGGCGATGGCCTTTGCCCTCGCGGGTGCGGCGCGGAGCATCACACGCGATAGCCCGACCCTCGCCCGTCTCGGTCTCGTGCTCGCGGCAATCGTCGTTTCCTACGGCGCCGTCGGCGCCAAGGCTGGCTTCGCGCGGGCCCTCATAGCGCCGAGCGTTTCCTTCCTGGCAAACGTCGAGGCGCAGTTGCGCACATCCACCGTCGCCCGGCCGGAACGTATCGTCGTCGTCGTCGTGCCGCACGAATGTCGCGCCGAACCCTGTCGCGGGGTACACGGCTACCGCGCGTCGCTCGGCAATCGCCGCGACCTTGGCGATTTCTATGCCGCCTTGGCAGCCAGAGCCGGATGGCGGAGCGGCTTGCCGGTGGAATTCACCGACGACGCCGGCATCGCCCAAACGCGCACCGACGACGCCTTGGTCATCGACTTGCGAACACCGGTCTCGACGACCTCGGATCAGTCGTCGTCCGAGGCTGCCCCCGTCGTGGCCGAGGATACCCACCCGCCGACATAAGACCCGACGGCCATCGCGATCACGAAGGAGACGACGGTGCCATCTCCGGTCGCAAGCGACGTCAACGCCGGGCCCGGACAATATCCGGCCAAACCCCAACCAACACCGAAGAGAGCGGCCCCGCCGAGCAGAGGCACATCGATGTCGGTGCGCGTGGGGAGATGAAACGACTCGGCCCACAGCGGCACCTTGCGCCGCAGGATCAGCGGGAACAACGTAGCCGTCACGCCGACCGCACTCGCCATCACCAAGGCCAGCGTCGGATCCCAATGGCCGGCAACGTCGAGGAAGCCACGCACCTTCTCCGGCTGCGTCATGCCGGCCAAGCCGAGTCCGACGGCAAAGGTGAAAGCCGCGGCCCAGGAGATCAGTGCGCCTTTCATGATCGACCTCCCAAGACATGCTCGACGACGAACACCGTCAGAGCTCCCGTCAGCATGAAGGTGAGCGTCGCCACCAAGCCACGCGTCGAGCGCCGGCCCAGGCCGCAGACCCCATGGCCGCTGGTGCACCCGTTGCTCAGCCGCGTGCCGAATCCGACCAGCAAGCCGGCAACGATCACCTGCGCCGTCGAAGTGGATACCGTCGCGGGAAAAGCCCCCGGCGCGGCGACCTGCAAGGCCATGCCGCCGGAGATGAGTCCGAGCAAAAACGCCAGCCGCCACCCGATGTCGCCCGCCGTCGGCGGCAGCAAACCACCCACGATGCCACTGATGCCGCTGAGCCGGCCGCCGAGGAGCAAGAACCCACTCGTGGCCAGACCGATGACCAAGCCGCCCACGATTGCCCATTCCATGTTCATCACCTCCGCAACCGATATCCGTCCGCCATCTTACCCGAGCCAGGGGCACGGGGAAAAAGCGGAGGCCTGCCGAGCGGGGCTGATGATGCGGCGGGACGAGGCGGAAGCGGACCGATGCGGAGAGAAGTGGGGAAATGGCGACGCGTGGACTCGAACCACGGACCTAGGGATTATGAGACCCTCGCTCTAACCACCTGAGCTACGTCGCCATGCGGTCCGCCGACGAATGGACGGCGGTTGTGCCACAAGCCGCGGCCGGGTGCAATTGCCTGCACCCGGCCGTGACCGATTTGTGGGCAGAGTCGCCGCTGCCGATCAGGGCAACGGCAGGCAGCCGCCGAAATCGGCGAGATTGAGTTGGCCGTTGCCCCTCATGGATGCCGCGATCAGCTGGCCCGTGAGCACGGCACTGTCGTGTTCGACGTCGGCCAGCGGGGCCAAGAAGGTCCCCGGGAAGCCGATCGCCTGCAGCTTGACGCTCGTCAGGCTGCAGCCGGTGAACAGGATCCTCTGGGGCGGCGTGTCGCCGAGGTCGAAGCCGATGCTCTGCAGCGTCAGGCTGCCGCCGCCATCGATGCGGATCAGGGCCGAGGCACCCGCCGGGATGCGGAGCTTGACGCTCTTGGCTGCGGCAAGGTCGGCCTTGGCCACGGTGAACACGTTGGCGCCGGCGGCCGCGCCGTCCAGTTCGAGCACCACTCCGGTGAGGACGGCCGTACCGGTATCGACCGCCGCATCGAGGTCCGAGCAGAGTTGATCGAGGCCGATGAATGCTGCGTTGAAGTCGATCGGCATGCCGGCGGATAGCGCGCCGCCGAAGGCGAAGTTGACGCTGGGGGCGACCGAGGCGCTGCCGCCGACGATGGCGTTCCCGTAGATGGTACCGCTGCTGTATTGCAGGTCGCCGCCGCAGACGAGTGCCATGCCGGGACCGCCGAGGAGATCGCCCACGGTGTAGCCGCTCAACGTGGCGTTGCCGCCGATCGCCGCCCTACCCTGGATGTCGCTACTGCTCGCGCTGAGGTCGCCCGCGAGGAACAGGTTGTAGCCTTGCGCGTCCGCCAATGGCGCGAACAGGCAAGCGCTGAGGTCCGGCGCCGCCGTCGCGGTTGCGGTCGGCGTGGCCGTGCGTGTCGGCGTGCGCGTCGCCGTGGCCGCCGGCGAGCCGGCGGATGTTGGCGTGCGGGTCGGCGTCGCGGCGACGCTGGGCGTGGCCGTCGGCGCGGTCGGCGTGGCCACGGGCGGGGTCGGAGTCGGCACCGCGGGAGCCGGCTGGGCCCCGGCACAACCCGTGAATGGGTCGTGGTTGATCTGGCCGTTGCCCGACATCGAGTTGGCCACCAACTGTCCCTGCAAGACGCCGCCGTTGAAGGTGACATCCGCCAACGGGGCGAGGATCGACGCCGGCACGCCGACGCCGGTGAGGACGAGGTTGGTCGCGTTGCAGAAGTTGAACAACGTCTTCGACGGCGTGGCACCGACGAGGTTGAAGCCGGTGTTGCCGATATGGCCCGGGCTCCCCACCACGCTGATGATGGCGCTGGCACCGGCAGGGATGTCGATGATGATCGTCTTGGCGGCGGCCAGGTCGGCTGCCGTGACGACGAAGGTATTGCTCAGCCCTTCGGCTCCGGTGAACGTCAGGGTCGTGCCGACGAGCGTGGTGCTGCCGCTCGCCAGCAGCGCACACAGTTGGCTGGACACGGCGGGCAGATCGACTTGGGCGGCAGCACAGGCCAGCGGATTACCGCTCTGCAGCGAACCACCGTTGGCGTAGTTGACGCTAGCGACCGTAGCGGTGCCGCCGACCACGGCATTGCCCTGGACCGTACCGCTGGTGAAGGTCAGATCGCCGTCGACCACCAGGGCGTCCTGCAGACCCACCAACTTAGCGCCGACGCTGTAACCCGAGAGGTCGGCGTGGCCGCACACTCCGACCTTACCCTCGACGTCACTTCCGGACGCCGTGAAGTCGCCGAGTAAGAAGAGATCGTACCCGGTCGCCTGGGCAAGCGGTGCACCGAGGCACGGCGTGGGCGTAGGAGTCGCGGTCGGCGTCGCCGTGGGTATGTTGGTCGGCGTCTTCGTCGGCGTCGGCGTCGGAACGAGGAGTCCGACGCGGTAGTCTTCGACTTCGCCGTCCGGCGCCAGACCCGTCGGCGTGAGGCCAGACTGGGAGCTGCAGCGGAAGCGGGCGAAGGTATTGCCGGTCGCGGCGCCGCTCGGAACGCTGACGTTGAGCAGGTTGGCGCCGGCGGCAAGCACGAGGTCGGCGGCGATGCGTTCGCCCGACTCGTCCCAGTCACCGTCACCCGACCAGTCGATCCACGCATTGAGGGTGCAAGGCACCGAAGCCGTCACCGTCAGAGTAGCGGGGTCGCCCTTCACCAAGGTCGGGAAAACGACGCCGTCTTCGTCGTCTCCCGGAGAGGCACAGGTACCGAAGGTCGAGCTGCTGGCACCGGTATCGTCCCCGAGCGCGTCGAGGCTCGGCTGACCATCGGCTTCCGCATCGACGCACGCGCCGAGGTAGATGCCGCTGCCGAGGACGTGGCGCGGGCCGTCGACGACGAGACTCGTCTTGTAGAAGAGGTCGGTCGCATCGCCGAAGTCGACGACCGTGGGTGTCGCCGTCGGCGTCGCTGTACGCGACGGCGTCGCGGTGGGCGTAACGGTCGGCGTACGGGTGGGCGTCGCGGTGGGTGCGAAGAGACCGACGCGGTAGTCCTCCACTTCCCCGTCGAGCGCCAAGCCGGTCGGTGTGAGACCGGACTGCGAGCTGCAGCGGAAGCGCGCGAAGCTGTTGCCGGTCGCGGCGCCGCTGGGCACGCTGACGTTGACGGCATTGGCGCCGGCGGCGAGCACGACGTCGGCGGCGATTTGCTCCCCGAGTTCGTCCCAGTCGCCGTCGCCCGACCAGTCGATCCAGGCGTTGAGGGTACATGGCGCCGAGGCGACGACCGTCAAGGTGGCGGGATCGCCCTTCACCAGAGTCGGGAAGGTGACGCCGTCTTCGTCGTCTCCCGGCGAGGCGCAGGTACCGAAGGTCGAGCTGCTGGCGCCGGAATCGTCCCCGAGCGCGTCGAGGCTCGGCTGGCCATCGGCTTCGGCGTCGACGCACGCTCCGAGGTAGATGCCGCTGCCGAGGACGTGGCGCGGGCCGTCGACGACGAGACTCGTCTTGTAGAAGAGGTCGGTGGCGTCGCCGAAGTCGACGACGGTCGGCGTCGGCGTCGGAGTCGCGGTGACGGTCGGCGTCGCCGTCGGGGTGAACGTCGCCGTCGTCGCCGGAGTGAAGGTCGGCGTCGGTATGGCGTAGTGGTAGGTGACGCAGGCGCTGACCGCGGCCACCGTGGTCACCGAAGTGATCAAGTTGCCGCCGCCGGTGGCGATGAAGATGCCTTCCGCGGCGGCCGGCATGACGACGGTGCCCGGGCCGAGGAAATCGGCGATCGGGGTATACGGCGAGCGCACCTCGGTGTCGGTGCCGGTGGCGCCGAAGATGGCGTGGCCGGAGCTACCGAGGAAGTCCACGGTGCCGTCGAAGGCGGCGAGATCCTGCACGAACGAGGTGATGACTTCGGCGGTGACGTCGGCACCGGAGGGCGGCGTCAGAGCCACCGAGGCGATACCGTCGCCGGTGATCGTGCGCGGCACCGGGTCGAGGTTCTCGCACTTGAGGTCCTGCACCGTGCCGACGGTGATGAAGAGATCGACACCGGTGAGGATGCCGACGATCGGGTCGAACTTGGGCAGCGTGACGTTGGCGTTCCACGGCGTGGTCTGACCGGCGAGGTCGTCGCAGAAGGTCAAGCTGTTGACCGGGGTTGCCGTCGCGGTGGGCGTATTGGTGCGCGTCGCGGTGGGGGTCGACGTACGGGTCGGGGTGCGGGTCGGGGTATTGGTGATCGTCGGGGTATGGCTCGGGGTGAGCGTGACCGTCGGCGTATTGGTGATGGTCGGCGTCAGGGTGACGGTCGGGGTGTTGGTGACCGTCGGCGTGTTGGTCACCGTCGGGGTCAGGGTCGGGGTATTGGTCGGCGTCCGCGTCGGCGTGATCGTCGGAGTATTGGTGATCGTCGGCGTCGGCGTGATCGTCGGGGTGTTGGTGATCGTCGGGGTGTGCGTCGGCGTGCGCGTCGGCGTCGAAGTGCGCGTTGGCGTGCGCGTCGGCGTTTGCGTCGGGGTGTTCGAGGGCAGCGGCGTCGGCGTGATCGTCGGGGTATTCGTCGGGGGCGAGGTCGGGGTGCGCGTCGGCGTCAAGCTCGGCGTGAAGGTCTGCGTCGGCGTCGCGGTATTGAGCGGGGTATTGGTCGGGGTGCGCGTCGGCGTGATCGTCGGCGTATTGGTGATGGTCGGGGTGTTCGTCGGCGTGCGGGTCAAGGTGGGCGTCGCCGTCAGCGACGGGGTGAACGTCTGGGTCGGCGTCCCCGTGACGGTGGGCGTCGACGTCCGCGTCGGGGTGTTCGTCGGCGTGCGCGTCGGCGTCAGCGTCGGGGTGAAGGTCGGGGTCGGCGGAGTGTACGTGTATTCGATGCAGACCTCGGCGGACGACATCGTCGTGACCTGGGCCAGCAAGTTGCCGCCGCCGGTGGCGACGATCGAACCCACGGCCGCGATCGGCAGCACGGCCGTTCCGGGCCCGACGAAGTCGGCGAGCGGGAGGTAAGGGCTGCGGGTCGACGAGGCGGTACTGGTCGTCCCCAATACGGTCACGCCGGAGGCGCCGGCGAAGTCGATCGAACCGTCGAAGGCCGCGAGGGTTGGCGTGATGACGTTGTTGGCGGTGGCGACGAGATGGGGAGCCGTCGGCAGGGTCACCGTGATCTTGCCCGATCCGGTGCCGGTCACGCTGCGCGGCGCCGGGTCCATGTTCTCGATCTTCAGGTCCTGGACTACGGTGGTCGATGCCGTCACGGAAACGGCGGTCAACGTCCCGAGGGCCGGGTTGAATTTGGTCAGGCTGACGCTGGAGGACCAGTTGGTCAGCTGCGACGGAAGGTCGTCGCAGAAGGTCTGGGTGAGTTGGGCTTGCGCCGTGGGCACGCCAAACAGCGTTGCCCCGATGCAGGCCGTCAGGAACCACCCGAACCGCAAACGGCAGCGCGCATCGCCTCGCCCCGCGGAGAACCGGTTATCCAAGTCCATACGACCCCCTTCTCGACCGCACACGTTCCCTTGCGTCCGACGCAAGATGCCTGCCGACCCGTAGCATTCCGCCAAGACACGGCATTTTCACCCCAAGCGACCCTTCGAATCCGGCTGATTTCAGCCATCCCGGTTGAAATCAGTGGTTTCCTGGCTGCTTGTGCTGACGTAAGGTGTCGACTATTCCCTTGCCCGAACACCGGAGATCGATGTCCCCCATGAGGCTGTTGCACCCCCATTTGCCCCTTCACGGCTTGCTCGTTCTCCTGACCGTGGCGTCCGCGATGACGTCCCCGCGAAGCGCCGATGCCGCCTGTCTCGGGGACTGCAACGCCGACGGTGCAGTGACCGTCGACGAGGTGCTCACCGGGGTGAACATCGCGCTCGGCACGCGACCGTTGGATGATTGTGGCAGTTTCGATGACGACGGCAGCGCCACGGTGACCGTCGACGAGTTGATCGCCGGGCTCAACGCGGCGCTCGTCGGCTGTGTGCCGGACGAGCCGACGCCGACTCCCAGCGCCACGACCACGCCGACGCGCACGGCGACCCCGACGAGGCCGCCAGCACGCGGGCCGATCATCACCACGTTCGGCATCACCAACATGGATGCCGTCGCGATGCAGCCGGTCGAAACGACGGCAGAGGGTGTCCCGGTCTTCCAGCGGCCGGTAGGCGCCGGCTTTTTCATCTTCATCGAAGGCCGATCGGGCACCAGCGGTGCCGTCCTGGGACAATGCAACAGTTCCTACGACGAGTTCAGCCCAGCCCTCATCCCCGACATCCAGATCCTCTCCAACCGCCCGCTCGGCCAAGGCAATCCAGCCGTCTGCGACGGCCCGGTTTCGGCTCCTACGGGCTTCAATTGCGGCGACCGGCCACCCAACCTCACCCCCTTCGGCGGCATCCCGGCGGTCGACCCGCCCGACTTCGATGCCGGCACCCGTGCCGTAGCCGACGCTCTCAACGACTTCGGCTGCCGCATGCAATTCACCGGCTCGTCGACCGACGCCTGCACCAAGACCGTGAGCGGCAATCCGCGCTTCGTCGACAGCCGCTCGACCGGCCAGTTCTGCACCGCCGGACTGGTCTCCGCCGGCGACATGCTGTTTCACCGTGGCGACACCATGCTGACGGCCCGCTGGCGTGATCAGGCGGGGAACGTCAGCGACCTAGCGCGGCTGATCGTGCGGGTACCGTGACACAACCCTTGACGGAGACCGAGGCTCCAGCGTAGCGGACGTCGCATGCGAAGTACGTCGATCCCGGCCCCGTTGTTGCTCGCCTTTTTCTTGTGCATCGCACCCGGGTGCGACGACTCGAACGGTAGTCCCGCCGCGACGCCGACGGCGACGTTCACGACGGCACCGTCGGCAACCCCGACGCCGAGCGCGACGCCGCTGCCGACAGCGACCGCCACTCCCGTAGAAACCTGGGCCCCCGGTACTGCCCTCGCCTCACTGCCGCAACCGGTGCGTGGCGGCTACCTCGACCTGCGTGGCCTCATCCACACGCATAGCTGGTTCTCGCACGACGCCTGCGACAACCAGCCAGTCAAGGACGGGGTGCGCGACGCGGTGTGCTTCGAGGACCTGCGCCGCGGCATCTGCCAGGTACGGCACGACTACATCATGTTCACCGACCACCCCGCCGACTTCCGCGACCAGGAGTTTCCCGACACCCTCCTCTACCGTCCGGATCGCGGCGATGTGCTCGTCGACCGCAACGGCCCCGTCGCCTCGTGGGCGGGCTGCGCCGACGGCGGGCGCACTCTTCTCCTAGCCGGCTCCGAGTCGAGCCAGGTGATGCCTGTTGGCTTGGAAGGCCATGTCGGAGCGACGCCGGCCGAGCGCAACTCCAACTACAACGACAACACGCCCGCCGGGGCAGCACGCTTACGACAACAGGGCGCCGTGATCCTCGTCGCCCATCCCGAGGCCTACACCGTCGAGGCGCTGTTGGCGCGCGATCTCGACGGCTTCGAGATGTACAACCTGCACGCCAACCTGCTCACCCGCACCGGGCTCAGCGCCGCCGCCCGCCTACTGCAACGCCTCGGCGCCAACGACCCGGGGCTGCTGCATCCCGACTTGGCCCTGCTGCCGATCGTCGAGGAAGACCCGCGTTACCTCGAACGCTGGGGCGCGGCCCTCTCCGCCGGACTGCGGCGGGTCACGACGATGGGCAGCGACGCCCACCGCAACACGCTTCCCATGCTCATGCCGGACGGCGAACGAGTCGACAGTTTCCGCCGCATGATGCTGTGGTTCTCCAATCACCTGCTCGTCGAACCCGAGGCCGACGGCTCGTGGGACGATCGTCATCTCAAGGAGGCGCTGCGCCAGCGGCGGCTCTACGGCGTGTTCGAGGTGCTGGGCTACGCCGAGGGGTTCGAATACTTCGCCACCTCGACGACTGGCGAATCTCCCATCGGCTCCACCGTAGCCCTGGCAGCGTCCCCGGAATTGCGCGTCACGGCGCCGCGCGTGCGCGGCCTCGATGCGTCGCGCGAGCTGCCGCAGATCACGACGCGCATCCTGCGCGCCACACCCACCGGCTTCGAGGAAGTGGCTCGCGGCACGGATTCGATCGCCTTTCGCCCCGACCGCACCGGCGCCTACCGCGCCGAGGTTCGCATGGTGCCGTTCCACCTGCGGCCGGAACTCGCCGCCGACGCCGACCGCATGCTCGCCAAGGACTTCGTCTGGATCTACGCCAACGCCATCTGGGTCGAGTGAGTCAGGCGCGACCCTCAGCGACCGAGCGTGGCGCGCAACGCCCCCGCGAGATCGGGCTGGCGGAAGGTATAGCCGCTCGCCTGTAGTCGCGTCGGCGCCACCCGCGTGCTCGCCAGCAGCATCTCGTCGGCCATCTCACCCATCGCCAGCCGCAGGGCAAAGGCCGGAACCGGGAACCACGTCGGCCGACTGAGCACCTCGCCCAGCACTCGGGTCAACTCGTCGTTGCGTGCCGCCTGCGGCGCCACCGCGTTGACCGGTCCCGCCAGGCCTTCCGTGCGGATGCAATGCAAGACGGCCCCCAGCAAGTCGTCCAAGCCGATCCAACTCAGGTACTGCTCGCCGCTGCCGACGCGGCCTCCGAGTCCCGCCCAAAACGGCGGCAACATCTTCGTCAACGCCCCACCGGCGCGCGTCAGCACCACGCCGATGCGCAAATGCACGACCCGAATGCCCGCGTCGCGCGCCGGCTGAGTCGAGGCTTCCCACGCGTCACAGACATCGGCGAGAAAACCGCTGCCGCGTTCACTTTCTTCGTCGACGACGCTGTCACCTCGATCGCCGTAAAACCCGATCGCCGAGGCCGACACCAGCACCCGCGGAGGTTGGGGCAAACGTGCCAAGCTCTCACACAGCCGACGAGTTCCCACCGAACGACTCTCGAGGACGCGTTGCTTGAAGGAATCCGTCCACCGACCACCGGCGATGTTCTCACCCGCGAGGTGCACCACCGCGTCCCACGGCGCCGCCGGCATTTCCGTCAGCCCGTTCTCCGGGTCCCACCCCACGGAGTCGCCGATGCCGGCTTGCGGCCGTCGCACCGCGCGGCTGACGTGGTGGCCGCCGGTCGAAAGATAGGCAGTCAAGGCGGAGCCGACGAGGCCGCTGGCGCCGGTCACCAGAACCCGCAGAGGGGCACCGGCGTAACGAGCATGCTGTTCCAAGTCGCCGCGGGTGATCGTATGGCGATAACGAAACATGCGATCGAGCATGCGTTCGATCGCCCCGCCGCCGACCGCGGAACCGAGCGCGCCCAGCGGGAGCTCGTAGTCGATGCGATCGTCGAGAATGCTGGCCGACTGCCCGGCCGCTTCGAAGCGATGGCAATGTTCCCAACGGGCGAACGGACCCTCGACTTGCACGTCGTAGAACTGCTCCCCTTCGATCGTGTCGCGATGCTCCGCGACCCAGCGCGTCGCCACGGGTCCGTTGTGCATGCGCATGACGACGCGCGATCCGCTTTCGATGCCGCCGGTGCGCTCGACGATTTCCACCTGCGACCACGGCGGCGTCAGCCTCTCGAAGGCCCCGGGTCGGGCATGCCAACGATACAGTTCGGCGGCAGGGCACTCGATGCGTGTGCGGCGTTGGAAGGTCGTCATGGTCACTCACCTCGTCCCCTCGGGCGACAAAGTCCCGTTCCACTCTGGCTCCCGTTGCGCCGCTTCCGCAAGCCGGCGGATCATGCCCGCGAACACCGCTTCATGCAGCGGGTAGATGCCGTACCAATACAGCAAGCCGACGACGCCGACCGGATCGAAGACGGCGCGTTGGCGCAAGATCGACCCGCCGGTACAGGGTTCCACCGAAAATTCCAGCCAGGCACGGCCGGGCAATCGCATTTCGGCGTGCAAGAGCAGACGGCGATCGGGCTCGAACGCCTCGACCCGCCACCAATCGAGGACATCGCCGACGACGACGGTTTCGGGATCGCGGCGGCCTCGCCGCATGCCGACACCACCGACGAGCAAATCCACATAGCCGCGTAGCTTCCACAGGAAATTGGCGAAGTACCAACCCTGCCGTCCGCCGATACGACGCACAGGGGCGAAGGCGCGATGCGGCGCGACCGGCACGAAGACTTCGCGTGCATCGACCAGGCGGCTGCCGAAACGTACCCCGCCCCAACTGCGCGTCGGCCCCGCCGACGACAAGGCGTCGAACCAGTTCGACTGCGCCAAAGCGCAGTCCTCGTTGCGCAACGCCTCCGCAATGGCCTCGCGCATGCCGCGCGGCTGCACGGTGAAGGCACGCAAGGCCGCGTCGTCGCGCACGACGGTCGGATGACAGATGCTGTCCACGAGTTTGCGGCCGACGCGCGCGTACAGCGGCGTCACCAGGCCGAGCCACAAGCTCGACAATCGCGGCGTCAGCACCGGCACCCGAATCATCCAGCGCCGCAAACCGCGTTGGCGGGCATATTCTTGCATGAGGTCGCCGTACGAAACCCGGTCCCGACCGCCGATTTCGAAAATCTCGTTGCCGCAGGCGAAATCGCGCACGATCGACTGACGCAGATATTCCAGCAGGTCACTGATGGCGATCGGTTGCGCCTGCACCGCGACCCACTTCGGCGTGATCATCACCGGTAGCCGTTCGACGAGTGAACGCACCATCTCGAAGGAAAGACTGCCGGAACCGATGACGATCGAGGCGCGCAACTCCAACACCGGGACGCCGCTGGCGCGCAAGACGTCACCGACCTCGTGACGGCTGCGCAGATGCGCCGAGTTCGCTTCGCCCGGCACGCCCAGTCCACCCAGGTACACGATGCGCCGCACCCCAGCGGCCTTCGCCGCGGCGCCGAAGTGGGCGGCGGCACGCCGATCTTCTTCCTCGAAGGATTGGTCCGACCCCATCGAGTGGACCAAGTAAACCGCCACATCGACGCCCTGCATCGGTGCCGACAGCGATGCCGGATCGAGCACGTCGCCCGCCACCACATGACAGGCCTCACTCGGCGGCAGGCGCACCGCCTCGGGGCGGCGTGCCAAACAAACGACTTCGTGCCCATCGGCCAGCAACCGAGGGAGTAAGCGACCGCCGACGTATCCGGTGGTACCCGTAAGCAAGATGCGCATGCGATGCATCCTCCTGCTCGCACACTAGAGCCTGCCGCAGGCGGAGCAAGGAGCGCCGGGGAAAAGCACGGGGCGGGATACGAAACGACGCACCCCGCCCCGCCGCGAGCGAGAAGGGATTCAGGCAGCCGCGGTCGCCGGCAGGTCGGCACCGACGAGGGCGGCGAACTCTTCCGCCTCGAGCGATTCCTTTTCGAGAAGCACAGCGGTAACGCGATCGAGCAAGGCACGTCGTTCGCGCAACAACGTTCGCACCCGTTCGAGACGCGACGACATCAGACGCTGCATCTCGTCGTCCACCGCCTGCGCCGTCGCCTCACTGAAGGGACGTGTACTGCGCCCGCCCCAGTTCTGGCCGAGAAACGCCGGCCCCTGCGAGCCGAACGTCAGCGCACCGAGGGATTCACCCATGCCGAGTTCGACGATCATCGCGCGAATGATCTCGGTGGCTCGCTGCAAGTCGTTCTGCGCCCCCGACGAAACATCGCCATACACCGTCTCTTCGGCGACTCGACCGCCCAGCAACACGTCGACACGACCGAGCAACTCGTCCTTCGTCGCTAGATAGCGATCTTCGGTGGGCAGTTGCTGGGTGTAGCCCAAGGCCGCCAAACCGCGCGGGATGATCGAGATCTTGTGCACCGCGTCGGCACCCGGCGTCAGCGCCGCGACCAACGCATGTCCCGTTTCGTGGACGGCGACACGCTCGCGCTCCTTGGGCTGGATGATGCGCGACTTCTTTTCCAGTCCGGCGACGACGCGGTCGATGGCCTCGTCGAAATGCTGCATGTGCAGGCGATCGCTGCTGCCACGCGCTGCCAGCAGGGCTGCTTCGTTGACGAGATTGGCCAAGTCGGCACCCGAAAATCCGGGAGTCCGCTGGGCAATGCGATCGAGGTCGATGTCGGCACCCAGCGGCACACCCTTGGCGTGCACCCGTAGAATCGCCTCGCGGCCGGCACGGTCGGGTCGGTCGACCAACACCTGGCGATCGAAACGACCCGGCCGCAGGAGCGCCGGGTCGAGCACCTCGGGCCGGTTGGTCGCGGCCAGGACGATGACGGCGGAATCGGTATCGAATCCGTCCATCTCGACCAAGAGCTGATTGAGCGTGTTCTCGCGCTCGTCGTGTCCGCCGACCATGCCGGCGGCGCCGCGCGCCTTGCCGAGGGCGTCCAGTTCGTCGATGAAGACGATGCACGGCGAACGCTTCTTCGCCTGCTCGAAGAGGTCGCGCACGCGCGCCGCGCCCATGCCGACGAAGAGTTCGACGAACTCGGAACCGCTGATCGAGAAGAAGGGGGTGCTGGCCTCGCCGGCAATGGCCTTGGCCAACAGGGTCTTACCCGTACCCGGCGGGCCGACGAGCAAGACGCCGCGCGGCAGACGACCGCCGAGGCGCCGGAAGCGATCCGGCTCCTTGAGGAACTGCACGATCTCCGCCAGCTCCGCCTTGGCCTCTTCGGCGCCGGCCACATCCGAAAACTTGATGCCCGTTTCCGACTGCGAATGCAGCCGCGCTCGCGAACGAGTCAGCGGTGCAACCCCGCCTTGGGGCGCAAAGCGACGCATGGCGAAGACCCACAGGCCGATGAACACGGCCGCGGGGAGGATGGTCGTGAGCAAGAAGTTGCTGAGCCCGCTCGGCAGGACGCCGCGGAAGCGCACCCCTGCCTGTTCGAGTTCGTTGAGCAAGCCGGAGTCTTCGACGGGAACGGTATGGAAGTAGCGCCAGCCGCCGTCGGTGACCGCATCGCTGCGCAGCGCGCCTTCGATGCGCGACTCGGAGATGAGCACCTCTTCGACGTGATTGTCGCGCAGGATCTGCTTGAAGTCGGAATAGGTGATCTCTTTCGACCGCGGACCGAGGGCAGATGAGAGCCAGAACCCGG
Organism: uncultured Binatia bacterium (SeqCode); assembly: GCA_964524885.1. Classification (GTDB taxonomy): domain Bacteria; phylum Desulfobacterota; class Binatia; order HRBIN30; family HRBIN30; genus CALJUJ01. Next base: position 354,685 of record CAZGEJ010000001.1, read on the forward strand.
TCAAGAGAACGAGCATCGCCGTACCGAGAGGAAAGCGGCGGGTTTCATTCATCGGAACATCCTCATTGGTTACCGACTTCGAGACTAAGGCGCGCCGGGGGTCGAGTCAATTTCACCTCATTCGCCTCTCTTTCGACGAGGATGGGAACTTCAGCCGGCCAGACGGGCGATCAGCTCGTCGGCAAACGCGCGTGTGCCGAGCGTGCCGCCGAGATCACGCGTGCTGCGCCCGTCGGCGAGGGCTCCGTCGTAGGCTGCCTTGATGCGCTCCGCGGCCGACCTCGAAACCTCGCAAGCGCGCGTCTCGCTCAGGTGATTGAGCAACATCACCGCCGACATCAGCAACGCCAGCGGGTTCGCAATGTCCTTGCCGGCGATGTCCGGGGCCGAGCCGTGCACTGCCTCGAACACCGCATGCTGGGTTCCGAGATTGGCGCCCGGCACCACCCCGAGACCGCCCACGAGTCCGGCACAAAGGTCGCTGACGACGTCGCCGTACAGGTTCTCCAGCAGCAAGACGTCGAAGCGCGTCGGGTCCTGCACCAGTCGCATGCAGCCGGCATCGATGATCAGCTCGTCGTAGGCGATATCGTCGTATCCGGCTTCATGCACGCTTCGGGCACAGCGCAGGAAGAGCCCGTCCGTCAGCTTCATGATGTTGGCCTTGTGGAACACGGTGACGCGTTGGCGGTGCCGCCGGCGGGCGTAGTCGAAGGCCCATTGGGCGATGCGCGTACAGCCGCGTTCGGTGGCGACCTTGGTGCTGGTGACGACGCCTTGGGTGATTTCGTTCTCGACGCCACTGTACAGGCCCTCGGTGTTCTCGCGCACGATGACGAGATCGACGCCCGAGAAGCGCGTCGTCACGCCGGCGAGGCTGCGGACCGGACGCACGGCGGCATAGAGGTCGAGCCGCTTGCGCAATTGCACGTTGACCGAGCTGAAACCGCCGCCCACGGGCGTGGTGCACGGCCCCTTGAGGGCGACGCCGTGCTCGAGAATGGCGTCGAGAGTCGACTGCGGCAGCACTTCGGCGCCGGCCTCGAGTGCTGCCAGGCCAGCTTGGCGCTCGATCCAATCGACGGGCGCGTCGGCGGCGACGAGCACGCGCTGCACCGCCTGCATCACTTCGGGACCGATACCATCACCGGCAATGGATACGACCTGATGTCGAGTCATGGTGGGACTCCTCGGCTCTTGGGAGAGCCTGTGGGCGCCGCGAAGGCGCGCGCGAGGGTCGGCGAGGCCGAACGCCGACCCTCGTGCGAAGGGTGAAGGATCAACCGGCGAGGCCGCGAGCCTTTTGCAGGCGCTCGGCGGCGAAGTTCCAGTTGATGACGTCGAAGAACTTGTCGACGTACTCGGGGCGGCGGTTCTGGTAACGCAGGTAATACGCATGCTCCCAGACGTCGCACACGATCAGCGGCACGGCGCCCTGCACCGCCATCTGCTGGTGCACCTCGGCGGCGAGCACGAGCAGCCGGTCGCCCAGCGGTTCGTAGGCGAGAACGCCCCAGCCGCTGGCTTCGGCCTGCTTGGTCGTCTCGGCGAACTGGGCCCGGAACGCGTCGACCGAGCCGAAGCTCGCTTGCAGCGCGGCCGCGAGATCGCCGGTCGGCGCGCCGCCGCCGTTCGGGCTCATCGAGTTCCAGTAGAGGGTGTGCAGCACGTGGCCGCTGCCGTGGAAGGCGACATTGCGGCTGAGCGCCTTCACCGCGGCCAGGTTGCCGTCGGCACGGGCCTGCGCCAGGTCGGCCAAGGCCTTGTTGAGGCCGGCGACGTAGGCGGCGTGGTGCTTGCCATGGTGCAGTTCGAGGATCTCGGCGGACAGATAGCCGTCGAGCGCGTTCTTGTCATAGGGAAGTGGGGCGAGTGAGTACTCCGCGGGTTGCGTCATGCGCATTCCTCCTTCGATTTCGATGCCCCGACACGTGCCGGGGGTGTATCGTTTCTCCCCTCTTACCGTGCACCGAACCGGAATGGAACGCAGGCGCGCGGCGAAGTTCCCGACTCCGGGGCTTGCATCGGCCTTCTCACGGCGCAGGCTGGGATCAGCTTTCACGGAGTTGCATCATGTCTGTGCCCGTTTTCGCCTTGCCCCTCGCCCCCTCCTTGGCCGGCGGAGTCGTCGCCGCACCGCTGCTGGCGCCGGCATGGCTGCTGGCGACGGCGCTCGTCGCCACGGCTTGCCTGTTGTACGCCGCGCAAACCCGACCCGCTGTGCAACGACCGGCCTTGCGCCTGGTGCCCACGGCCAACGCGTGGGGTTACTCGGAGCGCGCCCAACTCGACGACAGCGCAGTCGGTCTGTAGAAGCGGCTGATGCCCGTATCCGAAGCAGAATCCCAGCGTCGCGTGCTCATCGCCGGCTGCGGCTATGTCGGCACCGCCCTCGCCCGCCATCTGGTCACCCAAGGCTGGCGCGCTTTCGGGCTGCGCCGCACGCCTGGGGCCCTGCCGCCGGGTATCGACCCGGTGATCGCCGATCTCAGCCGGCCGGAGTCGTTGGTGGCTCTGCCCGAGGCACTCGACGCGGTGGTGTACGCCGCCGCAGCCGACGACCGGTCGCCGGAAGCCTACCACCGGGCCTATGTCGCCGGACTCGAGCATTTGCTCGCCGCATTACGACACCAGCACAATGACCGGTTCCGGTTGCTGTACGTCTCGAGCACGGGCGTCTACGGCGTCAACGACGGCTCGTGGGTCGACGAGGAAACCGATCCGCAGAGCCGTAGCGCTACGAGCCGGCTCTTGCTCGCCGGCGAAGAGGTGTGTCGGGCGCGCGCCGGCGTCTCGAGCGTGTTGCGTTTAGGGGGGATCTACGGTCCGGGTCGGCGGCGCTTGATCGATCGTGTACTCGCCGGCCAAGCAGCTTGCCCGACCGGAACGCCCGTGTACTCCAACCGGATTCATTTGGACGACATCGTCGGCGCCCTGACGCATTTGTTGCGAATCGACGCGCCACAGCCGCTGTATCTCGGCGTCGATCATGCTCCCGCCGAGACGGGCGAGGTCGTGCGTTGGATGGCGGCACGCCTCGGCGCACCCACGCCGCCCATCGGCGCAGAAGCGTCTCCGGAAAGCAACAAGCGCTGTCGCAACACCCGCCTCGTCGCGTCGGGCTACACCTTCCGCTATCCGACGTTTCGCGAGGGCTACTCCCAAGTCCTCGCCGAACTCGGCTTGCTCAAGAACACTGCAACAGCTGCTTCTTGAGGTCGGCGTCGATGGGCTTGGCGCCGAGCCAGATGGCGAAGTAAGCACGGGCGAAGTCGGCGCCCGGAATCGTCCCCTTGGGTTTGCCGTTGAGCGCCAGTTCGGTGCCACGACCGGGCACATAGGTGAGCGCGTAGCGATCCCCCGGTCGGACGTTTTCGTAGAGTGCGCGAATCTGATCGAGTTGCGGGCGCAGTCGGGTCAGCGTCTCGGCGTCGACGTTCTGCGCCACCAGTTTATCGCCCGCGTCGCCGATGTCGGCTCCGGCGATGTCCCAGAAGTAGCTGAGCTCGAGGCGCTTGGGCACGTCGGCCAGCACGTCCTCGGCGTGCTCCTCGTCGGCCAGGTAGAGACCGGCGACGTAGCCCTTGAGCACGTACATGTAGCGCATCAAGCCGACGCAGTTGAGTTCGAGTTCCACCTCGGCGGTCTTGTAGGAAGGTGGGAACTGCACGCCCTCGATCTCGACCGACGCAGGCAGCGGCGTCACGCGCCACGTGAGTGCAGCCAGGACCAGCAACGTCACACGCAAAGTCGAACGCCACATCATCGTACTCCTGCGGAGAAATTCGTTTCCATCAAGGGTTTCGCCACACTCGACCGATCGTCCTCGTACTGCCGGATCGAGGGGCCCGAAGCAATCCAGGGAGCCCGCTGTTGGCCGCTCACGCCGTCAGGCCACGCGTCCGCCAGCGCCCGTCGACCGTGTTCCCGCGGGGTTGTCCTGTTTGATGAAGGCGAGCGCGTCGAGGGCGCGCTGGCGGGCTTGGGCGTGGTCGACGATCGGCGCCGGGTAGTTCCGCCCGAGTTCGACTCCCGCGGCGCGCTGCTCGATGGGCGAGGCTTCCCACGGCCGATGCAGCCATCGGTCGGGAAGGCGCGCCAGCTCGGGGCACCAGCGCCGGACGTAGCGGCCGTCGGCGTCGAACTTTTCGCCTTGAGCGATCGGATTGAAGATGCGGAAGTACGGCGCCGCGTCGGCACCACAGCCCGAGGTCCACTGCCAGCCGAGCGTGTTGTTGGCGAGATCGGCGTCGACCAGCGTGTCCCAGAACCAAGCGGCCCCGGACTGCCAGGGGAGCAACAAGTGCTTCACCAAGAACGAGGCGACGACCATGCGCACCCGGTTGTGCATCCAGCCGGTCGTCCACAATTCGCGCATGCCGGCATCGACGATGGGGTATCCCGTCAGGCCTCGCTGCCACGCCCGTAGTTGGGCTGCATCACGGCGCCACGGAAAGTTGCGGAAGCCGTCGCGCAGCGGCTGCTCCGGCGTGTGCGGGAAGTGAAACAAGAGATGGTGCGCGAACTCGCGCCAGCCGACTTCGCTGAGAAACTTCTCGGCGCTGCGCTCGACTCCGGCGGCCACCCCGGTTGCCAAGGTTCGCTGCACCGCATCGAAGATCTGCGTCGGCGTGATCTCGCCGAAGTGCAGATGCGGCGACAAACGCGAGGTCGCCTCGACGCCGGGTACGTCGCGCCGCTCGGCATACTGCGCCACGATGGATCGACAGAACTCCTCGAGGCGCTGCTGCGCTCCACCCGCACCTGGGGTCCACGCCTGCCGCATGCCCGCAGCCCAGTCGATGCGCGGCAGCAACTCCAGCGCGGCGAGCGGCATCGATTCGGGCCAAGCGACGGGGGCCGCCAAGCGCGCGGGCGCCGGCAGCGGTCGGCGCGGGCGATGCTGCGCCAGGCACGTCTTCCAAAAGGGCGTGAAGACTTGAAACGGACGGCCCGACTGCGTCGTCACCGCCTCCGGTTCGACGAGGAGGGCTCCGTCGAAGGTCTGGACCTCGATTCCTTCGACCCGCAGGGCGTCGGCGACGCTGGCGTCGAGGCGGCGCCAAATCGGTTCGTAGCGGCGCGACCAGACGACGCAGCGCGCTCCGGACTCGCGTGCCAGTTGGAGCAAGGCCTGGACGTACGGGCCGCGGCGCAACGTCAGACGCGAGCCCAGGCGTGCCAAGTCGTGCTCGAGCGCCGCGAGCGAGCCGTGGAGCCACCAACGCGATGCCGCGCCGGGGGCCCAGGGCGTTTCGTCCTCCGGGCTCCACAGGAACACGGGCAACACGGGACCGCCACGACGGACGGCGGCATCGAGCGCGAGATGATCGGCGAGACGCAGATCGCGGCGCAACCAGACGAGGCAGGGAGCGGTCATGGTGCGACTATAGGGGGTGCCGCCGGCGGAGGAAGTCGGGTCGCACGAAGTTTCTGCCAGCTTTTGTCTGGACAAACCTTGACGCCACGACGCGGGCTCGCTATACAACATTCCAGTTGGTGCAGCTCGACTCGAAAGGAGACTTCCCATGAATGCCACCATCGCGAAGACTGCCGTCGCCCACCCCGCTGGAGGCGACCTCAAGGTCATCGAGCACATGCTCGCGCGCGGCGAGATCGTCGCTTCGCAGCTGCCCCAACAATCACTCTGGTCGCGCGAGAAGAAGCTGGCCGCCGCTGCCTTCACCGCCGCCTTGATCAACATTCGCGACAATGCGCACGTCACCAATCGCCGCCGCCGGCGTGAGGTAGCGCAGGACGTCAATTGGGTGCTCTGCGAAGACACCGAGTGGCCGTACTCCTTCCTGCGCCTCTGCGAGCTCTTCCAGCTCGACCCGGAATGGGTACGTAACCGCGTCCGCCTCTGGTTGGAGGCGCCGCAGGAGACGGCAGGCCGACGCTTCTCGGCGCACCGACACGCCGCCTAGCGCGGAGGTTTGCCCAGGGTCTCAGGGTCTACCCCACTCGTCCGAACTCTCGGCGGCGGAGAGACATGCCTCAGCTGCCAGCTTCCCCCCCGGCTGGCAGCTTCGTGATCCTCCCGTGTCGACTCCGCCGCCGAGAACACTCTGCCGCACCATCGCGGGCGTTCTCTCGGCGCCCTGCTCCTGTTAGGAAGAGAAGCAGCGGTTGGAGCAGCCCGTGTGCATTTCGACGAACGCTGGAGGGTTGGGCTCGGCTCATCCTTACGAAACGACCCCATCCGGTCGCTCGCGGGTTGCCAGCGCGAGAACTCGACCCAGCACCGCCGACTTTGCCTGATCAAAGGTATGTAGTGCCGTGAAAAGCTATCCGATCCGCACCGTGGCCAAGCTTACGGGACTGACGCCCGACCTCATTCGTGCCTGGGAGAAGCGCTACGGCGTGGTCGACCCTGAGCGCGGCCCGCGGGGGGCGCGCCTCTACAGCGACGGCGATATCCAGCGGCTCACCTTGCTTGCCCGCGCGGTGGATCAGGGCCGGTCGATCGGCGATGTCGCCGGTCTCGATCCGCTGGCACTGGGGGCGCTGGTGGCCCCCGTGGCTCCCCTCGCGGAGGTTCGCTCCGCAGCCCCCCAGGGCTCGGAAACCGATCTGCAGCCCTACCTCGCGGCACTCGAGCGGCTGGACGTAGCCTTCATTGAAGCGCGACTCAGCGATGCCCTGCTGGCGCTCGGACCGACGGCATTCGCCCAGCACCTCGCCACACCCCTGTTGGCGGAAGTCGGCCGTCGCTGGGCCGACGGCCGCTTGTCGATCGCGCAGGAACACCTGATGTCGGTGGCCATGCGCAACCTCCTCGGCTCGCTGTCACGATCGCTGGCCGATCCCAGTCGACCCGCACTGTTGCTCGCGGCTCCGAGTGGCGAGCGCCACGAAATCGGTCTGCTCATCGTCGCCGTGCTGGCAGCCGAGCGCGGTTTGCGCGTCATCCACCTCGGCAGTGACGTGCCGTCCGGCGACATCATCGACACCGCCCGGCGGCTGTCGGCGGCGGCGGTCGGCCTCTCCGTCACGGCGACCGACAACCGCATCGCGGCGGCGCGTGCGGTAGCCGAAATCAATGCGGCGCTGCCGGCGACGATGCAGATTTGGCTCGGAGGCACGGACGCCCGGTACGTCGCCGCCATGGTACCCAGCGGGCGTACACACCTGGTGCAGGACGTCGACGCCCTGCAAGCACGCCTGGCCGCACTGCTTCCAGCCCAGCCGGCGAACTGAAGCCCCACGCTGCCGACGAGTGCCGGCGTCGGTCCACCCCCGCCGGCACGTTGGCCGACCGGACGGATGCTCTCGGCAACGCCTTCGATCCGCCCCGCGCCACATCGACTTCGGACGACGGCCCGGCGTAGCGCGTGCCCTCGCAGTTCGCGGTGGCGGCACCCTACGGTCCGCGCTATCGTTGGCGTCTGCCGCAACCGTCGCCCTTGGCGCGTCCTTGCGAGATTCGGCCGTGTGCCTTCGAGGTGTTTCGTTGAACCGCTCCCTGCGCTTGCTTCCATCGATCCTGCTCCTGGGTGCTCTCGCCACCGGAGCGGCGGCACAGATCAAGCTCGTCCCCGGGCCCAAGGTCGGACTCAATGGCACCCCTGAACTGGCCGCAGCCGGCGATCTCGACGGAGACGGCGTCGCCGACGTCGTCGTCCTCTTGCCTGGAAGCGATCAGGTCGCCGTGCTCACGGCCTCGGTGGCGGGTGCGCTGTTCGAGCGCAATCGCGTCACCGTTGGTCGGCGCCTCGTCGGCGTCAGCGTCGCCGACTTCGATCTCGACGGCGACTCCGACGTGGCTCTGGCCGACCTCTCGGGCGGAGCCCAGGTGGGCGACCTTCTCCTGTTGCGTGGCGCCGGCGACGCCAGCCTATCCGTGCCGGCGGCGTTTCCGCTGCCGGTGAGTGCCCTCGAGGCCATGGCCCACGGCGAAATCGACGGCGTCGCCGGGGCCGATGTGGCTCTGGTGACCGGCACCCGGGCGAGCGTGTATGCGCTACTCAATCAAGCTGGCGCCACCTCGTTCGTCGCCGCCCCGGCCGTGAGCTTGCCGCGCGACCCGCGCCGCGTCGTCGCCGCCCGACTCGATGCCAGCGGACGTGACCAGATCGCGGTGCTCAACAGCAACGCCAGTCGTAGCGACGAAGTGGCGCTCTACACGTACGCAAATGGCACCCTGACCACCCTCTTCGGACCGTATCGGCTCGCCGCCACGGCGGCCCTCGCTCTCGTCGCCGACGATTTCGACCGCGATGGCGTCGTCGACCTTGCCGTCTTGCACGACCAAAGCGATCGCAGCTTCTTCATCACCACGCTGCTCAACCGCACCACCTTCGGACCGAACGGCTCCGTCGGCACCGGGCAATTCGACGTGCTGCCGCCGCTGCTTTTCGATTGCCCGGCGGCAGCCAACGGCGACCCGACGCGCTGTCTGCCCAAGGCGCTCGCCGCCGGCGACTTCGACCGCGACGGTGATGCCGACCTCGCCGTCGGCATCACACGCCCCGAGACGGTTTTGGTGCTGAACGGCGTCGGCGAAGGAGCCTTCGGCGTCGGGCAACGCATCAATCTCGCCAGCGGCGACGAACCGGTCGCGCTCGTCGCGGTCGACGTCACCGGCGACCGTGCCGACGACCTCGTCGTCATCGACAGCGGCAACGATTCGGCGATCGTGTTGCGCGCCGACGTTCCGGCGCTGCAGCCCGACGGTTCCAGCTGTTCGGGCGGCAACCAGTGTGAGTCGACCGTCTGCCTCGACGCCGTGTGCTGCCGATTCGCCGCCTGTCCGAGCGGGCAACGCTGCGACATTCCCGGACGCGAGGGCGAATGCGCCCCGCGCTCCAGCCTGGGCACGGCGTGCCTGGCCGACGCTACCTGCAACAGTGGCTTCTGCACCGACGGCGTCTGCTGTAATGCTGCCGCTTGCGGCAGCGGCCAGGCCTGCGACGTGGCCGGCAACCTCGGCCAGTGCACGACGATTCCGCCGACCCCAACGTCGACGCCGACGTCGACGTCGACGCCGTTTCCATCACCGACCCCGACGCCGCAGCCGAACGGCCGCGGTTGCACCAGCGCCTCGCAGTGCGCCTCGGCGCTGTGTGTCGATCGGGTCTGCTGCGCCGAATCGTGCGCCGAAGGCCGCTACTGCAACATCAACGGCAACCTGGGGGTCTGCAGCCCACGCAAGTTCGTCGGAGAAACTTGCCTCGTGCCGAGCGATTGCCTCACCGAAACCTGTCTCGACGGTCTGTGCGTCGCCGCGGCCACGGCGACGCACACCGCGTCGCCGACTCCGACGCCGACGCGCATCCCCCTCGGCGGTGCCTGTACGCAAGCGGTCGCCGGGCAATGCGCCTCCGGGTTCTGCACCGATGCAGTGTGCTGCAGTGAAAACGGCTGCAATGCCGGCGAACGCTGCGACATCACCGGCCTGGCTGGCGACTGCCAACCGCAACGCCTTCCGGGTCGCATCTGCGGTCGCGACAGCGACTGCGCCGGCGACGCGCTCTGTGTCGTCGCCCCAGGGGCCTCGCAGCCGACCTGCCAACTCCGCCTCACGCCGACCCCTGGTTCGGACGAATGCGGCGGCGATTGCAACGGCGACGTCGCCGTCACCGTCGACGAACTCTTGGTCATGATCGAAATTGCCCTCGGCACCCAGGGCATGTTCGCCTGCCCGCCGGGGGACCTCGACGGCGATCGAACGGTGTCGGTCGATGAGATCATCGCCGCCGTCGGTTTCGCCTTGACCGGCTGTCCACCGCCGGCAACGCCGCGCCAGACCCCCACGGCGACCGCGTCCCCGTCTCCGAGCGCGACGGAGAGTCCGACGCCGACGCCGACGCAGGAACCGAGCGCCTTCACCGATTTCGAGGAATTCCTCTACACCCAGCAACGCGGCGACGGCTTCTGCCCGGCGTTGGGCTCCGTCTTCAGCGCCCGGATCCGACCCGCGGGAAGTTTCTTCGCCCTGGACATGACCGTCGTCGGCACCGGAGAAGTCGGGTCATCCGCCTGCCTTCCCGGTGTCACGGATCCGCAGGACGTGTGCCTGGTGGCCCGACCGCTGACCCCGGTGCCGACCCTGCTGACGCCGAACGAGGTCGAGCGCATGCTCGACCTGTTCGCCTCGATCACCCTGAGCGAGCAACCCGATCCGAGTTGCGTCGACCCGATTCCCGAACCCTGCGTCACCAACGTCGCCAGCTGGGACGACGTCGAGGCTGCCGATCGCCTCTGCCAGCTGTCGGAGCGACTGCTTCCGGCCGACGCCGCGGCACTCGTCGACTTTCTCGACGAATTGCGCCAAGCCCGCTCGGCGGGGTCGTGAAAAGCAGGAAGGATTCGCTCGATCTTTGGCGACGACCGTTGTAGAGCACCCGTGTGCGTGCTCTCGAACGGATGATCTTGATGCTGGCGACATTGGGACATGTCGCCCTGAGCAGCGTCCATGCGGCGCCGACTCCAGCATCGCATGCTGCCGTCCCCGCCGCGACGAACGCCGCGACCGGCGTCACCATGCACCGTGAGCAAGTCGGACCGTTGTCGTTTCGCGTGGCCGATTCCTGGAAGCGGCTCTCCGAACAGGACGAATCGCTCGCCCGCCTGCAGTTCGTCGCCAATCTACAAGAAGTCTTGGACGCAGCACCGGACGTACCGCCCGGCTCGTTCGACCAGGTCACTTCCTTTCACGCCTACGCCATTCCCGAGGTCGGTGCTTACCTGATCGCGAGCGTCGTGCGCGTCGTGCCCTATCCGGTGCAGCTGTTCGACGTCCTGCACGCACACGCCCGAGGTCGTAACGACTGGGGCGAATCGCTCTACCTACACGTCGACGAAGTGCTGCGCAGCGACCGGTACGAACTGTTCAACCAGCCGTCTCTGGCGGTCGACGTCAACATGTCGGGTCAATACCACCTGGCATCGCTGTTTCTGCGCGTGCCCGCCAGCGACCAACGCATCGGCGGTCTGGTGTTCCTGGTGCCGAGTGCTGCCTGGAAATCGTTCGCCCCGACCATCGAAACCGTCCGCGCATCGCTGCGCCTCGGTCCCGGCGACGCTGACGAAGGCGCCGTGCAAGCGCAGGTGCAAGACGAGTGGATCGTCGACGAAGGAGCCGAGACAACGGTATCGGCACGCCAACCGGCGGCCGCCACCGAACCTGGACGGCAGGCAATGCCAAGGTGGGATCCTCCCAGGCCGGAGGAGAACGAGCGTATGGGAATCGCGCTCATTGCGGCCCGCATCTTCGTGATCGCGATTTCCTATGCCGTCACCTTCTTCCTCACCTTGCGCATCATCTACTTCGGCCTGATCACCATCGGACGGTTCGTTCTATCCCCCGAGAGCATCGAGCAGTACCGCAAGGCCGCCGAAGAGAGTCCCTGGACCATGGGACTGCTCCGATCGGAGGGCATGATCATGCTGTGCGCGATCCTGAGCATGGCCTTCGCGGCGTTGTTCCTCGGCCTCGTCGTCCGCATCTAGTCGCGTTTCCCGCTGGCGCAGGAGCCGCCGCTCCCGCCACCCCGATCGATGGCAAGCACTTCCTGGCCGCCGGCACGTTTCGTCGCCCCACGGAATGCTCATGACCTGCCGTGGCCTGATGGTGGATGAAGAGGGCGCGTAGTGCCCTGGCTCGCCGCGTAGTACTCGGCGGGCCGTCGCGCGTTGGCGCGGACGTGTCGCAAGGATTCTCGCACCGGGCGGTGAGGCGATCTCCTGCGCATCGCGGGCAGTACGGTAGCGGGGCGCGCCCGGCGCCGGACGGCGTCGCAACGCGACACTCCAGGTGGCCCACCTATTTTCCGAGGAGGGCCCTCCAAACGACGAAGGCCCGGGCGGCAAGAAGGAGCATCCTCCTTGCCGCCCGGGCCTTCGTTGCGATCAGGGTGATCGTCGATGCTTCAGACTACCGATCACGGATCGGTGCACTGCACCACGTAGCGCGACGACCCGCTGCCGTTGAGTGCCGCCGAGCAGGACGGGCGTTCTGCTTCCACATTGCAGATGCCCGCCGGCGGGCAGGAGAGGCAGAAGACGCCGTTCTCGCCGCCGCTCCCGGCACAGGACTGGAAGCCGGAGAAGCCGAGGATCGAGAAGTTGTCACCGATCGTACCGACGACGTCGAGATTCCCGCTCGGCACGTCGATGTTGACCGTACACGAGCCCGACCCGCCGGTGCGCGTTCCTCCCGGCCACTCCGCTGGGTCGACCGTGCCGCCGCTATTGCTGCTGACGTTGAAGGTAAAGGTTTGCGTGCCACAACAGACTCCGCTCGGGACGCAGGTACCATTGGAGCACGAGTCGGCACCGTCGCAGCCGAGTCCGTTATCGCAGGCCGAACCGAACGGATCGTTCCCCGAACATGCATCGGCCGCTTCGTTGCAAACCTCGGAGCAGTCGCTGTCGCCATCGGCGCCGGGGCAAGGATTGCCGGCATGCAGTGAGCACGAGCCGGCGCCACAGGTGTCGGCACCGTTGCAGAAGACGTTGTCGTTACAGGGAAGGCTATTCGGCAAGCCGACGCAGACACCTTCGCCGTCACATTCGTTGGTCGTGCAGACGTTGCCTTCGTCGTCGCAGGGCGTGCCGGCGTTGAGTGCCGGGTGGACGCAGTTACCGCCGCCGTTGCAGACGTCGCTGGTGCACTCGTTGCCGTCATCCGTGCACGCCTCGCCGAAGCTCGAGTTGGCATGGACGCAGGCACCGGTGCCGTTGCAGAAGTCGTCGGTGCACTCGAAGCCATCGTCGGAGCACGGCGTGCCTACGGGGTCGTTGCACGTATCGAAACCTTCGTTGCAGCCCTGACGACACTCCGGTCCTGCGCCGCAGGGGTTGCCGGAGTGCACGTTGCACAGGCCGTTCAAGCAGGTTTCCGTGCCGTTGCAGAACAAACCATCGTTACAGCTCGAACCGTTGGTGTCGTTGGCGTTGCAGGTGTCGGTTTCCTCGTTGCAACTCTCGCGGCAATCGTCGTCGCCGTCCGGTCCGGCGCAGGGGGCCTCGGCGTGGCTGCTGCAGGTACCGCCGGAGCAGGTGTCGCTGCCGTTGCAGAAGAGTTCGTCGTCACATTCGCTACCTTCGACATCGGCGCCGTCGCACGTGTCGTTCACTTCGTCGCACGTCTCGGAGCAGTCGTCGTCGCCGTCCGGACCGTCGCAAGGCGTCCCCTCGTGCTGCGAACAGCTCCCGGCGGCGCAGGTATCGCTGCCGTTGCAGAACGCGCCATCGTCACACGAGGCCGTGTTGGGATTGTGGTTGCAGGTACCCGAGCCATCGCACAGATCATCGGTGCAGACGTTGTCATCATCGTCACACGCGCTACCGGCGGCGGCGTGGTTGTCGGAACAGGTACCGCTGCCGTCGCAGGTGTCGGGATCGGTGCATGCGTCGTCGGCCTGACTGCCGCAGGCGGCTCCCGCATCCAGATTGGGATGCGTGCACTCGCCGTTGTCGTTGCAGACGTTGGCGGTGCAGTCATTGCCGTCGTCCGCGCACAGCGTGCCCTCGGAGGCGTGGTTGGAGCGGCAGGTGCCGTTGCCGTCGCAGGTATCCGGCTGGGTGCATTCGTTGCTGCTGCCGCTGCCGCAGCTCACGCCCTCGGCGTCGAGGGTGCAGCTCGACGAACAGCAGTCGCCATCGTCGGTGTTGCCGTCGTCACATTCCTCGGTGGCGACATCGACGAAGCCGTCGCCGCAGCCGCCGAGGAGGTTGTTGCAGCTGTTGTTGTCGCTACCGTCGTCGAAGACGTCGCAGTCGAGGCCGGATGCGTTGCTGACGTTCAATTCCTGGCAGTACCGGCAGTTGATGCGTTCGACGACGCAATCGGCGAAGTCGCTATTGCTGCCGTCGCGCGTGCTGCAGGGGCCGGGGAAGACCAGACCCAGGTCGACACCAGGACATTCGTCGGTGAGGGTCGCGGCAATCTTCTTGGTGCATTTCGCCTGGATGCGCGTGGCATCGCTGAGAATGCCGGTGAAGTTGGCGCCCGACTGCAGGCAGGCGGCGTTGATCTGGCCCGTGTTGGAGGCCGTGCCGTTCTTGAGGAGTCCGAGTTTGCACTTGCCGTAGAGCTTTCGCTTGCTCTCGAAACACTGCAGCGCCGACTTGAACACCTTCACCTGGCAACGCGCGCCGGCGGCATCGAGCCGACCCAGCCGCACCGCGCCGTCCCGGTCGCTGCCGAGCAGGTCGCCCGCGAAGACGGTCTGCGCTCCGATGACGGCCTCGTCCATCCCTCCGACATAGGTCGTGTGCACATTGGCGTCGTAGGCATTCTTTTCGGCAGGCGGGGCGTAGGCTCCGGCGAGAGCGGGGATGCCGAACGTCGGCAGGTCGGCGGGAACGCAGCGCTTGATCTCGTCACCGACGGCCTTCTTGACGCTGCGGGCGACTTTGTCGTTCGCATCCGAGGTGATGCAGAGTTCGAGCGTCGGCGGCTCGGTACCGAGTTTGCCGCGGGTCGCCAGGGTGACGCAGCCGCGCACTTCGCGGCCCTGCGACTTGGCCAACGTGGCGGCGCTCCGATCGATCGACTGCATGCAAGCCGATTGCGCCGCATCGGGCGGCGCGCCCTGGGCGACGACCGTCGCCGCGAGGCCGAGAATCAGAGCCGTACACACGCCCAGCGTCGTTAGTTTCCTCATACCCGCATCCCCTGTTGCCGCACGATTGGCGCCTTACCCATACCGGCGTTGCCCCCCGGACCCGAGAACCTCACCAAAAGCTGACAGAAAATCTTCGTGCACCCTATTTGGTTTGCAGGCGGGGAGTCAAAGGTTTTTTTGAGGTGCTCCCAGGGGTCCGAGCGTGCTACATCGCGCCACGGCCGCGATTCCCCATGACCGACGACACGACGACCCCGCCCGGCGGCTACCTGCGTTTCCTAGACGACGCCGCGGGTGTGCCGAGCCTCGACCGGGTCGCGGCCTTTCGCCAGATCTTGTTGTGGATCGTCGGCGTCGAGGCATGGTGCCGCGCCCTGCGGCACTGGCAAGCGGTGGGCGATGTCGAAGCCGTGCTGCTCGGCCTGACGACGGTCGCGGTCTGCGCCGGATGGGATCGACGGCTGGAGCGCGGCTCGTTCGTCGCCCTCGCGGCGATCCTGTCGGTCATTCTCTGGCGCGAATTCCCGGCGCCCGGCAATCACGCCTATCTCGAACTGACTCTCTGCCTCTTGTGCGCCTTGCTGCGGCCGGATGTCGCTGCCGATCGCATCCTCATGGTGCGGGCGGCGCGTTGGCTCCTGTGCGTCGTACTGTTCTACGCCGGCCTGCAGAAACTGGTGCACGGGCACTACTTTTTCGGCCAGTACCTGGCGTTTTCGCTGTCCACCGAATCGTTTCGGCCGATCCTTCGGCCGCTCTTGGACGCGGCGGAGTACGAGCGTCTACTCCAGTTCGACGGTGCCGTCGGTGACGGCCCGTATCGGGTGCACAGCCTCGGCTTGCTGCTGGCTTCGAATGTGGTTTGGGTCGCCGAATTGCTGCTGCCGGTGTTCCTCGCCTGGCGGCAGACACGCGTCGGGGCGACGTTGGCGACCTTCGCCTTGGTCGCGGCCATCGAGATCGGGGCGCGAGAACTGTTCTTCGGCCTCGTCTTCCTGAACTTGGCGTGCCTGTTCCCGGCGGCCGACTGGACCCGCGCTTCGCGCCCTTGGTTCGCCTTGGTGCTGGCCGGCCTCCTCGCCTCGCGCCTGGGGCTGGCTCCGGAGGTCGTGTTCTACTGATGGCGACCGACCGCAAAAGCCGCCTGGTCGGCGTAGCGCTCTTCGTCCTGACGCTCTGGCCGGCGGTGCACCTTTGCCTCTGCTTCGCGTACGACCTGAGTCCGTGGAAGTTGGCGGGCTGGGGCATGTATGCCGAGCCCCGCTTGGCGCCGATGGCGCTGGAGGTGTACGGCGGACGCGACGGCGGCAGCACCAGCGAGCCCTTGCCGGCACCCTCGCCCCATCTGCGGCAGCTGGCGAGCGAGTTCCTCGAGCGCTACCGATGGTTGCGGCGGCTGGCGCGACCGGATGCGTTCGCCGCGGCGGTTTTCGCCGAGCATCCGCAGTGGACGCGCTTGCGCATCGAGCTGCACCGGGCGGTAGTGCCGCCGGAGACCGGTATCGTCGAGTGGGAGAAGCGGGAGCTGTACTACGACCGCTGACGGCGGCGCCTCCAGCTCCCGCTCGATGGCGGGAAGAGAGAATTACGGCGCGGTGCGCTGCACGTCGATCGCCAGGGCGTCGGTCAGCCGGATCTCGACCTTGTCGCCGACCTTGACCTTCTCGAAGGCCGCCGGGTTGAGCACGTCGACCTCGGTGGTGTCGCCTTCCGGCCCGCGCAGCACCGCGGTGCCGTGCTGTTCGTCGATTTCGACGACATGCACGACGAGGGTTCGGCTGCGGGCGGCCAAGCCGCCCGGCAGGTCGCCGAGCGCCGCCGCGGCGACGCCGACCGTCTCGGTGGCCTCGTCGCGGTCGTCGTCCGGGTCGAGCACGTCGAAGGCGATCGCTTGGTAGTAGGTCACGATGACGACGTCACCCTTCTTGATCTGATCGAAGTTGCGAACGTCATCGCCAACGCGGACTCGATCGCGCGATCCGTCGTGCCCGAGAAGGGTGACGACGCGCTCCCGCCGGTCGACGTCGACGACGGTCGCTTGCAGCGTGACCGCCTCGCGGCGCACGCCGCCGGTGGCGGTGGCGCCCATCTCCCCGGCGATCGTCGGCGCCGGCGGCGGGGCCACCTGGCTGGCGCAAGCCGAGAGCAGACATCCGGAAACCAAAGCTACGAGCAAGGAACTTTTCATCCTCGGCTGGCTACCACTTCCTCACGCTCCGAGCCAACCGTCGCCAGCAGACGGGAAACCATTCCCTCCGACGAGCGACCCTCGCCCGTCGATGAGGCGGATGGGCAGCGACGCCGAGCACCCGGGATTGCACCAGGGCGCGCTCTCTGCGATGCATCTCCGGATACGCGCCCATTCGGAGGCGCGGAACGACACGCACGCATCAGGAGGAAATCATCATGCGCGAAGCCGTCATCGTCGACGCCGTCCGCACGCCGCTCGGACGCGGCAAGGCCACCGGCGCCTTGCACAGCTGGCACCCCGTCGACCTCGCCGCCGCCACCTTGAAGGCGCTCGTCGAGCGTACCGGTCTCGACCCGGCCGTAGTCGAGGACGTCATCATGGGCTGCGTCAGCCAGGTCGGCGACCAGTCGCTCAACATTGCGCGCAACGCGGCCTTGGCCGCCGGTTTTCCCGAGACCGTGTGTGGCACCAGCGTCGACCGCCAGTGTGGTTCGAGCCAGCAGGCGCTGCATTTCGCCGCGCAGGGCGTCATCGCCGGCGCTTATGACGTCGTCATCGCCGCCGGCGTCGAGTCGATGAGCCGCGTGCCGATGGGCGCCAGCGTCATCGCCGGTGGCGACCCGTTCGGTCCGACGATGATGAAGCGCTACGCCGAGGCCAACCTCTACGGCGCCGGTGGCATCATCCCGCAGGGTCTGTCGGCGGAGATCGTCGCCAAGAAGTGGGACCTCAGCCGCAAGGAACTCGACGAGTTCTCGCTCGGCTCGCACCTCAAGGCCGCCGCGGCGACGCGCAACGGCTGGTTCGCCAACGAGATCGTGCCCCTCGACATCAAGCACCCGGACGGCAGCGTCGAGCAGGTGGCGACGGACCAGGGCATCCGCGCCGACTCGACCTACGAGAAGCTGTCGAGCCTCAACCCCGCCTTCAAAGCCGACGGCGTCATCACCGCCGGCAACTCCAGCCAGATCACCGACGGCGCCAGCGCCGTACTGGTCATGGAGAAGCAGAAGGCCCTCGCCCTCGGCCTGCGCCCGCGCGCTCGCTTCCACGGCTTCGCCCTCGGCGGCGTCGACCCGGTCATCATGCTGACCGCGCCGATCCCGGCGACGCAGAACGTGCTCAAGCGCTGCGGCATGACGCTCGACCAAATCGACGCCGTCGAGATCAACGAGGCCTTCGCCCCGGTGGTGCTGTCGTGGCAGAAGGAACTCAAGGCCAATCCGGAGCGCGTCAACCAGAACGGCGGCGCCATCGCCCTCGGCCACCCGCTGGGCTGCAGCGGCGCCCGCCTGATGACGACCCTGCTCAACACCCTCGAGCGCACGGGTGGGCGTTTCGGCCTGCAGACGATGTGCGAAGGCGGCGGCATGGCCAACGCCACCATCATCGAACGACTCGACTGACGACCCTCGGGCGGAAGGCGCAAGGCGTCAGGTGAAAGGCTCGAACGAGCGCCTTTCGCCTGACGCTTCGTGCCTTCCGCCGCATCCGCCTGCATGAAGCGCTCGCTTCTTCTCGCCTGCCTGCTCTTCGTCCCCAGTACCTGTCTCGCTTGGTCCGCCGAGGGCCATCGGATCCTGTGCGAGATCGCCTGGCAGCGCTTCACGCCGCGCGCCCGAGCCTACGTGCTCGACCTGCGCCGCAACGACCCGCAAGCGCGGCGCACCTTCTCCGACTCCTGCGTCTGGGCCGATACCGTCAAGGGCAAGGACGGCCCTTTCGCCCACACCTATGCCTACCACTTCGTCAACGTGCCGCCCGGCAGCCGGGGCTATGTGGCCGAGCGCGACTGTGCGCCACCGCAGCGCTGTGTCACCTGGGCGATCCCACATTACGCCGCACAGTTGGCCAACCCGCGTCTGCCCAAACGCCGGCGCGCCGAGGCTCTCAAGTTCCTGGCCCACTTCGTCGGCGACGTGCACCAACCGCTGCACGCCGGGCGCCCCGAGGACCGCGGCGGCAACGGCGTGCTCGTCGACTTCTTCGGCGAGTACGGCCCTTGCGAACGACGCGGTCGCAAGGGCCCACTCAACCTGCACACGATTTGGGACGACCACATCGTCCGGCGCGCCCGCCTGCGCTGGCCGAAGTCGGGAACCGAACTCGCCGCCGCCATCGACCCCGACCAGGCTCGGGCCTGGCTCGCCGGCGACGTCATCGGCTGGACCAACGAGTCGTTCCAGCTATGCGAGAGCTTCGTCTACGACCTGCCGGAAACGGTGCGTCACTGCTGGTTGCGTTCGTACGCCAAGGTGACACCGGCCTACTTCGAGCGCGCCGCCGCGATCACCCGCGAGCAACTGCAAAAGGCCGGGGTGCGCCTCGCCCAGATGATCGACGCGGCAGCAGCAGCGGCGGGCGAGTCGACCGCGCGCTGAAGCATGGCTACGGCAGGCGGATCGGGATCGAGCTGAAGCCGCGGACGTTGGGCGAATGCACCCGCTGCATGCGGTCGAAGTCGAATTCGAGGTGCGGCAGCGTCGCCATCAATTCCTCCAGCGCCACCCGGGCCTCCAGCCTCGCCAACGATGCACCGAGACAGAAGTGCGTCCCCTTGCCGAAGGCGATGTGCTGGCTCGTGTCGCGACGTAGGTCGAAGCGATCGGCGTCGGGAAAGACTCTCTCATCGCGGTTGGCCGAACCGACCAACAACAATAGCTTGTCGCCCGGCTGCATCGTCCGCCCATGCAGCGTCACCGCCTGCGTCACGGTGCGCGCCAACATTTGCGTCGAACTGTCGTAGCGCAGCGTCTCTTCGACCCAGGCCGGGATCCGACCCGCGTCGTCGCGCACCAACTGCCGCTGTTCGGGGTCACGCCACAGCGCGTTGACGGCATTGCCGAGGAGTTTGGTCGTCGTTTCGTTGCCGGCGATGATCATCAAGAACAGAAACGCGATCACCTCGCGGTCGGCCAGCGCCTCACCGTCGATCTCGGCGGCCAACAGGGCACTCGGCAGATCCTCCGTCGGCCGGCGCCGTCGATCCGCCACCAACTGCTGGAAGTAGCCCAACAGCCGACCCGCCGCTTCGATGCCCGCCGCCGGGATTTCGCTGACCCCCTCGTCCCGGTGCAGTACGGTGTCGGCCCAATGACGTAGGGTATCGCGGTCGTCGTCGGGCACGCCGAGCAAGGCACTGATGACGTCCATCGGCAACTTGCCGGCGAAGTCGCCGATCAGGTCGCCGCCGCCTTGGCCGGCGATGCGGCCGACGTAGCGCCGGGCCAGGGCACGGATCTCCGGTTCGAGATCGTTCACCCGCCGCGGCGTGAATCCCTTCGACACCAGCGCCCGCAGATGATCGTGGCGCGGCGGATCCATGGCGAGAAACGACGCCACCGCCGAGGCATCGCCTTGGCTGGAACGCTCGAGCGATACGCCCTGGGCGTTGGAGTAGAGATCGGTGCGTTTGAAGGCTTCGAGAACGTCGACGTGCCGCGACAGCGCCCAGAAGCCGATGTCGTCGTTGCGGTAGAGCGGGTGTTCGTCGCGCAGCCAACGATAGGTCGGAAACGGGTTCTCGTGAATCTCGTAGTCGTAGGGACTGAAGTTCATCGTGCCCCCGGGACGCCGCGGCCGCCGTCGAGGGAGGTCGCCAGTTGGCGCAAGACATCGCCCGCACTCACCGGGCGCGTCGGGTCCGCCGCCGGTGGCTTGCCGCCTTTGTTGCGCAGCAGCGACAGGTCGACATCGCTCGCTTGGGCGCGCAAGGCGCCGACGGTGCAGGCCTCTCTTCCGCCGAGACGCTCGAACGGGTCGAAATGAAACCAATGCATCGCATTGCGATGGGTGATCTTGTCGACGTCCTCGTCGCTGGCGCCGGCGAGACTCTCGGCGAGGCGCTCGGGCGACTGGGGCCAGGTGGTGTCGGAATGCGGGTAATCACACTCCCAGGCGATGCGGTCGACGCCGACCTCGTGGCGCATCTGCAACCCGATGCGGTCTTCGATGAAGCAGGTGAGGAAATGGCGCCGGAAGACGTCACTCGGGCGCTCGCGACCGAAGTCTTGACCGGTCCAGACGTGGTGCCGTTCGTAGATCGCGTCGATGCGTTCGAGGAAATACGGCACCCAGCCGATGCCCCCTTCGGAGAGGGCGATGCGCAGGTCGGGAAACTTGCGCAGCACCGGGGAATAGACGAGGTCGGTGGCGGCGTTGAAGCAGTTGATCGGGATGCCGGCCATCATCGTTTCGACCGGCGCATCGGGCGACGACGGCGTCGGGGTGCCGGCGCTGCCGATGTGGATGGCGATGACGGTGCCGGCATCGCAGCAGGCGCGCCAGAACGGGTTCCAGGCGGGATCCTGCAAAGATGGTAGGCCGAGAAGCACCACGTTCTCGGGGAGGATGACGGTGCGGCAGCCCTTGGCGGCGACACGGCCGACCTCGTCGGTCATCAAGCCGATGTCCCACAACGGCAGCTGCGCCAGCGGAATGAAGCGGCCGGGGTACGTCGCGCACCAGTCGTCGATGTGCCAGTCGTTGTAGGCCTGCAACATGATGTGGGCCAGTGGCTTGTCCTTGGCGCCGGCCCACAACTTGCCGCAGAACGACGGGAAGGACCCGAAGCACATCGAGGCGAGTACGCCGTTGGCGTTCATGTCGCGGATACGCTGGTGGATGTCCCAACACCCCGGGCGCATCTGCTCGTAGCTGGTGGGCTCGTAGCCGTACTCCTCCGGTGGGCGCCCGGCGACGGCGTTGAGGCCGACGTTCGGCCGCAGTTGCCCTTCGTACTCCCAGAGGTCCTCGCCGTTGCGGCCCTTGACGATGCGCGGGGCACGGTGTCGGTAGGCCATGGGCACGTGGCGTTCGAAGACGTGCGGCGGCTCGACGACGTGATCGTCGACGCTGATCAGGACCATGTCTTCGAGCTTCATGCGCTCTCTCCGTTCGTTTCCCAGCGGTAGACGTTGAGTTCCTGGATGAGTCCGTCACCGTCGACGATGAGCACCTCGACGGCATGGCGTCGCTCCTCGGCATCGGTCGGAACGGCGCGCCACAGTTCGACCATGGCGACGTTGCCGTCGGACAGTAGGCGAGCGATGGTGAGGGGACAGGCGTGCAGGCGATGCCGCGCCTCGAAATACCCACGCAGGTCGTCGTGGCCCGCGAGACTTTGGCCGCCGTCGCGCAGGATGGCGTCCTCGCCGAAGAGATCGAGGAGAGCGGCGAGGTCGCCGCCGTTGCGGGCCTCGACGTAGGATTCGACGGCGCTCAGAGCGCGAGCGGACATGCTCTCCCCGGGGCGGCGACGAAGCGGGCTTGGGACGCCCGGCCGAACGGTTTGGGACGGACCGACTCCATGCGGACGCGGGAGGCTTACGTCAGGAGCCGCCGCCGCGTCAACGCGCACGCCGCATCTTGACTGACAAATGTCATCTGACATACGTCACCACGGCGGGAGGAGGAGCCCGCCGCGTCTTCGTCATCGCGCCCATTGCCCCAGGCTCCCATCGCTGCCGCAGGAATTCCCTTCATGTCCGTATCGCCCCTTCGCTCCGCGCCGCGCCGCCGCTGGTGCCTCGCCCTCGTGCCCACCCTGCTCCTCGCCGCCTGCCAGGAGCCGCCCCCCGCACCCGTCGTCGAGGCCCCGCGCGTCATCACCGCCCCCGTCGTCGCCGTCGATCTCGAACACCGCATCGAGGTCACCGGCGAGTTGCAGGCGACCCTGCACACCGTCGTCGCCGCCGAAGTCGGCGGCGTCATCACGCAAATCGCCGCCGACACCGGCCAACCCGTGGAAAAGGGACAGGTTCTGCTCGAGATCGACCCGGAGCGCCGCCGCCTCGAACTCGACGCGGCCAAGGCGCAACTCGTCCAGGCCGAGGCCAGCCTGACGCAACAGAAGCGCCAGACCGAACGGGTGCGGTCGCTACAGAAACAAGGGGTCACCTCGAGCTCGCAACTCGACGAGGCCGACCTGCAACTCCAGTTGGCGGGCTCGCGCCTCGAAGGCGCGCGCGCCATGCTGAAGCTGTCCGAAAAGGCGCTGGCGGACGCCACCGTGCGCGCGCCCTTCGCCGGGGTCGCCGGCACGCGCCACGTCAACCTCGCTGCCTTCGTCGGCATCGGCACGCCGCTCCTCGAATTGGTCGCGCCCAACCCGCTCGAAATCGTCTTTCACGTTTCGGAAATCGATTCCTCGGTGGTCCGCCCTGGGCAAAAGGTCGAGGTGCGTGTCGCCCCGTACCCGAGTGAATCGTTTCCCGCGACGGTCGACATCATTTCGCCGACGATCGACTCGGCCAGCCGCACGCTGCGCGTCAAGGCGACGCTGCCCAACGACGACGGACGTCTACGGCCCGGCCTCTTCGCCCGCGCCGATCTCGGGATCTCGTTGCGCAAGGGGGTCGTCATGGTCCCCGACGAGGCGGTACTGCAGCGCTCGGAAGGCGCCGTCGTATTCCGCGTCGTCGAAGGGCCGCGCGTCGAGCTGCAACGCGTCGAGATCGGTGTGTTCCACGACCATCTCGTCGAGATCCGCTCGGGCCTGACGCCCGGTGAGATCGTCGTCACCCGCGGCCACATGGATCTCGTCGACGGCATGGTCGTGCAGGTCGTCGAAGGCGACAGCAAGCCGCGCGACATCGCCGCCGAAACCGGGGTCCTCCAGTGAACCTCTCCGACGTCGCCATCAAGCGCCCGGTCCTCACCTGGATCATGGCGCTGGCCCTGCTGGTCTTCGGCTGGCAGGGCTACATTCGCCTCGGGGTCGACCAGTACCCCAAGATGGAGTTTCCGCAGGCGATCGTCACCGCCGAGCTCGAGGGCGCCACGCCCGAGGGCATCGAACAGGACGTCGTCGACGTGCTCGAAGAGCAGCTCGGCACCATCTCCGGCGTGCGCAAGCTGCACTCCATCTCGTATCCCGGCGTCGGCCGCGTCATCGTCGAGTTCCAGCTCGGCGTCAATCTCGACACCGCCATCCAGGACGTGCGCGATCAAGTCGCCAAGGCGCGCCGCCACCTTCCCCCCGAGGTCGAGCCGCCGCAGGTCGAGAAGATGCGCATGGGGTCGTTTCCGATCCTCTATGTGCCCTTCCGCAGCGACACGCGACCGGCGGTCGAGGTCAGCGAATACGTCCGCCGCCACGTCAAGCCGCTGCTCGAAACCATTCCCGGCGTCGGCGGCGTGCAGTTGCTCGGCAAGCGTGACCGCAACATCCGCATCTGGCTCGATGCCGACGAGTTGCGCGCCCGCGGGCTCGCTTCGAACGACGTCTTCGACGCCCTGCGGCGCGAGCACATCGACGTGCCGGGCGGCATCATCGAAGGGCAACGCGTCGAGTGGCAGGTCAAGACCGAGGCCGAGTTCCGTTCGATCGCCGAACTCGAACGCATGGTGGTGGCGACGCGCGGCGACGCCACGGTGCACCTGCGCGACGTGGCGCGCGTCGAGGACGGCACCGAGGACCGCCGCAGCATCGTGCGCTACAACGGCATGCCCGCGGTCGTCACCGGCATCCTCAAGCAAAGCGACGCCAACACCGTCGCCATCGTCGACCAGGTGCGGGCCCGCATCGAGGCGCTGCGTCCGCTGCTGCCGGAGGGCATCGAGGTCGTCGACTCCGACGAGTTCGTCGACTTCTCGATGTCGATCCGCGAGTCGGTGGCCGAGACCACCTTCTCCCTGATCTTCGGCGGTCTGCTGGCAGTGTTCGTCGTCTACATCTTCATCCGACGCGGCGCCCCGACGTTGATCGTCGCCGCCGCCATTCCGCTGTCTCTCATCGCCACCTTCGGTCTCGTCTGGGCCATGGGTTACACCCTCAACGTCATGACCTTGCTCGGCATGACGCTGGCCGTCGGTGTCGTGGTCGACGACGCGATCATCGTCTTGGAAAACATCGAGCGTCACCGCGAAGAGGGGTTGGACGGGTTCGAAGCGGCGCGTGTCGGCACGCGCGAAATCGCCTTGGCGGCGACGGCGGCAACCTTCTCGATCGCCGCCGTGTTCCTGCCGGTGGCATTCGCCGAGGGCATCATCGGCAACTTCCTCGGCGAACTCGGCGTCACCGTCGCCGGCTCCGTCATCATCTCGCTGTTCGTCGCGTTGACGGTCACGCCGATGCTGGCGGCACGCCTCGCCGCACCGTCGGCGACGCAGCACGGTCGCCTCTACCACATTCTCGAACGCTCCTTCGTCGCCATGGAGAACGGCTACCGCGCGGCCCTCGGCTGGACGCTTCGCCACAAAGTGATCACGACGATCCTCGCGCTGGCCTCCTTCGGCCTATCGATCAGCTTCGGCAGCCGTTTGGGAGGTGAGTTCTTTCCCTCGACGGACGGACGCATCGTCTTCATGCAGTTCGAGACGGCCCCCGGCACCAGTCTACCGGCCACGGAGAAGATCCTCTTACAGAACGAGCAATACTTTCTCGACATGCCGGAACGATCCGCGGTGTTCGAGGGACTAGGCACGACGACCTCGACCTCGGTGGGACGTCCCAACGCAGGGGCCGTGTTCAGCACGCTCGTCCCGGCGGAAGAACGCAACCGCACGTCGCTCGAAATCATGCGCGAGGCGCGTGCGGTGCTCGGCAAGATTCCCGGCCAACGCTTCACCATCAGCGATCCCTCGGGCCAGTTCAGCACTGAAGGCAAGTTCCAGGTGGAGATCCGCGGCAACCTGCCGATCCACGAACTCGACGCCTACGCCACCAAGCTCATCCAGTACCTCAAGCAGGTCCCCGGCTTCATCGACCTCGACAAGGACCTCGACGTCGGCCAACCGGAGCTGCGCGTCGTGCCGGATCGCGAAAAAGCGGCGGCGCTGGGCGTCGACGCCATCACCCTGGCCCGGGTCATCCAGATGATGATCGGCGGTCTCGACATCGGCGTGTTCAAGGAACACGGCCTGCGCTACGACATCCGCATGCGCCTCGACGCGCAGGACCGTGACGATCCCAAGGCGATCGAAGGCCTCTCCGTACGCGCCCGCGACGGCAAGGTGGTCGAGTTGCGCAACCTGGTCTCGCTCACCACCGGCGCCTCGCCGGCGACGATCTCGCGCTCGAACCGTCAGCGTAGCGTCAAGGTCAGCGCCAACCTCGAAGGATTGGACTTGTCCAAGGCCGTGCAGATCGCGCGCACCGCCGCCAAGGACATTCTGCCGAGCGGCGTCCGCCTCGAGCTCACGGGCCAAGCCGAGACCATGCAGCAAAGCGCCGAGCAAGTGGCGCAGATGCTGTTGCTGACGGTGATCATCATCTACATGCTGCTCGCCGCGCAGTTCGAGAGCTTCATCCTGCCGATTTCGGTCATGCTCGCCCTGCCCTTTTCCATGGTCGGCGCTCTGGGCGGGTTGTACGCCGCGGGCATGACCCTCAACATGTTCAGCCTCATCGGCATCGTGCTGTTGATGGGCCTGGTCACCAAGAACTCGATCCTGCTGGTCGACTACGCCAACCAACTGCAAAGCGGCGGCATGGACCCCGAGACGGCGATGTCCACCGCCGCGCCGGTGCGCTTGCGTCCGGTGTTGATGACGGCCATCTCGATGATCTTCGGCGTGCTGCCGGCCGCCTTGGGTATCGGCCCGGGGGCCGAGACGCGTGCACCCCTCGCGGTGGCCACGGCGGCCGGCATGTTTTCGTCCATGCTGCTGACGTTGCTCATCGTGCCGGTCTTCTACATCGCTCTCGAGAATCTTGCGGCGTGGAGCCGTCGTCAGGTAGGACGCCTGCGCGGCCGCCTGTCGCGCCAACCAGCAGCCTGAACACCATCATCCACGGAGGAAACGAGCATGGGCCGAGCAACCGTACAGAAGGAAATCGCCGCCAGCGCGGCGCAGGTGTGGGACATCGTGCGCGACTTCGGCGGCGTGCAGCGCTGGTCGCCTGGCTTGAGCAGCTGTGAGGTGGACAAGGAAGGCGTCGGCGCGGTACGCACGATCAAGCTCGGCGACATGGTGATCCGCGAAAAGCTCGAGTCGCTCGACGACGCCACGCGCACCTTCAGCTATTCGATCGTCGAGGCGCCGCTGCCCTTGAGCAACTACCTGTCGACCTTCACCGTCGCCGACACCGAGCCGGGCAAGTCGCAGATCACCTGGAGTGCCACCTTCGACGCCGCCGGCATGACCGACGAGCAAGCGGCGCAGATGGTCGAAGGCATCTACCACGGCGGCATCAAGGGGCTGCGCGGCGCACTAGGGCTCTGAAACAACGCCGAGGCGCGGCGACGCAGAGAGTTCCCTCTCGCCGTCGGCGCGCCTCGGTGGCCTCCCTTTGCCTCAACCCTGCTCTTCGAAGGCGGCCACTTCGGCCAACACGAGTGGGCCGAAGTCGGCCAGTTTCTTCTGACCGACGCCATGGGCGAGCAAAAGTTCGTCGAGCGTGCGCGGCCGCAGCCGGGCGATGTCGCGCAACGAGGCGTCGCTGAAGATGACATACGGCGGCACGCCCCGTTCTTGCGCCAACTCGCGGCGCATCGCCCGAAGCCGTTCGAATAGGCCGTGCGCCACGCCCTCCCACGAAGTCGTCTCCGCCTTGCTCGTCTTCACCGCCGTCGGTGCCACCCGCAGTTTCACCTGCCGCTGGCCGCGCAAAACACGCCACGACTCCTCGTTGAGACGCAACATCGGTCGGTCGTCCGCACTACGTTCGAGGACCCCGTCGTCGAGCAGCTGATAGACCAGATCCGTCAACTCCTTGCGTTTCATGCCCTTCAACAAGGCGTAGGTGCTCAGCTGCTCATGGCGCCAGCGACGCACTCGCTCGGTATCGGCGCCGAGCAGCACGTCGACGACGTGTTCTACGCCGAACCGTTGCTCGACCCGCGCGACGCAGGAGAGAATCTTTTGCGCCGTGACCGTGCCGTCGCCGATACCGTCGACCTCGTCGAGACAGACGTCGCAGGCACCGCAGTTTTCCTTCTCATAGACTTGGCCGAAGTACTCGGTCAGCTGTCGGTGGCGGCAACGTACGCTGCTGCAGAAGCGGCGCATGTGCCGCAGCAATTCGATCGATGCGGCCAGCCCTGCGGCATCCCCTTCGTTGTCGCGTGCCGCCTTCTCCATGAGCTGTTCCCAACGGATGCCGTCGGCGCCGGAATAGAGGAGCAGACATTCCGCCTCGAGGCCATCGCGCCCGGCACGTCCGGTTTCCTGCTGGTAGTGCTCGATCGACTTCGGCATGCCGGCATGGATCACGGCGCGTACGTTGCTGCGGTCGATGCCCATACCGAACGCCACGGTGGCGACGACGACGTCGACGTCTTCCTTGATGAAGGCATCCTGCGCCGCGGCACGCTGCGTCGCCTCCATGCCCGCGTGGTAGAAGACGCAGCGAACCCCGGCCGACTGGAGAAATGAAGCGAGCGACTCGGTTTCTTTACGACTGATGCAGTAGACGATCACCGCTTGGCCGGCATGGCGCTGCACCGCCGCCCGCACCTGGCGCTCGACGTCGACCCGCGGCACGATGCGATAGATCAGATTCGGCCGGTCGAAACGCCCCACCAACACCTGCGGCTGACGCAACCGCAGCTGCGCGACGATGTCGTGCCGTACGCGCTCGGTGGCGGTCGCGGTATAGGCGTGCAAACTCGCTTGCGGGAATCGATCCTGCAACAGGGTCAGCCGGCGGTACTCCGGGCGAAAGTCATGGCCCCAATGGCTGATGCAATGGGCTTCGTCGACGTGGAAGGCACGCACCTGTAGTCGGTCGAGGAGGTCGAGGAAACGATCGGTGACCAGGCGCTCGGGCGATACGAACAGCAGCCGATTCTTGCCCGCCACCGTCTCCCACTCGATCCGTTTCACGTCCTCGAAGGCCAACCCGCTGTACAGCGCCGCTGCCGGATAGCCCGCCTCACGTAGGCCGTCGACCTGGTCCTTCATCAACGAGATCAGCGGCGACACGACGATTTCCGTACGCTCGAGCACCGCCGCCGGCACCTGATAACAGATCGACTTGCCGCCCCCGGTGGGCAGAACCGTGAGCGAATCGCGCCCCGCCAGGACGGCGTCGATGGTCTCCGCCTGCAGGGGGCGCAGGGTATCGTAGCCCCAGTAGCGCTGCAGAACCGCTAGGACTTGGTCGCGTCGCTCGCTCATGTACCGACCATGACGCCGCAGAAGCGAGCCTGGCGCAAGCCGCCCCGGCTCACCCCAGCGCGCGCACGCCGGCGAGCAGGTCGCCACCGGCCCGTGCGAGGAACTCGTCGGGATCCATCAGCGGCGACAGCACGAACTCACGGCAGCCGCTGCGGGTGAAGGCATGCAGCTGTTCGAGACAATCCTCGGTGCGCCCGAGCAGACAGTACTTCTTGGCCGCTTCGCCGAAGGGCCGGTTGTAGATCATCTGCAGCAGTTGCTCCGCCTTCGCGAGCGCCGCGTCGTAGTCGTCGTCGAGAATGGTGAAGAGGAAGGCCGCGGTGTGGAAACGCACGTCCTGACGTCCAGCGGCGGCGGCATAGCCAGCGATCTTGTCGAGATTCTCGCGGTACATCTCGGCCGAACACATGTGCGAGATGTAGCCGTCCCCCAGTCGTCCCGCACGCCGGAAGGCCGGCTCCTTGCGGCCGCCGATCAGGATGGGCGGCCCACCCGCTTGCAGCGGCTTCGGGTCGAGCGACACCGGACCGAATTCGAAATGCGGCCCGGCGTGTCCGGACTTGCCCGCCCACAGCTTGCGCAGCACCTCGATGCTCTCGTTGGCGCGACTGCCGCGTTGCTGCACCGGCACACCACAGGCCTCGAACTCGGGCGGATATTCACCGCCGACACCGATGCCGAGCAACAAACGGCCGCCGGAGAGGACGTCGAGCGACGATGCCACCTTCGCCGTCGTCGTCGGATGCCGCAGCGGCAGCAGGTAGACGCTGGTGCCGAGGCGAATGCGCTCGGTCACCCCGGCGACGAACGACAGCAGCGTCAGCGACTCGAGAATCGGGATGTAGAAGGACACGTGGTCGCCGACCCAAAGCGAGTCGAAGCCGGCGTCCTCGTAGGCGCGCGCCAGGCGCAACACCGAGGCGCGGTCCTGGGCCGTCATGACCACGCCGCAACGCACTTCGTCGTTCAATACCAACGGGTTCGACATACGCTTGCAACCTCCTCGCGCCCCGACGACTATCAGGCGATCCGACGGGAACAAAGTCCGGAGAACGCATGTCCAGCAAACCACTCGCCTACGGCATCACGCCGCCGCAAGAACTGCTCGCCCTGGCCGCCAGCATGCGGCGTGTCATCGAAAACATGATGGTGATCGACACCTCGCACGACGACCTCGAGCAGGCACGCGCGACGCTCGATGAGATCGCCCAAAGGCTCGAAGGACTCGGCCGGCGCGGCAAGAAGGCGCGCATGCAGGCACACGTCGAACCCGGACCGGAGGACCTGCGTCCCTACTTCGCCGGAAACGCGCGGCACTGGCACTACAACCCGATCTTTCCGCCGACGCAGGTCGAACGTACGGAGAGCGGGCTCCGCGCCAAGCTGACTTTGGGGTTGCCGCACGAGGGACCACCGGGCTGCGCCCACGGGGGCATCGTAGCCCTGCTGTTGGATCAGATTTTGGGGCAAGCCAACTTCGAGCACGGCGTCCCGGCGATGACCGGTACGCTGACGATCCGCTACCGTCGCCCGACGCCACTATTCGAGGAACTGACGATCGAAGCCGACGGACCGGAGAGCGCCGACGGCAAGAAATGCCTCAGCCGCGGCCGCATCCTCTGCCACGGCAAAGTCACGGCCGAGGCCCAGGGCCTCTTCGTCCTACCCGAAGGCATCGAACTCCCCCTGATGCACCGCGAGGGCTAGTGGGCGGCGCCCCGCGAATCTTCTTCGGGCCGCTCCTCCACCCTCCGAGAGTGAAACTCATTCGGAACGGCCTGCGGCAAACGTATTGCGCCGTGAAACACGTTCAAGTGAGGCCGCACGGAATGGGTTTCAGTGTGAAACCCATTCCGTGCAGTCTGTAGCGAATGAGTTTCGGCCTGAAATCCATTCCGCACAGGCCGTAGCGAATGGGTTTCGGCGTCAAACCCGTTCCGTGCGGGCCGTAGCGAACGGGTTTCGGCGTCAAACCCATTCCGTGCGGGCCGTAGCGAACGGGTTTCGGCCGGAAATCCGTTCCGCGCAGCCCGCAACGAATCGTTTCAGGTCGAAACCCATTCTGCACGGGCTGAAGCGAATGAGTTTCGGCGTGAAATCCATGCGCCGCAGCCTTCAATGATCTCGAAGCGACATTGGCTGCCGATCCCAGCAGGCCGGGGGACGTGTCTTTCCCTCAGTGTCAGGGCGAATCGTTGCCGCGAGGCACACCGCTGAGGACGTGCGCCCGAAGTAGTAGCAGTTCGACGGAATGGCGCGCCACGACCCGCGCCGATAGTGGCTGGTCGACCAGATTCGGCGCCACAATCCGAGGCAGATCGTGGCAGATTTACCGCGCCCGCGGGCGCACGGAATCCTCCGTGCCTGGGCGAGGTGAATGGGGCGCGCCTCCGCCGATCGGCGGTGAAGTCCCGTGCTGTTGTCTTGGCGGAGCCGATTGACTCGCCTATGCTCAAACAGGCATAGAAATCGGCATGGCGGAGGTGCGCCGCAAACCGCTCAAATGGGTGGGTTCTTCCAAGCGTGACCTCGACCGCATGCCCGAGGACGTCAAGGATGTGTTCGGACACGCGATCGATGTCGCCCAGGCGGGCGGCAAACATCCGGATGCGAAGGCCTTGTCGGGATTCGGATCCGCCGGTGTGCTTGAAGTCATCGAGGACTTCTTCGGCGACACCTACCGTGCCGTCGACACGGTCCGTTTCGCCGGCTGGGTTTATGTGCGGCAATGCTTTCAGAAGAAGTCGAAGACCGGCATCGGTACACCGAAGGCGGACCTAGACCTGATCCGCTCGCGGTTGAGGGCCGCACAGCTGGACTTCGAAGCATGGCGCGCGACACAAGGAGAAACCAGATGAGTCGAGACCAGGATATCGCGATCGAAACGGGTAGCGACAATGTATACGCCGACCTGGGCTATGAGCATGCGGCCGAAATGCAGCGCAAGTCGCGGCTCGCAGCAGAGATTGCGCGGGTCATCGAGGAGCGTCAATTGACACAGATGGCGGCGGCGAAGCTTCTCGGGATCGACCAGGCCAAGGTCTCGCGCGTCACGCGCGGCCAGTTTCGCGGAATCAGCGAGAGCAAGCTGCTCGAGTTGGTCGCGAAGCTCGGGCACGACGTGAAGATCGTCGTCGGGCCCGTACGCCGCCGCGCCGGCCGGATCGAACTACGGTTCGCCTGAGCCTCGCCCGATGCCGCGCCCAACACGGAGAGCCCTCCGGTGCCCGACCTGAAAATCCTTCACGATCCCACAGGCCGGACGCTGACCGTCTGGTTCGGCGCGCCCCGATCCGAGTACGCCTGCGAGGAAACGTTCAATGAGGTCGTCCTCCTGAAGGACCGCAACGGCCAGCTCATCGGTCTCGAATGGCTCAACTACGTGCGGTTTCGAAGCTGCCGATCGAAGTGGAATTCGAAACCCTCCCTGGGGCCGCGTAGGGGAGCCCCATTGAGCCGAGCGAACTGCGGGCTTGTGGGCCGAAGCCTCGCCGAAAGCCGAAGCGCCTGGCGGCGATGGTACCGCGCCCCCGGACGATCCCGCTCCGGCATTATGGAGGAAGAGGTGTCAGTGCACGGCGGTGGGCATAGTGGCGCGTGCCGAGGCGCGCCTCGATGGACCTCCACTTCATCCCCTACTGCGCCAAAACGCGAAAAAATTTGAGGCTACGCCGTCGCTGGTGACTGAACGTGCCTCCGCCGGGGTGGACAGGCGCGGCTTGCGCTGCTGCTGAGACGGCAAAGCTGCCCAGAATGTTGCCTCACCAGCACGTCACGGAGTTGTGGCCAATCGATATACCGCAACTCCCCCGAGTTGGGCCGCAGTCTCGACCTGTCCGTTCGGCTGTGCCGGTGCGGGATCGACGACGAAGCGCAGGATTCCGCCGGCGGTGTGACCGGATACGAGCAACTCGCCAGCCGACGTGACGGCAATTCCGTCGGCACCGTGAACGGTAATCGAACCGTTGGGCGTTGCCTCGCCGGCGAGATCGAAGAGCACCCGATGCACAGTATCTCCGTCACTGACGAACAACTCGCCGCTCGGGCCGAATGCAAGGTGATTCGGCACGTCGCCAACTGCGATCCAACCGTTGGCTGACACAGCACCGGTCACAGGGTCGATGAGAAAGCGCAGAACCGGGCCGCCCGCGGGAGCGAAGAACAACTCGCCTTGTGATGAGCAAGCGAGCTTACCGTTGGCTGGGATATCGATGATTCCATTGGCCAGTACCTCACCGGCGACTGAGAACGTGAACCGCCGGATAGCGGGAATGGAGGCATCGACAGCAAACAGCTCGCCGTTCGGGCAAAACGTGAGGTCCTCCACGTCAGAGATCCCGTCGACGGCGATCTCGCCGTTGGCGATCGGGTAGCCGACTGCATCGAACACAAAGCGGCTGATCCCGCCCCGTCCAAATGAGCTGCCGTGCCGGTTGCCGACGAACAGCTCCCCCTTCGCGTCGAAAGCAACTGTTCTCGCGCCCGCAAGTGTATCCGCTGGAATCGGTGGGATCGGAGTCATGTTACCGGTGTCGGATAGCAGGTACCGAAGAATCGGGCGGTTTTCATTTGGGTGGAGACCAGGTGAGGCCTGCGCGACGACGACGAGAAATTCCGCATCAGCGAAGGAGGCCACACCGCATGCGGGTAGCGACGCGCCGTCAAGGGTTGCCGTCATTCCGCTCGTTCGCGAGGTCACGGCGGCGCGCACCTGCGGTGCATCGCCCAATGTCGGGCATGTCGAACCACCGCGTGCCTCAGCCTGGAGCCAGCGTCCCGCAAAGTCCTTCTCGCACTTCGCGTAGTCTGCCGAAAGTCCGAGGCGGACGGCCCGTACGTCTGCCATCTGGCGGCAGTACGTCAGCTTCGCGACCGCTTTCAACTTGTCCGCCTCGCAGCGATCGGCCGAGCTGATCGCTGCCGCCGTCGTGGCGCTTGCGAGCATCCAGACAAGGCACAGTCCGGGCTTGAATTTGGTTCTCATGCACCCTCCATATCGATCGGTGTGGATACTCCCTTACTAGTGAGTGCTACCTCATTTCAAGTAGGCAAGCGACCCACTGTGATTCCATCGGACGAAACGCGGAGTTTTGAACATTGCGTGTCGGTATATGCTGGCGCATCTCGGGGAGTACCAACCGTGACGCTTCGTTCTGGCCGGTCTCCTGCCAAAATTGGGCGAATTTCCTCTCCGAATCGACGGTAGACGTCAGGTGGCAAGACTCGCGAGAACTCCCCCTTCGTCTCTACCGATAGCATCATGCTTTCTTCGACAGTACGTGCGATCACTGTCGGCATTGCGTCGAGCAGGTCGCGGAGCTGGGCCTCGGAGAATGCACCGAAGGTTCCAAGCAGCTTGGCCATTTCGAAGGCAGAGAAGACGGATTCGACGTTATGGATATCGATGTCGGCCTTGGAGTGGACTCGCTGCAGCGCCTCGATCCCTTTGAATACGACTTCAAACTTGTCCCGTACGTCCTTCACCTTGCCGCTGGTCAGAAGATCGCGACTTCGATCAAGGAATGCAGGCATCAGGGGAACTCCGGTGTCGAACGATGCCCCAGCGCCAAGCACAAAGACTACGTCATTCACGAGACACCTCGATCGCCGTGGCTAGCGGCTTCAATCGGTCGAAAACACATTAGCGGCGCATCGACGCAACACCCTGCCGGTTAGCCCGGCCCCGTGGTATTACGTGACACCGGTTTCCCAAGCAAGAAAACATCCCTCGCGCTGCGCGCCCCGCGCCGCCGCTGCGCGACGGACAGAGTTCAGAAAGTCAGAAGATCAGTGTTCAGTGGCGCAGGGATCAGTCGTCCACGATGGGGGACGCCAAACAGACTCGGAAACCGAAGTTGAAGCTGCGGAGGCCCGGGTGAAGCCTGAACCGGTAGGCGACGGCGGCGCCGCGCTGGTTGTTGATCCACGACCCGCCGCGCAGCGCCCGCGGCGCCTCCGTGCCCGGTTCGCCCTCCCTTCCTTCGAAGCGGTGGCACCATTCCCAGACGTTGCCGGCCATGTCGCAGGCCCCATTCGCTGCGTTCCCGTCGGGGTACAAGCCAACCGGGCTGGTGCGGCGTGCATTGCCCTCAGATGTGTTGGCGCGGTGCGGTTCGAATTCCCCGTGCCACGGAAACTTCCGTGAAGGATCACCGCCGGCTGCCGCACACTGCCATTCGAACTCTGTCGGCAGCCTGACGATCCGCCCTTCGGGAAGCTGGCCGACCGCGGCCAAGCGATTCGTCAGCCAGCGACAGAAGGCGCTCGCTTCGTACCAACTGACCGCTTCCCGCGGGCCGTTGGGCGCCGTCCAACGTGCATGCGGCGGCTGCGTCAGATCGGTCCATGCACCACCCTCGGGGTCCCACCACTTGGAATCGCTATAGCCGTCGTCGGCGTCGATGAAGGCCTGGAATTGTGCGTGGGTCACCGGGTACTTGGCGATGGCGAACGAGGCTACCGGTTGCCTCCCGCCACCGTCGTCGAGTTCAATCTCCGCGGGAGCCACCTGGCACCAATGGATGTCCGGGAGCTTCGTCGTTGGATCGAGACCAACTCCGCGGCGCCGATCGAAGCCGACTCGACCTGCCACCTCCCACAAACGGATGCGCGCGCTCGGGTCGAAGCTCGCTGCCAGCGCAACCTTGCAGGCGCCGAAAAACTCGCGCTCGAGGTCGCTGACGTCGAGTCCGTTCGCCTGCGCGATCTCGATGGCGTCGGCGAGTACCAACGCCGGTTGGACACTGCGGCGAAGTGCGCTGTCCGTGAGGTGGGGCCGCAGGATCCTGATGTAGTCGTTGAACGTATGCTCGCGCCGGCCGTGAAAGTCGGCGGCGAACAGGTAGGACAGAGTCCGTCGCCACTCCGGCGTGTCGTTGCGCTCTTGCAGAACCCGCCCCAGGGTGGCCGGGTCTTTGCCGGCGTGGAAGCAACGCAGCCGCTCGGCGGCGAGGAACTCTTGGATGCTCAGGTGATAAAACTGAGCCTCCTTGGTGCCCGCCGGGGTCAGCAGCCCCGAGTTGCTCAGTAGCTCTTCACACTTGTCCTCCGCCGACAGGGCGCCTTTGCTGCCCTCGTCGCGTGGCACGTCGAGTGCCATCTGCGCGAGGATCCGGTGCGCTTCGAGGTGTTCGACACGAGCCGCGGGTGTTCGCCGGGGAGAGTGGTTCTCGATCCCGGTGTGCATCCCGAGCGCGATGGCCGCGAGCCGTCGGCGCATCTTCGCTCGGGCGTTGGGATCGTGCGGGTAGCGGCGGTACAAGACGACATCGATCACCTTGTCGTACAGGTCGAACACGTTTTTCGGCAGTGTCTGGCCTTCGTGGAAGCGGACGCACAGGGCGGTCAGCAACATCGGGTTACGCCGCATCTCGACGATGCCGTCATCCTGGCGCTCCGCCAAGTGTGCGACCAGGGTACGGCTCAACTCGGTGCTGCGCGGGGGGTCGACTGCTGCATACCAGCGGCGCACGAACAACGCTTGTAGGTCGTCGGGGATGCCGCCGAGGCCGAGATGGGGCAGTCCCAATCGTTGCACGTCGGACGGCTCGAGTCCGTACGGCCGACTGGTGAGGAGGATGCGATTGCCGTTGTTCCCCCACTTGCGTAGGGCCGCAGCGAGGCCGCTGAGGAAGTTGCTGCGGGCCGCGTGAGTTCGCGTACCCTCGTCGACGGTGCGCGGCAGTTCGTCGACGCCATCGAGGATCAGCAGGCAGTTGCCGGACTGTAAACTCTCGCGCAGGGCGGTGCCGGTGAGGCCGCAGGGTTTGGCGACCTCGGCCCAGCGGGCGAGAGCCTCGACGAATTCGTCGCTATTCCAGGTGCCGTTGCCGGCGAGAATGGGACGCTCGTTTCCACCGCCAGCGGGGCGGACACTGCGACCGCCGAGGTCGCGCAGGCTACAGAGAACCGGCAGTCGATCGCGCAGCGATGCGTTGCAGGTTTCGCCGTAGCCCTCCGGGGCCTGTAACGCTTCCGGGTGGAGCGGGACATCGCCGTTGGCCGCCACCAGTGCCAGCCACTTACAGAACGTCGACTTGCCTGCTCCCGGATCGCCGGACAGGTAGATGGAACTCTCGCCGATGCGATCGAGCAGCAGTGGGGCGCGTTCGACCCCGCCAGACGTCATCCGCAGGGCGCGCTCGGGCCCTTCGCCTTGGAGGACGGCCGGGACATAGACATTTCGCAGGCGGGCGCCGTTCGCCTCTTTCGCGTCCTGCCCGAGCAAGTCGAGGGGTTCGCATGCGTCGGCGAGTTCCCGCAGATACCCGGCGCGATCGAAGTCGGGACTCGTAAGGACTGCCGTTGCCGAGCCGCTCGTCGTCGGCCCTTGGGCCCACGGGGCGAGGGCGGCAAACACTTCCATTTTCAGGCTCTCGTCGCTGCGGAACGTGGTGCGTGTACTCACGCTGTCGAGCCACGTCTTGAACCGCGTGAGCGCGGCTTCGTTGCGATCGACCAGGTCGGCAACCTCGTCGAGTCGAATGCTCTTGTCGGTGCGTCGGCGGCGGGTGGCTTCTTCGAGGCGCCACGGCTCGCAGGCTTCGGCGGGCCACGGCTCGTAAGCCTCGTCGAGCACGAACGACAGCACTTTGACGCCCCTGGCGATGGCGCGTTCGCACTCGAGCCACGTGAAGCTCTTGTAGTCGCCCGCTTGTTGTTCGGCTGGAACCGACCCGTACCAACGAGCGACGATCACGACGACGACATCCTCAGCGGGATCGAGCCGATCGATACGTTCCAGGCAGACGGCCAGGGGCGGCGCGCCTACGGACTCCCAATCGTCCGAGTCGATCGCGGCGAGTTCGCGTCGCTTGACCGCGCGGCATGCGGCTTCGCGATAGCCTCTCAGGTCGTACAGTGTCGACGAGATGAACACCTTACTCATGCAGTAACCTCCGCCAACCAGCCCGATCCGGATTCCCTCGACTTCAACGAGCGCTTTGAGACATTCGCGCGAGAACAGCGGCCGCAGGATTGCGGCGCCGCGGCTCCTTCCCGCGTCCGTCACAGGCGCGGCAACGTTGAACTACTCCGAGCCTTCGCTCGCGGCGGGCGCCGTTGCGGCGCGGGCCGGCCACCAGTCCTGCATGGACAGGGCGACATCGGCGAAGGGTTCGGCGCGGATGGTGTCTGCCTCCGTGTACACACCGAGTTCCAACCAGTGTCCATCGACCAGCTTTGCCGTGGTCAGGGTGCGTGTTTCGGTGTCGATCTCCCAGAGAAACGACACGCCGCTGCGAGCATAAAAGGGACGCTTGACGACCTGATCATGGCGACGGGTGCTGGGCGACAGGATCTCGCATACCCAGTCAGGTACGACACGGATGGGTGCCTCAGTCGGAAGCTCAGGAAGACGCCGACGCTGCCAACCGGCCAGATCGGCCACGATTTCGGCGGCGCCAGGAAGTTCGACGCCTGGTTCCACCAGGATCCACCATCCACCAGGGCCGCCGCGGCCCCGTTGAAACGGGCCGTTCAAGTCACCGACGAGAAGGCTCTCGATATTGCTGTGCACCGCGCGCGGTCGCGGCGACGTATAGAGGACACCCTCGATGATTTCGCCCACGAGATGCTCGGGGAGTGCTTCGAGCTCAGCGCGGGTTGCTGGGGCCATGGCGCGCAGGACCGAGGGCATGCCGTCAATTTACACCTCGGCGAGGTTCCGGCAAGGCCCGCACGCAACGAGCGGCGGCGCCGGGCCGAGGGCGTGCTACCGCGCGATGTCACCCTTCCCGCGTAAACCCTTTTTCTCCGTACCTCCTTCGACAACAGGAGTGGAGGGATGCCGGTTCCCCTCACCCTAGCCGTCTCCCCAGCGGGGAGAGGGAAATCACAAGGTTGCGGAGCTAACGCTTCACCAACTCGTCGGCGGCGACGTATTGGCCGATGAGGACGCGCAGGCTTTGCACCGACTCGTACTCGAACCAGTCGACGAGGATCTCTTTCGCCTCGGGCTGCATCTTCGAGGCCTCGCCGATCGTGCGCAGCAGCTCCCAGCGTACGCCTTCGGGCGCCGTCGACAGCTTGGTCTCGTAGAGCGCCAATTCGCGGATGTCGAGATCGCCGCCGTAGGTCTGCAACTGCTCGCGCCGCGATTCCGCCGCTTCCTTGACCACGTCGGGGTGCACGTCCTCGCGTAGCAACGTATTCAACACCTCTTCGGTCGACTCCGAGGGAATCATCTTGCGCAGCGTGTGCGCTCCGGCGGCACGTTCCTCGGGCACCTCGCTCCCCGCGGCGGCTTTGGCCGCCGGGATGAACTCCGGATCCGCCGTGTTGCTGGCGGCGTGCAGCGCCTCGACCTTCTCGACCGTATCGGTCGATTGGAGCCGTTTGCGCAGAATCTTGCGGCCGGCTTCGGCGGCCGCCGAAGTCGGCACATTGTAGACGATGGTGCCGATCGACATGGTGGCGGTGCTGGCGAGAATGTCACTGGGCGTGCCGCTACGGCGTCCGGCGCTGACCTCGTTCAACACCTCGATCGACGTCGTCGTCGGCTCGACGAGATCGGCCATGGCACTCGCCGCCTGCACCCGCAGGTCTTGGTCGACCGAGCTGCCGCGCACCAGACTCTCCAGTTCGGAACGGCCTTCGGGAGAACCGCTCTTGGCGAGCGCCAAGACCAAGTCGGCCTGGTCGCTGACGCCGAAACGTCCCTCCGCCATCATTTGCGCCAGTTCGCGCACACCCTTGGGATTCGCCCGCATCCAGTCGCGCAGCAGGCGCTGCGAATCGTGCCAGGCTCCCGGCTTGCCGCTTTCGCGGGTCGCCAGAAAACGATTGATCGCTTCATCGGCGGGCAAGCCGGCGAGACTGCCGCTGCGTGCCGATTCGTGCGCCTGGTCCAGTTCCGCTTCGGTCGGCCGACCCCAGACGAAATCGGCGATGACGATCGCCACATCTTGGAAAGCCTTGGGGTTCGCGTCGACCTCGGTGATCTGGGTCGACGCCTTGCTGCTGAACGGGACCTTGCCGCGCGACACGGTGTCGATGTCCTCACGATCGACGATCGACTCGAACCACACCGCATCGCCGAGTCGCACGATGCCGCCGGCGCTGTGAATCCGTACTTCCAGAGGCAGGCTCGCCTGCACCGTGCCGACCGGGGCATAGGTCAAACGCTTGCGCTCGATGTGGCCCCGCTTCTCGCCGGCGCGGAAGACGTTGCTCGAGGTGTACTTGCCGAAGTCGTCGATCTGCCGCAGTTGGTACGGTTGATCGGCGGCCGCACCCTTCGGCGGCAGGGCGAAGTCCATGCGATCGAAGATGCCGATCAAGCGCCGGTAGGCGATGACCGATGCCGCCTTGGGACGAGCCGAGGCGAGGATGCGGCAGCGCGAATCGACGCGAATCAGATACGGCATCCGCAGATCCCGCTCGATGCCGGGGAAGGCCTGCATCTCCGCGATGTCGCCTTCCCACGTCGCGAGCTTGGCGACGACCACAGCTTCGCCGCTGCTGGTGACCGAAAGAACGCGGGCATCGAGACGACCGTGGCCGGACACGCTCTGCGTGCGACGTGGGTCGCCCTTTCCTTTCACCCGCTGGGCGGCAGCCGGCAGCAAGGCGCTTTCGTCGAAGGTCAGGTCCGCCTGCATCGAGACGTCGAACGCCAGGTCTTGCCCGAGCGTCCAGACACAAGGCTCGGCTACCACCCGATCGTAGGCGGGGTCTGCTTCCGGGTTGTCGGCATCGTCGCCGCCGTCGGCCGTGGCGCCGACGTGAACCCGAGCGGGCTGGGCCGAAGGCCCAAGCCCGTTCGTGATCCAGATGATGCCCAGCGCAGCGACGCCGAGCGCCAAACCGAGGCCGAGACGACGCATCAGAAGTTTTTGCTGCCGCTGATGTCCCATGAGTGTTTCACCAGCACCCATTCCTGGCCCGCGAGGTTGCCGATGTCCAGCGGATCCCACTTGGCGCCGGGGATGGGGTACTCGTCCTCGCTCGTATTACCGATCTTCCATCGGGTGTAACCCGACATCTGACCGCCCAACGCCTTCAGTTCCAGCGTCGTCTTGACGTAGGGCGAGAGGGTGAAGTCGAGCTGGCGGAACGTCGGCATCGACAGGTCCCACTTGGCGCCGACTTCGATCGGGATGAAGACGCCGATGGTCGGATCGATCGTCAGCACCAAGCCGGCCGAAGCGATGAGCACATCGACCCCGGCGCGTCCCTTGTTGAAGACTGCGGCGCCCGGGGTGATGGTTCCCGAGATCCCCGGCCAATCGGACTTGTTC
Organism: uncultured Binatia bacterium (SeqCode); assembly: GCA_964524885.1. Taxonomy (GTDB): domain Bacteria; phylum Desulfobacterota; class Binatia; order HRBIN30; family HRBIN30; genus CALJUJ01. Next base: position 395,754 of record CAZGEJ010000001.1, read on the forward strand.
GGATCGACACCCTCGATGCCGTTCTTGAGGATCTTGGCACCGACTTGGAGGTCGAGCTTGCCGCCGACGGAGCCGCACAGTTCGATGCGGAACGGCATCGGGAACTTCCACAAGTGCTTACACTTCTCGACCTCCTTCGACAGCTCGGGCGGATTGGGCAACTCGAATTCGCCGGTCGGGATCTTGAAGGAAATCTTCCAAATGTCGTGCGTCAGCACGTGGAAGCCGGCTTCGACGTTGCTGCTGAGGATGTCGCTGTAGAAGTTCCCGAGCATCCAGGTCTTGAAGATGTCGTGCACGTTGATGCCGCCGACGACGTCGTTGTTCGGGTCGGACTCGAGATAGATCCGGCCCTGCGCTCCGAAGATCAACTTGAACTGCTTCATCGCGGTGGCGACGATGTAGTCGTTGACGATGCCGCCCTCGACGACGCCCTTCAGGCCGGATTTGAAGCCGGTGTCGTAGGTCTTGTACAGCTCGGGTACGAAGCGACCGGCGTAGATACCGGCACCACTATCCGCGAAGGGCTTGGCGACGTAGGTACAGCTCGACGCGATCTGCTTCCAGATGAGATCGGCCGCAGCCTTGTACTTGCCCTTAGCGCAGACCTTGGCGAGGTATTCCGTGTAGAAGATGTCGTCATCCGGAATGGTTTCCACCTTACCGCGGTCGTCGATCTTGTAGCGCTCCAACGCATACCACCCGCGGCTGACGCAGCGATGGATCCCGTGCGGGCTGATCTTCGCCATGAGGGGATTCGAGGTTTGATTCTTCGTGAGGACGTCGCGAATCGCCGTCGCGAGTTGGGGGACGCGGGTCAGGTCGTAGTTGATGAACGAGCACACCGAGCCGTTGTAGATGCCCTCACATTCGAAGTTGAAGCCGCTGCGGGTGCCCAGCTGAGGGTTCTTCTTGAAGCTGGGGTAGCTGCCTTTGGTCGGATCCCATTGGTTCCAGAAATACGGGACGGTGTGCTCCGTATAGTTCCGAATATCGATGTTCCAGGGGGAGTGCTTGGCGCCCCACGCCTTGTAACAACTCTGTCCGCCCAACTCCTCGCATTCGGTGAGGTAGGCCTTGATGTGATTGTAGTATGCCTGCTGGCGAGCTGCATTGGTGATGTAGGTAAAGCCGTTGCCAGCCCCGGGATACGACAATGAACCCCAAACCCAATCCAGGTAGTTGAAGACGTAGTAGTCGTCGATGTGCACCGAATTCTCGAGCTCGTGGTGCTTCTTCATGTTCTCGGCGTAAGCCTTGAACAAAGTATCACTACAACCCGCGCTGCCGAGACGCGGCACGCGCGAGAAGAGCAGCGGTGCCGGCGCCGCCACCGTCTCGGCATCCTCCGGCTGGGCGTTGCGGCCGACGATGACGCTGGTGTAGGCGCAGTCGTCCTCCGTGCCGATCTCCGGATCCTGCGGGATGTTGGTGGTCAGGCAGCCCTCGATTTCGTACTGATCCCAACAGGCCCAGTCGGTGAACACCTTCTCCCGCAAAGCCGGCGGCAAGTGCAGCGGCAACGACACGTCGAGAGGCGTGCCGACGGCAAACGGCGGCGCTTCCTCGCCCCCCTCGCCGTAGATGATGTCGAGCGGTACCGCCGTCATCGACGGCAACGGATTGGGCGGCGTGCAGCCGGCGCGAGCCTTGCCGACCGGGCGCATGGTGAAGGCAAACGACACGTCAGGCGCACCTAAGGCCTCCGCCTGAGACGGGCTCGGCTCGCCGTCGAAGCTGTAGTCGGCGCCGACGTGGAAGTCGCCACCCGGCGCTTCCTCGGGATCGATCAGCACCACCGACGATCCGACGCGCAGGTGACGGAACTCGGCATTCAGACCCGGGTCGGGCAAGACATCCGCCACCGGAACCGTCTCCGGCAACGCCTGGCGATGGGCCCGCAGCTCCTGCAGCAGGCGCTGGATGTCCTCATCCAGATCGGGCTCCTCTTGCAGCGGTTCGTTCGGGTCGTATTCCGGACGGGCAATGAAATTGGTGTCGAATTCGGGGTCGAACGCGACCCACGCCGTCACGTCGCCGGCGCCGATCAGGCTGGCACACGAATCGGGCAAGGTGGTCGTGGCGCCGATGGCGTGACGTTGCTGCACGCTGCCGGCGAGGTCGGCCGGCGACAGCTGCTTGGGCACCGACTTGGCCTTGGCCACCTGCGCCGCCGCATAGGCTTGGGTGGTGCACTTGAAGTTCTGCTGCAGTTCGTACTCGATCGCGTCGGGAGCCGGCCCCTCCTCTGGGACTTGCGGCACGACGTTGCCGATGTCGGTGTCGGGGACGAACGAAGAAGTCCCGGTCGGCACCCGCTCTTCGAAAATGGCGCACTCTTCGCCGGCGGGGCAGACCTGTCCGTCCGAGCAGTCCTCGAGGGACGGGGTCACCGTGGTCGTATCCTCACGTAGACCCGCGATGGCGTTGGCGCGATCGGCGGCGTCGTACATGGCGGTGAGGTGTTCCAAGGAGATGTGGTCGATGACGCAGAAGTCACCGTCTTCGTCCTGCAGTCCATACCAGACCATCGCCTTGAACGGTTCGGCGAGCACGTCGAGTTGGGCCCGCATCTCGACCTGATGCCCGAGGTAGAGCGGGCCGCCGCGGCCGTCGCCGACGGTGAATTCGAGGACCGAAACCTGGGCCACCTCCGGCACGTAGTGCAGGGGTTCGGCGTCGCGCACGGCTTCGATTTCGTAACGCTGCGGCGCCCGCGTCGGCGTCGGGGTCGGCACCGGCGGACCTTCCGGGGTCGGGGTCGGCGTCGGCAGCGGGTCGAGGCGGGAGGAGCCGCGGAAAGTGCGACGGGTCTGGCTGTTTTCCAGGACCTGATCCGGGCCGGCGAAGCTGGCTTCGAAGCACAGCGGGCTGGCGTCGTTCTGCAGCTGGGCGACGACCGGTTCCGCCAACGGCAGCGCGATCGCCGGCACGTCGGGCCCGCCGGCGCGCATCCAGACGCGCGACCGCTCGTGGGCGCCGGCGCGCAGACCGGCATAGGTCAGGCCGTCGGCGCCGACATGGCCACCCTTGTGGCTGTACGAGGTCGCTTCGGCGGTCCACTCCGGACCGGACGGGATGAGGACCTCACCCGCCAGGTTGCCGTTGCCGTAGACGCAGAGTTGGTAGTCGTCGCTGCCGATGGGATCGCCGAATTCGACGAGTTCGGTGCGTTCGGCGTAGCGTAAGTCGAAATTGATGCGGTCGAAGCGATCGTCGAAACGATCGCCGATGCGTAAGACACCGACACGGCCGATGCGGCAGCCTTGGCGCGGGGCCGGCGGGCAAGCCGCCTGGGCCGCTTCAGCCGCCAAACACATCACCAGGGACGCCAGCAACCACGTCCCGCCCTTCCAACTCACACGACGCCCGATCATCATCAACTCTCCCCTCGGATCCTGCTTGAAAACCCTGCCGCAGCCGGCGAATCCGGACCTGCCCCATGCGATTTTCCGTCGCATACCCCGATCGGGACCCTGCTGTCGCGGCCGAAACCCACACATTTCTCACACATTTTCGGCCTGGGCCGGGTGGAACACGGGCGAGCCCGCTTTTCCCGTGCGGAAACGTCGGCGCGTCCGTGGCGACTCTTGCTTCGAGGGCGCCCGACGGGGAGTCTGGGGTATGCTCAAACGGTTGCTTCGGATCGCACTCCTCGTGCTTGCGGGGAGCCTGGTGCTCGGTGTCATCGTCGCCAGCTGCACGACGCTGTACCTGCCGTTCGGCTTCACCGTGAACATGACCCCCGCCAGCGGCGATCCGCTCGACGCGACCCTCGTCGGCGAGCGCTTACGGCTGCCGCGCGGCTTCGCCTTGCAGAAATTCGCCGAGGGCATACCCAACGCCCGCTCGCTCGCCTTCACCGCGGGAGGCCACTTGCTGGTGAGCGCCCCGCGCGAAGGCAAGATTTGGGTCGTCGACCCCGATCGCGACGGCGACGGCCGCAGCGACGGCCAACGGGTTCTGGTCGAAGGCTTCGACCGCCCCTTCGGCCTCGCTCTCTTCGAGGACTGGATCTACATCGGCGAAACCGGCGCCATCCGGCGCGCCCGCTTCGACGGCACGCGCGCGGCTTTGGCGGGTCCGTGGGAAACCGTCGTCGGCGACCTGCCCGCCGGCGGCAACCACTGGACCCGCACCATCGCCTTCGGGCCGGACGGCTGGCTCTACGTCAGCGTCGGCTCCACCTGTAACGTCTGCATCGAGGAAGACCCGCGCCGCGCCGCCATGCTGCGCTTCCGTCCGGACGGAACCCAGGGTGAGATTTACGCCACCGGGCTGCGCAATTCGGTCGGCTTCGCCTGGCAACCGGGCACGGGCAACCTCTACGCTACCGACAACGGCCGCGATCTACTGGGCGACGACTTCCCGCCGTGTGAACTGAACCGCATCGTCGAAGATGGGTTTTATGGTTGGCCGTACGCCAACGGCGCCAACATTCCCGATCCCGACTTCGGCGACGATGCCGCCAAGGTCGCGGCGTCGCGCCCGCCGGTATTCGAATTCGCCGCCCACAACGCCCCGTTGGGTATCGAGTTTTACGGCGGCACGCGCTTCCCCGAGCGCTACCGCGGTGCCGCCTTCGTCGCCCTGCACGGCTCTTGGAACCGTGCACGCAAGGACGGCTACAGGGTGGTGGCGCTGTGGATCGACGGCGATCAGGCGCGTGCCGAGGATTTCCTCGTCGGCTTCGAGGTCGACGACGACGTCATCGGCCGTCCGGTCGATCTCGCGACCGGTGCCGACGGATCGCTGTACCTAAGCGACGATTACAGCGGCACGATCTTCCGCATTGCCTACGGCGAGGCCGGCAGTTCCGCCGTCGCGGCGCCCGTCGCCCCGCGCGTCGACCCGTTGCTCGAACTGAGCGCCGAGCGGCTGGCGCAGGCCAACACCGCCGGCGAAGCGCTGTGGCAACGACACGCCTGCGCCCAATGCCATCTGCCGGGTGGTGCCGTGGAAGCGTACCGGCCGCTCGCCGCCTTGAAGGCACGCTACGACGTCGACGCACTCGTCGCCTTCTTGCGCACGCCACAGCCGCCGATGCCCATCTTCGAACTCGACGACGACGAACGCCGCGACCTCGCCATCCACCTGCTGCAACGTTTTCCCTGAGCGAAAGCTTGCACCAGCAACCTGCACGACGGAGACACGATCGGATCTTCCTTCGTTCCTGGACCACCCCGTGTCTCCGTTCCTACATGGTGAACGATCCCGGCTGAGCCGCACGCTTGCGTTGCAGCCGCAAAGGCGGCACCCCACCCGGATGCGCGTGATCACGGGAGGACCCGAAGGCATTCGCCAATGCGCCGAGCTGTTGCGCGGCGGCGAGGTCGTGGCGATCCCCACCGAAACCGTCTACGGCCTCGCCGCCGTGGCTTTCGACGCGGCGGCCGTCGCCAAGATCTTTGCCGCCAAGGAACGGCCGAGTTTCGATCCGCTGATCGTGCACATCCCCGAAGGTTGGGGTTCCCTCGCCGCCCTCGACGAGCACGGCATCACCGCCAGCCATCTGCTTTCGCCCGCGGCCCGCGACGCCGCGGAACAGCTGATGCAACGCTTCTGGCCCGGACCGTTGACGCTGGTGTTGCCGCGCGGCGCCAAGATCCCCGACTTGGTCACCAGCGGCCTGACGACCGTCGGCATCCGCATGCCGCGCCACCCCCTCGCCCTGGAGCTGCTGCGCGAGCTGCAGCTACCGCTTGCCGCCCCGAGCGCCAATCGCTTCGGCCACCTCAGTCCGACGACGAGCGGCGCGGTCGAGCGCGAGCTGGGCGATCGCGTCGGCTACGTCCTCGAGGGAGGTCCGTGCGACGTCGGCCTGGAAAGCACCATCGTTCACATCGCGCCGGATGCGAGCCCGACGCTGTTGCGTCCCGGCGGCCTGCCGCGCGAGGACATCGAGAGCCTGCTGGGTCGGGCGTTGCTGCTGCCGCAGAGCGGTGTGAAGTCCACCGCCGAGCTGGCGCCGGGTATGCTCGCCAGTCATTACGCACCGCGTAAGGCGTTGCTCTTGTTCGACCGCACGGCGCCGCCCCAGTTCGCCGCTTCCGACGGAGTCCTGTGGCTTACGCCGCCGCCGGAAATCGTCGCAGCAGCCGTCCAAGAGGTGCTGAGCGAGGATGGCGATCCGCGCGAGATGGCGCGCCGGCTCTTTTCCAGCCTCCGACGAATGGACGAGGATACGGCCGTCATGCGCCTGTACGCCGAGCGTCCCGTGCCGCGAGATGGCCTGTGGGCCGCCATCGGGGACCGCTTGCAGCGCGCGGCCACCCCCAAGACGCACGCGTCCGCTGACAACTGAACCACCGGGACGCAGCGCCCGAGTCCGGCGCGACCAAGCTCGGCTGGCGCATGCCATAGGGGGGGGATGGACCACGGTGCATGCGGTCGCCACAATGCGGAGTCACGGCATGCACGACCGAACGACGATCTTCGACGACCGGAGCGCATCACGATGAGGACGAGGGTGTTCGAGCTCGCCGGCAAGACGGCCGTCGTCGCGACCATGCACGGCAAGGAAACGGTGATCGCGCCGGCCCTGACCGCACTCGGTCTGCGCTTTCTGCCGCCACCGCCCATCGACACCGATCGCTACGGCACCTTCACGCGCGACATCGCGCGAGCGGGTAGCCAACTCGACGCGGTGTTGGCGAAGGCCCGCGCCGGCCTCGCGCTGGCGCCGGAGGCAGATTACGTCATCGCCAGCGAAGGCTCCTTCGGGCCGCATCCGTCGCTGCCCTTCGTGGCATCCGGGTTCGAGGTGATCGCTTTGCTCCCTCGGGATACGGACCAACCCATCCTCGGCCGACACCTGACGACGGCCACCAACTACCTGCAGGCCGAAGCGCGCTCCGCGGCCGACGTCGCGTCGTTCGCCGAACGCGTCGGATTCCCGCGGCACGCCATCGTGGCGATGGGCGGCCAAGATGGCCCGATTCTCGCGAAAGGCATCCACGAATCGACCGAGCTGCAAGCGATCTGCGGACGGCAGATCGAGACCCGTGGATCCGTGTGGCTCGAAGCCGACATGCGGGCCCACCACAACCCGACACGGATGGAGGCGATCGCGGCAGCAGCGGCCGATCTCGCCCGGCGTCTGCAAGCGCGCTGCCCCGCCTGCGGCCATCCCGACTGGACCGCGCGCACACGCCATGGGCGGCCCTGCGCTTGGTGTGATGCGCCGACGCACGAGGCTTGGTTGGAGGAGTATCGCTGCGCGATCTGTGGCCATCACACCGAACGCCTCATCGAACCGGAGCGCAAAGCGGACCCGGGGCGCTGCGACCGCTGCAACCCCTAAAACGGAGCTAGACCCATGACCGCCAACCGATTCAACAAGAGCAAGTTGCCGAGCCGACACGTCTCGGTGGGCCCCGAACGCGCCCCCCACCGCAGCTACTATTACGCGATGGGTCTTTCCGAAGAGGAGATCCAACGCCCCTTCGTCGGCGTCGTCAGCGCCGGCAACGACAGCGCGCCCTGCAACACCGCGCTCGATGCCCAGGCCGACGTCTGTCGCGAAGGCGTGCTCGCCGGCGGCGGACTGCCCCGCCGGTTCAACACGATTACCGTCACCGACGGTATCGCCATGGGGCACCAAGGAATGAAGAGCTCGCTCGTCAGCCGCGAGGTGATCGCGGATTCGATCGAGCTTTCGGTCCGCGGCCACTGCTACGACGCACTCGTGGGCTTTGCCGGCTGCGACAAATCGCTGCCGGGGATGATGATGGCAATGCTCCGGCTCGACGTGCCGTCCATCTTCGTTTACGGCGGTTCGATCCTGCCGGGCCGGTTCCAGGATCGCGACGTGACCGTGGTCGACGTCTTCGAGGCGGTCGGGCGCTATGCCGCCGGCGCGTGCCCGATGGCCGAGTTGCAGGAACTGGAGCGGGTCGCCTGCCCCGGACAAGGCGCCTGCGGGGGCCAGTACACCGCCAACACGATGGCCTGCGTCGCCGAAGCCATCGGCTTGTCCCTGCCCAACAGCAACATGGCACCCGCGCCGTATGCCTCGCGTGCGGACGTAGCCCGCGCCGCGGGCCGCCAGGTGATGGAGTTGATCGCCATCAACCTGCGCCCGCGAGCCATTTGCACGCGCGCCGCCTTCGAGAACGCCGCCCGCGTGGTGGCGGCGACGGGCGGATCGACCAACGCGGCGCTGCATCTGCCGGCCATGGCCAACGAAGTCGGGATCGACTTCGATCTGTTCGCGGTGGCCGACATCTTCCGCTCGACCCCCTACATCGCCGACCTCAAGCCGGGCGGACGTTACGTGGCCAAGGACATGCACGAAGCCGGCGGCGTCTACATGGTGATGAAGACCCTGTTGGCCGAAGGGTTCTTGCACGCCGACTGCATGACCGTCACCGGTCGCACGCTCGGCGAGAACATCGACGAGATCACCTGGAATCCGCACCAGAAGGTCATCTACGACGCGCGTACGCCGCTGTCGCCGACCGGCGGCGTGGTTGGACTGAGGGGCACCCTGGCTCCGGACGGAGCGATCGTGAAGGTAGCGGGGATGAAGCGGCTGCAGTTCGCGGGGCCGGCTCGTGTCTTCGACTGTGAGGAGGACGCCTTCGCGGCGGTCGAAGCACGTCAGATCGCCGAGGGCTCGGTCATCGTGATTCGCTACGAAGGGCCGAAGGGCGGACCCGGCATGCGCGAGATGCTGTCCACCACCGCGGCGCTCTACGGACAGGGGCTGGGAGAAAAGGTGGCGCTGATCACCGACGGCCGGTTCTCCGGTGCCACCCGTGGTTTCTGCATCGGACACGTCGGACCGGAAGCAGCGGTCGGGGGACCCATCGCACTCGTGGAAGACGGGGACATCATCCGCATCGACGCCGAAGCGGGCACGCTGGACCTGAATGTGTCCAGCGACGAACTGGCGCGGCGCCGAACGCGTTGGCAACCGCGCGAACATGATTACGGCTCGGGAGCGATCTGGCGCTACAGCATGACCGTGGGCCCGGCGGTCCAAGGCGCGGTGACCCACCCCGGCGCACGCGCCGAGAAGTTCGTCTTCGCCGACATCTGAACGGCAAAGCCGACGCGGAGAGGCACGCCTCTCCGCGTCAGTCTTCCTCCGCTTTGGTGCTGTGTGGATCAATACCCGCGCACGTTGCGGGCGCTGCGGAACTGCTCCCAACCGGGAGGCGTCGTATTGAGTTCGCGATCCACCTGCACGTGGACGAGTGCCGGCTTGCCGCAGTCGATGGCGCGCTGCAGCGCCGGTTGTAGATCCTCGAGGCGTTCGACGTATTCGCCGTGCGCGCCGAGGCTCTGCGCCACCCCGTCGTAGCGGACGCGGTTCATTTCGATGCCGCGACCGGCCCAATCGGCCGGTCCGAAACCGAGCGCGCGGAAGGCTGTCTTTTCCATACCCCATGCATCGTCGACGGCGACGATGACCACGAGGGGCAGGTTCTCACGCACGGCGGTCTCCAGCTCCATCAAGTTGAAACCCACGGCACCGTCGCCTGAGATGACACACACCGGGCGAGCGGCCGCCGCCAACTTGGCGCCGAGTCCGAACGGCAGGCCCGTGCCGAGGTAACCCATCTTCACCGAATAGAGGAAGCTGGGCGACGACAGGATCGGGTGGTAGGCGACGGCGATGAGCGTGGTGTTGCCGCCGTCGAGCACGGTGATCGCTTCGGGCGGGAAGACGTCGCGAATCGTCAGCATCATCATCCCCGGATGAACGCCGGTGGTCGTCTCCTTGCCGAGATAGGCGATGCCCTGCTCCATCGTCTTGGCCGTCTGCTCGCGTGCCGCTGCCAGGACCGGCCCCGGAGCGCGGGCCGGCACGCGGGCTCGGAGAGCCGCGAGGAGAGACTGCAGCGCCGCCTTGGCGTCGGCGACGATGCCGAGGTCGACCGGGCGATTGACGCCGATCGACATCGGGTCGGCATCGATCTGGATGGTCGTCTGTTGGCCGGGCGCACCCCACACGGGCGGCATGCCCCAGCCGTCGTATTCGCCCAGGCGGGCGCCGACGATACAGACGACATCGGCCTGTTGGCGCGCCAGACCGACGCCGTTGAGGTCGAAGGGGTGAAAGTACTGCGAGTGATTCTCGGGCACTACACCGCGCGCGCCGAGCGTCGCGCTCATACAAGCGCCGAGGTGTTCGCCGAGAGCGACCGCCTCGGCGGAAGCGTCGGCCCAGAGCGCGCCCTTGCCGAAATGCAGGAAAGGCCGTTCGGCGCCGGCCAGCAGCTCGGCGGCACGTTCGATCGCGGCGGCATCACCGGCACCCAGGTGCGTCACCCGATAGCGCTCCGCCGGGTAGATCGGCGGCAGATCGGCGGCGGCGATTTCGATGCCCAGCAGTTCGTCGGGAATCGACAGAAAGGCCGGTCCGGGGCGGCCGGTGCACATGGCGCGGAAGGCGGCGCGCATCATCTCGGGGAGCCGTTCCCACTGGCGCACGGTGGAGGCGTACTTGGTGATCGGCCGCGCCATACTTTCGGTATCGGCCGCCTGCCAAGCGCCACCGCGGTTGGGGTCGGTCTTGAGACGATTGCGTGTCGTCGCCAGGGCTAGGATGGGATGACCTTCGCCGTGAGCGCTGACGACCCCGGCGAGCATGTTACCGGTGCCGCAGGCCGGATTGCCGAGGACGACGGCCGGCTTGCGCTGCACCCGGCTGTAGCCCTCGGCGACGTGCACAGCCGCCTCTTCGTGGCGCGTGTTGACGTAGCGAATGCCGTATTTGGGGAAATGCACCACGATGGGGATGTGCGCCCCGTCGATGATGCCGGTGACCAGTTCGATGCCCTCCGCGGCGAGACAGCGAACCACCAACTCTCCGACCGTAATTCGATCCATGCGACCTCCTTCGTCGTTGGCGATGCGCCCCTTCGCGCCCTCTGTCCACCAAAGCGCGGGCTGGCGCAACGACCGTGACGAAACGATCGCCCTCGGAACGAACGGCGCCGCCCGAGGCGGCGCCTTCCGGTCAGTCGACGGCGACGACGACGACGTCGAAATGAAGGGTTTTGCCGGCCAGCGGATGATTCAAATCGAGGGTCACGGTCGACTCGCTGATCTCGGCCACGATGGCATCGAAGGAATGGCCGTCGTCGGTCTCGACGGAGATGATCGCACCGACCTCGAGGCCTTCGTCGTCCTCGAACGCTTCGAGTTCGATCTCCTGCACGGCGTCGGGGTTGGCCTCGCCGTAACCTTGCTCGGGCGCGACGACGACGACGCGTTTGTCGCCGGCACGCAAGCCCGCCAAGGCGTTTTCCAGTCCGGGAACGATCTCGCCGGTGCCGTGCACATACTGCAGCGGTTCATGACCCTCGGAGCTGTCGATGATCTCGTCGTCGACCGTCAAGGTGTAATGAATGCTGACCTTCGATCCGTTGGTGATCATGGTCCTTCCTTTGTCCGAGGGCGAAATGCCGCGACCCTAGCAACCCACCCGCGGCGGCACAAATGCCGGCAGGCGCCCTACCCCGATTCCTGGCTTGACAGTCCCGGCGATGTCATGGGATGGTCCGGCAGGTTGTCGGATCTACCGACTTCGAGACAACGATCAGGAGGAACTCATGTTGACTTGGCGTCCGTCCCCCCGTCCCCGTCCGATCACCGAACCCGCCCCCGAGCCCATTCGTAGCTGAATCGAACCATATCCCGGGGCCGCGGGAGGAAGCACTTCGCGCGGTCCGGTGTCGCCGCTAGAACCGACAACCGAACTCACCCTTCCCCGGCTCCGGGCTCATGGATCTGGACGAGTTGTTGCGCTCGGAGCAGCGCATTCTCGCGGCTTGCACGAACGATCCCGGGCTGTGGAACTTGCTCGCCGCCGAACGCGAATGGCTGCGTTACGGCGATGCGTGCGACCCCCTCTCCTCCTCCGCGCCCGAACATCTCCTCAAACTCTTCCAACGCGACCTCTACCTCGAGATCTGGCGTGACCCGCTGAGCCGTGTCGCCGTTCCTTCCAGCACGCTGGTGGCCGGCGGTGGCACCGGTCGCTTCGCGTCGATCCTGGCGGACGCAGGTCACCACGTCGAACTCGTCGACGCCAGCCCGCAAGCGGTCCAACGCGCACGACAGCATCTGGGCGATGGCGTGACCGCTCGCGTGGGCGATCTCACGCAACCGGCGACGTTGCCTGCCGCGGCCTATGACCTGGTGTTGGCCGTCGAGGTGCCGTGCTACGCGACGATTCCGGCGGCCGTGCTCCAGCATCTGCGCAGCGCCACCCGACCAGGTGGAACCCTACTGTATTCCGTCGAGGCGCGCCCGGGAGCCTTGTTGGGAGACCGTGATCTGGCGACGCCGGCGGCCTTCACCGCGGTGATCGATCGGGGGATCGCCACCTTCGCCGGGCACAAGCACGTGCACTACTACGAACGAGACGAAGCCGCGGCGCTGGCCGAGGCAGCGGGCTTCGCAGTGCTCGCGGTGGAGGGAGTCTGTTACGTGCCGGACGGCCCCTTCGACCGATTGGTCGACGCCGCCCGACTGCACGACCCGGAACACCAAGCGGAGTTGCGCGCGGTGGAGCGACGTTGCCGCGAGCATCCGGTGTTGCGCGAGCTGCCGCGCGCCTGGGCGGTCACGGCACGCGCCGCGTAGGTGGCTCAGGCGTTGTACCAAGCCGGCTCGGTGAGGCCGCGGAAAGCCTCGCACTCGGCAGGATTCTTGAACTGCAGCAGGTCCTTGATCGTCATCTTGCCGAGCACCAACAGCCACCAGATGTACATCCGCCGGGTGTACTCGCCGCGGCCGATCAGACCGCGCAGGAACCACGGCACGCTGACGAACTTGCGGCTGCAGTCGAAGAGTGCCTGATCGATCTCGGCCAACGACATCGTCTCGGTCTCCATGACGGGCGTCGACCAGTCGAAGTCGAGGAAATCGTCGGCATTGATCCAACCGTTCGCCAGGGCCTCGCGCCACAACTTGGTGCCGGGCACCGGGGTCAGAGGATGGAAGCCGGCATAGTCGGGCTTGAGCGACTTGGCGTACTCGCCCTGCGCCAGGATGGACTCGCGTGTGTCGTTGCGTAGCCCCACGAGGAACGTCGCTTGCACGAAGACGTGCGGGTACTTGGTCTTCAACAAATGGAGGCAGGTGCGGATCGTGTTCTCCGTTTGGAATCCCTTGTGGAACGACGCCAGCTCCTCGTCGGAGAGACGCTCGACGCCGATGGCGGCGTGGATCAGACCAGCCCGCACCAGCTTTTCGAACACACCCAGCTTCTCGTCGCGCAGAATCAAGTCGGCGCGCAAGAATGCGTAGAAGCGGAACTTCAAGCCGCGGCGCAGGACCTCTTCGGCGAACGCGTCGCACCACTTCGGGTCGACGTTGAAGGTGTCGTCGACGAACACGAAGTAGCGTTTGCCGAAATCGCGTTGCAGCTGCTCGATCTCGTCGAGAGTACGGTCGACGCTCTTGGTACGCCAACGCGCCACCAAGCGGACGTTGCCGTCGGCGTCGACCTTGTGGTCCGCCATGTTGATCCAGAAGGCGCAGAAGTCGCAGGCCGACGGACAACCCCGGCTGTGGTGGATGGTCGAGCCGTGTGCCGCGAACAAGTACTTCGAATTGCCGTACTTGTGCATCGGCAACAGGTCGTAGGCGGGACGCGGTAGCGAATCGAGGTCGGCGATGAGTTTGCGCTGCGGCGCTCGCTTCACTTCGCTGCCGTGACGCGCCGTGACGCCATCGACATCCCAGGGCCGCGGCGTCGCGTTCTCGAGCTCGGCGAGGAGGACGCGGAAGGTCTCCTCCCCTTCACCGCGCACGATGCAGTCGATCGAGGGAGCGTCGTGCTTTCCGCCGAGGTACCAATCGTCGAGGAAGGAGAAATGCGTACCGCCGACGATCGTGTGGATGGAGGGATCGATTCCCTTCACCATGCTCATCAGCTTGACCACTTCGTGCGAGTACACGGCGTGGTTCTCGCCGGCGGCGACCACGTCGGGGCGCAGCTTGCGCAGCGTCGCCTCGAGCGTGGCCCACCCCATCTTCATCGGCAGGCAATCGAGGATGACGACCTCATGCCCCGCCTGACGCGCCACCGCCGCCAACGCGGGCGGCGCTTGCGGCACCATGAAATTGTCGTAGTCGTTGATGAAGGCCCAGTAGAGGCGTGGTGGCTGAACGATGGCGATGCGCATGCGGCAATCCCTCAGGTGGCGTACAGCGCCCAAAACCCACGCATGGCATCGACAGGCGAGAGGGTTCGGATCTTGAACAGATGCCGCCAGATCGCCGACGGTCGGGCATAGACACGGCGGAAGGCGCGCCGGTGGATGCGCAACATGTCGTCGACCGTGAGGCCCTCGGGCAAGTAGACCGGAGGATTGTCCCGCGTCGGGTAGCTCGTGTACCGGCTCCACTGCTCGTGATCGCCGATCAGCTTCCCTTGCGCCTTCAGATTGTTGTAGTCGGTCGTGCCGGGATAAGGCACGAAGACGGTGAACTTGGCGAAGTCCGGCTCGAGTTCGCGTGCGAACTCGATCGTCCGCTCCATCGACTCCCTGGTGTCGCCGGGGACTCCCACCATGAAGAACCCGACGGTCTGCACGCCCGCCTGACGACACATCGCAATGGCGTCACGACTCTCCTGCACCACGAACTTCTTGTTGATGCCTTCGAGAACCGCATCGTCCCCGACCTCGATGCCGAACATGACGCGCGCCAGGCCCGACTCGTGGCAGCGCTGCAGCATCTCTTCGTCCAACAGGTCGACTCGCGTCTCGGTAACCCATTTCACCTTGCGGTGCAGCCCGCGCCCGATCAGCTCGTCGGCGAATTGCAGACCTTCCTTCTTGCTGATCGGGAAGATCGGATCGACGAAGGCCACCTGCTTCATGCCGAAGCGCTCGTGCAGCCATTCGATCTCGTCGACGATGTTGCCCACCGAGCGTTTGCGGCGGCGCGGACCCATGACGTGTAAGGAACAAAAAGTACACCGGTATGGACACCCGCGACTGCCGCAGATCAACGTCGCCGGCGTCGCCACCTGGGCGAACTTGAACAGCCCATAGTGCTCCATCGGGAACAGATCCCATGCGGGAAACGGCAACGAATCGAGGTCCTCGATCTGCGGTCGATCCGGCGTACGCACGATCAGGTCGCCGCGGCGAAAACTGATGCCGCGCACCTGCCCGAAGTCCGTCTTGTCGACGACCGCTCGGTCGATGTCGACGATGGTATCCTCCGCCTCGCCGTGGACGACGACGTCGGCGATCCCACGGCGCAAAATGTCCTCGGCGAACAAGTCCGCATGGATGTTCCCCATGACGATGACCGAGTCGGGGCTGGCGGAGCGGACGGCAGCCGCCTGTTCGAAGACCTCGGTGGCGCATGGCGTGACGACGGGCAGACCCACGACGCTCGGACGCAAACGTCGCGCCTCACGGGCGGCGCCTTCCGGACCACCTCGACCGATGAACGAATCGTAAACCGAGACCTCCCGATCGAACTGTCGTAAGCGCGCCGCCAGCAAGGCTAGGCCGATCGGCGGCATCGCCGTGAGCAAACCTTTGAAACGACCGCCGGCCGTCTCGATACTCGCCGTCGGGTTGATCAGTAGCGTCGACATGTTGGATGCGATCCGGTTAGCATGCCGCCTCCGAGTCTGTAAAGGTGGCACGTGCCGCCGCCCTGGCGCCCCATCGATGGCGTGGCCAGCTTCGAACCCATTTGCTACGGTTCGCGCATGTCGTGGAATTTCCGGCGCAATCTCCAGCTCGCCCTGGTGGGACTCGCCGTCCTTGGCGGAGGCCACGCCAGCGCCGTCGACCCTGCGAACGCGCCCGCCGTGCGCCTGCCCGCAACCGGTCAAACGAACTCGCACCCGGCGGCTCGCCCAGGGCATGCCGAGCCGATGCCGGTACCGGACGACGGCAGCGTACGCGCCGGCGCCGCCTTGCGCTTCCGCGACAACGGCGACGGCACCGTCTCGGATCTCAATACGGGCCTGATCTGGGAGAAAAAATGTGGCGGCTGCGCCGGCCCGCACGACCGCACGCTCCGCGTGCGCTGGTCCGGCGACGGCACCGAGGCGACGGTGTGGGACTGGCTCGACGAACTCAACGGCAAGGGGGCGCCGCCCTTCGCCGGCTTCTCGGATTGGCGCCTTCCCAACGTCAAGGAACTCGTCAGCCTGGTCGACTACGGTCGCGTCAACCCTGCCGTCGACCCCGCATTGCATGCGGACAGTTGCTGGGCCGGCTGCTCCGACCTCGCCTCTGCCGCGTGCAGTTGCACGGCGGTCGGGGAGTACTGGACGTCGACCACGTTCTCCGACTTTCCGGCACACGCCCTCATCGTCGACCTCGGTACCGGCTTCGTCGACGACCGCTTGAAGACCCAACGACTCTTCGTTCGCGCCGTACGCGGCGGACGATGACATGGCGCGCCGCCTCTCGTACTTGCTGATCGGGTTCGCACTCGTCGGCATCGCCGCCGCGGCACTGCTTTGGCGTGAAGCCTCGCACGACGACACCGACGTGCTACCCGCTACGCCGGTGGATGTCGGCTACGCGCTGCTACCGCCGACACCGCAACTGCGTCCGGTCGCGATCGCCGTGAGCGCCGATCTCGATCGGATCTGCTGGGCCGAGGAGAACGCCAATCGTCTGCGCTGTGCCGATCGCGCCGGCCAAGCGATTCAAACGGTGGCTGAGCTCTCGCGCCCCCAGGGCGTGGCCTTGGATGCAGTCAGCCGACGTCTCTACTGGACCAGCGATGGCACCTACCCCCGCCAAGTCGGCTGGATCTCCCTCGACGCACCCGACCCCGCCGCCACGGCGCAAGTCATCGCCGCAGGCACCGACGTCAACCGCCCCTACGCCGTCGCCATCCACGGGCGCGGCGCCGACGTCGTTTGGAGCGAAGCGGTCAGTGGACGCTTACGCCGCTGGGATGCCTCTACGGCAACCATCGAAGAGCTCTGGACGAGTGGCTTCGACGTCGTCGATCGACCGGACGCTCGCGCCATGCGTGCCCTCGGTCTCGCAACGCTCGACGACGCCACCTTGCTCTGGACCGACATGGCACGCGGGACGATCGAGCGGCGGTCGCCGGAGGGGCAGCACTCGGTCGTCTTCGATGCGACGCGCCCTGATCTCCTCCTGCCCTCCGGTCTGGCCGTCGACTCGTCCGAGCGACACCTCTATTGGAGCGATCTCGCCTACGCGCGAATTCAACGAGCCGCGATCGATGGCTCCGCGGTCGAACCCTGGCTGACGCCCAACGACGGCCTCGTCGAACCGCGCGGCCTCGCCTTCGATGTGAGCACCAAGACCCTTTACTGGGTGGATGCTGCCCGCGACGTCATCGGCCGACGCCGCATCGATGGTCCTATCGAAGAGCTGGCACTACGATCGGAGTCCGCCGGTTTCCTCACTCCATCGCAACCGCTGCCGACAGCGTGTGAGCAGGAACACGCCGAGCTTGCCGCCGCGGCGGCGGCCCGCACCTGCCTCGAAGCCGTGGATGCGCACCAAGCGGTCAAGGTCGCTGCCAGCGACGTAGGCGCGGCGGCACCCGCATGCATCGCCACCATCCACCGCGTCGCCGCCGCGAACTCCGACGTCGCGCGTTGCCTCGGACCCGACTCACACAGCCGCGTTCGACTTTCGTTGCACCGACAAGATCCGCGCGCGGCGTGGAAGATCGAAGAGATCCGCCCCTTCATCGCAGCATCGACCGACCCACGTGCCGCCGTCGTCGTGTCTTGGCTCGACGCGTGGAGTGCGCCCGCCGATGCTCACGCGGCGAGCCCAGCGGGCATCCATGGCGTCTCGGCCAGCGGCCAGCGTGTCGCCTACGGCGCCCACCGACGAGGTATGGGAATCGGCACCGTGCCGGATGACGGCACGATCCGCTCCGGCGTGCCCATGCGCTTCGTCGACCACGGCGACGGGACGATCACCGACAGCGCCACCGGCCTCCAGTGGGAGAAGAAGTGTGATGGCTGCGGCGGCCTCCACGACGTACGTCGCCAAGCGCGCTGGAGCAGCCCGCACGACGAAACCGTGTGGGACTGGCTCGACGCCGTCAACGCCGAAGAAGGACGCGGCTTCGCCGGGTTTCGCGACTGGCGCCTGCCCAACGTCAAAGAACTGCAAAGCATCGTCGATTACGACCGTTTCAACCCGGCCGTCGGCGTGGCCTTCGACGGACCCGCCTGCGGCCTCGGCTGCAACGATTTGAGCGCTCCCGAATGTAGCTGCACCGAGACGTCGGAGTACTGGACCTCGACCACCGGCGGCGCCGACTCCGACCTGGCGTTCTATGTCGGCTTTCATCTCGGACTGATTGGCGATCTCGCCAAGTCCGACGATTTGCCGATGCGCGCGGTACGCGGCGGCATTCGCTCGACCGAGGCGTGCCGCGACCCCATCGACGCGCAGGGAACGACGCCGCTGTTGCGCGCCATCCTCGCCAACGATACGTCCGCAGTCCGTAACGCCCTCGCCGCTGGAGGTGACGTCCATTGCCGTGTGCGCTTGCAGCGCTCCGCGCTCGTCGCGGCCGGCAAGGCACTCCCCGAAGACATCACCGCAGTCGATGCCGATCCACTGCTGGTGGCGGCATTCTTGGGCAATGCGACCGTGCTCGAATGGCTGCTCTCGGCGGGAGCAGCCGTCGAATCGCCAGCGCCTGGGGGTCACCGATCCCTCCATATCGCCAGCGCCCAGGGCAACCTCGAGGCGATCCGAACCTTGCTGCGGGCTGGGGCCGATCCCGACGCCGCCGGCGAAGAAGGCAGCACGCCTCTGGTGATCGCCGCGGAGAACGGCCACTTGCCGTGCGTGTCGCTCCTGCTGGAGGGCGGCGCAACCGTCGATCGCGTCAACGAGGTCGGCACCAGCCCGCTGACTGCCGCCATCGAACACGGACACGTCGATGTCGCCGCAAAACTCATCGACGCCGGCGCAGTCGTCGAACCCGACAGCCCCCGAGCTACTCTGACACCCCTCCTCCTGGCACTGGCCCGCGATGATCGCGCCATGGTGGAACTCCTCGTCGAACGCGGCGCCGACGTCGCGCGCGCACGCCGTGTCGATTCGACCGTACTCGCCGACCAGGGCTTCGACATCGAAGGCGGCATGCAAATCGAGATCACGCCGCTCATGCTCGCCGCGTTTCTCGGCAACCGAGCTCTGGGGGAGGTCCTCGTCGAACGCGGTGCCGATCCTCGCGCCCGCAACCACCAAGGGCTGAGCGCCCTCACCGTGGCCGTATTCACCGGCAATGCCGAAATCGCGGCGTGGCTCATTCGCCGTGGCGCCGATCCCAATTCACCCACGCAACGCGGTGAGACTCCCTTGCTGCTGGCGATCGACCAGGAGCACGCCGAACTCGTCGCTGCCCTGCTCGCCGGCGGCGCCAACCCCAACCTCCCCGACGAACGCGGCACCTATCCTCTGCAAGCCGCGCGCGAATCCGGCAACGACGAAATCGCCCAACTCCTCGAACGCCACGGAGCCCAACCGGGCCTACTACCGGACGTCGCAGCGCATGCCGCCTTCGTCGACACCGTCGGCTTCCGCCCGACGCGCGTCGCGTCACGGCCCCCATCGCGACGGCCGCTGGGCCTCGCCGTCGACCCTGACGACGGCTGGCTCTACTGGAGCGAATACGGGCGCCACGCGATCCGGCGCACCCGACTCGAAGGCGGTCCCGTCGTCACCCTCAATCCCGGCGACACCCTCGGCCCGATCAGCCTCGCCCTGCAGCCCGATCCACCCCGACTGTACTGGACCAGTGACGCCGCTTACCCCCGTCGGGTGCTGGCTCTCGACCTCAACGCACCGACACAACCGCTCGTCGTCCTGGCACAGGGGACGCTCGTCAACCGACCTCGCGCCATCGCCACGTCAGGTTCTACCGTCGTTTGGAGCGAAGCGATCAACGGCAGAATTCGCTCCATCACGACCGAGCGGCTGCAACCCCTCGACCTGGTATCGGATGGCATTTCCAGCTCCGGCGATCGCCACGACTTCCGTTCGATGACTCCCCTTGGGCTCACGGTCGACAGCATCCGTTCACGCGTGTTCTGGACCGACATCTCGAGTTCCAGCATCGAATCCTGCGCCTTCGACGGCAGCGACCGGCGCGTCGAACGCGACGGCCTGCTCTTTCCCACCGGGATCGTGCACGAACCCACCGGCGACGTGCTCTTCTGGGCCGATGCCGCCACCTCGACCATCATGCGGAGCCCCACGACCGGCGGCTCACCGCAAGTGATCCTCGGACCGGACGACGGAATGATCGAACCCCGGGCTCTCGCCCTCGATACCGTACGCCGCCACATCTATTGGGCCGATGTCGCACTCGACGCGATCGGGCGAGCGACCTTCGACGGGACCGAGGTGGCGTATTTCGCGCTCGACGATGGCGCCGCAACCTTCGTCGTGCCGCGGCCAGGTGCGACGTGCGAGGCCCAGGCACGGCAACACGTCGAGCGCGAACAGCGCCTACGGCGCAAGCACCTGGCTCTTTGCCTGGAAGCCGTCGATGCCCTCAAAGCGGTGCGCCGCCGCTTCGACGACCTTCGCCGCGCGGTCGACGTGTGCAGCGATCAACTGGCGGCACTCCATCCTGTTGCGCCCCCCGCCCTCGATGCGTGCCGAGAACGAAGCATCGCCACCGCATGGATCTTGCAGACGTGCGGTGGACCATCGCCAGCGGGCTGTGCCGATCGCGCCTGCGCCGACGAGCACTGTCGCGTCCAAGCATGGCGTCAGGTCCATGAGGACCATCCCCGCCTGGTCGAGTGGCTTACCGACCTACGCCCCTATCTCGTCGATGTCGCGCGCCGCTCGGCGGAAGGCAGCCCGGACGCTTCCGAGGCTGGCCGCGCCGTCGCAGTCTTGGACGAAGTCCTTCGAACCGCAGCGACGTCGGTGCCCGTCATGGCGCCCAACTCGCAACTGCCGATCACCGGCATGACGACATCGTATCGCGCCATCCGGCACGGCGCGGCGGCGTTCGCCCCCGTCGCCGACGACGGCGCCGAGCCGCACGGCGCGGAATTCCGCTTGCACGACAACGGTGACGGCACGATCACCGACCGCAACACCGGGCTGATGTGGGAGAAGAAGAGCGACGGGGGCCATGCGCTGCACGACGTCGACGAGGCCCACCCGTGGAGCAGCGAGGACCGGCCGACGATCTGGGATTGGCTCGACGCCCTCAATCGCGACGGCGGCACCGGCTTCGCCGGCTACTCGGATTGGCGTATCCCCAACGTCAAGGAGTTGCAGAGCATCGTCGACTACGAGGTCTTCAATCCCGCCGTGCGGCGCGCCTTCCAGTCCGATGGCTGCGGCCTGGGTTGCACCGACGTACGCGAGACCACTTGTAGCTGCACCGCGATGAGCGCCTATTGGACGTCGACGACGTTCGCCGACGGACCGGGACGCGCCATGGCGGTGCTCTTCAACCTCGGCTTGGTCGGTGACCGCGGCAAGGACGAGCCGGCCCACGTGCGCGCCGTACGCGACGCGCTCCCCGCCTCGGGCGCTGCACCCGAGGCCACCGACTGACCCAACCGCCTCAGGACTCCTTGCCGCGACGCCGGCTCTTCGCGGCAGCTTTCGCTGCCGACCGCTTCCGTTGCGCCGGCTTCGCTTCGACGGACACGGGCTCCGCGGGACGCGGCGCCACCGCTTCGCGCAACCGAGCGAATTCCGTTTCGACGTCGAGCACCAGGTCATGCAGATCGGGCATCACGTCCCAGTCCGCCGTCAGTCCCCAACAGAGTTGGCGATCGTAGCTGAAGAGCGCGATGCCCAGGCCCTGATCGTCGAAGAGCGGCACCACCGGGTAGATTTCCTCCATGCGCGCGCCGAGCAGATACACCGGGAACGGCGGCCCCGGCACGTTGGTCACCACCACGTTGAAGGCGCGGTAGCCGGCCGCCAATCGCGCCACCTGCTCCAGCAAACCGGTGAAGGTGTGGTCGCTCAACTCCTCGAACAGCTCGGTTCCGGCGGCGACGCGCGAACGCTTTACTTCGGTCATGGCGCCGATCACCGCGCGCAGCCGTTCGCCGGGGTCGTCGACGTGCACCGGCAGGCGCACCAGGTAGTTGACGACGTGATTGCCCTGCTCGCCGAATTCGCTCGCCTTGCGCACGCTGACCGGCACCATCACTCGGAACGCCGTATCGGGGGCGACCGTCTGCCCGCGCCGCCGCAGGAAGCGTCCCACCGCTCCGGCCACCGTCGCCAACACGACATCGTTCAACGTGCCCCCGAGGGCGGCACGCACCCGTTTGATCTCGCCCATGTCGAGGCGCGCCCAATCGTAGCGCCGATAGGGACCGATGTCGGTGTTGAACGGCGTCGGCGACGTGCCCGCCAATCCGGCCGCCAGCGTCTCCCCGGTCGCTCGCAGCGACTCCACCGCTCGATCTACCAAGGCCGTCGGATCCTGAAGCCAGCGCGGCGCCTGCTCCAGCATCGACCAAGGCCACGCGAGTCGGTGTTGCACTTCGGCGAGCAACATCTCGCTCGGCGAAGGTGCCGGACGTGGGAGCCAACGACACGGTTGCGGCAGCGACCCGTCCTCGTCGATGCGCAACAAGCTCGCCAGCAATTCGATGCCGGCCACGCCGTCGACCAGGCAGTGATGCATCTTCCAGATCAGCGAGAAACGCCCGTCCTCGAGTCCTTCGACGACCCAGATCTCCCAGAGCGGCTTCTCGCGTTCGAGCTTCTGCGACATGATGCGGCCGGCGAGACGCTTGAGCTGCCGCAGCGACCCGGGCGCCGGCAAGGCGGTGTGGCGCAGGTGGTAGTCGAGATTGAAGCGCGCGTCGTCGATCCACACCGGCTGCCCCAGTACCGGTACGCGCGCCAGGCGCTGGCGAAAGCGCGGAGTCTTGTGCAGGGAGCACTCGACGAAAGCGCGGATCTTGTCGAAGTCGAGCTTGCCCTCCGAGGTGCGCAGCTTGTCGCCCTCGAACAGCGCCACCGCGCCGACGTGCATGTGTACGTCGTGGCTTTCGAGGCCGAGGAACAGCGCATCCAGCGCGGTCAATCGTTCATGGTGCACATAGGTCATCGTCATCTCCTACCCGCGCTGCATGGTAATCCCTTGCCGAGCCAAGGGCGAACGATGGGGCATGCACCCGATGCAGTTTAGCCCAGGCGTTGCGCTGCTGCGTACATCGGGGCACACGTCCGACCATGAATACACTCTTGGAAGATCCCACCCGCGCCGTGCTCGACGAACTCCACACGGCCGCTAAAGGGGACCGCTGGCGCTTCCTCACCCTCGCGCCATCGATCCTCTACGGCTTCGCCACCGGCCGAGGTCTTTGGGAAACGCTGACCCCGAGCGCGATGAAGGAGTGCTTCATTCCCGTGTCGCCGGAACAGGGCCAATTTCTCTATCTCACGGCGCGCGCCCTCGCGGCTCGCAACATCGTCGAGTTCGGCACCTCGTTCGGCATTTCGACGATCTACCTGGCGGCCGCAGCCAAGGACAACGGCGGCGGCCTCGTCATCGGCAGCGAGATCGAAGACGGCAAGTGGCAGCAAGCCCGCGCCAACCTCGCCCGCGCCGGGGTCGACGCCTTCGCCGACGTCCGCCTCGGAGACGCCTTGGAGACGCTGCGCGACGTGCCCGACGGCGTCGATTTGGTCTTGCTCGACGGCTGGAAGGAGCTCTACGTGCCGGTGCTCGAACGGCTCAAGCCGCGGCTGCGGCCGGGCGCGGTCGTCCTCGCCGACAACATCTTCACCTTTCGCGAAGCCCTGCGCCCGTACGTCGAGTCGATGCAGTCGGGCAAGAACGGCTTCGTCTCGACCACCCTGCACATCTCGGACGGCTTCGAGTATTCGGTCTACACTGGCTGAGCCGCTTTCCGAGCGACTCGGCTTGTGGCATGGCGAGGCAGGCGTCGGATACGCCTCGTCATGCCGGCCGAGCCCCAACGCACCGAAATCGATCAACTCGGACCGATCCAGGTCCCGGCGCAGGCGCTCTACGGCGCGCGTACGGCACGCGCCCTGGCGACGACATGCTTCTCCGTGCGTTGCCTCGGCGACGCACGCGAGTTGGTGCGTGGCTTTGCCGCCGTAAAGGCCGCTGCGGCGCGCGCCAACGCCACCGCCGGCGTGTTCGACACCCGGATCGGCGACGCCATCGAAGCGGCCGCGGCGCAGCTGGACGACGATTCGGTGCGCTCGCACCTGGTCGCCGACCCCCTCGCCGGCGGCGGCTCCATCGCATTGCACGGCAACGTCAACGAGGTCATTGCCAACCTCGCCAACGAGAGCTTAGGTGGTCGACGCGGCACGTATGCGCCGATCGATCCGTTTCGCCATGTCGGTGCTTCGCAATCGACCGCCGACGTCTGTCACACCGCGATTCGCCTCGCCCTCCTCGAAGCGGCGCGCCCCGCGCTGCGCAGCATCGACGCCGTCGTCGACGAACTGGACACCTTCGCGCAACGCACGGCCCACCTACCGACACTGGCCCGCACCTGTCTCCGCGACGGCATGGCGACGACCGTCGACGTGCTCTTTCGGGGACATGCCCAGGCCATGCGGCGACGCCGCGCGTCCCTGGAGTCGAGCCTGCACCCCCTGTACGCGGTCGCCTTGGGCGGCACGGTCATCGGCGACGGCAGCGGCGCGCCCGCGGCGTATCGCGCCGTGGTCGTGGACGCGCTCGCTTCGGTAACCGGTCTACGTCTGTCTCCCCGCCCGGACCGCCATGACGCGCTGCAGAACAGCGACGATCTCGGCGAAGTTTCCGGCCAGCTCGCCCACCTGGCGCGCGCTTCGATGAAGCTGGCGAACGACCTTCGCCTCCTCGGCTCGGGTCCGCGCGGCGGCTTCGGAGAGCTCCTCCTTCCCGTGGTGCAGGAGGGTTCGAGCTTCTTCGCCGGCAAGTCCAACCCGGTCGTACCGGAAACGGTGCTGCTCGCGGCGCACCAGATCCTCGGGCGCGACGCAGCGGCACGCGAGTCGGTCCGTGCCGCCGAACTGCACCTCAACGTCTTCGATCTCGCCGCCGGCCTCGACGTCATCGAGGCGCTGCATCTCGCGAGCGGCTCGCTCGAGCGCCTCGCGACCCATTGTCTACACGAGCTCGCCGTCGACGTGGACCGTTGCGCCGCGTTGTCGAAGTTGGTTCAGCCGCTCCGGCGTGATTCGCGTTAGCCGGCGGCAACCTGTCAGGAGAGAACATGGAAGCTGCACGATTGGATTGGGCGCGCGCCTGGCTGCCGGGCGCCGGCACCGTGTATGCCGACGGCCGCTGGCTCACTCCCGCGGAACCGCAGCCGCATCGCGCCATCGATCCTTCGGACGAAACGACCCTGACCACGCTGAGCGTCGCCGGGGCGCGTGACGTCGACCGTGCCGTCGCCAGCGCGCGCCAAGCCTTCACCTCTGGCAGCTGGCCGCGCATGGCACGACGCGAGCGCCAGCGCCTGCTCGTGCGCCTGGGCGAGATCGTGCGACAGCACCGGGCCGAACTGGCAACGCTGATCGCCCTCGAAAACGGCAAGCTCTACCGCGAGGCCTACGACGACGACATGCCCGACACGGCGGACGTCTTCGATTACTACGCCGGCTGGGTCGACAAGCTGTACGGCGAGACGTGCCCGGTCGATCCGCCCTTGCTCAATTACACCCTGCATCAGCCGGTCGGTGTCTGCGCCCTGATCGCGCCGTGGAACTATCCGCTCCTGTTGGCCGCGTGGAAACTGGCGCCGGCGCTCGCCATGGGCAACACCGCGGTGCTCAAGCCGTCGCCGTACACGCCCTTCTCGCTGATCCGCATGATCGAGCTGTTCCACGACTACGCCGAGATTCCGGATGGCGTCGTCAACCTCGTCGTCGGCGACGTCGACTGCGGCGAGCGATTGACCCGCCATCCCGGCGTCGACAAGGTCTCCTTCACCGGCAGCACTGCCGTGGCGCGCGCCGTGTTGCGCGGTTCCGCCGACTCCAACCTCAAGACCGTCAACCTCGAACTCGGCGGCAAATCGGCCAACATCGTCTTCGACGACGTCGAGGACTTCGACTTCGCCGTCGAGCGATCGTTCCAGCTGATGTTCGCGCAGAAGGGGGAAAAGTGTTCCGAGCCGACGCGCTTCCTCCTGCAGAGCGGGATCCACGACGCCTTCGTCGACGCCATCACCCGGCGTGCCGAGGCGGTAGTCTGCGGACCGCCGTTCGCCTCGCACAGCCAACAGGGCGCGCAATGCAACCGGCCTCACTTCGAGAAGGTGCTGCGCTTCATCGAGATGGGCAAGGCCGAGGGCGCGACGCTGGTCGCCGGTGGCGGAGCCGATGTCCGGGCGAACGGCGGAAAGGGGTACTACGTGCGGCCGACGGTGTTCACCAACGTGCAGCCGTCCATGAGCATCGCCCGCGAAGAGATCTTCGGTCCGGTCCTATCGGTGCTACGCTTCGACACCGAAGACGAGGCCATCCGCATCGCCAACGACAGCGACTACGGCCTCGCCGCCGGCCTATGGACGGCGAATCTCGGGCGGGCGCACCGTGTCGCCGCAGCGCTCGATGCCGGCATGATCTTCGTCAACCGCTACGGCTGCTACGACTTCTCCAGTCCGTTCGGCGGCTGGAAGCAGAGTGGCTGGGGCAAGGAGATGGGCGTGCATTCGCTGCACGAATACACCCGACTGAAATCGGTTTGGGTGAATCTCGACTGACTGGTCTCGAGCTTCAGTGTTGCGTCTGCACGGCCGGGGCCGTGGCGAAGGCGAGGACTCCGGTTACCGTCAAGGCGAGCCCGACGAGCTGTCGTTCGGTCGGTAGCTCGCCGACGAGGAAGAACGTCGCCGCCAGCGACAAAACGGGAATCGATGGCACGACGATCGCCGTCGAGCGGGTCAGGTCGAGCCGCGTGACGGTGTTGTACCAAAGCAGCGTACCGCCGTAGTAGAAGATCACTCCCTGCAAGGTGATCAGCAGCCAGAAATTGTCGGAACCGCCCCACGAGGGTAACGCGTCCACACCGTGCACCAGCAGGGCCAGCGGCAACAGAATGGCCCCGCCATAGATGTAGCGCGCGCCGGTGAGGACGTGCGGCTCGACGCCGTGGAGCCCACGCATCGTGATCAAATGCGACAGCTGCCAGCTCAAGGGTGTCGCCAGCAGGAACCACGTTCCGATGGAACCGAACTCGCCGTCTCGGTTGCCCGCCACGGCGAGGTAGATGCCGGCCAGCAACACCAAGGTTGCGATGATTCGCCGTGGTGTGGGTCGATGCCCCAAGGCCACCCAACTCAACAGCAACGAGTACGCCGGCTCGATTTGCAGACAGAGAACCGTCTCGATCGCCGAGCTACGGCTGGCTCCGGCGAAGAACAACGTATAGGCGACCGAGGTACCGAGCAGGCCGATCGCCGCCAGGCGCGGGCCGATCACGGGCTGCACCAGTGCCCCGAGTTCGCCACGCCACCCGAGTACGAGGACCGCACAGACTCCTCCGAGGGCACTCGTCAACGCGGCCACGAGAAACGGTTCGGCGTCGGCGGTCACCAGCTTGGCGACCGCCGGCACGAAGGCACCATTGACGGCGCACAAAGCGGCGTACATCAGCCCGGCGCGCTCGCGCGCGCTGTGCTTGGACATGGAAGGTATTCTCTCGTTTCGCGCGGCGGCGTTCAGAGACGTTCCGGCGGCGTGGCGGCCTGGCTGCGGCCGTAGCGCAGCAGCTTGAACACCTCGGAGGAATCACTCTCCGGCCGCGTATCGTACGCGAGGAGAGCCACGACACGCGGCACCCGCCCCACCACCGGACTGACTCGATGCAGCGAACGTCGTCCGGCGAAGATCATCAATGTCCCCGGCACCATCGGAAAGATCTCGACCTGGTCCGGCGCCTGCTCGGCCAGCACGCGTGCCACCACCTCGTAGTTTTCGTCGCTCGCCGAACGAAGGAACGGAGCGCATTCGAACTTGCCGCCCGCATCGCTCGCCTGGAGCGCCAACGACACGACGAACTCGGCATTGTCGTAATGCCACCCCTGCACGTGTCCCTCTTCCATGACCGTGAGATTCAAGGCGCCGAGCGGATCGCTCATGCGGTACAAGGGTCGACGCTCGAGTACCTCGCCGATGAAGTCCTTCAGCGGTTCCCATTCGTACAGAGCCCGGATCGGCGCCGACAGCGGCACCAAGTCGTAGGCGATCACCCAGGTCAGGCTGTGGCACAGCGTGCGGCGCGGATGCCCGGAGGGCAACGACTCGTCGGGCGCCGTCAGATAAGGCGTGCCGTGGATGTCCTCGAGATGGGCCCGCGGCTGCAGCGCCAGGGCCAGACGAGCCATCTCGGCGACGGCCTCGGGCTTGACGAAACCGGGCAGGATCGCGGCGCCGCGTTGCGCCAGCGACTGGCGCTGCGCCGCCACCACCGCGCGGGCTCGCTCCGCTGCCAAGTCCTCGATCGGATACCGATCGAGGTCGATCCACGCACGCACACCGCCGTCGACGAGGGCTGTCATGCGCGGCTCTTAGCAGACCGCCGAGGCGGGCCCAACGTCGGCGAGCGTCGCCGTCGAGGACTTGCGCGACCAAATGATCAACAGGCCGAGGGCCACCACGATCAAGCCGAGGCTCAGGCCGACCCAAAGACCGACGACGCCCCAATCGAAAAGGAAGCAGAGGGAGGCTCCCAGCGGCAGCCCGATCGCCCAGTGTGCCAGCAAGTTGCCGATCATGGGCGTGCGCGTGTCTCCGACTCCGCGCAAGCTACCCGTGGCGGCGACTTGGATGCCATCGAAGAGTTGGAACCACGCCGCGATGCCCAACAATCCGACACCCATGGCGATCACCGAAGCGTCATCCGTGAAGCAACGGACCAGCCACTCCGGCACGAGCACGAAAAGGACGCCGCACGCGGTCATGAATGCCGCTGCGAGCAGGATGGCCGTCCAACCCGCAACCATACTATGCCGGGCGTCGCCGGCGCCGTGCGCGTGCCCGACGCGTACCGCCGCGGCCGAGGAGATCGCCAACGGCACCATGAAGGTGAGTGCAGCGATGCTCAGGACGACATGATGCGCGGCCAGCGCGGCCGCACCGAGACCTCCGGCCAGCATGGTCACGAACGAGAAGACGCCGACCTCGACGACCAGTTGTCCGGCTGCGGGGAGTCCGAGCGCCACCAACTCGCGCAGCACCCGCCACTGCAAGCGCCAACGGCTGCGCAGCGCGCTGGCATGGTGGCGCAGGACGTAGCCGAGGAGGATCGCCGCGAGCAGGACCCGCGACAGAACCGTGGCCCACGCGGCCCCGGCGGCACCGAGAGCCGGGGCGCCCCAGACTCCCAACACCAGCATCCAATCCGCCGCGGCGTTGACCACATTGGCGAGAACGATGCCGAGCGCCAGAATGCGCACACCTCCCACCGCCTGCAGAAAGCGTCGCAGCGCCGCATAGAGCAGCAAGGGAGGAAAGCTCCAAGCGACGACCTCCATGTACGGTTGTGCATGCGCCACGACCGCCGCGTCGATGCCCATCCGCGGCAGCCAAGGGACGAGATTCCACAGGACGAACATTTGCAACAGGCTCATGCCGAGACCGAGCATCACACCGTGGCGCAAGTAGTCTTCGGCTTGCTCCGATCGGCCGGCACCCAAGGCGTGCGCGATGCAGAAGTCGAGCCCGAGCAACAACCCGAGCCCGAAGACGCCGACGATGAAGAAGATCGAGCCGCCGATGCTGACGCCGCCGAGAGCCTCCGGACTGACGCGACCGACGACGAGCGTGTCGACCGTGCCCATCGCTTGCCAGCCGAGTTCGCCGATGATCACCGGCCAGGCGAGAGCCCAGAAACGCGGGACCTCGTGGCGCAGTTCCCCCCAAGTGAGCCAGGCGGAAGGCTCCTGCGTCGATGGCTGTTGCGGATGCACGAGAGTGTTGCCCTTGTCGTCAGCTGGGGGTGCGCGGACCCGCCGGCACCAGCGGGTCTTCTAACATGAAGAGTTGCGGTGCGTCGCGCGATTCGAAGCACGGATTTTCCCACGCTCGAGGAACGACTGGGGTGGCGTACGACGAGGAGCCGAAGCAAGAACGAAAAAAGCCCACGCCGCAGCGAGGAGCGCCGCGGCGTGGGCTGGGAGCAGAAGCCCCGGTGGGGCTGGGGCTGAAGGCGGCGAGCCCTCAGTCCTGGACTTCGAGTTCGACGCGGCGGTTTTGCGCCCGGCCTTCGTCGGTGTCGTTGTCGGCGACCGGCATCGATTCGCCGTATGCCTTCACCGAAAGACGGCCGGCCTCGATACCACCGCGCACCAAGTACTCACGCACCGAAGCGGCGCGACGCTGCGACAACTTGAGGTTGTACTCGTCGCTGCCGATGGCGTCGGTATGGCCGGCGACGACGACCGTCACCTGCTTTTCCTCGCCCAGGGTCGTGATGGCATTGTCGAGGATCCCGCGCGCGTCGGCACGGATGTTCGACTTGTCGAAGTCGAAGTTGACGCCGCGCAGCACCAGCTTCTTCTTCGTCGGCGGCGGCAACACCGGGGCCGGCTCCGCCTTTTTCGCCACCGGCGGCGCCGGCTTGGGCGCCTCCTTCTCCGGCTTGAAGTCGTACTTGATGCCGATGCCGGTGGTCACCCACTTGATGTCCTCGGCCGGATTGTCTTCAGGGTCCTGCGGGATGCCCCCGACGGTATTCAAGTCGCGCGGGCTCGGACGTACGAAGGCATAGTTCCAGCGACCGAAGGCACTCACCGCGACGCGCTCCGTGACGTAGTAGTCGATGCCGCCGCCGAGCGAGACGCCGGCGTCGAACTCGTCGTCGAGTCGACCGCTCACGCCGCCGAAAACGCCGCCCTGGCCCGTCACGTAGGCCTCGAACTTGTCCGCGAACGGCAACGACAGGCGCGGACCCACCGTCAGACCGAGCAGCGTGGTCACGTCCTCCTCGCCCTTCCAGCCACGGTCGTCGTCGTCCGGCGGCAAGGCGTTGACGTGGAAGTTGGCCTGGACGCCGAAGGCCTCGTCCAACATGTAGCCGACGTACGGACTGGCGACGCCACCTTCATGGACGTGGGCCCAGAAGTTGTCGTTGACCGGAATCGCCGCGCCGAGATCGACGCCGACAAAGGGACGCGCGTCGAGCATCTGGGCCGCCGCCGCCAAAGGCGCCAGCGCCAGCCCTAGGCATGCGCCTACGATGTGTCGTTTCATGATTTCCTCCTCCTCACAACGAACCGTTCTCTGGCCGAGCATCCGACCACAAAGGCAAACTTCTCACAGTATTCGGCCGCACCACTGAAATCAGGCTGTAGACTGCCCTTCCCTCTACAGGACGCGCTCGCGGCGAGCAATGCCGCGAACGCCGACGGGTCCGCCGGGGTGCTGCACCTCGAGGACCTGGTTCGCCGAGCCCGTATGCTCACTTTCGGCGCCGTCGGGCCAGCGCACCTGCACCGTCGCCACCTCGGCGGGTCCGAGGCCGAAGTGGGCTTCGAAGGGATTTTGCGACAGGTAGCTCCCGCCCGCGAGGAGCACCGCCGACTCCACGCTCGCCCCCGCCGTGACGGTGATGACGGCGCCGACCGCCGACCGGTTGGAGCTTGGCCCGCGCAGGCGCACCACCAACCAGCGGCCCCCGCTTCCGCCCTCGTTGCGGAACACGTAGGACCTGCCGTTGTTGCTCGCCTGGACCAGATCGATGCGACCGTCGCGGTCGATGTCCCCCGCCACCAGCCCGCGACCGACGGCCCGCGAGGCGCCGAACGCACCGCTGGAAGCCGAGACGTCGACGAAGTCGTCGCCGCGGCGTTCGTAGAGCAGAGGCGCTTCGGGCAGACAGCCCTCGCCGGGGAGCGGTGCACCGCGAAAGGCCGTGACGTCCGGATCGTACGGCGTGGGATGCCCGTTGACGATCGCCAGGTCCGCGTCGCCGTCGTTGTCGACATCCGCCGCAACGACACCCCAGCTGGTCACGCCGAGCGAACCATCGGCCAACCCCACCTCCTCGGTCTGCTCGGAGAAGAACCCTTGTTGCAGCCGATTGAGCGCCAGGACGTTATATTCGGTGCGAAAGTTGGTGTAGACGAGATCGAGCCAGCCGTCGTGGTCGAAGTCGGCGACGGCCGTTCCCATGCTGGCACGCGCATCGTACATCCGTGCACTCGCCGAGTGATCGACGAAGGTTCCATCCCCACGTCCGAGAAAGAGGCGGTTCGGCGACTCGTCGTTGGCCACGAAGAGATCGGCAAATCCGTCGCGATCGAGATCCTGAAAGACCACGCCCAGGGTGCGGCCGGTCTCGTCCTGCACGCCCGAGTCGCGGGTCACATCGGTGAACCGTAAGCCGCCCTCGTTGCGGTAGAGTACGTTGGTCTCGGGCTCGTACATGTGGGGTGCGAACAGCGACAGCTTGCCGCGTTCGCCCAGGGCGAGATCGAGGATGCGATCCTCGCGGGCGTGCATCCGCACCCAGCGTCCGACGTAGAGATCGAGGTCACCGTCGGCATCCATGTCGCCGAACGCGGCCGCCGTGCTCAGCCCGCCCGGACCCAGGAGCCCCGCCGATTCCGTCGCATCCTCGAAGCGCATCGCGCCCCGGTTGCGAAAGAGATAATTACGGCCTCGCGCCGTGATGAAGATCTCCGGCAGGTCGTCACCGTCGAGGTCGGCGGCGCTGACCCCGAAGGTGAAGCCCGTCCACGCGAGCCCCGAGCCGGCCGTCATGTCTTCGAAGGTACCGTCGCCGCGATTGCGCAGGAGCCGATTGCCTTCCCCGTCGCCGGGGTGCTCCATGCCGCCGAGGAACAAGAGATCGAGCCACCCGTCGCCGTCGAGGTCGAGCAGCGCCAGGCCGGGGCCCATCGCCTGATACAGACCCGCCAGGCCGTGCTCCCCCCGCTGGCGGTGCGTAAACGCGGCGCCGACGGCTTGCGTGACGTCGCTGAACCGGGTCGAGGCGACGACCGTACGATCCGCCTCGCGTTGGAGATACGGCTCGAGCACGTCCCTCACGTAACGTGGGAGTTCGGTGTCGGGTGCCCAAGCGCGGTACCGCCGATAGAGGGCGAGTGCGGCCGGGATGTCATCGCGTTGCAGCCAGGCATCGATGCGTGGCGGCAGCAGAAGGTGCTCCTGTTCGGGGAATTCGGCTTCGATCGCATCGAGCGCCGCAAGAGCTGCCTTGGGCTCACGGCGTTCCAGCGCGGGAGCCACCGTCTGGCGCAGCTGGCTCTCGACGCTCCAAACGCGCCAGGCACTACCGCCATAGAGGCGGACCGTCGTGGCAAAGCGCCACAGGTCGCCGGCGAACAACGCGGCACAAACCAGGGCCGCCCCCGGCAGCATCCAGGCCCATTGAATGCGCCGACCACCCCATCGGTTGACCCACACGCCGGCTTGTACGCGAGGCATCCCGGCTGCTTACACCACATTGGCCAAGCCGTACCAACCCAAAAAATCCAGCCGCTGGGGTTGAACGTCGCACTCCGACGAGTGCAAAAGCGGACATGCACGCCGAGAAGGAGAGCAGCGCGCCCATGCGCCGGGTGCCCGTCCTGGCATCCATGACCCTCGGGCTCTTGGCGTCCCTGGTGCTCACCGGAGCCGCACTCTTCTGGCTCCCCGCGACCCCTTTCGGGCAAGCGGTGCTGCTCGTGCACGTCGCCGTCGGGCTCTTGGCCACGGCCACGGCCAGCATCTACCTCGCGCGGCACGTGCGCGAACTCTGGCACAAGGATCGGGGTGCATCGCGTCAGCTGTCGGTCGTCGCCAGCATCACCCTCGGCGGCACCCTCGCCACGGGTGTCGTGCTCGTCGTCGCCTCGTTCGACGGTACGTTCGCGACCGCCGCCCTCACCCAATGGCATGCATGGTTGGCCGCCGGGCTCCTCCTCGGCGTGCCGCTGCACGTGGCCACCAGCACCGCCAAGCGGCGTATCGGATGGCGCACCGCCCGTGTCATGACACCTCTGTTGGGCGCACCGGTGGCGGCGCTCGCCGGCGCCTGGTTGGTGGCACCGGCATTGATGCGCGACGTCCTGCTGCCGGTCCCCGAAACCTACCCGCGGACGGCCGCAGGAGGCGTCTTCGACGCCTCCTTCACACGCACCGAGCACGGCGGTTTCGTAGCGGCCGAGGCCCTTACGGGCAGCGAGGCCTGCGGCAGCTGCCACCGGCAGATTTTCAACGAGTGGCGCGCGAGCGTGCATCGATTCAGCGGCGTCGACAATCCGCTCATCGCGGCTGCGACGATCCCCGCGGAAAAGAACGGCGGCCTGCCGGCGGCGCGATTTTGCGCCTCATGCCACGAACCGGTGGCCCTGTTGTCGGGAGAACTACGCGATTCCAACTTCGGCCTACCCAAGGGCGTCGCCGAGCAGGGAGCGTCGTGCCTGGTGTGCCACGGCATCGCCAGCGTGCCGAGCCTGCGCGGCAACGGCGAGATGCTCTATGCGCCGCCCGACACCTTTGCCTTCTTCCAGCAGGGTTCCGTCTGGACGGATCGATTGAATCGCCTGTTGGTGCGCAGCTTCGTCGACGAGCACCGCGCCGCCATGCGCCCCCCGCTGTTGAGCAATTCCCACCAGTGCTCGTCGTGCCACACCGTCAACGCCCATCAGGGGCTGAACGGAGTCGGCTTCATCCGCTTGCACAACGAGAACGACGATTGGGGTATTTCGGCTTTTGCCCACGGCATCGGCCCGGAACGCGAGATCGTGCGTTGCCAAGATTGCCACATGGGAAAGGAGAGCGGCTCCACCGATCCCGTGGCGGCGCGCAATGGCGGCACGCACCGCAGCCACCGCTTCATCGCGGCCAACACGTTCGTGGCGCAGCACTTCGGCGATGCCGAACAGCTGCGCCGCACCGAGGCCTTCTTGCGTGGCGAGGCCATGCCCGCCGAGATCCGTCATCTCGTTCCGGAAGGGCCCCCGGTCGTCGTCGACATCGAAGCGCCGGCATCGGTCGCCGCCGGCGCGCGCCTGACCTTTTCCGTCGCCGTCGCCAATCGCGGCGTCGGACATGGATTTCCCGCCGGCCCGAACGAGGTCAACGAGACCTGGGTCGAGGTCACGGTGCGCCAGGGCGCGACGACGTTGCTGCACAGCGGTGGGCTCGACGCGGTGGGGCGGCGTGACCCAGCTGCGTTCGCGCTGATCTCGATCCCCGTGAATGCCAAGGGAGAGGAGGTGTTCGTCACGGCGGGCCTATCGGCTGGGTTTCGCCTGAAGCGCGCGGTGCAACACGGCGCCGCCGATCGCGAGAGCTACGAAGTCGTCGTTCCGCCGGGAGTCGACGAACCGCTCGAGATCATGGCCCGCCTGCGCTACCGCAAGTCCGACGCTGATTTCGCCAAGCTCGTCGAGGGATTCGCGCTGGCCGACTTTCCGATCACCGACCTGACGGAAACGCGCCGCCGCATCGACGTCACGCCCATGCTCGCCGGGCTCGAGTGAGCCCCCATCCAACTCAAGCAGCCCGGTGGCGGCGCGCGGCCCACTGGCGCGGGGAAAGTCCTGTCCAGCGCTTGAACGCACGCGAGAAGGTGCTCGTGTCGGCGAAGCCAAGCATGAAGGCGATTTCGGTCACCGACAGTCGGCCGTCGTCGATATAGCTGCAGGCGAGGCTGATGCGGGCATCACCGAGCACTTCCTTGAAGGACGTCCCCTCTTGCGCGAGATGACGTTGGAGATTGCGCGGACTCATGCCCAGCGAACGAGCGATCGTCGCCTTGGCGGGAGCGCCGTCGGGTAGCGTGTCCAACATGGCCTGCCGCACGCGAGCGGTCAGCGGCGGCACCACGGAGCGCGCCAGGAAGGCAGCCATCACCTCGTCGTTGCCGCGGGCCAGTTCGGCATTGCCCGACGGCAACCGATCCTCGATGTCGGCGCGCGAGAACTCGAGGTAGTTGAAGGCCTGCCCGAAACGAACCGGGGCGCGGAAGAGTCGCTCATAGGGGCCGCAATCGGCAGGAGGCAGGTGGCGGAATCCGACCTCCAGAGGATGACAGGGTCGCCCGCCGTGCAACACACGTGCTTGGCGGACGCACATCGCGGCGATCGCATCGACCGCCTGCCACGGCATGTCCGGATGCGCCGAGACGTCGATCACCACGCGGTAGCGGTCGCCTCGGTCGATCAGTTCCAGTTGCAGAATGTCGCCGACCAAGCGCCGGAAACGCACCATCCGATCGAAGGCCTCGCGCAACGTCAAGCTGGCGAGCACGGCATAGCCCAGCGCGTGGAACGTCGTCTGCGAAACATAGCGCGGCGCCTCCAGCCCAAAAGCGGGGTTGCCGGTGGACTCCACCGCGAGTTGCCACAATCGATCCAAGGCTGCGCGCGGCACCCGCGCGTCGTGTCCGAGTTGGCTCGGATCGATGCCCGCCTGCCGCGCCACCGCATCGGCGTCGACGCCATGCGCCGCCAGGGCTCGCAGCAGCGTACCCGCCCAGGTTGCCAGCGTCGTCGTCTCCGTGCGCGGACTCGTTTTCATCCCGATTGTCTCGCCAGGCCAAGACAATGGCCCGTCTAGCCAAGCAAGGCAACGCTTCGTTACGCTATCCTCAAGCCTATCGAACCCGACCGAAGGAGGTACCGCATGGCGAATCCGATCATCAAGGTACGCGACATCGCATTCCCGCGTTTCCAAGCGCCCGATCTCGACGTGATGGAGAAATTCCTGCTCGAGTTCGGCATGCAGCGCGTGGCGCGAACCGACGACGCGCTGTACATGCGCGGGACCGACAGCCAACACCACGTCCATGTCACCCATCGCGGTGAGGCGGCCTTCCTCGGCCTCGCCTTTCAGGCGAATGACCGCGCCGACCTCGACACCTTGGCCGCCGCCACCGGCACGACGGTCGCGCCTCTCGACGAGCCCGGCGGCGGTGAAGTGGTGCGCCTGTGCGACCCCGACGGACGGCGCATCGATGTGGTCTACGGCATCGCCGAAGTACCGCCGCTGCCCCTGCGCACCCACGCGCCTCTGAACACCGGCACCGATCGTTGCCGCGTCGAATCCTTGCAGCGCGTCGCCCCGGGCCCGTCCCAGGTCAAACGCTGTGGACATGCGGCGATCAAGACCGCCGACCTCGACCGCCTCTGGAACTGGTACCACGAGACACTCGGCTTTCTCGCCTCGGACGACATGTACCTCGAGACCCCGGAGGCGACGATCGGACGGTTCATCCGCTGCGACCGCGGCGATCAGCCGGCCGATCATCACACTCTGCTGCTGCTGGGGATCGGTGAAGTGAAGCTCGGACATGTCGCCTGGGAAGTCGCTGATTTCGATGATCTCATGGTCGGACACGATCGCCTTCTGCACGCCGGCGCACGCCACTACTGGGGCATCGGCCGACATGTCCTGGGCGGCCAGGTCTTCGACTATTGGAAGGATCCCCTCGGCTTCACCGTCGAACATTGGACCGATAGCGACCTACTCACCGCGTCCACGCCCAAGGGATCCCATTCGATTTTCGATTCCGGCAGCCAGTGGGGGCCGCAGCCACCGCCGGATCTGGATTTCTGAGAGGCAGGGAGACACCGATGGATCTCGCCATTGGCGGCCGCCAGGCCATCGTCTGCGCCAGTAGCAAAGGACTCGGGCGAGCCTGCGCCGAAGCGCTGGCCCACGAAGGCGTCCACCTGACTCTCAATGGGCGTCAGGAGGAGTCGCTCGCCGCAACCGCGGCTGCGATCCGCGCTAGCGCGGGTGTCGACGTCCGCTATGTCGTCGGGGACATCGGCATGCCCGAAACGCGCGCCGAGCTGCTGCGGGTATGCCCGCAACCCGACATCCTGATCAACAACAACGGTGGACCACCGCCCGGACGTTTCCAGGATTGGGACGACGCCACGTGGAGCGCCGCCCTCGCCAGCAACATGATTACACCGCTTGCCCTGATTCGCGCCGTCGTCGACGGCATGGTCGAACGCGGCTTCGGTCGCATCGTCAACATCACCTCGGCGATGGTGAAGGCGCCCATCGGCCCGATGGGCCTGTCGGCCGGCGCTCGCACCGGATTGACCTCGGCCTGCAAGGCGCTGTCGACGCAGGTTGCCTGGGCCAACGTGACGATCAACAACCTGTTGCCGGAACGCATCGACACCGACCGCCAGGTGCAAATGGCGACGCTGAGCGCGACGCTGCAAGGCATCAGCGTCGATCAAGCGTACCAACAGATTCGCGACCACATTCCCGCCAAGCGCCTGGGCCGGCCGAGCGAATTCGGAGCCGCCTGTGCCTTTCTCTGTAGCCAGCAAGCGGGCTACATCACCGGTCAGAATCTCCAGCTCGACGGCGGCGCATACGTCGGTCTGCTGTAGCACCTGGCGCGCCTCCAAAGACGGGAGATTGCCGATGGAAACCTGTGAAGTTCTGATCGTCGGTGCCGGTCCCACCGGAACCATGGCGGCTCTGCTCTTGCACCGGATGGGCATTTCCGCCCGCGTCGTCGAGCGACGTGCGGACCTGCAAGCCGCTCCCGCCGCGCACGTCGTCAACGCGCGCACCTTCGAGATCTGCCGTCAGGCCGGCGTCGACATGCACGCGATCGCCGCGGCGTGTAAGTCTCCAGCCGACGCCGGCTGGACGCGCTGGGTCACTCGCCTTGGGGGCGAAGTCCTCGGCAGCCTACCGTTCGAACGCCAAGGCGACGATACCCTGAGCCTCACGCCGACGCCGCTGCGCAACCTCTCACAACACCGTTACGAGCCCATCCTCCTCGATGCATTGACCCGCTCCGGCGCCGAGCCCGTGCGCTTCGGGCATCGTTGGGTGGGTGCCACGCAGGATGCCGCCGGTGTCACCTCCTCCGTCGTCGACGGCGAACGCCATTACCCGATTCGCAGCCGCTACCTCGTGGCCGCCGATGGTGCCGGCAGCCCCGTGCGCAAATTCCTCGGAATCACCCAAGAAGGGCCGGAACGCCTGCAGTGCTTCATCATGATCCACTTCCAGGCCAACCTGAGACACCTGGTCCAAGATCAGCCCGGCGTCCTGTTCTGGGTGCTCGATCCCGACGCCAGCGGCACCTTCGTGGCGCACGACATCGATCGCGAGTGGGTCTTCATGAAGGCCTACGACCCCGACCAGGAACCGGCGAGTTCGTACGACACCGCGCGCTGCGAACGACTGGTGCGCCAGGCGCTCGTCGACCCGACCGTTCCTCTCACGGTCCAAACGGTTTCACCCTGGGTCATGACCTCCCAGGTCGCCGAACGCTATCGCGAGGGGAACGTGTTTCTCGTCGGTGATGCGGCTCATCGCTTCCCGCCATCGGGCGGACTCGGCCTCAACACCGGCGTCCAAGATGCCCACAATCTGGCGTGGAAGCTGGCGCTGGTGCTGCGCGGCAGCGCCGACGAGGCCTTGCTCGACACGTATGAGACGGAACGCCGCCCGGTGGCGCGCTACAATTCGGAGCAAAGCCTCAACAACGCGGTGAAGATGCTGGAGGTGCTCGAAGCCGCCGGCGCCACTTCCGACGTGGAAGAATCGCGGCGCAACTTCCAGACGATCCTGACCGACGTGACCAAACGCCAGCAGCTCGACGGCGCCATCGCCAACCAAGTCGAACACTTCGACATGCTCGGCCTGCAACTCGGGTACCGCTACACCGCCGGCGCTCTCGTCGACGACGGCAGCACACCGCCGGCGCCGGCCAATCCCGTCCGCGAGTTCATCCCGTCGACCTGCCCCGGAGCACGTCTGCCGCACGGATGGCTGGAAAACGGGCGCTCGACCCTGGACTTGATTGCGCTCGATGGCTTCACCCTGCTCGTCGGCGAGGCGGGTTCGGCGTGGCGTGCCGCCGCGGCGACAGTCGGCGTATCCCTCCGCTGTGTCGGGCTCGGCGACGACGTCGCCGATCCGCACCGCTGGTGGAGCGAAGTCGCGGGCATGACGCCGGCTGGAGCCCTGTTGGTGCGTCCCGACCAGCACATCGCCTTTCGCGCCCAGCAGCCCGGAGACGATCCCGTGGCGGCGCTGCAGCAGGCCGTCGCCGCGGCAACGGGCCGGCCCAGCTGAAGCACTCGACGAGCGCGTTGCGACGCGACGCGC
Source organism: uncultured Binatia bacterium (SeqCode) (assembly GCA_964524885.1). GTDB lineage: Bacteria > Desulfobacterota > Binatia > HRBIN30 > HRBIN30 > CALJUJ01. The sequence goes on from CAZGEJ010000001.1 coordinate 435,785, forward strand.
CTCAGCTCCCGCCCGCGGGAAGCACGGTCGGGGCGCTCCGTACCTCGACGTTGTCGTACAGCATGCCGGAGGGTTGATAGAGCGTCGCCGTATTGGCGAATCCGACCTGCAGCAATTGGCCGACCAAGGTCGGTCCGATCGCCAGCGACACTTCGTAGCGCGCCCAAGTTTCCGGAAGGTCCGTCGTACTGCGGGTGATGTTGTTGGTCGTGGCGTAGCCGGCCGCCGGATCGAGTGTCTTGACGAACGCGAGCGCCGTCGAGGTGCACGGACACAACGCGTCGCTTGGGTTGTTGATGTTGCCGCGCTTGCCGTCGAAGCGGAACACGATGGTGCGACCGACGTCGGCGGCCGTGATCGACCGCTCGCGATAGAAGATGCTCTCGATCGACTGCCGATTGGCGTGATCCCGATTGTTGTAATCGCTGTAGACCGACAGCTGGAACGAACCCTGTTCGGGACCGCCTTGTCCGTCGACGAGCGCCGAGAAGGCAGCACCGTCGTTCGGGGCCAGGAAGGGACCATATCCGTACACGAAAACGCCCGAGGTGCCGTCGTAGACGTTACCGTAGACGACCCAGCCATCGTCGGCCAAGGCGTTCGGGTCCTCGCGGTCGAGTCCCTCGAAGTCTTGGTCGTATTCCACCTGGCTCAACGAGACGCACGTGCCCGACCGGCAGGCACCGTCTCCCCCGTCGCACGAGGTGCCATCGGGGACCGGTGGATGACCGCAACCGGTCGTCGGCGAACAGAGGTCGGCGGTGCACTCGTCCGCGTCGTCGCAGGTCTCACTGATGTCCTGATTGACGCAGCCGAGTTCGGTATCGCATCGATCCGCGGTGCAGGCATCGTCATCGTCGCAGCTGGAGGAGATGTCGGTGTTGATGCATTCGTTGCGGACGCTGTCGCAGCGATCCTGCGTGCACGCATTGCCGTCGTTGCACTCGCCGTCCGAAGCACACCCGAGCGGTTCACAGATGCCACTTTGGCAGCTTCCCAGGCCGCTATTGCACCGTGTACCGTCCGTGACCACCTGACTCGCACATCCGCTCACGGCATCGCAGCTCTCGGCGGTGCATGGGTTGTCGTCATCGCAGTCGATCGGCGCGTTGATGCAGCCCGTGGCGGGATCGCAGCGATCGGTGGTGCAGACACTCGCATCGACGCAACTCGCCGAAATGTCGCTGAACAGGCAGCCTCGCGCCGTGTCGCAGACGTCGCTCGTGCAGGCATTGGCGTCGTTGCAGGTGACCGCACCATGCACGCACCCGAGCGAGGTGTCGCAGCGGTCGGTGGTGCAGGCGTCGGCGTCGTCGCAAACCAGCAACTCGTGACGACAGCCGATCTCCTCGTCGCAACTGTCGATGGTGCAGGCGTTACCATCGTCGCAGCTGAGTTCCGGATTGTCGCAGGGATCGATGACTCGACCGTCGTCGGCACAACCGACGAGCAAGAGAAGCGCCAACAGGACTCCAATCTCGAACCGCGGGAAACGCATGCGAGGCACTCTCAGTACTTCGTCAGGTAGAGGTTATCGACGAGCAATCGGTGGCCCGCCTCTCCTCCCGGACCGCCGAGTACCAACGGCGAGCGGACGGCAGTCGGGTCGAACCCACGTGCGATGGCATCGGCGAGAGGGATCTCGAGGGAGTGCCATGCACCATCGTTCGTATAGCCATAGTCGGTTGGGTCGAGCACGACGGAACGCGGCGCGTCACCCGGACCCGAAAGGAGCGACATCTCGAAGGTTTCGAAGGAACTGTCGGATGATTTGAAGCTGACGAACAGCTTTTTCCAAGCCGAAAGGTCGATCGGATCGTCCCAGACGATGCCACCACCCCACCAAATCGTACCGGCGAGGGTAATGCGGTCGGACTGCTCGCCCTCGACCCGGTTGGGAGACGGCGCGATCGCATAGGTATCGCGGCCCAGCTCGGCGCCCCCGAAGATGAAGTAGTGGGTGCGGAAGCCGTTGATCTTGATGGTCTCGGAGCGGCCGCCCTCGTAGAACAGGTCGACGGACAGGCGCTCCTCGCCCAACTGATATGGGTCGGGTTCCTCGAACTTCTCGTCCTCGTCGGGCACGAGGTCCTCGTGCCCCGAATAATCCGCCCTCCCAGGGTCGTTGCCGCAACCGAGCGCGAACGGTCCGAGGCACGTAACCAGCAGCAAGATAGCGCGCAGAGCCTGGCTCATTCGTCGCCTCCGTTTGGCTCCCCGTCGACGCCCGCGCCGCGAACGGCGACCAAGTCGCCATTCGCATCGACGACGAGAACCCAGTCGCCCTGAACGTCACCATTGAGGTCGAGAATGCCCAGCAGCGATGGTGTGGCCAAGCGGAACGACTGGGTGCCGGTCGCATCGACGGTCACCGAATCCGGAAAGTAGTCGAGCACGGCCTGAAAACCGTCGATCGCCATCTGCCGCACCTTCTCGCGCACGGCACCCTCGACTTCGTTGGCCAGATAAATGTCGCGCAGCTTGGTCGCGGTGTAGTATTGATGCTCGCCCGTCGCCTCGCGTGCCAGCAAGGTCGCCCAGGCGTAAAACGCACCGGTGTTTCCGCCGCCCGCGAGGATATCCCATTTCGTCTCGGCGCCGATCGCGGCCCGACGGAACGGGTTGCGCGGATTTTTCAGCACGGCATTCGACGGATGCACACCTTCGCTGTCGTCGTAGAATTCGAAGCGCAGGCCGCTGATGTTCTCGCCGTACTCGAAGCTGCCGTCATCGCCACAACCGGCGCAACAGAGCGCCAGCCACAGCAGCAGTGCCGTCCTAGAGCGAGAGGTGGACATAGGTCATGACCTCCCATTCGTATCCTTCGCGACCGGGGTTGAGCGGATCCTCGAGATAGCGGTTCGAGTCCTCATCGAGGGTGCGATACTGGGAGCGCACACCGTAGCGCGTGAATGCCGTAGCGAACCACTTCGGCGCCGTGAACGAGTAGGACAGGTCGCCCATCAACTGCACGGGGAACGTCAGGTTGAAGTCGCGGTGGTAATCGTACGGACCCCAGTCGTCGACCTTGGCGTGGTATTCGAAGCCGATGGTGCGCCAGATCACCTTGCCGTAGGCGCCCCAACGCTCGATGGTACGCCCATCGTCGCCGTTGGCCTGGCCCTGACCGACGAAGACCCAATTCGCCCAGCGCAAGTCCTCCAGCGGATTGCTGATGGTACGCAGACTGACGTCGGCGAGGTTCTTCGATGGCGCGGCGCCGCTGAAGGCAAAGGTGTAACCCTCTTCCGACACGGCAACGCCCGCGTCCTGACTCGTCGGTAGGATGCGGTAGACGAAATCGAGCGCGGCCGACAGCGTCGCGTCCTCCCGGTCGAGATTGTCCCACGCAAACATGAAGGTGGCCGGCGTCGGATCGAACGCGAGGAGCAGTTCGAAGCCGTACGTTTCGCGGTTGGAGCGGACCCAGAACGGATCGTCGAGCTGGTTGCGCAAGGAAACGCCGGGGTAGTAGATGCCCGTTGCGGGGTCGAAGAAGTCACCCGTGATGGCCTCGCCCGAATCGCGCGACAGCGGACCTTCGAGGGGACGCTGCACGAGGACGTTCGGGCCGATGACGAAATCGCCGAGGTAATAGGCGGCACCCGACGAAACGGCCCAGTGATTGCCCTGGCCGCTTTCCTTCATCGACCAGCCGGTGATGGTCATGGTCTGATCGGCACCGGCATCGGCGACGAGGCCGCGGTAACCGCCCTGAACGTAGGCGTACAACGGGGCGCGATTGAACACGATCTTGGCACGCATGCCCAGAGTGTCCTCGAAGCTCACGTCGTCCTCGATCACCTCGTAACCGGACCCGAGATAGCCCGGACCCGACACCTCGTTCGCCGTCTCGTAATCCCAGCCGATACGCTCGGTGCCCGCCATGATGCCGCCGAGTTCGAAGCGCAGCTTGCCCCAGTCGTAGCCGCCGAACACGGTCGTCTTGCGGCTGACCGGCTGCGGGATGATCGAGCTCGTCTCGCTGCCGCCCTGTTGTTCGATGTCCTCTTGGTGCATCACGGAGAAATCGACGTCGCCGAGGGTGTTGTAGTACTTGGTGATGACCGTCGGGTTGGCGCCCCAGTACAGTTCGGGACCGAAGGCGATCTTCACGCCCTCGAGCTGCTTTTTGCCTTCGAAGACCATGCCGTTCGGAGCTTGGGCATCGAACATGTCGACCGCGGGCTGGTAATTCGCTTCCGGATAAAGGCCGAAGAAGTCGCCTTCGTAGCCCCAGTGGTAGTGACCGACGCGATAAAACGCGTTCATGTTGAAGTACGTCGACTCCCAGTCGGCAGTCGCCTGATACACGGCGAAATGGTCGAGCCCGTCGAGTTCCAGGACCTCACCGTCGGCGCCGCGAACGTCCTGCGGCTGACCGCGGTTCTCGTAGAAGATCTCGTTGATCGGATTCTCGGCGACGTTGCCCAGGGCGTTGACCACGACCTCGGCGCGCGTCCGTGAAGTTGGGCGCGCCTCGACGCCGACGTAGAAGGATTCCATGTGGTCGAAACGTGTTTCGTCACGCTCCTCGACGTTCAACTGGCGGCCACCCGTGGTGAACGTCTCCAGTTCGAGGCGCAGCTGGCTCACCCGCAAACGCTCGAGTTCCTTGACCTTGGCACGTGCCACGTCTCCTTCGTATTTGCCGGCATAGCTGCGAGGGCCCAGCCTTCCGAAGTGGGCTCGAACGGCGGCCAAGTCGCTGTCGGGGGCATAGGGATCGAGGGCGAAGGCATCCTTGAGAAGATAATAGGCCGAGCGTGGGTAGACTTCGTAGAGTCCACGCGGGTCCGGCTGCCCTTTGGCACAAATGCCGAACCACTCCTCATTCATGTTGTTCTGCCCCTCAGCCCAGTCGTGCGGGTACGCGGCATTCGACCATGAGGCCGTGGTATCGTGCACGTCGAGATTCTCGTCCTGCTTGTACTTCCACCACCCGTCGGCCCACTGGAAGATCAAGCCGCCGACGGCGTTTTGGACCTTGCCCTTGCCGTAGCTCTGCTCGTAAATCTCTTGCCACAGGGCTTGCAGGACGCGCGCCTGGGTCACGTGGTCCTCGCGCTCGCGCAGGGCGTCGTACGCATCCGTTCCGAACTCGGTGTACAAGAAGGGAATGCCCATCGCCTTCTCGACCCGCTCGAAGATGTCGCGCGACGAGGAGCCCCGGTAGACGTTGCTGCCGAACACGTCCAGGTTGCCGGCCTTGCGTGCAATGACGTCCAGGAAGCCGACGTCGCCGTTCACCAACGCAACCGGATGGTGCGTGTCTCCCGCGTGAATGATCTCCGTCACTTCGCCGACCAGGGAATAGAGATACTCGGCTCGGGCGTCTTCGCGCTGTTCCTTCGGCAAATTCTCGATCTCCGAAGACTTCCACACGAGCCCGTAGTTGTTCTCGTTCCCGAGCAACCACATCATCAACCCGGGTGTATCTTTGTACTGTTCGACGAGAGTGCGGATATCGTCCTTGATCACCTCACGCACGCGTTCGTCCGAATAGTCGACCGGATTCACCCAGGCACCGTCGATCGTCAGACCCCAGCGACCGATGGGATGATTGAGCATCGTATAGATGCCGTACTTCTCGTAGACATACTCGATCCATCGCGGCGGCATGCCGATGTACTGACGGATGACGTTCACATGCATTTCCTGCAGCAACGGCATCTCCGCCTCGAGCGCCTCGCGGATGAAATCGTCGGACTGACTCCAAAAGTCGTAGTTGTAATTCTCGCCGATCGGCACGTAATCCCAGTTCATGCCGAAGATCATCGTCGGTTTGCCGTCGACGAGAATCTGATAGCCGTTGGCGTCCTTGTGCACGCGGACGAGGTTAGCCCTTCGGGTCGTGTCGCCCGCGGCATTGGCTGCGGCGATCGCCGGCCCGGACGGACGGGTCTCGGAGTAGGCATCCGCCGCGTCCTCTGCCAGCAGCGATGCAGGAAGGGCGAGGAGAACGAGTGCGAGCAGGATCGTCATGCTGCCTTCTCCCGCGGTTGTCCGTCGTCCTGGATGATGCGACTGAACCAACGAGCCGATGCTTTGACGATCCGCTGTTGCGTCGCAAAGTCGACCCAGACGATGCCGAAGCGCTTGCTGTAGCCGAAGGCCCATTCGAAGTTGTCGAGCAACGACCAGAGGAAATAGCCGCGCAGCGGCACCCCCGCCTCGATCGCCGCACGACAGGCACGAACGTGGCTCTCCACGTAGGCACAACGTTGGGTGTCCTGCACCGAACCGTCGGCTCCAGGCCCGGTGCCGTAGGCCGCGCCGTTTTCGGTGACGACGATGGCAGCCGGAGCGTAGTCCGCATGAATCCGGCGTAGGATTTCCGTCAGGCCTTCCGGATGAACCTCCCAGCCCATGTCGGTCAGCTCGGCGGGGTCCGGCGCGGCGACGATACGCGGCGCGTTCGTCTCCTCGGCGATCCGGTCACTCCGTACGACCGCTCGCGTGTAGTAGTTGATGCCCAAGAAGTCGATCGGCGTGCGGATGAGGTCCATGTCGCCAGGCTCGACGAAGTCCATGCCCAGCGGCAAACGCCCCAGCGCTTGCTGCGTCGCGACCATGTCCTCCGGGTACCTCCCGAGGTACAGCGCGTCGAGGAACCAGCGATTGAGTTCGCCGTCGTAGCAGCGCGCCGCTTCTCGGTCCTCTCGGCTCGACGAGGCCGGCACGCAAGGCGAAACGTTGACGGTGAGACCGACCTCACCTCCCGGAACGTTCTGGCGCAGCACCGGCACGGCGCGTCCGTGGCTCAGCAGGATGTGGTGCGCCGCCACGAGAGCGGCCGACCAATCCCGCAGTCCGGGGGCATGCACGCCTTGCGCGTGTCCCAGCACGCTGGCGCACCAGGGCTCGTTGTGGGTGGTCCAGTAGTGGACACGATCGCCCAGTCGACGACTGACCACGTCGGCGAACTCGACGAACGCATCGACGGTCGTACGAACCCGCCAGCCCCCTTGGTCTTCCAACGCTTGCGGCAGATCCCAATGATACAGGGTCAACCACGGTGCGATGCCGGAAGCGAGCAACTCGTCGACCAAGCGCTCGTAAAAGTCGAGTCCAAGCGCGTTGACCTTACCGACCCCTGCCGGCAGAACTCTCGGCCAGGCGACACTGAAGCGATAGGCCGGAATACCCAGGCTCTTCATGATCGCAACGTCTTCGCGATAGCGATGGTAATGATCACAGGCGACCCTGAGATCACTACCATCCGCGATCGCACCGGGGCGTTGGGCGAAGGTGTCCCAAATCGAGGGCGCCCGCCCGTCGACGTCGTAGGCGCCTTCGATCTGTGCCGCGGCCGTGGATACCCCCCAAACGAAACCTTCTGGAAAACCGTCGATTCGATTCGGCTGACGCGCAAAACTCATGGTGTGGTCGGCCTCCTGAGCCACATGAGGTTGTCGTAATAGACGCCGGACCCTTCGTAGTTGGAAGCCCGATTGGCAAAACCGTATTGCACGATTTGCCCTGCAAGTCCGGCGTCGATGTCCAGGGACACGCTGAAGCTCTCCCAAGAGCCGCCGACGGCCGTGGTCGATTCAGCCATGAAGCGCGTCGTCGCATAGCCGGCGGTCGGATCGAGTACCTTGATGAAGGCCTCGGCCGTCGCGCTGCCGGTCAAGTTCCCGCGCTTGGCGTCGAACCGCAGTTCGAAGGTCTTGCCGACGTCGTTTGCCGTCAAGGTCCGCTCGCGGAACACGAGGGCTTCGATCCGATGGCCGTTGCCGTGGTCGCCGTTGTTGTAGTCGCTGTAGACCGACAACTGCTGGCCGCCCTGCGCTGCGCCGCCTTGGCCGGAAACCAAAGCGGAGAAGGCGTTGCCGCCGTTGGGCGCCGGGTCGGTGCCGTACCCGTACAAGCGGATGCCGGTGGTACCGTGGTAGACGTTGCCGTAGACGAGCCAGCCGTCGCCCGACAAAGCGCCACTGCCACCCACGGCCAGCCCTTCGAAGTCCTGCTCATACTCCGGCTGCAGCTGGCATTGGGCCGAACAGCCGTCGCCGCTGGCGATGTTGCCGTCGTCGCACTCCTCGCCGGCATTGACGACGCCGTTGCCGCAGTCCGGCGCAGCCAGACTCGCGGCCACGCTGGCGTGACACAGGCCCAGCGCCGCCTGCACCGAACTGAGATCACCACTGGTAGAGCACGGACGCGAGCTGCTGCCCTCGAGCTTGCTCCACTTGCTCGACAGCTTACTCGGGCAGCGCGAAAAGTCGGGCGGGATACCCCGCGCCGCCGCCTTGGAGGTGGCGCGCAGGCGACAATCGAAATACTTTCCTGCTTCCTTGATCTTGCCCGATTGACAGCTGGCGGTGGCGCCCCCGGCGCCGGGTACGCCGCCCAGCGAGGCGACGACGGCTTGCACGCAGTCATCGAGTGCGTCCTGGAGCGCGTCGGCTTCGGCGGAATCGACGCATGAACCGGCGGCGGAGTCCTCGGCACCCTGGAAGCTGTGCCCAAGCTTCGCGGCGCAGGCAGCCAATCTGCCGCTGTCGGCGGCGACGGCTCGGCGCGCCGCCTTCGCGTACGTCGCACTGGTACAGGCGGCATATTTGCCGGCGGCGCGCGTCTTGGACGATTCGCAACGGGCCGCCTTGGCGGGGTCGGGCGCCCCCTGTTGGTACACCCGCACGTAGTCGACGACGTAACGTGAGGGGAAAACGGTACTGCCGTCCGGGCTGCCCGGGAAGTTACCGCCGACGGCCAGGTTCAAGAGAAGGTGAAACTCGATGTCGAACGGCGCCGGGAAGGGGCCGCCGCTCGAGTACCAGCTGGTTTTGGTGCCGTAGAGGACGTCGTCGAGATACCAGCGAATTGCGCCGGGCTCCCACTCGACCGCGTACTCGTGGAAGTCTGCCACGCTGCCTACCGACGGCGTCGTGGTCGAACTCGAAGAGACATTCGCCGGGAAGCTGCCGCCGTAGTGGATGGTACCGTAGACGGTTTGGCTGCCGATGGTCTCCATGACGTCGATCTCGCCGCTCGCCGCCCAGGTTCCGTAGATGGTGTTGTCGGAGGGAAGCATCCAGAAGGCGGGCCACAGGCCCTTGCCGAGGGGCAGGCGGGCGCGCATTTCGAAGCGGCCGTACAGGAAGTCGGCACGCCCGAGGGACCGTAGGCGGGAAGAGGTGTATGACTTCCCGCCTACGGATTGCTGGCGTGCCTCGATGGTGAGGAGGCCACCAGAAACGCTGGTGTTGGCGGCTTGGTACCACTGCAGTTCATTGTTGCCCCAACCGGGAATGCCGTAGAGCGAGCCGTCCCCCGTCTGGAACTCCCACTTGGCGGGGTCGACCGCGGTGCCGCTGAACTCGTCGGACCAGACGAGTTGGCAGTTCGGGATGGAGGCGCATTGTGCGTCGGCGCGACCGAGGGCGAGACCGAGGCAAAGCGCGTGAGCCAACAGCGCGCCGCGCGTCAGCGTCGAAACGAGGTTGTGCATGGCTCCCACCTACTCCACCATCGCGCCCTGGGAAAAGCCCTGCCCGGCCGGCATCAACCGGTCGGGCAGGGATCAGGTCGGCGCACCGCATGTCTGCGTCGGCAGACGACGGTAGCCGTTACGGCGTCGTCAACGAGGAGACTTCGAGGTTGTCGTAGAACATCCCCGAGCCGACGAAGTTCGTCGCCGTATTCGAGAAGCCGAATTGCAGCAGTTCCCCTTGCATTGCCGGCGTGATGTCGAGCGACACCGAGTAGGTCCCCCAGGTCGATGGGAGCGCCGTCGTATCGATGTTGGGGAAAGCCAACGGGACGTAGGAGCCATTGGACTGCATCAGCACCTTGAAGAAGGCATTCGCCGTCGTCGCCCCGGTGAGGTTGCCGAGCTTACCGTCGAAGGTGAACGTGAACGTACGACCGACGTCGCCCGCGGTGATCGTCCGTTCCTTGTAGATGTTCGTTTCGACGAGCTGGCCGGTGTTGTGGCCCGCACCCAAGCAGCAGTTGTAATCGCTGTAGAAGGAGAACTGCAGCGAGCCCTGCTCGGCGCCGCCTTGGCCGGAGACCACGGCGGAAACGGGGAAGCCGTTCGGGGCGGGACCGAACGAATAGCCGAAGGCATGCGTCGGGGGAGGGCCCGGGTTGAAGACGTTGACGTAGACGAGCCAACCCTCGGCCGACAGCGCCGTCGGGCTGTTCGGATCGAGCGCCTCCAAATCCAGGGCGTACTCGACGACGGGGTCTTCGATGTCGTCGATGGCCGTCTCGACGGCGGTGGTGCAAGCATCGAGGACGGCCTTGATCGCCGCGACGTCGCCGGTGGTGGCGCAGGACTTCTCTTCGAGCTTGGCCCACTTGCCGGTGAACTTCTCTTCGCACTTGCCGTAGTCGGCGGCGAGATCTTCCTTGATGCCCTTGGCGGCGGCCTTCAGACGACAGCTGGCGTACTTGCCGGCCTCCTTGGCCTTGGCCGACTGACACTTGGCCGTGGCGCCGCCGGCGCCCGGGGCACCACCGAGATCGGTGACCACATCGTCGATGCAGGCATCGACGGTGCCTTCGACCGCGCTCGAGTCGCCCGTGGTCGGGCACGCACCGGCGGCCTTTTCCTCGGCCTTGGTGAAGGACGAGGTGACCTTGTCGGAGCACTTCGTCAGTTTTTCGCCGTCGGCGGCGACGGCCTTCTTGATGGCGCCGGCATAAACGTTGGCGCGGCAGGAGGCGTGCTTGCCGGCGCCCTTGGCCTTGCTCTGCTCACACTTGCCGGCGGCGTCGTCGGCGGCCGAGGCGGGGGCGACGCCGAGACCGGCGACGACCGCGACAGTCACGACCCACGCGAGCGCGCGGGCGGACAGGAAACGTACGTTGGAGTTCATCCTTCCCTACCTTTCGCCGCCGAAGCGCTGCCGGCGGACTTACTTTGTTCTGACAACGAACTATCTTCTCGGGTGCGACTTTGTCAAGAAAGAAAATTTCTCCGGCGCAACATTCTCACGAAGCTCACGGCAAGGTCACCGCCGTGCCCACCTCGACGTTGTCGTAGTACACCCCCGACGGCTGGAACGCCGTCGTCCGCGTCGCAAAACCGACCTGGAGATTCTGGCCCACCAAGGCGCCATCCATCGGCAAGCTCAGCCGTGACCGGCTCCACGTCGCCGGCAAGGCCGTGGTGTCGACCTTGACGAAATTCGTCGTCGCGAACCCGGCCGCAGGATTCAGTGTCTTGATGAAAGCGTACGCCTCGCTGCTGCACGGGCACAACGGGTCGCTCGGGTCGTTGATGTTGCCGCGCTTGGCGTCGAAGCCGAAGTGGATCGTCTTGCCGACGTCGGCCGCCGTGATCCGCCGCTCGCGATAGACGTTCGCTTCGATCAGACGCCCACGACCTTGGTCCTGGTTCTCGTAGTCGCTGTAGACCGAGAGCTGTTGCTCGCCCTGCTCGACCCCGCCCTGGCCGCTGTCGAGGGCGCAAAACGCCGCGCCGCCGTTGGGCGCCGGGAACGCGCCGTAGCCGTAAAGGTAGCGGCCGTTGCTGGCGTCGAAGACGTTGCCGTAGACGACCCACCCTTCCTTGGACAACGCCGCCGTGTCACCTGCATCGAGGGTCTCGAAACTCTGCCCGTACTCGAGCTCCAGCGGCACCTCGCAAGCACCGGCTTGGCAAGTTCCGACACCGTTGCCGCAGGATGTGCCGTCTTGGACGGGCTCCGAACCACACCCTTCGACGGCGTCACACGACTCCGCCGTGCATTCCTCGCCGTCGTCGGCACAGGTCACCGCGGCGTAAACGCACCGTCCGGCGACGCACGCGTCGGTGGTGCAGAGGTCGCCGTCGTCACAATCGTCACATTCGCTCGGGCAGCCGTTGAGCGCATTGTTGACGGCCGTGACAATTTCTTCGACGGTCACCTGTGCGTCGCCGTTGCCGTCGAAGGTCAAGCACGACGACATCGCCGCACTGCCCAGAGCGATGCCGATGCCGGTGACGATCTCATCCACCGTGACTTGCCCGTCTTCACCGCAGTCGCCGATGCAACGAGCCTCCGCCCGGCCCGCCGTACCGGAGCACACCAGCGCCGCCACTAAGGCGAACGCACGCATCCTTGTCATTCGTCGCATCAGCATTCCTCCTGGCTCGCTTCGCCACCCGACGACCCGCCCGAGCGATCGCCGAGGGCCTTTGTTCATCTCCTGCACTAACTTCGCGGACCTATCTCTGTCAAACGTTTTTCGCACCCGATCGCCAGCGAGTCTGCCGCCTGCCGCGCTTCCAACAACCCGGATCGGCCCGAGTCGGCCATGCATGCGGCGCTACCCGCGCGGTCGGTCGTCGCGCGACGCACCCGCGGGCCGCCGATCGCGTCGCCGCGCAAGCCGCAACGGCCGCACCAACCTCCTTGACAGCCTTCCATCAGCGTAGTTAGTTCAGCCGGCGAACGAAGCCGCTGGAGAGGTTCTTACACCCGATGGCAGCCACTCTATCCACGATGCCAGAAGTGCTCGGCGCCTCCGCCATGCGGGCGCAGCACAGTCGCCTGCTGCTCCATCTGCTTTGGACGGAGCGCGAAATCTCGCGGGCCGACCTCGCCCGCCGTACCAGCCTCAGCCGCTCGACCATCTCGGCCATCGTCAGCGACCTGCTCGCCACCGGCCTCGTCAAAGAGGCCCATGCCGGGGTTTCCACCGGCGGTCGCCGGCCGATCATGCTCGCCTTCCAGGACGACGCCAGCATGATCATCGGCATCGAACTGGGCGCCACCCACATCTCCTGCGTCCTCACCGACCTGCGCTGCAACATCCGCGCCCGCTGGTCCGCCGCCGTCCCGGTGCGCGACGAGCCTCAGTTGGCACTCGACAAGATGATCACCGCCGTGCGCTCGGTACTCGACGCCGCCGGTGTGCCGATCCGTGAAGTGCTCGGCATCGGCGTCGCCGTACCCAGCCCGGCCGACCCGCGCCGCCCCGGCGAAATGCTGCCCCTGATCCTGCCCAAGTGGCAGGGCTTCAACGTCGTCCGCCACCTGCAGCAGCATTTCGATCGCCCGGTGCTCATCGACAACGATGCCAATCTGGGCGCCCTCTCGGAGTTGTGGTGGGTCGCCGGCCCGAGCGTCCGCAACCTCGCCTATATCAAGGTCGCTACCGGTATCGGCGCCGGCTTGATCGTCGATGGTCGCGTCTTTCGCGGCAGCGGCGGCATTGCCGGCGAGATCGGCCACACCGCCGTCGACTCCAGCGGTGCACGCTGTGAATGCGGCCTCAACGGCTGCCTCACCACCTTCATCGGCACCCGCTTCTTGCTCGAGCGTGCGGCCGACTATGCCCGTGTAAGCGGCGCGACGCGTCCACCGCCCAAGACGCTCGACGACCTCATCGACGCGGCGCTCGCCGGCGAACCCAACGCCGTCGAACTCATTCGCTACACCGGCCAGCGGCTCGGCATCGGCGTCGCCAACATGCTCAACCTACTCAATCCGGACACCGTCGTGCTCGGCGGCGGCATCACGCGCGCCGGCGAGCTTCTCGTCGGCTCGGTGCGCGAAACGGTCGAGCGCATGTCGCTCGCCGAGTCGATCTCGCATGCCGACATCCGCGTCACCGCTCTCGACGAATGGGGCATCGCCGTCGGCGCCGCCACCCTCGTCCTCGATTCGGCGCTGCAAGACCCGGCGCAATTCGCTCTCGTCACCCGAGGAAATCCATGAGATGGCTCCCACCCCGACCCGGCCTCGGCCTTGCCTTGGCTATCGCCTTACCCTGCCTCGCCAGTTGCGGTTCGGATGACTCCATGTCCGGCCCTCCTCCCGGATGGAATCTGACACTGGCAGATGAATTCGACGCCGCCGCCGATACACCCGCCGACCCATCCCTCTGGCGCTACGACGTCGGCGGCGACGGTTGGGGCAACAATCAGCTCGAGTACGACACCAACCGCATCGAAAACGTCTCGCACGACGGCGAGGGCCACCTGCGCATCATCGCCCGCAAGGAGAGTTACGGCGGCCGCAACTACACGTCGGGGCGCATCAAGACGAAGGCCCTGTTCGCCCAAGCGTATGGCCGCTTCGAGGCACGCATCAAATTGCCGCCGGGTCAGGGAATCTGGCCGGCCTTCTGGATGCTCGGCAACGACATCGACGCCGTCGGCTGGCCGCAGTGCGGCGAAATCGACATCATGGAATTCCGCGGCCAGCAGACGAATCTCATCTACGGCACCGTGCACGGCCCGGGATACTCCGGCGGCGATGCCATCGGCGGCACCTATCGCCTGCCGGACGGCGAGACCTTCGTGGAAGACTTTCACGTCTTCGCCGTCGATTGGGATCCGGGCCAACTGCGCTTCTCCGTCGATGGCCAGGTGTACTTCACCTTGACCACCTCCCGCGTCCTGAGTCGGGGCGACTGGGTCTTCGACCACCCGTTCTTCCTGATCCTCAACCTCGCCGTCGGCGGCAACTTCGTCGGCCCGGTGGGCAGCAACACGCCCTTCCCCGCGGTCATGTTGGTCGATTACGTGCGCGTCTACGAGCGCGCCGCATGAGCGCCGCAGCGCCGGCGCATCACGCCACCGCCCCCGAAGACCGGATCCCGCTGGCGCACAAGCTGATCTACGGTCTCGGCGGTTTGGTGAACAACCTGCTCGCCGCCGCCATCGGCAGCATGGTGATCGTGCTCAACTTGGGCCTCGGCATGAACCCGGCCATGATCGGTCTGGTGACCGCCATCCCGCGCCTCTTCGACGCGATCACCGATCCGATGATGGGCTACATCTCGGACCACACACGCTCGCGTTGGGGTCGGCGCCGCCCGTACATCTTCGCCGGCGCCTTGTCGGTCGGGCTGATCTTCGCCCTGTTGTGGCAATTGCCGCAGGGCCGCAGCGAGAACTTCTATTTCTGGTTCTTCCTGATCGGGTCGTTGTTCTTCTACACGGCCTACACCGTCTACGCGACGCCGTGGGTGGCACTCGGCTACGAACTCACCCCCGACTACCACGAGCGCACGCGCCTGATGGGGGTGCAAAACTTCATCAGCCAGCTGGCCTACGTCGTCTCGCCCTGGTTCCTGGCGATCATGCAGTATCGCCCCTGGTTCACCGACATGGTGGCTGGCGCGGCGGGCTTGGCCATCGTCATCGGCGTCGTCGTCGCCGCCGTCGGCATCCTGCCCGCAATCTTCCTACGTGAACGCTTCGCCGAGGATCCCGCGACGGTCGCCGCCCCCGCGGTCGCGGACGATCGTCACCCGATGTGGCACAGCATGGTCGGATTCTTCCAGGGCTTTCTCGCGACCCTGCGTTTCGTACCGTTTCTCAAGCTCTGTGCCGCGACGTTCCTGGTGTTCAACGGCTTCATCCTCATCTCGGCGTTCCAGTCGTACGTCATCATCTACTACGTCTTTGCCGGCGACACCGCGAAAGGCGCCGAATACGTCGGCTACACCGGATCGATCGCCGCAGTCGCGACGTTCGTGGTGATCGGCTTCGTCACGTGGCTGGCGACGAAAATCGGCAAGCGCAAGGCCTTCTTCGTCTCCACCGGCGTATCGATGCTCGGCTACGCCCTCAAGTGGCCGTGTTACGATCCGCAGGCGCCCTGGCTCATTCTGCTGCCGATGCCGTTGCTGGCCTTCGCTCTCGGAGGCCTTTTCACCCTGATGCCGGCGATGATGCCCGACGTCGTCGACCTCGACGAACTCAGTTCCGGTGAACGACGCGAGGGTATGTTCGGCTCGATTTTCTGGTGGGTGGTCAAACTCGGCATGGCGGCGGCCTTGGCCGGCGGCGGCTTGCTGCTCAACGCTACCGGGTTCGACGTCACTTTGGGCGGCGCACAATCGCCGCAGACCTTGTACTGGATGCGGGTCGCCGACGTCGGCATCCCCATCGCCGCATCGGCGCTGGCGATCGCCATCGTCGCCTCTTACGAAATCACCGAGGCCCGCGCGCACGAGGTGCGCGCAGAGTTGGCGCGGCGCCGCAGCGGTAGCACCCGCTAGCGCTCTGCTCGTCGACGCGGCGATCCTCGCCGCGTCGACGGCTGGGCGTCGCGGCCTACCCCATCGTCGAGCAGTGCAGCGGTTCGATGCGGTAGATGACGCGCTGCTCACCCGGCTTGCGCAGGGGGTACTTGTCGACTCCCATGTACTTCTGCGCCAGAGCGTCGATGTGCTCGTCGGCCCCGGCTTCAGTGATCTCGATCACACGACCGCGAATCTCGAGGTAACGGTAGGCATTGTCCGGATCCTGGATCGACAGCGCCACCCGAGCGTCGCGCCGCATGTTCTTGTCCTTCAGGCGGCCCTTCGCCGAGTTGATGCGCACGTAGCCATCCTGCTCGTCGAACCACACCGGCGTGCACTGTGGAGCGCCGTCGGACATCACCGTCGCCAAGTGCGCGAAGGCCTTTTTCTCGACCAGATCGCGAAATCCCGCGGGAATCGTCGTCATCATACCTCTCCTCATCGGTGCGGAAAAAAGAGCGGAGGGGGAGGGATTCGAACCCCCGGACCCTTGCGGATCGCCGGTTTTCAAGACCGGTGCCTTAAACCGGACTCGGCCACCCCTCCGTGGCGCGGAGCATGGCGCACCACGCGCCAATGTTCAATGACGGCGCGGGCTTCGTCATGCATCGTCGCTCCCTTCAATCGTCGTTCATCGCCAGCCGCAGCACCTTCGGCGTCGCGAACCACGCCAGCTCGCCCGGACCGCGCGGAGGTATCGACGAAATCTCGATGCACGCCACCGCGCCCTTCTTGAACGGCATCTGCACCTTGAGCGGCGAACCGGCGAGCAGCTGCGAGGCCAACTCGCCCATGCTCGGCTGATGTCCCACCAACATGAGGTCGCGGTGCCCGATGTAACCCACCAACTCCGCCAACACCTCCTGCGCATCCTCGAACGCCAATGCTCGCAGTGTTTCGACACGCAGCTTCGGCGCCAGGACCTCACCGACGATCGCCGCCGTCTGCTGCGCTCGCAACAATGGACTGGCGAGAATCACATCGGGGCGCACCTCGATACGCCGTAGGCCGGCTGCGATCTCCGCCACCCGCTTGCGCCCCTCTTCCGTCAACGCCCGGTCCGCGTCCAACTGTCCGGGGCGTGCGTCCTCTGCGATGCCGTGGCGCATCAAGTACAATCGTACCGTCATTCGCTCCTCCCCGATTCGATCGACGGGTCCTTGCTGGGTACTTCACGTCCTGCGCGCAGGCTCTCGAGCAGCGCGGCAACGGCGCGTCGCATGCGCTTTCCGCCGACGCGTCGCCAACGCCTCGGCAGTTCGGAGCGCAGGACCTGTGCCGTCGACAGCTCCGCTCCGAGCAGCGCCCCCAACCCGAGCATGGTCGCCGGGGTGAGTTGATCGCCACATGTGTCGACGTAGGAGTGAACGAAGTCCGCACCGACGACGGCATCCTGATAGGTTCCGAGGTGGTCTTGCAGCGCGGCCAGGCGTCGTGCCACGCGTCGCGCCGGCTTGCCGAGCAACGGTGCGAACAATTCGACGACGTAGCGGGCGCGTTTGACGCGAATCCGGAGCTCGTGCAGCTCCTCCGGGCGCGGATTCGCCGCGAGGTGTTTGCTCCAGCGCCGCAGCCGGCGAAACGCCTTGTCGATCGCATCCGCGGCGACCTCGGTGAGCAGCCCCCCGGCGGCGCGAGGCGAGGCCTGACCGAGACCTTGTTCGGCGTGCTGCTCCAACCGCACCAGCAGTTTCTCGTATCGCCGTGAGTCGAGGGCCGAGCGCACGCGCTCGACCTGTGCTGGCCGCTCGCTCGTGGCGCGTTGCAGAAGTTCGGCGACACTGGCACGCAACGCTGGCGGCGCCACTTCGGCGAAAGCGGCGACGCGCTGCGCGTGCACGTCGAGGTCACGCAAGGCGCCGAGTTCCTTCGCTAGCCATCGCAATTCGGAACTCGTGCTTGCGCACCATCGCGACGACCATGCCGACGGCATCGTTTTCAACGCTGCACGCAAGCGACGCAGGACGACGCGCATGTCGTGGATCGCCTCCGGATCGTCGGCGAGACGGCAGCGCGGATCTTCTTGCTGCAATCGATCCAAGGCCGCGGCGACGAGCTTACGACCGGCTGCGACAGCGGTGTCGTCGCGCGTGAGCCCGCGCGGCGCCACCTGCAGCACCTCGGAACCATGCAGCAGCTGCATACCGCGGGCGAACTTCGTATCCGCCGACGGCATCAAATCGAAACTCTGCCGCAGCGCCGATGCCACGGCACGCACCACGGACGCATCGTCGGCGAGCGCCTCGATCTCCACTTCGCAGTAGCGTTCCTCGGGCTCTCCGGGATTCCGGTGCAAGTACACCCGATCCAGGGCAATTTCGGCCAGCGGTGCCGATTCCGCCGCGTCCGCCCGCACGACCGCAAGGCGCCGCCGCACGATGTCGCTGATCAGCACCACGCCCAGCGGGCGCCCGAGCAAGCGGCAGGCGAGATGACGTCTCACTTCCGGGTCATCGACGACGACGGCGGCACCGGGAGCACTGGGCAACGGCACGGTCAGTTCAGGACGGCGGTGGACATCGTCCTCCACCCGCCCCTGCCATTTGACCGTCATCTCCCACACCCGCCCTCGCCGGCGTGCGCGTAACGCCAGTCCGGAGCGGGTCAGCGGCAAGCCCTCGGCATCGAGATAGACGGTATGCAACCGCTGCGTCGGCAACGGCACGAGCCGATAGTCGCCGAAATGGCGCACGCGAGCGATGGCCGTGAGGGTCGCGGGCCGCGGCGCCAGCAGCTTGGCTTCGATCTCCTCGGGCACCGACATCGTCACACTTCCACGAACAAGCCTCAGCGGGAGGCTGCATTACCCGTGCGTTTCGCCGCGGTAGACGCCGCGACCTCGCATTCGATGCGCTTGTCGAGCAGTTGCTCGAGAAGCGGCATGCGCCGGCGTGCTTCCCAGATTTCCAAGGCCGCATCGTCACCCTGGGTCTGGAGCACGAGGCGGAACTCTTGCGAACGTTCGACCACGTCGACCGCATGCACCACCCCATAATGACTGCGATCGAGCGCATCGGCGACGCGCAGCAAGGCGCACAAGCCGCGCACGGTACGCCGCTCGACCTTGCCGAGCTGGGCGAACCCTGGATCGAGATCCTTGGGTGCCGCCTTGCGGTGGTAGCGTGCCGTCAGCGCGATGATCTCGATTTCTTCGCGCCGAAACCCGAGCAACTCACAATTGGCGATCAAGTAGTACGAATGATGCTGGTGATCTTTGTGCGAGATGTGGTGGCCGATGTCGTGCAACAACGCGGCATGGGTCAACATCTCGCGCGACTCCGGCGGCAGATCGAGACGTTCATGCAGCTGGTCGAAGAGCGCACCCGCCAGCTCGGCCGTGTGCTCTCCGTGCGCCTGATGGTCGCCGAACCGGCGCAACAGGCGAGCCACGGAGCGCCGGCGCGGATTCTCGAAGGTCTCGGCTTCGGCGATACGCCGCGGATGGCGCGCGATGAAGTCGAGCAAGACGCCCTCGCGCAGCGACCACGTGCAGCCAACCATGCGCACGGCACGCACCGTCCGTAGGATGTGGTCCGCGAGCATGGCGCCCGGGATGATCATGTCGACACGTTTGGCGTCGAGGCCCTTCATCTGCAGGCGCGAGCGGCGGTCCGACTTCTGCAGCACCCGGCGCAACAACGTGATCTCGTCGGCGCCGACTTCGAAGTTGTCGAGGTAGCCCTCGGGCGAAACACCACCGCGGTGGCCGGCCAAGGCGATGAGATTGAGCATGGTGCCTGAGGTACCGACGACACGCCGGATGCCGCGATGCCGCATGTCCTGCAGGATCGGGTCGAGCCCCTCGGCGATGTGCTCGGAGAGGTCCTTGAGCGACCGTGGATTCGGGGGATCGCCGTCGAGATATTGTTCGACCAGGCGAATGACGCCGAGCTTGACGCTGTGCATCGCCACGGCAGCGCCACCGTCGGTGAGGATCAGTTCGACCGAGCCGCCGCCAGCGTCGACGATGAGCGACGGCTCGTGGCGTAAATCCAGCGCATGGGCGACGCCGAGGTAGATCAGCCGCGCCTCTTCGCGTCCGGGAATGACCTCGATGCGCAAGCCGGTTTCGTGTTTGACGCGTTGCACGAAGTCGCCGCCGTTGCTGGCTTCGCGCACGGCGCAGGTGGCGACGGCCTCGATACGGGTCGCCCCGTGCCGATCGGCAAGGGTTTGGAAGGCGGCAAGCGTGCGCACACCTCCGTCCATCGCCTCTTGCGACAACTTTCCCGCGGTCAGCGTGCGACTCCCCAGGCGGACGTTTTCCTTGGCGCGATCGAGGATGCGAAAGCGGCCATCGGCCTCGACCTCGGCGACGACCATGTGGATGGAGTTACTTCCGATATCGATCGCGGCAACACGCATTCCTTGCGGCACGGCAAACCCCTCTTCCACCACATCCGGCCGCGGCGCACGCGGCACATCAGGCCCTCTCGATCTAGCGCATGGCGCCGAAGATGGGAACCAAGCGTGGTGGCCCGAGCGCCTGGTTCCGGTCGGCACCCGCACCGAGCCCCGGCCTCGCCTTGAGCCCCTGCCCCGTCCGCTGCTATCGCGCCCCCATGTGGCACATCTCTCTGCCCGCCCGCATCAACATCGTCGGTAGCCCGACCGATGCGGTCGAAGGCGCCTACGCAACGATCTCCGCCGCCGTCGACGTCCGCGGCGGCGCCGCGGCCGCACGCTGCGGCTCCGACCTCGTCTTCCGTCGCCGCCACGGCGACGAGCGCCGCTTCGCGCCGCGGCGGATCGACGACGCGCAGGGGTTCGCGGTCGAAGCCGCGGCCGTCAATGCGATGCTGGCCCATGCCCCCGAACTCGGGGCACGCCTCGCGCTCAGTGGCATCGACGTCGAGACCTGGACCGACATTCCGGCCTCGTCGGGCATGGCGGGATCGTCGGTGCTGGTGTTGGCGGTGCTGGCGGCACTGCGCACCGCCTACGAACTCTGTCCTCGCACCTACAACGACTACGTCCTCGCCGAGATCGCGCAGCGCGCGGAAGAACGAGAGATGGGGGTGGTGTGCGGCTTTGCCGACCGGTACGCGCCGGTGCTCGGCGACATCGCCTACCTCTCGTACCACGGTAAGCTGTGGCACGCGCCGCTGGGCGACGAACCGTTCGTCACCTACGAGCCGCTCGGTCGCTACTGCCCGGCGTTGACGTTCTGCGTCGCGACGACGGGAGTCGAGCGCGATTCCGGTTCGGTGCATGCCCCGATGCGGGCCCAGTACCTCGACCAGCGACGCGCCGGCGGTGGTCCGCTCATCGAGCTCGGCCGTCGCCTCGGTGCGACCGCCTGGCGCGGCAAAATCGCCCTGCTGCGCGGCGATATCGCCGAGTTGGGGCGGCAGATCGACCTCAATCAGCAACTCGTCGACGAGTTGATGCGCCGCTGCGGCTTCACCAGCGGCGCCGGCGCCGAGGTCGGCCACCTGGTTCGGGCGGCGCGCGATGCTGGTGCGCTGGGGGCAAAGCTCACCGGCGCTGGCGGCGGCGGCGCCATCTTTGCGCTCGCACCGCCCGGAGAAGAGGATCGCGTGCTCGCCGGCCTCGCGCGCGCCGCCGAGGATCTACCGGGCAGCCGCGTCTTTCCCGCACGGGTGACGCGCGAGGGCCTCCGCATCCAAAACAGCGAGGGCTGAATGGGCGCGGCCCACGCCGTCGCACGCATGCGCCGCCAGGGACAGTCGAGAAGATTTTTTCGCTGTCGCGATTTTTTTCGCGACCGGTTGAATCGACCTATCGAAGCGACGTCTGAGCCGCCAACAGCGAGCGGTTCCCCCTTCCGCAGCTGCCGCGCCGGGTGGTCCCCCCCCACCCGGCGCACCCCTCCTCGTTCCGGCCGTCCAGGGCCGAGCCGCCCGCCCAGCGGCTCGGCCCATGGCCTCCAACAACTGCTTCGCCCCTCGACTCGATCCACCGCAACGACGCCACACAGCACCGCGCACGGGTACGTTGCGAACCGTCGGGCAACACGTCCGTCCTTCCCGTTCAACGACATCCCACAAGTGCCATCGTCACCGCCGCAATCAGCTCGTCCACCGTCACCTGCCCGTCGCCGCCACTGTCCATCGCCGGACACTGCGCCGCCGGCACCGTTCCGAGCGCGATGCTGACCCCGACGATCAGTTCGTCGACCGTCACCTCGCCGTCGCCGTTACAGTCGCCCGCACAGACACTCGCGCCGGTATCGACGCGGAAGCGCCAATCGACGTCGCTCGCCAGCGGGTTACCCGCGAGGTCCGTTACCGCCGTACTCACCACCGCATGGTAGGTGCCGTCCAACCACGGCTGCCGTGGCACGACCTCCGCCTCGTTGGCGTCGGCACTCCACCGCACGTCGACCGCAACCGACGCGCCCCGCCCATCAACGACGGTCAGGGCCGCATCGGCCAAGGACGCGGGATCCAACGGCTCCGAAAAGCCGACCCGCAGGAACGGCGCGAACGCCTCCGTCGTCGCGCCGCCACCGACCGGAACGTCCGAAACTTGACGCACCACTTCATCGTGCCGCGGCCAAGTCCATAGAACTCGCGGCGCGTCGATATCGTTCGCCGACGGTGCAACCGTGATCGACACCTGCGCCGGCCGACTGCGGCGGACGCCGTCATCGACGACGAAGGAGAATCCATCCAGGCCGACAAACCCAGGTTCCGGCGTGTACGTGAGGAAAGGGGCAACACCGGACAGTTCGCCGTTCCGGGCGTCGTCGACGATCGCCCAAGCCAGTGTGGTGCCGCCGGCACTGCCGGCCGTGAGGGTAATCGCCAGCGGAATCGAAGCTTCCGTTTCGAGCTGCTGAGGCATGCCCACCAACGGCCCGACCACGTTGACCACGCTGTTGGTCGCCAATTCCTCCGGCGCGCTCGGGAAGAAGACCACGGCTCGGTTCGCGACCACGGTGCCGTCGGGCAGATCGGGCCGCAGGCGGATGCGGAAGCTGCGCTCGCCTTTCGACCCATCCTCACCCTTGGGCGCGAGTTCGCCGATCTCCCAGAGGATCGTTCGCGTCGCCTCGACGAACTCGCCCGAGTCCATGAGATCGAGGGTGGCGACGTCGAATTCCGGCCCGAGTTCGTCACGGACGTAAACGCCATAGGCCCGGCCCTCGCCCTCGTTCTCGAAGGTGACCGTGTAGGTCAGCCACTCGCCCGCCAGCACGTCGCCGGCGCGGCCGAGCTTGGCGTTGGGATCGCGCGGCAGCCGCACCGCGGTCGACAACGTACCGCCGACCCGGCCTGCTGCCACCGCCCGAGCGTAACATCCAATCGATTGGATACACGGCTCGCCGGCGGCACACCGCTCGAACTTCGGCTTCTCCAGCTTGCCGGTGGCCGTATCGCAGCGATGGACCCACGAACCGTTGCCGAGGCCGATGTCGGGGTAGCAATAGACTTGGTCTTCGACGCAAAAGTGGAGACGCGGGTCGATCGAGCACTCACCGAGACAACCGCTCAGATCGACGGAGTTGCGGATATCGAGAATCGCCAGAGGCAGCCGGGAGATGCTCTTGATGCAGTCCGCCTCGGCCTTGGCGATGCCATCCCAAAGCCAGCGCCGGCAGGCGGGAATCCCGCTCAGCTTCGCCCTGGTGCGTGACAAAAAGGCGGCCTTGTTGTCGGCAATGCAGTTGCTCATGCAGTCGCCGAAAGTCGCCGTCCCCACGACGGCCCGACCCAACGTGGCGCCGGCCCAGGTGCCGCCGAGCGTCAGCCCGTAGCCGTCGAGAGCGACCGCGGCAGAACCCGACGAGTCGCGCAGCACGACCGACTGCGGATACGAGGCTACCGCCGTGGCGCCGTCGACTTGGCGATCGACCATGGCCATGGCGTTGCGCGCCGCGTCGACGAGGACCACCTTCGTCAGCGCCGCCCCCGAGTCCCACTGCATCCGGTTGGCGTCGGCGATGTCGAATCCTTCGGCGGAAAGATCCGAGAGGATCTGGTCGAATACGGGATGAGCAGCGCGCTCGCTGGCCAGATCATCGGCGGACATGGCCGTGCTGCTCTGGATCGCAGCGTCCTCCCAGGAGAGATACGAATCGGCGGCGACAGCGCCCGGCAACCCGTCCGCGAGCAGCAATGCGGCAAGATTCGCTTGGCTATTCGCCCCCTGCCCCCAGGCGTGCGTCAGTTCGAACGGCAATCGCCCCTCGGCGCCGGCTGCGAGCGAACCCAGACGCCAGAACAGCTCGTGGCGATCGGCACGGTAGAGCCCCGCACTGGAGCCGGCGACGAGCGTGGTATTCGCCGGCAGGGCGACGACGAGCACGACATCGTCGAGCGCCCGCCCGGCATAATAGTCGACGTAGTACGATGCGGTATCGCCGGGGCTGACGCGGGATGGACCTTCGACGAGCAGTTGGCTCGTTTCGGCACCCGCGGCATCGACGGCCCACGGCAGGAACCGCACCAGATCGGTGACCGGGGCGCCCGACGCCGCGGGATTGCGCGTCGGATGGTAGGGGCCGCTGGCATCGCCCCACCAGTTGTGGCGGGCATCGATCCACAGAGTGCGCCCGCCATTGCGGATCGCCATCGGCTGATCGGGGAGATCACGCGGGAAGCGGCTGTACTGCACCCGCAGCGGCGCCTCATAGCCGTAGACGGCGTTCCACCGGTAGCCGGCGAAGTCGGCATGCGACACGTCGACGACGGCACCCTCGACCGCCAACAGCGTATAGAGGTCGTAACCGCTACAGCCGACGCCGCCGTAGCCGAGGAAGACATGTTCGAGCGAACCGACGCTTCCCGGGCGGAACCCGATGTAACCCCAGTCGGACGGTTGCGCCTGGGTCGCGTCGCCGTCACCGTTGGTGTCTCCGCCATGGGCATCGTCGGCGATGCTGGTGAAGACGATCGGAGCATCGGCATGGCCCTCGGCGACCAGGGTGCCGGACACGTCGAGCTTGCGGCCGCAACCGGTGAACTTGAACTGGGTTCCCGGCGTCAGCGCCAGACTCGCACCGACGGCGACGCCGAGAGCACCGTCGACGACGAACGGCAGGCTATCCACGACGTCCAGTGTCAGGTCGTGCTCTACGGTCCCGCCGAGAACGATGGCATTACGCCCGCTGCCGTCACTGCGATTGTCTTCGAGGCGGATCCTCTCGGGATGCGTTCCGAATTGGATCCGCCCGGCGGTTTGATTCGCGGCACGGGTCTCGAAGTGCGTATCGCGCAACTCGAGAGGTTGGTTGGGATCGAGTCCGTTGATGTGGATGCCGGCACTGCCGGCGAATCTTCCGCTATCGAGGAAACGACTACGCTGGACCGACAGACGCGCATTCTCGGCATACAGCCCCGTACCGAAACTACTCGCGAGGGTCGTCTCGACGAGCGACACGTCGGCGAGCCAGGCCTGCACCATCGCGTAGGCGTCGTAGCCGGTACAGGCGACGCCGCCGTAGCGTAAGGTCGCCTGCTCGAGGACCCCCTTGGCGCCGGTGGAGAAGCGCACGTAACCCCAATCGCTGGGGCTCGGCTGACTGGCACCGCCGTTACCGTTGGTGTCACCGGCGACGCTATCGTCGTGCATGCTGGTGAAGATGATCGGTGCGGCGGCCTCGCCGGCAACCGTCAACGATCCTTCCACCACGAGCTTCGGGCCGCAGCCTTCCGCCTTGAATACGGCTCCTGGCTCGATACGCAGAGCTGCCGTTGGAGCGACGGACAGAGATGTAGGCAGCAGGAAAGGCAATCCGGCATCACCCTCGAGCCTGAGGTCCGTTTCGAGGCGCCCCTCGACGATGACCCCGTTCCAGCCACCGCCCGTGGCCCGATTGCCGAGGACATGCACCTCCGATGGCGTAGCGCCGAAGCTGATGCGGGCCGCGATGTCACCCGTGGCCAGGGTGACGAAGTCGTTGTCACGGATTTCCAGAGTCGCGCTCGGGTCGAGACCCTGGTAGCGCAATCCGTGGACGCCATGGTCGGCGATGAGACTCGCCGTAACCGCAACCGAGGCGTTGCCGGCGAAGAGTCCGTCGCCCCAACTGCGTCGCAGGGTCGAGCGGTCGATCGCCACGTCGGCGGGTCCGTAGATCTTGACCATGGCCCATTCGGTATAGCCGTGGAAGCCGACGCCGCCGAAAGCGATGTCGGCATGGCGGATGGAGCCACGGCTTCCCAGTTGGAAGACGATCCAACCCCAGTCGCCGGGGGCGGCCGTGGTCGCTACGCCGTCGCCGTTGGTATCGCCGGCGACGCTGTCGTCGCGCAGACTGGTGATGACGACCGGAGCTGCGTCCGTGCCCTCGATGGTGAGTGACCCGTCGACGATGATCTTGTCGTGCGAGCCCGCGAGCTTGACGACGGTGCCGGCGGGAATCGTCAACGAGCTTGTGGCGGGGACGACCAGGGCGCAACCGTCGAGGACGTAGACGTAGTCGGGGTTCCAGACGACGTTCCCCTGCATCGTGCCACAGCCGGAAACGACGGATTGGGCGCCGACGGAACCGGGAACAGCGAGGCTCCCGGCAACGAGAATGGCGAACCAGGGGTGTGCTCTCCGCGAGCAAAGGCAATGGGCGTTCATGCGACGCCTCCCTCGCCTGGGGAACGGTGCATGCGGCGTGCCGTGGCGAGCCGGGCAACGACGGCACGCGCTCAGTTGCGCGCGAGGCGGCGTCGGGAAGTTTGGAGCGATTGGTTCCGGGAATTACGAACGGCGACGGATCGACTTGCGCGGCGGCGTTGGCCCGCGACGGGGGCGCCGAGTGCCACTCGGCGTTCCGCCGGAGGGGCGTGTTGGCCTTGGCGCTACGTCGCCGGCGCGAGGGCACAGCCGCCGGCCGGTACCATCCACAGGGTCTCGGCTTCGATGACGAGGGAACGACGGCGCGACTCCAACTCGATCCAGCGTAGGTCGTGGTCGCGGCATTCGTACCACGAGCAGAGAGCGGCAAAGGTCGGCGCCAGCCAGATTTCGACGACTTCGTCGCTGCGCATCGGCACGCTCCAGGCGCCGACGAGACGCAGGCCCTGTGCTTCGAGGTAGACGGCGTCGCTGCCGATGGTGTCGAGCAGTGCACCTGCCTGGCCCGGCAGGGCACGATGAATCGTCTGGCTGCAGACCCAGCCGGAGACGCCGCCGTGGACGAGTGCGGCGCGGGACGGCGCGTAGGCCGCCGGCGACAGAATGCGATCGAAACCGCCGCTACGGAAGTCAGCCGTGCGTGCCCACCAAGGGGCCAACGCCGGATCGGTGCGTTCGGGAAGGAATTGCCGTTCGAGGGTGGCCGCCCAGTGGCCCCAGCCGTCCATCTCCCAGAGATTGACGACCCGGGGCCACCGGTGCGTGCTGCCGATCACTTTGAATACGCCGACCAGGCGCGAAATGCCGGCCGACTCGGAGTGCGCCGCGCGCTCGAGAACGCTCTGCACGTAAGCATCCTGGCCGGCGCCCAGGATGTCGATCGTCTCGTGCAGGTGGAGCACGCGATCATCCGCGCGACGGTCAGGCCGCGACCGCCGTCAGCTCCGTCATGCGTTGGAACGTCCGCCCCGGCTGGGCCACGCCTTCGAGGCGATCGTTCCACAGGAACCGCACCATCGGTCCATCGTCCTTGCGGATGATGTGCTTCACCGACAACGCATGCGTCAGGATCCCCAAGGCCTTTTCGACGGTGGTTTCGCCCTCGGCCGCGGTGCGTTCGGCGAGGTTCGCCAGCGCCTCGGCGTCGCTCGGTGGCGGACCCGCATGTTCCCAGATGCCGTGACGTTCGAGCGACTCGGCCATCATCGTCGCATGGTAGAAGAGGATGCGTTCGAGGTTGATCAGGCTGTCCGAGTACTTCTGCAACTCGGCCGCATCCGAGCCGATGGCGGCGACGAAGAGTTCCTCGATGTTGCGGGTCCACTCATCGACGATGGCATTGAGCTGCGCCGCCTTGACTTCCTTGGTCTCCACGATGGCGCGGTTGGCGTGGTACTGCGACCAATCCTCGGTGAGGATCTTGAGGTCGAAGTTCTTCTGCTGTTCGCGCACCGCGGTGCCCGGAAACGGCGCCAGCAGATGGATGCCGTAGGAGGCGCCCATCTTCTGGATCTTCTCGCAGAAGGCGAGGGTCTCGGCGATCGTCGCCTGGGTTTCGCCGGGCAAGCCCAAGATGAACGAGCAATGCGGATCGATCCCCGCCTCGAGGCACATCTCGATCGCCTCGATCGTCTTGGGGATGGTGATGCCCTTGCGCACGGCCTTGAGGATTTCGGCGTTGGCCGACTCGATGCCGAAGGCCATCGTCTTGCAGCCCGCTTGTTTCATGCGAGCCAGCAAGTCGGGCGAGATGGTATCGACGCGCGAGTAACACGACCAGGTGATCTCGAGACCACGCGCGATGATCTCGTCACAGATCGCCAGGCAGTGCCGTTTGCGGCCGGTGAACAGGTCGTCGGCGATGTTGATCTGGTGGAACCCGAGTCCGGCCAAGTCTTCCAATTCGTCGACGACGATGTCGGCGGTACGGTTGCGGATCTTGGCGCCGGCCATGTCGCGCGCCGAACAGAAGATGCAGGGGAACGGACAGCCGCGCGCCGTGGTGATGCTGATCGGCATGCGCAGAGCGCGGTAGCGGCCGAGCGGCAGCAGATGGCGCGCCGGCTGCGGCAAGGTATTGACGTCGAGCACCTCGCGCGCCGCGGTGACCTCGACCTGGCCGCCGGCACCGCGGTAGGCGATGCCCTGGATGGCGCCCCAGTTGCGGTCGCTCGCCCAGGCCTGCGCCACTTCGACGAC
The DNA here is from genome assembly GCA_964524885.1 of uncultured Binatia bacterium (SeqCode). GTDB lineage: Bacteria > Desulfobacterota > Binatia > HRBIN30 > HRBIN30 > CALJUJ01. The sequence goes on from CAZGEJ010000001.1 coordinate 464,501, forward strand.
GGTGGCGTCACCCTCGCCCATCACGATGATGTCGAGTTCAGGCAGCTCGGCCAGCGTCTCGTGCGGGGTGAAGGTGACGTGCGGTCCACCCATCATCGTCAAGACATCGGGATCGACCTTCTTGACGTCACGCAGAATCTTTTGCGCCGACGGATACGTCATCGTCACGGCGGTGGTGCCGACGATGTCGGGACGGAAACGACCCATACGATCGCGCAGGCGGTCGAGACCCAAAGGATGGGTCACGGTGTCGATGATTTGGACTTCGATATCGGCTGCCTCGAGGGCGGCGGCCACGAAGGCCAGGCCGAGAGGCGGATTGGGGCGCTCGTCGAGCGGGGTCGGCGGATTGATCAAGAGAACGCGCATGAGGTCTCCCTTCTTCTCACATGCCATTCGGCGCCATGCAGGCGACCGCAGGACTGTGCGACGATCGGACGCGACGTGTCAACGGGGGAGAGCTTGCGGCGTCCGGCGCGCATCAGGCAAAAGGCACGCTGCGCCGACGGAAAGGTATCCCTATGAGCACGAGCGACCAGGCCCCCACTCCCCCCGGCATCCGCGCCGAACGCGTCTCGGCCTGGCTCGCCGAACACGTCGCCGGCGCCCAGCCGCCGTTCACCTTCCGCCTGATTACCGGCGGCCATTCGAATCTGACCTACTGCGTCACCGGCGCCGACGGACGGCGTCTGGTTCTGCGCCGTCCGCCACTCGGCGCGATCCTGGCGACGGCGCACGACATGGGACGCGAGCACCGCATCATCACCGCCGTCGCCCGCACCCAGGTGCCGGTACCGCCGGCGTTGGCGCTGTGCACCGACGACAGCGTCAACGACGCGCCCTTCTACGGCATGGAATTCGTCGACGGGCACGTGCTCGAGGAGCCGGCCAACGTCGAAGCGGTACTGCCCGACCCAGCCCGCCGCCGCGCCCTCTCCGCGGCAGTGATCGATGCCCTGGCGGCTCTGCACACCGCCGACGTCGACGCCATCGGACTCGGCAACCTGGCGCGCAAGGAGGCCTACCTCGACCGCCAACTGAAGCGTTGGCGCGGCCAATGGGAGCAGTCGAAGACGCGCGAACTGCCCGCCATGGAGCGGCTGTACGAGATCCTGCTCGCCGACAAACCGGAGCAGCGCTACACCGGCATCGTCCACGGCGATTTCCGGCTCGGCAACATGCTGTCGCGACCCGACGGCAGCATCGCCGCCGTGCTCGACTGGGAACTGTGCACCCTCGGCGATACCCTCGCCGACGTCGGCTACCTGCTCAACAACTGGGCCGAGCCCGACGAACCGCAGATGCGCATGATGCCGACCGCCGCCGGCGGCTTCCTGTCGCGCGAGGAAATGACGCAACTCTACGCCGAGCGCACCGGCCGCACGGTGGCCGACATCCGCTACTACCGCGCCTTCCAAGCGTGGCGCCTGGCGGCCATCGTCGAAGGCGTCGCCTCGCGCTACCTGAAAGGTGTGATGGGCGATCCCAACGCCGACGCACGCATCTTCCAGGTCCAAGTCGATCAGCTCGCCGAACAGGCGCTCGCCCTCGTCGAAAGCTGAGCACCAAGCGTCGTCGCCGGTTGATTCGGCCGGCGTGGCGCGCTACTCACCGGGATTCGTGGAGAGGTGCCGGAGTGGACGATCGGGCACGCCTGGAACGCGTG
>CAZGEJ010000002.1:0-23447 GCA_964524885.1 uncultured Binatia bacterium (SeqCode)
CCTTCGCTTCGCGGGAGGGCTTCTCGACCGGCGGAGGGGCGATGCCCGCGGCACGCGTGGCCGGAGCGATCGCCGCGGACGGTGGCGGGGCGGCCTCGACATCAGCCTCGCCGGGCTGCTGCGCCGCGAAATTCTCTTGCGCCGACTCGGCGGACGGCGGGCTCTCGCGCCGGAACGGCGCCGCGGCTTGGTCGCGAACAACGGTGGACTGAAGTTCGTCATGCAACGGACCACGCAGCAACACCAGCGTCAGGCCGGCCGTTGCTGCGGCCGCCAGCGGCACCTGCCAGCGCAGCGAGCGCCACCACGGCCGCCGTGCGGCGAGTTGCCGGCGTGCGGCAGCGCGGATCGCTGCATCGACATGCGCCGGCGGCTCGTTGGGCGGCAGGCCTCGGTAGAGCCGCCGCAGTGACTCGTCCTGGGGCAAGTCGTCGGCTCGCATCAGTTCGCCTCCATCCAACCGGCGAGACACGCCCGAAGGCGGCGAATGGCGTAGCGGAGGCGGCTCTTCACCGCCTCCAAGGCCACACCGGTGATGCGAGCGATTTCCGGCCCGTCCAGGTCGGCCTCTTCGCGCAACAGAAAGGCTTCCCGCTGCTCCGGCGGCAAAGTCGCGAGACAGCGGCGCAACGCCTCGCCGTCGGCGTACCGGTCGAGCGGGTCCGCTGCGACTTCCGTCGAACAGGCGATGGCCTCGGCTGCGTCCTCATCATACGAGATCTGGGCGAACCCGCCTTGACGGGCCCGGGCGCGGAAGTGATCGACGATACGCGAATGCGCGATGTTGTAGAGGTAGGTCTTGAGCTTCGCGCGCGGCTGCCAACGCTGACGCCCGCGGATCAGCGTCAACCACACTTCCTGATACAACTCTTCGCCGATCGCCGCATCGCCCACTTGGCGCACGACGAAGCGGAAGAGCGTGGCACGGTGCCGGGTGTAGAGCACGTCGAAAGCGCGCGCGTCCCCCTCTTGGTAAGCGTGCATCAGTTGCTCGTCGTCGCGCAGGTCGTCCATAGCGTGGGTGAGAAGAATCGCTCAGGATCGGCTCAGACTCTTGGTGAGCTGCACCAACCGTAGGAAGGCACCGCGATGGCCGTAGGCGTCGGAGCCACGTGCCCCAGCAGCGAGTGCTGCCACGTCGTCATAACCAAAGCTGCCGGTAAAGCGACTGCCGCGTAGGAGCTGACCGAAACCAGCGACGGCGGATGCGAAGCGCAGATCCTCGCTCACCTGGTCGCTACGTACGACGAGGTGGGCGCGTTCGACCGGTACTTCGAGCAAGCGGCTCGCGCCGCCCTGCGGCTGCTTGTAGCGCAAGCGAACGAAGGCGACCTCGTTCGATCGTTCGGCTCGCTCGGCTGGACGCGGCGCATCGGCGTAGCGCAGGGGGTCGACACTCGACGGCGCGCCGACGGGCGTGATCTCGTACAGCGCCGTCACCGAAGAACCGGCACCGACGTCTCCCGCGTCGACGGCGTCGTTGTTGAAGTCCTCGCGCCGCAGCATGCGGTTCTCGTAGCCGATCAGGCGGTATTCGGAAACCGCCGCGGGATTGAACTCGACCTGCACTTTGACGTCTTTGGCGATGGTGACCAAGGTGGAGCGCATCTGTTCGACCAGCACCTTGTGCGCCTCTTGCAGCGAGTCGATGTAGCTGTAGTTGCCGTCGCCGACATCGGCGAGGCGCTCCATCATTTCATCGTTGTAGTTGCCTGTGCCGAACCCGAGTGTGGAGAGGGCGACACCAGCGGCCCGCTCGCGTTCCACCCACGATTCGAGCTGTTCGACGTCGGCGACGCCGACGTTGAAGTCGCCGTCGGTCGCCAACAGCACGCGATTGATCCCTCCCTTGATGAAGCCCTGCTTCGCCTGGCTGTAGGCCAACCGCAGTCCGGCCTCGCCCGCGGTAGCCCCGGCGGCGCTGAGGCGATCGATGGCGGCGCGAATCTCGGCGTGTCGGTTGCCGGGGGTCGACTCGAGCACCACGGACTCACTGCCGGCATAGGTCACCAGAGCGACCCGATCGCTCGCACGCAGTTGGTCGACCAGGAGTTTCAGTCCCGCTTGCAGCAGCGGCAGTTTGTCCGAGTCTTGCATCGAACCGGATACGTCGACGAGGAAGACGAGATTGGCCGGCGGCATGGCCGCCGCCGTCACGTCCTCCGCCCGCACGGCGACACGCAGCAGCCAGTGGGCGGGATTCCACGGGCATGGCGCCAGCTCGGTGCCGACGCCGAACGGATGCTCGTTGGCGGCATGCGGGTAGTCGTAGGGGAAGTAGTTGATCATCTCTTCGACCCGCACCGCATCGGTCGGGGGGAGTTGGCCGGCCTCGATGAAGCGGCGCACGTTGGCGTAGCTGCCGGTATCGACGTCGAGGCTGAAGGTCGACACCGGGTCTTCGGCGGCGAGGTGCAGCGGGTTGTCGTCGCGGTGTTGGTAGCGCTCGGTGTTGAGCATCTCCGGCTCGACGAAGGCCGAGCGGGAGAATGCCATGGCTGCCATCCCGTGCGCGGTCGCATCGGAGACCGCCGCCGCGGGCGGCAGCGCCGCGGTCGGCGGCGCCGCCGCGTCGAGTTCGACGGGTGCGACGGCGATGCTCCTACCGCCGGTAGCGCGCTCGGTGCAGGCAAGAGCGACGAGCGCGAGCAAGATCAGCCCCCCAGGGAGGGGGCGAAGGCGAAAAGGACGATGGGTGAAGTGCATGTGGACCTCCTGGTCGCAAAGTGGACTCACATGCTTGAACGACGGCCCGGCGCGATTCGGGTTCGCCCTCACCCATCCTGACGAAATTTTCCGCGGCACGCGGCTAGCGAGCGACCGCTGCCACCCGGACTAGGGTTCTTCGATCAGGCAAAGTCGGTGCGGTCGAGTCGAGTTTTCGCGACAGCAGCCTGGCAAAGCGACCCAACGGGGAGCGGCCCGTGGAAAATATGCGGGGCGCAGCCCCTTGGGTTCTTCGATCGGGCAAAGTCGGTGCTGCCGCGTCGAGTTTTCGCGACGGCAGCCCGCAAGCGACCCAACGGGGAGCGGCCCGTGGAAAATATGCGGGGCGCAGCCCCTTGGGTTCTTCGATCGGGCAAAGTCGGTGCCGCTGAGTCGAGTTTTCGCGACGACAGCCCGCAAGCGACCCAACGGGGAGCGGCCCGTGGAAAATATGTTGGGCGCAGCCCCTAGTCCATGGCAGCCAAGGACTGCTCGAGTTGGCGGCGCACGTCGACCCTAGCGCCGAGGCGTGAGCAGAGGAGGAACAATCCGCCGAGCTTACGATGCAGGAAGATCGTCTTCGGCGGCGGCGGACGGAAGAAGCCTTTGCCGAACGCCAGGTCCATGCCGATCTCACGCGCCCGCGTCGTCAAGTCGGATGCGGCGAAGTCGTACAGGCCGCGCTTGCGGAAGGGCTCGCAGCCGAGGTGGAAGAGTTCGACCACGGCCTCGACGCAGTCGGGCCTTTCGTCGGCATCGAAGAAGCCGATCTCGAGCATCGCCTCGCGCATGGCGCTGCGGTCGTCTTCCATGCCACCGCGGAAGATGCGGGCGTAGCAGCGCGACAGTTCCGGGGCGATCTCCATCGCCGCGCCAAAATCGAGCAGCACCACCCGTTGGCTCTCCGGCAGATACATGTAGTTGGCCGGGTTCGGGTCCGTCTGCATGAAGCGGAATTCGAGGAACTCGCGCAGCATCAGGCGATAGAGCGTCGCGCCGACGGCATCGCGCGCGGCCTGGCCGTAGGCGTCGGAGTTCAATTCTTCGAGCGGGCGCCCGTGGACGAAGTCCATGGCGAGGATCTGCCGCGACACCAGATCGTCGACGATGCCGGGGACGAAGACGTGCGGGTCGTCGGCGACCAGGGCGGCATAGTGCCGCAAGTGGGCGGCTTCTTTGGTGTAATCCGTCTCGACGCGCAGCTGGCGTTTGGTCTCCCGCAGCACGCCGTCGAGATCGATCTCGGCAGGGATGAGGCGCGACATGCGCAGGAGGCTGGCGAGATTGTCGACGTCGCTTTCGATGCTGTGACCGACACCGGGGTATTGGATCTTGAGAGCGAGTTCGCGGCCGTCGTGATCGATGACGTGATGGACCTGTCCGATGGAGGCCGCGGCGACGGGGGTCGTATCGAACTCGCGGAAACGCTGGCGCCAGCCGCGACCGTAGGCGCGACCGAGGATGCGGTGCAGCTGGGCATCGGGCATGGCGTGCGCTTCCGAGCGCAGGATGTGCAGGGCACTGGCGATTTCGGGAGGCAGCAGGTCGTCGCCCTCGAGCGACAGCATCTGCCCGAGCTTCATCGCGGCGCCGCGCATCGTCGACAGCCGGCGCGCCAGCTTCTCGGCGTTGGCGACGGTGAGGAAGGCGCTGTTGGCGCTTTCGCTCAGGCCGGTGACGCGGCGAAAGCCCTCGGCGATCCCGCCCAGAGCGATTTCCCCAGCCAACATGCCGAGCCGCGCCACCCGTTCGAAACGACCCGAAGGGATACGCGCCCGCCGCGGTTCCTCAGAAGCTTTCGCCATCGGTGGAGCGTAGCGCAACGCCTACCCCGATCCAGCTTCCGCACGCCGAAAAACGGGAGGGCGAGAGGGTGGTGTCGGAGGGGGTGACGACCTCCGACACCACCCCCTTGGGGTGGCTCGCATCAGGCGGCCGCGGCCGGGGTGGCGTCGGACGACGGCTCCGGCTCCGAGGTGGCCTTACGACGCGTCGGCTTGTCGATGCCGCCGAAGAGGATGGCATACAGGTTCGGCGCCCCCTCGTCGGCGGCGATGCGCGCGCCGCGCCGCAGCGACTGCAGCGCCTTGTCGAAGTCGGGCGCGATCGCGTCGCGTACCGCCCTCGCCTGCTCCAGTTCCGCCGCGATCGGCACCCGTTGCGCCAAGCGCTCCGCCACAGCCTGCGCCGCTCGCCGCAGTGCTTCCGTCGCCTCTCGGCTGCGTTCCGACACCGTGGCGTCCGCTTGCACCGCCGCCACCACCATCGCCGTCGCCGCCACCTTCGCTGCCGGCCCCCGGTGCTGGATACGCGACGGCGGCTCGATGCCGTATCCGCCGAGCGGGTTGCGACGCGGCTTACGATCGAGCACCAACACACGCATCAATTCCTCGATCGCATCGTCGTGCGCCGCATCGAGGGTATCCACCTGCGCGTCCAACTCGACGACGCGCGCCTGCAAGGCCAGCACCGCCGAGTGCGCCTCGTCGTAGCGACGATGGGCCTCACGGAACGCCTCCAGTCGCGCCGCCACCAATTGGGTGTCGATGACACCCGCGCCTTCGAGCACGGCAGCCCCTGCCTTCAAGCGCGCCGCCGCGCCGGCCCCTTGCTTCTTCGACTTGTGATTCATGGGATGGATTTCCTTTCTCGAAATGGTTCTTGTTGTGGGTTGCAATTGCGTTGGGTCCTCGCGTTCCGACCGTGCCGGAGGCGGACGCGCCCGCGAACGCGTCGCCCATCGCATGTGCGACTCACACCCGGTTGCTGCCCTGGCTGGCTCTTGCTTCATGCCCTCCAGGAAGAGCGAGAAGTATGCCAAGTAGTGAAGGAAGCGAGATCGGCTCTTTCGCAACGGAGCCCCAAGGGATCCGAGCTAGGGACCGACATGGGATGTAGGTTCCGACCGACATCCCATGTCGGTCGCCCGCCGGAATCGGGTTCCGTTACGTGGATGCGTGCCATCGACGCCCTGGAACACGTTCCGGCGGACGTTCCCGCGTCGCAGACGCTCGTGGAACACGCTCCGGCCGCCGTACGTCGACGCCGACCCCGGCTGGCGCGCGTTTTGAGTAGCGTGTCGACGTCGCCACGGGTGTCGGAACGGATTCCCGCGCCGCCTGATCGCCGCCGGCCCCCGCGGGATTCGCTTCCGAGTTCGCAAACGACGCAAGCACGCCCTCCGGAACCCGTTCCTGCCGGCGGACGCGGGCTCACCCTTCGGCGAGCGTGGCGCGGTGCGACGGCGGCGTGCTAACGACGCAACGAGGAGCTTGTATGGAAGAATACGACTACGTCGTCATCGGCGGTGGACCGGGAGGGTGTGTCAGCGCGCATCGCCTCAGCGAAGACCCTGCCGTTTCGGTGGCTCTCTTCGAAGCGGGACCCGACCGGGACGGCATCCTCGGAGACGTTCCGGCACTCGGCACCGTCGCCCTCGTGCCGCGCCGCACCGCCAGCAACTGGGCCTTCTCGACGACGCCGCAACCAGGCCTCAATGGTCGGCGCGACTTCCACCCCCTTGGACGCGGCCTCGGCGGCGGCACCGCCATCAACACCCTCATCTACATGCGCGGCCACCGCGGCGACTACGACGACTGGGCCGCTCTCGGTAACCCCGGCTGGAGCTACGACGACGTCCTCCCCTACTTCCGCAAGGCCGAGAACAACCAAGCCTACGACGACGCGTTCCACGGCAAGGACGGCCCCTGCTGGGTCGAGGATCTGCGCACCGACAACCCCTACAACGAACTGTTCAAGCAGGCGTGTGCCGAAGCCGGCGAGCGCTTCAACCCCGACTTCAACGGCGCCGAGCAGGAGGGCTACAACACCTCCCAGGTGATGATGAAGCGCGGCGAACGCTTCGGCGTCAACAAAGCCTACATCCGCCCGATCGTCGGCGTGCGACGCAACTTCCACCTCTTCACCCAGAGCGAATGCAGCCGCATCCTCTTCGAAGGTCGTCGTGCCGTCGGCGTCGAGATCAGCGCCGGCGGCACACGCCGCATCGTCCGCTGCCGGCGCGAGGTCATCGTCGCTTGTGGCGGCATCCTGTCGCCGAAACTGCTGCTGCTCTCCGGTGTGGGCGACGGCGAGGCTCTGCGCGGCCTTGGCATTCCGGTGGTGCATCACCTACCGGGCGTCGGCCGTAACTTGATGGACCACCTCGACTTCATCCTCGCCTACCACATCCCCGGCGACCCGAACTTGCTCGGCTTCTCGCCGACCTCGGCCCGCCAACTGCTCGGCTGGATCCGTCGCTACCGCAGCGAACGGCGCGGCATGGGCGCGACCTGCTTCGCCGAGTTCAACGGCTTCCTTCGCCTGTCGCCCGATTCACCGCGTCCGGAGATTCAATACGAATTCGTCGTCGCCATCGCCCTCGACCACGGGCGCCGCATCGTCGCCCGTCACGGCATCTCACCGCACGTGTTGCTGCTGCGCCCGAAGAGTCGCGGCACCGTGAGCCTGGCTTCGCCCCGCCACGAGGACGCGCCGCTCATCGACTTTCACTACTACGAGGATCCGGCGGATCTGGCGGCCCACGTCGCCGGGGTCAAGCGAGTCGCGGAGTTCTTCCGCACGCCGACCTTCCGCGATCGCATCAAGGCCGACCTACTGACGGCGCACTGCCGCACCGACGACGACTGGGCCGAGGTGATCCGCAACCACGTCGGCACCAACTACCATCCCGTGGGCACCTGCCGCATGGGCACTGGCCCCGACGCCGTCGTCGACCCACGGCTGCGCGTGCACGGACTCGAAGGACTGCGCGTGATCGACAGCTCGATCATGCCGCTCATCCCCGGCGGCAACACCATGGCGCCGGCAATCATGATCGGCGAGAAGGGCGCCGACATGGTGAAGGAAGACGCCCGAGGGTAAGGCTGGCAGCTAGGCTTCACCCGGACGGTTCACCACGGAGTGGTCATGACCTGCCGTGGCCCGAAGCTTGATGAAAGCCTGGACTCCGCCGCGGGGTCGGGGTCGGCATCGGGATCGAGGCCATCGACTCGATCCCGATGCCGATACCGACCCCGATTCCGAATCGGTGCCATGCATTCACCAACAACTCCGTGGCCCCGTGCCTCCTTAGAACAATCCTGGGCCAACTGGAGTGTCGAGTTGTACTCGACACCGCCCGGCGCCCGGCGCCGGGCGCGGCCCGCCACCATACTTCCCGCGATGCGCCGGAGAGCACCTCCGATCTCGGTGCGAGGATGCTTGCGCTACGTCGCCGTCCACCCGCAACGGGCCCGCCGAGTACAACTCGGCGCTCCAGGGCGCTGCGCGCCCCGTTTCATCAACCTTCGGACGACGGACGGCCATGACCACTCCGTGGTGCGAACCTCCGACTCGTGTCTCACGCCGCTTCGGGTAGCGGCTCGGTGGTGAAGCTCAGGCCGGCCTCGCCGAAGTCGACACGGACCCGCGAACCGTCGGCGATTTCGCCAGCGACGATGCGACGGCCGAGCGCCGTCTCCAGCTCGCGTTGCAGCAGTCGCTTCAACGGCCGCGCGCCATAGACCGGGTCGTAGCCCGCCGTGGCGAAGTGCTCCAAGGCGGCATCGCTCAGCTCGAGTTCGATCTTGCGCTCTTCCAGCCGCTGCCGCAGCCGCGCCAGCTGAATCGAGGCGATGGTCTTCAGCTGCTCGCGCGTCAGGCTGTGGAACACCACGGTCTCGTCGACACGGTTGAGGAACTCCGGCCGGAACTCGCGCCGCAGCGCCGCCAGAACCAGGTTGCGCATGCTCTCGTAACTCTCGGGGCTGTCGCCGCCGCGGTACTCGAGGATGTGCTGGCTGCCGATGTTCGAGGTCATGATCACGACCGTGTTCTTGAAGTCGACGACACGCCCATGGCCATCCGTCAGACGGCCGTCATCGAGCAGTTGCAGCAGCACGTTGAAGACGTCGTGGTGAGCCTTCTCGATCTCGTCGAACAACAACACCGAGTACGGCCGACGGCGCACGGCTTCGGTCAACTGTCCGCCTTCCTCGAAGCCGACGTAACCCGGAGGCGCTCCGATCAAGCGCGCCACGGTGTGCTTCTCCATGTACTCGGACATGTCCAGACGAATCATCGCGGCTTCGTCGTCGAACAGGAACTCGGCCAAGGCACGCGCCAGTTCGGTCTTGCCGACCCCCGTCGGGCCGAGAAAGATGAACGAACCGATCGGCCGGGCGGGATCCTTGATGCCGGCACGGGCACGGATCACAGCATCGGAAACGGCAGTCACAGCTTCGTTCTGACCGACCACGCGCTTGTGCAACTGCTCTTCGAGATGCACCAGCTTCTGCATTTCGCCTTCGAGCAGGCGGGTCACCGGCACACCGGTCCAACGCGAGACGACGTCGGCGATGTCGTCCTCGTCGACCTCTTCCTTGAGCAGAGCCGGCGTATCGCTGGTGCCGGACTGTTCGGCGGCGAGTTGCCGTTCCAGTTCGGTGAGGGTGCCGTACTTGAGTTCGGCGACGCGGTTGAGGTCGTATTGGCGCTCGGCTTGTTCGATGGCGACCTTGGTCTCCTCGATCTTGCGGCGGATTTCGCGTTGCCGGCCGACGGCGCCCTTCTCGCGTTCCCAGCGCGCGCGCAGCGCGTCCGCTTCGGTGCGCAAATCGGCCAGCTCCTTCTCGAGCTTCTCCAAGCGAGCCTTCGAACCCGGGTCGGTTTCCTTGCGCAGCGCCTCGCGTTCGATTTCGAGCTGCATCACGCGGCGCGAGACCTCGTCCAGTTCGCTCGGCATCGAGTCGATCTCGGTGCGCAGCTTGGCCGCCGCCTCGTCGACCAGGTCGATCGCCTTGTCCGGCAGGAAGCGGTCGGCGATGTAGCGATGCGACAGCACCGCCGCGGTCACCAAGGCGGCGTCCTTGATGCGCACGCCGTGGTGCACTTCGTAGCGTTCGCGCAGGCCGCGCAGGATGGAGATGGTATCCTCGACGCTCGGTTGATCGACGAGCACCGGCTGGAAGCGGCGCTCGAGGGCGGCATCCTTTTCGATGTGCTTGCGATACTCGTCGAGCGTGGTGGCGCCGATGCAGTGCAACTCGCCACGCGCCAACATCGGCTTGAGCAGGTTCGACGCATCCATGGCGCCCTCGGCGGCGCCGGCACCGACCACCGTGTGCAACTCGTCGATGAAGAGGATGACGCCGCCTTCGGAGGTCTGCACTTCCTTGAGAACGGCCTTGAGGCGTTCTTCGAATTCGCCGCGGAACTTAGCGCCGGCGACGAGGGCGCCCATGTCGAGGGCGACGATGCGGCGATCGCGCAGACCCTCGGGCACGTCGTTGCGAATGATGCGTTGAGCCAGGCCCTCGACGATGGCCGTCTTGCCGACGCCGGGTTCGCCGATGAGCACCGGGTTGTTCTTGGTGCGACGGGACAGGACCTGAATGACACGCCGCACTTCGTCGTCGCGGCCGATGACCGGATCGAGCTTGCCCTGCGCCGCGAGTTGGGTCAGGTCGCGGCCGTATTTTTCGAGAGACTGATAGGTTGCTTCGGGATTGGGACTGGTGACGCGCTGCGCCCCGCGCACCTTCTGCAGCGCTTGCAGCAACGCATCACGGCGCACGCCCTGCTCGGCGAGGATCTTGGCGGCGTCGCCACCCGCATCGAGCGTGGCCAACAACAGGTGCTCGACGCTGATGTAGTCGTCCTTGAGCTTGCCGGCTTCGTCCTCGGCGCGCTGCAAGACCTGGCTCAGACGCTGCGTGACGTAGATCTGATCGGCGGCGCCGGAGGGGCCGGAGACTTGGGGCAGACGCGCCAAGGCCTTCTGCAGGGCCGCCTCGATGGTCGAGACGTTGCTGCCGGCACTTTCGAGCACGGCGCGCGCCAAACCGTCCTTGGGTTCGAGCAAGGCGAGCAGCAGATGCTCGACGTCGACCCCTTGGTGACTGCGGCGGCTGGCGATGGACTGCGCTTGGCGCAGGGCTTCTTGCGACTTCTCGGTGAAACGTTGGCTGTTCATGCGACCTCCGTCGAGATCGCAAACTAACCATCAAATGTCGGTCGACAACCCGTCCGCCGCCGACGTCACGAGGTGAGGCGCTCGAGGATCGTGCGCAGGCGCGCCACTTCTTCTTCGAGAGCCTCGACCCGCGCCGCCAAGCCGGGGCTCGGCGTGGACTCCGAGGCGTAGGAGCCGACGGCGGCGACATCGACGGGGTGCAGTCCGGGAGACAGACGCTGCACGAAGCGTTCGGCGCGAGAGCCCGGCGCCGGCGGCAGGCGTTCGAGGTATTCGTCGTCGATGAGCGGCTGCAGCACCGACATCAGTTCATCGAGCGACGGCAGCTCGACCATGCGGCCGGCGTGCGCCCGCAATTCACCGAGGGTCTGCGGACCGCGCAGCAGAAGCTCGGCGAGCACGGCGATCGCCGGGATCGGTAGACCTAGGGATTCCTTGGTGAGGTGCGTGTATTTCTCGACGCGGCTATTGCCCGGGTAGACCCGGCGCACCAGGCCTTTGTTCTCGAGACGTGCCAGGGCGCGCGAGACCTCGTCTTCGTCCAGCGACAGCACCGGCTGTCGGTTGGACTTTTGGTTCGAGCCGGTGGTGGTCGAGTTGAGGGTCAGCGGGTACTGATCCGGCGTGGTCAGGGCCTTCTCGATCAAGACACCGAGAACGCGGGCTTCGAGAGCATCGAGCTGGATGTCGCGTTTCATCCGTTCCTCCAACGCAGGTCATGGCCGAAACGAGCGGCCCCCGTCAACGAGCCGGGTATGCGCGGCCGAGGCATGGCGGGCCGGGTAACGTGTTCGCAATCCCCACACCGCCCACGAAGCAGGCACACGGCGTGAGCACCGCCCCGCCAATGGGCAATGCACGCTGAACGGTCTGGAGCCAATCCGGTGTGGCACGTCCCGTGCATTCCCCAAAAAACAACTCCTCAGTCGCTACGTCGGCTGCACCACGACTGCGCTTCGCTGCTCGGCGCCGTCGAGGTGTGGGACGTAGGATCGATCGGCCTCGGCACTAAAGGCTGGGTGCCGAGAGTCGAACCCGGCGCCCTCTGCTCCCCCTTCCCCGGGTGGAGGGCGCCGGACCCATCTCATCGGGTAGCCATTGGCCCCATGGGTCGCATAGGTCCTATACGACCCATGGGACCTATGGCTACCCGAAAAGTGCGGGCCTTATGCGCTGCCCCGCCGGCTAGGCCCGCTCCTGGGGGCTGTGGGCCTCGGCAAGTCCCGCCAACCACTCCTCCGTCCAATAGTCCGGCACCTCGGCGACGATGCGCAGGTTCTCCTGGGTGCGTGGATGGCGCAGGTCGACCCGCCGGGCATGCAGTGCGATCGGCGTCGGCGTGCGCTCACCGTAGAGCCCGTCGCCCAACACGGGGCAGCCCATGGCGAGGCAGTGCAGGCGGATCTGGTGGGTGCGACCGGTCTTCGGCAAGGCCTCGAGCCACGACTTCTCGGCATTCGCCGCCAGCCGGCGGAAGGTCGTCAGGGCGGGCTTGCCGCCGGCGACGACGTTGCGGAACCCCTTCGGCTCGGCGCGGTCGATGCGCGTCTCCACCCGATTCCAATCCGGCCGCCACACCCCTCGCACCACGACCCAGTAGGTCTTGCGCAAACGCTTCTCGGCGAAGGCCTGGGCCATGGCCGGGTTGATCGATCGATCCTTGCCGAGCAAGACGACGCCGGTCGTGTCGATGTCGAGCCGGTGGAATAGCACCAGCCGCCGCCCGAGTTGTTGCTCGGCGACGCTGAGCAGGTCGGCACGCCGACCGCCCGGCCGACCATGGACGGGCATACGCGCCGGCTTGTTGACGGCGACCAAGACGTCGTCCTCGTAGAGGATCGTCAGGCGTGGGGGAGTCGTCGCTTCCACGCCGCGATCCTAGGTGGACCCGCCTCGATGTGCTACCTATGCGGCGCTTTGGCTTGCATTCGCCGCATAGGAACCGCGCTCGTCTTCGCGACCCTGGTGTGGACCGGCGCCGCATCGCCGGCTTGGTCGCAGGCCGCGACCCCGTGCACGGGCGACTGCAGCGGCGGCAACACGGTCACCGTCGACGAAATCCTGTTGGCCACCGCCATCGGGCTGGGCGATCGCAACCTCTCTCAATGCCCCGCCGCCGATCGCTCCGGCGACCGCAGCGTCACCGTCGACGAAATCCTGGTCGCCATCGACAACGCCCTGAACGGCTGTCCGCGGCCGCCGGGCATCGTCGCCATCGTCAACCGCCATAGCCGCAAATGCCTCGAAGTCGTAGACGGCAGCCAAGTGGCCGGTGCCAACGTGCAGCAATCCGCCTGCATCGATCACCCGCGCCAGCGCTGGTCGTTCATCGCCATCGGCGATGACCACCTGATCGTCAACCAGGCCAGCGGCCAGTGCCTCGAGATCGCCGGCGGCTCCGTACTCGACAAAGGCAACGCCCGCCAAGGCATCTGCCAAGCCCTCCCCGAACAGCGCTGGCAGGTGCTCCACTACGGCGACCCGTACCTCCTTTCGGCCACGCACAGCGCGAAATGTCTCGACATCGAGGGCAGCAGCGTCGCCGACGGCGCCAACGCCATCCAGTTCGAGTGCCGCGGCAGCAACAACCAACTCTGGATCATCCCCGAGGAAGCGTTGCGCTTCGCCGAGTGAGCCGCCTGCGTGACCTCCGACCTAGTCTGTCCGGCCGGCCATGCGGATCGGCTCGACCGTAGCCTCGCCCTGCTGATCCCCGACCTGTCGCGCGGCGCCGCGCGCCGTCTCATCGCCGCCGGTTCCGTCTTCGTCGACGGCCGCCGTTGCCAAGTGGCCTCGCGCGTGGTGCGCGGCGGCATGCGCCTGCGCGTGGAACACGTCGAGCCGGTCACCATCGACAGCCCCCTGCGTGTCCTCCACCTCGACGACGACGTCGTCGCCATCGACAAACCGGCCGGCATGGCCTCCGAACCGACGCACCAGACGGCGGCCGGCACGGCGCTCACGCTACTGCGACAGCAATTGCACGTCGGCGGCGGCGCCCGCCCGCCGCTGTTTTCGGTGCATCGACTCGACACCCCGACTTCCGGCGTGCTGCTCTTCGCCCGCACCCCCGACGCCGCAGCCTCGCTGGCGCGGCAGTGGCAAGAAGATCGCGTCGCCAAGACCTATCGCTGCCTCGTCGACGGTGTGCCCAGCGACGACAGCGGCCTCATCGACGTGCCGCTCCTCTTCGCCGCCGGCCGTGCGCGGGTCGACGGTACCGGCAAAGCCGCGCTCACCGCCTGGCGCGTGCTCGAGCGACGCGCCGACGGAACCTTGTTGGAGGTCACGCCGCGCACTGGACGCACGCACCAGATCCGCGCCCATCTCGCCCACCTCGGTATGCCGATCCGCGGCGACCGCAAATACGGCGGCCTTCCGAGTGAGCGACTCTGGCTACACGCGACGACTCTCGTCTGTCTTCATCCACGCACCAACGTGCCGCTGGCGCTCGTCGCATCGCCCCCCGTCGAGCTGTGTCGGCCCAACGAATACGAATCCCTGCCGCCCTCGGAGAGCAACCCATGATTGCCGTCCTGACCGAAGTCGATGCCGACGGCGTGATGCTGATCACGCTCAACCGCCCGCAAAAGAAGAATGCCTTCCACGACGCGCAGTGGGATGGCTTCACCGAGGCGCTCGCCGCCGCCCAGGCCGATCCCGCCGTCGCCGCGGTGGTGGTCACCGGTGCCGGCGCCGACTTCTCGGCCGGCATGGATCTCGGTGCATTCGGCGCCGGAGCGCCACGCACGGATGGGCATCCCACCGCCTATCATGCCTTCATGGCCCGCTTGGTCGAGTTCGATAAGCCGCTGCTGGCGGCAGCCAAGGGCGTCGGCGTCGGCATCGGCTGCACGTTGTTGTTGCACTGCGATGTCGTCTACGTCGGCACCAGCGTGCGCCTGCGTCTGCCGTTCGTCGCTCTCGGCCTGGTCCCCGAAGCCGCCAGCAGTTACCTGCTCGGCGCCGTCGTCGGCATCCGCCAGGCGGCGGAGTTGTTGTTCACCGCCGAATGGATCGACGCGGCACGTGCCCTGGAAGTCGGCATCGCCACGCGGGTCTTCACCGATGACGAGTTGTTGAGCGCCACGCTCGCGAAAGCGCGCGAGATCGCCCAGCATCCCGTCGGCGCCTTGCAGGCGACCAAACGCACCATCCTCGCCGCCCGCGCCGACGCGGTGCGCGCCGCTTTGCGCGAAGAGGATGCCGGCATGGTCAAGCAGGCCGGCTCGCCGGAGAACATCGAGGCGATCACGGCCTTCCTCGAAAAGCGCAAGCCCGACTTCCGTAAGCTCGTCGCGACTCAGTCCTGAGGGCGCAACGCAGAGACGCCGAGGCGCGGAGTGAAGCCTTTGCTCTCCGTTCCTCTGTGTCTCCGCGTGGCGAAAGAGCCCCTTCAGGCGAAGCGGAACGAGGCGACACTGCTCAGCCGGACCGCCGCTTCCATGCGGTGCGGCGGCAACGGTTCGGCGTCGGGGTCGACGGTGATCTCCCACGCCAGGCGCGCGTCCGGCGCCGGCACGTCGCGAGGGTCGACACGTCGACAACGGGCTCGCCGGTTCACCGACTGTGCCGCCGCCATCACACAGCTCGCCTCGTCGTCGTCGAGCAACGCCAGCCATCCGGCGGGGGCCTCGTCGTCGAGCGCCGCACACGGCTCGAGCCAGAACCACCCGCGCGTCGGTCCTTCCGCCGCACAACCGAAACGGGCGTAGTCGCGCGGGAACGCCGGATCGACCTGCAGCGTCTTGAGGATCGACGGCACGTCGTCTCCCTCGATCGCCAAGGCCCGCCGGATCCGTTCGAGGTAGACCGGCGCCGCCGCCGCCCGATGGGCCACGGCGAGTTCGCGCCATGTCGCGACGCCATAGCTCTCTTGGAGCGACAGATAGGCGGCGCGAATCAGCAGGTTCAGGTCGAGGGCGAACTCCTTGCACTGCCGCACCAAGGCGGCATGCGACAGGTGCTCCAAGCGCAGGTCGGAGCGGAAGTCGCCGCGGTAATGCGTCATGCCATCGTCGTCCTCCGGCACCGGACCGAAGTCGAAGCCCGCCGCCAGCGAGCGACGCACCTGCCGCGTGATCTCACGTTCGGCGACGAAGCCGGCGTCGTAGGCGATGCGCACTTCCCACTTGCAGGTCGGACCGCGATGCCCCTCGGCCAGGGGCGGACGATGCACCGGCCTGCAACGCGCGCGCGGATTGACGGCCATGACCGTGGCGTCGAAGGTCTGGTCCTCCATGTGGTGACAGAGCTGGATCACGGGCTTGGGGTTTCCGCCGGAGAACTTGGAGACGTCGTCGAAGGCGCCGCAGTAAGGCAGCCAGAAGAAACCGTGGTTGCGGTCGACGACTTCGAAGGTGAAGTCGAGGTAGCCGTGCGGCGCGCCGATGTCGAATTGCAGCCCTTTGAAGATCTCGGGCACGCCGTCGCCCTCGACACCGAGTTGGCGACGGTTGCGGTTGCTGAATACGGGGCTGGCGCCCATCCACTCGTCGTTGGCGAGGTCGGTCATCGCCTTGGCACCGTAGCGTTCGCCGACGAGGGGCATGATGGCGCGGTCGTGCACGTGCGCCGCCATCATCGTCTCCCGCGCCAGCCGCGCCAAGGCGCCACGCGACAGGTGTTCCAGGCGGAAGTTCGGATCCAAGGGCCCGGCGTAGTCGTCGCGATGGCTCACCAGCATCCTCCTCGTCAGGTCCACCAGGTGCTGAGGTCGATTTCCACCTCCGCGAACGGCTCGATGCGAGCGCGTGCGGCATCGGCCAAAGTGCCGACGACGACCCAGCGTGAGGCTTCGAGGCGATACACCTCGAGCGTGCGTTGGTGCGGCTCGACCAGCCACACAGACCTCACCCCTTCGCGGGCGTAGATCCGCATCTTCTTGACGCGATCGATCGAACCCGACGATGGTGAGATGACCTCACAAATCCAGTCGGGCACGAGTTCCAGAAAGGGCGCGTCGGGAATGGCAGGCAGTCGCTCGGTGCGCCAACCGGCCAGATCGGGCACGACGACGTCGGCGGACAGATGCACTTCCGGTTCGAAAAGGATCCACCAGCCCCCGTGGCCGGTACCGCCAGGTGCGCCGTGGAACGTCGTCCGCAGTGGCGCGAGGATGCCCGCGGCCGCGTTGGCGTGGATCGGAGCCGGTCGAGGCGAACCGTAAAGATCGCCGTCGATGATCTCGCCCACGAGCCCCGGATCGAGTCGGCACAGATCGTCGTAGGAAGCTCCCCGCCGCGCCGGTTGCATGCGGCTGGCGTAGCACGCACCGCGCCGGCGGCCAAGATCGAATGACGGGTGCGGCCGCTTCTCCGTAGTGCGAATTTCGCGCTACATTCCGCGCATGGGCACCTCGCCGCGCATCGCCATCATCGGTTCCGGTTTTTCGGGTCTCTGCCTCGGCATCCGCCTGCGACAGCTCGGTATCGACTCGTTCACCATCCTCGAAAAGGACGATCGCCTCGGCGGCACCTGGCGCGACAACTCTTACCCCGGCGCCGCCTGCGACGTGCCGTCGATGTCGTACTGCTTCTCGTTCGAACAGAAGACCGACTGGAGCCGTAAGTGGGCGCCGCAGGCTGAGATCCTGCAGTACATGGAGCATTGCGCCGACAAGTACGGCATCCGACCCCACATCCGCTTCGGCGCCGAGGTGATGCGCGCCGACTTCGACGAAGGCGCCGGTCTTTGGCACATCCACCTCGCCGATGGCTCCAGCCTCGAGGCCGAGGTCTTGGTCAGCGGCGTCGGTCAATTGCACAAACCCTATACCCCGCCCCTGCCCGGACTCGATCGCTTCGCCGGGCCGCGCTTCCATTCGGCCCGCTGGGATCACTCCGTCGACCTGAAAGGCAAGACGGTCGGCGTCATCGGCAACGCCGCCAGCGCCATCCAGTTCATCCCCGAGATCGCCAAGAGCGCCGCCCGGCTGCGCATCTTCCAACGCAGCGCCAACTGGATCCTGCCGCGCAACGACCGCAGCTATCGCGCCTGGGAGAAGTGGGCCTTCGCCCATGTGCCCGGCATGGCGCGCCTCTACCGCTATTTCATCTGGGCCCGCTTCGAGTCGCGCTACCCGCTGCTGCGTGGCAGCGCCTTCCTCTCCCGCCAGGTCGAGAAGTTCGTCAAACAGTACATCCGCGATACCATCGGCGATGCCGACTTGCGCCGAGCGCTCGTCCCCGACTATCCGCCCGGAGCACGGCGTCTGCTGATCTCGGACGACTACTACCAAACGCTGCGCCAGGACCACGTCGACCTGATCACCCTCGGCATCGACGAGATCACTCCGACAGGAGTGCGCACGCGTGACGGACGCGACTGGCCCGTCGATGTGCTGATTCTCGCCACGGGTTTCGACTCGACCAACTTCCTCTCGCCCATCGAGCTGACAGGCCTACAGGGACGTTCACTGAGGCAGGAGTGGAGCCTCGGCGCGCGCGCCTATCTCGGCCTCTGCGTCAGCGGCTTCCCCAACTTCTTCCTGATGTACGGACCGAACACCAACCTCGGCCACAACTCGATCCTCTTCATGATCGAGTGCCAGACGAACTACATCCTGCAGTGCATCGCCGCTCTGCGCGACCGCGGGCTGCGCTACCTCGACGTCAAGCCCGAGGCGCAGGCCGCCTTCAATCGTGCGTTGCAGGCGGAACTGCAGCAGACCGCTTGGGCCAAAACCGACCACAGCTGGTACAAGCGCAGCGACGGCACCATCACCAACAACTGGTCGGGCACGACCACCCGCTACTGGTGGCGCACCCGTCGCCCCGACTTCGACGCCTTCCTACTGCAGCCGCGGCGCTGACATCCCGATGGAGCGGGCTCACGCCCGCACCTCGGCTTGGCTATTGATTCGGTTGGCAAATGTTTGCTCGGCAAAGGGGACAGTCCCCGTCCGGGGACTGTCCCCTTCTCTGCTCGCGCTGATACGTTTATCCGCCGCAGCAATAACGTCGATCAGGGCGCGACTTCACAGGCGAAGGGCTGCGTGCCGGGCCACGCCGTCGTCAGACTCCCCTCCTCCACCCGGTCTTGCGTCGCCAGCGGGTTGGCGATGGCCTCGGCGAACCAGTCGCGCATGGTCTGCCCATCCACCGCACGCTGGGTGAACAACTGGGTGTCCGGCGAGATGACGTGGATGTTCCCCGGCTCGGCCGGCAGGAAATAACTGACACCGGGCAGGTCCGTCGTATCGCAATACGAGTCCCGCATGGCGTTGATCCATGCCGCCGTCGAGTTGAAGAACGTCGTCTGCACCTGGGTGATGTCGACCTGGTTGGTGAGGACCATGAACTGCTGCTCGGGGTAGCGCAGCAGGCGCGGCGCCGCGGACTTGAGGACGTTGGGGCCGACGGAGCACTCGTTACGGAAGCAGTAGGGCGGCGTGAACGGGCGGGCCGACCAACCCAGCGGCGGGGTGTCGATGAGCAAGGTGCCGCCGAGGGTACCGACGCCGAGAGGCTGTCCGTTGTCGAGTGCCAAACCCGCGTCGGGGTAGGCGGTCGTGCGCGGCCAGCTCAGATCGTCGAGCACCCAGTGGTAGTTGTAGATGGTGCCGAACGCACCGGCCGAGAAGCCGCCGAGGAAAGCGCGCACCCGCTCCGGGCTGTAGCCATCAGCGGTGGTCCGATCGAGTTCGGCCCACAGGGTATCGCGCACGTAACGTAACGCGGCGCGCACATTCAACGCGCCGAAGCGGTGCACCGTGACGCCGGGAAAGCTGCTCGTCGCGCCGCCGCCGATGAAGACGTCCTGCGTGCAATAGGGCAAGAAGACCTTGGTCCAGTTGGCAAACGGGCTGACGGCCGGGTCGTTGGAGAAGATGCCGCTGGTCGGCGCCTCGTCGTCGTCGGCGCGAAAGAGATCGTCGGGGATCTGCGCACAGTCGCCGTCGAAGATGCACACGCCGCCGCCCTGCAAACCGACGAGGACGTTCTCCACCGGATTTCCTGCGGGGGCGAGCCGAATCTGGAAGGAATACGGACTGCCGTCGCCGCAGCGCGAGCCCCAGCGGGCTTCGTCGAGTTCGACCTGCACGTAACGACCGCGCGGCAGCGGCTCGGGATGTTCGCTCGGTCCGCAGCGCAAGGCGAGAGGCTCGGCATGCGGATGCGCCAAGGCGGTCAGACAATGCGCTTGCTCTTCGGCGCGGTCGACGAAGACGCGGGTGTTGATGCCGACGAGCGAAACCAGGTTGCGGCAATGGGTCGCCAGGGCGGCCACGGCGGCATCACCGGCGGCGGCGATCGAGGCTTCGACCGCGGTGGCATCACAGGTACCACCCGCCGCGACCGACTCGATACAGGTGCGCCGCAGGGAGAGTCCCTGACGGGCGACATCGACGGCCGCGCCGTGCGCCGCGGCGAGACAGGCGCGGCCCGCATCGTTGGCCGAGGCACGCGCCGCCCCCTGCGGGCCGCCGAACGAGCGTACGGCCAGCGAGGTCGCCTCGGCGCGGCAGGTCTCGGCGACTTGGCGGGCGAGTCCGGCGACGGACTTCTCCGTTCCGTAGCCAGCGGCCTGCACCAACGCATCCGACGCGCACGCTGCCTGCAGCGCGGCGCCGGAGCGATCGAGCGCCGCGTCGACGCCAGCATCGTCGAGGTCGCACAGAGTACCGGCGGATTCATAGCAACCGCGGTACAGCGTACTCACCTCGGCCAAACAGGTATCGAGGGCGGTGGACACGGCCGACTCGCACGCGGCGGTCGAACCGCCGGCGACGTCGTCATCGCCACAGCCGGAAGCGAACGAGAGAAGGGCCAAGGCCAGCAGGCCAGCGAGGTTGCGTCGAGCAGTCAGCATGGCGGCAACCTAGCCCAGAACGCGCACCACGGAGAAGCGGAGAAACGGAGTCGGCCAAGGAAAATCTTCCGAACAACCCGTCCATCCTCTCCGCACCTCCACGCCTCCTTAGAAAATCCCTGGGCCACCCGGAGTGTCGAGTTGCACTCGACACCGCCCGGCGCAGCGCCGGGCGCGGCCCGCCACCATCTTCCCCGCGATGCGCAGGAGAGCACCTCCGAACTTGGCGCGAGAATGCTCGCGATATGTCTCCGTCAACCCGCCATGGGCCCGCCGATTACAACTCGGCGTTCCAGGGCGCTGCGCGCACATTTTCATCGACGTTCGGGCGACGGCAGGTCATGACCACTCCGTGGTGAATCCGCTTCACCTGGCCCAATCGCCCTGGAAAGCGCCGCGAGCGGGTGGTAAGCGCGCCGCATGGATGCGCCGCGCTCCGCCTTTGCCAGCTTCGTCGAGATCGCCCGCGGTCTCAACGCCTCGCTCGACCTGCATGTCGTGCTGCGCGGTTTGCTCGAAGGGGTCGAACGGCTGTTGGCGCCGACGAACTGGTCGTTGCTGCTGCGCGACGAGCCGGAGGGCGGCCTGAGCTTCGTCTTGGTGCGCAGCACGGCCGACCAGAACCTGGTGGGCCTGCGTCTGGCGCGCGGCGAAGGGGTCGCCGGCTGGGTGGCGGACAACGACGAGACGGTGCTGATCGAGGACGTCACGGGCGACGCGCGCTTCTCGTCGCGCATCGACGACCGCACCGGCTTCGAGACCAGATCGATCGTGGCGGTGCCGTTGCGCCATCGCAGTCAGGTGATCGGTGTCATCGAGATCGTCAACGCCCTCGACGAGCGATGCTTCACCGCAGCCGACGTCGAGATCCTCGAGGCGTTCGCGCAGCTGGCGGCGGTAGCGATCGAAAACGCGCGGGTGCACGGAGCGTTGGTCGAGGCCAACCGCAACGATCCGCTGACGGGCTTGCGCAACTCGACCTTCTTCTTGCAGGCGGTCGAAGCCGCCGTCGTCGAGGGCAAGCCGTTCGCCTTGATCTTCTTCGACATGGACCGCTTCAAGCCGTTGGTCGACACCCACGGGCACGTCCGCGGCAGCGCCGCTTTGGCCGAGGTGGGCCAGCTCTTGAAGGAGTCGCTGCGCAGCGACGAGGTCGGCTGTCACTTCGGGGGCGATGAGTTTTCGTTCTTGTTGCACGGCGCCGACGCCGCCACGGCGTCGGCCCGAGCCGAGGAAATGGCGCGGCGCATCGCCGAGCACACCTTCTTGCGGGCCGAGGGCATCGACGCCCGCCTCGGCGCCTCGTTCGGCTGGGCCGCCTTCCCCGACGACGCCGACAACCCGACGCAACTGCTGCGCCTTGCCGACGAACGCATGTACGCCGCCAAACGAGCCCGCAAGCTGGCGCGAGACTAGATTCACCACGCAGGAACGGCCCTTCCGCCCGATCCCACGGGCCGCAGGCGACCGCACGTCACGGGTAGCACCCAAGTCCGCGTGCGCCCTGCGTCTTCATCGCAAACATCTGGACCACCCGGAGTGACGAGTTGCACTCGACACCGCCCAGCGCCAGGCGCTGGGCGCGGCCCGCGACCATGATCCCCGCGAAGCGCAGGAGATCCCCTCGAGTCCGATGCGAGAATCCTGGCGACACGTCTGCATCCACCCGCGGGCGACCGCCGGTCGTGAATACGGCGTAGTACCGATCCTCCCGAGACTCAAGCCGGCGCCGCGAGCAACCCCTCGCAGCCGGTAGCAGCCAGGATCCGGGTCACCGCCGCACGATCCTCGGGGGCAAGTGAAGCGTGGCGCTCGCGCAACACGTGCAGGCACTTGCCCTGGTACGGGAACGGCTGCTGCACCCAGGGCTGCCCGTCGATGGTGCATTCCACCTGGTCGGCGCCGGCGGTGAGCGCGGCGGCGTTGGCCAGCAGGAACGGGACGTACACCCGGCCGATCTCACGCAGCAGATCCATCAGGGTCGCCGGCAGGGCGTCGCGCGCCATCCATTGCTCGTCCGTCGGCTCGAGGCCCGAGAGGTCTTCGACCACGTCGACCCAAGCGACGACACGCGGCGCCACCTCGAGGGCGATGGCGGTCGGCGTGGGATCGAAGCCGGCGAGCTGGGTGAGCTGACCGTAGAGAGCGAAGTCGGCGGCTGCCGGGCGTCCGCCGAAGACGAAGCGGTGCTGGGTCAGGTGGGCGTCGAGTAGGCGCAACAAGCGGACGTAGCTGGCTTCGATGACGGGTGCGGTGGTGGGATTGGAGCCGACGACGCCGAGGCGTCCGATCTGGCGGCCGCCGAACATCTCGCCGCCGGCGACGGCTTCGGCATCGGGCATGTCGGTGCGGAACCAACGCGGCAGGATGGCCTGCGCCTTGGCGATATCGGCGGCGTAGGCCCAACGGTAGTGGAACATCGCCTTGGTGAGCCACTCGTCGGCATAGTCTTCGAGCAGGACATCGACGAAGGCGACGACGGGGTCGGGGGGCAGCACCGAGCGACCGGCGAAGCGGCGTTCGAGTTCGCGGATGAGCGGCGTCGAGTCGACGTGCGCCTCGGGCAGCCCGGCGGCATCGGTCAGGGTGAGCTGCGGCAGCAACATGACGCGCGGCTTCGGCAGCACGCGCGCCTCCGGCCAACCTTGGATGAGCCAATGGTGCGGGATGCGGCGATAGCGCAGCACGGCGCGCAGCTTACGGCTGTAGGGCGAACCAGGGGCACCGACGATGGGCAGAGAGGCATCACTCATCCCGCCCTGCTCGCAGATGCGCAGCCTTGGAGCAAGAGATCGCCAAGAGGATCCCCCAGCCATGGCGGTCGCTCCGAGTCCACGCGTCGGCCCCCACACCAACACGAACACCAATCACGAATCACTAGAGATCTTGGAGACAGTGAATCGTGTGAGTGCTAGTGTTTCGGTTGGTTGGGAATGCCCCCTCCCACGTTTCC
>CAZGEJ010000002.1:23547-264734 GCA_964524885.1 uncultured Binatia bacterium (SeqCode)
ACCACACCCAACACCAACACCATTCACCAATCACTATGGATCCTGGAGATAGTGACTCGTGTGAGTGCTAGTGTTTCGGTTGGTTGGGAATGCCCCCTCCCACGTTTCCACCACACCCAACACCAACACCATTCACCAATCACTATGGATCCTGGAGATAGTGAATCGTGTGAGTGTTGGTGTTTCGAGTTGGACTACCCCGTTCCGCGCGGGCCAGGCCTCGAACGCCGGCGGTGTCCTTCAGCGCTCGCCGCGTCGAACCACCAACATCAGGCCCGAGGCCCAGGCGAGGCGGACGGTGGCGAATTCGTCGCGGCCTTCCAGCGACTCGATCAACGCCGGCACCTTGGGCGCGTGGCCGTCCGGCCAGTTGGCCTGGGGTAGGAGGTCATCGACGACATAGATGCCGCCCGGGCGTAGCAGATCCAAAGCGAGATCCAGGTGGGTGAACTTGCCGGGCCAGGTATCGGCGTAGACGAGATCGAACGAGCGCGGCGGCTGCTCGTCCAGGTAGGCCGCGCCGTCCATCACGTGGAAGGCGACCCGGGGATCCGCCGCGAGATGGCGTCGCGCGACGGCGACGACGTCGGCGTCGGCATCGACCGTGGCAAGTCGCGCACCGGCGTCCATACCCGCGAGCAACCAAGCCGTGCCGTGCCCCGTGCCGGTCCCGAGTTCGAGGATGTGTCCGCCCGGCTTGGAGGCAGCGAGGCACGCCAGCAGCGCCCCGACCTTGGGCTCCGAGACCATCGCGAACCCGAGAGCCTCGGTATCGCGAAGAATCGCGGCAAGCGCGGCGGGGGGACGGGAGACGAACGCGTCATCCATGGGATTCTCCTGAGAAAGCAGCCGATTGCGCCGAGGGTGTGCTGTTCCGCATGGCTGCGCAGAGCACCTCGAGGAGCGGCCTCATCCGACTCCTCTAGCGCGCCGAGGTGGTGTTCGTCATGCGCCGCGAATGCCGACGATCCACGTCTACCCCCTCGCGGGAAGGCATCGTCGCGAACGTAGCCGAGCGGGATCCAACTCCCGCGTCGACGCGGCGACCCTCGAGGACGAGTGCATCCGCCCCAACCACCCACAGAGCTCTGGGCGCATCCAGGCTTCGGTGTTGCCCCCGCGGGGCTTGAGTCGGCGGCGCACACTTCGTAATTTCGGCAGATGGACATCAAAGGCGTATCCGCAATCGTTACTGGTGGCGCTTCCGGGCTCGGCGCGGCGACTTGCCGTCTGCTGGCCTCGCGCGGTGCCAAGGTGGTCGTCCTCGACATGAACGAGGACAAGGGCAAGGCGACGGCAGCCGAGGTGGGCGGCGTCTTCTCGAAGGCCGACGTGACCAACCCCGACGACGTCATCGCTGGCGTCGAAGCGGCCAAGAGCCGCGGCCCGCTGCGCGTGTTGATCGCCTGCGCCGGCTTCGGCTGGGCCAGCCGCACCATCGGCCGCGGCGGCTATGAGACGGCCCACGACCTCGGCATCTTCCGCAAGGTCATCGAGGTCAACCTCATCGGCACCTTCAACTGCATCCGCCTCGCCGCCACCGCCATGGCCGAAACCGAGCCCCTCGCCGACGGCGAGCGCGGCGCCATCGTCACGACCGCCTCGGTCGCCGCGTTCGATGGCCAGATCGGCCAAGCCTCCTACTCTGCCTCCAAGGGCGGCGTCGTCGGCCTCACCCTCCCCGTCGCGCGCGACCTCGCCGCCGTCGGCATCCGCGTCAACTGCATCGCCCCGGGCCTCATCGACACGCCCATCTACGGCGAAGGCGAAGGCGCCGAACAGTTCAAGGACAAGCTCAAGCGCGACGTCCTCTTCCCCAAGCGCCTTGGCGTCGCCGAGGAGTTCGCCACCCTTGCCGTCGAACTGACCACCAACAGCTACATGAACGCCGAAGTCGTCCGCATCGACGGCGGCGCGCGCCTGCAGCCGAAGTAATTCACCCCTTCCGGCGGGAGGCAGCGAGCCTCCCGCCGCGCCTTTTCCGCCTCATAGCCCGCGGGCGATGGCGCGGAAGACCTCCATCGCCTCGAATTCCATCACGTCGCCGGTCTCGTTGTAGTCCTCGTAGGCCGAGGTCTTGGCGATGACCACCCGCTCGCTCGGGTTGACGTAGACGAACTGGCCATAGATGCCGATCGCCGAAAAATCGCCGCGCCCGTCCGCTGGCTGGTTCTCCGGGATCCACCACTGATAGCCGTAGCCCATCGGCCAGTCGTGCAGGGGATTGTCGCGCCCCGGCATGAGATGCGGCGCGTCGGGCGTCACCGAAGCCCGCACCCAGGCTTCAGAAACGAGGCGCTCGCCGGCGAGGTTGACGCCGCCGTCGGCGTACAATTGCCCGAACCGCGCCATGTCGCGAGGCGTCGCGTTGAAGCCGCCCAAGGCGAACTCGTCGCCGACCTGGTCGGTGAGCCAGTGCGCGTCGGACTCGACCCCCAGCTTCGACCACAGGTGTCTCTGCGTCAGGTCAGCCAGCGACTCGCCCGTCGCCGCCTCCAGCACCATGCCGATCACCTGCGTGTCGGCACTGACGTAATGATGGAAGGTGCCCGGCGGCCGCTGCCGCTGCAGACGGCGCACGAAGTCGTGCACCGAGCCGTTGACGAAGGCCATCACCAGGTGGGCGATGTCGGAGTCGAGATCGCCGTAATCCTCGTTGAAGCGGATGCCCGACGACATCTGCAGGACGTCCTTGATCCGCACCCCCTCGTAGCCCGACCCCTCGAGAGCGGGGACGTAGGCGTCGACAGGCTGCTCGAGGCTGGCGATCTTGCCCTCATCGACGGCGACGCCGAAGAGAAACGACACCACCGACTTCGACACCGACATCAGAATCGGCGTGGTTCCGACGTCGTTGCCGCGACGGTACGACTCGTAGACCAGCTTGCCGTCGTGCAGCACCACCATGCCCGTGGTCTGCGAACTCTCGATCCAGTCGTCGACGCGGCGGGTTTCGCCGGCGAAGACGTAGGTCTGCGGCAACGGCGCCGGTTGCTCGGGTAGAGGGAACACCGGGCCGCCGCGGTGCGCCGTGCGCACGGGGTAGCGCAGGTGGAAGGATCGGAAATTCTCGTCGATGTGCTCCGGCTCGAAGTGCGAGGCGTAGGCCCAGACGCGGCGCAAGCGTTCGATGTCGTCGCGCCAAACGATCGCCGCCACCACGCCGACGACCACCAAACCCAGCAAACCGCGGAGGATCCAACGTCGCGTCGCCATGCTCACCTTCCCTTCCTTCGCCTCTGCTTTGACGAATTCCGCACAACATTTCCACGAGCGCGGCGGCGGCTATCCAATCGCCTGCCGGCGCGTGGTACCTTCCGCGGCGAGGGGTATGACCACCATGACCACGCCAGCGCGCGATTTCCGCCACACCAAGATCATCTGCACACTCGGGCCGGCCAGCTCGACCTCGGAGCGCATCGAGCGCATGGCCAAGGCGGGCATGAACATCGCCCGCCTCAACATGTCGCACGGCGACCACGCCTCGCACCTCGAAAACCTGCGCCGCATCCGCTCGCTCAACCGCAGCCTCGAGCACCCGATTGCCACCCTGCTCGACCTCAAAGGGCCGGAGATCCGCACCGGCGAGGTCGACACCGACCTGCACCTCGTCGTCGGCGAGATCTACACGGTGACCGTGATGCCGAGCACCGACCCCGAGGAAAAGAGCATCCACATCGACTACCGCGACATGGTGGCGCACCTCAGCGTCGGCGACCGCATCACCGTCGACAACGGCATCATCAACCTCGAGGTCGTCGACATCGGCGCTCACGACCTGCAATGCCGCGTGCTCGACGGCGGCCGTCTCGGCTCACGCAAGCACATCAACCTGCCCGGCGTGCGCATCAACCTGCCGTCGATCACCGATAAAGACCGCGCCGACATCCGCTTCGGCTTGGACAACGACGTCGACTTCATCGCCCTGTCGTTCGTGCGCAACGCCGAGGCCGTAGCCGAGGCGCGCCAGATCATGGGCGACTCGCGCAGCGGCGCCAAGATCATCGCCAAGATCGAGAACCAAGAAGGACTGGACAACTTCGACAGCATCCTCGCCGCCGCCGACGGCATCATGATCGCCCGCGGCGACCTCGGCGTCGAAGTCGAGTTCGCCGAGTTGCCGATCATCCAACGCGAGCTGACGCGCAAATGCGTCCTCGCCGGCAAGCCGGTGATCGTCGCGACCCACTTACTCGAGTCGATGATCGACAACCCGATGCCGACGCGTGCCGAGGTGAGCGACGTCGCCAACGCCGTGTACGAAGAAGTCGACGCCGTCATGCTGAGCGGAGAAACCGCCGCCGGACGCCATCCGGAACGCTGCGTCGAGGTGCTCGACAAGATCGTGCGCCGCATGGAGAAGGTCGAGTCGATCGGCGCCTACCTGAAGCGTCAACCGTCGACGCCACGCGAGGAATTGGTGCGCGCCGCCTGTCGCCTCGCCGACTCGATCAACGCCGCGGCGATCGTCGTCTTCACCCGCCGCGGCGTGCTCGGACAACTGGTGGCCAGCTATCGACCGCAGTCGGCCGCCATCTACGCCTTCACCAACATGAGCGCCTCGCGCCGCAAACTCTGGCTCAGCCGCTCGATCATCCCCTTCCGCATGAGCTTCTCCAGCGACCCGGAGAAAACCGTTGCCGCGGCGCTGGCCAAGCTGCGCAAGAACGACCACGTCGGCGCCGGCGATCAGGTGGTGGTCGTGTCGGACGTCGTCGCCGGCGACGAGCGACTCGCCAGCATCCAGGTGCGCGTCATCGAGTGAGGCCGCGCCTCACCAGTGCGTCAGCAGGCGCCGTAGCACGCCGCGGTCCTGGTCGCGTTCGCGCAGCCGCTTGAGCTTGGCGATCTGCGCTTGGACCGCGGCTTCCACTTCGTCGCGCAGCGCCAGCATCTTGCGCGTGCTGCGGGTGTTGCCGTCGAGGTGCTCCGTAGGAATCGGTTTGCCGAACCCGAAGTAGAAGCGCTCCGGGCGTGGAAACGGTGACAGGCCGAGGCCAACGGCGATCGGCATGAGGGCGTCGCCGTCGCGCAGGTAGGCGTGGGCGATGCCCGAGCGCTGCAAGACGCGCCACAGCGGCGTCTTCATGATGTCGTTGGCGTCGATCAAGATGGTGTAGGCGTCGTCCGGCCCGACCGAAGCGAAGGGCGTGATGGGGTAGCGATGCTGCACCGCCAAGCGGACGAAGCCGAGACGCTGCTTCCAGATGAGTTGGTAGGCCTCGCCCTTGCGTTTGGCGACTTCGCGCCCGCCGCCCGGGAAGACGAGGATCGACTGTCCGGCGCGCATCAGCGCGGCACAGTTCTCGCGCGTGCCGTCGACCGCCCCCATGCTGCGCAACAGATCGCGCCACACCGGCACGGCGAAATGGGCATGGTCGGCGAGGCCGCGCACGAGGATGCCGCGGCGTTTGTAGACCTCGGCTCCCATCAGTAGCGGGTCGAGCATGCCGTAGATGGTGTGATTGCCGACGAGTAGGCTCGGGTGGCGGGGATGGAGGTGGCTCAGGCCGTAGAAACGCGGACTGAAGTAGGCCCGCAAGGGTGCGGCCAAGCGGTAGGCGACGTCGACGGGAATCGGCTCGAAGTCGGCGGGATGGGAACGGCGAGGCGTACGGGGTGCGGCCATGGCGTGTAGAAAAACACGCCCCGCGTCGCGAGGAAACCCGTACGCCTCGTCGGATCAAGGATTGACCGGCACCAGGGCGATGTTGCCGGTGCCGAAGTTGGAGCCACCCACGGCGCCGGTCGCGTTGGAACGAAAGATCGCGTGCAGGTAGATCCCCTTTTGATTGCCGGTGCGGATCACATAGTCGACCTCGATGGTGGCGAAGCCGACGACTTGGCGCGTCTGATTGAAGTTGCCGTTGCAATTGACGATCGGGATGATGTGGCGCGTCAGGCCGAGGTCGTACATGCAATCGACCGCATCGAGCAGCGGTGACACCTGACCGTTGCCGATCTGAATCGTATCGCCGATCCAGATCGCCTGCACCTTGCCGTCTCCATCACATTCGGTAGGGAAAAATCGACTGACGGCGGTATTACTGCGTCCGTCGAAGAATCCGGTCCAAGCCGAGTTGTCGGAAGTCGACGGAACCTGGGTCAGGTGCGGCATGCACGACTGATCGAAGCAGTCTTCCTCGAAGTGGCACTCACCGATGACGATGGGCAGCGTCGGGCTGGCACCGCGCAGCCCCGAAAACGAGGCGTAGGCGATCTTCTCGACGTCGGTCGTCGGCGTCCCGAGCAGCGCGGCCAGACCGTTGTTGACGGTGGTTTCCACCCGCGCCATGACCGCATTCGTCGGCAGGCTACCGGCGAAGAACTTGCGCGTGTCGTAGTTGTAGAAGCCGGGCTGCAGGGCGTCCAGGGTCGACTCGGCCGTCCAAGATTCGATGGTGTTGGAAGCCAGCGCGGCGAGCGCGTCATCCTCTGGATCACTTCCCGTAAACATCGCCATGGCACCCGTGAGCGCAGCGACATCCGCGGCGGACTGCGCTTCGGTCGCCGCCAACGTCAGTCGCCCGAGACCGAAGCCCACTCCAACCATCGCGAGCACGGCGATCATACCGATGCCGACCGCCGCCAAAACCGCTCCGCGCTCGTTGTCCAGATGACGATGGCGCAGCCGCACCCGAATGCGCTGGCCCAGACGAATGCGAAGCCAACAAGAGATCGACGTCATTCGTTGAAGGTTCATGCGGACTTATCCCCTTAAGCAAGGGATACTCCCGCACGTGGTACCAGGTCAATATGTATTTTACGGCAATTTCCCCATCTTTCGTCTGTGACTCCCGGCATTGTCGCGATTGAAGCACGCTCGATGGAGGCTCCGTCCGTCGAACGGCAAGCCGACGACACGACAACAGCGCGGATGTCTGAACCATAGGGTGAAAACGCGTGCGAGGCATCGGATGCGATCGAACCGTCGATCCATCGAGGATGGATCTCGGTCGGCGCACGCCGTGCGAAATCACGGTTGGACGGGAACGAGAGCGATGTTGCCCGTACCGAAACCCTTGCCGCCGAGCGCACCAGTAGCGTCGGATTTGAAAATGGCGTGTAGATACACGCCCTTCGCACTGCCCGTAATCACGACGTCGTCGATGATGATGGTGGCGAAGCCGACGACCTGACGGGTTTGGTTGAAGTTGCCGTCGCAATTGACGATGGGAATGATGTGTTCGGTGATTCCCGCATCGTAAAGACAGTCGATCGCACGCAAGAGTGGCGTATCCTGGCCGTTGGCGATGTTGATCGTATCGCCGATCCAAATCTCCTGCACCCGCCCCTCGCCGTCGCAGTGCGTCGGGAAGAACTCCATGGCGTTCGTGACGTTGGCACCGTCGAAAAACCCCGTCCACGCAGAACTGTCACTCGGATCGGGAACCTGCGTCAGGTGCGGCATGCACGAGTCGTCATAACAATCTTCTTCGAAGTGACATTCGCCGATGACGATCGGCAGCGTCGGTCGACCGCCACGTAGACCACTGAAGGCCGCGAACGAGATCTTGTCGACATCCGTCGTCGCCTCACCCAGGAGCGCCGCCAGTCCATTGTTGACGGTGCTCTCGACCCGGGCCCGAACCGCGTTGACCGGCATGCCCCCAGGAGTGAATTGCTTGGTCTCGTAGCGATACATCCCAGGCACGACCTCACTCAGGTCGCCGGCCGCCTCCCACGACTCGATGCTGTTTTCCTCCAGGGCTTCGGTGGCATCCGTCCAGGGATCAGCATCGCGGAACAGGGCCACGGCGCCGGCGAGGGCCGCCGAGTCCGCAGCGTTCTGCACCTCGGCGGCAGCCAAGGCCAACCGCCCGACGCCGAAACCGACGCCGACCATGGCGAGAACCGAGATCAGGCCAATACCGACGGCGGCAAGTACGGCCCCGCGCTGGTTGTCGATCGTCCGGCGCCACATGCACGAACTCCTCAGCGACCCTGATCGCGGTAGCTTACCGTGCGGGAAACGTTGAAATTCGTGCCGAGGAACTTGAACACGTACGGCACGGTGCCGGTGACGGTAACCCGCGCCAAGGCGAGGCCGCTGGACGGCTGGGTGACCTGGACCTGGAAACTATTGGCGAGGGCGCTGCCCACCACCGCCGCCACCTCGGCGCGCACTTGGTTGATGATGGGGTTCTTGTTGACGATGAACCCGGACGTGTCGCGGTTGGTGCTGGTTTCCATGGCGGCGGCGCGCGCCCCGACGC
Organism: uncultured Binatia bacterium (SeqCode); assembly: GCA_964524885.1. Lineage (GTDB taxonomy): Bacteria > Desulfobacterota > Binatia > HRBIN30 > HRBIN30 > CALJUJ01. Next base: position 31,764 of record CAZGEJ010000002.1, read on the forward strand.
GTGCGGCATTGGTGACGGCGTTGGTGATGATGAGGACGCGTCCGAATTCGACGGTCGCGAGCATCATGAGAACGATGATGACGAGACTGATCGCCGTCTCCGCCAGGGCTTGTCCGGATTGATTCGCGAGGTGACTGATTCTCCGGTGTGTTTGTTTCATAGTGCTCGGCCCTCTCCCGTTCGCCACCAAAACAAAGCATTGTCCATGCCAACATGACCTCATCCTCAGGGGAAACGGCGATTGCGCAGCCGACGCACGATTGTGCGCCGGCTGCGTCACGAAATTGTCGCTAGGGTCATTTTGTCGTCGGCGGTGCCGCGGCGAGTGGCGCCCTAAAGCACTTGCTTTAGGGCGGCGCCTCTCTTACGGTCGCCCGTCGAATGCCCGGCCGCGATACCCGACTCCGCCTCATCCTCGCCGCCGAACAGCTCTTCGCCGAACGCGGCATCGAGGCCGTCTCCTTGCGCGAGATCAACATCGCCGCCGGCCAACGCAACTCCGGCGCCGCCCACTACCACTTCGGCTCCAAAGACGGTCTCGTCGAAGCCGTCTTCCAATACCGCCACGCCGGCACCTACGAACGGCGCCGCCAACTGGCCGACCGCCTCGAAGCCGACGGCGCCGCCGCCGACCTGCACCGCCTCGTCGAGGCGCTCGTCCTGCCGCTCGCCGAGGAAATCGCCAACGACGCCTCCGGCAGCCTCTATGTCCGCTTCCTGCAGCGCGTGCAGGACGATTCCGCCGCCGGTGGCTTCGCCCGCTTCGTCGGCAAGGTCGACGAGGCGCAAGTGCGCATCGAACGCCTGCTGCGGCGCGCCCTCGCTCACCTGCCGCGCAAACTGCTCGACCAGCGCTTGATCCTCATGGCCGATCACATCATCCACGCCATGGCCAGCCGCGAGCGCCGCCAGACGCGCCGCGGCAAGTCCACCGCCACGGCGAGCAATGCCCTCTTCGTCGCCAACCTGATCGACACCTGTGTCGGCGCGCTCAGCGCCCCCGTTTCCGCCGCCACTCTCGCCGAACTGGCGGCGCTCGAGAAAAAAGCGAGCTGAGGCAACCGCACGCCCAGCCGCCAGGAGAACCCGATGGATCCCATGACCCCGGCCACCTTCGCTCGCAAGAACCCCGACAAGCCCGCCGTCATCTACGGCAACGGCGACGTCGTCGAGACCTACGGCGAACTCGAACGCCGCTCACGCGCCATCGCCCACCTCCTGCGCCGCGCCGGCCTGGTCCCGGGCGACAGCGTCGCCGCCCTCTGCGGCAACGACGCGAGCTTCTTCGACCTCTTCTGGGCTTGCCACCGCGCCGGCCTCTACTTCACCCCGGTCAACTGGCACCTGCAGCACGACGAGGTCGAGTACATCGTCGAAAACTGCGACGCCAAGGCCTTCTTCGTACACGGCCACTTCGCCGAATTGGGCGGCCGCATCGCCGCCGAAAACGGCCGCTTGCAGGCGCGCTTCTGCGTCGGCGGTCCGGTCGCCGGCTGCGTCGACCTCGCCGAAGCCTGCGCCGGCGTCGGCGACGAACCCCTCGGCGAAGAACTCGAAGGCTCGCTCATGCTCTATTCGTCCGGTACCACCGGACGCCCCAAGGGCGTGCGCCGGCCGCTCACCGGCAAGCCCGCCGGCGACCCGGCCACCAACTTCGCCACCGTCGGCCTGCTCATGCTCTTCGGCATCACCGAGGACGACCGCTACCTGGTGCCGGCGCCGCTGTACCACGCCGCACCGCTGATCTTCTCCGCCGCGCATCATCGCATCGGCGCCACCACCGTGGTCATGTCGCGCTTCGACCCCGAAGACGCCTTGCGCATGATCCAAGACCAGAAGATCACCGCGTCACAATGGGTGCCCACCCACTTCCGCCGCCTGCTGCAGCTGCCCGAGGCGACGCGGCGCAAGTACGACGTCTCCAGCTTGCGCGTCGCCATCCACGCTGCCGCGCCCTGCCCCATCCCGCTGAAGGAACAGATGATCGCCTGGTGGGGTGACGCCATCGTCGAGTACTACGCCGGCACCGAAGGCGGGGGCACGCTCATCCGCGCCCAGGATTGGATGGCGCACAAGGGTTCGGTCGGACGCCACTGGGCCGGCGACAAGATCTACATCCTCGACGAGGAGGGCAACGAGATCGACACGCCGCACCGTGAGGGAGCGGTGTTCTTCAAGGCGCCGCCCGACATGGCGCAGCGCTTCCGCTACTACAAGGACGATCAGAAGACCGCCGGCTCCTACCGCGGCGACCTCTTCACTCTCGGGGACATCGGCTACCTCGACGAGGACGGCTTCCTCTTCCTCACGGACCGCCAGTCCAACATGATCATCTCCGGCGGCGTCAACATCTACCCGCAGGAGACCGAGAGCCATCTCGTCATGCACCCCAAGGTGCAAGACGTCGCGGTGATCGGCGTGCCGAACGAGGAGATGGGCGAGGAAGTGAAGGCCGTAGTCATCCCGACGCCCGACGCAACGCCCGGTCCGGAACTCGAAGCGGAGCTGATCCAGTTCTGCCGTGAGCACATCGCCCACTACAAATGTCCGCGCACCATCGACTTCGTCGACGAGCTACCGCGCACCGAGACCGGCAAGATGGCGAAACGTAAACTGCGCGCCCGCTACTGGGGCGAGGAAGGCCGCCTGGTCTGAGGCGCGAGCATGTCCATCCTACCCGAAGGCACCAAGATCGTTCTCGAGCCGCAAGACGAGTACTGCCACGCGCCCGAGGCCGTCACCAACTACAACGAGTCGATGTACTTCAACGTCTTCGACCCGACCCGCCATACCGGCGGCTGGTTCCGCCTCGGCAATCGCGTCAACGAGGGCTACGCCGAGATGTCCTGCTGCGTCTACCTGCCGGACGGCCGCATCGGTTTCATGTACGGCCGCCCCAAGATCAGCAGCAACGCCGAACTCAATGCCGGCGGCATGCGCATCGAAGTCGTCGAGCCGTTCCGTCGCCTGCGCGTCACCTACGACGGCAAACTCTGCGTCCTGCAACGGCCTTTCGAAATGGCCGACCCGTCGCACGCCTTCAAGAACAATCCCATCGTCGATTGCCGCATCGACCTCGACTACACCGGCGTCGCCCCGATGTACGGCGGGAAGACCGTCAACGCCGACGGTAGCGATCTCGAACTCGACCCCGAACGCTCGTTCGCCCGCGCCCACTACGAACAGCACGTACATGCCGCCGGCAGCATCGTCGTCGGCGACGAACGCTTCGCCATCGACGGCTACGGCCTGCGCGACAAGTCGTGGGGCCCACGCTACTGGCAAGCCATCCATTGGTACCGCTGGCTGCCGATGAACTTCGGGCGCGACTTCGCCATGATGATCTCGCTCGTCGCCGACGAGCAGGGCCGGGTTCGCCGCAGCGGCATGGTCTTGCGCCGTGGCGAGTACGTCCTCATCGAAGACGCCCGCGTCGAAAGCACATGGGACGAAACCGGCTACCAGACGCACCTGCGCGCCTGGGCCAAGACCGCCGAACGCGAGTACGAGATCGAAGGACGTGTCCTGTCGCTCATCCCGTTGCGCAACCGCCGCCCTCGCCCGGACGGCGGCACCATGGTCACGCGCATCACCGAGGGCATGACCGAATTCCGCTGCGAAGGACAGATCGGCTACGGACTCTCCGAGTATCTCGACCAGATCGTCGACGGGAAGCCCGTCGGCCAAGACATCTCGTAAGGAGATCCCCATGCGTGCCGCCGTGATGCGTGATCATCGCCTGGTCGTCGACACCGTCGACGACCCGCGCCCGGGCATCGGCCAGGTCGTCGTCAAGACGCTCGCCTGCGGCATCTGCGGCTCCGACCTGCACGCCCTGAAGTTCGCCGATCGCATGGTCGAGACGGCGGTGCGCTCGGGCATGCCGGCATTCATGGACCCGGCGCGCGACATCGTCATGGGCCACGAGTTCTGCGCCGAGATCGTCGAGCACGGTCCCTCGACCTCGGCCAACCTCGCCGTCGGCACGCGCGTCTGCTCGATGCCCATCGCCTTCGACATGAGCGGCATCAAGACCCTCGGCTACTCGAACGACCTACCCGGCGGCTACGGCGAATACATGGTGCTCAACGAGCTGCTGCTGCTGCCGGTGCCGAACGGCTTGCCGACCGACATCGCCGCGCTGACCGAACCGATGGCGGTCGGCTGGCATGCCGTCGCCAAGGCCAATCTGCAGAAGGACGACGTGCCGTTGGTCATCGGCTGTGGTCCGGTCGGACTCGCGGTCATCGCTGCGCTCAAGGTGCGCGGCGCCGCGCCGATCCTCGCCGCCGACTACTCCCCCAAACGTCGCGAGTTGGCGGCACGCCTGGGTGCCGACATCGTGCTCGATCCGAGCCAGACTTCGCCGTACGGCAGTTGGGCCGAGCACGCGATCCCGCCCGGATGCGACCCAGGCAGCATGATGACGCTGATGGGCCTCGGCCCTCAGCCACGCCCGGGTGTCTTCTTCGAATGCGTCGGCGTGCCCGGCGTGCTGCAGCAACTCGTCGACGGCGCGCCGCGCCACGCGCGCATCGTCGTCGTCGGCGTCTGCATGGAGAGCGACATCATCGAGCCGGCCATCGGCATCAACAAAGAACTGAACCTCCAATTCGTCCTCGGCTACACGCCGCAGGAGTTCGCCGAAACCCTGCAGCATCTGGCGGACGGCAAGATCGACGCGGCGCCGCTGATCACGGGAAAGGTCGGACTCGACGGCATCGCCGGTGCCTTCGCGGAGCTGGGCAACCCCGAGCGCCACGCCAAGATCCTCGCCGAGCCATGGAGATGAGGCGGCGATGAAACTGTGCTGGTTTCACTTGATGCCGTATACCGACCTGCCGGCGGACTTCACCAAGACCCATCCGTCGGTATGGGTCGACATCGACCCGAAGTTGTTCGACGCCGCCAAGGCGCACCGCATGTACCACGACTTCCTCGACGAGCTGGAGCTCGCCGACGAGGTCGGCTTCGACGGCATCTGCGTCAACGAACATCATTCCAACGCCTACGGCTTGATGCCTTCGCCCAACCTGATGGCCTCGACGCTGGCGCGCCGCACCAGCCGTGCCGCCATCGTCGTCATGGGCAACTCGATCGCCCTCTACAACCCGCCGATGCGCGTCGCCGAGGAGATGGCGATGCTCGACGTCTTGTCGGGCGGCCGCTTGGTCGCCGGCTTTCCCGTCGGCACGCCGTTCGACACGTGCCATGCCTACGGCCAGAATCCCGGGCTCCTGCGCGATCGCTACATGGAGGCACACGACATCATCCGCAAGTGTTGGAGCGCGACGGAGCCGTTTGCCTTCCACGGACGCTTCCACCAACAGCCCATCGTCAATCCATGGCCGCGCCCGCTGCAGAAACCGCATCCACCCATCTGGATCCCCGGCGGCGGATCGGTCGAAACGTGGCAGTGGTGCGCGCAGATGGATTACGTCTACGCCTACCTCTCTTACTTCGGCTACCAAGCCGGCGCCGCGACCATGGCCGGTTTCTGGGAAGAGATGGATCGGCTGGGCAAGGACCGCAACCCCTACCGCGCCGCGTTTCTGCAATTCGTCGGCGTCGCCGAGACCGAGCAGCAGGCCATCGAGCTATATCGCGAGCCGGCCGACTACTTCTACAACCGCTGCCTGCACGTCAGCCCCAACTGGTCGAATCCGCCGGGCTACATGACCGAGGCCACAGTGCGGGCCAAGATGGTGTCGCAGGTGCAGTTGGCCGCCGTCGAGTCGCAGCGGCGCATCCTCGAGACCAAGGCCAAGCCGAGCTTCGAGGAGATGGTGGCCAAGGGCTACGTGCTCGTCGGCACGCCCGACCAAGTGGCCGACAAGTTGCGCCAGGTGGCGCTGGAATTGAACGTCGGCCACATGATGGTGCTGCTGCAATTCGGCGACATGTCGAAGGACCTGACGGCGTACAACACGCGGCTCTTCGCCGAACGGGTGAAGCCACAGCTGGCGAACCTCTTCGACGATCGCTGGGAGAACCACTGGTGGCCGACGCCGCTGCCGGCGGAGCAGCGCGCCACGCCGCGCGGGATTCACGCATGAGTGAACCAAGCGAACGCTACGTCGTCGTCGGCGGCTCGCGCTGTCGCGTCTGGGAGAAAGGCGATGGGCCGGTCGTCGGCTTTCTCGCCGGCTACCGCGGCGTGCCCTACTGGACCCCCTTCCTCGATCGCTTGGCGAACCAGTGTCGCGTCGTCGTGCCGTCGCTGCCCGGCTTTCCCGGCGCCGAGCCCGGTCATCGAGTCCTCGACGATACGGTCGACTGGATCACCATGATCCTCGACCTATTGGACGCCACTGGCCTTGCCGGTTCGGATTTGATCGCAGAATCGCTCGGCGCCATGTTGGCACTCGAAGCGGCAGCACTGGCGCCCACCAGCGTCGCACGCTTGGTGATGATCGGCGCCCTGGGATGGAGCCTGCCCGAAGAGCCGGTCCGCAATCCGTTCACGACCCACATGCCCGACGTTCCTCCGTTGTTCTGTGAAAATCAGCAAGCCTATGCCCGCGCCTTCCATTGTCGCTCGCGTAAGGCCGAGGACATCAACGAGCACGAGATCCTGCTGTATCGTGCCGACGAAGCCGCGGCGCGTCTGACTTGGCCGTTCGCCGACCGCGGTCTGAGGAAACGGCTGCATCGCGTATCGTGCCCGACGTTGATCGTCTGGGGTGAACGCGACCGCATCGTTCCGGCGTCGTATGCGGCGCGTTACGCTGCGGCGCTGCGCGCCCCGACACGTATCGCCATGATTCCCGGCGCCGGGCACCTGGCGACGATCGATGCGCCCGACGCCGTAGCCGAAGTCGCCCTGCCCTTTCTCGCTCGCTGAAACCCAGCACCACCGCATCGGAACATCACCTGAAGGAGGAACCGACCATGCCCGTCGATCCACAGAAAGCCCTTGCCGCGACCATGCCGAGCGGCACCTACGAATGGACGCAGGATCAAGTGATCCTCTACCATCTCGGCCTCGGCGCCGGCCTGACCAAGCCGGTCGACCCCAAGGAACTCGAGTACACCTATGAGCGCCATCTCAAGGTGCTGCCGAGCTTCGGCGTCATCCCCGTCTTCGGCGCCATGGGCGGCATGGCTTCGGTGCCCGGCATCGAGATCAACTTCATGATGGTGCTGCACGGGGAACAGGACCTCGAGATCCATCGCCCGATCCCAACGGCGGCCAAGATCGTCAACCAGCCGCGCATCGCCGGCATCTACGACAAAGGTAAGGCGGCGCTCATCGTCATCGAGGTCGAAAGCCGGCTGGAGAACGGCGACAAGCTGTTCACCAACCGCTTCGGCATCTTCGCTCGCGGCGAAGGCGGCTTCGGCGGCGAACCCGGCCCGAAGGTGACCTTGGCCGCCCCCGATCGGGCGCCCGACGCCGTCGTCGAAACGCCGACCATGCCGCAGCAGGCACTGCTCTATCGTCTCTCGGGCGACAAGAACCCGCTGCACGCCGACCCCGAGTTCGCCAAGTTCGGCGGCTTCGACGTGCCCATCCTGCACGGCCTGTGCTCGTACGGCATCGTCTGCAAGGCCGTCGTCGACGAATTGCTCGGCGGCGACGTCACCAAGGTCGCCCGCTACCAAGCCCGCTTCGCCGGCGTCTTCTTCCCGGGCGAAACCATGGTGACCTCGATGTGGAAGGAAGGCGATCAGATCTTGATCCAAGCCCAGTCGAAGGAACGCCAGTCCCCCGTCATCGCCAATAGCGCGATCACGGTCAGGAACTAGTTGGGGCGAGGGCCAAGGTACTAGGTGCAAGGGCCAAGAGGGGAAGCCTTCTTGGCCCTTGCACCTTGGCCCTTGGCCCTTGGCAAAGTGGAGCCACCATGTACGATCAGATCATCTACGAGGTCGACGACCCGATCGCGACCATCACCCTCAACCGGCCGGATGCGCTCAATGCGTGGACCATGCGCATGGGGGCCGAGGTGAAGCATGCCTTCGCTCAAGCCGAAAAGGATCCCCGCGTCGTCGCCATCGTGCTGACCGGTGCCGGACGCGGCTTCTGTGCGGGGGCCGACCTGCGTGATCTCAAGTCGATCAGCGAGGGCAAGGGTGAAGGCGGCGTGCCGCCGGAACTGGCGGCCGACCCCGGCGACCCGTCGTTCGGCGACGACTTCCGCGGCACCTACACCTATGTGATGTCGATTCCGAAGCCGGTGATCGCCGCGATCAACGGACCGGTCGCCGGCATGGCGGTGCCGATCGCCTTGGCGTGCGACATGCGCTTCGCCTCGGAGCGCGCCGTGTTCACGACGGCGTTCGCGCAGCGCGGTCTGATCGCCGAGTGGGGCGCCGCCTGGCTACTCGATCGCCTGGTCGGCCCGGCCCATGCGATGGACCTATTGTTGTCGGCGCGCAAGGTGGATGCCGCCGAGGCGGAACGGATGGGACTGGTGAATCGGACGATGCCTCACGACGAACTGATGCCATTCGTGCGCGGCTATGCGCTCGAGTTGGCGACACGCTGTTCACCGGCGTCGATGGCGACGATGAAGAAGCAGATCTATCAGAGTCTGAGCGAACGACTCGCGCCGGCCGAGAAAGAAGCCATCCGCTTGATGTTCGGCACCTTCGAATCACCCGACTTCCGCGAAGGCGTGATGTCGTTCCTGGAGAAGCGCGCGCCGCGCTTTCGCCGCATCTAGCTGGGCCGGGGCGAAAGGCGAAAGGCGAAAGGCATAAAGCGAAAGGCGGAAAGCGGAAGGCGGGAACCGCTCGCTGGTCATGCGAACGCGCCCGCGCCTTTCCTTCCGCTTTCTGCCTTCAGCCTTGAGCTTTGAGCCTTGAGCCTTGAGCCTCAAGCCTTGTGCCTTCTGCCCTCCGCCTGGAGCCAACGAAGCGGTTACTTCGGCCCGGTCGGGACGTCCTTGAACGGGATGTCCTTGTCGGCGCGAATCTCGGGCGGCAGGCCGAGAACGCGTTCGGCGATGATGTTGCGCAAGACCTCGTCGGTGCCGCCGGCGATGCGCAAGCCGGGGATCGCCAGGTAACGATCCTGCCAAGCGCCGTCGTTGTAGGTGGCGCTCGGATCCATCAAGGCGGCGCTCATGCCGTGCAGCTCCATCGCCAGTTCGGCCATGTCCTGAATCAGCACGCCGCCGACGAGCTTGCCCAAGCTCGCCTCGGGTCCCGGGATCTTGCCCTGCGACAGAGCACTCTGCGTGCGGGCGCCGGTGAACTGCAGGCCCTTCGACTTGACGTAGAAGTCGGCGATGCGGGCGCGGATCGCTGCGTCTTGCAGGGCCGGCTTGCCGTCGATCTCGACCTTGCGCGCCAGGTGCAGCAGGTCACCGACACCGCCACCACCACCGCCGCCGGCGCCGATGGACGCGCGTTCGTTCATCAGCGTGGTGAGCGCCACGCGCCAGCCGTCGCCGACGTTCTCGAGACGATTCACGTCCGGGATGCGGACGTCGCTGAAGAAGACCTCGTTGAAGCCCTGGCCGCCGTTGATCTGCGTGATCGGCCGCACTTCGATGCCGGGCGACTTCATGTCGACGACGAAGTAGGTGAGGCCCTTGTGCTTCGGCGCGTTGGCATCGGAACGGGCGACGAGGATGCCCCAGTCGCAGAACTGGGCGCCGGTGGTCCAGATCTTCTGACCGTTGATGACCCAGGTGTCGCCGTCGCGCACGGCGCTGGTGCGCAGGCCGGCGAGGTCGGAACCGGCGCTGGGCTCACTGAAGAGCTGGCACCAAATCTCCTCGCCGGAGGCCATCTTCGGCAGCCAGGTGCGCTTCTGCTCTTCGGAGGCGTGGGCCATCAGGGTCGGGCCGGCCATGCCGATGCCGATGCCGAAGATGTCGGGCGGCGTCTTGTAGCGGCGTTCCTCTTGGCCCCAAATCACACTCTGCATGGCAGTGGCGCCGCGGCCACCGTACACCTTGGGCCAGCGCAGGCAGGCCCAACCGGCATCGAACTTCTTCTTTTGCCAGGCCTTGCAGGCTGCCAACGTCGCCGGGTCGATGCGTTCGCCGAGGGCGCCGCCACCCGTCTCGTCGGGATCGCGCAGTTGGGCGTTGGCATCGAGCCAGGCGCGCACCTGGGCGCGGAACTCTGCTTCTTCCGGGGTATCGTTGAAATCCATGGTCCTGCTTCTCCGAGCGTGGTCCGCCTCAGGCGGCCACGTTCTCCTTCGCTTCGAGGCGAGTGATGAGTCGATCCTTCCAGGCCGAGGTGGTGCCGAGAATCGACGACAACAGCTTGGAGCGGCGATAGAAGAGGTGGCAGTCGAACTCCCACGTGTAGCCGACGCCGCCGTGCAGCTGGATCATCTCACGACCCATGCGGTCGAACGCATCACTGGTGGAGATGCGCGCCAGACAAGAGGCGATGGCCAGCTCCGGGTCGTCGTTACTGAGGGCCCAGGCGCCGTAGTAGCAGTTCGAGCGGGCCAACTCGATTTCGCACCAGAGGTCAGCCAGGCGGTGCTTGACCGCCTGGAACGAGGCGATCGGCCGGCCGAAGGCGTAGCGCTGCAAGGTGTACTCGCGAGTGATTTCGAAGGCGCGGCTGGCCGAGCCGAGTTGCTCGAAGGCGAAGAGCACGGCGGCCCGGTCGATCAGCTTTTCGGCCAACGCCGCGCCCTGCCCCGGCGTGCCGAGCACCTGCGCCGCGGCGCGGTCGAAGGTGAGGCGCGCCAGCGGGCGGCTGGGGTCGAACGACTCCAACGCTTGGCGGGTGACGCCGCTGCCGTTGAGATCGACGACGACGAGGGTGGGCCCCTGCGGTCCCTGCGCCGCGACGATCGCCAGGTCGGCAGCTTCGCCGTCGAGCACCGGCGCCTTGCTACCGCTCAGGGTCGCGCCGTCGAAGGTCGCCTGGACGCCGGCAAAGCCGTTTTGGCCGGGTTTCTCGGCGAGGGCGAAGGTGCCGATCGCCTCGCCGCGCACGAGCTTGGGAACGAAGCGTTGCTTCTGCTCGTCGGTACCGGCGAGCAACAGGGCCTCGAGGGCGAGGAAGACGCTCGAATCGAACGGCACGGCGGCGAGGGCGCGCCCGGACTCCTCGGCCAACACGGCCAATTCGAGATGGCCGAAGCCGGAGCCGCCGAACTCCTCGGGCGCGGCGGTGCCGAGCCAGCCGAGTTCGCCGAAGCCGCGCCAGAGGTCTTTGGCGTAGGGTTGGCGCGCCTCGAGCACGCCGCGGCAGACCGTCAGCGCCGCGTGTTGGCTCAGGTAGTCGCGCGCCGTGGTGCGCAGCATCTGTTGATCGTCGGAGAAATCGAAATTCATCGCCCGGCCTCCTGGGATTGGCGTCGTTCGCCCGAATGTATTGCGTGCGGCTGTCGATTCCAGACCACGGCGAGCCGCGATCCGAAGGGCGGACGCTAGGAGAAGGCGGGAGCTAAAGCAAGTGATTTAGGAAAGCACTCGCGGGCCGCTCCAGGGGGGCCGCAGCCCGGATGGAATCGCCCAGCCCGACACCGGGTCGCCGATTGCTGCGGCAGCTCGAGGGATCAGCACCAACGGAGAAGGAAGCAGTCCCCGTGCGGGGCGTATCCCCCTTGCTGCGCCATCATTGGTCCACTGCACCATTTGACGGCACGACCACGACCGGCGCCTCATGGCTCCGGCGATCGATCCGGTCGTCGCGGCGAGCATCCTCAACGGCGAAGACGCGCAGTGCATCGAGGGCAGCCCCGAGGTCGTCGTCGGCAGCTCGATCCGCTTGGCTCGTCGTCCCGGCCCGGATCGTGCTCTGGTGCGCAATGCGCGTCGCCGGCCGACGCTTGACAGGGTCGGCCCGACTTCGTTTGTTGCCGCGGATGACATTGCCCGCCATTGCCGCCGCCACCGTCGCCCTGCTCGCTCTCGGCTATCGCTTCTACGGCCGCCTCGTGGCGCGCCAATACGGTCTCGACGACGGCCGGGCAACTCCCGCGGTCACCGTCAACGACGGCATGGACTTCGTGCCGACGCGCCCCTTCTATCTTCTCGGGCAGCACTTCAGCGCCATCGCCGCCGCCGGCCCGATCGCCGGGCCGATCCTCGCCTGCGGCCAGTTCGGCTGGCTGCCGTGCCTGATCTGGATCGGCCTCGGCGTCGTCTTCATCGGCGCGGTGCACGACTTCTCCAGCCTGGTCGCCTCGGTGCGTCACGGCGGCCACTCGATCGCCGAGTTGGTGCGGGAGTCCCTCGGCGCCCGCGCCTGGCTCGCCATCATGGCCTTCATCTGGATCGCCCTGATCTACGTCATCGTCGCCTTCACCGACATCACCGCCAACACCTTCGTCGGCGGCGGCGAGGATCTGCAAGGCGCCGCGTTCGCCTTCAACCCCGGCGGCGCGGTGGCCATGGCCAGCGTGCTGTACCTCGCCTTGTCCGTGTTGATGGGCCTGGTCGAACGTTTCCTGCGCCCACCCCTGTGGCTACTGACGGTGATCTTCGTGCCGGCCACCCTCGGCGTGGTGTGGCTCGGCACGCAGCTGTCGACGGTGCTCGTGTTCAGCGGCACCACCTGGGCGCTGCTGATCCTCGCCTACTGCTTCGTCGCATCGCTGACGCCCGTCTGGGCCCTGTTGCAGCCGCGCGGCTACCTCGGCGGGTTCGTGCTGTATCTGGCGCTGTTCGCCGGCACCGTCGGCATCTTCTTCGGCGACTTCAGCATCGAGCAAGAGGCGTTCAAAACCTGGCATGCGACCGGACCGACAGGGGCACTCTTCCCCTTTCTCTTCGTCACCATTGCCTGCGGCGCTTGCTCCGGCTTTCACGGGCTCGTCTGTTCGGGCACGACCTCGAAGCAGATCGAGCGCGAAAGTCACACCCAGCCGATCGGCTACGGCGCCATGCTGCTCGAGGGCTTCGTCGCTCTCATCGCCTTGGCCACGGTGATGACGGTCAGCTCGGAAAGCATCCAGGGCATGGCGCCCGGCGCGATCTACGGCGCCGGCCTCGGTCGCTTCCTGACGGTGCTCATCGGGCCGGAGAATCTGCTGTTCGCGACCACGTTCGGCTCGATGGCGTTCTCGACCTTCGTCTTCGACACCCTGGACGTCAGCACCCGTCTCGGGCGTTACACCCTGCAGGAACTCTTCGGCTGGAAAGGCCAAGCCGGCGCTCTCGGCGCCACGGCGCTGACGCTGGCGCTGCCGGTGGGCTTCATTCTCAGTGCCGATGAAGGCGCCTACCGCACCTTTTGGACGTTGTTCGGCACCAGCAACCAACTGTTGGCGGCGCTGACGCTGTTGTCGATCACGGTGTGGCTGAAGCGGTCGGGCCGGTCGTATTGGTTCACCTTGGCGCCGATGGTGTTCGTGCTGACGATCACACTCTGCGCCTTGGCCTTGCAGATCGTCGCGGCGTTCGGCTCGGACGCCACCGGCACGACCGGCTTCAATGCCGCTGTCGCCGGCGTGCTCACCGCCCTGGCGCTGTTCCTGCTCTACGAGGCCCGCACCGCCCTCTCCGCCTCGGCCTAGCCGGCAGCACCTTCGTTGCGTGAGGGGGCGTCGCGCGGCGCTCCCTCGGGCTCAACCGGGCGTGATGCGGCGGCCGTCCGCATCGAAGAAACAGAGACGATCCGGCTCCGGCCGCAGCCATACGGCCGTGCCGAGGGCGAGTTCGAGCATACCTTCGTAGCGCGCCACCAGCCGTTGCTCGTCGATCACCACGTACACCAGGGTCTCGTGCCCGAGCTGTTCGACCTGCTCGACCACCCCGCTCCAAGCATCGTCGACGGCCGCCGTCGACACGACTACGTGCTCCGGCCGCACACCAACCGTGACGGCCGCAGCGTCCGGCACACGCACATCCGGCAAAGGTAGCCGCAGCCCACCGCCGAGGACGAGGTCGGCGCCGAGGCGTCGCGCCGGCAGCAGATTCATCGGCGGCGTGCCGATGAAGCCGGCGACGAAGAGGTTCGCCGGTGCTTCGTATAATTCGCGCGGCGTGCCGATCTGTTGCAGGACGCCGCGATCGAGCACCGCGACACGATCCCCGAGAGTCATGGCTTCGACTTGGTCGTGGGTGACGTACAGCATCGTGGTAAGGGTGCGGCGCTGCAGTCGAGCGATCTCGGCGCGCACCTGTACCCGCAGCTTCGCATCGAGGTTCGACAAGGGCTCGTCGAGCAGGAATACCGCCGGCTGCCGCACGAGCGCCCGACCCATGGCGACACGCTGGCGCTGCCCTCCCGACAGCGCCTTCGGCAACCGGTCGAGAATCTCGCCCAGGTCCAACATCGCGGCGGTCGCCTCGACCCGGCGCAGACGTTCGGCACGCGCCATCCGCCGCATCTTCAGCGGAAACTCGAGATTGCCGCGGACGGTGAGGTGCGGGTACAGGGCATAGTCCTGAAAGACCATGGCGACGTTGCGCGCTTGCGGCGTCTGCTCGTTGGCGACCTGACCGTCGAGACGAAGGCGACCCGCGGTGATGTCCTCGAGCCCGGCAACCACGCGCAGCAGGGTCGACTTGCCGCAACCCGATGGCCCGACGAGGACGAGCAATTCGCCGTCGGCGACGTGCAGATCGATGCCGCGCAGGGCGACACTGCCGCCGGGGTAGACTTTGTCCAGTTGCTCGAGATCGACGCGGGCCACGACCGCGTCGTGTAGGCAAAGCGGCGCGCTCGGGCAAGCCGACAGCGCGACAGATCCACGCGGATCAGTGCGGCGCGGGCGAGAAAAACTGATCCGAGGTGAGCAGCGGCAGGGCTTCGCGGACGATGGGATCCGACTCGAAGTGGCGCCGCACCGCACCCTGCTGCAGGTGGTTCGCCAGGGCGATCACGGTCATCGCCTGATCGAGGGCGAGGTAGGCGCGTGCGATCGTGCCGTTGGCCGGGTCGTAGCCGTCGAAGAATCCGAACTCGCCGTACAGCCCTTCGATCGAGGCGAGCCGGCGCAAGTGGATGCTTGCCGCGTCGGGATTCACCGCCAGCGCCAGCGCGCTGGCGTATGGAGCGATGACCGCGTCCGGGTAGCCCTTGACGCCGAGCGCCGGCACGCCGAACTCCTCGTACAGTCCGTCTGGGCGACGGCACGGCGAACGGCCCCACAACGGGTCGTCGGCGTTGGACGGGTTCCATGCCTGTTGGATGGCGACATGGGCGTGAGCGTTGGCGCCGAAGCTGTCGGGAGCCCAGCGCATTTCGTCGAGCACGAGGAGCGGCATCAACGCCTCGAACATGCTGCCGCCCCAGGACGGCACGAACGGAATTCCGCTCCACTCGTAGAACCCCTGCAGCACAGCCTCGCCCTGGATGCTTTGCGGCGGCAAGAAGCGTGGAGACTGCGACTGCCAACTGCAGGCCGGCGGCAGCACGCGCAGCAGGCGCAGCCAATGCAGCGGCGGAACGTCGCCCTTGCCGATCGCCAACAGGCTGCCGAGACGAGCCTCGGTGTAGAGGATGCCGTAGTGGTACTCCGACGAGCGTCCCAGGTGGGTGTAGAAGCCGTGCGACATGAGGCCGCGCGCGGCATCGTAGAAGAATCCGAAATCGCCCCGATCGAGGATGTCGCTGGCGTCGGCACTCAGCTCGGGCAAGGCCGCGCGCAAGACGATCAAACCGGTGGCAAGCCACGCCGAATCGACGAAGGAGATGAAGTTGCTCGAGCGTTCAAGCGACGTGGTGTCGTAGTAATTGAAGAAGAACCCGCCGTGCGTCTCGAGGCGACGCAGGGTTTGGAGCACGCGTTCGGCCCGCTCGAGGGCCCCGGCTCGGTCGATCAAGCCCATCTCGTAGGCACCGACGAGAGCCGTCAGGTAGAGCCCGACGTTGGTCACGTTGGTGTAGTCGCCGATGCGCAACTCGTCGGCGTCGTCTTCGTCTTCGAAGGAAACGGTGTCGAAGGGCAGCCCACTGGCGCGGTCGCGCAGCGAGTCGAGACCACGCCAGCTGTCGTGCGCCAAGCGGCGCAACAAGCCGAGGTCGTCCGTCGGCAATTCCTCGACCGGCACCGCGACACGCGTCGGCAGGGCCACGGCGCGCTGGGCGATGGCCCGCATCGAGCGCACCGGCCCGCCGTTTTGGTTGACCCACATGCGCTTGCGCGGCGTCAACGGCCGATCGTCGGCGGACGGGCCGCGGCGACCGACACGCAACAAAACGAAATCGTCCACTTCGATACTCCCCGAAAGCGGCACCCCCGGACGCGGCTCGACGAGCACGAGCAACGCCGTGACGTTGCTGCGCCCCTGCAGCCCCAACATGGAATCGAGCGGCATCGCCACCGTCGACCACTCCGGCGCGAGGTCGTCGACGAAGCTGCTGCCGGTTTCGGTGTGGGTCGACTCGGGCGCCGGCTTGCGCCGGAAGCCGACGCGCAAGGGCGCCGGCTCGTCGATCTCCTCGCCGACGATGCGGGCGCGGAACACGAGATGGTCGTAAGGGGAGAGATCGACGGCATCGAGGGCCAATTCGATCCCCACCGGCGTCGGCTCGCCCGCGTCGAACTCGTAGTCGAGCCGCAACACCCCGCTGCCTTGCGGTCCACCGGCGTCGGCGACGACGGCGAACGCGGCATGCCCACGGGTTTGCCAAGGGCAGACCTCGCGCACCTCGACCAGTTCGAGCTTCCGCGGATCGTCGAAGTCGGCGACCGTACGCGGCTGGACGACGACCCTGGGTCGCGCCGAGGCGCAGGCGCCGAGGAGCAAGAGTGCGACCAGCCACAGCGCTTGGGGCGCCGCCTCACGGCGGCACCGCCTCGATTCGAGTTTGGTTGGGGGAACGATGCGCCGCGTCATGGCCAGATGGCGCCTCGCTACCCGAAACGCCGCGGCAGCGCCAGCAGCGCGCTGGTCCGCCGCGCGTTCGTGCATTTTTCGCTCCTAAAACCCGGCCCGATCGCTACGCTGAGACGAGGGCTCGGACACTGGCGTCGCGGGCCGCAGCAAGGAGCCGCCGCATGCCGCATCGCCTCACCCGCCTCGCCATCGCTCTCGTCATGACTGCGCCGATGCTGCAGCCGCGGCCCGTGGCGGCCGCCCGCACCGCCTGCAGCGCCGCCGACATCATCCCCTTCGAGAGCGGCTGCCCGGCGTCGACGTCGGCCCCGTGCAGCATCGCCGGCGACTACGACGTCGCCGCCTCCAACTGCATCTTCGACTTCGGCAGCCGCGCCGTCACCCAGCGCAGTTCGAGCCTCTTCGATCTCGCCGACCGCCAAGGAGTGCGTCTCCAGGCCGGCAGCTGGACGATGGAAACCCTCAGCCAGATTCGCGGCAATGGCTTCGCCGGCAACGAACGCGGCGCCTCGCTGACCGTGGTCACCTCGGGCAACTTCACCATGCTGGGGGTCTCCAAGATCGACTTCTCGACCACCGACCTCGCCGGCGACGTCTTCCTCCTGGTCGGCGGCAACGCGCAGCTCGAAGGCCGCATCCTCACCGACGGCACGACCGAAAACGGCATCGCCGGCGAAATCATCGTCCGCGCCCTCGGCGACGTCCGCACCGTCCGCGAACTCTCCGCCATCAACGGCAACCTCTCCTTCTCCCCCGGCACCATCGAGGTCACCGCCGGCGGCAACGTCACCATCGGCGGCGTGATCAATGCCTCCGGCGGCGACGGCGGCGCCATCGACGTCACCGGCGACGGCGACGTCACGATCAACGCCGATCTCGACGCCGACGGCAACGGCGATGCCGGCAGCGGCGGCTCGGTCGACGTCCTCGCCGGTCGCGACCTCGTCCTCAATGCCCGACTCCTCACCCGCGGCAACGGCGGCACCGGCGCCTCGGGCGGCAGCGGCGGCAGCATCACCGCCGAAGCGCAGTACGGCGACGTCGACGTCAACGCCAACCTCGCGGCCGAAGGCGGTGTGCCCGACGGCGACGGCGACGAGATCGCCATCGCTGCTCGCGGCTCCATCCGCATCGCCACGGGAGTGAGCGTCTCCGCCCGCACCGACGCCGGCCTCGGCGGCGGCGGCTCGATCAGCCTCGAGGCCGACGTCGACGTCGTCTCCGACGGAACCATCGACGCCTCGGGCGGACTCATGGGCGGCGACGTCGCCATCGACGCCGGGCGCGACTCGACCCTGTTGCGCCCCATCTTGGTGCAAGGTCGCAACCCCGGGGCCTTCGGCGGCTCGCTCTTCGTCGACGCCGGCCTACGCACCGCGGGCACCAACCTGGTCGACACCACCCTCGATGTCAGCGGCGGCATCTGTTCCAGCCTCGAAGGCTGCGGCGCCGGCGGGCTCGTCTCGCTGACCGGCTGCAGCGTCCAGTTCACCAACGACGCCAGCCTGCTCAACCGCGGCGCCGACGGCGGCGACGTCTACCTCACCGCTCGCGGCCCGCTGATCCTGCCCGCCGGAGCCATCATCAACGCCACCACCAACATCGGCATCACCGAGGGCAGCGACGGCAGCCTCACCTTCGAACACGCGGCTTCCGTCACGCCCAGCATCTCGCCGCTGGCCAATCTCGTTCCCGCACCGGTCCTGGCACCGCTGCCGACCGACCCGTGTCCGATCTGCGGCAACGGCACCATCGAAGGCAGGGAAACCTGCGACGACGGCAACACCAACGGCTGTGACGGCTGCTCCTTCGCCTGCGAACTCGAACTCTGTGATGACGGCAACCGCTGCACCAACGACTCGTGCAGCTCGTTGCTCGGTTGCCGGAACGACACCGTCCCCAGCGGTACCGCCTGCTGCATCGGCAGCAAGCCACGCAATTGCGATTCCCTCAGCGACGCCTGCAACGCCGGCGTCTGCAACCCCGCCACCGACGCCTGCGAGGCGACGCCACGCCCCGACGGGACACTCTGCGACGACGGCAACACCTGCACCGGCACCGACACCTGCGTCGACGGCATCTGCGGTCTGCCCGCGCCAATCTGCGTCTGCGCCTGCAGCGGTGCCGTCGTCTGCGAGTCCGCCGGTTCCACCTGTCGCGTCGAAGTGGGCGACATCTCCGCCTGCGGCGCGCTGCCGGCGGAAAAATGCTGCGGCAACGGCCGACTCGAGCCGGGCGAAACCTGCGACGACGGCAATGACCTCGACGGCGACACCTGCCCCTCGACCTGTGGCGTGGCGGCGCTGCCGACGGCTACGCCAAGCGCGACGCCGACATCGACCCCGACACCCACGTTCACGCCGACACCCACGGCCACCGCCACTCCGACGGCGACACCGACGCCGACGCCGATCTGCTTCACGCCCCGCCTGTCGGCCGGCTGCAAACAGATCCCACAGGCCGGAGAGTCGCGACTGCGCCTCGTCGATTCGCCCGTACGCGACGCCTCGGATCGTTTCGATTGGAGTTGGACGGGCGGTGCCGCCACCGAACTGAGCGAACTCGGCGACCCGACCGCAGCTACGATTTACACCTTGTGTGTCTTCGATGGCGACGGCAGCAAGGTCTTCGGTGCCCGCCTCCAGCCCGGCGCCACCTGGAAACGGGTCAAGACCGGTTTCAACTACGCGAATCGCGCGCTCGCCGAGGGCGGCATCAAGAAACTCAGTCTGCGCCACAAGGGAAGCGCGCCCGGCCTGCTGACGATCAAGGCCTCCGGTTCAGGCAAGCTCCGGAGCCTCGGCAACGATCTTGGCAACGGCAACCTGCCCGACGCGCGCCTACCGTTGAGCGCCGCGTCCGGCGCAATTCGCGCCCAGCTGTCGACCAGCGACGGCGCGTGCTGGGAAGCCCAGTATCGCAACGACATCGCCGCCAATTCTGCACCGCCCGACGGCGGAAGGTTCCAGGCTGAAAACGATCCTGTACCGTGAACGTCCCAAGGCCGCGCAGAAGTCGCGCGGGAAGCCATAGCCGGCAACCGGGGGGCGCCGCACTCATGCCGCCGGCTCCCCCCGGCCCACCAGCCGATACGTGGATTCTACTTGGTCGTGCCACCAATACGGGTGGCGTGGATGCCGATGATGTTGCCGAGGATTCCGATGAGCGACGTCCAATCCGCCGAAGTCGAATTGACGCTGGTAATCGTCGCACCAGCCGGCACCTGCTCCAAGGCCGCCTGCTGATCGTCCTCCGGAATCGGGAAACCGAAAAGCCGGATCGCCTCGGCATGAGCCACGAATGTTCCGTTGCTCTGCCGCATCCCGCTGCATCCGCTCAGAAGCGCGATGCCTACTGCCATAGCCAACGTTGCTGCTCTACGCATGCTCCATCCTCCTATTTCCCCGTGGGGCGTTGTTGAGCTACGCAGGTGTTACGCATACCACGAGTGTTCCGTCAACGAATTTGTTGACCACCGTCGCGACCGTTCACCTCGACCGTCTCGCCCAACTCGGCGACCTCTGCCGCCAGGCGTAGACGTTCGCTGATGTTGCGGCGCAGAGCGTCGGCCGAGCTGGGCTCTCCATGCACGAGATAGACCTGGCGCGGCGCGCGCCGTGCCGCCCCGAGCCAGCGGAGTAAATCGTCCCGATCGGCATGCGCCGAGAACTCGTCGAGATGCACGACCTCGGCGCGAATCGGCACGTAACGCCCGTGAATCTTGAGCTCCCGCGCTCCGCGCAACAACGCGTCGCCGCGCGTGCCCGCCGCCTGGAATCCGGGTAGCACGATGGCATTGCGCTCGTCGCCGGCGAACTGCTTGAGATGGTGCAGGATGCGCCCCCCGGTGAGCATGCCGCTCGCCGAGATGATCACCATCGGCCCTTCCCGGCGATTGAGTTCCTTCGACTCCTTCACCGAGGCGATGAAACGCGCCGAGCCGCACACGAAGGCACACTCCGCCGGATCCATCCGATGCTCTTCCGTGTACAGTCGGTAGAGCTGCGTCACGTCACTCGCCATCGGACTGTTGACGAATACCGGCACCGACTCGATGCGACCCAACTCGAACAAGCGGTGCAGGCAGTACAACATCATCTGCGCCCGCCCCACGGCGAACGACGGAATCAACACGATGCCCTGACGCCGCACGACGCGCTCGACGACGTCGCCGAGAGCCTGCACGGGATCGCCGTCGCCGTGCATCCGATCGCCGTAGGTCGACTCCATCACCACCACGTCCGGCGCGTCGGGTTCCGTCGGCGGCCGCATCAACAGGTCGTCGTAGCGTCCGAGATCCCCTGAGAAGAGCACACAGCAGCCGCCGTGGCGTACCTCGACCGTCGCTGCACCGAGGATATGACCGGCAGGCTGCAAGCGCACCTCGAAGTCGCCGATGCGTTGCCAGTTACCGTAGGGCAACGGCTTGACCCGTGCGGCCGCCTGCACGGCCTCCGCCTCGGTATACAGCGGCAAGGCCGGCTCGTGCTTGGAGAAGTGTTTCTCGTTGGCGTAGCGCGCGTCCTCCTCCTGCAGGTGTCCGCTGTCGGGCAGGAGGATGCGCAGCAGATCGGCGGTCGCAGGCGTGGCGAAGATCGGACCAGCGAAGGCCCCGCGCAGCAGCACCGGTAGATAGCCGCTGTGGTCGATATGGGCGTGGCTCAGGACGATGCCGACCAAGCGCCCGACGTCGACCGGCAAGGAATGCCAGTTGCGCAGGCGCAAGGCCTTCAACCCTTGGAACAAGCCGCAATCGACCAGCAGCTGCTGGCCATTCGCTTCGACCAGGAACTTCGATCCGGTGACCGTACCGGCGCCGCCCAAAAAGGTGATCTTCATACGCCCTTCCCTGCACCCAACGGCTCCATGCCGTAGTGACTCGCGATGTGGCCCCAGATCTCCTCGGCCGTCTCGGCGTAGCGGAAGATCTCGACGTCCTTGTCGGCAATGACCCCTTCGTCGCGCAAGAACTCGGCGTCGAACGCACGCCGCCAGAAGCTCTCCCCCACGAGGATGATCGGAATCGCTTCCATCTTGCCCGTCTGCACCAGGCACAGAGCGTCGAACAATTCGTCGAAGGTGCCGTAGCCCCCGGGAAACGCCACCAGTGCCCGCGCGCGCATCATGAAGTGCATCTTGCGCAGCGCGAAGTAGCGGAACTCGAAGCACAGCTCCGGCGTGATGTACGGGTTCGGCACCTGCTCCAAAGGGAGTTGGATGTTGAGGCCGATGCTGACGCGACCGGCATCGAAGGCACCGCGATTGCCCGCTTCCATGATGCCCGGACCGCCGCCGGTCATCACCACCAGTTCACACGGGGCTCGGTCACGACAGTACTCGCTGACCATGCGCGCGAAGTCGCGGGCGACGTCGTAGTAGTGGCTTTTCGCCAGAATCCGCTCGGCTACCGCCAACGACCGTCGCCGCCGAATGTCCTCGGGATGGGCCTCGACCTCCGCCCGCAACAGCTCCACCCGACGCCGCGCAGACTCCGGCTCGACGATGCGCGTCCCGCCGAACAATACGATCACCGACTCGACGCCCTGCTCGCGCAGGCTCAGCTCGGCCTTCAAGTATTCCAGTCCCAGGCGAACGCTGCGCAGGTCGTCCCGCTGGAGGAAGTCGACGTCGCGATCGGCGCGGACATAGGCAGGACTCTCCAGCAATGCCCGTAATCGATCGCGCTCGGCGCGTGCCTCGTCGTCGTGCATCGTTGTCTCACTCCTTGCCGTGGTTGACCCTAGGCGGCGTCCGCGCCGCGCGTACGTCCGCGAGAATCGACCGCACCGCCGCATCGCGCGCGAGTTGCCGCACGGTCTGGCGCATGCGACGGCGCCAACTCGGGTACACGTCGCCCCCGACCCCGGGCAGATTGATCGGCTCGATCTCGCCGGCGAGATCGTCCAAACTGACCCCGAGCAGGACGCTGGGCGCATGGGCGAGACGCCGATAGACCGCACGCGTCAACGAAAGCCCCGGTTCCGCCTTGGCCCATCGCCGCAACGCCGCCACTTGCCGCCCGCGAGCCGTACGCTCCGTGGCGTGCTGTGCCGCATCGAGTATCCCCGCCGCGTGGTGCAACTCCAAGTCGCGCCCCACCTCGAAACCTTCGAGCGTGGCGAGATCGTGGGTATTGGCACTGATGAACGCCGGGCGCGGCCATCGTGACGGCGCACGGAACCCGCCGCTCGCTGTGGTCTCGAAATAAAGCACCTTCGTCGACAGCACCCCCCAACGCTCCATCAGCGGCGGGATCTCCTCCGGCACGGTGCCCAGATCCTCGCCGATGACCACCGCGCCCGCGCGCTGGCTCTCCAACGCAAGAATGCCGAACAGCTCCTCCGCCGGCATGCGCACGTACGCCCCGTCACGCGCCGTGCCGCCGGCCGGGATCCAGTATTGCCGTGCCAAGCCCATGACGTGATCGACGCGCAAGGCGCCGGCATGCGCGAACGCAGCCCGCAACAGTTGCTGCCAGTAGGCAAAGTGTTGCCCTCGCAAGACCTGTGGGTTCCATGGAGCGAGCGACCAGTTCTGGCCGCCGGCGAAAAACGCGTCCGGCGGTGCACCGACACTCGCACCGGCGCAGAACAGCGAGCGCATCGACCACTCTTCGAATCCCGACGGTACCGCGGCGATCGGCAAATCCTGGTAGATTCCCAAGCGCAAACCCGCCCGCCGCGCACTGGCGGCACAGGCGGCGAGCTGCCGGTCGATCTCGAACTGCAACCAACGGAAGAAGTCGACCTCTCGTGCATGCTCGCGTGCCACCCGCACCACGGCTGGACTCGCCGGATCGCGCAACGCGGCCGGCCACTGGCGCCATCCCGCCGTGCCGCCTCGCGCCGTCCCCTGCAACTCGTCGAGCACGCAGAAGATCGCGAAAGCCTCGAGGGTCGCGCCGCCCTGCGCCAGGAACCGATGGTAGGCGCGGCCGCGCGGACTATCCCCGTCGCCGTGCCGACGCACGAAGACGGCGTGCAAGCGGCGCAGCAGACGCTGTTTGTGGGCTCGAATCGCCTCGTAGTCGAGCATGGCATCGGAGGCGTCGGCGGTCGCACCCTCACGCGCCCGCGGCGGCAACGCCTCCCACTCGGGAATCGCCGTGAGGTCGAGGTAGAGCGCACTGCGAAAGAGGCGCGTCGTCGGACTGTACGGGCTGATCTCGGAGCCGCCGCCGCGTGTGGCGCACAGCGGATTGACGCCGACGAAGGCCGCGCCCTCGGCACCGGCCCAGCGCACGAGCTGCTTCAACGTCGAGAAATCACCGAAGTCGGAACGACCATCGCGCACGCTGTAGAGATTGGCGCAAAGGCCGAACCCCCGCGCGGCGCCGAGCTTGTCGACGACGTCGACGCAGCGGCTCGGCACCAACAGCATCGTTTGCTCGTCGACCTCACCCGCAGCACCCGTGGCGAGTCGCAATCGGTATCGGCCGTACGGCTGCGCCTCGGAGAAAGCGACCGGCGTCTGTCCCGCGCTCGCTCGTCCCGATCGTCGAAGGGTTTCCCCCTCCGGCGTTTCGATCTCGACCTCCCAGCGCGTGCCTGCGGCGATCCCGCGCAACGGCAGGAGCCGCGCCTCCGGCGTGTCGCGACGCACGACGCGCACGGGGTCGATCCTCTGCCGGCGCGCCGACCGGACTCGTTCGTTCCAGAGTTCTCGTGCCCGCGACTCGTCCGCGGCATCGACACCCATCGCAGCCAGCAACGCGACCCGCGTCGCATCCGTGGTGACGACGCGCGCACCGCCGGTGCCGACGTAGCTGGGCACGATCCCGTGGGCGTCGGCCAGGCGTCGCAGGTACGATGCTTCAGCCACCGGCATCCTCGGGAACGAGCACCAACGCCGCCAGCGGAGGCAGGCGCAAGCGCAACGACTGCGCTTGGCCGTGGAACGGTGTCGGGTCGGTGCCGACGCGATCCTGCGTCGGGAAGTCGCTGCCGCCGTAGATGGCCGCATCGGTCGACAGCCGTTCGCGGTACACACCGGCGACCGGCGCGCCGATGCGGTAATCCTCCCGCGGCACCGGCGTCAGGTTGAGTACGACGATGAGATGCCGCCCCTCGCTCCGGCGCACGAAGGACACGACGGAGTTGTCGCGATCGGCACAGTCGATCCAGGCGAAGCCGTGGGCATCGGGATCGGAACGCCAGACACAGGGGAACTCGCGATACAGAGTGCCGAGGTCGGCCAACAAGCGCTGCAGGCCGGCGCGCAGCGGATCGGCTTCGAGATGCCAATCGAGGCTGACGTCGTGATCCCACTCCCGTTCCTGCGCCAGCTCGGCGCCCATGAACAACAGCGTCTTGCCCGGTCGGAGGCACTGGTAAGCGTAGAGCACGCGGAGGTTGGCGAGCTTCTGCCAAGCATCGCCCGGCATCTTGTGGAAGAGCGAACCTTTGCCGTGCACCACCTCGTCGTGCGACAGCGGCATGATGAAGCGTTCGCTGTGTTCGTAGAGCATGGCGAACGTCAGCTCGTCGTGGTGGTAGCAGCGGTGGATCGGATCGCGCGCCAGGTAGCCGAGGGTGTCGTGCATCCAGCCCATGTTCCACTTGAAGGTGAAGCCGAGACCGCCGTCGGCCACCGGCGCGGTGACGCCGCCCCAGGCCGTCGACTCCTCGGCGACGGTGATGCACCCAGGGAACTCGATGCGCACCGCCTCGTTGACGGCGCGCAGGAAGTCGACTGCCTCGAGATTCTCGCGCCCGCCGTGGCGATTGGGAATCCACTCCCCTGCCTGGCGGCTGTAGTCGAGGTAGAGCATCGAGGCGACGGCGTCGACGCGCAGCCCGTCGATGTGGAAGGTATCTAGCCAGTAGAGTGCGTTGGCCAGCAAGAAGTTGCGTACCTCCGGGCGACCGAAGTTGAAGATCAGCGTACCCCAATCCGGATGCTCACCCTGGCGCGGGTCGGCATGCTCGTACAAGGCGCTGCCGTCGAAGCGCCGCAGCGCGAAGTCGTCCTTGGGAAAATGCGCCGGCACCCAGTCGATCAGTACACCGATGCCGTTCTGGTGCAGGTGGTCGACGAAGAAGCGAAAGTCGTCCGGGCTGCCGTAGCGTGACGTAGGCGCGTAGTAGCCGGTGACCTGATACCCCCACGAACCGTCGAAGGGATGCTCGGCGACGGGCATCAGCTCGACATGCGTGAAGCCCAAGCGGCGCACGTGATCGGCGAGCAACGGCGCCAGTTCGCGATAGGACAAGCGACGGTGCGGCTCGTTCGGTACACGGCGCCACGAGCCGAGATGCACCTCGTAGATGCGCATCGGCGCGCGTCGCCAATCACGTGTCGAGCGGGCCGCCATCCAATCGGCATCGCCCCAGCGATAGCCGTCGAGTTCGACGACACGCGAAGCGGTGGCGGGCGGCGGCTCGCAATGAAACGCGAACGGGTCGGCCTTCAGTCGCAGTTCCCCCTCGGCCGTGAGAATCTCGAACTTGTATACGGCACCGACCGGGACGTCCGGCACGAAGATCTCGAAGATGCCGGACGAGCCGAGACTGCGCAGCGGCAGCACGCGTCCGTCCCAGCGGCAGAAGTCGCCGACGACACTGACGCGCCGCGCGTTGGGCGCCCACACCGCGAACGATACGCCGCGTTCGCCTTGGTGGATGCGCGGATGCGCTCCGAGCACGCGCCAGAGATGCCGATGCGTCCCTTCGTTGAACAAGTAGCGATCGATCTCACCGAGGGTCGGCAGGAAGCGGTACGGATCACCTCGTTCCTGCGTATTCCCGTCGGCAAAGCGGAACCGCAAGCGATAAGGCGCGGGCGATGCCTCGCCGGCGCAACGCAGCAGGAACAAACCAGCCCCCGCGGCCGTCATCGCTTCGGCGCGTTCGCCCCGCAGCACCTCGACGCCGACGGCGTCGGGGTGGAACACGCGAATCTCCCAGGCGCCCTCGACAGGATGCGCGCCGAGAAATCGGTGCGGTGCGTAGTGCTCGCCACGCTGCAGCAGCGTCAGCTCGGCTGCATGCGGCGCGACGGCTTCGTGATGGGGTTGGCGGCGAACGTTCATGCATGACTCCGGGGCGAGGACGGTCACTCGATCGACTCTTGGGTCTCGCCTTCGGCGTGGCGCAAGAGAATCAGCGAATGGGAGACGAGATTGACGGCCGGGGTGCGTACGGTGCGCGCCCCGGGGCGAGCGGTATGGATCAGTTCGTGCCAAACGCCCGGCAGGGATCGTTTGGGCAAGGTGAAGTGGCACGAGCGCGAGCTTCCGTTGAGCAGCAACAGCAGCGAATCGCCCATGACGGGTCGACCGCGATCGTCCGTTTCATCGCCGGCACGACCGTCGATGAGCATGCCCAGAACGTGATTGGAGCGGCGCGCCCAATCGGCCGCGGTCATCTCGGCGCCGTCGCGCCGCAACCAAACGACGTCCTTGTTGCCGACCTCGGTGATGCGTCCGGAAAAGAACTTGCGCCGGCGCAACAAGGGGTGTGCATGGAAGATGGCGACGACGGTGCGGGTGAACTCGAGCAAGGCCTGGCGGTCGTCGTCGATGCCCCAATCGAGCCAGGCAATTTCGTTGTCTTGGCAATACGCGTTGTTGTTGCCGAGTTGCGTACGCCCGATCTCGTCGCCGTGCGACAGCATCGGCACCCCCTGCGAGAACAGCAGCGTCGCCAGGAAGTTGCGCTGCATCCGCGCGCGTAGCCGCACCACATCCTCCTGGGTCGTCGGTCCTTCGACGCCATGGTTGTGGCTGAGATTGTCGTCCGTGCCGTCGCGATTGTCCTCGCCGTTGGCCAGGTTGTGCTTGCGCTCGTACGACACCAGATCGGCGAGAGTGAACCCGTCGTGGCAGGTGACGAAGTTGACGCTGGCGTGTGGGCTGCGATCGCTGGCTTGGTACAGGTCGCTGCTGCCGCTCAGGCGATAGGCGAGTTCGGGAATCATGCCTTCGTCGCCGCGCCAGAAGCGGCGCACGGCATCGCGATACTTGCCGTTCCACTCGGTCCAGCCATTGGGGAAGTTGCCCACCTGATACCCGCCTGGGCCGAGATCCCACGGCTCGGCGATGAGCTTGACGCGCGACAGCACGGGGTCCTGCTGGATGATGTCGAAGAAGGTGCTGAGCTTGTTCACCTCGTACAGCTCGCGCGCCAGCACGGGAGCGAGGTCGAAGCGGAAGCCGTCGACGTGCATGTCGAGCACCCAGTAGCGCAGACTGTCCATGATCAGCTGGATGGTGCGCGGGTGTCGCATGTTGAGGCTGTTGCCGCAGCCGGTGAAGTCGATGTAGCGCCGCGGATCCGCCGGGTCGATACGATAGTAGGCGGCGTTGTCGATGCCGCGTAGCGACAGGGTCGGACCCATCTGGTCGCCCTCGCCGGTGTGGTTGTAGACCACGTCGAGGATCACCTCGAAGCCGGCGCGGTGCAGACGCTTGACCATCGTCTTGAACTCGCCCACCTGCTCGCCGCGCCAGCTGGTGGCGTAGCGTACGTCGGGGGCGAAGAAGCCGATGCTGTTGTAGCCCCAGTAGTTGCTGAGGCCGCGCTTGCCGAGGGCCGGCTCGCTGAAGAAGTGGTGCACCGGCAGCAACTCGACCGCCGTGACGCCGAGTCGGTGCAGGTGTTCGAGAACCGGGTCCGAAGCCATGCCGAGGTAGGTGCCGCGCAAGCGCGGATCGACCCCGGGATGGCGCATGGTCATGCCTTTGACGTGGCATTCGTAGATGACGGTGTTGGTCCACGGTACGCGCGGCGGCGCGTCGTCGCCCCAACTGAATGCGGTTTCGACGACGATGCTCTTGGGCATGTCGCCGGCGCTGTCGCTGGTGCTGAAGCTCGCATCCAGGCCCTCGTCATTGGGCTGGTAGCCGAAGATGGTGTCGCTCTTACGCACCTTGCCGCTGATCGCCTTGGCGTACGGATCGAGGACCAGCTTGTGCGGGTTGAAGCGGTGCCCCTCGTGCGGCGCGTAGCGTCCGGAGACGCGGTAGCCGTACAACTGTCCGGGCCGCACATCGGGAAGATACACGTGCCAGACGTGATCGGTGCGCTCGCCGATGCGAATCCGCGCCGATTCGCGGGCATCACCGGGACGATCGAACAGACACAATTCGACGCCCGACGCGTTCTCGGAGAACAAGGCGAAGTTGACGCCTTCGCCGTCCCACGTCGCGCCGAGGGGATAGGGCTTTCCGGGCCAGGCTCTCATCGGCCGTCATCCTCGATGCCGAGCAAGTCGAGCAAACCCGCCAGCGGCACCGCTGCCCAGGTCGGTCGGTGCTGTAGCTCATAGCGCAGCTCGTACAGGGCTTTGTCCACCAAGAAGAGGTCGAGCAGGAGATCGCGCTCGCCGTCGTCGGCGGGCAAGAAGGACGAAGCCTCGGCCTTGGCGAAGTACCCTTGCAGGAAGGCCACCGCTGCCCAGCGCCACCACCAGCGGGCCCAGACGCGCAGCCGACGATCCTCGGTGGCGCGGGTTTCCCGGCGTTCGCGCAATTGCGCGTGGGCCGCATAGTGAAACGAACGGAGCATTCCGGCGACGTCGCGCAGCGGCGATCGCTTGAGGCGCCGCTCCGAAAGCGACCGCGCCGGCTCGCCCTCGAAGTCCAAGACGACGAAGTCACGCCCCGTGCGCAGGATCTGCCCGAGGTGTAGATCGCCGTGGATGCGGGTGCGTTCGCCGCCGAGCTTCTCGGTCACGATGCGCCGGAAGGCCGCGTCGAGCGCCGCCTCCCGCGGCAGAACGGCCTCGCCCAGGGCGCGTGCTGCGTCATCGAGCCGCGGCAACTCCCGCCGCAAGGCATCGAGCGAGAGCCGCGTCGAGGCGCGCCAGGCCTGGTAGAGCGAACGCTGGTACAGCGTCGAAAACGGCTCCGGACGGAAATCCGCGTCGTCGACGTCGGAGGCCAGGGCTCCGTGCAAGGTGGCGATGATCTCACCCAACTGCCGCGCCGGCGCGACATACGAACCAACGAGCCGCAGCACCGCTTCGGGGATCGGCTGCCGTGCCGCCCTCGACCAGCTCGTCCCAGGCCAGGGCAGTCGCTCGATCGCGCCGACGTCGGTCGCGACGTCGTCATAGAATCGCGCCAGCACGTCGAGCGTATAGCGCCACGCGTCGCCCTCGTTGGTCACCTGCTCCTGCAACAGCGCCAGCGTTGCCGCCGGCTGCCCATCGCGTTCGTACAGGATTGCTCCCGCGACCCGTGGGGCGTGGGCGAAGGAGGTACGCCGACTGAGAAAGCGGCCGATCTCCAGGTCCGGATTGATGCCGGCTTCGACGTGGCGGAACAGCTTCAAGTGCCAGTGCGCGCCGATGGCCATCGACGAGTTGCTCTGGTCGACCCGCAGCGGCACGACGTGGCGTGCGTCGTCGTCGCCGCGGCTGGCGCGTAGGCCGCGCTCCGCTTCGGCGACGATGCGGCCATTGCGGCCGTCGATCCGGCGGTTGCGCCGCAATGCTTCGAACAGTGCAGCACCGAAGGAAGGCTCCCACACGGCTTCGTGCAAGATGCCCGCTGCCCTGCCCTCGCCGTCCTGCAACTCCACCACGACTGCGTGGGCGCGCCACGAGCGCAGGGCATCGGCTTCGGCGGCGGGCGCATAGGCCAACGGTACGACGTAGGTTTCCGGTTCCGCGTCGTTGTACTCGACCTCGACGAACAGCATGCGCGCCGCGAATCCGTCGTGCGTCACGGCGACGTCATCGACGAGGCGCGTTTGCTTGATGTGGCGCGCCTTGCCGCCGAACCAGCGGGCCCGACGCAAGTACGAGGGAAGTGCAGCCTCCAGTGCCCGGCGTGGCGGCCCTTCCAACAACTCCTCCCAACGCCGGTCGTAGCGCAGACAAGGCAGCGGCTCCTCGATGCGCGAGCTGCGCAAGCGGTGCTCCGCCGAACGCGGCGTCTCCAGCGTGAACCAGTAGAACGAGTGCGGCCCGAGCGACAGCAAGTACGGCAGATCGCCGATCGGCGGAAACTCGTTCTGGCCGAACATCTCCACCGGCGCCAGGCCGCGGAAGCGGCGCAAGTCGAGTTCGACGTGTTGCACGAAGCGCGACAAGTTGACGACGACGAGGATGCGCTCGTCGTCGGTGCAGCGCAGGAAGGCGAGCACCTTGCGGTTCTCCGGATGAAGAAACTCGATCGGTGCTCGACCGAACGCGGGATGGCGCCGACGCAGCGCGATCAGTCGCTTCATCCACCACAACAGCGAGTGCGGGTTGTTCTGCTGGGTCTCGACGTTGATCGCCGTCGGGCTGTGCTCGGGGCTCTGCACCACGGGCAGGTAGAGCCGCTGCGGGTCGGCTTTGGAAAAGCCGGCGTTGCGATCGGCATTCCACTGCATCGGCGTACGCACGCCGTTGCGATCGCCCAAGTAGATGTTGTCCCCCATGCCGATCTCGTCACCGTAGTAGACGATCGGCGTGCCTGGCAGCGCCATGAGCAGGCCGTTGAGAAGTTCGATGCGACGCCGGTCATTGCCGAGCAGCGGCGACAGTCGGCGCCGGATGCCGAGATTGATGCGCGCCTGCGGGTCGGCGGCATAGACTCGGTACATGTAGTCGCGTTCCTCGTCGGTCACCATCTCGAGGGTCAGCTCGTCGTGGTTGCGCAGAAACATGGCCCATTGCGACGTCGCCGGAATCGCCGGCGTCTGCTCGAGAATGTCGATGATCGGGAAACGATCCTCCATGTGCAGCGCCATGAAGAGGCGCGGCATCACGGGGAAGTGAAACGACATGTGGCACTCGTCGCCGTCGCCGAAGTAGGCCACCGCGTCTTCCGGCCACTGGTTCGCCTCCGCCAGCAACATGCGATCGGCGAAGTGTTCGTCGACGTGGCGCCGCAGCGTCTTCAGGAACGCATGTGTCTCCGGCAGGTTCTCGCAATTCGTCCCCTCGCGTTCGAAGAGATACGGAATGGCGTCGAGACGCAGCCCGTCGACGCCGAGGCGCAACCAGAAATCGAGGGCTTGGAACACCGCCTTGTGCACCGCCGGGTTGTCGAAGTTCAAATCGGGCTGGTGGGCATAGAAGCGGTGCCAGTAGTAGGCGCCGGCGACGGGATCCCAGGTCCAGTTCGACGGCTCGAAGTCCTTGAAGATGATGCGCGTGTCGGCGTAGCGGTCCGGCGTATCGCTCCAGACGTAGAAGTCGCGGAAGACGCTGCCCGGCTTGGCACGCCGCGCCCGCTGGAACCACGGATGTTGGTCCGACGTATGGTTGATCACCAGTTCGGTGATCACGCGCAGTCCGCGCGCGTGGGCTTCGCGCAGGAAGACCTCGACGTCGCGCAACGTCCCGTACGACGGATGCACGTCGCAGTAGGCGGCGATGTCGTAGCCGTCGTCGCGCAGCGGCGACGGATAGAACGGCTGCAACCAGAGAGCGGTGACGCCGAGATCCTGCAGGTAGTCGAGCTTCGAGGTGAGCCCGCGGAAGTCGCCGATGCCGTCGCCGTTGCCGTCACAGAAGGCGCGCACGTGCAGTTGGTAGACGATGGCGTCCTTGTACCAAGGAACCGCGACGACGCCCGGATGGGCATCGGCCATCGAGGCGCTCGTTTCCGTCGGACGATCCATGACCAAAGCGCTGCTCAGCGAACCACGCGCAGAACGTGCGCCACTTGCTCGCGCGGGTCGAGCCGAACGTAGTTGCGGCTGCCGCGCCAGGTGTAACGCGCGCCCGTGAGCAGATCCTCGACGTCGTACTGCGCATCGGGCGCGAGTCCGAGCTGCCCGAGCGGGACGTGCACCGACGTCTCCTGTGCGTGCCATGGGTCGAGGTTGATGGCGACGAGTAGGTCGGCGTCGGCATCGCCCTTGTGGAAGAAGAGGATGGCGTCGTTTTCGGAGGTGTGGAACGAGACGTTGGAGAGGCGTTGCAGTGCGGCGTAATCGCGCCGAATGCGGTTGATGCGGGCGATGTCGGCATCGAGATTGCCCGGGCTCGTCCAATCGCGCTGGCGCAGTTGGTACTTCTCCGAGTCGAGATACTCCTCGCTGCCCGGATGCACCGGCACGTTCTCGCACAACTCGTAGCCACTGTAGATGCCGTAGGTCGGCGACAGCGTCGCCGCCAGCATCAGCCGTACGAGGAAGCCGGCGCGTCCGCCCTTCTGCAAGTACTCGTGCAGGATGTCAGGCGTGTTGGCGAAGAAGTTGGGACGGTGGAACTGCGCCAGTTCGCCGTGCGCCAACTCCTCGACGAAGCTGCGCAGCTCGTGCGCGCCGGTGCGCCAGGTGAAGTAGCCGTACGACTGGCTGAAGCCGAGCTTGGCGAGCGTCGCCAGGCGTTTCGGATGGGTGAACGCCTCGGAGAGGAAGATGACGTCGCGATGCACGAGGCGCACGTCGGCGATCATCCACTCCCAGAATGCCAGTGGCTTGGTGTGGGGATTATCGACACGGAAGATGCGCACACCGTGCTCGACCCAAAAGAGCACGATGTCGCGGCAGGCTTCCCACAGCGCATGCCGATCGTCGCACCAGAAATGGAGCGGATAGATGTCTTGGTACTTCTTGGGCGGATTCTCGGCGTACTGGATCGAACCGTCGGGCCGCACGTGGAACCAGTCGGGGTGCTCGATCACCCAAGGATGATCCGGCGAACACTGCAAGGCGTAGTCGAGGGCGATCTCGATGCCGAGTTCGCGAGCGGTGGCGACGAAGCGGTCGAAATCGGCGAGGGTGCCGAGCTTGGGCTCGATGGCGGTATGGCCGCCGGCGGCATTGCCGATGGCCCATGGGCTGCCCGGATCGTCGGGTCCGGCGACCAGCGAGTTGTTCGGACCTTTGCGAAAGGTGGTGCCGATCGGATGGATGGGCGGCAGGTAGAGCACGTCGAAGCCGAGGTCCGCCAGCCGCGGTAGCTGGAGTGCAGCATCGGCGAAGGTTCCGTGTTGGCCCGGCACGCTCGAACACGAGCGCGGGAACAGCTCGTACCAGGCGCCGCAGAGAGCCCGCTTCCTTTCGACGAGCAGCGGCAGATCGCGTTGGTAGCTGCTGGCATGGCGTCGATCGGCGTGCTCCAGCATGGCGGCGCGCACCTCGGCGGCGGTCGCGCGCGCGACGCGTTCGGCGAGCAGCGCCTCTTCCGTGCCGAGGAACGTCGCCACCTCGCGCAATACCCGGCGATCGTCGCCCTTGGCGCGCCGCGCCGCGGCTTCGAGAAGGAGGATGCCCTCGCGCAGTTCGAGGCCGATCTCCTGGCCGGCGGCGAATTTCTTCAGCAGCCCCTCGCTCCACGTCTCGTACGGCGCGTCGTAGGCCTCGACCGAATAGAACCAGTGGCCGATGCGATCGACGACGAACGACCCCTCCCAACGATCCCGATTGGGGTCGTGCCGCATGGGCGCGTGACTCCATGCAGCGTCGGCCGTGTGCCGGTAGCGCAGCCGCACGGTGAAGCGATCGTGACCGTCCTTGATGACGTCGGCGCCGACGTCGACGCGATCGCCGACGATTCGCTTGACCGGGTAACGGCCGCCGTCGATCTCGGGACCGACGCGGTCGACATAGATGCGGTCGGCGTTCTGCGGTGCCCGCGGCGCCTCGGCCTTCTTCTTCGCCATACTCACTCTTCGTGCCTCCGTGTCGTCATGGTGCCACTCGTGCTACAGTCGCAGATCGGCGCGCACGTCGCCGGCGTAGAGGCCGCCGAGTGTGTCGGCGGCACGGCGTGCCGCTTCGGGGTCGTGGCCTGCCGGCGGCACCACGACTTGCAACACCACGAAAAGGTCGCCGGCCGCTTGGCTACCGTGCTTGGGCACCCCCTTGCCGCGCAGACGCAGGCGGCTCCCCGACTGCGAGCCGGGCGGGATGCTCAGCTTCACCATGCCGCCCAGCGTCGGCACGTCCACCTTGGCTCCGAACATGGCCTCGGCGACGGTGATCGGCAGGTCGAGCGACAGGTCGCGACCGTCGCGCCGCAGGACCGGGTGCGGCTCGACATGGACGCGCAAGAACAGGTCACCGGCGGCGCCGCCGTCCCGCCCGGGCATTCCCTGCCCGGCGAGGCGAATGCTTTGTCCATCGTCGACTCCGGCCGGGATCTTGACCTTGAGGCGGACGACGCGCGGCTGCATGCCGCGTCCGGCGCAATGCGGGCAAGGAGGGCCCGGCTTGTGGCCGCTGCCGCGGCAAGCGCCGCAGGTGCGGCGCATGGCGACGCCGCCGCGCTGCACCTCGATGCGACCGCTGCCGTTGCAGGTTGGGCAGGTTTGGGCCGCGCCGAGGCGAACCCCCTCGCCGGCGCAGGCGGAGCACGGGGTCAGTCGATCGATGGCGATTTCGCGCTCGCAGCCGACGATGGCGTCGCGCAGCGGCACGGAGACGGAGGCTTCGATATCGGCACCGTGGCGCGCGGCCGAACGGGAGTCGCGAAACAGGTCGCTCAAGTCGATGCCGCCGTGGGCGCCGAACAGGTCGTCGAAGCCGCCGAAGCCGGCGGACCGCCCCTGCCCCTGCCAGGAGCGGTAGGCGCGGGCGCGCTCGGGATCGAAGCCCGGCTCGGACGCGGCGGCGCCGAACTCGTCGTAGGCGGCGCGCTTGGCCGGATCGCCGAGGATCTCGAAGGCGGCGCTGACTTCCTTGAAGCGTTCTTCAGCCTGGCGGTCGCCCGGATTGACGTCGGGATGGTACTGGCGGGCGAGCTTGCGGTAGGCGCGCTTGATCTCCTCGGCCGAGGCGTCGCGCGCCACACCCAGCGCCTCGTACGGATTCCTCTCACCCTGCTTCGTCATCAGCCCCTGCGCCGCGCCGGCGCGCCCAATCCATCGTACGGTGTATGTTCCATTTTGGGCGGCAGGGAAAGCGCCGCTCGGTTCGACAGACGCCGATGCAGCCAGTAGTAGGATCGGCTGCATTTCTCACGCCGGAGCCATCGATTGTCTCGTGCAGCGCCCATCCCTGGTTCGACCTCCCGGCGTCGTCCGCCGGCCAGCGCTCTGCGGCGCAGCTTGCGCGCCTCGGCGCACGACGGCACGGCGCATGCCGCGATGGTGGGCCTCGGCGAGACCTATTTCTCGGCCTTCGCTCTCGCGCTCGGCGCCACCGCCTTCCAGGCAGGGGTGCTGACCACCGCGCCGCTGCTGATCGGCGCCATCTTCCAGCTGGTAGCCCCGTACGGTGCGCGTGTCGTCGGCAACAAGCGCTGGGTCGTCGGCAGCGCGATCTTGCAGTCGCTCAGCTTCCTACCGATCGGGCTCAGCGGCTACGTCGCCGGCTTCGGCTACGGCTGGCTGATGGTGTGGGTCTGCTTCTACTGGGCGATGGCGTTGGGCATCAATCCGGCGTGGAACGCTTGGCTCGGACGGTTGGTGCCGCCGGCGGTGCGCAGCTCGTTCTTCAGTCGGCGGACGATCCCGGCGCAGTTCTCGTTGTTCGCCTCCCTGCTCGTCGGCGGCTTCGCCCTGCACGAGATGTCCCAGAGTCGACTCGGAGCGACCGGTGCCTTTGCGGTGTTGTTCACCGTCGCCATGCTCTGCCGTTGGGTCAGCGTCGGCTTCCTGCTGCGACAGATCGAGCCGCCGGGGGGGCGTCCCAAGCCGGTGCGCGCCTGGCACGTGCTGCGCCGCATGCCGCACGAGCCCTTCGGCCGGGTGATCTTCCTGATCGTGTGCATGCACTTCTCGGTGCACGTCGCGGCGCCCTACTTCACCCCGTACATGCTCGACCACCTGCAGCTGAGCTACGCCGAGTTCACCATCCTCAACGGCGTCGTGGTCGTGGCGCGCATCCTGTCGGCGAGCTACTGGGGCAACATCGCGCGCATCTTCGGCAACCGCCGCGCCTTGCAGGTCGCCGCCTCGCTGCTCATCCCCCTCGCCGGCCTGTGGGCCGTCTCGAGCCACTTCGTCTTTCTCATCTTGCTGCAGCTCGCCGCCGGCTTCGCTTGGGCGGGTTTCGAGTTGCTCATCATGCTCAGCTTCTTCGACACCACCGACGAGCAGACGCGGGCGCGCGTCTTGTCGCTCTACAACCTGCTCAACGGCGTCGCCATCGTCGGCGGCTCGCTGCTCGGCGGCTTTCTCCTCGAGCGCCTCGGGCCGGACGGCTACGCGTGGGTGTTCATCGCCTCGTCGGTGCTGCGCGGCGTG
The DNA here is from genome assembly GCA_964524885.1 of uncultured Binatia bacterium (SeqCode). Taxonomy (GTDB): domain Bacteria; phylum Desulfobacterota; class Binatia; order HRBIN30; family HRBIN30; genus CALJUJ01. Next base: position 68,553 of record CAZGEJ010000002.1, read on the forward strand.
AGCGTGCTCTGTCTGGCCCGTGGCGCCGGCGTGCGGCGCGACCGCGAACACGACTTCGAACGCGTGTTCCTGCGCGTCATCAGCTTCCGCCCGGGGCAAGGTCCGGGCCTGCGCCCCGTGGTCGTGCCGTCGCGGCGCCGCAGCCGCTCCCGCCGACAGCGAGACAAGCCATGACGCGGCGGCCGCTCGGTCGCATCGCCGGCCGGCTGGCCGCACTCGCCATCCTCCTGGCGCTGCCGCTGCGCCCCGCTTGGGCGCAGGCCGAAACCAATACCCCACCGCCCGAGATCACCCGGACGCGCGCCGCCGGCACCGCGAAGCCCAAGCCCACCCCGACGCCCGCCGCGCCGCGCGTCGGACGCCTGCGCCTGCGCGGCAACGACGCCATCTCCAAGCGCCAACTGCTCGCCGAGATGAACACCCAGGCGCGTCCTTGGTACCGCTTCTGGGAGAGGCGGCCGAAGTTCGTCATCGAAGACCTGCGCGACGACGTCGAACGCCTCGAGCGTTTCTACGAGGCGCAGGGGCGCTATCTGACCCAGGTGCGCTACGCGCTGGTGCGCAAGAACCAGAACACGCGCGTCGACGTCGACATCGACATCGCCGAGGCCGAGGCGATCCCCGTCGACGAACTGCATTTCGTCGACCCCAGCGGCGCCCCCGTCGAGCTGCCGCCCGAACTGCTCGAACGCCTGCCGCTGCGCCGCGGCGCAGCCTTCGTCGAGACCGCCTATCGCGACAGCGAGAATCTCCTGCTCGAAGGGCTGCGCGACCGCGGCCACGCACGCGCTCGCGTCGAGCGCGAAGCGACCGTCGACGTCGGCGTCCGCACCGCCAAGGTCACGTACCGCATCGCCGCCGGGCCGGAATGCGTCTACGGCAGCGTCACCATCGACGGTAACGACAAGGTGGCGCGCTACATCATCGCGCGTGAGGTCGACCTCGTCGCGGGTGAGCCGTTCCGCCCGCACGACGTCGTCGCGGCACGGGATCGCTTGCTCGACCTCGGCCTCTTCAGCTCGGTCCAAATCCTGGCCGCCGACAGCGACATCGACAATCCCGTCGTCGACTTGCTCGTGCGCGTCGAGGAACGACCCTTCCGCGACATTCGCGTCGGCGTGGGCTACGGCACGCAGGACGATTTCCGCGCCCAAATTCGGTGGAGCAGCCGCAACTTCTTCGGCGGCGGCCGACGCGTCCACTTCGACGCCAAGTACTCGAGCTTGCAGACCGCCGGCCTCGCCACCTTCATCCAGCCGCATCTGTTCTCGCCGCACGTGCGCGGCCTCGTCGAGTTCGGCCACGATCAGCAGAACGAAGTGACGTACCTACTCAACGAAACGCGCCTGCGCCCACGCGTCGAGGTGCGCCTGCACCGCAAGTGGACGATGTGGGTCGGCTACCGCCTGGCACGCGACCAGTTCAACGACGTCGACGGCGAAACGGTCGACGCCATCGGCGGCTTCCGCCGTCGCGGTTACGTCACCGGACCGAGCCTCGGCGTCGTGCGCGATACGCTCGACGATCCGCTCGACCCGCGGCGCGGCGGCTTATTCAGTCTCAGCGCCGAACAGTTGGGCCTTTGGTGGGGCGGTGATTTCGACTACTACAAGCTCGTCGCCGAGATGAAACGCTTCTACCCCATTCCGCTCGGTCTGACCGTCGGCCTGCGCGCCAAGATCGGCGCCGTCGACGACCTCGGCAACGTCGCCGACATTCCCCTGCACGATCGCCTCTACGTCGGCGGCGACCGCAGCGTGCGCGGCTACGGCCGGCGCAAGCTCGGGCCGCGCTCCAGCACCGGGGATCCGCTCGGCGGGCGCAGCGCCCTCGAGGGTTCGTTCGAGCTGCGGCGCCACATCTGGCAAGCCGTCGGTGCCGCCGTATTCGTCGACGTCGGTGAGGTATCGCTGCAACGCTACGACTACTTCGGCGAAGGCCTCGATTTCTCCGCCGGCTTCGGCGTCACCTACGCCACCCCCGTCGGGCCGTTGCGCCTCGACGTCGGCTTCCCCTTCCAACCGCCGGGCAACGACCAGGCCTGGCAGATTCACTTCAGCGTCGGCCAGTACTTCTGAGCTTGGATACCATGAACCCCGAGGCGTCGAGCACCGCGAACCCCATGTCCGTCGACCCGCCGCCGCCGCGTCGACGACGCTGGCTGCGCCGGGTGTCGCTCGGCATCCTCGTGGCGCTCGTCGGCGCGCTCGCTGGATCGTGGCTCGTTCTGCGCAGCTCGTGGTTCAAAGACGCCTTGCGTGATGAACTCATCGCCTGGCTCAATCGCGAACTGCGCGGCACCTTTTCCCTGGCGCGCATCGAGGGCTCGCTCTGGCGCGATCTGCGCCTCGTCGGCATCGACATCCGCAACGGCGACACTCCCGTGCTGCAAGTCGACGAACTCCACGCCCGCTTCGAACTCGACCCGCAAGCACTGCTCGCCGGACGCTTCGCCTTCGCCCATGTCGAACTGGTGCGGCCGGTGTTGCGCATGCACGAGGACAAACGCGGTGATCTCGACATCGCCACCGTCTTCGAACCGCGCCACGATGATCCCGACGACGAGGAACCGGATCTCGTCTTCCTCTTCCCCCACGTGGAGCTGCAAGACGCCGACGTCCGGCTCGACCTGCGCGGCAACCCGGATTGGCAGCTGCGCCGGACCGAGGCGAGCGGCTCGGTCGAAGTACGCGGCACCAAGGTGCGCGTGCAGCTCGACGCGTTGCAGGGCCATCTCGTCGCACCGGGCGGCATCGAAGCCGAGGTGCAAGGTCGGCTTTCCTACGACGACGGCGAGAAGCCGACGCGCATCGAGGCGCATCAACTGCAGCTACACAGCGGCGCTTCACGAGTCGTCGTCGACGCCCTGCTGCGCGACGCCAGCGGGCACTTCGACAACCTCGAAATCACCGGCACCGTCGGCTTGCAGCCGCTGGCGGGCGCGTCGCTGACGCGCTGGGTGCCCGAGTTGCGCCGCGAGGTCGAAGCGCGCGGCACGGTTGCGGTCGCCGGCAACCTCGACGAACTGGCAATCCAAGCGCGCCTGCAGCTCGCTGGCGGCCGCGCCGAACTCGACGGCGTCGTCGACACGCGCGGCGCCGGCCTCCCGTTCTCGGCCATGCTCCATACCGACGGCGTCCGCCTCGACGGCCTCACCGCCTGGGCCGGAGCCCGCGGTTCTCTCCGCGGACGCGCCGCGGCGGCCGGTCAACTCAGCCGACTCGCAGCCGTCGACGGCAGCCTCGACGTCGCCCTGACGACCTTGTCGGCCTACGACCGACCGATCGGCGATCTCGAGCTGCAAGCCCAGCTCACCCCCACCCACGTCGCCGCCAACGCGACGCTGCACGGGGCCTACGGTTCAGCCAGCCTCCGCGGCGACCTGCACCGCGACACGCCCGCCCGCTTCGCCGCCGAACTCGACGTCGACGACCTCGATGCCGCCCTGGTGCCGCTCGAGTCGCCGCTCCCCACGACACGCCTCGACGCCCAGGGTGTGATCGAGGGCGAGGGGCTGACGCTCGACGCTCTGCGGGCGCAGGCCAAGCTGCACGTCGGTCGCTCCGACATCGACGGCGTGCGCCTCGACGAAGCGCACGTCGAGGTCGGGCTCGCCGACCAGGTGGTGCAGATTCACCGTTTCGAGGCGCGCGCCCGTGGCGCCACGCTGCATGCCACGGGAGCCGTCGGCCTCGCCCTCGACGGCCCGGCCTCTCTCTCCGTCGGTCTGTCGATCCCGCGCCTGGACCCCTGGGGCGAGAGCCGACGCGTCTCCGGCCGCGGCCGCATCGAGGTCGTCGCCGACGTCAGTGGCACCCTCGCCGAGCCGCGGCTGCAAGCCCAAGCCAAGTTGAACAAGATCAGCCTCGAGGAAGTCAGCTTCCGCAGCGGCACCATCGACGCATCGCTGTCGCGCAATGCCTCGGGCTGGGTGGGCGGCGCGATCACCGCGCTCATCGAAGGCATCAAACACCCCATCCCGCTCACCAACGCGCAAGCGCAGATCGACCTCACCGCCACGGCACGGCAGGGCATTCACGTCGCCGCTTCGGTCACCGAACCGGACGGCCGCCAACATCGCCTGCGCGCCGAACTGCAACACGACGTCGGCACGAGCGAGCTGACCCTGCACGACTTCGCCAGCGAACTGCCCTGGGGCACGTGGACCCTGGTGCAACCGAGCCAGGCCAAACGCGTCGGCACACGCCTCGAAGTCGAGCCGACCATCTTCCTCAACGGCGACCAGCGCATCGAATTCGGCGGCAGTCTCGGCACCAGCGGCAGCCTCTCTTTCGCCGTGCACACCGACGACTTCAGCCTCGAGAATCTGGTGCCGGTGATCCCCAGCCTCGGTCCGCTGTCGGGCAACCTCAACGCCGGGCTTCGGGTGAGCGGAACCGCGGCGGCCCCGATGCTCGACTTGCGCGGCGACCTGCTCCAACTCAGGCTCGCCGAAGCCGAGCGCGGCGCGGCGCACTTCGAGGCGAGTTATCGCGGCGGCGAGGCACGCGCCGACTTGGTCTACGAACAAGACGAGCAGCACCGCCTCGTCGCCCGCGCCGCCCTACCCGTGGCGTGGCGTCTCGATGCGCCGACGGAGGTGCGGCCCACCGGTGAGCTGAGCGGTCGCATCGAGTCGGAAGCTATGCAACTCGACATCCTCGCGTCGTTGCTGCAGCCCCATCTCGGCGACTTCAACGGGCAGCTGCACGCCGCCATCGACCTCGGCGGCACGCTCGATCGGCCGCGACTCTTCGGCACCCTCGGCATCGACGCCGACGACTTCAAGTTGGCGCAACTGGGTGTGCGCGTGAAGGAATTGCGCGGGCGGCTGCGGCTCGACGATCGCCATCTTCGCTTGGAGGAAATGTATGCCAGCGCGCGTGACGGCGAGTTGCGCGTGCAGGGCAGCGCCGATCTCGACGTCGAGGGTCCGGCGGCGCTCGACCTGGCGCTGACGGCACGTGACTGGCCGCCGATCTGGACCAAGCGCTACCAAGCCCTCGTCGGCGGAGAACTCCGCTTCAGCGGCAGCTTGCTCGATCCGAGTCTGGGCGGCGAATTGCGTCTCGAGCAAGCTTACCTCAAGCCGGACCTCAAGTTCCTCGAGCGCAACGAAGAAGCCGAGCGCGACACCACCATTCGTGTCATCGACAGCACCAAGCCGCAGAAGGACACGGCGAGCGAGGCGGCGCCGGCGGCGGAGCTGCCGTCGCTGCTCGAGCGGCTGACGACGGACGTCGTGTTGAAGGTGAAGCGCAACACGCGCATCAAGCACGAGATGGCGGACGTCGAGTTGCGCGGCGAGTTGCGGGTGCGCAAGCAGCCGACCAAGGAGCCCGAGGTCGTCGGGGTGATCGAGGCGGTGCGCGGTTGGCTGGAGATCCAGGGGCGCCAGTTCAAGATCCAGAGCGGCGAGGTGCGGTTCGCTGGTGGGCGCGTCGCCAATCCGCGCCTCAACGTCGTGGCGGTGCACCGCAAGCCGCCCTATGAGATCGAAGCGCGCCTCGGCGGCACGGTCGAGAAACCGACCTTGGCGCTGAGCAGCGACCCGGCCTTGGAGCAAGCCGATATCTTGGCCGTGTTGTTGTTCGGGCGGCCGACGAGCGAACTCGACGAGGGGGAGAAGACGACGCTGCAAGAGCGCGCCCTCGGCATCACCAGCGGCTTCGCCGCCGGGGTGTTGGGCAAAGCGGTGTCGGAGGCACTGGGCCTGGAGAGTCTCGGCGTCGACATGCGCGACATCGACCTCACCGGCGGTCGGGTCGGCATCGGCCGCTATCTGCTGCCCAACTTGTACGTGTCGGTGACCCAAGGCCTGGGCGAGGACCAGGGCAACGAGGTCACGGCGGAGTACTACCTGACGCGCCGCTGGAAGGTGGTGACGTCGACCGACTCCCTCGGCAACAGCGGCGCCGACCTCATCTGGCAAACCCCCTACTGATCCGCCCTTGGGAGATAGTGAATCGTGTGAGTGTGAGTGTGAGTGTTGGTGGCTTGAAGCCAACCAACACCAACACCAACACTAATCACTCGCCTCCGCCCGTCCGCACCCCGCTGACGGGCGCGGCGCGGCCCGTTCCTTCCGAGCGGAACTTGGAAATAGTGAATCGTGTGAGTGTTGGTGTGAGTGTAATGGGGAGTGGGAGGGTCGGTGGCCTTGGTGATTCCGACCACCCACCCAGGGGTCACCAGGCGGGGCGGATTTCGCGCCAGAGGCCGGAGGTATAGGCGGTGACGGCCAGGATCGCGACGAATCCCAAGAGGGCGAACATGCCGATGGTCGTCAGCGGACTGCTGTCGTCGGCGTCACTCAGGCGTGTCCACAACGCTCGCACCAGATACACGAGCATACCGACGATGGTCAGACGCAGCCCGAACTCGATCCAGGTTCTCCCGAGTACCCACCCGAGCAGTGCGATGATCATCGCGGGAAGATCGACGATCAGCCACTCCCAAAACCCCTCGGCGGTGCGAATGAGGAAACGCTTCATGGCGCCGGCGCGATCGTGCGCGGAAGTTCGGCCTCAGGGCCAAAGCGGCGCGGGCCGCGCGTGATGGATCACGGCGGCCCGCGGCAGGGTGATGGATGTCGGTCGGCGGCTCATGCCTCGGGCTGCTGCCCGCGTCGGCGGCGCAGCAGCAGGAACGACACGCCGGCGAGCATGCCGACGAGGGCAGCCAGACCGGCCGGCGACGCCGCCGGCGCGGTGGCCTGCTGCTTCACCTGGACGGCGGGGCTGATGAGACTGTTGCTCTGGTCGATGACGTAGATGAACTCGCCGACGACCAGCGGCCGGTTGACGCCGATGCCGGGGCTGCTCTCGCACACGCCGCTGGCATTGGTCATGCCCGTGCCGAGGAGTTCGTCGTCGTCACCGCCGTTGTCGACCTGCCCGTCGGGGCCGGCGCTCCACACCTCGATGTTCGGCGCCGCGACGTTGGGCTGACCAACGCAGAACACGCGCGTCGAGTTGACGACCACACCCGAGGTCAGACGCGGTGGCGCGATCGTCGGCGTCGGCGTATTGGTCGGGGTATCGGTGACGGTCGGCGTCAAGGTGATCGTCGGCGTGTTGGTCGGCGTACGCGTCGGCGTCTGCGTCGACGTCGTGGTCGGCGTGTTCGTCGGCGTGCGCGTGGCGGTCACCGTCGGCGTCTGTGTCGACGTCCGGGTCAGCGTCGGCGTGTTCGTCGGTACTGCCGTCGGCGTATTCGTCGGCGTCCGGGTAGGTGTCTGGGTTCCCGTTTGGGTCGGCGTATTCGTCGGCGTGCGCGTCGGCGTCTGCGTCGGCGTGTTCGTCGGCGTCCGGGTCAGCGTCGGCGTATTCGTCGGCACCGCCGTCGGTGTGTTCGTCGGCGTCCGGGTAGGTGTCTGGGTCGGCGAGGACGTCGGCGTGTTGGTCACCGTGACCGTCGGCGTCAGCGTCGGGGTCACGGTCGGTGTCAGGGTGGGTGTTTGGGTAATGGTCGGGGTCGGCGACGGGCCCGAGACGACGGAGATGACGTTCCCCAGGTTGAAATTGACTGAGTTGAAGTTCTCGTCGTCCCACGTCGAACTCGCGTCCGAGACGACGCCGCCCACCGTCACGCCGGCGAGGGTGACCGTGCCGACGGTGAACGTCGAGGTCTGATTCGTCTGGAAGCTTGCGGTGAAGGAAAAGCCAGTGGCATTGCCGGAACCATTGAGCCCCGGGGAGGCGGCCACCGAGACGAAGGTGATCTCGGACGCAACCATACTGAAGCTGAGGTTGAGGCCGCTGATTTCCGAGCCGTTCGGGTTGACCTGAATGGTCACGACCGTATTACCGGCACCCGCGGTCAGGGTGTTGGGCGTGAAGGTCACGATCGGCGCAGCCAGCGCCACCTGAGAAAGAACCGCCAGCGTGCTGGCGACGATCACGACTTGAAAGATCCGTGCTTGCATCGCCTGCTGGATCTTCCGCATGCGTCCGAGTACCGACATCATCCGATCCCCTCAACCTCGATGAGACTTCGTAAAGCCAATCTACCTTAGCGCTCACGGCACTCCGCCCCTAAGGGCTCGGCGGCTGTGCCGGGGGACAGTTCTGAAGAATAGTCGCCGTCGGCGGATTCAGAAGACTGCGCAGAATGATCGTCGCATCGGCGGTGAAGCAGCCTGCGGTGCCCCCCACATCGCACAGCTGCGACCGACTCAGCGTCGCCGTCGGTGGATTGAGGAGCGAACGGAGAATGATCGTAGAGTCACCCGTGAGCACACGACCGTCGCCGTTGACGTCACCGCACTGGCACGCGTCGCCGATACCGTCGGCCGGCGACCCAACACCGATACCGCCACGATCGAGCTGGTTCTGATTCGCGGTGTAAGGGCAGTTGTCGTCTTCGTCGCAGACATCATCCTCATCCGCATCCGGACAGGTCGGGGTCGGCGTCGCGGTAGGTGTTGGCGTCGCGGTCGGACTCGCGGTGGGCGACTCGGTGGGACTCGAAGTCGGCGTCGGCGTCGGCGGGCCCTCGAGGCAAGCGGTGTCTTCGGGTTCGCAGAGGATGATGTCGCTGCCCGCGGAGGTAAAGGCCTGCCCATCCGAGGCGCGGAACGCCACGGGGAACCTGCCCGTCAAACCGGCGGCGGGCTGCCACGCGAGCGAGCCGGTGCCGTTGCCTTGGTCGACGAAGGTCGCTCCGGCGGGGGCCAGCAGCTTCGACAACAAGGGGACGGAGCCGTCGGGGTCGACGGCGGCCACGTCGAGCTGTACGAACTGCCCGCGGACCATCCGTCGTTCGGGCACAGGAGCTATAATTGGGGCCCGGTTTCTCGTCGCGATGGCGGCGAAATCGAGGCGATAGACACCCGGGCCGCCGATGTCGAACAGGCGCAGGCGCTGGCCCATTTCCTCACCGAGGCCGAGACGTTGTTGCCAAATGTTCTCCGCCCGGATGAGCTTGCCGTCGGCACGCACCGCCTGCTTGACGGCGAGTGTCCCCGCGGTCGGATCTTCGACATCAACGAAAAAGAAGCCAACGGGTACCGCAACCTCGAGGCGATATACGTTCGCTGCAGCAGCGGGCTCGGGACCAATCCCAGCGGTCACCGATTGGTCCGCGACGTCGAAGTCGAGGCCGGAGGATTCGAACAAGCGCAGACTTTCGTCGTCGCGCGCCAGGAAATCGCGCACGCTATCACGGCCGGGAAGATCGCTGAGGACGTCTTTGATGAGCCGATGGGTATCGACCCGGCGCAGCAGGGAGGTGAGTGCTCCGCCCAACTCGTCAGCGTGGGTGACCTTGGCGACGAACTCGGTAAACACTCCAGCCAGGGTGGAGATCATCGTCCAGCGCCCGACGCGCGCGCCGCCGGCGGGGATGGTGCCGAACGGCAGCAGAAGAGAGGGCGTCGCCGGTGCATCGTCGAGGAAACTTTCCACGATGCGGAAGTCGATGAGTAGTCCTTGTTCGTTCTCGATGATGCGTGGTTGCGCCGAGTCGATACGGACATTGACGGCCGGCGCGACGCCGTTGTTGCGAATGCGCACCCCGAGATTGAAAGGTTCGATGGGTTCGATTTCCTCCGTCAGCGGATCGTCGCCGCGGACCTCTTCCGGCAGGAAGTAGTCGAGTTCGAGGGATGGCAGCGGCATGACGGTGATGAAGTCGGGGGCGATCTCGAGATCCTCCTCCAGACCGCCGACGGAATAACGAACGCGGGCGCCGACGAAGTAGCGCCTACCGACCAAGTCGGTGCCGGCGGCCCCGGCAGCGGGGATGATCAGCCAAGTGATTTCGGCGGTATCGCCCGGCGCGATGGAGCCGGTCCCATCGACGCCGGTCACGCCCTGCAGGGAATCGACACGTAGGAAGAAGGCCGCGTCGGGATCATTCGGATCGGAGGTCGCCTCGACGATGCTGCCGTCTTCGCGTTCGAAGCTAACATCGACGCGGAACTCATCGAGCGGAAGCGCCGGGAAGGCATTGGTGATCCGCATGCGCGCCTCGAAAGCCTGCCGCTCGAGGCTGACCTCCTGCGCAATCTCAATCCGCACCCGCGCGCAGACTTGCGCATCCGCCACCGAACCAAGAGCGACATGGAGCGCAACAAGGGCGAGGTAAACATGCCGCGAGACGCGCACGCTCCAGGCTCGCAGCCTGGAGTGTTCGATTCGATGTTCTCCGGTGCAGCTTCGCATGATGATCCTCACGTCAGCGCACCTGTCCAGAAACTTCAGTCGCACCGGTTTTGAGCGCTTCGAGGATGGGATGCTCGTCCAACATCAACGAGGTCCTCCAGGTTCCCTCGATGGGGCTCGTCACGACGACACCGAACGTACTAGCGCCATCCGATCCGCGCTTCTCGAAGACTATGGCGATGTATGAAGGTAGCTCAACCCAGCGAACGAGCCGGATCGTCTTGTCTCCGAACTCTGTCTGCCAGCTCGCCATGAGCCCCTCGCGCGATTGCGTTCCGGTGCGCAGACTACGGTCGATTCGATTGCGACATTCCGCATCGAAAGTCGCGATCCACGCATCGACATCACCACAAAGTCGCGCCTCTAAGTTTCGAATGGCGATTCCCTCAGGATCGGACGACATACTTGTGACGTCGCAACTAGGGGTCACCAGAATTGGCGTGGAATATTCGCGAGAGTAAGTGCGAATTTCCGAGGTTTTCACGAACTCCTTCGCCTGCCACTCCCCGAACTCAGGTTGCGCCTGCGCTGCGCTGAGCAGGAGTGGGAAGGTCAGGGAGGTCAGTATCCCATGCGCCAGCGATCGAGAGAACCATGAGATCTGCCATTGCTGCGTCATTCGAGCACAACCGTTTCTTCGAGTGCCCCACTCGACCACGGTGAGCTCGTGACGAGCCCGTCACGAGACAATGCATCGGTGACGAAGTACTCACCATTGATAGCCTCGAACGGGACGGGAATCTCGATCGAGTCGGAAGCGAGGCCACCGATCGGCTCAACCTTGTACGAAACGATATGGAACGTACCCGTCTGAATCTCGCGGACGATTCGAAAGCGATGATTGGCGAAAACGTTGGCCCACCAACCGGTCCAGCGATTCGGGTCAGAGGGTAGCCCCAGCCGCCCGTCGAGAAGCTCTTCCTGCAGGTCGGGGTGCCAGCTTTGCACCCAAGCCTCAAAATCAAAATCCATCATCGCCGACACACGCGCCACCATCGCATCCACCGCCGATACTCGATTGCGGAACCCTGACGGAACGATCTGGATCTCATATGGAGGGATCGCCTGCCGTTCCATGTACGGAAATACTTGGGTGACGCGGATCATATTCTCCAACTCGGGACCTGTCGCATATCGCGGAGAGGCCAGCGGAACCCTCGCTGTTGGAGTTGGCGTCTGAGCATGCACAGCACTAAGGAACGGCATCATCATCGGAAATGCCGTCACTGCAACCACCACTAGGCGGCGCCACATGATCAATTGGAGCATCCTCACCATCGCCATCTTGGCACCTCATAACCCGACGGGAACGCAGGTCTCAGCGACCCCTGGGTCGATGACCTGCAGAGAGAACTCACTGCTGACACCAGCTACCGTGAAGGTACCGTCTGGACCGTACACTCGAACGAAAATTTCCAGGCCATTATGGCTCGCGTAGAGATTGAGGCACCGCTCACTGCACTCGTACGCCCCTCCGATACCTGCCCCGAGAGCTCCCCCGCCCTCTGCACCAAGCAGGGCACAGTCCTCGTCGTCGCTGATGATGCCGCAGTAGTGCCCCCCGCCAATCTCACCAAACACGGCAACTTCGACTCCGAAGCTTCCGTTCGCCTCAACCTCGGGACAACTCAAGTCCTCGCAGTCTGAGAACTGACCGCCAAGCGTCGCATCACCTGAGATCTCGAGAGATCCGCGGAGTCCAAATTCGACAGGGATGAATTTCCCCAGCCAGCGAAGTACCGGCAGGTTCTTGAGAAGTCGCCGTTTGGAAAGCTCGAAATCCCCGTCGATGCTGCCGTCTTGGCTTCCTGAGACCCGCTTGTAGTTAGCCATCCGGTTTTCGCTCTCGCAGCACTCCTCGCCCTCTTCGATCTCGAGTTCGCCATTGACGTCCGGCGTAAAGTCCGAGACTCCGATCGCGTTCAACACATCGATACCGACCCCAAGTACCTCGAGGACCACTCCTTCGTCGTTGATCGTAAGGGTCGTCGGAGGGCGCGGCTCTCCGCACTCATCGCACTCGCTACCCGGGCCAGGCGGACCCGGGGGCACTCCTGGCCCAGGGCTGAACCCTCCGGGACCTGGATCGCCGCTCTTTCCCGAACCGCTTCCCCCGCCTGGCGTGCCAGACCCCCCCCCGGTGCCACCTACGGGACCGCCATTGGATGGGCTGCCGGAGCCCGGTCGACCACCGCTCCCCGGACCACTGATCGGCACACAGTTGCGGCGTTTCGCCAACTTGCCGTTGGCGCAGACCCATTCGTAGTCCGAACACACGTATTGCGTCGCCGGTCCGCCGGTGTCGTCTCCTTCCTCCTCCTCTTCCTCGCCGGGCGCGGTCTCCGCCAGGGTCTCTCCCGCCGTGGTTTGGCTCGTCGCGGCCGGGAAGTTCTTCAGCGCGCGGATCCGATACGGGATCACCACATACTCGTGCGCCCCCAACGTGTCCGGCAACGTCGCGCCGAACTCGAAGTCCAGATACGCGTCGTCCTCCGGCATCACGACGTTGCGCACGTCCGCGCGCACCAAGCCGTGGTTCGTCAGGCGGATCTCTCCCTGCAATACCTGCCCGGCGCGCATCGGGGGCAACTGAATTCCGGCCGGCTCGAAGACCAGCACCGGCGCCGGCACGTCCGTCTCGAAGACCGCCTCCAGCGTCACCTCGTAGCGATCCTCGATGGTGATCTCCCGCACCGACCACTCGATGACGACGAACTGATTCAGCAGAAACACTTCCTCCGTCGTCGTCGTATCCGGGCGCACCCGTACCCGTAGATTCACGCTGTCATGACCAGCCTTGGTCGCCCGCAGCAGGTAGCTTCCAGCCGGCACTTCTTCGAACGCGAACTCGCCGTTGGCGTCCGTCGTACCCGTGAACTCGATGCCGTAGTCGACGTCGTTCTGCAGCCGCAGCCGAACCCCTTCGAGTCCCGCAATCACCGAACCATCGTCACGCAGTGTCGCCGTGTACACGTCGGAGGCACGCACCACGAGCGACCCCGTCGCTCCCGCCTCCGCCACCACGCTGACGCTCACCGGCACATCGACCGGCGGCCGTCGCGCCGCCTCGATGCGCAGGGTGAACGTGTAACGGCCGATCGGGGTCGATTCCGGGGGGGCGAAGCGCAGCTCGACGTCCCGCTCCACGCCGACCTCGAGGTCTCCCAGCGCCGTCTCGCCAACCAGACTCACCCAGGCCGGCGCACCAAAGAGCTTGGCCTCCGCCCCGAGGAGTGGCGCCAAGCCGACGTTCGAGACCTCCACCGCTTCCACGAGCTGTTCGCCCACGCGCAATCCGGTGGACAGATTCGCCGGCTGGGCGCGCAAGACGCCTTCCGCCTCCGACAGTCGGAAAGAAATCGGAATCCGGCGCAACAGTGTCGCTCCGTCCCGCACCAACAGGTCGAACAGTCCCGAACTCGGCGCGCTGCGGCGGCCGACGAAGCGCAACGGAATCTCGACCTCACCCTCGGGAAGTAGTCCGGCCGGAGGGTCGAAGTTCAACTCGATCCCGTCGGGTTCCCCTTCCAACTGAATCTGCAGGTTGGGGAAGCTGACACCACGGCCCGCGACGACTCGCAGGCTGCGCTGCGCCTCGTAGTCGTAGGCCGCCACGAACTCGATGAACGTGGGCCGCACGGTCACCCCGCCCACCACGAAGCTTCCATGTGCCGGTCGTGCTTCTTGCCCCGGGTAGAGCACCGACACGGTGTACTCGCCGCTCTCCCCCGCCCCAGGCTGGTAGTCGTAGACGAAGTTGCCGGCGCAGTCCGTCGTGACACTACGCTTCCACTCGAAGCCGCCGTCACGCACGGCGATCTCCAAGTTCGCGTTGGCGAGCTTCAGTCCGGAGAAGCTTTCGATGGCACAACCGCGCAGTCGTACCGGCGCACCACCAAGCGAAACCTCCGGCTCGACGCCGAACTCCTCGGGCGCCGTCGCCGTACACTCTGGATCCGGCTGGGTCACCGCCACGTCGCACACCTCGTCGCTCAACCCGCCGCCCCAAGGAAGTTCGCCAACGTCGGCGGCACCGCGCGCCGCGTTACCGATGGCGACGACCTCGTCCGCCGTGCCGATCCCGAAATAGTACCGATCGATTTCGAGTTGCAGCGTCACCGGATTCGGTGTCCCGGCCGGCACATCGACCTCGAACCATTCCGACGCGAACACCTCGCCGGGTGCGAGCCGTGCGATGGTCATTCCGTTGAGCAACGTGCCGACATTCACCGACAGCGCCTCGCGATACCCCGAGGTGGACAACACGTTGTCCTCGTCGTCGAGGAGACGGAGTCGGATGTCCGGAGAATCCTTGGCCCCGAAGCTGCGTGCGGTGAAGATCTGTATCTCGACCGGGCCATCATTCTCAAGCCGGAAGCGGGCCCAACCTTGTCCATCTTCGGTGAAGTCGCGTCCTTCGACTTCGACCAACGGACCACCCTCGATCACCTCGACGTCGGCGGACTTCTCAATGCGCACACGACCACCCGAAGCAGGCAGCACAACCAGGCGCACGACCCTTTCGACCGGCTCGACGGCCCCAACCGGCAGGGCGACGACGACCGTCTGCGTAACGGTAGCCCCCGGCGCCAACGAGAACGGTGCACCGCGACGCACGACGCTCCCTAGCTGGACTTCGACATGGGCGTTGGCGAGTGTCGCCTGGGGGTCGTTGTTCGTGACCGCCACTTCCACCGGCTCGAAGCCGCCGCGCCGCAAGCGCTCGCCGCTGAGCACGACGAAGTCCGCGTTAGGCAGCGCGATCTGCCGCGCCAAACTTTCGGCGCCACCAGCATCGAACGCCGCCACTTCGTAGTCGCGCCGCCCTTGCGTGTAGCCCTCATCGACGAATAACCGATCCGTACCTTCGTACACCTGGACGCCGAGTTCGGGGAATCGCACCACGAAGCCGAATAGGTTCCCTCCCGGATGATCCCAGAGGACTTCCGGCGCGCTGTCGTCTCGGCGAATCACCTCGAGGTCCGTAACGGGCAACAACCCCGCATTCAGATAGGCCGTGTTCGACGGTGCGGATTCGTTGCCGGCGGCATCGAGGGCGGTAACGACGTAGGCGTGTTCGGTGGCCGACGGACGTTGATCCAGGAAGTACGGATCTTCGAGATGATCGACACTTTCCAACGAGAGAGGGACCATGCCCGTCGGATCCAGATTCTCACCGACGCCCCGATCGCCGCGGTACAGCAAGTATTGGGGTGTACCAGCGTCGTCGACGGGATCCCAAGTCGCCACGATGCCGCGGCCTGCCGCGTCGAGTTCCAGCGATAAGCCGGTTGGGGCTGAAGGCGGCGTCGCATCCGACACGGCGGAGACCGGCTCGCTGGGCGCGCTCTCCGCCTCGGCTAGGCCAACGATGCGAAGGCTGGCGACCGTATAGAGATACTCGCCTTCGACAGGTGGCACGTCGATACGCGTCGCAACAGGAATGCGGTCACCCACTGGCTCCCATTCGGACGAAGGCTGCGGTCCGCTGCGGTACAATTGATATCCGGCGGCTTCGTCGACGGGGTCCCAACTGAGAACCACCCGACCACCAGCCGTTGCTTGGGCACGTAACCCGCTGGGGACGTCGAGTGGCGGCAAGGAACCTTGATACACCTGCAGGCCCGCATCGACATCGTCCGATACGCCCAAGTTGCCGAGATCGTCGACGACCTCGACATCGAGCAGCACGTTCTCCGGGCCGTCGACTCCCGCATCCGCCGGCAAGGTGAACTCGACGACCCAGGTGCGAGCGTCACCACCCGGCTGCGGGAAACCATCAATTTCCGTCGAAGTACGGCCTGGCCCGCTGAGCTTGTACGCGACGCGTTGGAAGTCGGCGGCAACGACCGGCTCGGAAAGCTGCAACGTAGCGACGATCGTCAGCGGTTCGTTCGGATCGTTGTGCGCCGGACTGGAGGGCACCACCTCGACGGCAGTGACCACTGGCCCGGCGGTGTCGACCACAAAGCGATCGACCCCGGAGATGCTGGTGCCGCGGTTGCCGGCGAGGTCGCGCGCGGCAAAGGTTACGCGCGCTTCACCGGAGGCGGTGTCGGCGTCGATCTCGAAGGCGCTGACGACTGTGGTCGCATCCTCGTTGAAGAGCCGCAGGATCCAGGGCAACCCGGCGCTGGGGGCGATGCTGACGAACGGAGTGCCCTGCACCGGCTCGCTCAGGCGCAGCCGAATCTGCACATTGCCGACGCCGAAGCGGGCCGCGGCTTCGTTCGCTTCGCCATTGGGGATGAATTCGATTTCGGTAACCACCGGAGCAACCGAATCGGCGGTGGCGCCGGCTTCGTTCGACGGCGCACTCCGGCGGCTGAGGTCATCGACGGCCACGACGCGATAGAAATACGTGCCGTCGATGCCCGGATCTTCTTCGTAACGGGTATCGGTTACGGGCGAGGTGTTGACCTTGATCGCCTGTTCGGGCGCGGCGAAGCTGCTCGTCGACCGGTACACGTCGTACACGAGTTGGGCGGCCGTCGCCGGCTTGCTCCAGGTGAGCCGGACGAGCCCGTTCGGGCGGGCCGCGGCCGTCAGCTGTTCGGGCGACGGCGGTGCGGTGCGATCCAAGGTCACCGCTACGCCGGCACTGGGAAGGCCCTCGCCGCCGAGGTTACGGGCGCTGGCGGTGAGAACGTTGCCACCGTCCTCCAGCGTCACTTCGATGGTAAACCGACCGTCGGCGCCGGCGTTGCCCGAGCCCGCCTCGACGCCGCTGATGAACAGCGTCACCAACGACATCGGTTCGGCGGTCCCTTCGACGCGCAACAGGGGCAGGCCTAGGGTCGTGCCGGCGACGGGAATGGTGATCGTCGGCGCCGGAGGTGCTGCCGGGACGAGTTGGACGTTGGCAGTGCGTGTCGAACGATTGCCCCGCACGTCGACGACGGTCACCCGCACCGCGTAGTCGCCGGGTTGGAAGCCGATGATGTTCCAGAGTTGCTCGTAGCGCGGGCCGGCTCCGGTGCGGACGCCAAGGACCCGCTCGCCTTCGGGGCCGTCGAGGGAGAACTCGACGCGGCTGATCCCGGAGTCGTCGCCGGCCTCGACGGCGATCGTCTCGCTCGTCTGGATGACCAGGCCATCGGCGAGGACTTCCTCACCGTACAGCAAGAGAGTGAACTCCGGATTCGTCGTGTCCGGGGTTGCGGTCGGCGTGCGGGTCAGCGTCGGCGTACGGGTCGGAGTCGGCGTCAGGGTTGGGGTGGGTGTCCGCGTTTCCGTCGGCGGCACGGTGTCGGTGGCGGTCGGCGTCAGCGTGGGGGTGGCGGTGATCGTGAACGTCGGGGTCGGCGGGCCGATGACGGTGAGCTGTCCGGATACGACGGAGAAGGAAGAAGTGAGGTTGGTCGGACCGCTGCTCGCCTGGAGCAGGCTCAGCGTCAGCGTGTAGGTCCCCGGCGGGATATCGGGGGAGACGTCGAAGACCCATTCCCCGACGACGCCGTTGCCGGCGCCGATGGCGACCGGCGGATTACCGGAGAACTCGAAGTAGACGAAGCGCGCCTGGGCCGTGGTCGGACAGACGGCACCGCCCTCTTGCGGCGCAACGACGGTGCGGCCGGAGGTATCCGCGGGGCGACGGACGGATTGTTGGGTCAGGTGGGTGCAGAGGCTGGTGTTGAAGCCGATGCGTGCATTGACGACGCTGAGGGCAGCATCACTGGACAAGGAGAGCGGCACGACGACGCCGGTGTCGCCCGGTTCGGCGACGGCGGAGCCGACGGCGATGACGTTGGCGGCGCGTGCCTGGGTCGCGCCGAGCGCCAGCGCTGCCAACACCAGGCAGGCGGAGGAGAACCATCTCCGCGCCATCGTAGCCCGAACACCGCCTGCCGCCATGATCCCCGCCTTCGTCATGCGTTGGAGTTGCGCCGCGTTACTGAGCCCAGGTCGCGAAGACCACGAAGCGCGACAGACCGTAGGGAATGGTCAGCGTCGCCGTCGCTGTCGATTCCTCGAAGGTCCCGGCAAGGGGCGAGGATGTTCCCGGGACGACCGTTCCGTCTTCGGCGGTGAGCTTGAGCTGGATGGAGGTACCGAGCGGAATCCGCGTCGCGGCGATTTCGAGGGTAACCGGTCCGGCCGCGTCGATGGTGACGTCCGCGGGGTTGCCACCGGCGGTCGGATAGGTCGGCAACGCCTCGCCGTCGACCTTGGTCACCCGTACCTGAGGCAGGGAGGTCGGGAAGAGTTCACCGAAGGTGGGGGAGACGACAGTCGGCGGACTTCCGCTCGGAAGGCTGCCAACCACGGTCCCTTCAATGCGTATGCGTCCGGTCGATCCATCACCACCAGCGGCAGGGCTGCCACAGCTAGAATTCCCACCTCCACCGTTTGCATTTAGGCTACCGCCAAAGATCAATGATGGCGCAACTAGGCGAATCGAGCCACCGCTTCCACCACCGCCGTAACAGCTACCGCCAGTGCCTCCGTCGGCCTGAATCCTGCCGCCGCTCGGGAGAGATACGATCGTCGACGATGCAATTAGGATTGCTCCACCCCCCGCACCTCCACTTCCTCCACCACCCGTCGGGGATCCAGTTGCCCCACCACCGCCCGAACCCCCGATTAGCGGCACAATGAGCCGGCTCCCGTACGAGACCCCGCCCGCACCGGTCGTAGCTGCTCCTTCTACACTGGCCTTTCTTCCAGCCTTTCCTGCCGCAGAGCTACCGCCGCCACCAGCACCCGCGCCATCAGCCGTCGACGGCATTCCGCCTCCTGGACCCTGACCCGCTTGTGCAGCCTCGATCGCGTTCCCGATTCGGCCCATGCCTCCGTGGAATCCTCCCGGACCGGGCACGGCGTTGTTTGGATTGCTACTCGAGCCCCCATTCTCGCCGTTGAGGTCGAGAGTGCCTGCGATGTACACGTCGCCGGACGAGAGCCAGACCACCGGGCGGTTGGGCATACGATCGGCGCGGAACTTCACCGTCACGCCGCTGGCGATGAAGACGCTGGTGAAGTGGTACACCCCGTCGCCATCGGCATCGAGGCCCGCGGGCGGGAAGAAATTGTTGGTGCCGGATAGGTAGACCAGCGAGCCATCCTCGCCGGTCGAACCACTGGTGAAGCTTTGGGCTGGGACTGATGCGGCCAGCGCCAAGTGGAGGCCCGCGATCACGCCTGCCGCGAGGGCGCACCGCCCACGGCGGTTGCCGGCACGTCGTCGGCTACCGATCACATCATTCGCATGTTCCATCTTGTGTACCTCGACTTCGATCACGGATAGGCGCGCACGTCGCGCAGGTTCCCACTTGCGTCGCGCAACACGGCGCGATCGGTCGCATCCCAAACTTCGGAGCCCCGTCCCCAGTACAAATCGGTGGCCGTGGCCGTGCCGCTCTTGACCCAAACGTTGACCGACTGCTGCGGCCCGAGCACAAAACTCGGGAAGGTAAAGGTCGTCCCGGACAGGTCGCGCAGGGTCCAACCCGTCATGTCGACCGCAAACGCCCCGGCGTTGAGGATCTCGACACGCTCCCCCTCGACGTCACTGCCAGGCGGGTCGAAATCGACGAGAACGATGCGCAGCGTCCCGTTGTCGACGGTCAGGGTCGTTGCCGCCACCTCGATGTTGGCCGGACCGCGGTTGGTCACGGTGAACTCGGGGAAGTAGGACTCGCGGAGTGTTCCCGAGCTGCGGTTGTCGGTGGAGAAGAAAGACCAAGCGGTGGCGAAACTGTTCCCCGGACCTGAGTTGGCGACCGAGAACGCCGGGCCGCTGGCATATCGAAGGAGTGCCTCGTTGCCGGGCTGCTCGGCGGCTGCGGCCAACGAACGATTCGATACGGAGAACACCACGGAGGCCAACCCAACCTTGTCGCCGCGCCGGTTGGTGACGGTGAAGGCGGGTGCCACGGCAAACGTCGTCACCGCCACCGGAATGGAATCCGCCGACGTCGGATCCGAACCCTCGTCGATCTCGACGTTGTCGGGGTAACCGTCCTCGTCGCTGTCGACGCTGGCCGGGTCGGTGCCGTAGAGCTGTTCCTCAATGTCGTTGGGGATGCCGTCCCCGTCCGCATCGTTGGAATCGAGCGTGCCGCTCACCGCGAGACGCATCGTATCGGGAGCGTAGCTGGGGTGAGACACGGTCAAGTCGACCAGGCCGGCGACACCACGGCCGCGCACGGTGGCGGTACGGGAGGTCTGCCCGGACGAGAACGACAACGTCGGCGTAAGGACTTCCAGCACGTTCGGGTCGGAGGCGGCGACGTTGACGGTGATGCCACCGCTGGGTGCACCGTCGGGCGTCAGGGTCACGGCAACATTGAGAGTTTCGTTGAGGCCAATGACATCAGCGGCGGGGACATTGAGAAAGCGATCCGCCACCAAGAACGAGATGGTACGCGTCTCGTAGCCGTCGGCAGTGCCATCCAAGGTCAGGTCGACGGTACCGACGCTGAGTCCGACCACGTCGAAGGTCGTCGACGAGGCCCCTTCGGGGACCACAACCGTCGTCTGCGGCAGCTGAACGAGATTCGTATCCTGCACCCGGATGGAAAGCTGGAATGTTGCCCCGCCCGCGGGCGCCGGCGAGGCCAAGTCGATCTTACCCTTGGCGGTGGTACCCGGTCCGAACTGCGGCACGCTGGCGATGAACGTCCGCCGCGATACCTCCACCGGAACGGTGCGCGCCGAAAACCCCTCCCCCGTCACGCCAATGTTCGCACTTCCGACGATTCGATCGGTCGTGATCGGGATCGAGGTTGTCGTCTGGCCGGCGGGCACGACGACCTCGGCCGGGACCGCGGCGCGGTCGGGGCGACTCGAGCTGACGACGAGGGTTTGGCCGGGTTCGGCGGCTGGTTCTTGCAGGGTTACGGTGAGGCTGCCGGTTGCGCGCGTCGGGACTCCCAGGTTGGTGGGGCTCAGGTCGACGTACTTGGCGCGAATCTCGAAATTGGCGCTTGTGGCGCCGAAGGGGGTGACCACGGAGAGCTGGCGCACACCCAAGGCCGCGGCGAGTCCGATGTCGAGGCGAACGTAGAGATCGAATTCGGTGCCGCCTGGTAGGATGGTAACGCCGACGCCCTCGCCATCGACCGAGACGTTCGTGGCGTTGGCCAGGAAACTCCCGCGGATGCGAACCTGCGTCTGACGGCCTTGGTAGCCGAGTGCCGGGCTCAAGCTGCCGATCACGGGGGGCTGGGGCGTCGGCGTTACCGTCGGCGTGCGTGTTTCGGTCCGGGTGAGAGTGAAGGTCCAGGTTGGCGTCGGCGTAATGGTCGGCGTGGCCGTCGGGGTCGCCGTGGCGAACGGGGTGGCACTCTCGTTGAAGTCGCCCTCGATGGGCACGTTCCGCACGGGCGAGTCCGGGTCGTCGCTGACGATTTCCAGCGTGGCCGTAAACAGGCGCGACTCGCCGTCGGCGACGGGCCCGAAGCGGATACCGACGGCGAGCGACTCGCCTGGGGGGATGACCGCGTAGGGTGTGGCGACTCCCGCCGGCGGCCAGGCGAGGATGGCGAAGGTATTGGGGTCGGAGGACTCGACCGACTCGACGGTGAGGTAACCGTCGCCTTCATTTTCGAGGAGCAGATTGACGTCACGCGAGGCGCCGGAGCCGATTTCGCCGACGTCGATCGGCTCCGGGGCGACCAGCGCGCCGGGAACCAGCAACGGGGCGATGCTCGCCTCGACCTCGGGGTCGGGGGGCAGGAGGACACCCGAGCGATAGGAATTCGGCACCGGTGCCAGGCCCAGGAGGTAGCGAGTGATGAAGAGCACGTCGGTATCGACTGCGACGGTGCCGGAGAGATCGACATCGAGATACGGGACCGCGCGAGTGACGCGCTCGTCGATGGCGGCGTCGTCGGGAATCGCGGGTTGGGTGACACGGTAACTCGGCGGCACCGGAGAGAGACCGAGCAAGGAACGGGCCACGTAAACGAGATCGGATTCGGGGCCGATCGTACCGTTGCGGTCGACGTCGAGCATGGTGGCACTGAGCGTGGAGGCGAAGCCGATGAGCGCCAGAGCGACGATCGATGCGCTGCGCCGACGCCGAATTCGCGTCTTGACCCGCCCGTGCCCCGAGGATGTCTGGATTCCCCGCACGCTCCCCCCATCGTTTGGGCAACGACACGTTGCACCTTGTGAGTAACCGTACTGGATCGATGTTGTGACGGTCAATCGGTTCGCCGCACAATTGATTCACGAAAAGCCAACGGCTCTCACCTTTTTGACTTGAGTCACTGAAGTCTCACGAACGGACCTGCACGCACGGTTTCCTTGAAGTCTGCACAGCAGCATGCCAAACAGGCGTACACGTCCCCTCGCGAACAAGAACACCCGAAGGGAGAGAGTTTGCCCGCATCGAAGGACCAGCCCCTCGTCGGACGTGCCAGTGAACTACAGCGGCTAGGGGAATTCGTGACGACCGGCATCAACGGGTCGAGCGGTCTCCTCGCGATCGCGGGTGAGCCGGGGATCGGCAAGAGCCGGATGTTGCGGGAGATCGTCCGCTTGGTTGGCAACCAGGCGGACGTGCGGTGGGGCGCGTGTAGCGAGGATCATGAGTCCCGAGCGCTGCAACCGTGGCGCGAGGCGCTCCGGGGAATCAGCGGGCCGGACTCACTTGTGCCGCGCGAGGGCTCGCCGGCTGCCGCTGCTGAAACCAGCGTACCCGGGGTTGCGGGCAGCAAACAGGAACGCGACGTCGTGTTCGACGGTGTCGTCGCTGCGATTGCGTCCGCGGCTCGGTCGCGCCCGCAGTTTTTCCTTTTCGACGACGTTCACTTCGCAGACGATGCGAGCATCGAGTTGCTCCTCCGCGCGGTCACCGACCTGGCGCGGCACCCCGTATCCTTCTGTGTCACGTATCGCCCGCACGAGGGGCTGCGCAACACACGCCTCCTGCAAGCCTGGGGAGAGACGCGCGACCGCCGGGAAACGCTCGTGTTGGAGCGACTTTCGGTGGAGGATATCCGCGCCTGGCTCGCTCTCGGGCCGCCAGTGCCGAAGGGCTCACCTTCTCCCGAGGCCGTCTTGGCACGGACCGACGGAGTCCCGTTCTACATATGGGAACTGTTGCGCGCCGGGAACTGGCGAGAATTGCCGCTCGCCGCGAAGGAAAGGATCCTCGGCGACCGGGTGGCAGGCCTCGATCCTGCCGCCCGCCATCGCCTGAAGTGGGCCTCCATCCTCGGGCGCCGATTCAGCCTGCCTCAGCTCCATGACCTAGAGATCGCCGCTGCGGCGACTCTCGGAGACGGAAAGGCTCGTTCGCCTCACCGAGATTCTGCGACGACGACGACGTGGGAGCGGATCGTGGCATCGCTCGAGAAGGCGTGCGACATCGGCCTCCTGCACAGCCTGGGCGAGGCGGCTCAACGATTCGAGTATACTCACGCACTCGTGCGCGAAGCGTTGTACGAGTCCATGGATTCGACGACGAGGGCAACGCTGCACGCGCACGCCTTCCGCTCGCCGTCCATCGTGGCCGCGTCCGATTCCACGGAGCGGGCGGAACACGCCTTGCGCGCCGGCCCCCGCATCGAACCGCGCGAAGCGATCGCCGCATTCCACGCCGCGGCCGAAACGTCCCAACGGAACTTCGGCTTCGAGGCCGCAACGGATTGGCACCGGCGGGCCGTAGAGATGGGGCGTACCGCCGTCGCCCGCGGTCTGTTCGACCTGGAGGAATTGGCCTATCTCCTCCTCCAGCACGCCGAAGCTGCGTGGGTTGCCGGTGATCCAGCAGCGAGCCACCAATCCCAGCGCGAGGCAGCGACCCTGGGCAGGCGCCTGATCGCGGCAGGTTCACCCGCCGGGCGAGACATTCTGGCCCGCGCCGCCCTTGGCTGGGGCACGGGCGCGTTGCGCACCCGAGTCGCCCCCGTGGAGCCAGCAACGATCGCGGACATCCGCGAAGCACTGCGCCTCCACGAGGACTCAACATCCCCGCGCCACATCGCCCTATGCGCCCGTCTCGCCGAGGCTCTGTACTATGATGCTTCGGCCGACGCGGATCGTGATCGCTACTCGCGCACCGCTCTGGAACTCGCACGTACACGTGGCGACGACCATCTCCTCTTGTCGTGCCTCAGCAGTCGCTGGTACGCGGCACAATCCCCCCAACTGCTCGAAGAACGTATCGCCATCGCCCAGGAGATGGAATCTTTGGCGACTCGCATGGGTCTGCCGGACGTTGCGGCCTACTCGTTGGTTCAGATCGCCTGCACCGATCTGGAACGAGGCGTCCACGCGAAGACCGAGGCGACCCTGGCGCGCCTCGACGCGGCAGCCCAGCGCCATCCATTGCCAATCCTACTCTGGGCGCACAACATCATTCATACTGCCCTCCGCCTCCACATGGGCGATGCCGTCGCCGCGGCGAAATTCCGCGGCAGGGCCGAGGCTCTCGGTCCGCGCGCCCACATTGACTACGAGCAGTATTCCTTCGTTCAAGCCGTGCAGTGGGAACGAATGTTCGGCGATCCAAGTAGGCCGCTCCCCCGGCTCGAGCATTTCGCCAACGTCATGGGGCAGGTGATCCCGGCATGGCGTGTCCTCTATGCCAGCTGCCTTCTCGAGAGTGGTCGCGAGGCAGAGGCGCGCGGCTGGACCGAGGCGAACGCGGAGTTGTTTCCACTCGTTGCCCTCAACACCCATTTCACCTTCTTTTTCGCCACCTTCGCCGAAACCATCCATCGCCTGCACCTGGCGAAGTACGCCACCGCGACCTATCAAGCCCTCGCCGCTCAGCCCAGCCGCAACATCGCCATAAGCGGTCTGGTCACCCTCGGCTCGTCGCACCGCTTCCTCGCCTTGTTGTCCGAATTACAGGGCGAGACGCGTCGGGCACGCGAGCACTTCGACGATGCCGTTCGGGAAAACCGCAAAACCCAAGCCGGGCCTGCATTGGCGTCGACCCAACTCGACTACGCCCGCTTCTTGATCGACCATGGCGAGCCGTCGGAGAAAGCACGCGCTGGCGAGCTAGCCGAGGAAGCGAGGAATTCATTTCGGCGGATGGGCATGAGCCGTCACGCCGAGCGCGCCGAGACTCTCGTACAACAGCTGACGCACGCGTCTGGAATCGACCGCGCACCGTCAGGATCGGCTCTTCACGTTCGGATCGAACGCCACGACAACCGCTGGCACCTCTACCTACGTGGACGGGAAATCATGATCCGAAGCTGCGTCGGGATGTACTACCTCGCGGCCTTGGTCACAGGCCAGGAGTCCCTGAGTGCTCGTACGCTGCTGGAACACTACAAACCGGGCGGTCCGCAAGGTAAGGGTTACAAGGAACTTCTCGTTCACGCACGCAATACCTCCCAGTCCGTCACCCGCGGGAACCAAGACCGAGAATCCGGCGGAAAGCGGGCCATGACGCCAGAACAGCGCCTCAACGAACTCGCCCGGCGGGCTGTGTACAAGAGCTTCACGGATCTGCAGGTCAAGCTGAGAAATGCCGGCGGCATGGATCTCGCCGACCACCTGCGCGCCACCGTCGACCACAGCAAGATCGTCGACCAAGAAAGCATCGTGGGCTACAAGGGTATGTGGACCTGGGAGGTCGACGCACGCATCGCGGCGGACGTCGTCGCCGCGCGGGAGAAGGCAAGAATCACCTCGCGCATCGTCACGACCGAGAGAGGGTAGTTCTTCCAGGTGAAAATAGTGAATCGTGTGAGTGTGAGTGTTGGTGGGACTGGGAGGGAGGGTCACCAAGCGGGGCGGAGTTCGCGCCAGAGGCCGGAGGTATAGGCGGTGACGGCCAGGATCGCGACGAATCCCAAGAGGGCGAACATGCCGATGGTCGTCAGCGGACTGCTGTCGTCGGCGTCACTCAGGCGTGTCCACAACGCTCGCACCAGATACACGAGCATACCGACGATGGTCAGACGCAGCCCGAACTCGATCCAGGTTCTCCCGAGTACCCACCCGAGCAGTGCGATGATCATCGCGGGAAGATCGACGATCAGCCACTCCCAAAACCCCTCGGCGGTGCGAATGAGGAAACGCTTCATGGCGCCGGCGCGATCGTGCGCGGAAGTTCGGCCTCAGGGCCAAAGCGGCGCGGGCCGCGCGTGATGGATCACGGCGGCCCGCGGCAGGGTGATGGATGTCGGTCGGCGGCTCATGCCTCGGGCTGCTGCCCGCGTCGGCGGCGCAGCAGCAGGAACGACACGCCGGCGAGCATGCCGACGAGGGCAGCCAGACCGGCCGGCGACGCCGCCGGCGCGGTGGCCTGCTGCTTCACCTGGACGGCGGGGCTGATGAGACTGTTGCTCTGGTCGATGACGTAGATGAACTCGCCGACGACCAGCGGCCGGTTGACGCCGATGCCGGGGCTGCTCTCGCACACGCCGCTGGCATTGGTCATGCCCGTGCCGAGGAGTTCGTCGTCGTCACCGCCGTTGTCGACCTGCCCGTCGGGGCCGGCGCTCCACACCTCGATGTTCGGCGCCGCGACGTTGGGCTGACCAACGCAGAACACGCGCGTCGAGTTGACGACCACACCCGAGGTCAGACGCGGTGGCGCGATCGTCGGCGTCGGCGTATTGGTCGGGGTATCGGTGACGGTCGGCGTCAAGGTGATCGTCGGCGTGTTGGTCGGCGTACGCGTCGGCGTCTGCGTCGACGTCGTGGTCGGCGTGTTCGTCGGCGTGCGCGTGGCGGTCACCGTCGGCGTCTGTGTCGACGTCCGGGTCAGCGTCGGCGTGTTCGTCGGTACTGCCGTCGGCGTATTCGTCGGCGTCCGGGTAGGTGTCTGGGTTCCCGTTTGGGTCGGCGTATTCGTCGGCGTGCGCGTCGGCGTCTGCGTCGGCGTGTTCGTCGGCGTCCGGGTCAGCGTCGGCGTATTCGTCGGCACCGCCGTCGGTGTGTTCGTCGGCGTCCGGGTAGGTGTCTGGGTCGGCGAGGACGTCGGCGTGTTGGTCACCGTGACCGTCGGCGTCAGCGTCGGGGTCACGGTCGGTGTCAGGGTGGGTGTTTGGGTAATGGTCGGGGTCGGCGACGGGCCCGAGACGACGGAGATGACGTTCCCCAGGTTGAAATTGACTGAGTTGAAGTTCTCGTCGTCCCACGTCGAACTCGCGTCCGAGACGACGCCGCCCACCGTCACGCCGGCGAGGGTGACCGTGCCGACGGTGAACGTCGAGGTCTGATTCGTCTGGAAGCTTGCGGTGAAGGAAAAGCCAGTGGCATTGCCGGAACCATTGAGCCCCGGGGAGGCGGCCACCGAGACGAAGGTGATCTCGGACGCAACCATACTGAAGCTGAGGTTGAGGCCGCTGATTTCCGAGCCGTTCGGGTTGACCTGAATGGTCACGACCGTATTACCGGCACCCGCGGTCAGGGTGTTGGGCGTGAAGGTCACGATCGGCGCCGCCAGCGCCACCTGTGCGAAAAGCGTCAGCGTGCTCGCGACGACCGCTGCTGCGCCGAGGCGCGCCTGCAGTGCCTGCTGGAAGCCCCTCACGAGCCTTGGTACCGACATCATCCCATGCATCCCCTTACCTCCACGAATTCGTCACAAAACCCAGTCCACCTTCGAGCACATCGAGCCCATGGCCGCTAGGGCGCCGGCGGCAGTGCGGGGGGACAATTCTGAAAAATGGTCGCCGTCGGCGGGTTCAACAAACGCCGCAAGATGATCGTCGCGTCGGCGGTGAAGCATCCTGCGGTGCCGCCGACGTCGCAGAGTTCCGGTTTGGTCCGCGTCGCCGTCGGCGGATTGAGCAAGGAGCGCAGGATGATCGTCGAGTCGCCGGTGAGCACGCGACCGTCGCCGTTGACGTCGCCGCACTGACACGCATCGCCGATGCCGTCGGCCGGTGAGCCGGTGCCGATACCGCCGCGGTCCAGTTGGTCCGGGTTGCTGGTGTACGGGCAGTTGTCGGAGCCGTTGCAGAAGCCGTCGCCGTCGCTGTCGGTGCAGGTGGGCGTCGGCGTCGGCAGAGGCGTCTGGGTCGGCGTCGGTGTCGCCGGGCAGGCGACGCTGAAGGAGCCGTTCTCGGTGCTGCAGGCGACCTCGTTGACCAGACAACCGGTAAACGTGAGGGCGGTCGACGAATTGCCGACCGGCATGAAGTGTACGATGGCGAGCTGTGCGGGACCTGCCACGGTCTCGCTGCAGGCGATCCCGAGATCGAGCATCGCCGTGTCGGGCGCGAATTCCGGATCGACGAAGAACTGAAGGGCACAGTCTTGCGTTGCGCTGCCGAGATCGACGCCCGTCACCGTCACGACCTCGGGATCGAAGGTGAGGTTCAGGTCGAAACCGATGCCCCCTGCCCCGGATTCGAGGTCGATGGCGATATCTGTGGGCGCGCAGGGCTGGTCGATGCTCGAGCCGATCGAAATGGTGTTGGCGTGCGCGGCGTGCGCGCCCCATGAGGGGATCGCGAGCCAAGCCGCCATAAGAATCAAGGTCAAAAGCCGGAGTGGATGCATCGTCGTGGTGCGCTCACTCTCTGGCGCAGGCTGCGGGAAGTCAAGCTGATTTCCGGCAGCCCCCGCGCCTTGCGGGGGCTGCCGAAGATGGAGCGGACATCTCTAGCATCCACACGGCGTCTGCGCGGTCGAATCACTCTTCGCCGCGACCGGTACCGGCGGCGCCACGCTGCAGCATGAAGCCGATGGACAGCGCCAGCAGGGCGATCATCGCCAAGCCGGCGGGCGACGTCGGCGACGGCACCACCGGGATCGGCGGCGGGGTCAAGGTCGGCGTCGAGGTACGCGTCGGCGTCGGGGTCGACGTCGGGGTCGCTGTCGGGGTCTGCGTCGGCGTCTGCGTCGGCGTTGCCGTCGGGGTATTCGTCGGGGTCGCCGTCGGGGTTTCGGTCGGCGTGTTGGTCGGCGTCGCTGTCGGCGTCTGCGTCGGCGTATTCGTCGGCGTGTTGGTCGGCGTCGCTGTCGGCGTCTGCGTCGGCGTATTCGTCGGGGTCGCCGTCGGGGTCGCCGTCGGCGTGTCGGTTGGCGTTGCCGTAGGGGTCGCCGTTGGCGTCTCGGTCGGGGTCGCCGTGGGTGTGTT
The DNA here is from genome assembly GCA_964524885.1 of uncultured Binatia bacterium (SeqCode). Classification (GTDB taxonomy): domain Bacteria; phylum Desulfobacterota; class Binatia; order HRBIN30; family HRBIN30; genus CALJUJ01. Next base: position 97,725 of record CAZGEJ010000002.1, read on the forward strand.
CGTCGGCGTCTGGGTCGGCGTATTCGTCGGCGTGTCGGTCGGCGTCGCCGTCGGCGTGTTGGTCGGCGTCGGGGTATTCGTCGGGGTATTCGTCGGCGTGTTCGTCGGCGTCGGCGTCGAGAACGGCAGACCGCCCGAGTTGCTGGCCGAGCTTTCGCCGCCGTTGCTGCAGAAGGCGAAATCGTAGCCGGCGAGCTGTTCGGCGACGAAGGGGGTGCTGTCGTTGCTGACGGAGGACAGCTTCACGACTTGGAACTCGAAGTAGCAGAACTCGGGGGTATTCTGGGGGATGACTACCGGCGAGCTGGCGACGAAGATGATGCGATTGGGCAAGCCACCGCCCGGGTGGGGCGTGGTGCCGTTGGTCGTCGCGGTCCAAGTCACCGGGCAGGTGGTGGTGATGCTCTGCGGCACGACGTAGCCGATGACGGCGCCATCGTCCTGGCAGGAAAGGATGCCCTGGTCCTTGTCGCAATCGAGATCGAAGAACAGCGACTGAACGTTGAGCACGGGATTGGCGGGCGGCTGATCGATGTGGGCCGCGCCGATGGTGATGCGGATCGTGTCGACGGCGCCGGCGACGTTGGGATCTTGCAGGGTCGTGTTGGTGATCGACATGGTACCGTTACAGACCTGGGCTTCGGCACGGCCCTGCGGACCGAACACGAGGCAGGTCGCAGCCAGGGCAAGGGTTCCTGCCAACTGCCGCATACCCACCGCCATCCTCAAACCATCGTAGCTACGCATTTCCGTCTCCTACTCCGATGCTCGGGGTCGAGCCCCCCAGGGCGCCACGCGCCCCGAACGGGGTACCCCATCCGACCGGTGGAGTCAAGGCAAAATCAGTGCCGTGGCACGCACTTAGCGACCACCTCGAGGAGAAACGCCACGCCGAGGCGTCGAGACGTGGAGAGGAACCGCCAGAAATGAAAAGGGGGGTCGGCACTCGCCGCCCCCCCTTTCAGAAACCGTACACTCGGAGACGAGTGCGATTAGCTGTCGCTGCGCCCTTTCAGGCCTCCGGCGCGACCGAGCATCCAGGCGATCGACAGACCGAGCAGCGCGATCAGCGCGAGACCGGCGGGCGACGTCGGCGACGGCACCACCGGGATCGGCGGCGGGGTCAGAGTCGGCGTCAAGGTCGGCGTCGGCGGCGGCGTCGGGGTACGCGTCGGGGTGGCCGTCGGCGTATTCGTCGGCGTATTGGTGTTGGTCGGCGTCGCCGTCTGCGTCGGCGTATTCGTCGGCGTGTGCGTCGGGGTAGCCGTCGGCGTGTCGGTCGGCGTGTGGGTCGGCGTCGCCGTCGGGGTATCGGTCGGGGTCGGCGTGTTGGTCGGCGTCGGGGTCGGCGTCGAGAATGGCAGACCGCCCGAGTTGGCGGCCGAGCTTTCGCCGCCGTTCGAGCAGGTGGCGATCTGGTAACCGGCCAGCTGCTCGGCGGTGAACGGCGTCGAGTCGGTGCTGGTCGAGGCCAACTTCACGACCTGAAAGTCGAGGTGGCAGAAGGTCGGCTGGTTGGCCGGCATGACGATCGGCGAGCTGGCGGAGAAGATGACCTTGTTCGGCAGCGCGCCACCGGGGTGGGCCGTGGTGCCGTCGGTGGTGGCCGACCAGGTCACGCCGCAGGTGGTGGTGATGGTCTGCGGCACGACGTAGCCGATGATGGCGCCGTCGTCCTGACAGTTGAGCACGCCGGCGTCCTTGTCGCAGTCGAGGTTGAAGAAGACCTGCGACACGTTGAGGGTGGCGCCGATACCATCGATCGTTGAGCTGCCGATGGTGATCCGAATGGTATCGATGGCGCCTTCGACATTGGGATCCTGCAGCGTCTGGTTGGTGATGGACATCGTGCCGTTGCAGACCTGTGCCTGCGCCTGGCTCGGGACGAGCACCGCCGCCGAGGCGAGACTCATGGCACCCAAGACCAACGCACGACTCATCCCCTCACCCCTCCTCATGAATCTCATCCTTGCATCCTCCTTGAGCCGGCCCGCGGGATCGAACCACCCTTGCTTTCGTTCTTCCTTGCGATCCACATCGCCTGCGCCGCGACCCGACTTGGCGCTAGGCTGATCTTTGCAAAACTTCCGCGCGGACAGAACCACAATTTTCCACCATGGTCAAGGTCGAGATTGCATCCACGTTCGTGTCGACGCCTGCCATCCGTGCATCGAGGCGAGCCGTTCGTGCAGATTGAGCTTTTAAGATGGTGTCGGGTTCTGCTAGGGCTGGGGGCGGTGAGAGGACGGGTGGCAGTGGACGGCGACGTCGCGAAGCAAAGGATGACGGCCGGCCGGCAAGCAGCGGGCACGCGGCCCCAGCGACGCTGTCGCGTCGCCTCCCTCCTTGCACCATCCTGCCTCGCCCTGCTGTTCGGCCTGCTCGCGGCCCAACCGGCCGGCGCGATCGATCCCCAAGTCATTGGGCTGGTGCCCGACGCCGGTATCGCCAAGGATGTCGCGGTCGTCGACGGCTACGTTTACGTCGCCTCGAGCGACTTCGGTCTGACCGCCTTCGCCCGCAACGGCAGCGCGGTCACCCCGGTCGGGGTTGCGGCGCCGCCGTTCAACGGTGAGCAGATCGACATCGACGGCAACCTCGCCGCCTTTCCCTCCGGCAGCCTGGGCTTGCGCTTGCTCGACCTCAGCAACCCGAGCGCGCCCGTACAGAAGGCCGCCCTCGCCGGCACCTTCCGCGCCGCGGCCCTCGGCGGCGGCCGCCTGTACGCCGTCGAGAGCACCACCAACGGCGCCGAACTCGTGGTTTTCGGCCTCGGCAACGTGAATGCCCCGAACCAGCTCGGACGCCTGAAAATCGGCAACAGCGCCGTGGCGCACATCCAGGTCGTCGGCAACCGCCTCTACATTTCCATGTGGATGGAGGGCCTGACGATCGTCGACGTCACCAACGCCCAGTCCCCACAGTCGCTCGGGTCGTACAACACCCCCAATTTCGCCTGGGAGGCGCTGATCTCGGGCTCGACGGCCTACGTCGCCGACGGCAGCACCCTGCAAATCCTCGACATCGGCACGCCCAGCAGCATCCGGCTGGCCAAATCGGTCGACGTCGCCGCCCGCGCCCTGTCCATCGTAGGGTCGCGCCTTTACGTGCTGACCGGCGCCGAACTGCGGATCTACGACCTCGCCGACCCGCGTAACCCGAGCTTGCTCGGCGCAGTGGCCGTCGCCGGCCAAGCCGTCGAGGTGGCCGGCAACTTCGCCTACATCGCCGACAGCAGCATCGACCGGACGCGCGCCAAGGGCGGCCTCACCGTCGTCGACGTCAGCAACCCGAGCCAACCCAGCGTCAGCACCCGCTTCTACCGTGGCTTCGACAGCGCCGGCATCGCCTACGGCGAGGGCGTCGCCGTCGCCGTCGCCAACAACTTGGGCTTGCGGGTCGTCGACTTGGCCAACCCGGCGGCACCCGCCATCGCCGGCAGCTACCCTGGCTACTTTCTCGACGCCGCCATGGTCGGGCGCACGGCCTACCTCCTCGACCTCGTCACTGTCGCGGGCGCGCCGACCAAGCTCGAGTTGGTGCGACTCAACGTCGCCAACCCCAGCGAACCGCAGGAAACCGGGCGCGTGCTGGTCACGACCATTTACCGTGGCCGGCTGGCGGTGCAGAACGGCATCGCCTACGTCGCCGCCGGCAACGCGGGTCTCGTCACCGTGGACCTCGGCGCCAGCATGCGGGTGCTGGGCAGTCTCGCAACCAGCGCCAGTGCCAACGACGTCTGTGTCGCGGGACGCCATGCGTATGTCGGCACGGCCAGCGAGATCGTCACGGTCGACATCTCGACCCCGGCGTCACCCAGGCGCGTCGGCGCCCTCGCCTTCGGTTCCTCGGCCATCGCGCAAGGCGGCGGGCGGCTGTATTCCTTGGGCAGCAGCGGCTTGCTCGTCGCCGATCTCGCCAATCCCGCCGCCCCGCAAGTCTTCGGATCATCCGCCAGCTACGGTGGCCAGGCGCTCGACATCATGGGGCGCTTGGCGATTCTCGCCTCTCCCGGGACGAGCCACTTCAGCGCGGACGAAGGAATCTACATCATCGATACCGAGAACGCCGCGGCGCCGTCGCTGATCGAGCGCATCATCCCCGCCGGGACGATTCGCGCCGTCGCAACCCATGGCGAACTGGCGCTGATCGGCGACGGCAGCAGCACGGTCAACGTCGTGCAGATCGTCGGCGGCACCCTCTTGCCGTCGGCGACGGCGACGCCGACCTCGACGCCGTTGCCCAGTGCCACCCCGACGCCGCCGCCGGCCTCGACGGCGACCCGGACACCGACCTTGACGCCCTCGGCCCTGCCGACGGCCACCGCGACGCGTACTCCGACCACCCTGCCCTCGGCGACGTTCACCCCCAGCGCCACCCCGCCGCCGACGAACACGCCGACGCGGACGCCGACCCATACCGCCACGACCACGCCGACCCACACGCCGAGCGTCACCCAGACGCCCACCGTGACCCCGACCGACACGCCGACGCCGACGCCGACGCGCACGCCATCCTTCACCCCGACCAGCACGCCGACGCAGACGCCGACGATCACGGATACGCCGACACTCACACCGACGATCACTTCGACCTGGACCCCGAGCGAGACGCCGACGCGCACGCCGACACGTACACGTACGCCGACGATCACCGCCAGCCCGACGCGGACGCGCACGTTCACCCCGTCCGCCACGGCAACGGCGACCGACACCGCGACCCCGACGGTGACCTCGACGTTCACGCCGTCGCGCACCCGCACACCGACGATCACCCCGACGCCGACGCGGACGTTCACCCACACGCACACGCCGACGATCACCGCGACGTTCACGCCGACGCGGAGCCAGACCCCCACCTACACGGCGACGGCGACGCGGACGCCGACGATCACGCCAACCTCACTCGCTTCGGCCACGCCGACGCGCACGGCCACGGCGCTGCCGACGGCGACACCAACCGCGCCGCCGACCCATACGCCCACGCCGCTCGTCTCGGCCACGCCGACCCCGACGGCGACGGCGACGCCACCGCCGACGAGCACCAGCCCCCCGACGGCGACACCGACATCCACTCCTTCCGCCTCGCCGACCGCGACGGGCACGCTCACCCCGACCCTCACGACGACCTCGACGCCGATTCCGACCGCGACGCCGACCGAGGTGCCCACCGCGACGGCGACACCGACGCCGCCGGCCTCGCCGACGCCCACCGTCGTGCCGTCCCCGGCGATCGAGGGCTTCATCCGCTATCGCAAGAGCGAACTCGCCGTGCCCGACGTGACGTTGCGCCTCTTCGGCGACAGGGTTCTCCAAGGCAGCAGCGCCGAAGACGGCAGTTACGGCTGGAACCCCTTGCCCGGTGGATCGTGGAGCGTCTTGCCGGTGTCGGCGGATGGCATGGAGTCGGCAGTCACCGCGCTCGATGCGGCCGACGCCCTGGTTCTCGTCACCTCGCCGGACGACTTCGACATCGCCGACCGACTGAGCGCCGACACCAGCGGCAATGGCAGCGCCTCGGCCTACGACGCGGCGCTCCTGCTGCAATTCGTCGTCGGCAGCATCGACTCACTGCCGGTGGGCGACATCTGCAACAGCCACTGGTTCTTCACTCCTGCGGCCCAACCTCATCCCGGCCAGATCCTCAGCCAACCGGTGATCGCGCCGAACATCTGCACCAGCGGCGGTATCGGCTTCGCGCCACTGGTGGGTCGTGCCAGTGGCCAGGATTTCGTCGCCGGCATCTTCGGCGACGTCAACGCCAGTTGGTCGCCGGCGGGCACCGCCGCAGCTGATGAGTTCGCCCCGGGCGCACCGCAACTCCGCCTCGGGCATGTGCGCCGTCGCGGGTCGCAAGTGCGCATTCCAATCACCCTCGAAAGTGATGCTCCCGTGCGCGCTCTGCAGTTCACGCTGCGCTACGACCCGGCGCAACTCGGTCATGTGCGCGTACGCCGCGACCCGGCCGTGCGCGGCGCCCTCAGCGCCACCCGCACCAGCGTGCCCGGCGAAGTTCGCGTCGCCTTGGCGAGCCGCACCCCCCTGACGGCGGGGCCGATCGGCGTCATCGCCTTCCGCAGCCTCGAGCGGTCCCGTTCCTTCGACTTCGAGTTGCTCGACAGCCGCGTCGAGTGACGCCGCTCAACGCGGCTTGCGGACGCGGTCTTTCTTCGGGCGCGCTGCCGACTCGACCGGGGCTGGCGCCGTCGGCGTGCCGGGCTTGGCCGGCGCCGGCTTGCGTTCGGGCAACGCCCCGCCGAGGAGTTGGCGGAAGTGAATGCCGGCCCAAATGACGAACGGGAAGAGCTGCGTATCCATGCTCTGCGCGAAGGCATCGGCGAAGCCGTACACCTTTCGCGCCAGCTCGCCGTAGTAGTGGTAGCTGTACTGCCCGAGATCATAGGCGTGAAACGCCTTGATCGTCAGCCCCAAATCGAGAACCTGCAGCACCAACGCCAAGGCCAACGCCAAGGCCAGCCGCGCCCCCTTGCGGGCCCACGTCGGCGCCGGCGTCGCCAGCATCAGCGGGATCAGCAACACCAGGTTGGCCTGCACCCACTCCGCCGGAATCGCCGGCGGCTGCAGCTGCGGGAAGAGACGGTTGCGGTAGAAGATGGACGTACCCTCGACCCAGATCTCGGTGACGCGGTGCAGGTTGGGGTCGGACGAGATCTCGGTCAGATGCAGGGCGGCGCGCGTCAACCAGCCCAACACCTGGGTGTAGGCCGGCGCCAACGGTTCCCACGCGAGGAAGGTGACGGCGAACAGGACGACCGCCCGACCGAGAAAGACGAGGGGCTCAACGCCCAGGCGCATGAACGTAGCGTCCTGCCCAGAACAGCCAGGTCGAGACGGCGACCGCGACGACCAAGCCTTGAGCGACGTACACGTGGGTGTCGTGGAAATACTGTTCGGCGAACAGGCCGATGAGGAAGAGTGCCACGACGCGGACGAGATTGACGCTGGTGATGATGGCGAGCCCGAGCAGGCTGCCGATGAGCTTGGCCCGCCACGACGCCGGGTAGGCGAAGACGGCGGCGAGGTAAATCATACTCGGTACGGCGCCCGAGCAGGCCGGCGCGACGTCGACGCGGAAGGCGCCGGAAGCCAGGTTGGTGCCTTCGATGATGACCGGGAAGCCGACGATGGCGCCGACGCCTTCGAGCAACAGCCAACTGGCCCAGGCACTGAGTTGGGCCAGGCCGAAGGCGATGTCGAAGCGCGACACCACCGGCTCGTAGGTCAGCAGAGAAAAGGCGAGGAAGATGGAGATCACGAAGGTACCGACGACTCGAATCGTCGTCCACGAGTCGCGCCACCAGCGCCTGATTCGATCGATCATCAGATCCCTACCGCCGCATCCACCGAGACGCGCGGATCATACGAGGGGCAGGGATGATGTCAATAGAATGGAGGGCCAAGGGCCAAGGGCCAAGACACGATACGTAGGACTCTTGGCCCTTGAACCTTGAACCTTGGCCCTCCGAGCCGAGCGCCCCGCGCTCGGCTCGGACATTGACAGCACCGCGACCCACTACATATGGTCCGTCGACGCATGAAGGCCTGGCTTTCCCCGCTCGCTCGCCTGCTCGCCGGGGCCACTTCCGTCGTCGCCTTTCTCCTCGTCGTCGCCCTCATTCTCGGTGGTGGCGCGCTCTACCTCGCCGCCCGAGGCGAAAGCATCATCGTCGTGCGCGAGTTGGCGCGACTCGCCGGTAGCGTCATCCAAGGTCAGCATACCGACCACCTGCGACTCGAGGTGCACGTCGACCCCGGACAGCGTCGCCTCCAGGCCACGGCGCACCTCGAAGTGCACGCCCTCGCCGGGCCGCGCCGCCGCTTCTTCTTCCTGCTCAACGACGCCCTGACGGTGCAGGGCCTGCGCGTCACCGGCGCCGACGATGCCCTCCTGCCGGCGTCGCTGTACCGCTTCAACCTACTGACCGTCGTCGAACTCGACGCCGCCGTCGCACCACGCCAGCCCGTGCACGTCACCTTGGACTACACCGGCGACCCGACGCGCGCCGGCCTCGTCGGCGACGCCGCGGCCCTCGGCGACGACCGCGTCATGCTCGGCCCCGACGCTTTCTGGTACCCGTTCGATGCGCAGAGCTTCTTCGACTTCGAGGCCAGCGTCACCCTGCCCTCACGCTTGCGGCTCGCCGCCAACGGCGCCGATCTCCAAGTCATCGAACGCGGTACCACCAACGAGGTGCGTTGGAGCAGTGAGCGCCCGGTTCCGGGGCTGGCCCTCGTCGCCGGACTCTACGACGCCTGGGAAGCGAACCACCACGGCAAGCGCTTCCGCCTGTACCGCGCCGGGGACATCGGCATCGACGTCACGCCGACCCTCGACGCGGTGAGCGACGCCGAATCGTTTTTCACCGAACTGTACGGACCGTCGGGCTACTCGACCTACGCCATCGTGCTCGACGACGGCATCCGGCGCGCCTTCAACGACGGCTCCGGCCTGATGGTCTTGCCGACCCGCTACTTCCGCGACGGCGACGCCGGAAGCGTCACCCTGGCGCACGAAATGGCCCACGTGTGGTGGGGTGGAACGGTTGCCGAAACATGGCTGGCGCCGAGCAGCGGCGGGCAATGGATCGTCGAGGGCATGGCGAGCGGCTCTGCTGCGCTGGCGACGGCCGAGTCGTACGGTGACGTCGGCGGCGTACGCGCCCGCCTCGACCTCTTCTTCGACCCCGAGAACCAGCACGTCGTCCGGGACATGTCCTTCCTCGACAATGCCCTCACCGAGGGCGCCGCGCGCGACACGATCTACCGCAAGGGCGGCTTCGCCACGCTCATGCTGCACGACAAGCTCGGGCGCACCCCCTTCTCCGCCGGCATGCGCCAGTTCGTCGACCGCTTCCGTTACCGCCAGGCGAGTGACGCCGATGCCCAGGCTGCCCTGGAAGAAGCGACCGGCACGCCGCTCGACATCTGGTTTGACGACTGGCTCCGCGGAGACGGCCTGGCCGACCTCGGCCTCGAAGCAACGCCCAAGGGCGGACTCGCCATCGTCAATCGCGGCACCGTACCGATCGCCGACGCGGTCACCCTCGCCCTGGTGCACGCCGACGGCAGCGTCGAAAGGCGCTCGGTCCACGTGGGCGAGATCGTCGAACCGCCGGCCGACCTGCGCCATGCGGTACTCGATCCCGACCTCGTCTGGGCCGACGTGCGCCGCGCCAACAACCGCCATCCCGGCCGCAGTGATCCCCGTTACGTCAGCACCGCCGCCGGCGGCGCCACGGTCGTCGTCGACACCCAAGGCCAGCCGTGGGAACGCGCCAGCGTGCGCTGGCTCGAAGCCGACGGCCGCCCGCTGCACCACTGGGATTTCGAACGCGCCCCCATCGAAGCGGCACGGGTCGCGCCGGACGGCAAAGCCGCTTTGGTGACCGTCAGCCGCCCCGGCACCCTGCTGCCGTCGATCGTCAAGCTCGACGCACAGGGCAAGCGCCGCACCATCGGGGTCGGTCGCTCGCCTGTCTTTCTGCGTGACGGTGGCATCCTCACGGCCGTCGATGAAGCCGTCCTCGAGCATCGCACCGACGGCGAGGCCCGGACGCTGCTGCGGCGACCCGCATGGCAGATTCATCGCCTCCTGCCGTCGCCCGACGAGACACACCTGCTCTACGTCGCGGTGCGCGGCGCGCGACAACAGGTCCGACTCTACACCATGGCCGACGGGCGCGACGAGTTGCTGCATGAATCGGCGCGCGATCGCAGCTTGCTCGCGTGGAGCACCACGAGTGATGCCGCCTACGTCGTGCTCGGGCAGGATGCCGGCTGGCGTCTGCTGCGGTTGCCGCTCGTCGACGCGACACCCTCGGTCGTGGCTGACGCCATGGCCTCGATCGTGGACGTGGAGGTCGCGCCGGGCGGCGTGCAGATGGCCCTCACGGCCGCCGCGGCGCCCGCCTTCCCCGACGCTCGCCATGTGTTGTACGTCCTCGACCTGGTGTCGCAGCGTGTCGCCATCATCGACGCGCCGGGTCTGGATCTGGGCGACCTGAGCTGGCTCAACGACGATGAAGTCGTCGTCGTCGGACGTGTCGTGCCGACCGCCGGAGACGGCCGCCTGCCGGAGGAACGACGTCTCCTGCGCATTCGCCCATCGAGCGCGACGATCCGCGACTTTCCCTGACGATTGCCGTCGCCATTGTGCTCCAGGCCGCACCAGGACTGGAGAAAATCAGTCTCCGACGAGAATTCGATTGACAAAGGGAGACGCCGCCCCGAGCATCGCCGCGTGCGTCGCCGCTGATGCGAGGCACGAGGAGAGGCGAATCCATGGGCGATGCGACGACCCCACTGACCCGTGCCGAAGCGCGCCATTTGTTGCGGCGCACCAGCTTCGGCGGTGCGACTGAAACCCGCGAACTCGACCGCTTCGACGGCCTCACGCGCGGTGAAGCAGCCGACGAGCTGCTCGACTTCCGCCCATCGCGCTACGAGCCCAAGGGCAAACGCATCGCCGGCGTACACGACAAATGGCTCAAGCTGATGATCAAGAGCCGGCGTCAGCTGCAAGAGCGACTCGTTCTCTTCTGGCACGATCACTTCGCCACCAGCAACGAGGTGGTCAACGACTCCGCCGAGATGGCGATCCAGAACCGGACCCTGCGGCAGCACTGCATCGGCTTTTTCGGGCGCGACGCGCGCGGCAACTTCAAGGATTTCGTCAAAGCCATCAACGTCGACCCGGCGATGATGCGCATGCTCGACACGCGCGACAACACCAAGCTGCAACCGAACGAGAACTACGCCCGCGAGCTGCTCGAGTTGTTCACCCTCGGCGTCTTCGATGCCGCCGGTAATCCCAACTACACGGAAGCCGACATCGCCCAGATCGCCCGCGCCTTCACCGGCTGGCGGGTCGACGGCGACAACAAAGCGTACTTCGACGGCGGCAACGGACAAGTCAACGGCGGACTCAACTGCGGCAGCAGCCAAACCGGCCGACACGATTACACCGCCTGCTATCTCAGTCGCGGCCCCAAGGTGATCTTCCAAGACAGCGGCGGCTTCGGCCCGGCCGGGCGCGATTTCACCATCAATGGCGAAGGTGCGCCGGAGATCGACACCATCGTCGACATCATCTTCGAGCACCGCGACAGCGACGGCGCCAACACCGTCGCCCGTTACGTCGGTCGTCGCCTCTTCGAACATTTCGCCTACGCCAACCCGACGACCGCGGTCATCGACGAGATCATCGCCGATAGCCAGTTCGACACGGACTTCATGGTCGACGCCTTTCTGCGTGCCATCTTCTGCCATGACGAGTTCTATGCCGCTGCACCGGCACCCGCGATCGCCGCCCACAAGTCGGTGCGCTGGCCCGCCGACATCGTCGTCGGCACCATTCGCCTGCTCGGCATCAAGCCGAAGGGCAAACTCGGCGAGTACGTCATCGACGGCGGCAGTCGGCGCCGCCTGCGCGACCAACTCAACGACATGGGCCAAGTGCTGCTCGAACCGGCGACGGTATTCGGATGGGACCTCGAGGACGGCTGGCTCAGCAGCGGCACCTTGCTCGCACGCTTCGCTTTCGCGCGTGACATCACCGCGGCGCGCGATGGCGGCAGCTCGTCGTTCCGTCCCGAGAAGGTGATGTCCCTCGAACTCACCGACCCCGCGGCGATCGTCGATCGCGTCCTCGAAGTCCTGCAGATTCCCGACCAGCTGAGCCCCAGCGAGCGCCAAGCCCTCGTCGACTACCTCGGTCCCGGTCCTGTGGATCTGTTCGACCACACCTACCGCAACACCAAGTTGCACGGACTCTTCGCGCTGGCGCTGCAGTCGCCCGCGTACCAGCTCTACTGAAGTCGATCGAGGGAACCATGCCCATTTCGCGACGCCAGTTTCTCCAGCGCACCGGCTGGCTCACGGCCGGTACCCTGCTCGGCCCCAGCCTGCTGCGGAGCCCCTTCACCAGCGCCGCCGTGGCTCAGCCACTGCAAGACCGCTACTTCATCGTCGTCTTCCTCGACGGCGGCAACGACGGCATCAATACCGTCGTGCCCCTCGCCGACGGACCGGCGCAGCCGTTCATGACGGCGGGTTTACGCACCGCCTACGAGGCGGCACGCGACAGTCTTCGCTTGTCGACGACCGACCTCGCCCCACTGCAAATCGACGACGATCCGGCGACCGGCACCGAACTCGCCTTGCATCCTGCGCTCGTCGGCTTCAAGGACCTCTACGACCGCGGCGCACTGGCGGTGATCCAGGGCTGCGGTTATCCGCGACCAAACCTGTCGCACGAGGCCTCGCGCCGCAAATGGATGACGGGCGAACCGCTGCTCGGGGACGCCGGTGACGGCTGGGTCGGCCGCTTCCTCGCCGCCAACTACGCCGCGGACGACATCCCCGCCGTGACCCTGGCGAGCAGCATCGCGCCGGAATTGCGCCAATCCTCCACCGGCGTGCTGGGCATCGATCGACTCGACCGCTTCGGCTTTCCGCGCGACAACTTCGCCCCGAGCGACCATGCCGCCAAGGATGCCGTGTTCGCCGCTCTTTACGGTAGCGCCGCAGCGTCGCCGCAGTTCTTGGCGCAGCGCTTGGGCAACATCGGCACCACGGCCTATGAGGCAACCCAGGTCTACCCTGCCCTGTATACGAACTACGTCGCCGCCCGCGCCGATTTCAACGCGCTGTACACCACCACGCCGACCACCACGACCAAACGTCGCCTACGCGATATCGCTGCCTGCATCCTCGGCACCGAAAACGGCACCATCGACTCACGCTTCTTCCAGCTGCGCCTCGGCGGCTTCGATACCCACTCGAATCAAGGCACGACCGAGGACGTCCACGCGCGCAAACTCGCCGAGATCGGCGACGCCTTCAAGATCTTCTACGACGACATGGAAGACCTCGGCATCGCCCACAAAGTGTGCGTGCTGGTGTGGAGCGAGTTCAGTCGCCGCATTCCGCAGAACGCCAACGCCGGCACCGATCACGGCACCCAGGGCCCGATGTTCGTCATCGGTGGCAGCGTGCAAGGCGGCCTCTACGGCAATCACCCGAACATCAACGAAGACGCGCTCAACAACCAGGGCAACACGCCGTACTCGCAAGACCCCGCCGATCCCTTTCGCTCGATCGACTTCCGCGACGTCTACGGCACGATCCTCAAGCACTGGTTCGCCATCGCCGACCCGAGCACGCACTTTCCTCTCGACCACGTCAGCCTGGATCCGAACTTCCATTGGCGCAGCGCCGACTTCGATCTGGGATTTCTTGGGTGAGCGTGGCGCGCTGGGGCTGCGCCACGCAGGCTTGGGCTCAGGCTCAGGCTCAGGCTTAGGCTTAGGCTTAGGCTGAGGCTGAGGCTGAGATTGCGTTGATGCTGCGGGCGGAGGGGCTTGCCTCGTTTTGCGACGAGGACCCGCGGGTATTGTTGGTTCCCGGAGAACTGCTGTCTCCGGGCGGCGTCTCTGTCGAGCTACGGCGGTGGCTCGCCGAACGCGTGGCTTGGGAACCATCGCGCATCGACTTCCTCGACAGGGCTTTTTCCCTCTACTGGATCCGCGCAAGCACGCTGGCCTCACGCAGTCCCGATTGGCCGCCGCCCCGTCGTCGTAATCTGGCGCTCGTCCATCGCGCCTACGACGTTCTGCCCTATACGCAGATCCTCAACACCAGTTGCTGGACGCTCTACGACGTCGACTTCGATCCCCACCTCGGCGATCCCGAGTTCGCCGCTTACCTTCTCATCCATGGCGATCGCATGGCGAGCACCGGCGAGGTGACGCAAGCCGCAGTGCGCAACGCCGCCTACTGGTTCGACCGCAACGCCGCAGAAATCGCCGCCTTTCGACGTGCCGCCGCCGCCTCGACACGACCCGACGCCGCCGCCTTTTGCGCCCTCGGCGACGCCATCGACGGCTTACGCCAATGCGCCGACGCTTACCTGCGACCACCCGCGATCGTCGCGGCCCATCGCACCATTCCCGCAAGTTCCCTGCTCGTGCCGCCTGCCCAGGAAGAGGTACCGCCGCGCTTGGTGCACACGTGGACCGAAATCGCACATGCCGTCGTCAACGAACATCGCCGGCATGCGCAACAGCCCGATCCGCGAGCATTGGCCGTTCTCTGTGCCTGGCTCGCCGATTCGTCGCCGCCCGTCGTGATTACGGCGCGTGGCAAGCTCGCTTGGGACCCGCGCGAACCGAAGCGACTCGGTGCACTGCGCGCCGAGCTGCGCCCGGCCTGCGGCGCAGCCATACGCAGTATCCAGGCCGACCTGTGCGTGGCCGCGGCCAAGACAGCGGAGTTCCGCGCCGCGCTGCGGCAGCCCGATACCCTGCCCCGACCCGACCCGCAGCTGGCGCAAACCGGCTACGTCTACCTCCACCGCGAACTCGCGCTGCTGGCGTACGACCTGCACGAGCCTGGGATCGACCGTCTCGCCTTGCCGGCGTTGCCCTATGCCCGTGCGATGCTCGGCGCCCGGGCGCTGCACGAGTGGTCGCACCTCGCCGAAGAGGCCGGTTGGATCCGCCGGACGATCACTGGCGACGCCTGGACGGCTCGCCTCGATCGCTGTCGGCAGGCATTTGCTGCGGCGATCGACCAAGCGCCGAGCACGCTGCGGCGCCTACCCGATGCATCGCCGAGCGAGTTGGTCGACGGAATCGTCACCCGCCTCGGCGACTTTCGCGCCAACCTCGTGCTCGCCGCGCTGGCGACGCCCAGTGAGCGCGAAGCCTATGTGCGCCAGAACGTGCGCCGCCTGCGCGGCACGGGCGGCCCGTGGACACGGCTGGCGCGCTACCTGTACGAGGCCCAGTACCTCCGCTTCAGCATGTGCGCCGATCAGCGCGACACCTTCTTCGCGGCCACCGGCTTCGACACGGAGTTTCTCGCCAACGGTGTGCTGAGCCAAGCATCGTTCGATGAACTATGGGCCGCCGTCGATGGGCTCTGCGACCCCTGGGAGCCGGATCCCGCGTGCCTGCAACTTCCCTGACGCTGCACCCGGATCGGTGCAGCGTCAGGGACCCGTGGTGGCGCTCAGACGACGAAGCTCGTCAGCGTCATCGGCACGAGCGGAGCGTGGCGCAGGCGCTTGCGCTCGGCGAGTTCGGCCTGCGCCGCGGCATCGGCTTGGGCGCGCCGCGCTTGCGTCCAACGTGCCGAAGCGGTGCCGTCGGAGAGCTCGCGCTGAACCTCGAGTTCACCGCTCAACCGCTGGATGTAGTCGCGCACCTCTTCCAAGGCCCGGATGTCGGCGGTCGCCGTCAGTCCGTCGAGAGTCTTCTGCAGATGTCGCTTGGCGCGAGCGTTGGCCCACTTGGCCAACATGCGCACCTTCTCTTCCTTGAGCCGGACGATCTCGTCCTGGAAGACGACCAGATTGGCCTTGGCCGTTTCGGCCTCGGCGCGGACCTCTTCCACTTCCACCTGCAAGCGATCGACCTCGGACTGCAGATGTTGGCGGCGAGCGATGAGCGCCAGGGCCATGCCGTCGTCGTCCCGCTGCACCGCGGCATCGAGTTCACGCGAGATCTCGGCCAGAGCGCGTGCTTTGTCGGCCAACTCCTTGGCGAGCTTGCCACGCATGTAGATGACACCGGCAGCCGCTTCGCGCAGCTTGCCGTACTGATCGACGCGCGCCTGGATGGCGGCCTCGTAGACGGCACCGGGGTGCCGATGTTCGCGTCCCTTGAGCCATTGCCCGAAAGCGCCTTCGACGAGATTGCGAAGGCGAGCGATCATTCCCATGACGATCCTCCATCGCGCGACCCGACCGCCTCATCGGCGCTGATGCCGAGTTCGCGCATCTTTTGTTGAAGGTTCTGGCGGTACATACCGATATGCTCCGCCGCCTTGCTGATGTTGCCCTGGTGCAGGCGCAGCGCGCGCAAGACGAACTCGCGCTCGAAGGCTTGCACGACTTGTTCCTTGGCGTCGCGGAAGGACAACCCCTCCGGCATCGCCATCGCCGCCGGCGCCGTACTGACCGAGTCCTGCCCGAAGAGATCCTCCACCTCGATCTCGCGCCCCGGAGCGAGCAGGAGTGCCTGTTCGACCGCCGAGCGCAGCTCCCGCACATTGCCCTTCCACGCATGGCCGAGGCAGGCCTGCATGGCGGTCGCGGTCAGCGGCTTGAGCGGCCGTGCGAAACGTTCGGCCGCTTCGCGCAGAAAGTGGTCGACGAGGAGAGGGATGTCGTCACGCCGCTCGGCGAGCGCCGGCACTTCGACCTCGACGACGCGCAGGCGATAGTACAAGTCCTCGCGGAAGCGGCCGGCCGCGACCGCCGCTTCGAGATCGTGGTGGGTCGCGGCGATCAGCCGCACGTCGACGCGGATCGGCGTATTGCCGCCGACGCGCTCGAACTCCTTCTCCTGGATGGCGCGCAAGAGCTTGGCCTGAGTTTCGAGCGGCATGTCGCCGACTTCGTCGAGGAAGAGCGAGCCGCCGTCGGCCGCCTCGAACTTACCCTCGCGCCGAGCCGTCGCGCCGGTGAAGGCGCCCCGTTCGTGGCCGAACAACTCCGACTCGACCAACTCGCGGTTGAGCGCGGCGCAGTTCATCTTGACCAGCGCCTTGCCGCGACGCGGGCTACGATAGTGCAAGGCGTTGGCCACCAACTCCTTGCCGGTGCCGCTCGGGCCGCGCACCAACACGGTGACGTCCGTATCGGCGACCTTGTCGATCGTCTGGAAGACGCGCTGCATCGGCGCGCTGCGCCCGACGATGCGTTCGAACGAGAACGAACTCTGCACCTGTTCGAGGAGGCGGCGGTGGTCGCGCTGCAGTCGGACGTTGTCGAAGAGGCGGCGCACGACGACGCGCATCTCGTCGTTGTCGAACGGTTTGGGCACGTAGTCGGCGGCGCCGAGCTTCATCGCCTGCACGGCGATCTTCTCGGAGCCGTACGCGGTGATCATGACGAACGCGAGGTCGGGCCGCAGCGCCCGCCCGCGTTCGAGCAACTCGAGGCCGCTCATGCCGCCCATGCTCAGGTCGGTGACGACGACGTGGAAGTCGCCCGTTTCGATGAGTGCCAGGGCCTGTTCGCCGCCGTCGGCAACTTCGACGTGGTAGCCCTCCTTGCGCAGCAAGCCGCCGAGGGCGAGCCGCATGGCCTTTTCGTCGTCGACGACGAGAATGCGTCCTTGCATGGTCGACCTCAGCGCGGCAGCGGCAGCGTGACGATGAACTCGGCACCGTGGCCGGGTTCGCTGACGACGTCGATGTTGCCTTCGTGGGCCTCGACGATCTTCTTCGAGATGGCCATGCCGAGGCCGGTGCCCTTCTCTTTCGTCGTGTAGAAGGGATTGAAGATGCGATCGATGCGTTCGGCGGGGATGCCCGCGCCGTTGTCGCGGATGCGCACCGTCGCCTGGCGACCGCCGTTTTCGACGAACAGGTCGATGCGACGGCCCTCGGCGAGCGACTGCAGCGCGTCGGCGGCGTTGTCGAGGATGTTGCTGAAGACTTGGCGCAGCTTCTCCGGATCGCCGTAGACGGTGGGTCCGCCGATGTAGTGACGCGCGACGCGGACGCCGGAGCCGTCGAGCTTGGCGCGCATCTGCGTCAGCGAGGCATCGACGACGTCGGCTAGGCGCGTCGGCTCGAATTGGTAATCCTCTTCCTTGGCGTACTTGAGCAGGTGCGAGATGCGGCGTTCGACGCGGTCGAGTTCCTCCAGCGCCACGCGACCGTACTCGACGTTTTCCAATGATGCGGGGTCTTCCCCCATCTGCTGCACCAAGCTCTTGGCGGCGGCGATGGGATTGCGGATCTCGTGCGCGATGGTCGCCGACAGCTCGTCGATGCTGGCCTGCTTCTCGGTGTGGGCGGCGATCTTCTCGCGCCGCACCTCGCGTTCGATCGCCGGCTCGAAGTAGCGCTCGCGGATCATGCGCGAGCCGAAGACCGCCATGTAATGCGCGAACAGGCCGATGCCCCAGCCGAGAGCGGGCCACACGAACCACGGGTAGCTGGTGGTGAACAGATTCGCCAAGGCGAGGAAGGCCATGACGCCGAGGTAGCTCATCATGTGGGTGTAGAAGCCGACCTCGGCCATGGCGCGGCGCCGTGCCTGGCGCAGGACCTTAGCCTCGCGCTCGCGCCGCTGCGACGCCTCGTCCTCGGGCGCCGGTGCGGTGCGGGGAGCGGTGGCGAAGCGCGCCGCCTTGTCGCGCAGGCGTTTGAACTTACGGTCGATGCGCTCGTCGCACGGGCGGGTCCGAGCCCGCGCCTGCTTTTCGAACTTGTCGGCCCATTGGCGATGCCACTCGTCGTGCCAGCGAGCGACACGCGACGAGCGCGGCTCGTCGTCTTCCAATTGGTATTGGTCGCGGAAGTAATGGAGGCGGCGCTTGTAGTGGAAGAACAACGCCACCGCGAGCAAAAAGCCGATGAATGCCATGGTCCTCGAGTCCGTTTCGCAACCGTCGTGAGGGGAGCTTACCAAACGCCGTGCCAACGCCCCACCCCTAACGCGGTCGGCACCGAGGACAGCCGCCCGCACGTCCGGAACTGCACCTACCGCACCATGCGCCGTGCGACCGTGTCTTCCGCTCCGTTCCCCTGGCGATCCCTGACCGGCCGGTCAAGAATGAAGGACCCCGTCGGCGGCAACGAAGCAAGGGTCAGCCGGCGCCGCGCCGAGGTCGACATCTCCCGCTTCCCGTGGGGCAGCGGCTACCCGTGCCACGGAGCCATCTTAGCTTCGAGTAGACGCTGGGCTGCCCCATCTGGGCTTCTACGAAATCCGCTGCCGCCTGATGCCGGAGGTGTCTGCGGGCGCATTGGACGCATGAGCTGCCACGGTAGTGCCCACGTGAAAATGTACGACATGGAAATGTCCGGTTCCTGGACACACGGGTGGCATGAAGGAGCGCGTGAAATCGACCCACAAAAAACTGGATCGGGTGGAGATGATGACGCGCATCGCGGAGAGGTGCCCTGAGCTGCTGAGCTGCTCGGCTTGTCCGAGCTCCAGATCACACCGCCTATGCCCACCGGCGGGGGCAGGATGTAGAGGCAGAGATGCTCGATCCGGCGGCAATACCGGCGGGCCCGCCGGTATCGCCGTGCAGATCGTAGCCCTCGCGCTGCGCGTGGCGCGGGCCGGCCGCGGTGCCCACCGGCGCTGCGGGGGCCGCACCCGAGCCACCGCACCCAATGGCGGCACTTGAACCCGACATCGTAAGCACAGACGAATCACCTAATCCAAGGAAAACCCTGTCCTTCGTTGTCAAACTCGACGTCGACGGATTCTCACTCGCCGTAAAAACTGACCGCAACTCTCCCAAGATCGTCACCGCGTGGGCAACCGGTGGGCAACACTGGGGAGGTAGCGAATGGAGCCGAAGAGCACCGATTCTTCAGGCGGGCTAACGGAAATCGACTGAAACAACCTCTACCGCGTCAACGTCCGCGCGCGCTGCCTCCAATTCCCTCGCACGCGATCGAACGATCTCGACAACCTCCTGGAACGACAACAGGTTGCCACCGGTCGTCGGATCTCTCCATCGATGCTGCGGTTGCACCATTCCGAGGAAGTACACCCCGTGCCGAGAGTCGTGTGCCCGCAGGTACTGCCCGACCAACTGATTCTCGAGGCGTTCGAGGAGCTCCGACAGTGTCCACCTCTCTGCCCATTTCACTTCGATGGATACCGGAGCTGTCTTTGGATGCTCGATGCGCAGATCGGGCCGCTTTCTCCGGTCGATCTCCTCTTCCTGTGGCACGGTGTATCGACCACGCGCACGCTCGCGAAGTTTCAGCGCCAGCCAGCGCCGCAAGAATTCCTCGCCGTCGCCGTGCCGGACCTGTTCGCGGGAGCTGATGTCTGCCTTTTCGACCTCCCGCTTGATGTCGCGCAGGCGCTTGCAGGCGATCCGGAATAGATCCCGGTCGGTCTTCGGATCAACCTCGTGGTCAGCTGCGAAGGTCTGCACGTCGGCCGCAGTCCACGGCGGGAGATCCGCCGCGCGCTCCGTGACTTGATCAATCAGGTGCGAAATCCAGTCGCGAGCGTCGGCGAGAACACGTTCGTCCCGCAGCTCAATGAGCACCTGGCGGGCTTGCGGCGTTCCGATCGCGGCCAACCTCGTAAGCAGTCCGTTGCGGAAATCCTGGGCGGCGTACCGCTCGTCGGGCGAGTAGCCCCCCTCGCCGATGTGATTAACGTCGGCGGCCAAACGCACGTGCCGGAAGACGATCGGGATCAGGCGGCGAAGATGGGTGGGGTTGAGGTAGTCGGGCCTCGGGAGTGACGGCAACCGTTCAAATCGGCTGGGTGAGCCGCCGAGAGCCGCGCAGATGCGCACCATCAGCTCGTCGGCTGATGGCGCCTCGACCAAAGCGTTCTCCAGAAGTGAAAGGGCGGCTTCGCCGTCAACCTCCATCAGCACCGTCAGCCAGAGCTGGAAGGTGGCGCTCATCGGGGCAGAGCTTTGCAGCCGATCGAGTGCGATCGGGCCGAGCTCCGCGACGCATTGCTCATCCTTGACCATGATCGTCAGCGCATGCCGAAGGATCGTCGAGTTCTGAGGGTCCCCCTTACGCAACAGATCCAACAACGTCGGCTTTACGTACCCAATGAGGCCCTCGCCATGCCACACCAGGTCGTTCAACACCTCGTTGACGTGTTGCCGATCAGCCGCGAACTGCCATTCTGCTCGGACGCACTCACAGAGGATGTCCCGAACAGCCTCGGGCTGATTGGCAGCGAGGTCTCGGAACCAGGACGCAAAGCCGTTGAGCTCATTCACACCGTATCGGGCGGCGAGGCGAGCCGACTCAACGTCCACTGATGCGAAATCGAGTTCGCCGTCCGTGACAGCGGCCTGGAGGCCGGCCAGCCCGACGATAACGCGCTGGTCGGTTCGCTGCGGATCGGGCTTCTCGTGAGGAAGGAGAGGCACGAAGCGATGCCAGGCGCGCTTGCAGCCATTACGAGCTGCCCGGGCAATTAAGGAGCCCCGCTTCCGCCGGAGCGGCATCCAAGAGGTTGGCGTCCACTTCGCCTCACCTCCTTCGCCGTGTGCTTCGTAGGCAAGCTGCGCAAGCAACTGCGTCGGTTCCCCGGACGAGAGCAGCTGAATGTACCTGAGCAACACCCATTGATCACGCAGGTACGTGTACCACCTCTGGACGGTCAGCCAGACCCTTCTCCGCCACCACTTGCTCCCAAGCGTTCGTCGGACGTACCGGTACCAGTAAGACTTGAGACGCATCCACCGCCCCCGCGCCTCGCTAACCCGGAAGACCGCACGAGATCCATGATCGGCAGCGGCAGCTCTGCGGATGTTACGTCTAATCCGCCACGGGCGCCCCGAATGATTCCACAGCTCGGTTGCGAAACGGGTGGCGAGTTCCCGGTCAGCCGCCTCTCGCGACGTAGCGATGTCGTCGATTAGCCACTCCGTGTCGGCTAGCTCCGGCTGCAGCACTTCGCGATAGTCGAAGATCTGGGCGACGAATTCTGGCGGCACTTGGCGCTGCTCACGCCAATCCTGGACAAGCAGCCAGAAACAGCGTTGCCGCACCGCAGCATGCCGCTTGCTCGCCGCATTCAGGTCCGGGAGCTTCTCGAGACGATCTCTACTGTGGCGGAGAACGCACAGGAGCCGGAGAGCCTCCGCGGCAGCACCGCGCTCGTCAGTGGTCAGGGACGACTTGGCAAGGAGCTTGCGCAACGCCGTGGGTAGCACGCTTCCGACCCACGAGAACTGGTCTGAGACGGGCGGCGCCCCCGCATCGAAGCGTACGTGAGGTGGGATCCGTCCGAGCTCAACCAGTGCGACGAGAAGTTCGCCGCAATCCTCCGGGCGGAGCGCCGCGTCGAGGTGCCTCCGGAGTACGTACGGAAGGTCAACGCCGAACCTCGCAACGCGGTCGGTCTTTCGCAGGAGTGCGACCAAGGCATTGGCATCGATCACTCCCGGATACAGTGCTTCGCAGAAAATTCCGCACAGCCCGTTCGGGATGCTGGAGAAGCTAGCGGCAACCTCCGCCAGCCGGCGTATAGCCGCATCAGCGCCGATGTCGCGTACTACTGCTGCGGCGTCAGTCTTCAACGCCTGGGGCTCGTATGGAGAGGCCACGATATCCAGCGCGGCGTCGACGCAGCTATCGAGGCGGCCGTGCCGAACGAGCAGCAGGAGTTTCGCTCTTAGCTCACTCGGGACCGACTGATCAGCAATGATCGCCGCAACGTCGCTGGCGATGGCGGGCTCGGCCAATCGACTCAGGGATTCCGGCTCCGACTCGATCCAGATGCGACCTCTGCCCGCGAACTTTTCCCCCAGCCGACGGAGGACTGCACGCTTGTACTCGGGGGAGAGTCTGCTCGGGTCTCCATACTGGAGGTACAACTCGGGGTACGCGTCGAGCACCCACCTCCGAACCTCACGGCCGAGCGGGTCGTCAATTACGCTGAGCCACGCCGTCACTGGAGCCAAGGCCGGCCGAATCACACGATTCGCTGAGCTCGTCTCGCATAAGAGCTCCTCAATGTCGTCAATCGGACACCCTTCGCGGACTCGCGCTTCCAGCCACTTCGCGGCCAGATACTCGGCAACACGGCGGTGGTGGAACCGTATGCGGCCGTAGCTGGCGCCGTCAAAGATAGCCCTCTCCAAGAGCGCCCGCCGCTCAGCAGGCAACCAATCCGCAGGAAGGCAGTTCGCCGCGTCGAGCGCCTCATCACCTTCCAGCGCCAGAAAAGCCTGGTCCGGCACTCGGAATGTAAGCTGCCTGCAGAAGACGGTGGCGGCGGCCAGCGCTTCTGCCCCTGCCCGTGCCCGCTGCGGAGTCAGCGGGTCGCGTCGTTCACGAGCAGCCGTTTCACGAAGTTTGCGATCGACACTGAATTCGACCAGTTCGGTAAGAGAGCCGACGCGACCTCGGTCGACCCAGAACTGCAAGAGTTCAACAACGTCCAGCGGACGACGCGCGAACTCCCATGCGTGCGCCGTGTCAAGCGCGGCGATGAAGGCTTCCGGGGACGGGACACCCCGCGCCCGGACGAATTGCTCGACGCGACGTCGGTCGAAGGGCTCGAGTTCGACGACCAGAATGGCCTCTGGTTTGCCGTCGGCATCTGCCACGCGGGCAGACGCGTCTCCGCGCCTTTTCTGAGGCCGCGACGCAAATCGCTTCGCGACTTCGTTCTTGTCTGTGTCTGGCTGCCACTCGCTGATTCGAGAACTGATGACGAGGCGGGTTCGCGGCAGCCCGTCTTCACCGATCGCGCGGATGAGGCTGTCGAGGGCAGCGAAGAAGTCGCCAGGGTGGCGCAGCTTCGCCTCGTCGACGGAGTCGAGGAAGAATGTCGCGTCCGCTGCGCTTCCGAGCCAATCACGAAAACGCTGTTGGGCCGTAGGATCTAGGATTGACTGAAGCGTTTGCGCGCTGAGCTGCTCCAGACGAACGAAGAACGCGAAATACCCTGACTCGGCGAGCGATCGGGCTCGCTCCTCGAGTTCCCAGCTTTTGCCACTGCCCGGCTCGCCGAGCACGACGACCACGTGGGACTTGAGCGCGTCATCCCAAGTGAGTCCGGAGTCTTGTCCGCGCAAGCCTCGCGTGTAGCTCCGTACGGCAGCTTCTTCTGATGGATGCCCTTGATCGAGTCGCCGGAAACGACGATCGAGGTCGACGAAGCCTGGACGTTTCGTTTGTTGCATAGGAAAGAGGAAGCGTCACGTTCGGAATCAGTGCTCCGCGGACGAGGAGCGGCCGGCACTCATCGTGCCGAACCTGCTCCGACTGCATCGCAGAACTCTAGCGGGCTGATGAGGGAGCGCGCCCGTACTTGCCCAGCGCCAGCAGGGCACGGTCGCCGGTGACGACGTAGCGGGCACGTGCTACCAAGGCGCACTCGATGATGCCCACGGGCAGAATGTGTCGGACTTAGAATGGGGCAGGTCCATTCAACCTGTTGACCGAATTTAGGTTGTAGACTCTCTCCCACGCCGGGTTTTTCCTGTACGGGCAAGACCTACGATGGCTCCGCACGGGCTGTCAATCGGAGATTCGCCTAGGTTCAGCGGGCGGCGGGCACACGGGACCCTGCCTCGGTGTTTGCCGAGATGAGTAAGTAACCCCTCAGATCCAGTCGTCTCGGGGCGCGATACCCGGGAGCCAGGTCAGCGGTTGCGCGGGGAGGAGCTACGGTGACTTCGTCGGCAGCCCGAGGTGGCTCAGAATCTTGCTGACCGCAGGCAACTGCTCCCCCGACGAGGCCGGACTTCTGTTGTGTTCACCCAGCGCTGTATGCCAGTTTTCCCTCCGCTGAAGATCGCTCACCTCCGACTGGCTCTTGTCGAGGCCGTTGCTGGTGCGGCGCATCGTGGCGATATCGTCCGCGTCTGCTGCCGCCAGGCCTGGAAAGGCGTCTGCAACAGGCTGGCTCCGCACGATTCCCTACGGTGACCGCCGTTGCGGAATCGGAATTGGTTCGCGGGCACGGTGAGGCCCCTGTTACAGGGTCTGCAACGGGGGGTGCACACGTTGCGGAGGCCGTTACAGGGTCTGCAACGGGGGGTGCACATGCTGCGGAGGCCGTTACAGAGTCTGCAACGGGGGGTGCACATGCTGCGGAGGCCGTTACAGGGTCTGCATCGGGGGGTGCACACGCTGCGGAGGCCGTTGCAGGGTCTGCAACGGGGTGTGCACACGGTGCGGAGGCCGTTACAGGGTCTGCAACCGGGGGTGTACACGGTGCGGAGGCCGTTACAGGGTCTGCAGCGGGGTTCACCATGCCGCCGACCCGACCGCAAAGCCGTTCGCCGGAGCCATCCAGGCGAGGTGATGTAAAAGTACATCGGCCCTGATGTATTTGTGCAGCAGCCGAAGCCCCGACACGGGCGCTTTGGCGCAAGATTCCTCGACGCACTGCCTCACCGACGGTTGGCACGATTTTCGCCATCGTATCGAGTCCTATGAACTCGTTACGCTCCCCCATCGCAAGTGAATGTCTCATCGGGTCGCCCGCTCGAGGGCATCCGCCGTAGCCGGCTGCGACGCGACCCATGACGAAGAGCTCGCCATCATCCAACCAATCCGCAACATCGAGGAGTACGCACATGCAAAAGAAGAAGTACCGACAAGGGCACGCCGGACGCCTGCAGGCAGGCGCGGTCGTACTGTCGGCGGCGAAGTCGGTCGATACCACTTGCGTCGCCACCCGCCTCAGTGGCTTTGCCCAGGCGCAAGCGGCCTATGCGGCGGCTCAACGCGTCGTCGAGGAGACGCAGGCGGGTATCACTTCCGAGCTTGTCAACCTCGCCGACGAGGACGCGGCGCTCAAAATCGCTCTGAACAAACTGGTGCTGGCCCTGCTCAATGATCGCCAGCCACGCCTTTCGCCGTTCGTGGCTTTCGGCGCCCCGAGTCCGTCGGCCCTGATGCGCCTGCACTACGACGAAAAGCCGATGGCCATGCGCAAGTTGATCGCTGCCATCCGGCGCGACGAGCTGCTCTCGAAAGGCAGCCAAGAAGCGGCGACGCTCGTCGAAAGTGCGGTAGCGGTTCTGGAGAAGGCCGCCGCACCGATCGCCCTACTCCACGATGCGCTGACCGAAGCGCGCCGCGATCGTGATGCCCTCAGCGACCGTTGGGACGAGGCGCTCGCTTCCCTCAAGCGCGGCGCAAAGGCCGGCATCGACGAAGGCGCGCCGGGCTTGTACGCCGCCCTCTTCGAACGGGCGAGCAACCGCGCCAAGCGCCGGCGCAGCCAAACCGCCACGGTCAGCGCCGAGGTGGAGGTCGACGCCGAAGCCTCCGACGATGCCCTTCCGGCATCGACCAGCAAGGCAGCCTAACCGGACTCACCGATGCCTTGGCAGCCGGTGATAACAGGAGCCCGTCTCCGCCAAGCAATGGTCATGCAGCCGAACCTACGGGTGGTGCGACTCCGCGCGTAGGAATCCGCGCCACCCCTGTCCGGCGCGCTACTGCCGAACTGTTGGAGCCGCCCGGCATTCGCTTGTCATTCGCGCATGGGTTTCCCGATCATCGCCCCGCTTGCATTGCTGCGGGAGAAGACGATCATACGACGCGACGCATCAACCGGGTCTGCAAGGGGTTTCGACATGTTGCTCGCGACAAGGCTCTCAACGATGCTCGGCGCGAGCGCCGTAGCTCTCGCTACTTTGCTAGGATCCGGTCCCGTATTGGCATTGGCGCCGCAAACCTATCGGGTCGGCATCGACCTCGGCAACGATCCTTCCAGCGGATGCGATTTCGGCCTCGGCACCCTCGTGCCCGGGGCACTTCCCGGATTCGAACTTCAGGTCACGGTCGTCGTCGATTCCGATCTCGTTCCGGCCAAGGTGATCTCCGCGCAGGTCGAAACCTGCGCTGGTGGTGTCTTCGGCTCGGCGTCGATGCTCAATGGCTGGAATGTCGAGTTCGACGCCGGGCAACTCGGCGCCGACTCCGTCGTCGGCCTGCTGCCCGCCTCCTTGCTGAAGGACGCAGTCGTCGTCCGCCTCGCCTTCCATGCGCTCTCGAGCGGCGGGGCCGAGGATGCTCTCTTCACGACGAACGGCAGCGCCAATGGGCCGCCGATCCTCGTCTCGCTGGCGACGGCCAGTCCCGTGCCGGTGGCGTCGCCGATCGCGCTCGGGCTAGCGGTTCTGCTGCTGTTCGCCGTGCACGTCGCGCAGTCACGGCGGGGAGCGGGCCGCAGCGGCGCTGCTGGCGCGATCCTGCTTCTTTCGATGGGCGCCGCCATCGCCTACGCCAAGTTCGGGCCCGATGTTGCCACCGATGCCCCCGATGATTCGATGCCGGTGAGCGGCCAGGCCGAGATCATGGGTGCAGGCGCTGCCAAGATCTTCGTCGGGCTCAACTTGCGGCTCGACGTCGCCGAGATCCAGGACGGCTGCGCCGTTCCCGGAACGGGCGCGTGCCGGATGGCGGCGGGCACCGGCGAGTGTGATGCGGCGCCGGTCTGTCTCCCCGGTGAGGCCGGCTGTCCGACCGATTCACCGTGTGCCTGTGTGTCCAGCGCCTCGGTCGTTTCGCCGCTCTACGATGTCGTCACCACGGATGCTGCCATCATCGACCTCACGACGGGCGAAGTGGTGTCCGACGCGGCGCTGGCGGAGAATCTCCGCACCAGCATCGCGTTGACGGGTGGCGCGTGCCGGCTGACCATTCCCCTGCCGTTCGATTGCGTGGGCGCGGAGTTTCTGTTCGTCGAGCCGAACCTGTGTGTCGACGCTGCGGAGCCGCGTCGGTTCGCTGTGACTGCGCCTTCTATCGGTGTGAGCAACGCAGCGGTCAACGTTCTGGCACAACTCGGCGCTCGCAATACGTACTACCCCGGCGCATACACGGCTTCGGGATTGATCCAGGGCAAGCCACTGGTCATCGACTTCGATCCCGTCGAGGGCAGCCCGATCATCGCGGGATTCGTTCTCCGAGAGTTGAACTGCAACGTGCCCACGCCGTGGATTGGAACGCCGACGTGGACGCCGACGCCGACAGGGACGCGCACGCCGCGCGTCGTTTCCATCGATCTGGGCGGCGACGATCCGGCCCCTGGAGTGGACATCGCCTGTGGGCCGACGAAGACGCCCACGGCCACTGCGACTCCGGTCCCCTAGCAAGTGCGCTCAAGACGGGGGTGGCACCACTCCAAGTGCTCGATACGGTTCGAGAACGGCGCGTGCCGGGGCTTGCGTTTGCGCTTCGGGGCGCGTTTTCGGGGGCCAAATTGGCGGCCCAAGGTCGATGGCGATAGCGGATGCGCACGGCGTCGTGAAGTTCCTTCTCGACAACTCCGTCTCGTTCCGCCAGTCCAATGATTGAGGAGGGGAACCACCGCACATACCGCACCAAGCCCCGTGCAACCGTCTCTTTCGGTCCGTGCCCCGGCGGTCTATGAACGGCCGGTCATGAGTGAAGGTTCCCCGTCGTCCAACCGCCGCCCTTTGGTTCTCCTCGCCTTGGGCATCGCCCTCGGCGCTCTGATGGCCGCCGCCGGCCTGTTGGTCGCCGACGATCGCGACGCGGCCCTGCCCGGCGACGCCGCGGCGCGGGTCAACGGCGAATTGATCCGGCGTGACGACTACGACCGTCTGCTCGCCGCCCTCGCCGGCGACCGCCGCAACCCGATCGACGACGCCCAACGCCAACTCGTCCTCGACCGCCTGATCGAAGAGGAACTGCTGATCCAACGCGGCCTCGAACTCGGGCTGGCGCAACTCGACACACGCGTACGCAAAGACCTGACCATGGCGATGATCGATTCGGTCGTCGCCGACGTGCGCGACCTGACCCCGACCGACGACGAATTGCAGGCCTTCTACGCCGAAAACGCCTCATCCTTCGCCCAGGCCGGCCGCTACCGCGTGCGCCAGATCTGGTGCCGCGCAGCAACCCTCGCCGACGGCGATGCCGCCTACCGGCGGGCACGCGATGCCGGCGACCGCTGGCGCGCCGGCGAGGCCTACGAAACGGTCAAAGCGGAACTCGGCGACGAAGAGATCTCGCCCATTCCCGACAGTCTATTGCCACCCACCAAGTTGACCGACTACCTCGGACCGACGGCGCTGCGCACCGTTCTCGAGTTGCAGCCCGGGCAGGTCTCCGAGCCCATCCGCTCGAGCACCGGCTACCACGTCCTGCAACTGGTCGAACGCGGCGCGGCGACGGTGCCCGACTTCGAGTCGGTGCGTGAGCAAGTCGCCGCCGAGTTCCGCCGACGCCGGGCGGACGATGCACTGCGCTCCTACCTCGACGACCTGCGGGCGCGCGCCGAGGTCGAGGTCGCCGAGGATCTGCGCTGATGCTCCTGCGCGTCATCGTCCTCCTCGGTCTGCTAGCCGGCCCGACCGCGGCACACGACCGCGGCACGTCGTACTCGAGTTGGCACCTGCGCGGCGACGAAGCGAGCGTCACCGTGCGCCTCACCGAACTCGACGTCTCCCGCTTTCCGTGGGGCAGCGGCGATCCGGCGCGGCGCGACGACAAGCTGCGCGACTACCTGCCGCAACGGCTGCACCTCAAACGCGGCGCCGAAACTTGCATTCCGCAAGGCGCGCCGCGTCCCTTGCGCAGCGCCCCGGGCCATCTCAGCTTCGAGTGGACGCTGAGCTGCCCGCATCCGGGCAACTACGAAATCCGCAGCGGCCTGATGCAGGAGGTGTCGCCGGCACACCTGCACTTCGCGCGGGTACGCGTCGGCGACGGCGCCTCGGTCGAACGCGTGCTGTCGACGCGCGGCGAGGCTTGGCGGATCGCCACCGGCGATGCCGGCACGACGGACGAACCCGAGGGTACGGATTTTCTCGGCTACCTGTGGCTCGGGGTCGAACACATCCTCACCGGCTACGATCACCTCGCTTTCGTGCTGGCCCTGTTGCTGACCGGCAGTAGCCTCGCCGAGGTGGCGAAGATCGTCACCGGCTTCACCGTGGCGCACAGCATCACCCTCGGCCTGATGGTGTTGGGCTATCTGCAGCCGCAGCGCGAACCGGTCGAGGCGCTGATCGGCCTGTCGATCGCCTTGGTGGCGGCGGAAAACCTGTGGCACCAGGCCGGCAAGGACCGGCGCGTCCGCTGGGGCGCCGGCCTGTCGTTGGCCGGCCTGGCCCTGCTCGCCGGCTTGGGCTTCGGTAACGTCCCGACGCTGACTCTAGCCGGGCTGGCCGTATTCAGTTTCAGTTACTTCGGCCTGCTCGAGCGCGTCGAGCAACCGGGTGCGGTGCGTTGGGGCATCGCCTTTCTGTTCGGACTGGTGCACGGCTTCGGCTTCGCCGCCATGTTGACCGAGGCGGGATTGCGGCAAGACCGCATCGTCGCGGCGCTGCTCGGCTTCAACCTCGGCGTCGAACTCGGTCAACTCGCCGTCGTCAGCTTGATCTGGCCGCTGCTGCTCTGGCTCGCGCGGCGACCGCTGTGGCGCGCCTGGGCCATCGAGTTGGGCTCGGCGGCGGTGCTCGCCTTGGGCATGTTTTGGTTCGTCAGCCGCACCTACGGCTGAGAGGAGGAAGGCACATGCGCGCCGCGTTCTGTACTGCCCCTGGGACGATCGAGTTGCGGCACGTCGAGGATCCGAAACCGGGTCCGACCGACGTTGTCGTGCAAGTGCGCAGTTGCGGCATCTGCGGCAGCGACTTGCACTACTACAGCGGCGCCGAGCCGCCGCCCGCGGCGTGTCCCGGGCATGAGATCGCCGGCGAAGTGGTCGCGGTCGGCAGTGCTGCCAAGGCCACCATCGGCACCCTGGTGGCGGTCGAGCCGTTGGTTACCTGCGGCGTCTGCCCGGCTTGCCGCACCGGTAACTACCAGTTGTGCGAGCGTCTGCGGATCATCGGCCACTCGCGCCACGGCGGCTTCGCCGACTTCGTGCGGGTGCCGGCGACGGCGGCCTTTCCCCTACCCGACGGGGTCGACGTCGAGGTCGGAGCCCTGACCGAGCCGTTGGCGGTAGCGGTGCACGCCTTGCGTTTGCTGGCGCCGGCGCCGGGGGATCGGGTGTTGGTTCTCGGCGGCGGCACCATCGGCCTGATGGCGGTGGCAGCCGCGGCGGCGGCCGGGGCCGGGGAGATTTGGCTGACGGCGCGTCACGCGCATCAAGAGGAAGCGGCACGGCGGCTGGGGGCGACACACGTCTTTCGCGGCGACAGCGGCGAGGCGGAGTTGCGCGAAGCGGCCCGCACGCGCCCGATCGATGCGGTGGTCGAAACCGTCGGCGGCACGGCGACGACGATCGACAGCGCAATCCAGCTGGTACGAGCGGGCGGCAGCATCGTGGTGCTCGGCATCTTCACCGAGAGACCGCGCCTCGACGCGCTGCTCCTCGTGGTGCGCGAGATTCGCCTGATCGGTTCGATGACCTACGGCCGCGGCGGCACGCGGGCCGACTTCGAACGGGCACTCGACATCTTGGCCCGCGATCCGCGTCGCTTCCGTTCGCTCATCACCCAACGAGTGGAGCTGGCCGACCTCGGGTTGGGCTTCGCCCATGCCGCCGACAAGCGCAGCGGCGCGATCAAGGTGGCGGTGCAGCCGCAGCGATCGTGAGCCCGCCGCAACCTATTGCTTCGGCGGACCAAGGGAAAAGGGGACTGTCCCCGCACGGGGACTGTCCCCCTTCTACCGCATCAAGCACTACCGCAACGGTCGAGAGTTGCCGCGGCGCGGCGCACCAGCGGCGTATCGAGTCCTTCGCGGAAGCCTGCAAGAACCGACGCGAGCGGCGCCTTCGCCGCGGCCGGCTGGCGACGTGCGAGCCACCATTCGGCGCGCGCCGTCGCGGTGCGCAGTTCGGCGAGGCGATTGCCGCCGCGCTGGGCGACGGCAATCGCCGTGGAAAAACCGTCTTCGACGCTTTCCGGCGAGGCACCGGAGGCCGCCAGCAACTGCGCCTTGAGGCCGAGCAACTGGGCCGCCGGACCGAGTTCGCCGCTGCTTTCCATGAGAGCCTCGGCGGCGGCTACCGTTTCCATCCCCGCGTCGACCGCCCCCTCGCGCAGACAGGCCTCGACGACCATGGCCTGGTACGCGGCAAAGCCGAAACGTTGCGGGCAACGGCGGTAGGCGGCCAGTTCGTCGCGCAGTCTGCTCCACGCACCCGGGCTCGGCTGAAGCTGCTCACGGGCCCAGGCGGCGAGCAGCGTCGCCGTTCCGGGAAAGCCGTCGAAACCATGCTGTTGCGCGAGTTCCAGAGTTTGTGAGGCATGCCGGGCACATTCCGGCGCGTCGTCGAGAAAGTAATCGAGGATGGTCGCCGCGTTGAGACTGTAGGTGTGGTGGTACGGAGCGCGCGCCTCGCCGTGGTAAATGGCTTGCTGCATGCGACGGCGCGCCTGCTCCGGGTGGCCGAGCAGCGCCAGGGTCCACGACAAGCCGGTCAGGCACAGTATCTCGGGATCCTCGAGACGGCGGTAGAGCTGCGTCGCCGGATCGTGCGGGTTGAGGGTGGCGAGGGCGTCTTCGAGGAAGCGACGCGACTCGACCAAGCGCCCCATGGCGAATTGCACCGAGCCCATGGCCCCGTGGGCGACGGCGACGATGTCGGGGAGCGGCGCGCGACGCGCCAGATCGAGCAGGTCGTGGCACACGTCTTCAGCGCGCCGCAGCTGCTCGGTCAGCCCGTAATGGCCCAGTCCGGCGATGCGCGCCAGGAACAGCCGCGGGACGTCATCGAGCTGCTGACTCAGTTCGAGAGCCCGGTTGAAGGGGGCGATGTAGCGCTCCGAGCCGCGGCCGTAGATGGAGCCGCGCACGGCGCCCAGTTGGATGCAGAGGTCGGCCTCGCGACGCATGCGCTGGGGCGTATCCTCGAGGTGACCGAGCACACGCAGGGCATGTTCGATCAAGGCCGCCGACTCGCGGTCGGCGCCCATGGCGTGGGCATGGAGAGCGGCACGGCCCAAATAGCGCGTCGCCTTTTCGAAATCGCCGCCGCGCTCGAAGTGGACCGCTAGGGCCGCCGCGACGTCACCCGCCTGTTCGCCGTGCCGCAGTTCCAGCCCGCGGCCGACGTCGAGATGAAGCTGGCGTCGCAGCACCGGTGCCGCCGCCTCGTACAGCGCCTGGTGGTACAGGGCATGCGTGAAGACGAAGGCATGGCGAGACGAGTCCGCCGCGCCGTTGGCGACCGGACGGACGAAGCGAACCCGCTGGCTCAACTCGTCGAAGGCGGCCACGACCTCGTCCTCCGAGAGGTCGAGGGCCAGGGTGAGAGCGGCCGGTTCGAACTCCACCCCGGCGACACTCGCCGCCTCCAGCAAGCGCCGATCCGCGGGAGCGAGCGCGGCGATCTGGACATCGATGAGTTGCCGCAGGCTGTCGGGGATGGATCGATCGAGGCCATCCTCCGGCAAAGTCAGCCGCCAACCGTCGTGGTCGCGTGTCAGCCACGCCTGCGCCAAGGCATGGGCCAGGGCCGTGACGACGAACAACGGGCTGCCGCCGCTATGACGCTGGATCGCGGCGACGAGCGGCGCCGGCGCACGCTGGTCGAGGCGACACATGACGTAGTCGGCCACCGCCGCGTGGCTCCATTCGCCGAGGTTGATTTCCTCGGCCTCGTCTCGACTGCAGAGCGTCTGCAGGAGATCGGCGATCGAATGGGAAGCGGACGGCAGCACGCGCCGCAACGAGCCGACGACGAGCAGCCGCGCCGGTTCGCGCCGCCGCGCCAGCGCGGCCAACAGGTCGACGGTCGCCAGGTCGGCCCAGTGCAGATCCTCCAACAGGAGAAGGATCGGCACCTCGGCGGTCAACTCGTCGAGCGCCACCGTCAGTTCCCGCAGCATGCGCTCCGAACCCGAACCCATGAGGCGCCGTTGCAGCGCATCGACCTCCTCGGCCGGAATCAGACCGGGCATCTGGATCAGCCAGGTAGGAGCGTAGCGGCGCAACACGGCCACGATGCGTTCGCCGTCGGGACTGCGGCAGAGCCGGTGCAACGCCTCGAGCACCGGCAGATACGGCTCGGCGGCGCGGCGTTGTTCGACGCATTGCCCGCGGCCGATACGCCATCCCGTCGCGTCCCGTTCGACCTCATGCGCCAACGCATCGAGCAGCGCCGACTTGCCGATGCCCGCTTCGCCCGCGACGAACACACAGCGCCGGCGACCGCGATCCGCCTGCGCCCAGGCTTCACGGAGTCGCCCGAGTTCGGCATCGCGGCCGACGAACGGCACGGAGTCGGCGGGAGGCGGCGCCGGTCGCGCCACGGCGACGTCCGCCAAGTCGGCGACGAAGCGATAGCCGCGCCGATGCACGGTGGCGATGATGTGTGGTCGCTTCGGGTCATCGCCGAGGACGGCGCGCAGTTCACGGATCGACTGGGTCAGGGTCCCTTCGGTGACGACCGTATCGGGCCAGACGCGCGCCAGCAGTTCGTCCTTGGTCCACAATTGTCCCGGTCGTTCGACCAGGCGACACAGCACCTCCCAGGTCTTGGGACGCAACGGCAACGGCTGCGACCCGAGCATCAGCACTTGTGCGTGGAGGTCGAGACGGAAGGGGCCGAACGACACGATGGTGGGCGTAGGGGGCATGGTCACCCTGCCCCTGGGCGGCGCTCGGCGCGGCACCGAGTGAACCGGCGGCACGGCTGTGATTTCGGCGGCTTCACGACGGCGTAGAGTACTCTGGCGCGAAGAGACAGACAAAGGAGAAGCGGCACGGCGTCCGGACGAACGTGAAAACGCCGCAGGCGCTGCCTACGGGGGCGCAGCGCTTGCGCAGAGACGACGGCTTGGCGCAGTGTTGGCGGATGGAAAGCGTCAGCGGGCCCGTCGTATTGGCATCGATCGTCACGGTTCTGGGAATTGTCGGCTGTTTCGTTTCGGATACGACCGGCCGCCGCATCTTCGAGTACGTCGGCAAGCCGTCGGCGTCGCTCGCCTTCCTCGGGCTGGGCTTCTACACGGCCGGCGCTGCCGAAGGTGCGGTGGTGACCGCCTTCTTGGCGGCGCTCGGCTTGTCGTTGCTCGGCGACGTGGCCTTGATGGGTCGGACGAACGTGACCTTTCTCGCCGGCCTGACGGCGTTTCTGCTCGGGCACGTGGCCTTCGTCGTCGCCTTCGTGCTGCGTGGATTGGCACCGTGGTACGTGATCGGCTCCTTGCCGTTGCTGGTGGTGGTGGCCGTGCCCGTCGGGCGGTGGCTGCTGCCGTACGTGCCGGACAAGATGAAGGGGCCGGTGATGGCGTACATGGCGGTGATCAGCGCCATGGTGGTGTGCGCCATCGGCACGCACGGGCATGCGCCGGCGCCGGCGCTGGTGGTGGCGGCGGTGATGTTCTTCGTCTCCGACCTGGCGGTGGCGCGGCAACAGTTCGTCGAGCCGCACGGCTGGAACCGCTATTGGGGCTTGCCGTTGTACTTCGGCGCCCAGCTGGTGTTCGCCGCCCACATCCTCGCCTGAACGGCGGCGGATCGGTTTCGCTCTCCGGAGCCGACGAGCCGCGGCGAGCCCGGCGCGTTGCAGCCCGCGGGAGAATCCCGGCCGAGGCGTGTTCTCCGGGCATTCCTCGAACGACGTCGCATGGTACAAGCCTTGTAGTAGGGAATCCCATGGAGGTCGTTCGTTCGCATGTCTCGTTCGCTTGTCTGGTTCCTCGGGTTTTCCCTTTTCCTATCGCCGGTGCCGGCCGCATGGGCCTGTGACGGCGACTGCGGCAACGACGGCGCCGTCACGGTCGACGAGGTCGTCACCGGCGTCAACCTCGCCCTCGGCATCGGCGACCTGAATCAGTGCACCGCCTTCGACCGCGACGCCAGCGGCGCGGTCACCGTCGACGAGATCATCGCCGCCGTCACCAACGCGCTGCAGGGCTGTGCCGTCATCACGCCGGCCGCAACCCCGACGGCCACCGCCACCGCCACCCCAGGGAGCGGCAACGGCCCCACCCTTCCCAATCCACGCCCGACCCCGGCGCAGGGCTGCGGCGGCGGTTATGCCGTGGTCGAGGCGAGCAACATCTCGCCCGGCAACAACTCCTACGTCGGCTTTGCCCCGGCGGAACTGAGCAAAGTCGAAGGCGCCTTGGCGACGATCACGCCGACGCTGTTTTCGCTCGGGAGCAGTGGTGTGACGTGCCCGAACTCCATCGACTCGGTGGTACGCCTCTTCACCCTGACGATCGGTGGAGCCAACCAAGCGCCGCAGACCGGCACGGTGTATCGGCTCAAGCCGGGATTCGATTTCAGCGGCGCCCCGTCGCTCGCCCAGTTCGACTATCTCGAGCAGATTCCGACGCAGCCCTTCGCCGGCCGCGGTTGGCGCGCCCAGTCCGGCACCGCCACGGTCGAGTCGATGAACGGCGACACGCTGCTGTTGCGCATCAGCGCCGAGATGGCCGCCGAGCGGCAGGTGTTTCCGGTCGGCAGCGAAGCACCGGTCGGGACGTTCCATCTCGAAGCGGTGTGGGTCGTCGACCAAATCGCGCGGCGGTGAGCTCGGGTGGAGCACGGGGAGCTACGCTGTGGCGGCGAGGCGTGCTAGGAGCATGCCCGTGGAGGTGGCTCGGCATGAGGGTGGCGCCTGAGATTTCGAGGTGGTGCGGCGGGTGGCGTTTGGGCCTCGCCTACATCGTGTTGGCGACGCTGGCCGGCTGCGCGGCCACGGCGCCGCCGCCGCCACCACCGGCCCTACCGCCGACGTTCATCCCAGAAGTCGTCTACGACCCGCCGCCCTACGTCCCCTATGGCGAGCACACCGTCGCCACCCGGCTGCGGCAATTCGGCCGCGAGGCCCGCTCGCGTTGGCGCCCGTGGTTCGATCTCGCTGACGTCACCTACCCGCCTCAGGCCGTCGTGCTCGTCGGACTCAAGCGCGAACAGCGCCTACAAGTCTACGCCGGGCCCTCTTGGGACGACCTTGCGTTCGTCCGTTCGATTCCATGGACCGCCACCAGCGGCCGGCCCGGGCCGAAACGGCGTGAGGGCGACAAGCAGATCCCCGAAGGCATTTACGAGCTGACGGCGTTCAACCCGAACAGCCGCTTCCACGTATCGTTGCGCGTCGGTTACCCGAATGAATTCGACCGCCGCATGGGGGCACTCGAGGGCCGCACTCGCCTCGGCGGTGACATCATGATCCACGGTGGCGACCGTTCGATCGGCTGCATCGCCGTGGGTGACGAAGCCGCCGAAGACTTGTTCGTGCTCGCCGCCGACGTCGGCCTCGAGGAAGTATCGTTGGTGCTGGCGCCGCACGATTTCCGCAGCGGCGGACTGGTGGCGGCCGGCCAGCGACAGCCCGAATGGGTGCGTCGGCTCTACGCGCACCTCGACATGACGCTGCGCGACCTGCCCCTGCCCGGGATCACCACAGCGCGTGGTGCCGGCTACGCCGAGTGAACCGCCGTCTCACCGCACGGCGCGGACGACGTTCGCCGCACCCTTGTTGTCGTGCGACTGGCCGCCACCGTTGAACTGAACGGTCCACACGCGGTTGGCATTGCCGACGAAGGTGGACCGACTCCACGTCAACTCGCCCGCGGTGCAGGCGCAGGCCGGATCGGCCAGGTTGCGGCAGGCGGCACCACATTGCGCACCGTGAAAAGCCGGCGCGATCGATGGGCTCGTGGTGTCGATGCGCGCCAGCGCCGCAAGTTCGGCACGGGTCGGCAAGCGCCAATCCGCATGGCCGGCGAAGCCGCTGCGGCGTAGATCGGCGAGCCACTGCCAGACCGTGACCCCGGGCGCGGCGACCTCGCACACGCCCGTGGCGCAACGCAGGCAGC
Organism: uncultured Binatia bacterium (SeqCode); assembly: GCA_964524885.1. Lineage (GTDB taxonomy): Bacteria > Desulfobacterota > Binatia > HRBIN30 > HRBIN30 > CALJUJ01. The sequence goes on from CAZGEJ010000002.1 coordinate 134,938, forward strand.
CGGCCGAATCGCCGTCGATCTCGGCCAAGCACAGTGCCTCCGCCTCGGCCGTCGGCTGGCAACGCGGTCCGTTGCCGGAACAACTCCCGGAGAAACGATAGACATTATCGGCATCGTGCGGATCGCCGGCATCGACGGTCGCGTCGAGGCCGCGCTTTTTCTCCCAGACGAGGCCGGTGAATCCGTCGCGTACGGTGCCGTCGCCGAGGTCGACGAAGCGGCCCAGTTCTTCCGTATCGCAACCGTTGAGGGCACCGTCGACGGCGGCGACGATCTCGTCGACCGTGACCACGCCGCTGCCATCGCGATCCCCCGGACAAGCTTGCGCCGCCAGCGGTGCGACCCTGAAACCGAGGACCACCGCCAGCGCAAGACCCATCGAAACAAGGCGTCGTTGCATGGGCGATCGGCTAGCACTGATACGACGGTGCCGTCCAGACACGCGGCACGCCGCTGCGCTTCGTCGGCGGCATGGTGCGCGAGAGCCTGAGGCTGCACGGCTCGCAGGGGATGGAAGTCACCGATGTGGCGAGTCTGCCGTCGATCACCAGCGGCAACACCAACACCCCGTGCATGATGATCGGTACAATGGCGGCGCATCGCATACGGGCAAGCTGACGCGACCCATTTTGCGGTTGCACCGATATCGATCGACGTGGAACACGGAGGCGTGAGCTACACTTTCGATGAGAACGATCCTTCTTGGGAATTGCTCTCTCGGCGCTGGATCCGCCGCACGCTACGCGAGGTCTATCGGCACCCGGACGGCGTCGTGCTCAAGCGCTATGTACACCATCGCGGCCTGCGCGACTGGCGTCCCTCTTGGGCCCGCGAGGCTAGCGCTCTGCGTTGACTCGATGGCTTGCCGGTGCCGCGTCTCTTAGGAGAAGAGCGCCTGCGCGGGCCGGCCGGGCCCGAGTTCCGGATATGGAAGGAGCACCTCGTCGGCGAGCCGCTGACGCGGTTGACCCCCGCGGATCTGCCGCGGGTCGCCGAATTGTTGGCACAGTTTCACCTCCGTGCCGTGGTGACGAACGACCCGTCGCGCGAAAACTTTCTGCGGCAATCCGACGGACGCCTCGCCTTCCTCGACTTCGGTCGCGCCCACGTCCATCGGCGACACTCGCCGTGGCTTTACGCCGACATCGGCAAAGAGCTGGCCCGTCTGCACCGCACGGCCATCGGCAATGATGCCGCCCACTGGTCGCGGTTCCTCGCCGCCTACGAAGGACTCCAGGAGACGCGCGCGTTCCCGCTGGTTTGGATCCGACGCTGCCACGACTTCTGGGTTCATCGCTGACGTCACCGGCCGTTCGCCGCAGTCGAGTGAGCGAGGCGAGTGGCGCCGCGCCCTTTCCTCGGATCGGCGAGCTGGCTGCGGGATTGTGCTATGGGTGGCGGCAGCAGGAAGGAATACACATGAACAAGCGACATGCTGGGTACCTACTGGCCATGGTTTGGGGGATGTGGGCGCCGGCGAGCCTGCCGGCCCGTGCGAACGGCGCCGAACCATCGGCCGCCGCGCGCATCGAAGCGATGGCGCAGCGACTCTCCCAGGCGCAGCGTATCCGTGTCACCGCCACCTGCACCTACGACGTACTGCAACCATCGGGCGAGATGATCGAATTCGGCGAGCGCCGTGTACTGACCTTCCATCGGCCGGATCGAGCGCGGGTGGATGTGACCCGACGCGATGGCAGCCGTCGCGGCCTCGTGTTCGATGGCAAAGAACTCTCGGCGTTCGACCTCGATGCAAACGTGTATGCCTCGTTGGCGCGGCCCGGTAGCGTCGATGCGGCGTTGCTCTACTACGTGGAAGAGCTGAAGATGCGACTGCCTCTGCGTGAACTTTTCGCCGCCGATCTGCCGCGCAAGTTGAAGGACTCCGTTGCCAGTGCCCACGGATTGGGCCGTGAAACGATCGGCGGTGTCGTGACGGAGCACGTCGCTTATCGCGGCGATGGCGTCGACGTGCAGCTGTGGATTGCACGCGATGGCGACCCGCTGCCGCAACGCATCGTGGTCACCTATCGAATGGCAGCGGGACAACCGCAGTTTGCCGCCGACTTCCACGACTGGAACCTCGAGGCCGAGGTCCCCGAAACGACCTTCGTCTTCGTTCCCGCGGCCGGTGCCGAGAAGATCTCGTTCGCCAAGCGCCCGCCGTCTGCCGGCGAGAAGTAGCCATGACCCGAATCCTGCGCGGACGGAACGGTTCGGCGTTGGCATGTCTTCTGGTCCTCCTGCTGGCCGCGAGCGTTGCGGCGCGCGGAGGCGGTGGACGCGGAGGCGGCATGCGCGGCGGTGGCCCGGCGGCGGGTGGTTCGTTCGGCCAGGCCGGATCAGGCAGAGGCTCGTATCGCGGCGGATACAACCCACGCGGGCCGGCGGCCTATGGCAACCTCGGGGGAGAGGCACAACGTCGTGCCGTATGGGAGGCGCAGCGACAGGCGGAGTGGGACGCGCAGCGACAGGCGCAGTGGGAGGCTAATCGCGAGCAACGATACGAGGCGCGCCAGGATCGCCGTGAGGCCCGTCAGGACGAGGACTGGGACGAGCGCCGCGAGAACTGGGAGGAGTTCGTCGAGGACCGCGACGACGGCTACTATTACGGCGGCTATTACTACGACAACGATTACGACGATGATTACGGAGACGGAGCGTTCGCATTAGAGGAGGGGTACTACTGGTCGTTGCCTTGTCGACCCACCGTCATTGCCATGGGTGGAACGACCTACTACGTCTGCGGCACCGATTGGTACGAGCGTGTATACCTCGATGGCGAGGTGGTATTCGCCCTCGTGCCAAATCCCAACGGCAATTGAGACTATAGCCGAGGCGCCTGTCTGACCTGCCCCCTTACGTTACTCCAGACTCTCTGAGCGTCCGACTTCCTTTACCCGATCTCGAGATGGGCCGAAGGGAGCCTTGGGCGACCGGGGGTCCGTCTCAGGATCGCACGTGCTTGCCGCCGGGGGTGCGTGACCCATCGAGCGCCGAGCCACGCCGGACGCTGCAGTCGTTCCTCTACTCGTGGTGACGCTCAACGCAGTCCGGGCGCTTCGTAGCCGCGCGCCGCGACGTATTCCGTATAGCCGCCGGCGTAGGGCGCCGGCCCGTCGGGTCCGAGTTCGAGAATGCGATTCGACAGGCGCGCGAGGAAACGACGATCGTGCGAGACGAAGAGCATCGTCGCCTCGTATTCGCCCAAGGCGCGCACCAGCGTCTCCTGCGTCACCATGTCGAGGTGGTTGGTCGGCTCGTCGAGCACCAGAAAGTTGGGGCGGCCGTAGAGGATGCGCGCCAGCACCAGCCGCGCCTTTTCGCCGCCGGAGAGGACGCGACACGGCTTGTCGACGTCGTCGCCGGAGAAGCCGAAGCCGGCGGCGAGATTGCGCAGCGCGCCGCCGCTGGCGAGCGGGAAAGCCGCCTCCAGGGTGCCGAGCACCGTCTGCTGCGGCTCGAGCACCTCCATCGTATGCTGCGCGAAATAGCCCATGCGCACGCCGCTGCCGACGACGATCGTACCGTCATCCGGCTGGGAGTCGCCGGCGATGAGCTTGAGCAACGTCGACTTACCCGCACCGTTGACGCCCATCACGGCCCACCGCTCGCCGCGCCGCAGCAACAGGTCGAGCCCGTCGTAAATGACACGCGTGCCGTAGGCCTTGCGCAGCCCTTGGATCTTGACGACGTCGTCACCCGAGCGCGGGCATTCGGGCAGATCGAGCACCGGCACCGTACTGCGCTTGGGCATCTCGACCTTTTCGATCTTGTCGAGTTGCTTGACGCGCGACTGCACCTGCGACGCCTTGGCCGCCTGTGCCTTGAAACGCTCGATGAAGCGCATCTCCTTGGCCAGCTTGGCTTGCTGCCGTTGGTAGGCGGCCTCGGCCTGCGCCGTGTATTGCTCGCGTTGGCGTTCGTAGAAGTCGTAGTCGCCCGAGTAGTTCACCAACTCGCCGCCGTCGACCGCGACGATGCGGCGCACGATGCGGTTCATGAACTCGCGATCGTGCGAGGTCATGAGCAAGGCGCCGTCGTAGTCGATGAGAAAGTGTTCGAGCCAGATGATCGATTCGAGGTCGAGGTGGTTCGACGGTTCGTCGAGCAACATCACCGCCGGGCGCATCAGCAGAATGCGGGCGAGCGCCACGCGCATCTTCCATCCGCCGGAGAGGCGGCCGACGTCGCCGTCCATCATCTCCTGCGAGAAGCCTAAGCCGGCGAGCACTTCGCGGGCGCGCGCCTCCAAGGCGTATCCGCCCAACGATTCGAAGTGCGCCTGCACCACGCCGAAGCGATCGACCAGCTTGTCGATTTCATCGAGCCGCTCGGGGTCGGCCATCGCCTCTTCGAGGTGGCGCAGTTCGGCGGCCACTTCGGAAACCGGACCGGCGCCGTCCATGACCTCGGCGACGGCGGGGCGACCGGACATCTCGCCGACATCCTGGCTGAAGTAGCCGATGGTCACGCCGCGATCGATGGAGACCTGGCCGTCGTCGGGCACTTCCTCGCGCGTGATGAGGCGGAAGATCGTCGATTTGCCGGCGCCGTTGGGGCCGACGAGGCCGACCTTTTCGCCGCGATGCAGCGCCATCGACGCATCGACGAAGAGCAGTTGGGGCCCGTGTTGTTTGGTGATCTGGTCGAGTCGAATCATGCTTTGCGCCAAGCCGGTGAAGGCACCGGGTCGTGGAAACTAGCAAGCGCGCCCGCCCAATGCCACGGGCTCGTGCCGCAGGCGCCGTGCTGCGCCCTGTCCCATGGAGTCGGCAGGTGCCTCAGGCCAGCGGCGCGCGCACGAGCAACAGCGACGACGGGCAGACCTCGACGATCCGCTCCCCGCGCCAGGCGAACGGATTGGGCTCGACCTCCCATTGTTCGCTCATGCCGAGGACCGTCAGATCGTGCCGCGCCGCCTGCTCCGCCACGGTACCTACGGGATCGTCGGAGCGCAGTACGGTCACGCGAGTGGCCGCTCCGGTATGCGGATCGGGCGCCTCGAAATCGAAGTTCCGGCCGACCGCATCGGCAACCGAAGGACGCTCATCGTCGGGCCGAACGACGTGCAGGATCGTCACGCGGGCATGCGTCGCCTGCGCCAACCGCGCGCCGAGCCGCAAAGCGTACTGATCATGCGCCGTGCCGGCATAGGGCAGCAGGATGTTCTCGATGCGGTCGCCGAGGCCACGGTCGATCCACACCGCGACGCCGGCGCCCGTGCCGCGCAGCACTTGGTCGACGACACCACCGAGAACCGAGCGGGTGAACACCGGCTTATGCCATCCCATGACGATGAGTCCGGCAGCCTTGGCACGTGCCACTTCGCAGATGTCGACTCCCGGCGTGGCACTCGTCAGCGCCAGCGGTCGCAGGTCGACACCGACCTCGGCGGCATACTCGATGGCGGGCATCAGTGCTTCGCGCTCGCCCTCGGCGGCGACGTCCGCGGCGCCGAGCAGGCCTCGTTCCGCCGGGCGCGCAATGTGCAAGGCGTAGACCCGCGGCTGCGGCGGCACGGCGAGCGCGGCGGCGAGCCGTACCAGCGGCGGCCCGGATCCGGACAATGCGATCGGCACCAGCACCGTCTGCTCCGGGTCGACACTCGGTGACGGCGGCGGCGCGGGCTCGGTGGCGAATCCGTTGGGGTAGGCCCAATCGAGGCCGGGTGCCGCCATCAGGGTGGTGGTCAAGGCCATCAGCACCATGATGGCGAACAGCTCGGGCGACACCACGCCGAGGTCGAGGCCGACGTTCAGCAAGACCAGTTCCATCAGCCCGCGGGTGTTCATCAACACGCCCAGCGCCACCGATTGCCGCAGCTCGACACCCATCAGCCGCGCCGCCACGGCGCTGCCGACGAACTTCCCCGCCACGGCGATGACGATGATGCCGATGGCGTAGACCCAGAGCCGCGGATCGTCGAGAAGCGTCACCTCGGTGCGCAACCCACTGTGGGCGAAGTACAGGGGTAGGAAGAAGACGATGGCGAAGTCCTCGACCTTCTCCGACAGGTCACGCACGAATTCGGGGTCCTTCGGCAACACCGCGCCGAGCAAGAAGGCTCCGAGAATCGCGTGAATGCCCAGCCACTCGGCCGCCGATGCACACAAAAAGAGGATGGCGATCACCGCAGCGAGCTGACCCTGCGTCAGTTGCGGCGCCGTACGCCGCAACAGGCTGAGTTTCGCCAACCCGGGACGGGCGACGAGGATCATGAAGCCGACGAAACCGACGGCACTGGCGAAGGCGATCAGGACCGCGCGCGTGTCGCTCGCCCGAGCCAAACTGACGATCAGCGCCAGCAGCACCCAGGCGAAGAGATCGTTGGCCGCGGCGCAGCTGAGCGTGATCTGCCCCAAGGGCGAGCGCAGCATGCCGCGCTCGGCGAGGATGCGCGCCAGCACCGGGAAAGCGGTCACCGACATCGCCGCTGCGAGAAACAGCGCGAACACCCCAGGCGCTACCCCGGCCGGTGCCAAAGCGGGGCCAATGACGTAGGCGAGCGCGAAGCCGAGAACGAACGGCGTGACGATGCTCGAGGCCGCCACCGCGACGGCCGCCTTGCCGAAGTTGCGCAGCAAGGCGGGGTCGAGCTCCATCCCGACCAAGAACATGAAGAAGACGATGCCGCACTCGCTCAACGCCTTGAGCAGCGGCAAGACGGCGTCGGGGAAAAGCCAACCCGTCACCTCCGGCATCGCCCATCCGAGGAACGACGGACCGAGGAGAATGCCGGCGACGATTTCACCGACCACCTGCGGCTGACCGAAGCGGGCGAACCCACGCCCGACGAGCCGCGCCAGTCCGACGATGATCGCGATGTCGAGGGTCAGCAGGACCAGCAGCGGTGGAGAATCGGCGTGCGACACGGGTTGCCGACGCTAGCAGATGCCTGCGGCCAAAGGGAATGCACGCCGCATTCCCTTTGGTTCGGGGCGCCCTAGGCGCTACGGCGCGCCAACCGCTTCTCGATACCGATGACGGGGAGAATCACCGCGCCGGCGGCCGTGGCCAAGGCGAGATCGCGCAGGTCGATCGGCGCCGTGCCGAAGATGCCCTGCAGCGGCGGCAGATAGATGAACCCTGCCTGGAGCACGGCCAACAGCGCCATGCCGCCAAAGATCCACGGGTTGCTGAACCAGCCGATCTCGCGCACCGAATCCTTCAGCGAGCGACAATTGAACAGGTAGAAGCACTGGAACAGGATCACCGTCGTCACCGCCAACGTCTGGGCCTCGGCCAATGCCACCGCTTCGCTGGCGCCGCGCGCGATGTAGCTCCAGTACTCGTATTGAAACAGGCCGACCGCGCCGGCCGTCATCAGCGCAGCGGCGATGAAGGTGCGGCGCAGCACGAAGCGCGACAGAATCGGCTCGTCCGCGCGTCGGGGCGGCCGCGACATGACGTCCGGCTCGCGCGCCTCGAAGGCCAGCGGCAGCGCCAACGCTACGGCGCCGACGAGGTTGATCCAGAGAATCTGCGTCGGCTGAATCGGTAGCAGCAGCATGCGCGTCGTCGGATCGAACGGGAAGAACAACACCGCGTAGATCAGGATGAACGCTAGACCGAGATTCGTCGGCAGCACGAAAGCCAGGCTCTTGATCAGGTTGTCGTACACCCGTCGCCCCTCTTCGACCGCGGCGACGATGGTGGCGAAGTTGTCGTCGGTGAGCACGATGTCGGCCGATTCCTTCGACACCGACGTGCCGGTGATGCCCATGGCGACGCCGATGTTGGCCTGCTTGAGCGCCGGCGCATCGTTGACCCCATCGCCCGTCATGGCGACCACGTGCCCCTGCTCCTGCAACGCGCGGACCAAGCCGAGTTTGTGCTCCGGCGCGACACGCGCGAAGACGTGGCTTTCGAGCGCGGCGCGGCGCAGCTCCTCCTCGTTCATTTGCGCCAAAGCGACGCCGCCGATCGCGCCGCGGCTGGTGTCGAGTCCGAGCTGCGCGCCGATCGCTTGGGCCGTCAGCTTGTGATCGCCGGTGATCATCTTGACGACGATCCCGGCCCGTTGGCAGGCGGCCACCGCCTTGATCGCCTCGGGGCGCGGTGGATCGATCATGCCGATGAGTCCGAGGAAACGCAGGCCACCGGCGACGTCGGCGTGCTCGAGGCGCTCGTGATCGGCGCTCCACGCCTTCTCGGCGACACCCAGCACGCGCATGCCCTGCATCGCCAGGCGTTCGACTTCGGCGTGCACCATCGCTTCGTCGAGCTGCTGCGGCCCTTCGGCGCAGCGTCGCAGCAGCACCTCGGGCGCACCCTTGATGATGACCCGCGGGGCGCGTCCGTCGCCGCGATGCAGCGTCGCCATGAACTGATTCTCCGACTCGAACGGAATCGCGTCGCGCCGAGCGTACACCCGGCGCACTTCTTCGACGCGGACGCCGGCCTTTTCGGCGGCGACCACCAGTGCCGCCTCAGTCGGATCCCCTTGGATCGACCAGCCGTCGACGTCGCGCTGCAGGGTGGCGTCGGAGCACAACGCCGCGTCTTCCAGCAGCCCCCGCACGCTGGCCGGAGCTTCCGTCGGCGTGCTGCTGCCGGTGGGAAGGAATCGGCCGACGGGATCGTAGCCGACGCCTTCGACGCGGCAGACGCCCGCGTCGGGAGTCCAGGTCGCCTGCACCGTCATCTCGTTGCGCGTCAGGGTGCCGGTTTTGTCGGAGCAGATGACGGTCGTCGACCCGAGCGTTTCGACCGCCGGCAGCTTACGCACGATGGCGCGCCGTCGGGCCATGCGTTGCACCCCGATGGCGAGGGCGATGGTGACGATGGCCGGTAGACCCTCGGGGATGGCGCCGACGGCGAGGGCGATGGCGAACATCAGCGTCTCGCGCGCCGCTTCGCCGAGGGGCACGCCGGCGAGGTTGGCCCGCACCATGCCGATGGCGAGGATGACCACCGAGACGGCGATGATGGCGACGGTGATCATGCCGCCGACCGACGCCAGCGCGCGCGTCAGCGGCGTCTCCAGGTCGGTCGTTTGTTGCAGCATGGTCGAGATGCGACCGAGTTCGGTGCGACCGCCGGTGGCGACGACGACCCCTGTCCCCGTGCCGTAGGTGACGAGCGTGCCGCCGAAAGCGAGACAGGAGCGGTCGCCGATGCCGGCGTTTTCGACCACGGGATCGACGCCTTTCTCGGCGGGCACCGATTCACCCGTGAGGGCGGCCTCCTCGATGTGCAGACTGCGGCTGGAGATGAGGCGGAGGTCGGCCGGCACCTTGTCGCCCGAGGCGAGGCTGACGATGTCGCCCGGCACCAGCTCGTGCAGCGGCACGGTCTGTTTACGACCGTCACGCAGGGCGGTGGCGAATTCGGGCACCATGTCGCGTAGGGCTTCGATGGCGCGACTGGCGCGCGCCTCTTGGACGAAGCCGATGAGGCTGTTGAGGACGACGACGGCGAGCACGACCAGGCCATCGGTGGCCTTGCCGAGGACGACGGCAAGGGCGGCGGCGCCGAGCAGGACCCAAATCAATGGGTTGTCGATCTGGCGCCAGAGGATGGTGAGAGGGCCATCGGCACGCGCGCGTTCGAGCGCGTTGGGGCCGAATTCCGCCAGGCGCCGCTTGGCTTCGGCGCCATCGAGGCCGTCGGCCGTGCTGCGCAGCTCGGACAGCGCGGCGTCGGCCCCGATCGCATGCCATGCACGAGCGGATGTGAGAGGAGTGGGAGAATTCGCCTGCGGTTGCGCCATAGCGCGGGGACTGTACCGGCCCGGGGCGCGCCGAGAAAGCCCCCCCGGCGGCGGGCCGCCGGGGGGTAGGATGGTGCGAGGGTTGAGACTGAGGCTAACAGCCCGTTGAAAATCTCCCCAACGCCCATGTGCTTGTGATACAGAGCAGAGGCTCTACACAAGAGGCGTGCAGGGTGGAGGTGGCGGATGTCGATGAAGCGGCGGCGGGGAGAGCAGCGATCGATGTGGGTGGCGACGTCGGAGCTGCCGAAGGCGCCTGGGCACGTGTTCTACGACAAGCTGAATCGGGTGCTGGACCAGGGTGGGTTCGATCGTTTCGTCGAAGATCTGTGCGAGCCATACTACGCCAAGGGCAAAGGGCGGGAGTCGATCCGGCCCGGGGTGTACTTCCGGATGCTGTTCGTCGGGTACTTCGAGGGAATCGAGTCGCAGCGGGGGATCGCGTGGCGATGCGGGGATAGCCGATCGTTGCAGGAGTACCTGGGGTTAGGGACGACGGAGCGTGCACCGGAGCATTCGAGCCTGACGCGGATTCGGCAGCGACTGCCGGAGTCGGTGTTCGATGAGGTGTTCGCGTTCGTGCTGAAGGTGGCGAGTGAGTACGGTCTGCTGCGGGGGAGAACGATCGCGGTGGACTCGACGACGCTCGAGGCGAATGCGGCGATGAAGTCGCTGGTGCGACGCGATACGGGAGAGAATTGGAAGGCGTTCGTGCGCCGTTTGGCAGAGGCCGAGGGGATGAAGGATCCGAGTGACGAGGATCTGCGGCGGTTCGATCGCAAGCGCAAGAAGAAGACGTCGAACGAGGAGTGGCAGTCGACGACGGATGCGGACAGCCGCGTCGCGAAGATGAAGGACGGGCGCACGCATTTGGCCTACAAGGCGGAGCATGCGGTCGACGTCGAGAGTCAACTGGTGGTGGCGGCACCGGTGTACGTGGGGAACTTGAGCGACACGCAGACGCTACCGCTGACAGTGGAACGGGCTGGGGAGTATCTGGCGCGGGCGGGAAGTGAGCAACGGGTCGAAGAAGTCGTGGGCGACAAGGGCTACCACGGTGCCGAGACGCTGCAGCGATTGAAGGACGACCACGGGTTCCGGCCGTACATTGCGGAGCCGAAGACGAAGGGGCGACGGCACTGGCTCAAGCGACCGGCGGGGCAACAGCAGGCGGTATATGCCAATCGCTACCGCATCCGCGGTAACCGGGGTCGCCGCCTTGGACGACTACGGAGTGAGCTGGCGGAGCGAAGCTTCGCACACATTTGTAGGACGGGCGGCGGCCGGAAGGCTTGGTTGCGCGGGCGGGTGGAAGTAGCGAAGAGCCACCTCATGCGCGTGGCGGCACGCAATCTTGGGCTCATCCTGCTTGCTCTATTCGGCGTGGGTACTCCGCGGAGCTTGCAAGGCGCAGGTCGAATGCTCCGCCGGGCACTTCTTTGGGCCTATTCGACCGCTTTACGCGAAGTACGGCACACCAATGCGACTCTGCAGGGCTGGTGCGTCGCCATCGCCCGATTCACCGCTATGGTGTACCGCTCCATCCGGCAGTCGCCGAATCGCAGCTTTTCAACGGGCTGCTAAGGCTGAGGCTAAGGCTAAGGCTGAGGCTGAGGCTCAGAGCTTTTTGACGAGTTCGCTGGCCAGCTTGCCGTCGTATTGGCCGGTGTGACGTTCCTTCAATTTCGCCATGATGGGACCGATCGCGTTGGAACCGAGTTCAGCGGCGATGGCGCGGATTGCCGCCTCGAGCGCCGCCGCATCGAGCTGCGCCGGGAGGTAACGCTCGAGCACCTTCTTTTCGCGCTCGTTCGCCTCCACTTCCTCCGGCCGATTCGCCTGGCGCGCGAAGCCGGCCGCCTCGTCTCTTTTACTGATCTCCTTGCGCACCAGCGCCCCGATCTCCGCTTCGGGCAGCTCGGCGATCATCTTGTCGACCTTGACCGCCTTGATGGCCGTGATCAGACCGCGCAACACCATCACGCTGTCGCTGTCGCGCGCCTTCATGGCGCTCTTCAAGTCGTCTTGCAGTTGCGCTTCGTTGGCCATCTCAGGACCTCGGGAACAGGCGTGCCGCCAAAGCGCGCCGGTCGACCGTCGTGATCGAACCATCGCCGTCGGCATCGTTGCGTCGCCCGCCGGCAAAGCCGCTCGCCGACACGTCCTCGACGGCGCTGCCATCGCCGTCGGTGAGTTCGCGCGACAACGCGACGAGGTCGGCGGCGCTGCGGACTCCGTCGCCGTTTCCGTCGAAACGGTTCACCACCTCTCCCTTGCGGTTGGTCAGCACCGACACCGAGCCGGCGACGAAGCTGTTCAACACCGCCCCGTCGTAGCGACCGTCGCCGTCGAAGTCCGCGGCGAGAGCACGGATCGGACGGCGGCTCGTCGGGTAGACGTCCAAGCCCGTGATGAACCCCTGCCCCGTGGCGTTCTTGGTGGCGAGCAGCGCCGAGTTGTCGACCTCGTCGGGAAGCAACACGTCGGCGACGCCGTCCCCGGAGAAATCGCGCACCCCGAGTCGAACCGGATTGGAGGCGCCACGAATCGGCTGCGTGCCGGCGGTGAAGTTGCCGTCGCAGCTGCCGAAGTACGGCTGCACGGTGCCATTCTGTGACAAGGCGAGCAGCACGTCGGCGCAGGCATTGCGATCGAAGTCGGCCGTGCCGACCGCGCGCACGGCGCCGGCGGCATTGATGTGCGTGCCGAAGCCGAAGGTACCGTTGTTTCTCCCGAGCATCACCAAGGCGCGGCTCGCCCCGATGTCCGCCAGGACCATATCGATCGAGCCGTCGGCATCGACCCGCAGTGGCACGGCATCGACCGGATTGCCCGGTACGGTGGTGCGCGCCGGGCCCTGGATGCCGGAGGCATTCAGGCCGATCACTTCGATGATGCCGGACGTCTCGTCCAGCTGACGCAGGACCGCGACGTCGGGCCGCCCGTCCGCCGTCCAATCGCCGACGGAGAGGGCATTGATGCCGGCACCGAGCACGATCTCCCGCGGTGCGGCGAACTGCAGTCCTGGCCGACCGGCGAAGAAGACCACCGATCCCCGACCTTCGTTGGCCAGGGCGACGTCCGCCAGGCCGTCGCCGTCGAAATCCGCCGCGGCGACGGCGGTGACGGCGCCGTCGACCGCGAGACGAGCATCACCGATGTACTCGAAACGGTCGCCGCGGCTGCGCAGGATTTCGGCCGCGCCGCTGCTGTTGACGACCACGGCGTCCGGCAGGCCGTCGGTATCGAGGTCGGCCACCGCAACGTCGGAGGGGCTCGTGGCGGTGGCGACGTTCTCCACCGACCTCAGCGCGCCGTTGCCGACGCCTTGCAGCACGGTGGCGGTAGGCCCGTTGGCGCCGCGGCTGGTGACGACCACGTCGAGGTCGTCATCGGTATCCAACGTGAGCGCGGCGACGCCGACGCCGAGAGGTTCCTGGTCGGCCACCCAACTGCGGGCCGCCTGGAAGGAACCGTCGCCGTTACCGAGCAAGATGCTGGCGTCGTTGCTGCGATTGTTGGCGACCAGGACGTCGGTTCTGCCGTCGGCATCGACGTCGGCCAAAGTCAGGCTGGTGGGCGAGCTGCCGTTGCTGCCGGAAGCGAAGAACGTCGGCACCGCAAAGGTGCCATCGGCACGGCCGAGGGCGACGGCGATCTGGTCGCGGTTGCGGTTGACGACGACGAGATCGAGCCTTTCGTCCGCGTCGAGCTGGGCCGCTGCCACGGCGATCGGTTCGACGAGATCGGCGGCCCCGCCCGGAACGACGCTGAGGCGCTGCACTTCGGCGAAGGTCGCGTCGGCGCGGCCGTGAATGACGCTGACGTCGTTACTGGCAGCATTGGTGACGGCGAAGTCGGGGAATCCGTCGTCGTTGAAATCCTCCATGACGAAGCTCGAACTGGCGAGGCCGGTCGGAACGATCACCTGCGACGGCGCCGGGAACGGCTCGAAGCCGCAGTTGCCGGTGCCGCGCAGCACCCAGATTTCCCCGGCCGACAGATTGCCCTGATGCAGCACCGCCAAGTCGAGCTTGCCGTCGCCGTCGAGATCGTCGGTGGCGAAGTCGATCGGGTTGTTGCCGACGCGCTGCGGCGTACCGACGACTTCGAACGGCGGGCCATCGGAGAACCCCCGGTAGCACAGGATGTTGTTCGCCGAGTCGGCCAAGACGACGTCGAAGAAGCTGTCGCCGGTGAAGTCGGCGACGACCATGGCGGTCGGAATGCGATTGGTGATGGTGTTCGGCCCGCCCAACAGCGCCCCATCGCCGGTGCCGTACAGCACGGTGATGCGCTGGTCCTGGCCGGCGGTGAGGACGTCGGCGATTCCGTCCGGCGGGCCGGCATTGGAGCCGACGTCGGCGATGGAGAGAAGCGACGTCAGGTCCTGACTGGTACCGGAGAGTCCGAAAGATTCCGCCGCGATGAACGTCTGGTTCTGTGCCGCGACGGGCGCAGCTGCGAGAGCCGACGCGACTACGATCGATCCGACGAATTGGCGCACGACACGCATCATCCCACTCCTCATTCGGCGACACGGACCCATCACGTGGCGCCGCCTCAACTTTCCACCTTGAGCACCGCCAGGAACACTTCCTGCGGCAACTCGACGCGCCCCACCATCTTCATGCGGCGCTTTCCTTCTTTCTGCTTCTCGAGCAGCTTGCGCTTGCGCGTGATGTCGCCGCCATAACACTTGGCGGTGACGTTCTTGCGCATCGCCTTCACCGTCTCGCGGGCGATGATCTTGGCGCCGATCGAGGCTTGGATGGCGACCTCGAACATCTGTCGCGGGATCAGCTCCTTCATTTTGACCGCCAGGTCGCGCCCGCGCTGGTACGCCTTCTCGCGATGACAGATCAGCGACAGGGCGTCGACCGCCTCGCCGTTGATCAGCACATCGAGCTTGATCAGATCGGAGGCGCGCATCTCGAGGAATTCGTAATCCAGCGAGGCATACCCGCGGCTCACCGACTTCAAGCGATCGAAGAAGTCGAGCACGATCTCGTTGAGCGGCAACTCGTAGGTCAGCACCACCCGGCCGCGCGCGAGGTAACGTAGGTCGCGCTGCTTGCCGCGCTTTTCCTCGCACAACGCGAAGACGCCGCCGAGGTACTCCTCGGGTAGATGGATCGTGGCCACGATGATCGGCTCTTCCATCTGCTCGATTTCGGTCGTCGGCGGCAGCTTGGCCGGGTTGTCGACCTCGAGGATGGCGCCCTTCGTCGTGCGCACGCGATACTGCACCGTCGGCGCCGTGGTGATCAGGCTGAGGCCGAACTCGCGCTCGAGACGCTCGCCGATGACCTCCATGTGCAACAGGCCCAGGAAGCCGCAGCGGAACCCGAAACCGAGCGCCACCGAACTCTCGGGCTCGAAGGAGAACGCCGAGTCGTTGAGGCGCAGCTTTTCGACGGCGTCGCGCAGCGCGCCGTACTGCGAGGTGTCCATCGGGTAGAGGCCGCTGAACACCATCGGCTTGACCGCCTTGAAGCCGGGAATCGGCTCGGTGGCGGGCGTCTTGGCGTCGGTGACGGTGTCGCCGATCGGCAGGTCGTGCGCCTCCTTGGCGCCGGTGGCGATGAAGCCCACCTGCCCCGGCCCGAGGCTGTCGACCTCGCGCGGCCCCGGGTTGAAGATGCCGACGCGCACGACCTCGAAACGATTGCCGCCGGCCATGAGCTTGAGCTGGTCGCCCTTGCGCACGTGGCCGTCCATGACGCGCACGACGACGATGACGCCGTGGTAGGGGTCGAACCAGCTGTCGAAGATGAGGGCGCGCAGTGGTTGATCGGGCTCGCCCTTGGGCGGCGGGATGTAGCGCAACACCCCTTCGAGGATCTCGCGCGTGCCGATGCCTTGTTTGGCGCTGGCGAGCACGGCGTTTTCCGTGTCGAGGCCGATGACGTCCTCGATCTCTTCCTTGACCCGAGCGGGGTCGGCCCCTTGGAGGTCGATCTTGTTGAGCACGGGCAACAGCTCGAGGCCGTTGTCGATGGCGAGGTAGGCGTTGGCCACGGTTTGCGCCTCGACGCCCTGCACCGCGTCGACGACGAGCAGCGCGCCCTCGCAGGCGGCGAGGCTGCGCGACACTTCGTAGCTGAAGTCGACGTGCCCGGGGGTATCGATCAAGTTGAGCTCGTACTCATTGCCGTCGTCGGCCTTGTAGTGGAGACGGACGGCCGAGGCCTTGATGGTGATGCCGCGCTCCCGCTCGAGGTCCATGCTGTCGAGCACCTGGTCGGCGCGTTCGCGCGCCGAAATGGTGCCGGTGTACTCGAGCAAGCGATCAGCAAGGGTCGACTTGCCGTGATCGATGTGGGCGACGATACAGAAATTGCGGATGCGCGGCAGCTCCATAGGGTGACGCGACTCTACCCCGCCCCGACGAATCTGACTAGTCCGACTTGTCCGACAGGTCGGACTAGTCGGACTTTTTTCGGAAATACTCCAGGGTCCGGCGCAGCCCTTCGCCGAACTCCACGGTGGGGCGCCAGCCGAGCACGTCGGCGGCCAGGGTCGCGTCGATGACGCTGCGCTGCTGTTCCCCCGGCTTGGCCGGGCCGTGGCGCTCCTCGATCGGGAAACCGCCGATCGCCACCAGGGTACGGAAGATCGTGTTGACGTCGGTCTCGACCCCGGTGCCGAGATTGACCGCGCCGCAGTAGTCGGTCGTCAGCGCTGCGACGTTGGCGCGCACGATGTCGCCGACGAAGACGTAATCGCGCGTCTGCAAACCGTCACCGTTGATCGTCGGCGCCTCGCCGCGCAGCATTTTCTGGGCGAAGATCGCCACCACGCCGGCCTCGCCGTGCGGGTTCTGCCGCGGTCCGTAGACGTTGGCGTAGCGCAAGGCGACATACGGGATGCCGTACTGCTGGGCGTAGAAGTACAGGTAGCGCTCGCTCGCCAGCTTGGCCACGCCGTAGGGACTGAGCGGCCGCGTCGGGTGCGACTCGGGCGCCGGGAAGCAGTCCTGCTCGCCATAGATGGCCCCGCCAGTCGACGCCAGCAGAACCCGCTGCAGGCCGTTGTGGCGCCCGTGTTCCATCAGGTTGAGCAAGCCGACGAGGTTGACGCGGGCGTCGAACGCCGGATCGGCGACCGAGCGGCGCACGTCCATCTGCGCCGCATGATGGCAGAGCACCTGCGGCTGCTCCTGACGCATGACCGCGCCGACGGCCTCGGCATCCTGCACGTCGACCTGATGGAAGCTCGCCGCCGCCGGCAGGTTCTCGCGTTTGCCGGACGACATGTCGTCGAGCACCGCAACCTGGTGGCCCGCCGCCAAGAAGGCGTCGGCGACGTGTGAACCGATGAAGCCGGCGCCGCCGGTGACGAGGATCTTCATGCTCCCTCCGCGGCGAGCAAGCGCCGGAAGTACTCGATCGTGTGCCCCAACCCCTCTTCGAGCGACACCTTGGGCTCCCAGCCGAGGACCTCTCGCGCGCGGCTGATGTCCGGTTGGCGCGTCTGCGGGTCGTCCTTGGTGCGCTCGTCGTTGGGCACGATGTGGATCACCTCGGAGCGCGTCCCGGTCAGCTTGACCACGGTATGGGCGAACTCGAGGACGGTCATCTCGCGCGGGTTGCCGAGGTTCACCGGCTCGACGAAGTTCGAGTTCAGCAGCCGCACGAAGCCTTCGACCAGATCGCTGACGTAGCAGAAGCTGCGGGTGCGCGAGCCGTCATCGTAGACCGTCAGCGGTTCGCCGCGCAGGGCTTGCGCGATGAAGTTGGTGACGACGCGCCCGTCGTCGGCACGCATACGCGGGCCGTAGGTATTGAAGATGCGGACGATGCGCGTATCGACCCCGTGGTAGCGGTGGTAGGCCATGGTCATGGCCTCGGCGAAGCGCTTCGACTCGTCGTAGACGCCGCGCGGCCCGATCGGGTTGACGTTGCCCCAATACGACTCGGGCTGCGGGTGGATCTTGGGGTCGCCGTAGACCTCGGAAGTCGAGGCGAGGAAGAAGCGCGCCTTGTGCGCATGCGCCAGGCCGAGCGCTTTGTGGGTGCCGTGCGAGCCGACCTTCAAGGTCTTGATCGGTTCGCGCAGGTAATCCACCGGGCTCGGCAACGACGCGAGGTGGAAGATGACGTCGAGCTTCTCGGCGACGTAAATGTACTCGGTGACGTCGTGGTGGATGAACTTGAAGCGCTCGTGGCCGGCGAGATGAGCGATGTTGCGCACATGGCCGGTGAAGAGGTTGTCGAGGGCGATGACCTCGTGCCCTTCCGAGAGCAAGCGGTCGCACAGATGAGAGCCGATGAAGCCGGCACCGCCGGTGATGAGGACGCGACTCATGGTTCGGGCCGGACGGTCGGGCGGCCAACCGAGTAATAGGTGAAGCCGAGGCTGCGCATTTGGGCTGGCTCGTAGATGTTGCGACCGTCGAAGACGACCGGGTGGCGCAAGGCGGCGCGCACCCGGTCGAAGTCGGGGC
Organism: uncultured Binatia bacterium (SeqCode); assembly: GCA_964524885.1. Classification (GTDB taxonomy): domain Bacteria; phylum Desulfobacterota; class Binatia; order HRBIN30; family HRBIN30; genus CALJUJ01. The sequence continues at coordinate 153,102 of CAZGEJ010000002.1, forward strand.
GCCGGAACTCGTTCCACTCGGTGACCACGAGCAGCGCATCGGCGTCCTGCACCGCGTCGTAGTTGACCTTATGGTAGGTGATGCGATCGCCGAGGAACTTGCGCGCTTCGTCGAGCGCTTCGGGATCGTGGGCGTGCACCGCGGCGCCGGCGGCGAGCAGGTCTTCGATGATGACGAGCGACGGCGCTTCGCGCATGTCGTCGGTGCGCGGTTTGAACGACAAGCCCCAGATGGCGAAGCGGTGGCCGCGCAGGTCGTCGCCGAAATGCGCCCGCACCTTTTGCGCCATGGTCAGCTTCTGGCGCTGGTTCACCGACTCGACGGCGCGCAAGATGGCGAACTCGAGTCCGTGTGTCTCGGCCGTGCGGATGATCGCCTGTACGTCCTTGGGGAAGCAGGAGCCGCCGTAGCCGACGCCGGGGAAGAGGAAATGGTGGCCGATGCGCTCGTCGAAGCCGACGCCGCGGCGGACGTCGGAGACGTCGGCGTCGACGCGTTCGCAGAGGTTGGCGAACTCGTTCATCAGCGAGATGCGCGCCGCCAGCATGGAGTTGGCGCAGTACTTGGTCATCTCGGCGCTGGCGGCGCTCATGACCAGGATCGGGCGCTCGGTGCGGACGAAGGGGGCGTACAGCTCCTTCATCAGCTCGGCGGCCTTGTCGCTGTCGGTGCCGATGACGACGCGGTCGGGCCGCATGAAGTCGTCGATGGCCGCACCTTCCTTGAGGAACTCCGGATTGGAGACGACGTCGAAGGGATGGTTGGTGCGCGCCTTGACGATGTCGCGCACGCGCCGCTCCATGCCGACGGGCACGGTGCTCTTGTTGACGATGACCTTGTAACCGTCGAGGGCGTCGCCGATCGAGCGCGCCACCGCCTCGACCGCGGTCAGGTCGGCGTGTCCGTCGGCGCCCTGCGGCGTGCCGACGGCGATGAAGCAGAAGAGCGAACGCCGCACCGCGTCGACGAGGTCGGTGGTGAACGTCAGCCGCCCTTCGGCGACGTTGCGCTCGATGAGTTCCTCGAGCCCCGGTTCGTAAATCGGCACTTCGCCGGCGCGCAGCCGATCGATCTTGGCCTGATCGATGTCGACGCAAATGACGTCGTTGCCGCTTTCGGCGAAACAGGTGCCGGCGACCAAACCGACGTAGCCAGTGCCCACGACACAGATCTTCACGGTACCTCCAAGGGGAACAGGGGCTAGCGGCCGCGAGTACCGCACGGGTATGGCGAAGTCAACGCGCTTCGCCCGCGCCCGCGCCCGCCGGCCTCATTCGCGGCGGGCCAGCCAGCCGACTCGGTAGACGGGCTTGTTCTGCGATTCGTGGTAGGTGCGCACCAGCAACTCGCCCAGCAGGCCCATGGTGATGAACTGCAGGCCCATCAGCGTCAGCAGGATGCCGAGCCAAACGATCGGCCGATTCGACAGCTGCACGCCGAGCAGCAGCTTCTGCAAACCCATCACCCCGAGAATGGCGAGGCCGCCGGTCTCGAAGAGCAGGCCGATGCCGCCGAAGATCTGGATCGGCCGCGTCGAGTAGCTCGACAAGAACTTCACCGTCATCAGGTCGAGGACGACGCGAAACGTGCGCGACAAGCCGTACTTCGACACCCCGGCCGTGCGCGCCCGATGGTGCACCGGCGCCTCGACGATCTGCGCCCCGACGTCGCTCGCCAGCGCTGGGATGAATCGGTGCATCTCTCCGTAGAGCCGCAAGCCCTGCACCACCTCGCGCCGCATCGCCTTGAGCGTGCAGCCGTAGTCGTGCAGCCGCACCCCCGTGCTCCAGCCGATGAGGGCATTGGCCAGGTGCGACGGCACCAGGCGCGTCCAGTAGTCGTCCTGCCGCTCGCGCCGCCAGCCGGCGACGAGATCGGCGCCGCGCTCGAGTTCCTCGACGAGCCGCGGAATGTCCGCCGGGTCGTTCTGCCGATCGGCGTCGAGGGTGACGATGACGTCGCCGCGGGCGTGATCGAAGCCCGCCGCCATCGCCGCCGTCTGGCCGAAGTTGCGCCGCAGCCCGACGACCACCACATGCGCATCTTCCGCGTGCAACGTCGCCAGCAGCTCGCGGCTGCCGTCGCTGCTGCCGTCGTCGACGAAGATGACCTCGTAGTCCCGGCCTGCGAGCGCGACGCGGATCTCGTCGAGCAACGGTCGCAGGTTGTCGACCTCGTTGTAGACGGGAATGACGAGCGACAGGCGCATGATCAGGGCCGCGGCGGGCGACGGAGACGCTCGCTCAGGCGACGTTCTCGATGTTGGTCAGCGCGACGAACTGGCGATAGCGCCGTTCGACGTCTTCTTGGGTGAGCGTGCGCAGCCGGTTGAGACCGAAGTCTTCCACCACGTACGAGGCGAGCACGCTGCCGTAGACGATGGCGCGCCGCAGGCCGGCCTCGGAGGTATCGCCGGTGCGCGCGATGTAGCCCATGAAGCCGCCGGCAAAGGTGTCGCCGGCGCCGGTCGGGTCGAAGACTTGCTCCAGCGGAAACGCCGGAATGGCGAACACCGAATCGGTGGAGAACTGGATGACGCCGTATTCGCCGCGCTTGATCAGCACCCGCTTCGGTCCCATTTCCAGCAGACGGCGGGCGGCCTTGACCACGTTGGTCTCGCCGCTCAACTGGCGCGCCTCCTCGTCGTTGATGACGAGGATGTGGACCCGACCGAGCAGCTGCTCGAGGGTGCTGCGCGAGCTGGCGATCCAGTGGTTCATGGTGTCGCAGCCGACGAGCCCGGGGGCGTGCAGTTGGTCGAGCACCCTGCCCTGCAGCGCCGGATCGATGTTGGCGAGGAAGACGAACTGCGCCTCGCGCTGCGACTCGGGCAGCACCGGGTCGAAGTCGGCGAATACGCCGAGGTCGAGGTCGAGCGTGTCGCGCTGGTTCATGTCCTCGTGGTAGCGCCCCTTCCACGCTCCCGTACGCCCTGGGCGGCGCTGCAAGCCGCTGACGTCGATGCCCCGCGCCGTCAGGGCGGCGATTTCCTCTTGCGGGAAATCGTCACCGACGGTGGCGATCATGTGCACCTTCGAAAAGAAGCTGGCCGCCACCGAGAAGTAAGTGGCGGCACCGCCGAGGGCGCGATCGGCGCGACCGTGCGGGGTTTCGATCGAATCGTAGAAGACGGAACCAACGACGAGGATGGACACGATGCATTCTCCAGTTCCGGGGACGTAGCGACAATTCGGACAATTCGGCAACAGCCATACTGGGGCGCTTGGAATCGTCCGAATTGTCGCTACGTCCCCCTTATAGGTACTTGCCGGCGATCGCTTCGAGATCGCGCCGGGTCTTGGCTGGGATTTGGCCGCGGTCGGTGATGATGGCGCTGGCCAGGGCGGTGGCGCAGGCGCAGGTGCGCGGCGTCCGCACCTGCGGCGCGGTAGCGGCGACGACCCGCCGCGCCAGGGCGACGTTTTCGTGCATGATGCGCAGGATCTCTTCGATGACGACGTCGGCCTCGCTGGCGCGCCAGCAGTCGTAGTCGGTGGCCAACGCCAGAGTCGCGAAACAGATCTCCGCTTCACGTGCCAACTTGGCTTCCTGCAGGTTGGTCATGCCGATGACACTCGCACCCCACGAGCGATAGAGGTGCGACTCGGCGCGCGTCGAGAACTGCGGCCCTTCCATGCAGACATAGGTCCCGCCAGCATGCACCGTCGCGCCGCAGGCGCGCGCGGCGTCGACCAGGGCTTGGCTCAAGTGCGGACAAAAGGGATCGGCGAAGGCGACGTGCGCCACGACGCCGTTGCCGAAGAAGGTGCTCGGCCGGTGAAAGGTCCGGTCGATCAATTGGTCCGGCACGACGAGATGCCCCGGCGCGATCTCTTCCTTCAAGCTGCCGACCGAGGCGACGCCGATGACCCACTCCGCCCCGAGCTTCTTCAAGGCGTAAAGGTTGGCGCGGTAGTTGATCTCGCTCGGCAGCAAGCGATGCCCGCGCCCATGGCGCGGCAGGAACAACATCCGCGTCGCGCCGACGAACCCGGCGACGATCTCATCCGACGGTTCGCCGAACGGCGTGCTGACACGCAAGCGTTCGACCTGGGCGAGGCCGTCCATTTCGTAGAGGCCGCTGCCTCCAATGACTCCGACCGTGTTCACGTGGGCTCCTCAAGCGGGTTGCACGATGTCGATCACCGGTCCGACCGCAATGTCGAGTCGGCGCACGGGGTCGAGGACGTCGCCGTCGACCATGTAGTGAGTCGGGTGTCGAAACTCAACCGAGACGCGCCGTGCCGTGGCGTCGTATAGGCTCGCCAGCCCGAGCGGTCGACCGAGCTTGAGGCGCGGCAGCTTGGCGGCCAGTTCGAACGGCCCCGGATGGCCGGCGATCAGTTGAAAGAGTCCCATCTCCTCGCCGGCCCGGTAGGCGATGCGGAAGCCGAGCCCGAGGTCCGGCACACTGGCGGCGAAGACGGCGTTGTAGCGCTCGAACGGAAGCACGACACCGTCGCAGGTCGCCTCGCCCTCCACCTCCTCGAAGAGTCCGCGCGCCAGGGCCCCGCCGACCAGACAGGAGGCGACGACGCGGGCGGTCACGCGCGCCGCCGCCAGCAGTCCACGCCCGCTGGCGGCGTAGTACGCCTGCAGGAAGCGCACCAGGATGCCGGTACCGACGAGGCAGCCGAGCTGGTGTTCGCCGACCCGCAGCAATTGTAGGGGCCGGGTCGCCGGCGCTCGACCGTCGCGGCGACCTCGGCACAGCGCCGCGAGCACCGACTCGGGCAGGCCGCGGTGGTGGCCGACGTTGCGCGCGATGGTGTTCATCGAGCCGCCGCGCAGCGGCAGGAAAGCCGGCAGCGGCCGATCGCCGTAGACCCGATCGAGGGCGCTCCAGGTGCGGAAATACGACCCGTCGCCGCCGCACACCGCCAGCACGGCGGCGCCGGCATCGCGAATCTCGGCGGCCACGCTCTCGAGTTCAGCCAGGGTCGCCGGGGCACGCACGAAACCCTGCCCGGCGACGACCTGCTCCAGGGCTGCGCGGCGACTCGCGTCGCGCCGGTTGGCGCCGGCATGCGGATTGAGCACGACAGCGATTGGCCCCGCCGCGTTGACGCCACTCATGCCTGCGTCGACCGTGACGGCAGACTCACCCTTCGCCTCACGAGCCCAGCTGCCGCACGGCGGCAACCGCCTTCTGCCAACCGTGGTACAGCTCGTCGCGCTTCTTCGCCGGCATGCTCGGACGGAACAGGCGATCGCGCTGGCGCGCCTGCTCGAGGTCGCGCGTCGTCTTCCACACCCCCGCACCCAAGCCCGCCAGCATGGCGGCACCGAGGGCAGTGGTTTCGACGACCTTCGGCCGGTCGACCGTGGTGCCGAGCACGTCGGCTTGGAACTGCATGAGGAAGTCGTTCGCCGAAGCACCGCCGTCGACGCGCAAGCCGCTCAGCTTCTTGCCCGACTCGGCGGCCATGGTGTCGACCACGTCGCGCGTCTGGTAGGCCAGCGACTCGAGCGTCGCCCGCGCGACGTGCGCCCGGTTGGCGCCGCGGGTCAGGCCGACGAGCGCCCCACGCGCCGCCGAATCCCAGTACGGCGCCCCGAGGCCGACGAAGGCCGGCACGAGGTAGACGCCCAACGTCGAGTCGACCTGCCGCGCCAAATCCTCGGTTTCACGCGCCTGCTTGATGATCTGCAGCTCGTCCCGCAGCCACTGGATCGCCGCACCGGCGACGAACACGGCACCTTCGGTGGCATAGGCCGGACGTCCCCGCCCGTCGCAGGCGAGGGTCGTCAACAGGCCGCGCTGCGAGTCGACGGCGACGTCACCGGTGTACATCAGCAGAAAGCAGCCGGTGCCGTAGGTGTTCTTCACCATGCCCGGCTTGAAGCAGGCCTGGCCGAAGAGAGCCGATTGCTGGTCGCCGGCGATGCCGGCGATCGGCACCTCGGCGCCGAAGGCACGCCGGTCGGTCAGGGCGATTTCCCCCGACGAGGCGACGACCCGCGGCAGGACGTCGGCCGGAACCTCGAGCGTCTCGAGCAGCTGCGCGTCCCACTCCTTACGGTGGATGTCGAAGAGTTGGGTGCGCGAGGCGTTGGTGTAGTCGGTGACGTGCGTGCGGCCGCCGGTCAGCTTCCAAACGAGCCAACTATCGATGGTGCCGAAAGCGAGGCGGTGGGCGCGTTTGCGCGACCCCTTCACGTGGTCGAGGATCCAGCGGACCTTGGTGCCGGAGAAATAGGCATCGAGCACTAGGCCGGTCTTTTGCCGGATGGTCTCAGCGAGACCGGCCGCCGCCATCTCGGCGCAGATCGGCGCCGTGCGGCGGTCCTGCCAGACGATGGCATTGTGGATCGGCATGCCGGTATCGCGATCCCAGACGACGGTGGTTTCGCGTTGGTTGGTGATGCCGACGGCAGCGAGGTCGCCGGCGCTGCGTTTGGCTTGGCGCAGAGCGGCGGCGATCGCCTTGCGCGTCACCTGCCAGATTTCCTCGGGATCGTGCTCGACCCAGCCGGGGCGGGGGTAGTGTTGCGTGATCTCCCCATAGCCACGGCCGCGCACGGCGCCCGACTCGTCGAAGACGAGAGCGGTGCTGCCGGTAGTCCCCTGATCGATGGCCAAGACGAACTTGCTCATGTGCTCCTCCAGCGTCGCGGTCCGAGGCGCAGATAGCCGCGATGCGGGCGAGATTACAACCAACTTGCGCCCCCACGAGGAGCATGACAGACGGGGCAGCTCAAGGCTTAAGGCTTAAGGGGCAAAGCGGAAGGCAGCGGATAGTAGGCGATGAACTCTCGACACCCGATCGGCTCTCCGAACCGCCCGTCCACCTCTCGCATAATGCCTTGCGCTTTCCGCCTTTCGCCTTTCGCTTTCCGCCTTTCGCCTTTCGCGTTCCGCCCAAGGCCCGGGGCGCGATGCCTGCGATGAAATCCACCCGAGTCATCTTCGTCACCGGCAAGGGCGGCGTCGGCAAGAGCACCGTCGCCGCCGCACTGGCTCAGGAAGCCGCCGCCGAGGGGTTGCGCACGTTGGTCATCGAAACCGGTGCCGACGGCAACCTCGCCGGACTCTTCGGCCGCCCTGCCAACACCAGCACGCCGCAGGAACTGCGCCCGCGCCTCGATGCCGTGCGGGTCGACCCGCGTAGCTTGGTCGAAGAGTACTTCCGCTCGGTTCTGCGCTTCGCCTTCCTCGCCAACCGCCTCTTCGAAAGCGACACCTTCCGTTCGCTCACCGCCGCCGCGCCGGGCATCACCGAGTTCTTGCTGCTGGACAAGGTGCTCGGCCTCGTCGAGCCGGGCTTCGGTCGCCGCCGCCGCTACGACCTGATCGTGCTCGACGGCCCGGCGACCGGCCACGCCCTCGAATTGCTGCGCACGCCGCGCAACCTCCTCTCGATGGTGCCGGGAGGGCCGTTGAGCTCGACCGCAACACGTCTGCGGGCGCTGCTCGAAGACCCGCAGCGCACCCTGGTGCTACTGGTGAGTCTGGCGGAGGACATGTCGGTGCGCGAAACCATCGAGATGTGCCACGCCCTGCGCGACGACCTGCACTTGTCGGTCGGACGAACCATCGTCAATCGCGTCTTCCCGAAGCGTTTCAGCGGAGCCGACCTGTCGGCGCTGGAGAGCTTAGACGACCCGCGTCAGGCCCCTCTCGTCGAGGCGGCGCGTTTCGCCCTGGCCCGCCGGCGCGAGGCCGAGCGCCACGTGTCGCACTTGCGTCGCGCCCTCGGAGAGAGTCCCGTCTTGTTCCGGCACGTGTTTGCCGAACGCTTCGATGCGGCGCAGCTGCAGCCGCTCGGCCGGACGCTCGGGCGGGCTTTCCTGGAGCCCCACACCGGGAGTAGCGCCGCGTGATCTCGCCTCTCATTCAGGAACAGCGGCTGCTCGTCACCGTCGGCTCGGGGGGTGTGGGCAAGACCACGACTTCGGCGGCACTGGCCTTGGCGGCGGCGTTGCGAGGACGGCGTGCCGCGGTGATCACCGTCGACCCGGCGCGTCGTCTGAAGGATGCACTCGGCCTGGCGAACCTGTCGGTCGACCCGCATCCGGTGCAGGTGGACGGCGTCACCTTCGATGCCCTGGCGCTCGACACCAAGCGGACGTTCGATGCCCTGGTGCAGCGTTTCGCGCCCAACCGGGCCGCGGTCGAACGCATCTTCGCCAATCGCCTGTACCAACAACTGTCGCAGCAGCTCTCCGGCTCGGCCGAGTACATGGCGATGGAGAAGCTGCACGAGCTGATCCACCTCGGGCGCTACGACGTGGTCATCGTCGACACGCCGCCGAGCGCCAACGCGCGCGACCTGTTGGCGGCACCCAACCGGCTGGTCGACTTGTTGACCTCGCGCGCCGTCAGCTTCTTGCAGTCGCCCCTGAGTTTGTTGTCGGTGACCGACTCCGCCGTCGGCCGGGCGACGTTGTCGGCGCTGCTCAAGGCGTTGCAGAAGTGGACCGGGCTGCAGTTGCTCGACGACCTAGCCGACTTCGTCACCGGCTTCGAGAGTATGATCGACGGCTTCCGTCAGCGGGCCAAGGAGATCGACCAACTGCTACGAGCGGAGTCGACGTCGTTCGTGTTGGTGACGAGCACCGAGGCGAGCACGATCGACACGACGATCGGCTTTCACCGCGACTTGGTGGCGGGCAATTTCCCGGTGGCCGGCGTGATCGCCAACCGCGTGCTGCGTTTCGCCGCGGCCTCGGACTACAGCGAGGTATTGGCGGCCATCGACGAGCCGCTACGCGGCAAGCTGCGGCGCAATCAGAACGAGCTACACGAAGCTTCGTTGCGCGACGACGCCGCCTTGGAGCACCTGCAATCCGTCACCGGCCTGCGTCTCCTCGCCGCCATCGCCCAAACCGCCGAAGCCCCGACCTCGATCGAAGCGCTCCGCCACTTCGCCGAAGACTTGCTGCGCTGAAGGGCGCTGCTGCGACCTCAGCTTTCCTTCTTCTGGGCCGCCGCCAGGGCGCGGTCGAGCTTGATGTTGAGGTTGACCAGGCTGCCCTGCAGCGCCTCGACCTTGCGCATCAGCTTGTCGTGGTCGGCGCGGGTCGGCAGGTTCAAGGCGTGCAGCAAGGCCTCGACGTTCTTGTCGACCTTGCCTTTCGTCTTGAGAGCCTCGGTGGCGACACGCGCGACGCTTTCGGCGACCGCCGGGTTGGCGAGTACCTCCTGCATCGTCTCCACACCGCGCTGCAGCAACCAGTTGAGGGGCGTCTGATCCTTGGCCGTCGTTCGCTTCGCAGTCATCGCGCGCGCCTTATACGAGCGCCGCGCCGCTCCGGTCAACGTCACCGGCCTCCACCGTGTAGCCCAGCTCGGCCAGGCAACGGCGCAATTCGTCCACCCCATCGACCCGGTAAGCCACGATGCCGGCGGCGCGCGCCGCCTCGACGTTCACCGCGCTGTCGTCGAAAAACGCCACCCGTTCCGGCGGCGCGGCGAGAATGCTCAAGGCGCGTTGATAGATCTCGGCCTCGGGCTTCACCGTGCCGAGCAGATGCGAGGCGATGCAGTGCTCGAAGTGCTCACCGATCCGGAACACCTCGAGGTTGCGCCGCCAATGCAGCGGGTTGGTGTTGCTCAGGCAAGCGAGACGCGCCTGCGGCTTCAGCATCGCGAGCAACGCCTCGGCACCTGGGAGATAGCGGTTCGACCAGGTGGCGAACACCTCGAGAAACGCCTCGGGCCCGATGCCCAACCGCCAACGCTCCAGGAACCGGTGGGCGAAGACGTCCGCCGCCAACTCGCCGCGCTCGAAGGCATTCCACGGCTCGTCCTGCCCGAGACGGCGCTTCACCGTGGCGGCGTCGCTGCCGTCGCCGAGCATCGCCGCCAAGTCCGCCGGACCGGTGAAGTCGATGATCACGCCGCCCAAGTCGAAAAGCAGCCAATCGAAGGAAGGCGTCGCGTGCATGGGGTGGGTACCTCGTCGCCGCCTCGACTAGCACAGCGCCGAGGTCCGCGATAAACCCCGCGCGTGAGCGCAACGGCGATCCTCGGCTACTGGACGGGACTGATTTGGGTTGCCCCCGAACTGGAGGGCGCGACCTTGGTGCGCACCGCTCTGTTGGTGCACGTCTGCGACGCCGTCGTCTGCCGCATCCTCGCCGCCAACAGCGGCCGCCCGCCGGGGACGTGGACGGTGCTCGGCTTCGTCGGTGGTCTGTGGGCGCTGATCGCTCTGTTGGTGCTGCCGCGACCGCTCAATCCTCGGCCATGACGACGGCCCCAGCCAACGTATCGGTATGAGTCAGGGACAGATGCAGGCGTCGCACGCCGAGAGCGTCGGCGCGTTCGCGGGCGCGCCCGTGCAGCAGCAAGGTCGGGCGCGCGTCGGTGCGCAGCACTTCGATCTCGAGCCAGCCGCAGCTTTGGCCGAGGGCCTTGATGGTGGCCTCTTTGGCGGCGAAGCGCGCAGCATAGCTTTCGGCCGCGTTGCGGCGGCGTTCGCAAAAGGCGATCTCGACCGGCGTGAAGACCCGCTGGCGAAAGCGTTCGCCGGTACGCGGGCGCGCGAGCGCGGTACGAATGCGCTCGATCTCGACCAAATCGTAACCGACACCGAGGATCATTGGTTATTCAGGTCGTCGCGGGAGAAAAGAGAGGGTGAGCGATGGGTCTCGAACCCACAACCTCTGGAGCCACAATCCAGTGCTCTACCGTTGAGCTACGCCCACCATGCCGCGTACGAGGAGCCCGGCAGGAGTTCGCCGAGCGCCCGGAGGGATACGCGATCCGCTCGTGCAAGGCAAGCCGCACCGCAGTGATTGCTGCAACGAAGAAGGAATGGCCGACTCCCCTGCCCCTCGGTACCGTGGATCGAGAGTGATGCACGCGCTCCGTCGCTCGATCGCCCGCACCCTCGCCCTGGTCGGGTTGCTGGCCATGGCGGGCTGCAGCCCGCGCCCGCCGCTCCGCATCGGCACCAGCGGCGACTACCCACCCTTCAGCATGACGGAGCGAGACGGCGCGCCGCGGGGCTTCGACCTCGCCGTCGCCGAGACGTTCGCCGCCGACCGGGGACAGCAACTGCAGCCCATCCCCTTCCGCTGGCCCGAACTCGTGGCCGCGGCGCGGCAGGATGCCTTCGACCTCGGCATGAGCGGCATCACGCTGCGTGTCGACCGGGCGTTGGCGCTGCGCTTCTCGCGCCCGTATGCCGTCACGGGGGCCGTCGCCGTGATTCGTCGCGACGATGCCGCTCGTTTCCGCTCGATGGCGGATCTCGAGCGAGTCGGCGTGCGTCTGGTGGTCAACCGTGGCGGTCATCTCGAGCGGGTCACCCGCGCACGCTTCCCCGCGGCGACCATTGCCACCGTCGACGACAACACGCAGTTGCCGGCGCATCTTCGAACGGGCGCGGCCGACGCGGTGATCAGCGAATCGCTCGAAGCGGCGACGTGGCCGAGCGAAGCAATCGTCGTGCTGCCGCCGTTCACGCGCGACCGCAAGGTGTACGTGGCGACGGCGGCCCACGCCGATGCTTTGGCCGCGCTCGACGCCTGGCTGGTCGAACGCGAACGCGACGGCTGGATGAACGCGCAACGACGGCGGTGGTTGGGCGGCACCGCCACGATGACGCCGCTGCAATGGTGTGGGGAAGCGATCGCCGCGGCGATCGAGTTGCGGCTACAACTCATGCCGTCGGTGGCCGCGGCCAAACGAGAGGCCGGGTTACCGGTCGACGACCCGGAGCAAGAAGAACGCGTGTTGGGAGCCATGCGACAGGAGGCAGCGGCCTTGGGGCTCGATGGCGCCGCGGCCGAAGGTCTCTTCGGCGAACTGTTCGTGGCGGCGAAGCGCATCCAGCGCGCGGCGAGCGACGCCGAGGCCCTGCCCGGAGCGACGCTGCCCGACCTGCGCGCGGCGATCGCGGCGGAGAGCAGCCGGCTGTTGCGCGAGGCCAGCCGCTGCCGCGAGGAGTTGCAGAAGCCCGAGGCGCCGGCTGTGTTGACGCAGGCATTCACCGTGGGCATCGCCCCGCTCCGGTCCGGCGGCCTGCACCCGCAACGCCTGGCCGCGCAAACCGTGAGCCTGGTAGCGACCCAGTGAGGCAGCAGAGGGTACCGCCGGGAGCGATCCACACGCGGCGAAGCGGTCGGGAACTGAACAGCGCACTGGCACCGCTACCGGCACCAAGGGGTTGGAGAAATGAAGGGTCTCCAAAAACCCTTTAAAAACAATGCGCCAGCCCCGGCTCGAACGGGGGACCTACGGCTTAGAAGGCCGTTGCTCTATCCTGCTGAGCTACTGGCGCACACACCACGGCGGAGACGATGCCGTGGGAGGACCGGAAGCGATTCCGGGTTGCAGGGTTGGGGTTTCAGATCCCTGCGCCCTGCAACCGGGAACCGGCTCCCGTCTGCGAGTCGGGGTGAGAGGATTTGAACCTCCGGCATCCTGCTCCCAAAGCAGGCGCGCTACCAGGCTGCGCCACACCCCGTCGTGCTTCGACCCTACCGAGGTTCGCCGGCGGTTTCCAGCGCTGCGACGCTCGCGGGTCGCGGCTTCGATCACGTGCTTTCGAGGAAACCCGTCAAATAGGGACGCAGCGCCTCGAACGCCGCGGCACGGTGGCTGATTTCGTTTTTTCGAGTGGCATCGAGTTCGGCGAAGGTGCAGCCCTCCGGCGGATAGAAGAAGACAGGGTCATAACCGAAGCCCCCGTCGCCGCTGCGTCGGGTCTCGATCCGGCCCTCGCACGTCCCCTCGGCGACGAGGGTTTCGCCGTCGCCCCGCGCCACCACCAGGACACAGCGAAAGCGGGCGCCGCGGCGCGCCGGCTCGACGCCCCGCAGGTCATGCAAGAGCTTGTCGATGTTCGCCTGCGCGTCCTGCTGCGGTCCGGCGTAGCGCGCCGAATACACGCCCGGCGCGCCGTCTAGGGCATCGACCTCGAGCCCGGAATCGTCGGCCAGCGTCGGCAGACCCGTAGCCGCGGCATAGGCCATCGCCTTCTTGCGGGCGTTGTCGAGCAAGGTCGTGCCGTCTTCTTCGACCTCCGGAACCTCCGGAAAGTCGGCCAGCGACACGATCTCCAACCCCAAGCCGTCGAGGAGGCGCGCCAACTCGCGCACCTTGCCGCGGTTGCCGGTGCCGAGCAGCAGACGCTTGACGACCGCCACGCCCGTCGACCTCAGGCGAGAGCCGCCAGCGTCTGCTGCTGCAATTGCGTCAGACGCGTGATGCCGGCCAAGGCCAGGTCGGTGAGGCTGCCCATGGCATCACGCGAGAACGGCGAACCCTCCGCGGTGCCTTGCACTTCGACGAAGCGGCCGTCGCCGGTGACGACGAAGTTCATGTCGACCTCGGCCGTCGAGTCCTCGGTGTAACAGAGATCGAGCACCGGGGTACCGCCGACCACGCCGACACTGACGGCCGCCACCGAGCCGACGAGCGGGTCGTCGCTGAGCTTACCGGCGGCGCGCAGGCTGCGCAGCGCCAGGGCCAAGGCGACGTAGGCGCCGGTGATCGAGGCGGTGCGGGTGCCGCCGTCGGCCTGTAGAACGTCGCAGTCGATCCAGATGGTGCGCTGGCCGAGGCGGCTGGTGTCGACGATCGAGCGCAGGCTGCGGCCGATGAGCCGTTGGATCTCCTGGGTGCGGCCGCCGACCTTGCCGCGCGCCGACTCACGCCCGATACGCGGGTGACTGGAGCCAGGGAGCATGCCGTATTCGGCCGTGACCCAGCCGCGACCGCTATCGCGCAGGAAGGGCGGTACCGACTCCTCGATGCTGGCGGTGCACAGCACGCGCGTATCGCCCATCTCGATCAGAGCCGACCCCTCGGGATGGCGCACCCAACCGGTTTGAATCTTCACGGGGCGCAGTTCATCGGCGGCCCGACCGTCGCTTCTCGTCATGCGGCGCTTGTACCAACTCCGCTCGCGGCCGCCAACGCACGACACCGTTCCAAGGTTTTCGCCGGTGCTCTGGCTAAATTCCCGCGCCTCGGGTTTTCTACTTGACCCTTCGACCGAGCGGCAGATATTTGACGCCGTACAAACTACATGGCTTCCAGCAACGCCTTCGTCCGGGGCTCGCATCCGGTGATGACCAAGATCCTCGACATTTGTCGGAGGGTCGCACCGGCGGACTCGACGGTATTGTTGATGGGCGAAAGCGGCACCGGCAAGGAATTGCTGGCGCGCTACGTCCATTCCGAGAGCCGGCGTGCCGCCAACCCCTTCATCGCGGTCAACTGCGGTGCCATCCCGCCCGACTTGCTCGAAGCCGAGATGTTCGGGCACGAGAAGGGCGCCTTCACCGGCGCGGTCAGCAGCCGCATGGGGCTTTTCCAGCTCGCCAACGGCGGCACCATCTTTCTCGACGAGATCGGCGAGATGCTGCCGGCCTTACAGGTGAAGCTGCTGCGGGTGCTGCAGGAGCGTGAGATTCGGCCGGTCGGGGCGGAGCGGACCATCGACATCGACGTGCGCATCATCGCCGCCAGCAACCGCGACCTGGCGCACGAGGTGCAACAGGGGCGGTTTCGCGAAGACCTCTTTTATCGGTTGCAGGTGATCCCGATCGTCGTGCCGCCGCTGCGCGAGCGGCGCTCCGACATCCCGGCGCTGGTCAACCACTTCCTCGACAAGCACAACCAACAACGACCGAGCCAGCCGGTGAGCATCACGCCCGAGGCGATGGTGCACCTTTGGGAATACGACTGGCCGGGCAACGTGCGCGAACTCGAAAACCTCGTCGAGCGCTTGGTGATCTTGAGTGAAGACTCGGTCATCGACCTCGATGCGCTGCCGCCGAACATCCGCTCCTTCATCTCGGACAAGAAGATTCCGCGGCCGCAACTGACCGACGAGGGCATCGATCTGACGCGCGCCGTCGAGGAGTTCGAGCAACGCCTGATCGACGAGGCCTTGCGCCGCACCAACGGCAACAAGCAAGCGGCGGCGCGCTTGCTGGGCTTGAAGCGAACGACACTTGTCGCCAAACTCCGGCGCAAGCAAAATGAGCCCGACTCAGCCGAGGACCTCCTCCTCTGAACGCGGCCGAAGGCGAATGTGATGACCAAAGGTCGTATCCTCATCGTCGACGACGATCCGCACGCGGTGGAAATCCTGACGCGCATGCTCGAACGCGAGGGCTACCAATGCCGCAGTGCCCTGCGCGGTGCCGCGGCCCTCGAATTGCTCGCCGAAGAGGCGGCCGACGCCATCCTGCTCGACGTGATGATGCCCGAGATGGACGGACTGCAGGTGTGTGAGCGCCTGCGCCTCGACGAAACGTTGCGCCAGATCCCGGTACTCCTGCTGACGGCGCGCGACGACATGGAGACCCGCACCCGCGGCATGATGCTCGGCGTCAGCGAGTTCCTCACCAAGCCGATCAACAAACGCGAACTCTTCAGCCGCATCGCGGCGCAACTGCACGCCCAGGAAATCAGTCGCCAGTTGAGCGTCACCGAAGGCAACGTCGGCGGGCCGGCGGACGCCGACTGAGTCCGCCCGGAGCGCGGCAGGCCCGCCTCCACCCTCACGCATGCAACTCGTCAACCCAGCGGCTTACGTCGTCGACGTCAGCGCCAATCTCGAGCGGATCCGCCGCCTGCGCGAGATCTCCGAACGCACCGAACGGGTCGCGCTGGTGCTGCAAGACGACCCCGACCCCGACGGCATCGCCAGTGCCATCGCCCTGCGCACGGTGCTCGGACGCAATCGCTCGACGACGCCGCTGTTTTCGTTCGGCCGCACCACACGTGCCGAAAACCTCGCCATGCTGCGGCTCCTCGACGTCGGCGTCGAGGCCGCCAGCACCGAAACGCTGCGCGCCTTCCCCTGCATCGCCCTGCTCGACGTGCAGCCGCCCTACTTCAACGACCGGCTGCCGCACGCCGACATCGTCATCGACCACCATCCCAAGGTGGCCCAGGTCGAGGTGACCTATGCCGACTTGCGGCCGACCTACGGTGCCACCTCGACCATCCTCACCGAATACTTGGAAGCGAGCGGCAGCGAGGTCAGCCAGCGCCTGGCCACCGCCCTGCTCTACGGCATCAAGAGCGACACGTTGATGCTCAACCGCGAAACCGGGCCGGCCGACCTGCGTGCCTTCATGTCGCTGTACCCGCTGACCAACTACAACACCATGCGGCGGATCGAGCGTCCGGAACTGCCGCTCAGTTTCGCCGGCTTCCTCAGTCGCGCCCTGCGCGGCATCCGCAAGCATCGGGAGTTGCTGACGCTGCACGTCGGTGCCGTCGAGCGCGAGGACATCATTCCGCAGATGGCCGACTTCTGCATGCAATTCGAAAACACGGAATGGGTGGTGGTCTCCGGCAAGTGGCAGGGGGCGGTGGTGATGAGCGTGCGCAACCCCGGCTACGTGCGCAGTGCCGGTGACGTGGTGCGCCGCCTGTTCGCCAGCATCGGGCGCGCCGGCGGACACCGTTCGATGGCGAAGGCGATCGTGCCCCTGCGGCAATGGCGGCGTCACTTCGGCTCGACGCGCGACGCGGCGATCGCGCCGACGCTGGAACGACTCTTTGCCGGCGAGATCTTCGGCCGCGATGACGACAAGGGTACGAAGTCGCCGAGTTGATGCCGATGCCGATTGAAATCCGCTTCGGGCTGCGCTTCTTCGCCGGTCTGCTGGCCTCGAGCATCGGATTCTGGTGGTTCTCCCTGCATCAACAGCTCGGCCCGGTACAAGAACTGCTCGCCGCTTGGGGAGGCGCCGTGGGTCGACTCGGCGGCGGCACCATGACCGTCGTCGGCGACCAGATCATCGTCGGCCCGCTCATCCTGCACGTCAATTACGAGTGCACCGGCATCTTCGTCCTGCTGCTCTACGTCAGCTTCGTGCTCGCTTACCCGACGACCTGGAGGGCGCGCGCCGTCGGCCTCAGCATCGGCCTGCCAGGACTGCTCACCATCAACGTGCTGCGGCTGGGCACGCTGGCGCGCATCGTCGAACTCTACCCAGGGTCGTTCTTCTACTTCCACGAGTATGTCTGGCAGGGGATCTTCTTGGTCGTCGTGCTCATCGGCGCCCTCGCCTGGGCCGAGCGTTGTCCGTGAGCAAGCTGCGTTTCCTCATCGTATTCCTACTCGCGTTTGCCCTGCTGCTGGCCGTGTGGACGCGTCTCGGCATCGGCGCCTGGCACGAGCGGCTGGTGCTCGGCATCGCGTCCCTGCTGGGACCGGCCGTGCATGGCTGGATGTTGCTCGACGGTGGTGCGGGCGCGGCGCACCCGCAGTGGGTGCGCGGCGACGTGCGCGTCGATCTGCGGATTCAGTTCGAGGTGCTGGCAGTCGGCCTGGTGCCGTTGTGGGCTCTGTTCGTGGCGACACCAGCGATGACGTGGCGGCGCCGGCTGCGCGGCGTGCTGTGGGGCAGTCTCGCCTGCATCGCCATCGACACTGCCGTCGTGGTCTGCTTCCCCTTGCTCGTGCACCACACCAACGTGTTTACCGACATCGGAGGAACCTTCCTCGGCCTCGTCGGCTTCGTCGGCGCGCCGGTGATCGTGTGGTTCGCTCTGTCGTGGTCGGAACTGCGCCGCTGGCTACCGGGTCTGCGCGAAGGTAAGGCTGGCGACGCAACGTCTCGCTTGCAACACTGATAACCGCGTGTCACTTTGCGTCGAACTCGCCGGGGCGGACCCAGAGCGGCAGCGGCGGCGACGTGCTTCGAGGAGGATGAACCATGCGTGACCCGAACCTGCGCCTCACCGATCTCTTGCACCGCGGCAAGAAAGGCCGCGAGACGACACGTTTGATGAACGTAAAGGTTCCCGCACGCGTGTTGAAGCGGATTGATCAGGTTGCCGGCAACCTCGGCGCCACCAAGACCGAGGTCGTGATCGCGATCCTCAACGAAGGCTTGGAAGCGGCCGAACGTGAACTCGTCGGCTGGAAGGCGCCGGCCAAACCGATCATCTCGAAGGATCGCCGCTGCGCCACCAAGGGATGTGAACGCGAACGCGTCGCCAAGGGGCTGTGCGCCACCTGCTACCAAGCGGCGCGTCGCGCCATGGGGAAGTAGACCGCCCCTCAGAACAACTGCCACCAGAACAACAAAGTCCAAGCCAACACCGCGGCGAGCAACAACGCCGCACTCAGCCCCGCATCGCCCCGACGCCGGCGCGGCACCCGTCCCACCGGAGGCACCATGCGCGGCACGCCGATGCGCGGCTCCACCGGGGCGTCCTGCACCCGCAGGCCGACGATCTGCCAACGACGGAAACCGCTCGCCCGTAGACGCGTCTCCACCTCCTGCCGGGCGCTCCAGGCATCCGCTTCCTGTACATCGAACAACCGCACCCGCACCTCGAAGTTTGGCATCCCCCCATCTCCCTCTGACACTCAATTGCCGCGGATCCGCACCACGATTTGCGCAGCGGGTCCGACGAAGCCGGCCGTATCGCGTAGGCGCACGGTCACGATCGTGTCGCCAGGTGGGAACGGGATGGCGTCGTTGACGAGGGTGCAGAACTGCACCGTCGACGCCACACTCGAGTACTGAAAATTGCCGTTGCGGTCCTGCGTGCAGGCGAAGTCCGGTTCGCTGAACACGCGGAAGCGGCACGCCAGGTCGTTCATCGCGTCGCTCACCGGCTGCTCCAAGGGGAACCCGGGCGTCTCGATGCCGGGAACACCGCCTGCCTTGGGAATCGACTTGTCGCACACCGCGGCGCTGCCATCGCCCAAGGGTCGATCGACCAGGATCTGCAGGTCGGGCCTGCCCACCGGCGCGTCGAGCACCGTGCTCAGGGTGTTGGTGGCCACCGGCAAGGCGCTAGTTCCCGGGCGTCCCTCGACGAAGAGAATGAAGCCGGCACCCTGCTGCCGCCCGAAGATCCGGCGACCCGCGGCATCCGTGCCAACCGGCTCGTCGAAGGTTCCAGCGCTGTCGGCCAGCCCGAAACCCGAGACGATCGGCCCCGTGAAGGGCGTCGGCGTGGGCGTCGGCATCGCCGTCGGCGCCGACGTCCACGTCGGGCTTACCGTCGGCGGCACTGGGGTCGAAGTCGGCGGCACGACGACCGGAGTCGGCGTGAAGGTGGGAGGCACGACCGCCGTCGTCGGCGTCGCCGTGGCGGGCGGCGCGACCACCGTCGTCGGCGTCGCCGTCGGCGCGATCACTTGCGTCGGCGTTGCGCTCGGCGCGCCGGTCGGGGAACCTCGGTGTGCGTCGGCGTCGGAACCGCACTGCCGCCGCCCCCGCCCCCGCCACCGCCGCAGCCCATGAGGAAGATCACGCAGGCAGCGACGGACGCAAGGCGGGCGATGGACGCAATTCCCATGATGCCGTCTTCGCTACCACACTCGGCGGGTGAGTCGCCAGTTGCCGCTACGAAAGCCGGGCGCCGAGCAATGGCGTTGCGCCACCGCCCCACGCCACCTACAAGGAGCCCATGTTCGCGCTCGTGAGCGGTCTGGCTCTGACGCTCGTCGCCATCGCGATCCTCGCCTATCTCGGGGCCTTGATCGTCGGCGCGGCTTGGCCGCCGCTGCAGCACCGGATCGCCAAGCGCAGCCTCGGGCGGCACCTGCAGCGCGCCCGGTCGAGCGATGCCTACCTCGCGCGCGGCGAGATCGACGCCGCGCTACAGGAGATCGAGGCCGCCTTTTACTTCGGACCGATCCACGAGCGCGACCTGGCGACGACCGTCGCCAACCATCATACCGCCCTACTGAGCCGCTTGTTGGCGGTCGCCAGCGACGCGGCCGGCGACGGCATTCGGCTGCTGTCGCTGGCCAAGGTCGACCGCCTCCTGCACGAACGTGCCGCCCTGCAACGGACCGCGTTCGCAACGCGCCAGGGCCAGGATCGGCGACGCCGCCTCGAGGTCGAGGCGCAACTCGAGACCAACGGCGACGAGTTGCGTCGCGTCGTGGCGCTGCTGCTCGCCGAGGTGCGGGCGGCGCACGCGGCGCATCGTTTTCACTGAAGCCTAGCGGCGTTGAGATGCTTTCGCCCTTTGCGATAAGGGAGACGGCATGTGGAATCAGCAGCTGACGACGGCCATCGCCGCCGCCCGTGAAGCCGGCAACGTCATTCGCAAGTGGTACGACGGCGCCGTGACCGTGACCGAAAAAGGCCACGACAACCCCCTCACCGAAGCCGACACCGAGGCCGATCGCGTCCTGCGCGAGACGCTCCTGGGGGCTTATCCCGACTACGGCTGGCTGTCGGAAGAGACCAAGGATTCGCCCGATCGCCTGCAGCGGCGGCGCGTGTGGATCGTCGACCCGCTCGACGGCACCAAGGAATTCATCCAGCACATCCCCGAATTCTGCGTCTGCATCGGCTTGGTCGAAGACGGCCAGCCGGTGCTCGGGGTCAGCTATAACCCGGCGACGGACGAAATGTTCGCCGGCGCCGTCGGCACGCCGGTGCTGCTGAACGACGCGCCGGTACACGTCACGCCGCTCGCCGACTTGCCGCAGGCGCGGGTGCTGGCCAGCCGCTCCGAGGTGAAGCGCGGCGAGTGGAGCGAGTTCGAACAGGACTTCCGCGTCGAGCTGACCGGCAGCGTGGCGTTCAAGTTCGCCCTGATCGCCGCCGGGCGCGCCGACGCGACGTTCAGCCTGACGCCGAAGAACGAGTGGGACATTTGCGCCGGAACGGCGCTGGTGAATCTGGCCGGCGGCAAGGTCACCGACCGCTACGGCCAACCGCTGACGTTCAACCGCCCCAACCCCAAGCTACCGGGGCTGATCGCCAGCAACGCCAACCTCTACGACCCGATCGTCACCCTGCTGAAGCAACGGGGGAAGATGGAGAAGTAGGGGTCAGGGAGACGAGGGCCAAGGATCAAGGGCCAAGGGCCAAGAAGGGGGCGATCCGCTTCTTGGCCCTTGGCCCTTTCCTCGCTTCTCCTGCTATCCGAGCTTCGTCTCGACCTCGCCTTTGCGGAGCCGCTGGGCGATGACGATCTGCTGCACTTCGCTCGAGCCGTCGTAGATGCGGGCGACGCGCACGTCGCGCCAGATGCGATCGATCATGTACTCGTTGCGGATGTAGCTGTTGCCGCCGAAGATCTGCATCGCCTCGTCGGCGACGAACCAGGCATTTTCCGCCGCCACCAGCTTGGCCATCGACGACTCGCGAATCGCCGGCTGGCCGCGGTCGAGCAGCCAGGCGCTGCGGTAGACCAGCAAGCGGGCCGCGTCGACGCGGGCGCTCATCTGCGCCAAGCGGAAGGCGATGGATTGGTGGTCGGCGAGCGGCTTGCCGAAGGTCTTGCGCTCCGAAGCATACGCCAAGGCCAACTCGAGCGCCTTCTGCGCCGCGCCGACGCAGCGCGACGCCAGCGTCGTGCGCCCTTCCGCCAGCGTCCGCTTGGCGTATTCCATGCCCTGCCCTTCGACCCCGACCAGGGCACTGGCCGGGATGCGGCAATCCTCGAGCACGATCTCGGAGATCTGCGAGCCGCGGTGGCCGGTGGTGTCGTAGACCTGACCGATGCTGAGGCCGGGGGATTCGCGATCGACGATGAAGGCACTGATGCCGGCGGCGGTACGGGCGAAGAGGAAGTACTGGTGCGCCTTGGGGGCGTTGGTGATGAACATCTTGCGCCCGTTGAGCACGTACGCGTCGCCGCGCTTTTCGGCGCGCGTCTCGAGCCCGCCGGCGTCGGATCCGGCCCCCGGCTCGGTGAGAGCGAACGAACCGAGCCACTCGCCGGTGGCCATCTTGGGCAGGTAGAGCGCCTTCTGCTCCGGCGAGCCGAACTTGATGATGCCGACGCAGCCGATGCCGGTGTGCACGCTGATGAAGCTCGCCAGGCCCCACGGGCCGCGGCCGAGCATTTCGTGCACCAGCGCCTTCTGGTGCACCGACAGGCCGAGCCCGCCGTATTCCGTCGGTACGCTGAGGCCGAAGAGGCCCAAGTCGCGCGCCCCATCGATCAGCGACGGCGGCAGGTCGTCCGTACGTTCGATCTCCTGCCAACAGGTATTGGCTTGTTCCTCGACGAAATCGCGCACCGACTGCTGCAAGATGACGTCGTCTTGCGAAAGGCTGAAATCCATCACTCCTCCATGCTCGGACGGCACCGCCGCCCACGAGTTCCGCGGCGCCGTCGCCGGCGCAACCCGCGTCGCCTACATCGCCGCGCCCGTGCGGCGCAACCAGGAGCCTGCAGTGGAGGCCGCCTTCGCTCTCCTCGCGTGTGCTCGGCGTCTGCCGTCGTCCCTCACCTTTCACCGAGGACGACCGTTAGCCCGCAACTCCCCGGCGCCGCCGTCGCACCGGCCGTCATCGATGCACCTCACGCCGGCGTCACCACCTCCCAGGTTCCCGTGGCGGTCCAGCGATGCAGGCGCTCGTTCTCCAAAACGGCGAGCGAGATCCAGCCGTTGCTGACCAGGTCGCGGACGCCTTGATGCTTGGCGAGGATACGCTCGACCGCCTCCCGCTGCGCCTCGATCGCCACCAAGAGACGCAGCGGTTCGTGCTGGAAGTGCTCGCCGTCATGCACCGACTGCCAGGGGAGCCCGGTCATCAGGTCGCCACCATTGCCTTGGAGCACCCCAAACTGCCCGACGACGTTGTGGATCGCCTTGTTGCCGCTGCCATAGGCCCGATTGTCGACCGACGAGGCGTAGTACTGGAGGTTGATCCAGCTCGTCACGATCATCGGGGCGGTCATGATCAGCTCGAGCGTCTTGCGCTCCGCATCCTTGGACTCGTCGTAGCTGTGGAGGAAGGCGCGCCCGCCGAGGTCGCGGCGCGCCGTGCGCGAGCGCGGTGCCACGATGAAGGCGGCATTGCCCGCCAAGCCCCACTCCGGCCGCACTTCCGACCAATCGCGACTGCGGAAGAGGACACTCTCCGGCGTCGCGCCGCTCATCCGCCGGCTGCGCTCCTCCCGACACCGTTGTCCGGCCTGTTGCGTCCACCGGCGCAGCTGCTCGAACTCGGCCGCGTGCGACGCGGGGAGCATCGCCGTATCGAAGAAGCGGATCTCGTCGGTGCTCGTGACGTGCACCGCCGGCACGAACCAAGTGTCGTCGGGAATGTGAATGCCGCGCTCCGCCAGCTGGCCGCGCACCCGCGCATCGTTCGCCAAGCCCGCCGCGACACGCGCGTTCGGTTCGCCCGAATGCCCACCGCAGGCACCACAATCGAGTCCCGCCTTGTAGGGCGTATTGACCACTTCGGACGTGTGCCCGCAGATGACGACCAGCCGGGCGAATCCGTCGACCAGGCCGAGGTTGCGCAGCATGCCTTCCGCCAGATCGGTTTTACGTGCCAGCGACAGCGCGTGCGCGCCGTGATCGGGCAAGTCGGGCCCGAGGTTGGCGGCCTCGCCGCGCGCCAGTCCGTCACGATCGCTCGGGGAGACCGGACGCGTGACCCCAAGCGTGTCCGTGAGGAGCTTGCCGAGGTACCAGAGGCCAAGTGATTCGACGAAGGAGAAACACGATACCGCCGACGTCTGAAACGACTTCCAGACCTTGCGCCCGACGCGGCGCTCGCCGCGGCGAGCCACCACCTGGTGGCGTTCCGTCTCGCCCGCACCGACGACGGTTTCGCCGACGCTGAACCCAGGGCTGAGCAAAACGGGGCATTGGGCGACCCCCGCGGCTTGTCCGAGCGGCACGTAGGCGAACGGCATGGCGAAGAAGCCGGCGAATCCGAAGGTTTCGAGGGAACCGGAGAGCGATTCCAGGTGTCGCCGCATGACTTCGGAGCGCACGTCGATACAGAAGACGAGCTGCGCCAACCGGCGCTCCTCGGCCGGCGCGGCCTCGACGCGGGTCGTCAACAATTGGGTGACGAGATCGCGGCGATGGGCAACTTCCGCCGCCACTTGCATGGCGTAACGAGCCAGCACATCCACCGAGGGGTGCCGCCCTTGCCGGGCGTACGCTTCGGCCTCCGACGGGAAAAGCAGCTTGCGCTGCGCCGGCCAGTCGGGCCAGTGGGAATGCACCAGGGCAACGTCGTAGGCCAGTCGAATCACCAGCAAACCGAGCAGGTCGTCGTCGCGCCCGCCTGCCATTTCGGCCTCGCGACCGCGGTATCGCGCGTAGGATGCCCAGCCCGCGACCGAGAACAACTGGCACAAGAGAAACCCGCGCCAGTGAGACGGTGGTACCGCCAATTCTCGCAACAGGAAGGCGATGGCATGCGGCGGTGACTCCGGCAGCGCGTCGACCAACCGACGGAAGCCCCGGATGCCGAGCATGTCCATGCGCCAGCCGATGTGAACCGATTCGCGCCAGGCTTGATAGAGTGGCAAATGGCGCCAGGGATTGGGCCAAGCGGCCTGGCCTTCGTCGTAGTGCGCCGCAGCATGCCGCGTGATGTCGTTGGCGATGTGGCTCGCCCAGCTGGCCTCCTGCTCTCGATCGATGACTTCGGCGACGGTGAAGTAGCAGCGTTCGCTGACCGCCGGCGCGGTCGCCGCACCTTCGATCGACCGGACCACCCGTTCGCTGTCGATTCCTTGGTACTCGATCGGGTATTCCTCGCGACACTGCGCCAGCGCGGCGGCGAGATCGGCGGGCGAAACCCTGCCGCTCCGCAGCAGAGAGTGGAAGTACTCGCCCGGCGGCAACACGTCACCGTCGCGAACGGCACGCAGCAGGCTTCGTGCTTCGAGGAACTTCTGGCCGGACAACCCGAGAAACGGATTGACCGCCACATAGTCCTTCAACGGCCAAAGCGGCGGCACGAGCGCCTCGATCTCGGCCAGCGTCGACAACAGGTCGGTCGGTTCGGAAGGATCGTTCGAAGCGGTGATGGCGCCGTGTGGTTCCATGGCCGCGGGCATCGTGGCGAGTAGCGTCATATCAGGTCTCCGAGCGTAGGACGGTGGGCGGCACGTACGATCGCCAAGCGCATCACGGCGTCGGCGCTTTGGCGCCCCAGACCCAGGCCGTCAGGCGCCGGGCCGGGATGTCGAGGTAGAAGCCATGCGACGCGTGGACGTAGAGCGAGCGCAGAGCTGGGCGCCGCGCCGAGAACCGCGTCGCGATTTGCAGCGCGAAGACAGCCATGAATCCCGCGAGCACGAGACTGACCTGCAGCACGTCGGGAGCCGACGGCGGGACGGCCTGCAGCGATACCGACGACGCCAGCACGCGGTCGATCGCGTACCAGCCGGTGAGGTAAAGAGCCGGCACCGCGGCGGCAGCGGCGATCCCGCGGACCACCACACTCCAGGATCCCGACAACAGCGCCTGCCAGACGAGATACGTCAGTGCCAACAACAAGATGGCGCTCAAGACCAGACCACCGGGCTTGAGCGCAACGTCGATGCCGCTGATGCGAAGAGTGACGACGCCCAGCGTCGTGGCGAGAGCCAGCGCCACGGGCAGCGCCGCGGCCGCACGCCGACGGTCGAACGGCACGGCGTGACTCGTCTTCATCTGCGCCGCCGCCTCGAGAATGCTGCCGCTACTCAGGAACGCATGCGCCTTGTAGAGCGAGTGCGCGACGATGTGCAGCAAGGCGGCGGAGAAGGCTCCGAGCCCGCACTGCAACATCATGAAGCCCATCTGCGCGATGGTGGAATAGGCGAGAGCGCGCTTGATGCTGGTCTGCGTCAGCATGACCACGCCGCCCACGAGCGCCGTGAAGGCGCCCGCGAGGGCGAGGAAGTCGAGGGCCAAATGAGACTGCGAAACCAGCGGGCTCAGCCGGATGACGAGGAATCCACCGGCGTTGATGACCCCCGCGTGCATCAGCGCCGAGACCGGCGTCGGTGTCTCCATCGTGTCGGGCAGCCAGCTGTGGAACGGCACCTGCGCCGACTTGGTCATGGCGCCGAGGACGAACAGCGTGCCGATGAGGGTCAATTGCCAGCTCGGCGCCGGCAGACTGCGTCCCAGCTCCTGAGCCCCGGCGAAGACGGCGCGGTAGTCGAAGCTGCCGAAGGCCTGGTAGGTCAGGACGAGCGCCGCGAGCAGGAACAAGTCCCCCAAGCGGCTGATGAGGAACTTCTTGCGGGCGGCCCAGACGGCCCAGGGGCGGTCGGGGTAGTGGGTCAGCAGTTGGTGCAAGCCGAAACTCGTGAGGATCCAGGCCGTGGCGAACATGATCAGGTTGCGCGACGCCACCAGCGTGAGCACGGCTCCCAAGGTGAACAGGATCCAACGCACGAAGCGCCCTTGCGTGACCTCGCCGTCGAGATAGCGCGTCGCATAGCGCGCGATGATCAGGCCGATGAAGCTGATGAGCAGCATCATGACGGCGGTGAGGCTGTCGAAATAGACGCCGACGTTGAGC
This sequence comes from uncultured Binatia bacterium (SeqCode), assembly GCA_964524885.1. GTDB lineage: Bacteria > Desulfobacterota > Binatia > HRBIN30 > HRBIN30 > CALJUJ01. The sequence continues at coordinate 179,283 of CAZGEJ010000002.1, forward strand.
GGCAGCGGACCATCGCCGCCGAGGAACGCCACGTCGATGGGTCCGCGCACGACGAGCCCTGCGGCGGCGACGATGGCACAGGCCAAGGCGAAGGCGAGCAGACCGATCGCGGCCTGACGCATGGCGTGCCGGTGGCGATTGGCCCAGCGACTGGGCACCAGCCCGACCGCGAGCAGGAGGGTCGGGGGAAGGGCGACGACGAGGGCGATCCAGGGGTCCATGGGTGACGGCTCCGGGAAGCCGAGCCAATCGGCTGCGTTTTGCATCTCGCGATTCTTAATACACGAATTTTCTGTCGTCAATTGCCCGCACCGGGGCGTGCGGCGCGCCGACGACGTCCTCTCACGCGGTCGCTTCGGCGCCGAGGCTCATTCCTTGGCCCCGTTCAAGACGACGAACGGCCCCTTGTGTCGCTGGCGCCGCAACAGCACGTACAACGCCCCGGCGCCGCCGTCGCAGGCGCGCGCGCTGCTGAAGGCCAATACGCGCTGCCCCAACTTGCCACGCGCCAGCCATCCAGTGACATGATTCTTCAAGACGGGGATCTGGTCCTTCGAATTCAGCCCGCGCCCGTGGATGATCAAGACGCAGCGCTTGCCGGCCTGGAAGGCTCCCTCGATGAAGCGGTCGACCTCGACACGCGCTTCGTCACGCGTCAGCCCGTGCAGATCCAGATGCCCCTGGTAGGCGAACTCGCCGCGCCGCAGCTTGCGCACCAGCCGCGGGTCGACGCCGATCATGCGCCCTTCGACGTGTTCGTCGCTGTCGGTAATGTCGAAAGGCTGGTTGCCGGCGACCAAATCGCACAACTCGGCGAAGGCTTCGGCGTCGGGATGAGTGACCGGGCGCGGCTCGGCCGCCGGGCGCGGCAGCTCGATGCGCCGGCGTTCCGCTTCATCCAGCGGGCGCGCGCCGGCCATGGCACGGCGAAACAGCTCGGCGTCGTCGGGTTCCGGTGTCGGCGGCGGTGCGACCGGGCGCGGTCGTGGCGGCGGCGCGGGTGCGACGTTACCGACCATCCCCTTGAGGCTGCGAAACGGCTGGTTCTTGAACGTCGCGGGTGCGGTCGGCGCGGGCGGGCGCGTGGCTTTCTTGCGTGGCATCGCGTCTGGCCTCCCTTCCCCTCTAACCGACGCGCGGCACCGGAGGAATGCCGTCGCCTCAAATGGCGCCGGAGCCGCGCAACGCCTCGACCTCCGACGGCGGCAGGCCGAGCAGGTCGACCAGCAGCGCCTCCGTATCGGCGCCCAGACGCGACGCCGGCTGGTAACGCGGCGGCACGTCGTCGACCTTGATCGGACAACCGACCTGGCGCAGCGCCCCGAACACCGGATGCTCGACCGTCACCACCATCTCGCGCGCCAGCACCTGTTCATCGCGCAAGGCTTCCTCGACGGTGAACACCGGGGCGCACGGCACCTGGCCGCGGAAGGAAGCGATCCATTCGTCGGTGGTCTTCTCCAGCATTCGCTCCTGCACCCGAGCGAGGAACTCGGTGCGGTGTTCGAAGCGCCCCTGGAACGACTGGAAGCGCGGATCGGCGAGCAGCTCGGGCAACTCCATGAGTTCGCCCATGCGGCGCCAAAACTTCTCCTTCATGCACATGATGACGATGTAGCCGTCGCGCGTGCGGAAGTTCTGCGACGGCACCAGAGTCTGGTGCGCCGAGTTGGGCAGGCGCTTGAGTTCATGGCCGTAGTTGAGGTTCCACACCGCCAAGTAGTTGAGCATCGAGATGGCCGTGTCGAGAAGGCTCACGTCGATGTCGCAGCCGACGCCGGTAGCGCGCGCCTTGGTCAAGCCGACGAGCAAGGCCACGGCCGACATCAGGCCGCCGGAGAAGTCGACGATGGAGACACCGCAGCGGGCCGGCGGCGAGTCGGGCTCGCCGGTGAGGCTCATGAAGCCGGCCAACCCTTGGATGAGGAAATCGTACCCCGGATCGGTGGCGCGCGGCCCCGTCTTGCCGAAGCCGCTCAAGGCGCAGCAAACGATCTTCGGATTGATGTGCTTCAAGTGCTCGTAGTCGAAGCCGAGCTTGGCCGGCAGATCGCCGCGCGGGTTGGCGTAGACGGCGTCGGAGACGGCGACGAGCCTGTGAAAGACCGCCTGGCCGCCGGGCGACTTGAGGTTGATGGTGCACGAGCGGGCGTTGCGGTTGAGGGATTGGTAATACGGGCTGTCGCCGTCCTGGGCGAACGGCGGTACGGTGCGCGCCTCGTCGCCACCGACGCCGGGGTCCTCGATCTTGATCACCTCGGCGCCGAGGTCGGCGAGCAGCGTCATGGCATACGGTCCGGAGCCGAGTTGCGACAGCGCCAGCACGCGCACGCCGGCGAGAGGCAGGGTCTTCATGCGCTTCGGTGTACTGCATCCGCGAGGCGGCGCAAGCGCTCGGCGACGAACCTCGAATCGCCCTACGCGTTTCCCAACGCCGAGACGCGGGGGCGCCGAGTTGCTACAGAATGGGGCGCCGCACGCTCACAGCTACCGTCTTCGCGTCTCCCGCCTGCGGCCCGAAGCCTTCGGCGGACGGTCCGTGCCGCCGCGGTGCCCCCGCGTGGCCCATCCGGGCTGGCCCACCGCGCCCGATTGTGGTTGATTCGCTGCATTCCATCCCGAGGAGGGTCGACGTGATCTACGAGGACAACTCGCGCAGCATCGGTCGCACGCCGCTGGTCCGGCTGAACCGCGTCACGGACGGGGCACGCGCCACCGTTTTGGCCAAAATCGAGGGGCGTAACCCCGCCTACTCCGTCAAGTGTCGCATCGGCGCGTCGATGGTGTGGGACGCCGAGCGGCGCGGCATCCTCGGCCCCGGCAAGGAGATCATCGAACCGACGAGCGGCAACACCGGCATCGCGCTGGCCTTCGTCGCCGCGGCGCGCGGCTACCCGCTGACCCTGACGATGCCCGAGACCATGTCGCTCGAGCGGCGCAAGGTGCTGAAGGCCTTTGGTGCCAATCTGGTGCTGACCGAAGGCGCCAAGGGCATGCGCGGCGCCATCGGCAAGGCCGAAGAGTTGGTCGCCGAGCACCCCGACCGTTACGTGCTGCTGCAGCAGTTCGCCAACCCGGCCAACCCGGAGATTCACTTCAAGACGACCGGGCCCGAGATCTGGGACGACACCCAGGGAGCCGTCGACGTCGTCGTCGCCGGCGTCGGCACCGGCGGTACGATCACCGGCGTGTCGCGCTTCATCAAGCAGGAGAAGAAGAAAGCGATTCTGTCGGTGGCGGTGGAACCAGCCGCCAGCCCGGTGATTTCGCAGACCCGCCGCGGCGACGCGTTGCAGCCGGGACCGCACAAGATCCAGGGCATCGGCGCCGGCTTCGTCCCCGACAACCTCGACTTGAGCATCGTCGATCGGGTCGAGCGGGTCACCGACGACGAGGCGATCGAGATGGCGCGCCGGCTGGCGCGCGAAGAGGGCATCCTGTGCGGCATCTCGTGCGGCGCGGCGGCGACCGCGGCGTTGCGCGTGGCGCACGAGCCGGAGTTCGCCGGACGCACCATCGTCGTCGTCCTGCCCGACTCGGGCGAACGTTACCTGAGCACGACCCTCTATGAGGGTTTGATCTGACGCGGTTGCCGGGGCCGCGCGCAACGCGGCCCCGGCGGCGTGACGCCCGGACGGGCTTTGCCGATGCCGGTCCAGGCGGTTCTCTCGCTGGTGTGGTTTTTCTACTTCGCCGGCGTCGGCATTTTCTTTCCCTATTTCAGCCTCTACCTGCGCGAAAACGCCGGCCTGTCGGGCACCGAGGTCGGCTTGGTGCTGTCGGTGTGGCCGTTGGTGGGCATGCTGGCGCAGCCGCTGTGGGGCCAGCTCGCCGACCGCAGCGGTGCGCGGCGCGGCATCTTGGTGGTGCTCATGCTCGGCACGGCTGCCGGCATGCTCTGCCTACCGGCGGCGTCGGGACTGTTCTCGCTCACCGTGGTGTCGGGATTGACGGCCGTGTTCAGCAGCTCGGCCATCCCGATGCTGTTCGCCGTCAGCATGGGAAGCCTGGGCAGCCGCGCCGCCGAGGCGTTCGGCTTCGTGCGCGTTTGGGGCACTGTCAGTTACCTGCTGTTGGTCGTCGGCTTTCCCTGGCTGCTGGCGCGCCACGAAGCGAGCGTCGCCCTCGATGCAGCCGCCGTGGGGCCGACCCATCCGGGACTCGGCCTGATGTTTCCGGTGATCGCGACGTTTTCCGTGCTGGCCGCCTGCGGCAGCCTCGCCTTGCCCGCCGGCAAGGCGTTGAGCGTCCGCGCCCATGCGCGCGACTGGCGCCGGTTGGTGCGCCACCCGCCGGTGCGTCGGCTGCTGCTGTTCCACTTCCTCGCCTACGTCTGCGTGCAGGGACCGATGGCGCTGTTTCCGGTGTGGGTCGCCAGTCGGGGCGGCGACATCGAGATGGTGGGCCGCATGTGGCTCGTGATGCTGGTGTTGGAGATCCCACTGGTCGCCTACTCCGGCGCCGCCACGCGTTGGCTCGGCGCCGCCCGCCTGCTGCAACTGGGCATCCTCGCGGCCGGCCTGCGCTGGTTTCTCTGTGGCGCCGTCGACGACCTTAGGCTGCTCTATGCGGTGCAGGTGCTGCACGCCATCGTCGTCGCCGGCACGATGATCGGCGGACCCGTGTACCTCGAGTCGATCGTGCCCGAGCAATTGCGTTCGACGGGGCAATCGCTGTTGTCGACGGTGAGCACGGGCCTGGGCGGGATCCTGTCGAACCTCGCCACCGGCTGGATGATGGACCACTTCGGCATCGACACCGCCTTCGTCATCGGTGGCGGCGGCGCCATGCTGCTGGCCCTCGTCGGCTACCGGTTGCTGGCCAAGGGCGAGCGCCTCGAATTGACGCGCCACGAAGGGTCGACGCCCCCCTGATCGGTCCGCGCTCCACCCATGCCCCCAAGGCGCATGACGCGCCGGTGGGCACGGCGAGGCACGACGGAGAGAGGCGATCCTCGGCGGCTGCCCAGGCGCATCATTCCTCCGCGGGCACGGGTGCATCGCGCTTGATGCCCTGACGCAGGCGCAGATAGCGCAGTTCGCCGGCGAAGGTATGCGGCGTCGCCCGCACCACCCCTGCCGCCAGCGTCGCCGAGACGATCACCCCAGGCGCTTCGACCACGCCGACGTGGTACGGCGTGCCGTCGCGCAGATACAACGCGAGATCTCCCACGGCGGGCGTTTCGACCGGGGCGTACGTCGCGCCGGCCATCATCTCCCGCGTCGATTCGAGCGGAACCTGCCAGCCGGCCGCGTGCAGCAGACCGTGCACCAACGTCGAGTTCGCCACGATGCCGCGCTCGCCGCCCAGCAGACGACGCACGCCTTCGACATCGACTCGACTGGCGAACAACCGCGGCTCAGGCGGCGCGCCCACGAAACGCCAGGCGTCGGCGAGCCAGCGCATGCGCACGACCACGCGATCGTTGCGCTGTTCGGCCTCGAAGCCGTCGACCTCGATGCGTCCGACGACCGAGTAATCGACCGCCACCTCGACGAGACCTGGTGCGATCGGCTGCGCTTCCCCGACCGCGTAGCCGGTGACCAGCAACACCCGATCCCAGGCCGGTTCGAGGGGCCAGCCGATGCGCCCAGCGATGCGGCGCATGTCCCAGGCCGACAAACGCGCGCCCTCGGCGTCGAACCGGCAGAACTGTGCCACGACCGACTGCGGCGATTCCCCCCATGCCGGCGCCACCGTCACCAACCCGAGCAGCACCCAGACGCGTGACCACCACGACGCCCTCGAGCGACGCATCGGGCGACGGATCGGTCGGTTCATCACCACTCCACCAGCGCCGACTGCGGTGCCATGAAATGCGTGAGCCTGGTGCAACGCAGGCGCGTCATCGTCGACGAGCATGACAAAGAACGACGCCCGGGGCGAGCCACCAGCGGGAGGCGACCGCCGGCGAACGTCACCGCATCCAACGCCGAAGTGCCGGCATCAACGCGAACGCCGGCAACGCCAGCACGAACGTCGCCACGAAGTAGGTCTCGTAACCCAGCCGTTCGGTGGCCCAACCGCTGGCGGCCCCGGCGAGCGACCGGGTCAAGCCGAACACGGCGCTGAGAAAGGCATACTCCACGGCGGCGCGGCGCTTGTCGCAGACGTGCATGAGGAAGGCCAAGAACGCCGCCGTGCCCAGGCCGCCGGTGAAACTCTCGAGCATCGAGGCAGCGTAGACCGCCGCCCGGCTGCCCCCGACCGCGGCCGCTGCCGCATACCCGAGGTTCGACGCGGCCTGCAGCAAGCCGAGCGACCACAACGATCGGTACAGCCCCCAGCGACTGGTGCACAGACCGCCCAAGAGCGCCCCGGCAATGGTCAGCCCGACCCCCAGGGTATTCGACACCAACCCGATCTCTTCGACGGTCAGCCCATGGTCGAGCCAGAACGGCCGCACCATCGGCCCCATACTGGCGTCGCCGAGCTTGAACAGCAGGACGAATGCCAACAGCGCCGCGAAGCCGGGACGCGTCACGAATCCGCGCATGCCGGCAAGCCAACTCTCCTCGGCCGGCCCACGTGCCGGCAGGCGCGGACTACGCCAGACGACGAAGGCCAGGACCAGCAACACGCCAGCGATCGCATGGAACACGCCGACCCAGCCGATCCACGCGACGAGCACGAGCGCCCCGCCGCCGGCCACGATGAGGGCCACGCGATAGGCCGACACGCGCACGCCGTTGGCGGCCCCCTCTTCGCCCGGCGCCAAGATGCCGATGGTGTAGGCATCGATGGCGATGTCCTGCGTCGCCGACGCCAGCGTGAACGCCAGCAGCAGCACCCACAGCGTCGTCGAGACGCCCGCGGGCGACACGAAGGGCAGCACGTACAACAGCAGCGCCATCGCCGTCAGGCTGCCGACGATCCACGTTTGCGGCGTGGCGAAGCGGTCGACCAGCGGCGCCCACAGCACCTTCCAGGTCCACGGCATGCCGAGTAAGCTCAGCAGACCGATGTCCGTGAGCGACACGCCGTGCGCCCGAAAGTACACGGGCAAGCTGTCGAAGACGAAACCGAAGGGCAGCCCTTGGGCGAAATACAGCAGGGCGACCCAGGCGAGTTTGCGGCGCAGCGGCATGGCCCCCACCGATCCCAGATTTGCCCCGCCCGGGGAAGGGCTGTCGCGCCTGGGGTCGTTGTGGTAGCAAGCCCGGACGCCGGGGGGCGGCGGCACCGTCCGATCTCCCGGCGCGCGACGCCCGCGGGCATCGCAGCAAGCGACGAGGAAAGCATGGCCTACTACGAGCGACTCACTGCCTTGGATGCGTCCTTCCTGGGCATCGAAAACGAGAACCTGCACATGCACGTCGGCGGCGTGCTGGTGTTCGACGATGCCAGGCTCAAGACCCCCGAAGGCGGCATCGACATCGAGCGCATCCGGCAAGCGGTCGCCTCGCGGCTGCACCTGGTGCCGCGCTTCCGCCAGAAGATCACCTACATCCCCTGGGAACGGGCGCCGGTGTGGGTCGACGACGACTGCTTCCGCCTCGCCTACCACGTGCGCCATACGGCGTTGCCCCGCCCGGGCGACGACCGCATCCTCAAACGGTTGGTCGGCCGCATCATGTCGCAGGGGCTCGACCGCAAGCGCCCCCTCTGGGAGTTCTGGGTGGTCGAAGGCCTCGACGGCGGCCGCTTCGCCCTGATCACCAAGGCGCACCACTGCATGATCGACGGTGTCTCGGGTTCCGACATCATGTCCGTCATCCTGAGCCCGTTTCAGGACGAGGAGATCGCGCCGCCCGAGCCGTGGACCCCGCGACCGCGACCGACCCGCTCGCACCTCTTCGCCGACGCGCTCGTGCGCCGCATGGATCAGCCGCGCGAGGCGGTGCGGACCCTCGTCGACACCCTGCGCGACCCGGAGAAGCTGCAAGACCTCACCGAACGCGCCTCCGGCGTGCTCGAGGCCTTCGCCCCGGCGCTCAACCCAACCTCGCAGACGCCCCTCAACGTCGACGTCGGGCCGCACCGGCGTTTCGACTGGACGTCGATGCGCGTCGCCGACCTCAAGGAGGTCAAGAACGCCCTCGGCGGCACCCTGAACGACGTCGTACTGGCCACCGTCAGCGGCGCCCTGCGGCAGTTCTGCCTCAAGCGCGGCGAAAACCCCGACGAGCACAGCGTGCGCGCCTTGTGCCCGGTCAGCGTCCGCACCCAGGACGAACGCGGCACCCTCGGCAACAAGGTATCGCAGCTGACGGTGCCGTTGCCGCTGCACCTGGCCGACCCGATCGAGCGCATGGAATACGTGTGGAAGACGACCACCGGCCTGAAGGAATCGAAGCAGGCGCTCGGCGGCGAGGTGCTGACGGCGATCAGCGAGTGGACCGTACCCAACGTTTTGGTGCAGGCGGTGCGCCTCGCCGCCGCGGCGCGACCGTACAACCTCGTCGTCACCAACGTCCCCGGCCCGCAGATCCCCTTGTACTTCGCCGGCGCCGAGATGACCGCCTCCTTCCCGGTGGTGCCGCTGTTCGACCAGATGGCGTTGTCGGTCGGCCTCTTCAGCTACAACGGCGGCCTGCATTGGGGCCTCAACGCCGACTGGGAGGCGGTGCCCGATCTGCACGATTTCCTCGACGCCATCGTCGCCAGCTTCGGCGAACTCCAGGCGGCGGCCGAACAAGTGCGCAGCGGCGCCCGGCAGCCACCCAAACGGCGACCCAAGCGCGAACGCAAGCCCGCTGCGTGAGAGTGCGGCGGTACTTTCTTTCGCGCCGCGCCGTCGTTATTGCTGCGCCATGGGCGTTCGTTCTCGCGTCGCCGCCGGCATCGAACGCTGGCTCACCGACTTGCTGACCCGGCTGCTGACGCGGCCGTTGCGCAGCTACGAGCAGCGCGTGCCCAACAGCCTCGCCAACCTCAAAGCCAACCTACGCAAGGGCGACGTCATCCTGGTCGAAGGCGACCAGCGGGTCAGCCAGGTCATCAAGTATTTGACCACCAGTTCGTGGTCGCACACCGCGCTCTACATCGGCGACGAGTTGCGGCGGCACGACCCGGCCATGGCCAAGGAGATGGATGCGCGCTTCGGCAGCGAAGCCAAGTACCTCATCCTCGAAGCCGACAACGAGCCCGGCGTCACCGTAGCGCCGTTGGCCAAGTACGTGCGTTTCAACATTCGCGTCTGCCGGCCGCGCCTGCACAAGGAAGACGTCGACCGCGTCATCGGCTTCGCCTTCCGTCACCTCGGCCACCGCTACAACCTACGGCACCTCATCGAATTGGCGAAGTATCTGGTTCCCGTGAGCATCATTCCGCGCCGCTTCCGTCAGACCGTGCTGCACTACGGCGCCGACGGCAAACATGAAGTGATCTGCTCGACCCTGTTGGCGCGTGCCTTCGGCTCGGTCGGCTATCCCGTACTGCCGAAGGTCACCATCGACGAGATCAAGGCGCAGTCGAGCTTTTGGAACCGCATGCTGCGGCGCGAGACCACCGGCTTCCGCGCCCTCTACAGGGAAGAGGATCCGGCCTTCATCACGCCGCGCGACTTCGACCTGTCGCCCTACTTCGACATCGTCAAGATCAACTACCACATCGAGCCGCGCTTCGATTACCGCCAGATCCAGTGGGCCCGCGAAGAACTGCCGCCAGCGCCCAAACCGATAGCGATCGAGGCGCCCGCCGAGACGCCCCCACCCGCTGCCGAGCTCGGTCCTCCGCCGGCAGTCGAAGTCATCGGGAGTCCGGATGCCCGCTAGCCTGCCCCGCTCCGCGCACTGGGCGCGTCTCGTTCTCGTCGCGTACGTCGCCAGCTTGGCGTTCGCCGCCTGTAGTGTCCGCGCACCGCAGGTGGCGCCGTCGCCGGAGACCGGCAGGTTGCACGCCCTGCTCATCAACGGCGGTGGCCGGCCCAACATCAACTACCAATCGCATCTGCTGCACGTCCGCCAGCTGCTGGCCTTGCTGGAGCAAGCCGGCGTCGCACGCGACGCCATCACCATCTTCAGCAGCGACGGCGCCGACCCGGGCGCCGACTTGGCCACACGCGTCGATGCTGCCGACGATCTGTGGCGCTTGAACGGCACCAATCTGCCTCAACTCCTTCGACCGGTGCAGTACACTGACACGGTCGTCGACGGCTATCCGCTGCGTCCGGCCACCGAGGCCGATCTCGCCGCCTGGTTCGCCGAAGAAGCCCAACAGCTGCGGACCGGCGACACCTTGCTGCTCTACGTCACGGACCACGGCGAAAAGAACCAAGACGACCCCTCCGACAACACGATCACGCTCTGGGGCAACGACCAGAAGCTCTCGGTCAGCGAGTTGCGCCGCCTGCTGACGCAAGTACCGGCAGGAGTGCGCGTCGTGGCGCTCATGTCGCAATGTTTCTCGGGGTCGTTCTCCGGCATCATCGACGCGCGCCAAACGCACCACGGCTTCCCGGACGGCAGCACCTGCGGCTTCTTCGCCTCGACGCGCGATCGGCCGGCCTATGGCTGTTATCCCGAGAATCGCGGCAAAGAGAACGTCGGCCACTCGTTCCGCTTCTTCCATGGGCTCACCGCCAGTGGATCGTTCGCCGCGGCGCATGTCGACACTCTCGTCAGCGACGCCACCCCCGACGTACCGCTGCGCACCTCCGACACCTACTTGCGTGATCTGTTGCGCAACGCGGCAGCGGCCCGCGGCCAGAAGATCGCCGACTTTGCCGATGAAATGTTGCGCGAGGCGCTGCAAGACCGCGCCCGCTGGGAGCCCGACCTACGCCTGCTCGACCGCATCGGCGCGGCCTTCGGCTTCTTCAGCCCGCGCAGCCTGCGCGAAGTCGAGGAACAGCGCCGCCGCCTGCCGAAGCTGGCGTTGCACATGCGCAACGTCTCCAACGCGTGGCGCGCCACGCTGGGCGACTCCAATCGCGCTCTGCTGCAGCGGCTCCTCGGCGACGACCCGGCGTGGACGGAACGCCTGCAGCCGGCCAAGGTGCGGGCTCTCGACGACGCCGGCCTGGCTGGCTTGACCGAGGACCTCCTCGCCGCGGTCGAGGCGGCTGCCCTACGGCATCCTGAAACCGAGGCACGCCTCCTCGACCTGCACCGGCGGGGCATCGACGCTGCCGCCACCTCGTACCGCATGGAAGTCCGCTTCGCCGCCGTGCTCCGCATGCGCATGCTGCTGCTGAACATCGCCGGTCGGCACTACCTCGCGGCGCACGGAAGCGAGGGCGAGCGCCAAGCCTATGCCGGGCTCGTCGCCTGCGAGGACCTGCGCCTACCGGGAGCGCTGCACATGCCCGCGTTGGATCGTGCCGAACCGTTTCCGCCGTTCGACGACGACGTCGCCCGCGCCACCGCGGCGCTGCCGGCCTGGATGGGTATCCGCTTCCGACCCGTGACCGACGAAGTGCGCCAGCAATACGACCTCGCGGCCGGGGCCGCCCGCGTGCTGACCGTCTACCCCGATTCACCCGCGGCCAAGGCCGGCATGCAAGTCGGCGACATCGTCATCGGTCCACCGCAACAACCCTTCGACGAAGTGGGTCGCGTGCGATCCTGGACGATGCTGTCGCCGATCGGTGCGGAACGGCGCCTCGAGGCGCTACGCGACGGCACGCCATTGGCGCTGACGCTCGTGCCCGAGCCGTATCCTCTCGAGTTCCCGCGCCTGCCGGGCCCACCCGCCGCGGGTGACGCGGCGCCGCCGCTGGCATTGCAGAGCTATCGCGGCGATCCGGCGACGGTCGCGCGGGGAGAGCATCTGCTGTTCTTCTGGGCCACCTGGTGCGGCCCGTGTAAGGCTGCGGTCCCCCAGGTCCTCGACATCGAACGGACGCGCGGCATCCCGGTGCTCGCCATCACCGACGAGGAGGCCGCGCAACTCGATCGCTTCTTCGCCCAGACTGCGGAATTTCCCGCCGTCGTCGCCATCGACGAGTTCCGCCAAACGTTCCAGGCATACGGCGTCAGCGGCACGCCGACCTTCGTTCACGTGGGAGCCGACGGCAAGGTCCGCAAAGTCACCACGGGGTACAAGGTCGACGAACCGCTTCTCGCCGACGACTTCGAGGCCCCGTAGTGCCGCTGCTTCGCTTTCCCGACCCGCGCCAGGCGGACGATGACGGCGTCGTCGCCGTCGGCGGCGACCTGCACCCGAAGACGCTGCTGGCGGCCTATCGCCAGGGCATCTTCCCCTGGCCCGTCGAGGGGCTGCCCATGCTGTGGTTTTCGCCGGCGCAGCGCGCCGTGCTGCGCTTCGACGAACTCCACCTACCGCGCAGTCTGCGGCGGGCTTGGAACCAGCATGGCTGGCAACTGACGGTCGATCGCGCCTTCGCCGCGGTCATCGGGGCCTGCGCCAAAGCGCCGCGACCCGGCCAGAAGGGCACCTGGATCACCGCCGAGGTGCAGCGCGCCTACATTCGGCTGCATCGCATGGGGATCGCCCACAGCGTCGAGGTGTGGGACGGCGAGACGCTCGTCGGCGGGATCTACGGCGTCGAAGTCGACGGCGTCTTCGCCGGCGAGAGCATGTTCCATCGCGCCCCCAACGCTTCCAAGGTGGCGCTGCTCCACTTGATCGAACACGTGCGCCGGCGCGGCCTGGAGTGGCTCGACATTCAGGTGATGACGCCGCACATGGAACGCTTGGGCGCGCGCAACCTGCCGCGCGACGAGTTCCTCGCGTTGCTCTACGAGACGCGCAAGCGAGGCTTGGTGCTGTTCGGCGAATCCCTCAGCTGAAGGCGCGCTCGATGGTGCGCGCGGCGCGCTCGACCCGCTCGAGCAACAACCCGAAGACGAACCAGGCCGGCGCATAGTCGAGGCGGATCAGTCCGTGCACCTGCCAGCGTCGCTGGCTGTAGTCCCAAGGCACGCTGCCGGTGGTCTGCAACAAGATCCAGCCGGAGACGTATTCGACGGCGAAACAGCCGATCATGTAGACGAGGCCGCGCGCCACCCACGGCATCTGCACCAGCTGGGCATGTGCCACTTCGAAGGCCAAACCGCCGCCGGCATAGATCGGGAACATCCACAGGTACGTGGTGCCGATCAGACGCCAATTGATCGGCTGCCCCGCCCAGCGCGCCTCGACCGCATCGGTGAACGCCGTCCACACGATCTCCGTGCACCACCCGAACACCCCGTACGTCAGGAAGCGAAGCAGCATGCCATGAGTCCTATGCGTCGTATGGGACCCATCGGGTCGATTCGTCCTATGGGTCCTATGGGTCCTACCCGAACCAACCGCGCATCCCCATGCAGTCGATCGTATCGAGCAGCATGTGGATCACCAACCCCAAGCCGACCAAGCGGGTCTTGGGAAACATCGTCATGACCACGTACACCGCGATCGGCAGAGGCGTATGCAGCAGGTGCGTATTGATGCTGCAGCGGTTCGGATCGTACAGCGGATCGGCCAGCAGATGGTCGAGGTCGACGAGCATCGTCGCGACCAAGACGAACCAGGCGCGCTTCCACGCGTGACGATAAAGTACCAACGCCACGAGCCCTGGGACGAGCACGTGCAAGACCAGGTGAAGATTGGCCCGCATCCGCATCGCCTAGCAAACCGCGACCAGGATGGCCAACCAGCCGCGCTTGTGTCGGCGTCCGAGTGGCGCCATAGGACAGCCACTCGCCGATTCGTCGCGCACCCTGGGAGGTTGGGATGAGGTCCTGGATCATTGGCTTGCTCGTGTTCATCGCCTGGCCGGCAGCGGCCGAGTTCCCCTACCCGGCCAACCCACGGCCATGCTTGGAGCCGCCGGCGGCTGACTGCATCCCAGCCACCGACTTTTCGCGCTACCTATTCTTGCCGAACAGCGAACCGCCGACGGTCCCCAACGACTTCCGCGACAACTGGAAGCTGACGAGCCAACGCACCGGCGACCCCGTGCTCGACAACAACCCGCAGGAGTTGTTCGGCATCAAGGGCGCCAGCGTCGATCGCGCCTGGCAAGTCACTACCGGCCGCCCCGACGTGCTCATCGCCGTGCTCGACTCCGGCATCCGCTGGGGCGAGCGGCTGCCCGACCTGGTCAACAAGTTCTACCTGAATCGCGGTGAGCTGCCCGTCCCCGAGGGCAGCACGACACGCCCCGACAGCCACGATCGCAATGGCGACGGCGTCTTCAACGTACGCGACTACCTCGGCGGCGACGGCAGGGCCCAAGACGCGCGCGTCACCGACGCCAACGGCAACGGCATGATCGATCCCGAGGACTTGATCTTCATCTTCACCGACGGCGTCGACGATGACGGCAACGGCTACACCGACGACATCAGCGGTTGGGATTTTTGGGAAGACGACAACAACGCGCTCGACGAGGTGCGCTACGGCCACGGCACGGGCGAGTCGCACGACTCCGCCGGCGAAGCCGACAACGGCATCGACAACCCCGGCACTTGTCCGAACTGCATGCTGCTCGAGGTGCGCGTCGGCGACAGCTTCGTCGCCGAGGTCTCAGACTTCGCCCAAGGTGTGCTGTTCGCCACCGACTCCGGCGCCCAGATCATTCAAGAAGCCTTGGGTACGGTGAACAACTCGACCTTTGCGCAGCAAGCCGTCGACTACGCCTACCGCCGTGGTTCGGTGGTCATGGCCTCGGCGGCGGACGAGGCTTCGCGCCACAACAACTTTCCGGCAGCGTACCGCAATACCTTGGTGGTCAACTCGGTGACGCTCTACTTCGATCAAGCCGGCTTCACCCAGTCGCCGCGCTCCTACCTCTATCTCAATGGGTGCACCAACTTCAGCGGCAAGATCGGCGTTGCCGTACCTTCCGAGGCCTGCTCCTCGGAGGCGACCGGCCTGTCGTCGGGCATGGCGGGTCTACTCGTGGCCGCGGCGCTCGACGGCATCGACCGCGGCACGCTGACACCCTACCCCAGCGAGACAGGACCGGCGCCGTTTGCCCTGTCGGCGGAGGAGATCCGCCAGCTCTTCACGACGACCGCCGACGACATCAACTTCGACGCCCGTCCGGACCTCGACCCGGCGCTGCCGCAGAACTACACCAGTGCCATTCCCCTGCCCGCCATCACCCAACAGACCAGCCGTTACCCGTCGATCGCCGGCTTCGACCAGTACTTCGGCTATGGTCGCATCAATGCCGATTCGGCCGTGCGACAGGTCGCCGACGGCCGCATTCCGCCGGAAGCGAGCCTGCTCGAGCCGGCTTGGTTCGCCTACCTGCAGCCGCGGCAGCAGACGGTGGCGCTCACGGGACGCGTCGCGGCGCGGCGGGCGAACTCGTTCACCTACACCGTCGAGGTCGCCGGCGGCGTGCAGCCGGCCGAAAGCGATTTCGTGCTGCTCTACAGTTCGCCCACCCTAACGGGAGAATTCGAGGGGACTCTCGCCGATCTCGACCTCGGTCGCATTGCCGAACTCATGCCCTTCGGCGTCAGCGGCCCGCCGGTCATCGACGACGGCTCAGGCCGCGGCGACCCGGACCGTTTCACCTTTACGGTCCGCGTGCGTGTGCGCGACGATCGCGGCCTGCGCGGGGAGGATCGGCGCACGCTGTTCCTGCACGACGACCCGCAACTGGTCGACGGCTTCCCGCACCGCTTGGGTTCCGACGGCGGCGCCGCGCCGCGCACCGCCGATCTCGACGGGGATGGAGTCGAGGAACTCATCGTCGCCACCTCGAATGGCGCGATCCACGCCTTCCGCCTCGGTTTCGACGAACTTCCCGGCTGGCCCGTCTACACCGACGCCATCGAAATCCACGCCGGCGCGCCGGCGTACCGCAGCGGCGAGATCGACCTGCCCTTCACACCGATCCTGGCCGACGTCGCCATCGGTGACTTCGAGGGCGACGGCTCGCCCGAGGTGGTGGCCACCGACGTCAAAGGCAAGCTGTACGTCTGGGACGCTCAAGGCGTCCGGCGCCCCGGCTTCCCGGTGTCGACACGGCCGGAGTATTCCAACGCGCGACGCTCCGAGCGCGATCCGTCGACGGAAGCCGGCTTGCTGCCGGACAAGTTCAACCGCAAGAACCAGCACAACCGCCTCGGGCGCGGCTTCGCCGGCGGCCCGACCCTCGCCAACCTCGACGGCTCCGCCGATGGCTCCCTCGAAATCATCGCCGGAGCCATGGATCGCCACATCTACGCCTGGCACGCCGACGGCACGCCCGTGCTGGGCTGGCCAGCGATGCTGCGCGATCCGAGCCGCGTCGCCTCGGTCGATCCGGTCACCGACGAAGTGACGATGAAGCCCGATGCGCGCACCTTGATGGGCAGCAAGATCATCCGCTCCCCCGCCGTCGGCGACCTCGACGGCGACGGCGACCTCGAAGTCGTCTCCGGCGTCAACGAGGGTTATGGGGGCCTCCCCAACGCCATCTTCGACGGCCTCGTCACCAACCTCATGGTGCAGGCCGGCTTGCTCAACCCCGGCAACACGCGCGTCTACGCCCTGCACCACGACGGCACCCGGCATGGCGCGGCGCCGATCGATCGCGGCTGGAATCCCGACGCGTTCGTCCCCGGCTGGCCGGTGGCCACGGCACTGCTGCAAACCGAGATCTTGCCCGTCGTCGGCACGGGGAGTAACGGCCCGCCGGTCATCGCCGACCTCGACGCCGACGGCCGGCCCGAGGTGGTCACCTTTTCGGCCGCCGGACCGGTACACGTCTTCCGCGGCGATGCGTCGGCTTTCCTCGGCATGACCCGCGGAAGGCCGGTCGTATTGCGGCAGCAACCCCTCGGAGCGCGCAGCAACAGCGTCGACGCGCCGACGTTCGGCGCGTTGGGCGGCCCGGCGGTGGCGCCGCTGGGCGGCGCGGATGCGCCACTCAACATCATCGCGCCGACGACCGGGCTGGGACGGTTGGTCGACAGTGCCCTACCGGCGCAACAGACCCCGGCCGACAACCACATCAGCGCCTGGAACGTCGACGGCAGCCTGCTCGAGGCCTTCCCGCGCGAAACCAGCGATCTGCAGTTCTTCGTCGTGCCGGTCGTCGCCGACATCACCGGCGACGGCAAACCGGAGATTCTGCAAGGCTCGGGCGTGCGCGATCTCCACGCCGTCGACATCGACGGGGTCGAGGCCCCCGGGTTCCCCAAGCTGACTGCCGGTTGGACGGTGGCGCCGCCGGCGGTCGCCGATCTCGACGGCGACGGTCAACTCGAAGTGGCCCATGTCACCCGCGAAGGCTATCTCTTCGTTTGGAACGTCGACGCCGACGCCTGCAGCTTCCAACCCTGGCGCCAGGCGCGGCACGACGAGCACGGCACCAGCAACATCGCCGTCGATGCCCGACCGCCCGCCGGGGTGCGAACCGCACGCCTGCAGAGCGTCGCGGTCGGCCATGCCTCTTTCAGCATCGACGCCCTACCCGGGGACGACCTCAACTGCGGCGCCGCGGCGACGCTCGACGTGCGCTTCAATACCGAGCCGATCCTCGATCGCGCCGGGTTCGACGCCGCGACGGCCGCGACCGTCAGCGTGGCGAGCACGGCGGAGAGCGCTGGTGCGGGTGCGGCGGCGACGCTGCGCGTGGAACATCCCGCGTTCGCGGGCCGGACTCTGTATTTGGCGCTGCGGGCTCAGGACGACGCCGGCAACCGTTCGCGGGTGACGGGTCTGGGCGCCGTCGACTTTCCCGCGCCGCCGACAGCTACGGCGACGGTATCGCCTTCGGCAACCGCATCGGCGACTCCGACGGCATCGTCGACCGCCAGTCCGACGCCCAGCCGAACGCCGAGTCCGACGCAGACGCCGACCCCCACGCCCGGGTCGGACGGGGGTAGCGGTTGCGCCGTGCCAACCCATCGCGGCGGCGAGCCGGCCGGGTCGTTGGTAGCGTTGGTGTTGGTGGGGGGAATGGGGCTGCTGGGGGCGCGCCGTCGTCGCGGCACGCCCCCGGCCTAAGGGACGGAAACGACCAAACGCGACTTACTTGGCCTCGCCCGCCGGAGCCGCGGGAGCAGCCGGCGCCTCCGGCGCGGCGGGCGCTTCCGGCGCGGCGGGCGCTTCCGGCGCGGCGGCGCCGGCCGGATCCACATCGATGATGACCGAATCCTCGCCTCGTCCACCGCTCGGGTCGGTGACCAGACAGCGGGCGGTGAAGCGACCGGTCTGGGTGTAGGTGTGTTTGGGATTGGGCTCGTTCACCACCGGGGAACCGTCGCCGAAATCCCATTCGAACTTGGCGTTGGGCACGTCCTCCATGAGTTCACACTCGAACGTGACCTCGAGCGGGACTTCGCCGTCCCACGGATCGCCATCGGCCCAGATGATCCACTCTTCGCGCGCGGCGGCAGCATTCGGCGCGGCCGCCGGTGCCGGTGCTTGGGCCGCTGGTGCTTGTGCCGCCGGCGCGGCAGCCGGGGCCTCGGCGGGCGCTTCGACCTTGGGGGCCGGTGGCGGCGCCGCGGGCTCGTCCTTCGAACACGCGCTCAGGGCCAGACCCGCCAGAGCCAGGCCCACGATTCCCAGAGTCCATCGATGGCTCATCTACTCCACTCCTTCATCCTCTCGGCGGCATGACGATCGCACCGCCGCAATCCGCCGTACCTCATCACGTCTCGCGCCGCGGCTCAATCCAGAGGCCGATCTGCGCCACAGGCAATGGGCCGCGCGGCACCTCCGTAGAGGATGGATAGCGACGCCGATCCCTGGTTCGCAACCACCAAGTCGAGGTGGCCGTCCGCGTCGAGATCGACGACGCTGACGCTGCGCGGCCGCGATCCGACGGGCAAGCCGATCGCCGGCGCAAATGCCCCGTTCGGCGCGCCGCGGAACCACGACAGCCCGTCGGCCTTTTGGTCGGCCGTCACCAGGTCGACGAAACCATCGCCATCGAGGTCGGCGGCATCGATGTCGCGTGTACCCGCGCCGGCGGTGGCCAGGCTGCGATCGAACGCCAGGGAATCCTTGCCGCCTCGCAGCAGATGCACGCGACTGTCGAGATCGGTCGTGGCAATGTCGATGGCGCCGTCACGGTCGTAGTCGAGGGTGGTCAAGGCATAGATCGGGCTGGCGCCGGGAATCGGCAGACGTCGTTCCGGCGCGAACTGCCCATCGGCCTGGCGCAGCAGCAGCGACAGATCCTGCGAGCGCCAATTGGCCACCAGCAAGTCCTTGCCGTGGCGCCGATCGACGTCGACCCAGACGGCGAAGGACGGTGCGGAGCCCGCCGGCAGTTCGGCCCACGGCGAGAAGCCACCCTCGGTGGTGCCGCGCAGCAGCGCGAGTTTGCCGGGTCGCTGTGCGTCGGGCCAGTTGCATTCGTTGACCACCAGCAGGTCGAGTCGGCCATCGCGGTCGACATCCTCGAGCAGCGGATGGAAGGGGGCGTACAAACTCTCGCGCAGGCGCACATGCTCCTGGAATCCGCCGGCCCCATCGCCACGCAGCACCCGCACGTCGAACGACGAGGCCGCGGCCACGACCAGGTCGAGATGGCCGTCGCCGTCGACGTCGCCTGCCGCCAGCCCGCGCGGCACACGGCCGACGGGTGGTTCGCTCACGAGTTCGAAGCGCCGGTCGCCTCGATTGACGAAGATGGCGAGGGTGTCCGACTCGACGTAACTAGCGGCGAGGTCGGGGCGTCCGTCGCCGTTCCAATCCCCGGAGATGGCGCCGAAGGCACCACGGCCGAAGGTCGCTGCGAGCGTATGGCAGGCGAAGGCGGTGTCGTTTGCCCACGCCGCCCAGGGCGCGAGCACCAGGGCCAGGACAGCGACCCAGGGCAGCGGCCGCATCAGCGCGCTACCGGCGGCGCGGCCGCCCCTGGCGGGGCGTACAGGCGAAGCATCTCGGCCTGCATCGCGTCGTTCATCGCCCGATGGATGTAGCTGTAGCTACCGAGTGAGATGGAATAGACGACCAACACCTCGTCGCCCCAGATGCGGTTCTGGCCGAGTTCCTTGCGCGGCGTCCCGAACTGCTGCACCAGGTACGCCTCCACCTTGGCTTTGTCGGGACAGTAGAAGTCGATCTTGCTGAGTTTGTCGCGGAAGAAGTTCCAGTAGACGTTGCAGGGCCCGATGTCGGCGACCGGCAAGCCCTTGGCGAGGAATTGACGCAACGGGAAGGGCACCGGCGTGGCCGCCCCATCGGCGGCGGTGGCGGGGCGCAGCGCGACTTCCTCGAGCTTGGGCACCACTTTCTCCACTTGTGCCGGCGCCATGCCGAAACGGGCGTCGCCGAAACCCTCCACAGCGGAGGCCGCCTGGGCGATGGCCTGGCCGGCGACCAACGCCACGAGGATCTGAGAGCTCAGCCCATAGAACGAGGACGACATCGAAGGCATGCGGACTCCACGATCGAGGCCCACGATGGGCCGGGCGGTAGGCATCCCAACGCAGCAGGGGCGCGGCAAGCCGCGCCCCTGCGTCAGGATCGGCCCCGGTACGCGTGCGCACCGAGGATACGGCGACTCAGTCGCAGTCGAGGGTCACGCTGGCGATCGTGTCGCCCGTCTCCATGAAATTCAGGAGCGGCAAGGTGCCGACCAGCTTGAAGTTCGACAGCGACGACGAATCGTAGGCACCACAGCTCAGCGCCGTGCCTGGGCCGAGGGTGATCTGGTTGGTGCCTGGCACGATGCCGCCCGTCGAAACCACGCCGCCGCAGGCACCTGCCTGGCATGTACCGCCCGGGCAGTCGGTGCTGACGGAACAGAACGAACCGTTGTTGGCGCCGCCATTACACTTGGCGCCGGAGCAGTCCTGATTCGAAATGCAGTTGGTGCCGTTGTTGATCGAGTTGTTGTTGCACACGCCTTCGCCGCCCGCGGTGACCATGTCGCGGATCGTGGTCTGCGACGTGCCCGTGGTGAGCACGATTTGAGTCGGGGCCGATGGCAGGGCGACGTCGTCGGCGGTGCAGGCGGTCAGGTCGGCACCGCGCGTCGGCTGGCAGGCGGTGCCGCCGAGGCTGGTGCAGGCGGCATCGGCGACACAGTTGCCGGGGCCGGCGCAGACGGCGGAGCAGACGCCAAGCGTGTTGCCGGAGCCATCGACACAGATGCCGGCGGGAACGAACTTGAGGCTGATGGTCTGCTGCACGACGCAGGCCCCGGCCGTCGAGCTACCGCTCCACGTTTCGACGAGCGGACCGACGCGGGTGCCGGTTTGGCAACCGCCGAGACCTTCGCCGTCGAGACAGTACTCACTGGCGTTGCAGGTATCGTCGAGGCAGGACACACCGTTGGTACAACCGCAGTTCGCATCGTTGGCCTCGGCCTCCTCGAGCGACCCGCCGCAGTCGTCGATCAGACCGGCGGAACAGGTCTGGCCGGTGGCGCAGTCCTCGTCGGTCAAGCAGAACGCACCGCTTCCCGAACAGGTGCCGCCGTTGTCGTTGGCGTTGCGGTCGCGGCAGAGGCTGATGTTGGTCGGTACGCCGTTGCCGGCGCAGTCGCACCAGCCCTCGCCGCGCAGTTGGTCGATGCAGACCGTGACGTTGATGCCGCTGAGGTTGGGCGCCGGCGCCAGTGAGCGCGCGGTTTCGGTGAACAGGGCGCGGTAGTCGCCGGACAGGTCGACCGGCAGGGAGAGCAACGAGGCAGGGGCTTGGCAGAATTCCAGCGTGCTCACGCGGCTGTCGAGCGATCCCGGAACGCCGGCGGAGAGGTTGAAGGCGCCGGCCGAGCTGAGCGTGCAGGCATGCACGCGGCAGTCAGGGTTCTGGGCCGCGGCGAAGCTACAGAGGTTGGGCCGCTCCGTGCCGCAGTCGGTGATGGCGACGAATTGCGACAAGGTATTCTGGAGGTCGCCGATGGCAGCCAGCGCCTCGGCCGTGGCGATGTCGAGTTCGCGCAGGATCAGCACCGACGCGAGAAAGTCGGTGGCATTGGTGCCCGGCGCGTTGATGCCGGAGACGAGGTGCCCCAGGTTGGTCAGATCGTCGTCGGTGCAGGTGCCGGGATGAAGGCTGGCGATGGCGGCCAGCGTCTTGCCGACGACCCCGCCGCCCGCCTCGCCGCCGATGTTGAGGACCTTCATCAGGTTCTTCTCGCAGCCGTCGGCCGACTTGGCGTCGACGGCGCCGCTGCCGTCGATCGCCTTGCGCGCGAGCGACGAGCACTTGGCGAGCGACTTGGAAAGGTTGATGCTCAGCTTCGACGTGGCCTTGATCAGCTTGGCCTCGCATTTGCCGATGTCCGCGCTGGCGCGGCCGGGGGCGAGAACTGCGACACAACAGGCCAGAGCCAAGGCGGTACGTGCGATGGTCTTCGACATGAGGAACTCCTGAGGTTGAGGGGAACGGCGAATGTCGACGAGTATTCGACGCGGTGAGAACCAGTGTCAACTCGAAATCGCGGCGGACGGAGGGCGGGACCTCGGCTGCAACGACCGTTTTTTTGTTTGACAAGGGTTCTTGGCGACTCCTAGGGTGACGGGATTCAACGACTCCGAGCAAGGAAGACCCTATGTCGCACGCGCAACTATTCGCTTGGGCTTCGGCCGTTCTCATGCTCGCGACGCCGGCGGCGGCGTTCCGCGGGAATCTCGTTACCTGCACCGTGCCTGCCGGCACCGACATCGCGATGTCGGTGGCGCCAGGGATGACCTGCACCGACGACAAACAGAAGTGGGCACTGAGCGCCAGCATCAAGAACAGCAATGACCTCGGTGGCTGCGTCGCCAACCTGACGGCACCATGGAACGCCTGGGCCGACGGGGGCATCGCCAAGACCGACCTCGCCGCGGCCACCGCCATCGCGCGGGCCGAGATCTCCCTCAAGGGGACCCTCTACGGCGGCTGCAACTTAGCAGCCGCGGGCGCTACCTACCGGCCCTTTGCCGCCGGCAAGCTGTCGCTGTGGGAGAGTTCGGGAGTTTCCAAGGTACGCGGCGGCAAGGCGTCGTTCAGCGGCTTCCTGGAGTCGGACATCGGGGCGTCCAACGCTCTCACCTTCTCCGGCATCATCACCAAGGGCTTCGGCGCCGGCGCGACGATCCAGTTCCGCGTCAGTCTCGACGTCGAAGACCCCAACAACAACGCCTTCACCGCGTGCAACGCCGACGCGGTCTGCAGCGACCTCGATCCGAATTCCCCCGGCTTCGACGACATCTTCGCCGGCGGTGCCGCACCGATCCGCGACGTCTATTTGACGACGACCGGCGACACCCCGCCGCTGCAGCAGTCGTTCCTGTCGATCGATCTCGGCGACGACCCGAACAATCCCTGACACCTCGGCCCCGGTGGCCAACCTGGGAGTTGCACCACGGGGGCGCGGAGGTACGAAGAACGTCAACGGCGCGCCGCGGCGGCGTGGCATCTTCGGAGCCGAGGAACGAGAGATGGAGTGGACGCAGCGCTTGCTGATCGGGGGAGTGACGCTGGTGTTGGTGGGAGCCGGCAACTGGTACACCGGCGAGCGCAAGGTCGGGGAATACGGTACGGCCCTCGCCGCCGGCCAGCACCAAGTCGGTGCCTCGCCGTCGCCCGACTTTCCGCGGCTCGACGCCCGCATGACGGAGGAGCTGCTGGCGCCGCTACGGCATGCCGGCCGCGCCCATCAGCACGCGGCGGACAAGCTCGAGTTCTACCAGGTGGTGCGTACCGGCGGGCGGATGCTGACGATGCTCGGCTTGGGGCTGTGCGCCACCGCGGCGCTCGCCGAGAGGGCGCGACGCCGCGGTTTCAGTCCTCCGTTTCCGGAATCCAGATCGTACTGACGCGCAGCCCCTTACCGGTCCAGCTGACGTCGTAGCCGACGACCAAGCCGTCGCGCAGCTCGTCGAAGCGGCGGCGGTCGCCGCGCATGTCGACGTGGGCGAAGATGAACGGGATCTCGCGCCCGGTGGCGGCGCGCACGACGCCGCGCTCCGGGCTGCGATGCAGCTTGCGAATCGTACCGCGGTAGTACTGCCCGATCGTCTCGATCGCTACCGCGCCCGCCTCTTCGCCGTCGACGTCGGCCACGCTTCACTCGGCGGCGCCGACCGCGCGGCGCGCCACATCCCCGACGGTGCTCGCCCCGACGCGATCGAGAAAGGCGCCGAACGGTTCGCCCGCGAGGCGTTGCTCCTGGAAGTAGCGCGCCAGCGCGGCGATCGCGCGCGGCACGTCTTCGGCGGGAAAGCGGCCGGACACACGTGCCCCGAGTCGGGCGCTTTCCTCACCGCCGCTGCCGCCGAGCAGCATCGAGTAGTGCGGATGGTGGTTGCCGTCCTTGCCTTTGATCGTCTGGCCGGTGAGGCCGATGTCGCCCATCTGGTGCTGGCCGCAGGCGTTGGGGCAGCCGCTGATCTTGATGCGCAGGCGCCCGAGCTTTTCGACGTCGCCGTTCATGGCGAGGAAGTGCTTGCGGATCTCGGTGGCGACTCCCATCGAGCGGCTCATGGCGAGATTGCAGTAATCGGCGCCGGGGCACGACACGACATCGCTGATGAGGAAGGCGTCGGCGTCGCCCATGCGGTGGGCGACGAGGGTGCGGTACACCGCTTCGAGGCGGTCGCCTGGGATCCAATTGAGAAGGATGTTCTGGTCGTTGGCGGCACGCGCCTCGCCGGCGCCGTGGGTGGCGGCGAGTTCGCCGAGGAGCCGCATCTGCGCCCCCGAAAGGTCGCCCAGCGGCAGCACGACGTGCACCGAGAAGTAGCCCTCTTGGCGCTGCGGCAGCACGTTGGTGCGCAGCCAATGGGCGAAATCGGGGTCGTCCGTCTGCGGCAGCGGCGCCCCCGCGTGCTTGGGGGCCAGCGGCTTGTAGTCGGCGAGGATGGCGGCCAGCTCGGCGCGCAGGGCCGCGCCGTGGTCGCGCTCGACCGTCGCGGCGATGGCATCCAGCTCGGCGAGGAACTTCTCGGCGCCGAGTTTCTGGAAGAGGTACTTCATGCGGGCGCGCTTGCGGTTCTTGCGCTCGCCGCTGCGGTGCTGCAGCCGCACCAGTGCCTCGGTGATGATCAACAGGTCGGTCGCGGGCACGAAGGTGCGGACGAGCTGCGCCAAATGCGGCTGCGAGCCGAGACCGCCGGCGGCGTACACGGAGAAGCCGTCGACCCCGTCCTGGCGCTTCGGGAAGAAGGCCACTTCGTTCAGGCGGGCCTGCACCGTGTCGTAGTCGGTCTCGACGGCGAAGGCGATCTTGAACTTGCGCGGCTGGGTGAGGTTCAGCGGGTGAAAGAGGAAGTACTCGTGCACCGCCAAAGCGTACGGGGTGACGTCGAAGATCTCGCCCGGCATGGTCCCGGCGCGGATGCCGGCGGTGACGTTGCGCACGGTGTCGGCGCAGGCGCCGCGGGTGGTGATGCCGACCGCGTGCAGGCGCTCGTACATCGGCATGACGTGGTCGAGCTCGACCCAGTGCAACTGCACGTCTTGGCGCGTCGTCATGTGGATGATGCCGCGGCCGTAGTCGTCGGCGATGTCGCCGAGGACGCGCATCTGCTCCGAGGTCATCAGGCCAGCGGGCAATTTGATGCGCTGCAGATGGCTCGTGTGGTCGAGTTGGTAGTAGAGGCCGTAGCTGAGCCGCACCGGCTGGAACTCGTTGGGGGGCATGAGGCCCTTTTGGAAGCGTTCGACGCGCTCGCCGTGGCGTCGGAGCGCGTCGCGGTGGTCCGCGTCGGTGGGTCGCATTCGCAGTGCCTTTCTCTCGACCAAGGAATTGTGCGCCGGCATATTCCCGCAGGCCGTGCAGCGAATCAAGCGACGGCGGAGAAGGCTTTAGTTGGCGGAATTTCACTTGAAAACCCGAACGCGAAGGAATAAGACGCGACGAGGATTTTCCGGCTTCCGGATGGTGAGGTTGGGCGGGGTGGCGCCGTTCGTGCCCCCAGGCGCGGCAGCGGAGAGGATACGCATGAGAGCACGCTGGTTAGCCATGACGATTCTGCTGACGACGACCGTGTCGTTGTCGGCCTGCACTTCGATCCAGCGCTTTACGGACAAGCCTTGGGGCCGGGGCACCTACATCCCGGCCGCGATTTGCGCTGTGGCCGGCGCCGGTGCCGGTGTCGGCATCCAAGAGGCGCGGCGCGGCGAGTCGACCTCGTACATTCAGCAATCCGACGGCTCGGTGATTCAGTCGCGCAGCAAGGACGACGCCGAGTACTGGAAAGGCGCGGTCCCCGGTGCGCTCATCGGCGCTGCCGTGTGCGGCCTCGTCGGCCACTATTTCCTCGACCCCGAGCCGGCGACCCCGCCGCCGCCTCCGCCACCTCCTCCCGCCCTGCCCCCGGTGTCGAGCAAGCGCATCGTCTTGCGCGGCGTCAACTTCGACTTCGACAAGCAGGTCATCCGCCCGGATTCGCAGCCGCTGCTCAACGCCGCCATCCGCATCCTGGAGGAGAACCCCAACGTCCTGATCACGGTCGAGGGCCACACGGACTCGCTCGGGACGGACGCCTACAACGAGGCGCTGTCGATCCGACGCGCCGAGTCGGTGTTCCAATACCTGCGTGACGGCGGTGTCGACGCAGAGCGCATGGACGTCGTCGGCTACGGCGAGTCGCGCCCGGTAGCGGACAACAGCACGCCGAGCGGGCGCGCCGAAAACCGCCGCGTCGAGCTGCAGGTGCAGCAACAAGACGTCGAAGCGGCACCTGTGGAAGACGTCCCGCCGGCCGCCGGCGAAGCCGTGCCGGTCGAGGCCGAAGAAGCCGTGCCGGCAGTGGAAGAAGCCCCCGCGGCGGAATAGCGCGACGCACGAACATCACGCTGCAAAGCAAAAGGGGTTGGCGGAGTACATCCGCCAACCCCTTTTTGTTTTGCGCCGGCGCCCGGTCCGGTCTCAGGCGTCGAATCGGATGCGTGCCGCCATCTTCTCGGCCTTACGCCCCTTGAACTGAATCAACCTCCCGGCGATCGGGTGTTTCTGCAGAATCCGATCGAGCACGTCGCGGACCGCCGCCGCATCGCGGATCGGTTCCGCCCGCCCGCGCAACGGACCGTCGCCGAAGTCCACCGTCACCTCCGGGTCGTGTGCGAGATTGCGGTACCACTGCGCCACTGGGCTGGTGGCGTGCTGCACCACGATCTCGCGCGGGCCCGTGACCACGAACCAAATCGTCACCGCTCGCGGCTGGCCGGACTTACGCCCGCGGGTGGTCAGAGTGATCGTCTTGTTGCGGGCGTAGCGGGTGACGTCGGTCATGGGAGTTCCTTCAGCCGCGCACCGCCTCGATCCATTCACGCCAGGGGCGGCCGTCACCGGCGCGGAACGGGAAATAGAACGTCACTCGATCGAGGTAACCTTCGTATTTGGCGCGCACCTGGGAGGCGATCGTGTCGTAGGTGCCGATGCAGGCCACCTCGGCCAGAATCTCGTCGCTGATCTCCTCCGCCATGCCCTCCCAGTCTCCCTTCGCGGCACGCCGATTCAAGCGCTCCGGGACCTCGTCCCAGCCGTGGATCTCGAGAACCTTGCGGTACGTCCGGGTCGACGCGTAAAAGGCGATCTGTTGCCGCACCCCCTTTTTGGCCGCCTCGACCTGCGCTTCGTCGGCGCCGGTGACGATGAAGGCGGAGGTCGTCAGCTTGCAGGCACGCGCCTCGCGTCCGGCGGCGGCCGCCCCCTTGGCCATTTCGGGCAGCAGGAATTCGTCGAGGTAGCGCAGCGTGTGCAAGGGGTGAACGTGGAAGCCGTCGCACAGTTCCCCGGCGAGGCGGCACATGTACTCGTTGACACCGGCGATGTAGATCGCCGGCCGCGGCACCGACAACGGCCCAGGATTGAAGAAGGGCGTCATCAAGCTGAAGTTGTAGAACTTCCCTTCGAAGGCCGGCTTGCTGCCGTTCTGCCAACAATCCCAGATGGCGTGCATCATCTGGATCATCTCGCGCAGCCGCGGTCCGGGCTGATCCCACGGGATTCCGAAGCGCCGTTCGTTGTGCCCCTTCACCTGCGTGCCGAGCCCGAGGATGAAACGGCCTTCCGACTGGGCCTGCAAATCCCAAGCGACCTGCGCGTGCACCAATGGACTGCGCGGGAAGGCGACGGCGATGGCCGTGCCGAGTTCGATGCGGCGGGTGTGTTCCGCCGCGAGAGCCAGCGGCAAGTAGGGGTCGTGGCTGGTCTCGACCGACCACAAGCCGTCGAAGCCCGCCTCTTCGACGGCGCGCGCCGCCGCCGGCACGTCGCGCAAGCGGTTGACCGCCAATCCCGCGTCGATCTTCATCGAACCAAACTCCTTCCCGCCGCCCGCGCGGCGTCAGCCTCGCCTTCAACCGGCCCGAAGCCTCGTTCGTACCCCGCCTGACGGGATCAGCCAAGCAGCGAGGCGAACGGATGAGTCTCGAGCCGATGGAGCGTGGATGGAGGAATGCCGCCAGGTCGACGCCGCCTTGCGCCGTAGAACCGAGCTGATGCATCGTAATCGGATGAAAGTCCGCATGACCCGCTGGTGGTTCGTCGTGCTCGTCGTGCTCGGCGCGGGATGTCGCGGCGACGACCCGGCCGAGGTCCAAGCCGCCTACCTTCGCGGCGACTACGAGACCGTGTTGCGGATCAGCCGGCCGCACGCCGAAGAAGGGAAACCGGATGCACAATTCATGCTCGGGTTCCTCTACGCCGAGGGTAAGGGTGTGCCGAAGGATGCCGCCGAAGCGGTGAAATGGTATCGCCGCGCCGCCGAGACGGGAGCACCGTATGCGCAACACAACCTGGCGCTGATGTACGCCAAGGGTGAGGGCGTCCCGCGCGACCTCGTGGAGGCGTACATGTGGTGCGAACTCGCGGCAGCCCAGGGTGGAACAGAGGCCGTCAGCAACCGCGACCGACTGGCTTCGGTCCTGACCGGCGAGCAACTGGCGGAAGCGCAGCGCCGGGCTCGCGAGTGGAAGCCCAAATGACGCCACGGCAGCGAGACAGCCGAGACTCGATCGAGCCATCCGTCCCGAGCCCGATTCTTCCACCGCCGAGAGATGAGACTTCGGCGCTCGATCCGACACGTCAAATCGATTCGCGCGAGTCTTCTCCCGTGGGCGATGGGCGAGGCACATCACGCGTGCCCGACGCACGAGCGGGCTCAGAGTTCGCCGGGGAGATTGTGGGGAGGGCACGTTGCGCCATGCTCGCCAGGATCGGCAGTGCCTCGTAGTAGCGTCCCCATTGCTTCGGACGGATGAGGTCGCGCCAGCGCCGCGCCACGAACCGCCATCGCAGGTAGAAGCGACGGTAGGCCAGCCATTGCTCACGGCGCATCTCCTCGACATCGCGGTAGGCGTTCGACACGAACACCGGGCCGAGCATGTCTTGTGCCGTGAAGTCCCATTGCTCCTCGTAGGTCCCCAGTCCTTCGAACGGCCGCTTCCCCTCGAAGTGCTTGTGTACGATGAACTGGGCGTAGTCCGGGTCGAGGTCGATGGCGTAATCGACGGTCCGGCGGAAATCGTCGCGCGTCTCATGCGGCAACCCGAGCATGAACGACGCAGTGACCTCGATGCCATTGGCGTGCGCGATCCGAATGAACTCTCGGGCGGAGCGTTCGTTGACGTTGAACTTCTTCAGCGATCGCAACGTCGACTCGTTGGCCGACTCCAGTCCGACCAGGATGTTGTAGCAACCGGCACGCGCCATGGCCTGGAGCAAGCGTTCCGACACGATGTCGACCCGCGTAATCGCGCCCCACACGGCGCCGGGGAGTTCGGCACGCAGGCGCTCGCAGAACTCCACAGCCCACTCCTCCTTGAGCCCGAACACCGGGTCCTGAAACGAGAACTCGAGCCCAGGGTACTGCTGCATGGCCCAGCGCATTTCCGCCAGCACGTCGTCGATGCTGCGTTGGCGGTGGGGCACGGAGGTGAAGTAGGTGAGCTCCTCACAGAAGGTGCAGCGAAAGGGACAGCCGCGGCTGGTGACGATGATGTACGAGAGGTCCCCTCGCCGCCGGTGCGGCGCCTGCCGGTAGTCGCGGAAATGCACTGCCTCCCAATCGGGCCACGGCAAGCGGCTCAGATCGCGTGGGGCAGCGATTCCATGCGCCCGGATCGAGCCGTCGGCGTCGCGCGACAAGACACCGGGCAACGTTGGGCGTTCTTGCGGCGACGCGGCCAACCAGGCGCCGATCGCCTCATCGGCCTCGCCGAGCCAGGCGAAGTCGATCGTGTCGTTGTCGGCCAACGCCTTGGAGAAGTGTGCTTCGCTACTACTTCCCATGAGCCCGATCGGCACCTGCGGCAGCTCCTGCTTGAGCGCACGCGCCAGCTTGTGCGACTCCGAAATGGGCGCCTTGCGGTCGAGATCCTCCGCCGCGAGCACGATCAGGTCTGGTTGGAACTGCACCGCCTCAGCGAGCACCTCGGCGAGGGGCTTCACCCGGTGGTACAGATCGCGCACCAGGACCTCGTGACCGGCAGCCTTGAGCCCGCCGACGCAATAGGCGGCGAAGATCGGCGGATGGCGCGGCGGAAGTACCTGACGCTCCAGACAAAGAGGAGCGATCAACAGGTACACTCTCTTCGGCGTCGACATCATGCGGACCTTAATCCGAACCCCCGGCGCGAGTAAAGGTCGTCTCGCCGCCTCGACTCCATCCGCGCACCGCCATGGCCCCTGCCGCGCTTGGGTTGCGCCGCAAGGAGCGCACGCGACTCCACCAGCACCGACGAAGCGCCACGATGCGCCGCGATCGTGTGGAGCGCCTGCCTTGTGTCAGCCCACGGCCGCGGCGAGGCGCTCGACCTCGACACGCGCATCATTGAAGCAGGCGCCATCGCCGAGATCGGTCAAGCCGTCGGCGATCAGTGCCGTCGAGGTCGAACCGTTGAGCGTCGCCTCGCACCACAATCCCTTGGGCATGCTCACGACCCCAGGCAACACGTCCTTGCTGAGGCGCACGCGCAAGTGCACCTCGCCGAGATCGTTGTAGATACGCGCGACGGTGTCGTCGGCCAGACCACGCGCGACGGCGTCGACCGGGTGCAACATCAGCCGCGGATCGGGAAGGTGCGACTCGCCGAAGGTGGAGTTCACCAGTTTATCCGATGCCGGGGTCAGCAGGATCAGCGGATACGCCGACGGCGCTTCGGGTTGGTAACGAAACTCGCCCAGCTCCGGTGGTGCCAACTGGACCCGTTCGCCCGGCGTCGTCGGGAAGTCGGTGCCGAACTGCACCAGCTCCTCCCGGCCTTGGAAGGTCATGGCGACCGCCCGATCGCGCCGCAGTCGCGATGCGACCGCCTCGCCGTCGGGCCCGAGGGCCGACCGCAGCAGGTCGATCTCGTCGTACAGCGCCGCATCGTCGAAGCCCAGGGCCTGCGCCAAGCGACGGAAGAGCTCGACGTTGGACAGTGCCGCGCCGACCGGCGGGATCACTGCTTCGGAGTACTGCAACACGTGATGTCCGTAGGACTTGTGCAGTTCGTTCTGCTCGAAGATCGTCGTCGCCGGCAACACCAGATCGGCCCAGCGGGCGGTGTCGGTCATCACCTGCTCGTGCACGACGGTGTACAGATCGTCGCGTCGCAGCCCGGCCAGGATGCGGTTCTGGTCGGGCGTCATCGCCACCGGGTTGGCGTTGTAGACGAACAGCACTTCGATCGGTGGGTCGCGCAATTCGTTTAAGGCGCGCCCGAGCCGGGTCATGTTGACGTGCCGCGCCGGCTCGCGGCGCAGGTCGGGGCGAGCCAACGCCGTCGGGTCGAGGCGAAAGCCGCGGCTCATGCTCATGGTGAAGCCGCCGCCGCGCACTCCGAACTTACCGGCCAACGCCGGCAACGACAGGATGGCGCGCACGGCGTTGCCGCCGTTGCGGTTGCGCTCGACACCCCAGCCGCAGCGCAACACCGCCGGGCTGGCCTCGGCGTAACGACGCGCCAGTTCGTCGAGTTGCGCCGCCGGCACACCCGACTCGGCCTCGACCCGTGCCAACGAGTACTCCGCCGCGGCCGAGCGCACGGACTCGACGCCGTCGGCATGCTGGGCGAGAAACACTTCGTCCCAAGCCCCGAGTTCGCGCAGCCGCTGGGCCAGCCCGAGCGCGACGACCACGTCGGTTCCTGGGCGCGGGCGCAAGTGTAGGTCGGCCAAGCGTGCAGTCTTGCTACGCAACGGATCGACGACGACGATCGTGGCACCGGCCTGCTTGGCGCGGTGCAAGTGGCGGAATAGGTGGATGCTCGTCGCCGCCGGGTTGACGCCCCACAGTAGAATCAACCGCGCCAGAGGGTAGTCGTCCGCCGGCACGCCGCTCATGGTGCCGTACATGGCGCGCGAGGCGACGCCGGTGGGTGCGGCGCAGATGGTCTTGTCGAGAATGCAGGCGCCGAGCCGATGGAAGAAGCGCGCGTCAGCCCCTTCTTCGCTGAACATCCCGTTCGAGCCACCGTAATGGTACGGCAGGATGGCGGCGCCGCCGGAGCGGTCCAAGGTCGTGCGCAGCCGCTCGCTCAATTCAGCGAGTGCCTCGTCCCAAGAGATGGGCACGAACTGCCCTGCCCCCTTGGGCCCGCGGCGACGCATGGGTTCGAGGATGCGGCGCGGCGAGTAGACCCGCTCGGGGTAACGGCGGACCTTGGCGCAGATGAAGCCGTCGGTGTACGGATTGCGCCGCGAGCCATCGACCGCGACGATGCGACCGTCATCGACCTCGACCGAAAGACTGCACGTATCCGGGCAATCGAGAGGACACACGGATTCGAGGGTGGTCGTCACGGGCTACCTCCCGTTCTCTTCGGCGGCGCGTTTCCGCACCAGGGTCAGGCCGTCGGCGACGGCGAGCATGACGCACTCGACGCGGGGGTCGGCGACCAGGGCGTCGTTCAGAGCGCGCAAGGCGACGGTGTTGGCTTCTTGGTTCTGCGGGTCGGCGACGGTGCCCGACCACAGGACGTTGTCGAACAGGATGACGCCGTTCGGACGCAGGCGCGGCAGAATCTCTTCGTAGTAGTGATGGTAGTTCGGCTTGTCGGCGTCGATGAAGGCAAGGTCGACCTGCGGCTCCGGCGGTAGCGCGCGCAAGGTGTCGAGCGCCGGGCCGAGGCGCAACTCGATGCGCTCGGCGACGCCGGCCTTCTGCCAATGCTCGCGCGCGATGCGGGTCCACTCGTCGCTGACGTCGCAGCACAACAACCGGCCGTCGGCGCCGAGGCCCTTGGCGATGCACAGGGCGCTGTAGCCGGTGAAGGTACCGACCTCGATGGCGCGGCGTACGCCGAGGATGCGGGTCAACAAGGTCAGGAAGGCGCCTTGTTCGGGGGCGATCTGCATGGCGCTGACCCCGCCCAGGGCGCGTGTCGCCTCGGCGAGTTCGGCGAGCACCGGGTCGTGGTCGCTGCGGTGGGCGACGAGGTAGTCGTAAGTGGGCTGGGTCAGGCGAATGAACTTTTCGCTCATGCGGACTCCGGTTCGGGGCGGCGTTGCCAAGGGTACGGGCGTGTGCTTACTACCGACGCGGCGGTTGCGCCACCCGGCCGATGCGCGCCGGCGGACGCCGCGGAGGAACCATGGCTGTCGCACGAGTCACCGAAATTCGCTCCTCGTCGCACGAAGGCTTCCAAGAGGCCGTGCTCGAGGGGTTGCAGCGGGCCCGCAAGACCCTGCGTAACATCACCGGCATCGAAATCACCGGCAAGCGGGTCAAGGTCGAAAAAGGTCGCCTGGTCGAATTCCGGGTCGACATGAAGATCATCTTCGTACTGGATTGAGGAGCGCTGAGGCATGGCGGTCGCACGACAAACGCAGATCATCGGGGCGTCCCCCCACAGCTGGGAAGACGCGGTACGCAAGGCATTGGAGCGGGCCAACAAGACCCTGCGCAACATCACCGGGCTGGAGGTCATCAAGGAGAACGCGGCCATCGACAACGGCAAGATCGTCGAGTACCGCGCCACCATCCTGGTGACCTTCGTCCTCGAAGAGTAGAGCGGAGCCGCACCATGACCGAGCTTCGGCGTCGCATGACGTCCCTGGACGCTTCCTTCCTCTACTTGGAGCGTCCGAACGCGTTGCTGCACGTCGCCGCCGTCTACACCTTCGACGAGGCGATCGACTTCGACACCTTCGTCGACGACGTCGAACGCCGTCTGCCGCTGATCCCGCGCTACGTGCAGCGCGTGGTCGAGGTGCCCTTCAACCTCAGCCACCCGACTTGGGAGCACGACGAGAACTTCGACATTCGCCATCACGTCCGCCGCCACAGCATCGGCCCGCAGGCCGACGACGCGGCCTTGGCGGCGTATTGCGCCCGCCTGTTCGCCGAACCGCTCAGCCGGCAACGCCCGCTCTGGGAGATGCATTTCATCGACGGCTACGGCAGCGGCTGCGCCGTCTTCGCCAAGACGCACCATTGCATGATCGACGGCGCCAGCGGGGTGCAGCTGATGGATGCGTTGATGGACCCGACGCCGCGCCCGCGGCCGGTGCAAGACGTCGCGCTGCCCCTGCCCTCGCCGACGCCGAGCCCGTTCGCGCGCCTGCTCGAAGGCGTGGTGGCGACGGCGCGCGAGCAGTTCTCCGCCGGCCAGAGCCTGTTCAAGCGGCTGACCGACCCCGATCGGCTGGTCGACGAAACTCGCGCCACGATCGAGGCTGCGGCGGTGGCGGCGCGCACCGTGCTCGAAGGCGCCCCGCGCACGCCGTTCAACGGCCCGCTCGGCATCCCGCGCACCCTCGCCTGGGCGCCCTTCTCGCTCAACGAGATGAAGGCGATTCGCAATCGCCTCGGCGGCACCGTCAACGACGTCATTCTCACCATCATCGCCGGCGGCATCCGCAATTACCTGCGTTCCCTGCAGGTGAAGCTCGACTACGACGAACTGAAAGTCGGCGTGCCGGTCAACGTCCGCAGCGCCAAGGAATCGGCCAACCTCGGCAATCGGGTGTCGATGATGGTGGCGCCCCTGCCGATTTCGATCGCCGACCCGGTCGAGCGCCTGCGCTGCGTCGCGGCCTCCATGGACTTGCTCAAGGAGAGCGGCCAATCGGTACAGATGGAGCGTCTGCTCGGGCTCGCCGACCTGATCCCGCCGCCGCTGCAGGCGACCATGGGGCAATTGCAGCCGTCGCAGCTGCCGGTGAACACGATCAGCACCAACGTGCCCGGGCCGCGCGTCATCCGCTACGTCGTCGGCCATCCGGTGCGCCGCATCGTCCCGTTCGTGCCGCTCGGCGCCGGCATCGGCCTCGGCTTCGCCATCATGAGCTATTCGGACCAGATCAGCATCGGCATCAGCGCCGAGCCGACGCTGGTGCCCGATCCGTGGCGCGTCGCCGACGGATTGCTCGACGCCTACGAAGAATTGTGGGACGCGACCGGTCTCGAACGTGTGGCGCGCGAACGCCGCGTCGGCTCGGCCCTGGAGCGCCGGCGCAAAGAGCCGGAGCCGCCCTCCGAGCAGCCGGATGAGCCGGCTTGATTCGACGGTTACGACGCACAGGCGAGGAGACGCCGAGAACTTCAACCTACGATCGACTCGGTGCCTCCCACTCGTATCGCCGAGATGAAGCTGAACGGCGCGTGGCACGCCGAGTGCCGGCCTGACTAGGGCTGGCGTTCGGCGTGTAGGGCGTCGATGGCGGACTCCCAGTTACGGCCGTCGAAAGATCGCACCGGTACGCCTTCCAGAGGAAAGTCGTCGAGGCAGCGGGCGTTGACGTCGTAGGCGTCGGGGTGCGACCGCGGCACGTAAAAGGGCGCGATGCCGCACGTCGGGCAGAAGTGGTGTTTGGCAACGCCGGTGTGGAAGGTGTAGGTCGCCAGGGTCGGCGGCGGTTCGGCGAAGCGCAGCGCGGAACGGGGTACGATCCAGTGGAGAATCCCCTTCTTGCGGCAGATCGAGCAATTGCAGTCGAGCAATTCGCGTGGCTCGTCGTCGATCTCGAAGCGAATGTTGCCGCAGTGACAGCTACCTCGAACCGGCATGGCGAAATCCTCCTCCAAGTCTAAAGTCGAAGCGAGCGGCGCCAAACGACGCGCCGCACGGCGCTTCTTAGCATCGTTGCGCCTGCGACG
This sequence comes from uncultured Binatia bacterium (SeqCode), assembly GCA_964524885.1. Taxonomy (GTDB): domain Bacteria; phylum Desulfobacterota; class Binatia; order HRBIN30; family HRBIN30; genus CALJUJ01. The sequence continues at coordinate 215,102 of CAZGEJ010000002.1, forward strand.
CCGCCAGCGCCGCAAGGCGCCCTGGCAGGCCCACCTCTGGCAACCACTGGCCGCCGACACCCCACTCGCCCAACGCCGGGCCGTCGAGGCGCTGCGGCTCCTGAGCGCCCTCGTCGACGGCATCCAGCGGCACCGTCTGACGACCCAGGCGGCGGCGCTGACGTTCACCACCGTGTTCAGCCTGGTGCCGACTCTGGCCGTCGGCTTCGCGGTGTTCCAGGCCTTTGGCGGCATCGAAGAAGCCAAGACACTGCTCCTTCCGCGCATTCTCGACTACCTCGCCGTCGGCGTGCGCGATCAGGTCGAGACGCGCATCGACGAGATGCTGCGGACCATCCACGGCGGCGCCATCGGGGCCGTCGGCAGCCTCTTCCTCTTTGGTGCCGTCGCCTCGTTGCTGAGCAGCATCGAAGACGCCTTCAACCGCATCTGGTCGGTCCACGAACACCGCAGCCTGGTGCGTCGCCTGTCGGTGTACTGGACTATGGCGACGCTGACCCCGGTGCTGCTCATCGGCGGACTATCCCTGCCATCCCTGATGCGGCGCATCGGGCCACTCCAATGGCTCATCGACTCGACCGGATCGGCCGACTTCATCTTTGCCGGCGTGCTGCCGATCGTCTTCGTCTGCGCCGCGTTCACCATGATGTACGCCTTCATGACGTCGGCGCGGGTGCCCCTGCGCGCGGCGATCGTCGGCGGCTGCGCCGGCGGGCTGGCGTGGACGGCCGCCGTGCGCGCCTACGCCGCCTATGCCGGCCAGACGGCCTTCTACACCACCGTATACGGGCCGCTCAGCGCCATCCCGGTCTTTCTCTTCTGGCTCTACGTATCCTGGGTGATCGTGCTGCTGGGGGCGCAGTTGGCCTACGCGGTGGCGCGCGGCGCGGCCTATGGCGAGGCGCTGCAAGCGGCGGCTCTGTCGGCGGCGAGTCGTGAGGTGTTGGCGCTCGGTGTATTGACGGAAGTCGCGCGACGCTTCGTCGCCGGCAACCCGGCCGGCGACCGCGGCGCCATCGTCACCGCCCTCGGCAGCTCGGCGGCGGCGGTCGAGACCGAAATCGATCGGCTGATCGACCATGGTTGGCTGTGCGAATCGGAAGCCGGCGAGATCTTGCCGGCCGGCGATCCCCACTCGACACGAGTCGCCGACGTGCTCGCCAACCTGCGCGGCAGCGCGTCGGTGCCGGATGGACTCGAGGCACTGGCGACGCGCCACGCGGCGGCGGAAAAACAGATTCGTTTGGCGTGGGGAGAAATGAGCTGCGCCGACTTGGCCGACGCTGGGGCGGCGCGCTGAGCACGCCACCCCGTCGCGATCAGGCGGCGAAGTCGCGCAGGTACGGCAGCCGCCCGGCGGTGGCGCGGATGTCGGCCTCCGCCTGAAGCAGAATGCGGGTGGCATCCCACGAACCTTCCAACAGCTGACGCCGCGCCCCCGCCGGCATTTCGACGGCGATTTCGAGATCGCCGTACGACACGCGTAAGGCATCGACGTCGACCCGCATGTCGTGATGCGGGTCGGCCTCGACCCGCTCCATCAAGCGCGTGACGTCGGTCTCCGAGGCCGTGACGCAAGGAATGCCCAGAGCGACGCAGTTGCCGAAGAAGATGTCGGCGAACGACTCACCGACGATGGCCTTGATGCCCCAACGCAGCATGGCCTGGGGCGCATGCTCGCGCGACGAGCCGCAGCCGAAGTTCTTGTTGACCAGAGCGACGCGATCACCCTTCGCCTGGAACCGCGGGTCGTCGAGCACGTGCCCCTTGAGCGAGCCGTCGGCGTTGAAGCGCGCATCGTAAAAGGCCCACTGCCCGAGGCCATCGAAGGTGATGGCCTTCATGAAGCGCGCCGGGATGATGCGGTCGGTGTCGATGTCGTTGCCGCGGATCGGAATCGGGCGACCCGTGATGCTGGCGATGCGAATCAACTCTCCCATGGCTCACCTCGCTTCCGGCAGAACGTTGCGCACGTCCGTCACTTCGCCCGCCAGCGCCGCCGCGGCGACCATCGCCGGACTCATCAGCAGCGTGCGCCCGGACGGACTTCCCTGCCGCCCTTTGAAATTACGATTGCTCGAGGAGGCACACACCTGGCGCCCTTCGAGCTTGTCGGGGTTCATCGCCAGGCACATCGAGCAACCCGGCAGCCGCCACTCGAAGCCGGCGGCGCGGAAGATCTCCGGCAACCCCTCGGCAGCGGCTTGCTGCGCCACCGCCTCGGAACCCGGGACGACGAGCGCCTTCACGTGCGGCGCCACTTTGCCCAGCTTGGCGACCTTGGCCGCCTCGCGCAGGTCCGAGATGCGTCCGTTGGTGCAGGAACCGATGAAGGCGACGTCGATGCGCGTGCCGGCGATCGCCTGGCCCGGACGCAGGTCCATGTACTCGTAGGCGTCCTCGGCCACCTCGCGCTCGTCGGCAGCGAACGATTCCGCCGTCGGCACGTTTTCGTCGACACCGATGGCCTGGCCGGGGTTGATGCCCCAGGTGACGGTCGGGGCGATCGACGCACCGTCGATGCGCACGACGTCGAAATACGCCGCACCGGGGTCGGACGCGGTCGACAGCCACCAGGTGCAAGCGCGATCGAAGGCCTCTCCCTTGGGGGCGAACTCGCGCCCGCGCAAGAACTCGCAGGTGGTGCGGTCGGGATTGACGTAGCCGAGACGCGCGCCGCCTTCGATGCTCATGTTGCAGACGGTCATGCGCTCTTCCATGGTCATCGCGTCGAAGACCTCGCCGGCGTACTCGTAGGCGAAGCCGACGCCGCCCTTCACCCCCAGCTGGCGGATGATGTGCAGGGCGACGTCCTTGGCGTAGACACCCGGACGCAAGCGGCCGTTGACCTCGATGCGGCGGACCTTGGGGCGCTGCATGGCGAGACACTGGGTGGCGAGCACGTCGCGCACTTGGCTGGTGCCGATGCCGAAGGCGACCGCACCGAAGGCACCATGGGTGCTGGTGTGGCTATCGCCGCAGGCGACGGTCATGCCCGGCTGCGTGAGACCCAACTCGGGACCGAGCACGTGCACGATACCCTGGTGGCCGGAGGCGGCGCCGAAGAAGCGCACGCCGAACTCGGCGCAGTTGCGCTCGATGGCGGACATCATGCCCTCGGCCTGTTCGTCGAGATACGGCCGGGCGCGCGTCGTCGTCGGAATGATGTGGTCGACCGTCGCCACGGTGCGCTCGGGCATCAGGACACGCAGGCCGTCCTCGCGCAGCATCTGGAACGCTTGCGGGCTCGTGACTTCGTGCACCAGGTGCAAGCCGATCAGCAGCTGGGTTTGGCCGCTCGGCAGCTCGCGCACGGTGTGCGCGTCCCAAACCTTGTCGAGTAGAGTTTTCGCCATAGTCTCCTCGTCGGTAGCCGCCCTTCATAACAGGGCCAAGGCCCAAGGGCCAAGGGCCAAGCAAGGGTTACGACTCGCGCGCCCAGTATTGCTGCATGATTTCGTGCGACCACGCCGGCTGGCGGACTTCGCCGCGGGGGAGGAATTCCCGCATGACCGGCTTGAGGTCGAGGACCGGCGTGCCGTCGATGGCGTCGAGTTCGGCCACCCGCAGCACGTTGCCCTCGCGCCCGAGGATGCGGCAGATCGTGCTGCCGAGCCGATTGGGGCGATTCTTGCCGCGCTGGGCGAAGATGCCGACGGCCGGCCAGTCGGGGTTGTTGCGCGGGTGGCGCGCCCCGCGGACGATCTTCTCCGGCGCCACCCGATCGAAGAAGAACAGCACTTCGACGTGCGAGAACGCCTCCAGTCCCTGCAGAGCCTCGGGCTCGATGCCGTCGGCGAGCACGACGTGGGCCTCGCTGCCGCCCCAGAAATCATCCTCGGCGGCTTGGCGGGAGGCGCGGACGGTTCCAATGGGTTCGAGTTCGATGGGCATGGTTCCTCCTTGGGTCAGACCTGTCGGACCTGTCGGACGTGTCGGACGTGTCGGACGTGTCGGACTTGGTCCGCTTGCGCCCCACGGCGATCGCAGGTAGCAGCAACCCCACCCATGTACGTCGACGCCATTCAGGTTGCGAGTATCTCCCACGCTTATGGAAACCGTACCGCCCTCGACCAGGTCAGTTTCGAGGTCCATAAGGGCGAGGTCTTCGGTTTGCTCGGACCCAACGGCGGCGGCAAGACGACGCTGTTCAAGATTCTGTCGACGGTGATGCGTCCGGGTAGCGGCGACGCACTCGTCGGCGGCCACTCGGTGCTGCAGGCACCGCACGAGGTGCGGCGCCAATTGGGTGTCGTGTTCCAGCACCCTGGGCTCGACGGCAAGCTGACGGTCACCGAGAACCTGCGCTGCCACGGGCACCTCTATCGCCTCTCCGGGGCGGATCTCGAGAAGCGCATCGCCGCCTCGCTGGAACGGCTCGGCCTCGCTGAACGCACCGACGACTACGCCGAGTCGCTCTCAGGCGGTTTGCAGCGACGGGTCGAGCTGGCCAAAGCACTGCTGCATCGCCCGCCGATCCTGCTGCTCGACGAGCCCAGCACCGGACTCGACCCGGGCGCCCGGCGTGATTTCCTCTACTATTTGCGGCAGCTCGCCGAGGCCGCGGGCGTGACGGTCGTGCTGACCACACACTACATGGAAGAGGCCGAGCGCTGCGACCGCGTCGCCATCCTCGACCGCGGCTCCTTGGTGCGGCTCGGCACGCCGCGCGAGCTGAAGGACGAGGTCGGCGGCGACGTCGTCGTCATCCAGGCCGCCAACCCGGAACAACTGCGGACCTCGATTCAGCAGCGGTTCGACTGCGAGCTCCAACTCGTCGATGGCGTCCTGCGCATGGAACAGCCGCGGGGCCACGAACTCGTCCGCGACCTGGTCGAGGCGTTCCCCGACGACATTCAAGGAGTCTCGTTCGGCAAGCCGACGCTCGAAGACGTCTTCGTGCACGCCACCGGCAATCGCTTCTGGAGCACTGAATCGACCGAGGTAGCCGCATGAGCGTGCTCAGCCCCAGCTTGGCTCTCGTCCAACGCGAGGTTCTCCGGTTCGTCCGCCAGCGCAGCCGGGTTACCGGCGCCCTCGCTCAGCCGATCGTCTTTTGGCTGCTGCTCGGCGGCGGTTTGAACGCCTCGTTCCGCCCGGCCGGCGCGCCGGAGGGCATGAGCTACGTGCAGTACTTCTATCCCGGCACGTTGGCGATGGTGCTGCTCTTCACTGCCATTTTCGCCACCATCTCGACGGTGGAGGACCGCAAGGCGGGCTTCCTCCAGGGCGTGCTGGTGGCTCCGATCGGTCGCTGGGAAATCGTCCTCGGCCAATGCCTCGGCGGCACGGCGCTGGCCGTCATTCAGGCAGGCCTGTGTCTGGCGCTGGCACCGTTCATCGGCATCCCCGTGTCGCTGCGGGCCCTTGCCGCCACCATGGCCGTGGCGCTGCCGCTAGCCATGGCTCTCAACAGTCTCGGCTTGGTGATCGCCTGGCGGATGGATTCGACGCAGGGGTTCCACGCCATCATGAACCTGATCCTGCTGCCGATCTGGTTGCTCTCGGGTGCTTTGTTCCCCGCGAGCGGCGCGCCGGCACCCCTCAGCTGGCTCATGGCGATCAATCCCATGACCTACGGCCTCGCCGCCATCCGTCGTTGTCTCTATTGGGAAGCCCCCGACTTGGCCGGCCCGGTTCCCGGTCTGCCGTTGTCGGTAGCTGTCTCGCTGATCTTCTGCGCCGTGACCTTCGTCGCCGCGGTGGTGACCGCCGAGCGCAAGCAGGTCTGATTCACAGAAACCCGGCGAACACGCTGTCGGCGACCAGCAGACCGCGCCGCGACAGCCGCCACCTACCCGCCTCGAAACGCAGTAAGCCATCGTCGACCAATCCGGCGACGTGGCCGTATTCCTCGATCAAGCCGCAGCCGAAGCGCGCCACGAAGTCGCCTTCGGCGAAGCCGTCCCGGCAGCGTAGGTTGAGGAAGACGAACTCCCCCGCCGCTTGGCGCCGGTCGAGTTGCTCGCGCTGTTCGCGTCCGTGACCGACCGCCTCGACCTGCGCCATGTACGCCACTGGACTCTTGCGATTGCTCCAGCGCTGGCCGAACGGCACCGCCGGATCGCGTCCGAAGCCGTGGGCGCCGGCACCCAGCCCGAGGTAATCGCCACCGCGCCAGTAGTTGAGATTGTGGCGTGATCGGCGCCCGGGGCGGGCGTAGTTCGAAATCTCGTACCGCTCGAATCCCGCCTCGCCGAGCATGGTCTCGGCGACCTCGAACATTTCCAGTTCGGTATCCTCGTCGAGCCCGGCGAGCTTGCCCTGGCGCCGCCACAGGTGGAAGGGCGTGCCCTCCTCGAAGGTCAGGTTGTAGGCCGAGACGTGTTCGCTGCCGATGTCGCGCGCGCGTTCGAGATCGGCGCGCCACTCGGCGGTCGTCTGTCCCGGCAGTGCGTAGATCAGGTCGAGGCTGAGATTCTCACACCCGGCGCGGCGAGCGGCGCGCAGCGCGTCGACGGCCTGCGCCGCATCGTGGATGCGGCCGAGGGTGCGCAAATGATGCGCCTGGAAGGACTGCACCCCGAAACTGAACCGCTCGACACCGACCGCGAGATAGCCGGCGAGCTTGGCGTCGTCGACGGTCCCCGGATTGCACTCCATCGACACTTCCAGGTCGGCGACCCGCGGAAAGTATTCTCGGGCAGCGCGCAGGACGCGATCGATGGAGGACGGCGCGAACAGCGACGGGGTGCCGCCGCCGAGGAAGATCGTCGCCACCGGCCGCCCGCTCCAGGCTGGGTCGCCGGCATAGTGCGTCAGTTCGCGACAGAGCGCGTCGACGTACCGCTCCTCCGGCCAGCGCGGCACGGCGTAGGAGTTGAAGTCACAGTACGGGCATTTCGAATCGCAGTACGGGATGTGCAGGTAGAGCCCGAACGGTCGCATACACACCCCAGGGCGCGTCAGTACTTGCGCAGGACGGCGGTGACGACGCCCCGCACCTCGACGTCGGCGGCGTGCGCCTCGATGGGCTGCATGCGCTCGTTGGCGGGAATCAGGCGGACGCGATCGCGATCGCGCTGCCACCGCTTCACGGTCGCTTCGCCGCGCACCAGCGCCACCACCGTCTCGCCATTGTCAGCCGTCGCGCGCGCCTCGACGACGATGAAGTCGCCGTCGCGGATGCCGTCGTCGATCATCGAGTCGCCCTTGACGCGCAGCGCAAATGTCTCGGCGCGCCGCACGAATTCCTCCGGGACGCGCAAGCGATCCGCGGTCTCGACGACTTCGATGGGGCGGCCGGCGGCGACGTAGCCGAGCAGGGGCAGATCGACGACTCCGGCGCGCGGCTCGTCCTCGACGATTTCGATGGCGCGACTGAAGTTCCACTTGCGCCGAATGATGCCCTTTTGTTCGAGGTTGGCGAGGTGTTTGTGGACGGTCGCCAGCGACGACAGCTCGAAGTGTTCGCCGATTTCCTCGAGGGTCGGGGCGTAACCGTGGGCTTGGATGTAGGACCGAATGTAGTCGATGAATTGCCGCTGTCGCTTCGTCGGTGCCGCCATGCCACCACCTCCCCGGCGGCGGATCGCCCGCCGCTCACGCAGGGTCGACTAGCGAAGATTCAGCGAAGGTGCAACCCTCGCGTTCATTGCGCCGCATCGATGCGGCGCACGACGTCGTGCAGATCACGCACGACGTCCTGTGCCGCGATCGCGTTGCCATCGGACTCCCGGTAGTTGGGAAACAAGGCGTGCGGGTTGCGCTCGATGAGCAGCGGCTGCACCCCCGCGGCCCGGCCTCCGAGGATGTCTTCGAGGTACATGTCGCCGACGTGCAGCGCCTCGTGCGGCGCCACGCCGGCGCGTTCCAGGGCGATTTCGAAAATGCGGCGATCGGGCTTGCGCACCCCCTCGCTGGCGGAAACCACGGCGAAGTCGAGATGCGGCGCCACACCCAATCGTTCGAGAAACACCGGCAAATCGGTGGGTGCGTTCGACAGCACCCCAACCCGCAAGCCGCGTTGCTTGAGAGCGAGCAACGCGTCGTCCACGTCGGCGAAGGCCTTCCAGTTGCCATCGGTCCAGAAGGCAGAGAGGAAACGCCGCTGGAACTCGTCGGCGCTGGCGGGGACGGAAAAGCGGGCCAACAGCAGGGCCGCCATCTGCTCGAACATGCGGCCGAACTCGGCATCCGAATCGGAATAGACCGCCCCCGCGTGGAAGGATTGTTCCTGGTGTTGGCGCATCTGCAGCCGCAAGTCGCCGACGGTGCGCTCGCACTCCTCGGCGCTGACTGCGACGCCGTGCTCGCTGCAGAGCGAGGCGAAAATCTCCCAGATCGAACGCTGCGGATACGCCAACGTCCAGCCGACATCGAGAAACACCGCACGCACGGGCATGACTTCTCCTCCGCGCCGGGCCTCGGTTGCACCGGCGGAGGAAAGGTTGTAGCGAGCCGCAACCGCACGGTCGAGCGCCCCAACGCACATGGATCACGATAGTTTCGCCACCCTCGTCAAGGCGCTCGTCCTCGGCATCATCGAGGGCATCACCGAGTTTCTACCGATTTCCTCGACCGGGCACCTCATCGTCGCCTCGACGGTCATCGACTTCCCTACCCATTCGCGTGGCGCCTTCGAGATCTTCATCCAGCTCGGTGCCATCCTCGCGGTCGTGTGGGATTTCCGCAGACCGTTGGCCGACTTGGCGCGCGACGCGGCCGCCGGCTCGGGAGCGGCGCGCGACCTGGGAGCAAAGATCCTACTGGCGTTCGTGCCCGCGGCAGCGGTGGGGCTCGCCGCCGGCGACGCCATCGAGGCGTGGCTGTTCAACCCGCTCACGGTGGGCATCAGCTTGGTCGTCGGTGGCTGCATCATCTTGCTCGTCGAACGTCGCAGCTGGCCCGGCGGCACGACGCGCATCGAGGACACCCAGTGGAGCCAAGCGCTGGCGATCGGCATGGCGCAGGTGCTGGCGCTGGTGCCTGGGGTATCGCGGGCCGGCGCGACGATCATCGGCGGCGTCCTCGCCGGGCTCGACCGTCCGACGGCGACGCAGTTCTCGTTCTATCTGGCCATGCCGACGATGCTGGCTGCCTCGAGCTACAGCCTGCTCAAGGCGCTCGGCGACCTGAGCCTGGCCGATGCGGGCCCGTTCGCCGTCGGCTTCGTCGCGGCGTTCGTTTCGGCCATGATCGTGGTGCGGATCTTTCTGACGTATGTGCGATCGCACGACTTTCGCGTCTTCGGCTACTATCGCATCGCCGTCGGGATGCTGCTGGTGCTGCTGTTCGGCTGAGACATCGCGGTCGTGGGCGCTTGAGTCCGCCACACCTTTCATATACTCGCGCCAGTCATGCCTTCCTCTGTAGACCAGGCCAAGAGCATCCTCGGCGAGCACGTATTGGGCGCCGACGAAGTGAGCGCCGCCTTCGGCGCAGCGCCCGAGACGACGCCGGTGCCCTTCTCCACCACCGAATTGGAGCAGGCCAAGCAGCGCGGCGAAGCGCTGATCTGGCGCTGTGCCGCCATCGCCGGGGCGCCGATCACCATCCAAGGGCTCGTCGAACGTTTTCCCGACGCGTTCGAGGAACGGCTGTTGCGCGGCTTGGGTTACGCCCTCAAGAACGAGTGGGGCATCCTCCTCGAACCATTGGCGCAGACCGATACCCCGACGAACGGCTGGGCCCTGGTGTCGTTGAACGTCCTGCCGGAGACGTTGAATCTAGCGTACGAGGATCAGGACGCGGTGCTGGCACCGCAGCGGCAAATTCTCGCCGCGCGCCGCCGTACCGCGGTCGAGGCGGTCTACGACACCCTGTTGTTCCACCACGCCCGCGGCGTCCGCCTACTCGAACGCAGTTGGGACTGGACGTCGACGTCGACTCTCGACCGCGGCATCCTGCAGGTCGGCGGCTTCGGAGCGCGTGGTATGCAGATCCTGGGCTATTCGCCCGGCACGCGGCACGGCGCCCTCGGCGCATGCCTGACGCGTAGCGCCGCCTGAGAGGAGCCAAGCATGTACTTCGTCACGGTCCGCCAAGAAGGCTACGCGTTGTTTTCGATGACGCCGGGCGAGCTCGGTGCCGTCGGCCTCGTCGACGACCAAAAGACGTTGCGCCTGCTCCGCCGGTCGGCGATCGGCGACGCATGGAGCACGATCGTCGAGTGGCCCGTCAGCGAGTTCAGCCACACCGACTTCATGCTCGCCATGCAGTTTCGCGCCGAACCGAGCGATCCGCTCGAGTTGACGCAAGTGTTGCCCGAATCGGTACGCGCCCGGCTGCAGGCCCGCTGAGGCGATCCACTCGGCCACACGAAAAAGGGGCGCCCCGCCGACGGCGGAGCGCCCCTTTTCATTTTCCGAGCCTGCAGCGTACGACGGCGATCAGAGAATCGCTTCGCAGTCGCCGCGCGGCGTCCGCCGGATCGGCGGATCGAACGAGACTTGAGTGACGGCCTCGAAGGTTTCGAGCACGTCACAGTTGCGGCTGACCAACTCGAAGGCATCGTCGTTGATCTCTTCGACGTTCGCGCCCTCGGCAATCGACGCGGCTTCCTGCGCTTGCTCGGTGATCAGCCGCAAGCCTTCGGGGCTGAAGTCGCACAGCTGCAGACTGGTCGAGTGGATACGCGCCAGCACCATGCGCACGACAGCTTCACTTGCCGGATCGATGTTGACGTTGTTGGCGTAGACGAGAGCCCGGGACAGGTCGCCGTTGCGCTCGTTGCCGACGGACAGAATCAGCCGGCAGCGGTCGATTTGCTCCGCCTCGCGCGCCAAGATCTCGAAGACGCCGTCCGCATCGGTCTCGGCCCACTGGTAGACCGGGATGGGACTGTCGATTTTGCCGTCGGACACGTCCATCGGCGTCACCTCGGAAAGTCCCACTTCGACGCCGATACCGACCGGCTCGACGTTGAACAGGAGGGCGTACGCCTCGGAAGCCAGCGTCAGGACGTCGGGCCACCACCAGTAAGGGTCGCGACCGGCGTAACGTCCATCCGGAGCGAAGACCACGCCGGTGATCTTACCCACCAGTTCAGGCAGGCATCCCACCGGGATCGGCTCGCCGGCTTCGACGATGCATTCGCCACGCGGCGAAACCTCGGCCGTTCCATCGCTGCCGCAAGCCGCCAGCGCAAACGCCAAGGCGCCGGAAGATAGGGCAACCGCCACCCGTCCGCTCCACCGCGAGATACCCGATCGGTCCATGCAAACTCCTTGCTAACGAATGCCTAAATCACCATCACAGGTCGGCCAAAGTCAAGCCGAATCAGGACCGCGCCCGGCCACGGCGAGGGTATCAATCAGGACGCAAAGGTGCAATTTCGAAATGCACAAACGCGAAGCGGCAAGCCGAGGGGCTTGCCGCTTCGAAAACCACGCACGAGGGGAGGAGAGGCCCGGATCAGGCAACCTGCTTCTCGACGACCTTCTTGTTGCGGCGGCGCGGGACGAACGGCAGGATCTTGTGGCGACGTGCCGCCCGCAGGCGAACGCGTCCGACCTTGGCTCGCTCCGCCGGAGCCTTGGCGAGCAACTGATCGCGCCAGTCCATCAGCCGCTTGCGCACGTAACTCGAATCGTAGCCGAGCACGATGCAGACGGCCTCGAACGAGAAGGGCCAGCTGCCGTCGGTATCCAGCAACCAGTCTTCAGCTTCACGATAGAGACGCTGCGCCCGCGGCCGCGGCGAGCCGGCATACTTCTGGAAGCAAGAAACCGCATCCTCCAAGACTGCCAGCATCAGACGCCGTTCTCCTTCGAGAATGGCGTGACCGCGGAAGCGATCGAAATACTGCGAGGGAACCAGAATCTCCGGCTCGACCAAGCGCGGCAGGATGCCGTCGAAGCTGGAAGAGTCCGAGTGTTTGGACCACTGCCCGTAGGAAACCGCGGCTTGCATGGTGAACCTTTCGTCGCCAATGGGTTACGCCAAGGTTCAGCATGCACCATGCCAAGACGACGACGCCCCAGCATCAACGCCGAAGGGATCTCGATGCGCAAATCCAACAATCAAAACGACACACGTCGATGATGACGGTGTCGCATTTCAACCCAGAGCGGGTGGATCTCAGCGACCGCCGAGCACGATGACGCAGGCGACGGCTCCGGGCCCGCCGACGTTGTGGGCGAGGCCCAGTTCGGCGTTGTGGATCTGCCGCTCGCCGCAGCGGCCGCGCAGTTGCTGCACGCATTCGTAGATCATGCGCACGCCGCTGGCGCCGATCGGGTGTCCGAACGACTTCAGCCCGCCGCTGGGATTGATCGGGATGTCGCCGTCCAACGCCGTGCGTCCCTCCATCGCCAGTGCCCCGCCCTGCCCCTTGTCGCAGAAGCCGAGGTCCTCGGTATTGGAGATCTCCGTCCAGGTGAAACAGTCGTGCACTTCGGCGAAGTCGATGTCGGCGGCCGTGATGCCCGCCATGGCGTAGGCCTGCTTGGCCGCCATCTGGGTCGAACGGAACCCGAGGTAGTCGAAGGTCGGGTCGAAGTAGGGGCGTCCGGTGGTCACGGCCAAGCCGAAGCCTTTCACCAGGACGTAATCGGGATTGAAGCGGGCGGCCAGGTCGGCGCGGCAGAGGATGGCCGCCGCGGCCCCATCGGTCGTCGGGCAGCAATCGAACAAGCCGAAGGGCGAGGCGATCATCGGCGCGGCGAGGACCTTTTCGGCGCTGATCTCCATGCGCAGATGGGCCTTGTCGTTGCGCGCGCCATTGTAATGGTTCTTCACCGCGATCCGCGCCAGCACCTCCCGGCCGACGCCGAAAGTGTGCATGTAGCGAGTCGCCGCCAGGGCGAACAGGCCGGGCGCCGAGTTGCCTTTGGCCAGCAGCGGGTGACCGAACCGCGGCAAGCCGCGACCGCCGCGATCGCGTAGTTTTTCCGCCCCCAGCACCAGCACGACGTCGGCTGCCCCCGAGGCGATCGCCAGGCAGCCGTTGCGAAAGGCGTCGGTGCCGGTGGCGCAATAGTTCTCGACGCGCGTGATCGGCTTGTCGTACAGGCGCAGCGCGTCGCCGAGCGACACCGCGGCTTTGCCGCCGGCGGGACCGGGCATGTACGTCCCGAGGTAGGCGGCGTCGATCGACTCCGGCTCGATCCCCGCATCGGCGTAGGCCTGGAAGGCCGCGTCGCAGATGAGTTCCTCGTAGCCCTTGTCGAAGAGTTCGCCGAACTTGGTGCAACCGACGCCGATGACGGCGACCTGATCCTTCATCGCAGTCTCCCGACGCCTCAGCGCAGCGGGCGCGCCTTCCAATAATAATTGTGGTTGCCGCCGCCTTCGTGCAGACGCCGGTAGGTGAGCTGCATCGGCCGGCCGATCTCCACCTCGCCGTCGAGAAAATCGGTCACCTGCAGGTAGACGCGGCCGCCGCCGTCGAGATCGACCACGGCCATCGGCAGCGGCAATTCGAGGTTGGCGATGAGGTGATCGATGGTGAAGGTGAAGACGTTGCCGCGCTTGGCCAGGCGATGCTCCGCCATCTGGTCGCGGGCGCGGCATTGGATGCAGACGCGCGCCATCGGGTACTGCACCGTGCCGCAGGCGAGGCAGCGACTCCCGTAGAGGCGCACGTCCTGACGCAATTCCTTGTACTCAAGGACGTTGTTGATCGCCTCGCCGGCGTCGTCGCCGGGAAACACGCGCCGGAACTTGAGGTACTTCTCGTACGAGGCGAGGCTGGTGCGCGCCGCGAGCCACTGAAGCCACGGGGTAGCGGCACGGCGCGGCGGCAGGAGATCGGTGGCGCGCAGCAAGATCGCATCGGCGCCTTCGCCGTAGGCCGCGAGCACGATCCAATCGCCCGGTTCAGCGGTATCGAGCGCCGCCGCCATGCCGAGCAACGCGTCCGCCGTGCCGGCGCTGCCGATCGATTGCACCGCCGGCGACACCAGCTGCGTCTTCGGGTCGAGCCCCACCTGCTTACAGAGGTCGATCGCGGCGCGGGCATCGGGAGCGTACAGCGCCAGTCGCGCCACCTGGCTCGGAGCGACGCCGGCTTGACCCAGGACATCGGTCACGACCGCGGCGACGTCGCGGATGTAGCCGTACGTATTGGAAAACTTCCCGGCATAGGACTGCAGGAAGCGCTGCTCGCCGGTGCGCCAGACGTGGGTGAATTCCTCGGAGACGTGGGCGGTGGCGACGATGGTGGCGATGACGTCGTCGCGCCCGACGCAGACCGCGGCGGCGGCATCACCGACGAGACCCTCGAGTTCGGATTCCGGGGCGGCGACCCGGGCGTCGGCGGCGGCGACGAGTACTCGCCGGCGCGCCCCTGCTGCGACGGCGTGCGCCGCCGCGGTGACGGCGCTCAAGCCGGCGCGCGTCGAACCGGTGAAGTCGGCGCTTTGGCTCTTGCGGTCGACGTCGCAGATCGTCGCCAGCAAGCCGGCGACTTGCTTCTCCGCATACGGCGCACTGGTCGAGGCGAAATAGACGCCATCGACGCCGGCAGGATCGTCCGCCAGTGCCGCGGTGGCGGCCTCCGCCGCCATGGTCAACGCGTCCTCGTCGTAGTTGGCGACGGCGATTTCGCCCGTCGGCTGGCTCGAACCCCAAGCCGCGGCGATCTTGGCGCGGTCGAGGCGGTGGCGTGGGACGTACGCGGCGTACGCCGTGATTCCGACCGTCATGGATACCTCAGAGACTGCGGCGACGAAGGCCGAACAGCACCGCGGGCAGCAAGATCCACAGGAGACCACCCTGCCCGGCACGCGCCGGTGGGACGATGGCGCAGGTATCACCCTCGACACAGGGCTCGATCGAGCCGGCACACTTCGACGTCGGCGTCAGTGTCTGCGTCGGCGTACGGGTGCGGGTCGGGGTGATGGTGGCGGTGTGCGTCACCGTCGGCGTCTGGGTCGGCGTCTGGGTCGGCGGACGGGTGCCGGTGATGGTGAAGGTCGGCGTCGGCGTACGCGTCGGGCGGGTCGAGGCACCGATGGGCGTATGCGTCGGGGTTTCGGTCGGCGTCGGCGTGGCTGTCGGAGTCGGCGTCGGCGTATGCGTCGGCGTGGCCGTGTTTTCCGGCGTGGCGGTGAAGGCCGGGCAAGCGCAGGCGGAGTTGCACTCGACACGGGCGCGCTCGACGCAGGTCTGGTCCCAGGTACCGCCCTCGTTCGAGCAACAGAAGCCATCGGCGCCCGGCCCGGAGACGCAGACACATTCCTCGCAGGCGGCGACGGAACAGCCTGGGGCGTCGTGTTGACGGCAGCAGTCGACGATCGGCGTGGCGGTCGGCGTCGGCGACAGCACGATGGTCGGGGTCGAGGTGATGGTCGGCGTCGCCGTTTCGGTCGGTGTGTTCGTCGCCGTCGGCGTCGCCGTGTTGGTACCCGTCGGCCGCGGGGTCGGCGTCAACGGTTGACTGCTGAGAAGAAAGGTCAGCGAGCCCGTCTCCTGATTGGCGACGATGAGGTCGTCTTTGCCATCGCCATCGACGTCGGCGGCAGCCAAGGCCCGCGGCCCCGATTCGGCTTTGCACAGGTCCGGGTCACGGGTGCAGAAACCCGGCTCCAACGTCAGGGTGCCGCGCGTACCGCCGGCGAACAGCGGCAGGGTGCCGTCGCCCTGGTTGGCGACGAAGAGGTCGAGACGGCCGTCGCCGGTGAACTCGCCGACGACGAGGGCGGAGGGATTGGGGCCGATGCCGTCGATGCGGACGGTTGGACTCAGATCGATCGGGTCGAAGTCGTCGTCGACGCCACGGTGCAGCGCCAGGATACCATCCGTGCCGCCGCCGACGACGGCGAGGTCCTGCAGCGTATCGAAAACGACGGATTCGTTGGGATCCTCGGGATCGGTCGGGTCGTCCTCGGCGATGCCGAGGCTGGCGGCAACGATGGCGGTCGGCGCGTCGATGACCGTGACGACGGACGCCTCCGGCAGCCGGTCGTCCCGCTCCGCACCTTCCGGATCCTGCAAGTAGACGAAGACCTGCCCGAGCGAGGTGGCGGCGGCGATGTCGTCGAAGCTGTCGTCGTTGAGGTCGGTGACGACGAGAGAGGTGACCGGACCGTCGACGACGAGGATGACGATCTCGTCCTCGTCGAAATCGGGACCATAGAGGATGGTGACAGAGTCGCCGAAGCCATTGCCGACGACGACATCGTTGCGGCCGTCGCCGTCGACGTCGCCGATGCCCACGGCGCGAGGGTTGGCGCCGGCCTCGGGAGTCGCTTCCTCGGTGAACTCGCCCGCGCCGTCATTGAGCAAGACGTCGACCCCATCGACCGAGGCGACGGCCAAGTCGAGGGTCGTGTTGGCGTCGAGATAGCCCACCGCCACGGAGGTCGGGCTTTCGCCGACGGCGATCTCGCTCGCCTCGAGGGCTCCGGCACAGTCGAAGGAGCGAAACCGCTCGGGCGCGGTGAGCTGAATCGAGACCTCCGAGTTTTCCTCGTCGGCGATCGCCAAATCGGGATTGCCGTCGCGGTTGAAGTCGCCGACGCCCAGAGCGACAGGGCGTCCTTCGAACGGCACGTCGCAATGGGTGAAGCCGTACGGCGCGGTCCCCGCGCCGAGGGGAAGAAACGGCATGAGCGCCAGCGCCGCCAAGCCGAGGCCGGCGCCGAGGGTGCGTCGCAAGGGCTTCATGGGCGGCGCCTCCTGGCAGCCAAGAGAAGGGCGGCCCCGCACGCCAGCCAAGCCGTACCCTCCGTTGCCGGAGTCGCCGCGATGGCGCACGTCGAGCCATTCAACCGAATGACGCCGCGCGGCGTTTCGGTAGGCACCGGCGTCTGGGTCGACGTGGCCCGCACCGTGCGCGTCGGCGTCATGGTGATCGTCGGGGTGAACGTCTGCGTCGGCGTCTCGCTTCGGATCGGCGTCGGCGTTGCCGTCGGTGCCGGGGTCGAGGTCGCCGGCGGGTCGCTACTGAGGAAGAAGGTCAGCGTGCCGTCGAGGTGCGCGACGAGGATGTCGGCGCGACGGTCGGAGTCCACGTCCGCCACCGTCAAGGCGGTCGCCTCGGCGCCGTCGGGAGACGTCGTCACCGGAATCAGCGGCGCGCCGAAGCGGCCGTCATTGCCACCGAGGTAGACGACCAGGTTATTGCTGCTGTCGGAATCGAGCACGACGAGGTCGAGCCGGGCGTCGCGGTTGATGTCGCCCGTGGCGATGTCCACCGGGGCCAGCAGCGGGTTACCGCCGTCGGCGAGCGTGGTGGCGCTACCGTAGCGAACGCTGCTGCCGCTGCTGGCGGGTTGACCGACGTAGAAACGAAGATCGCCGGCAGCCGTAGCCGGCGCACGCGCCGCGACCAGGTCGGGAACGGCATCCGCCAAATCGAAGGCATCCGCCAACAGGCCGCGTGGCTCGGCGCCGAGATCGATCGGCGCGAGCGCGTCGAAGGCCGCGGCTACGTCCAGACAATCGACCTCGTTCGCCGGATCACGCAAAAACACGGAAAGGTCGCGGCTTTGCCCGCTGGTGAACGCGAAATCCGGGCGCGAATCGCGATTGAGGTCGGTCACGACGACTTGGGCGGAGCGCTTGCGCACGTTGATCGGGCAGCTTTCGCCGTCGAAGGGATCGTCGCGCCCGGCGACTCCGAAGAGCATGTGGAGGCTGGTGCCGCCGGCATCGGAAACCAGCAGATCGGGTGTGCCGTCGCGATTGAAGTCGGCGACCGCCATACGCGCCGGATCGACGCCTGCCTCGATCGGGACGAAGTCCTCGGCACTTTCGAAGCCGCCGTTGGTCGTGCGCGAGCCGAAGTAGACGCTGACGCCCTCCTCACCGAGGACGGCGAGGTCGGGTCGGCTGTCGCGGTCGAAATCGGCGGCGACCAGGTAACGCGGCGACAGCACGTCGCGGATCGTCGGAGCGCGCGACAGCGTGATCCTGGAACAGGCGTCGCCCGAACTGCTGCCGCTACCGCGGCTGGTCAGGTAGACGAGAATGCGGTCGTTGGGCTCGTCGGCCACCGCAACATCGAGATCGCCGTCGAGATCGAAGTCGGCGGTCACCAGAGCGCTCGGCTCGACGTCGGCGGGCGAAGAGGCGGCGAGTTCGAGGCGGCAGTCGCCCAGCGGAATGGTCGGCACGGAGGTTGGGGTAGCCGTCGCGGGCGGCGTCGGGGTGCGGGTCGGGGTGGCCGTCGGCCCGGTGGGGGTGAGCGTCGGTGTATTGTTGCCGCTCGGTGTCGTCGGGCTGGGCGTCCCGGCGGTGCTCGTGTTCAGGAAGACGGCGATCGTGCTCAGGTCGGAACCGAGAGCGACGAGGTCGTCGAGGGAATCGTCGTTGAGGGTGCCGGAAACGACGGCGACCTGCCCTTGTCCCATCGCGAGACCGGCTTCGAAGCGACCTTGCCGCCAGATGCCCGCCTCGAGCGGCTCGCCGGTGAACGACAGGTTGCAAATGCTGCTGGGTTGGCAAAGCAGCGAAATGGGATTGTTGGTGAGGGTCGTAACCGCCAGGTCGACCTTGCCGTTGCCGTCGACGTCGAGGGCGGCGATGGCGAACGGCTCTTCGTTGGCGGTGACGCTCTGCGCGTCGGCGAAGGCGCCTTGCCCGTCCTCATTCAAGAACACCCGCACTTCGTCGAACACCTGGGCCGCGGGATCGACGGCGATGAGGTCGACATCGTCATCGTCGTCGGCATCGACGGCGATGACGCCGGACGCCTCGGCGCCGACGTTCAGCAGTCCGCCCGCACTGAAATTGAACGTTCCATCTTCATTGGAGAGGAAGACGGCGAGCTGACTGTCTTGCCGGTTGCTGACGACGAGGTCGACGGAGGCGCCGGCGTCGATGCTGCCGCCGGCGACGGCAAACGACGAGCCGGTCGACGTGCGCGTCCGTTGGTTGTCCGGATTGAAGCGCGCGAACGAGCCGTCGCTGGTGCTGCGCATGAAATAGATTCGGTCGGAGGTGAGCACGGCGACGTCGTCGACGGAATCGTCGTTGAAGTCGGCGATCACCAGGCCACGCACGCCGGTGGCGACGGCAGTGTCTCGGCGCTGATTGCCGTCGAAGGTACCGCTGCCGTCCCCGAGGAATACGCTGATGGATCCCGCGGCGCTGTTGGCGGTGATCAGATCGAGGTCGCCGTTGCGATCGAAGTCACCCGTCGCCACGGCGAGGGGCCCCCCGGGCGTATCGAGGAACTCGGCGTCGGCGAAGCCGCCCTCCTCGTCGTTCAGGTAGACCGCGACTCGATCGCCGTCGAAATCGACGGCAAACAGGTCGTCGAGACCGTCGTCGTTGACATCGGCGAGGTGGAGGACCTGCGGCGCGTCGCTGCCGACGGGCTGATCGAAGGTCGAGACATCGAAGGAGGTGGTCGCCGCGGCCTGCGCCGCCAGGGTGCCGAATACGGCGGCCAGGAGTAACGGACGCAGACCGACGCGAAGCATGAAGTCGTCCTTTTCGCCGCGTGCGGCGAGTTTGTCAATCGCCGCACAGACGCGGGCCGACCGCGAGAATTCGATCGGCGAGGCGTCAAGCGGCGCTGGACACGGCATCCTCGCGCAGGCTGCGCTCGAGGGCGGCGACGAGGACGTCGAGGCGTGCTTCCTTGGCCCGCCGCTTTTCGATGGTGCGCACGGCGTAGAGGACGGTCGAATGGTCGCGCCCGCCGAATTCCTGGGCGATGGCGGCGTACGACATGTCGGCGAGGTGGCGGCACAGGTACATCGCCACCTGGCGGGCTTCGGAGGTGGCCCGGTCGCGGGTATGGGCGCGCAGGGTATCGACGTCGATGCGGAAGTAGCGGCTGGTGCCGGCGAGGATGGTGCTGGCGGCGACGCGCGTCGAGCGCACGCCGACGGAGCCGAGGAGCTCGGCGACATGGCGTTCGTCGAGCGGTTTCTGGCGCAATTCGGCCCAGGCCAACACCCGCGTCAGCGCTCCTTCGAGCTCGCGCACGCTGCTGCCGCTGCGTGCGACGATGGCGCGCACCACCGCCTCGTGCAACGCCACCTCCTGCTCGGCCGCCTTGCGCCGGACGATCTCCATGCGCATGGCGTCGGTCGGCGGCTTGATGTCGGCGTTGAGCCCGCCCTCGAAGCGACTGCGCAAGCGCGCGGCCAAATCGGGGATCGCCTGCGGCGGTTTGTCGGACGTCAGCACGACCTGCTTGCCGCCGACGTACAGGGCGTCGAAGGTGTGAAAGAATTCTTCCTGCGTGCGTTCCTTACCGGCGATGAACTCGATGTCGTCGACCACGAGCATGTCGAGTTCGCGGAAGCGGGCGCGAAAGGCATTCATCTGATCCTGGCGCAGGGCCACGATCATCTGGTTCATGAACTCTTCGGCACTGAGAAAGGCGATCTGCGGCCGCGGCGCCCGGTCGAGGTAAGCATGAGCGATGGCGCTGATGAGATGCGTCTTGCCGAGGCCGACGCCGCCCCAGAGGAAGAAAGGATTGAAGTTGCGCGCCCCTTCGAGGGCCAAGGCCTGGGCCGCGCCATACGCGAGCTCGTTCGACGGTCCGACGACGAAGTTCTCGAAGGTGTATTGCGGGATCAAGCGACCGATGCGCAGCGCCCGCGTCGGAGCGGCATTCTGCTTGCGCGTCGGCGGCTGGCGGCGCGGACCGACGTCGCTCGCCGGCGCGCCTTCCGGACGGCCGACCACGAGGCGGATCTCGACCGGCTCGCCGCAGGCCTGCGCCAGCGCCGCACGCAGGATGTCCAGATAGTGACGGTGAATCCACTCTCGGGCGAAGTCGCTACCAACGGCGAGGTGGAACCCGTTGGCATCGCGCGTGCATTGAATCGGCGCGATCCATGCATCGAAACTCCGTTCGTCGATCTTCGTACGAAGCGCCGTGAGCGCAGCATGCCACTCAGTCAACATGCGATCGTTCCCCTGTCGAAGCCATGACCAAGAGCCTGACGACTCCCCCCACTAGCCCTCATGACGATGGCTGCGACGCGCAGCTTTGCATGCATCCTACTCACCTCACCAACGTCGCAACCCACCTCCTCCACCACACCACCGCCACCACCCATCACTCGCTCATCGCGGACGCACGAATCCCGTGCGAAGCCCTCGGGCACGCCGAACGACGAGCTTTCTCAACCCTTCTGGAGCACCCCCGCAAGCGAAGGTGCGTCGTCTTAATATTTCGCTCGTCGAGGTGTCAATACGGTTTTCCGCGGCTGCCAGAATCCGTCGCGGCGGCGCCATCTTACCGTCGACGTCATATCGTGAAACGATACCTGGCTCCGGCGCCTCGCTCGCGGCAAGCGAGCAAACCGCTGATTTTTCAGGCCTTTTTCGCACTCCACCCAAACCCTCGTCGGCCGTACCGGAAAAGCACGCCGCCATGCGGCACGCTTCCGGGGCGTGCGCCTGCCACACGCGACCGAAGTCCATGACTTCACGCCACTTACCGCTTGCACAACCGGTGAAGTCGCGGCGCGGACGCCCACCTGCCTCCCGTTGCGTCACGGAAATGGCACCCACCCAGACGAAATTTTTGAAGGGATTCGTTCGACGGCTACGACTTTTCGTCGGCCGCCAGAGTCAGTACGTCGAGCAACACGTCCGGGCTAGGTGCCCCTTCGATGCGTCGCCCGTTGATGAAGAGGGTCGGTGTCGACTCGATGCCGAGCTTCTGTCCCTCGCGTGCATCGCGCTCGACGCGCGCCCGTGCGGCCTCGCCGTCGAGACAAGCGACGAAGCGGGCTACGTCGAGACCCAAGGCGCGTGCGTAGCCGAGCAGCTCGTCTCGCTGGAACCGGCCCTGGTTGGCGAACAGATTGTGCTGGTATTGCCAGAAGCGGTCCTGCTCGCCCGCACACTCGGCCGCCGTTGCCGCCAAACACGCACGTGGGTGGACCGAGGCTTGCATGGCGGGATTGCAGTCCGAACTCAACGGAAAGTGGCGAAAGACGACTCGTACGTTCAGCTTCTCCGCGCGGATCAACTGCGTCAGCAAGCCGTCCAACTTGGCACAGTGCGGACAGTCGAAATCCGAGAACTCGACCAAGGTCACCGGCGCATCCGCCGGCCCCCTCGCCTGCCCGTCCGAAGACAACTCGAACTTGGGCCGCTCCTGGTACCACTTGACCAGATCCGCCTTCTGCGCGCGGAGGCCCGCGGCATCCAATCGCGGCGCCCTTCCAGCACCGGCGACGCTCCACGCCGCCGACGCAACCAACGCCAATGCCGCCCCCACACACGCATACAAGACGCGGCGATCCTCACCGGAACTCTTGCCGGCAGAATTGCCCAAGACCTGGGTCGAGGCGCGCAGGCGATAGGTCGCAAAGAACAGCCCCAAACTGACGACGTACAGCGCCGAGCACATCAGGCACACGGTATCGAGAATCACGAAGGCGACGAACGCCATGTAAAGAGAGAAGGCGAATCCGAGACCGGCGAGACCCAGCAGCCACGTCGCCAGTTTCTGGCGCTGGACGATCCGCTCCGAGCGCACGAAGGCGATCGCCAACCCGGCGACCACGGCGTAGAACAGCAGCGCCCACAGCGACACCGATACGCCGAAGAGCCAGGCGTACTGGCTGCTCAGAACGACGTCGCAATTGATCGAACTGTTGACGTTGCAGAAGCTGGTATAGGTGACATCGACCTCGAGCTGCCGATGGATGTTCTCGATGAGAATGCTGACGGCGGCGCCGACTGCGGCGAGCAGCAGCGTGGGGAGGACCTGAAGGATTCTTTGCCGCATGAATTCTGCCGCCGGGCGCGCCTCTTCTTGCCAGCCGAACGCCGCGAGGGCAAGGCTCCCGTTCGATTTCAGGCAACCGGCGTGGCGAAGACACGCCCGTAACGTGCTGCGCCGCCGGCTTCGCGTACGATGATCGCGGCGAGCCGACCCAGTGGATCGATCAACTTGGCGACATCGCCCGCCTGCGGCGGCCACGCCAACCGCGCCAGCAGCGGTTCGAACCCCTGCACCGCCCGTTGGGCCTGGGCCGCGGACAAATCGATCTCGGCGACGTCGGCCAACGCGACCCGCAGCGGCAGCAAACAACTCTCCGCCGCCTGCTCGACCTCCTCCAGGCGATGCGCCCGTTCGATCCCGAACGGCCCAAACCGAGTCCGACGCAAGACGCTCAGGTGGCCGAGGGTGCCGAGTCGGGAGGCGAAGTCCTCCGCCCACACCCGCACGTAGGTGCCCTTCGAACAGGCGACCCGAAAGCGGAGCTCGGCGGCACCGGCGGCCTCCACCGCACAGACGTCGAAGCGCACGGCGCGCGGCTCGCGCTCGACCTCGACGCCTTGGCGTGCCAGGCGATACAACGGTTGCCCGTCGCGCTTGATCGCCGAATACATCGGCGGGGTCTGCATCTGGGCGCCGAGGAACGAAGCCGCCACCGCCGCCAGGCGCGCCGCCGAGAGATCCTCCGGCACGGCCGCATCGGCGACGACGGTTCCCGTGAGGTCCCCGGTGTCGGTGCGGGCACCCAGCCGCACGACCCCCGTGTATTCCTTGTCCGCTTGGTTCAGAAAGGCCGCGATCTTGGTGCCCTCGCCGAGGCAGAGCGGCAACACCCCGCTGGCGAAGGGATCGAGCGTGCCCAGATGTCCCGTCTTGCTCTTGGTCCACCGCTTGACGCGGCGCACCACCTCGGCCGAGGTCAGTCCCTCGGGCTTGTCGACCAGCAGAATGCCGTCCATGCGGTCAAGATTCGGAGGTCGGCGTCACGCTCCGCAGCAGGGCGATGACGTGTTCGGCGCGTTCGGCGCCGGTGTCGGCGACGAAGTGGAGATCTGGGGTATGCCGGAGTTGCAGGCGCTTGCTCAGCTGCGCCCGCAGAAAACCGCTGGCGCGATCGAGCCCGGCTTTTGCCTCACTGCGCTTGGTCTCGTCGCCCAGGCACGAGAAATACACCTCGGCGTGGCGCAAGTCGGGCGACACGTCGACGGCGGTGATCGAGACCAGGGCGACGCGCGGATCCTTGACCTCGCGCAGCAGCAGGGTGGCCAGTTCCTCACGCATGGCGTGGTTGACGCGTTCGACTCGACGGCTGCTCATGCTTTCGCCTCACCCGCGACTCAGACGTGCAGGATCTCGATCGTCTCTTCGCCCAACTCGGCGACGTGCAAGTCTTCGACGAAGCGGCTGACGGAGCGCAGCGCGCCGTCGACGTAGGCTTCGTCCGACCCGACCTTGCATACGCCGAGCACGGCGCGCTGCCAGAGGTCATGCGCCTCGCACTCGGCGATGGAGACGTTGAAGGTATTGCGCACCCGCGCCTTGATCTTCTTGAGAACGCCGCGCTTGCCCTTGAGCGAGTGGTTCTCGGGCAAGTACAGCGTCAGTTTGAGCACCCCGACGACCACGTGCTGGTCCAACGGCAGCGGTGCGACGTGAGGTCGTGCCCCCACGTCGCACCGTCGCGCATCAAGCAGCCGCCGTGCGGCCCGACGCCGTGGGCGCGGACAGCCGGCGTTCGACCATTTCCTGTTCGAAGGCCTCGATGATGTCGCCGACCTTGATGTCTTGGTACGAATCGAGGCCGATACCGCACTCGTAGCCCGACAGCACCTCGCGGGCATCTTCCTTGAAGCGCCGCAGGCTGCTGATCTTGCCGGTGTATTGGACGACCGAATCGCGCACCAGGCGGGCCGAGCCGTTGCGCACGACCTTGCCGTCGAGGATGTACGAGCCGGCGATGACCCCGATGTCGGGGATGCTGAACGTTTCGCGCACCTCGGCCCGACCGATGACCTTTTCGCGGTAGGTCGGTTCGAGCAGCCCTTCCATGGCGCTACGCACCTCGTTCAGGGCGTCGTAGATGATCGAATACATGCGGAAATCGACACCCTCGCGGTCGAGGATGACGTTCGCCTTGGCCTCGGGGCGGACGTTGAACCCGATGACGATGGCGTTGGAGGCGGAGGCCAGCAACGCATCGCTTTCGGTGATGCCGCCGACGGAGGAATGGATGACGTTGACCCGGACCTCTTCCGTCGACAAGCGGGTGAGGGCGTCGGTGACGGCTTCGACCGAGCCCTGAACGTCGGCCTTGACGACGACCTTGAGCTCCTTGACGTCGCCGGCGTGCACCTGCTTGTACAGGTCCTCGAGCGACACCTTCGAACTCTTGGCCATCTCGGCTTCGCGCTGCTTGATACGGCGATGGTCGGCGACCTGGCGCGCGGTGGCTTCGTCGGCCACGGCGAGGAACGGCGTGCCGGCATCGGGAACACCCTGCAGGCCGAGGATTTCGACCGGCGTCGACGGCGGCGCCTCGTCGATGCGGTTGCCGTGGTCGTCGATCATGGCGCGGACGCGGCCGTAGTTGCCGCCGCAGACGAAGGGATCGCCGCGGCGCAGCGTGCCCTCTTGCACCAACACCGTGGCGACCGGGCCGCGGCCGCGATCGAGTTTGGCCTCGACGATGGTGCCGCGAGCGAGTTTCTCGGGATTGGCCCGCAACTCGAGCAGATCCGCCTGCAGCAGCAGCAACTCGAGCAAGTGTTCGATACCCTCGCCGGTCTTCGCCGACACCGGGGCGCAGACCGTGTCGCCGCCCCACTCTTCCGCCACCAGACCGTAATCGGCCAGCTGCTTGCGGATGCGTTCGAGGTCGGCGCCGGGCTTGTCGATCTTGTTGATGGCGACGATGATCGGCACCTCGGCGGCGCGCGCGTGATTGATGGCCTCGATGGTCTGCGGCATGACGCCGTCGTCGGCGGCGACGATGAGGACGACGATGTCGGTGACCTTGGCGCCGCGGGCACGCATCGCGGTGAAGGCCTCGTGGCCCGGCGTGTCGAGGAAGGTGACGCGGCGCTCGCCCACGGGGACGCTGTAGGCGCCGATGTGCTGGGTGATGCCGCCCGCTTCGGATTCGGTGACCGAGGTCGAGCGGACCTTGTCGAGCAGCGAGGTCTTGCCGTGGTCGACGTGGCCCATGATGGTGACCACCGGCGGGCGCGGATCGAGGCGCTCGTCGGTCGTCGCTTCATGTTCCACTTCGAGAACGGAGTCCGCGTCGAACGCGACGTTTTCGACGTTGTAGCCGAAATCGCTCGCCAGCAGCGCGGCGGTATCGGCGTCGAGGCGCTGGTTGATGGTCGCCATCATGCCGGAGTCCATCAGTTTCTTGATGATCTCGGTGGCCTTGACGCCCATCGCCTTGGCGAGTTCGCCGACGGTGATGATCTCGGAGACGCGCACCACGCGCTTGTGTTCGGCTGGCGTGGTGATTTCGGTCTTGCGCTGCTCCTTGCCCGGCAGGGCGCGCCGCTTGCGCGGCAGGCGAGCCCGCCGTGACTCCTCACGCGTATCCGGCGTGGCGGCGTTCTTGATGACGCGCCGCTTCTTCTTGCGCTTGGTATCCGCTTTGTCGGCCGAGGGGGCCGGCGGCATCCCAGGCATCTGCATCGGGCTCTGGGGCTCGCCTGGGCGGGCGCGTGCCGGGCCGCGATCGTCGCGTCGGGCGGGCGCCGGCGGCGCCATGGTCTTGCTGAGGTCGATGCGGCCGAGAACCTTCGGGCCGCGCACTTCGGTGACCAAGCCGCTGCGGGTCGGCGGCGCCGCGGGGTCGCGGGTGATCGTCTCGCGGCCGGTCGGGCGCGGCTTGTCGACACGCGGCGGCGGCGGCGGCGGCACGGCGGTGCCACCCGTGTTGAAGCCGACGGTATCGCGCAACTCGCGTTGCGGCGGCAGCGGCTTCTCGACGCGCGGTGGCGGCGCCACGGCGGGCGCCACCGGTTCGATGCGGGGAGGCACGAGGGACGTCACGGGGGGGGCAGCGAGATCGACGGGGAGGGGTTCCGGCATGTGAGTCATCGCCCCGAGATCGGCCTTGGGGGCCTCAGGAAGCGGCGGGGGCAAGCTCGTTCCGGTCGAGAAAGGGGCTCCGATGAGGGTATCACCGGGTAGTGGCAAGGCATCCGACTCGGCGTGAGGCGACCCCTCGCTGCCGTCGTCACGCCGGGTCGTCCGGCGGCGGATGACATTCGTCTTGACGCGCGTTTCCTGGATCGTTTCGCCGGCGCCGCCCTCGCGGACGACTTCGCCGCCCACGGAGATGGTCGGCCGCTCGTCGATACCGAGTTCCAGACGCACTTTTTCGATTTCGTCGTCCTCGAGCGAACTCTGTGACCGGCGGTTGGGGTAGCCGATGCGCTCGAGCGCGGCGACGATGTGTTTCGACTCGAGGCCGAGATCCTTGGCTAGCTCATGTACTCGTTTGCGCGCCATACAGCTTCCTTCACCGACACGAAGTCCGACCGGCCTCGATGCTTTCGACCAAGCCCCTGCGGGTTTCGCGGTCGATCTGTCGTCCGAGCGATCGGATCAATCCTTTACGAGCCATGAATCGGCGCCAGCAATCCTGCGATGGATGCAGATACCCCGAGCGACCGGACCGCGGCGAGCGGGGTGCCAACTGCAACCCACCCTCTCCCGCGGCGACGATGCGCAACAGCGTCGCCTGCGCGTCACGCTGACCGCACCCCATGCACGTTCGAATCGGACCCTGCCCGTCACTTCTCAAGATAGCTCGCTCTCCTCGGCGCTGGCAACCACTGGCGTTGCCGCGCCGCCCGCCTCGGGATCGATGGCGGTCGTTTCGGCCTCGTCGTTTGCAGTCGACGAGGCTTCTTCCTGGCTGCGCCGCGCCTCTTCGGCTGCGCGCGCCGCCGCTTCTTCGCGCAATACTTCGACACGAGCCACCGCCGAGGCGACGATCTGCACCGCCCGCTCGGGGCCGATGCCCTCGATCTCGGCGAGCTGCTCGGGATCGGCCTCGGACAATTCCTCGGCCGACTTGAAGCCGCTCTGGTACAGGATCTCGGCGACGACGTCGCCGACACCCTCGACCCCGATCAGCGAAGCGCGCGCCAACCGGGCCTCTTCGTCGGCTTCCGACTCGGAGCGTACGTCCAACTTGAAGTTGGTCAAGCGCGAGGCCAGCCGCACGTTCTGCCCCTTGCGTCCGATCGCCAACGACAATTGGTCATCGGGAACGATCACTTCCATCGAGCGGTCGTCCTCGTCCATGATGATCTTGGCGACCTTGGCGGGCGCCAAGGCGCGGCAGACGAACTCGGCCGGATCGGGCGTCCAGTGGATGATGTCGATCTTTTCGCCGCGCAATTCCTGCACCACTGCCTGCACGCGGGTGCCCTTCATGCCGACGCAGGCGCCGACGGGATCGACGTCGGGGTCGTTCGAGACGACGGCGATCTTGGCGCGGCCACCGGGCTCACGTGCCGCGGCCTTGATCTCGACGATCCCCTCGTACACCTCCGGCACTTCCTGCTCGAACAGCTTCATCAGGAAACCGGGATGGGTGCGCGACAAGACGATCTGCGGCCCCTTGGCCGACATGTCGACGTCGTAAATGAAGGCGCGGATGCGGTCGCCCTGACGGTAGCGCTCGCGCGGAATCTGCTCTTTTTCCGGCAGGATGGCGTCGGTGCGGCCGAGGTTGACGATGATGTTCTTCTTCTCGAAGCGCTGCACCGTGCCGGAGTGGGTGAGTTCGCCTTTGCGGTCCTTGAATTCGTTGTAGATGATTTCGCGTTCGGCGTCGCGCAGGCGCTGGATCAGGTTCTGCTTGGCGGCCTGCGCCGCGATGCGGCCGTAACGCTGGTCCAGCTTTTCGAGGAACTCGTCGCCGATCTGGGCGTCCGGATCCATGTTGGCGCGCGCTTCCGCCAAGCCGATTTCGAGTTCGGGGTCGGCGACGGTTTCGACCACCGTGAGGATCTTGAACAGTTCGACCTCGCCGACCTCGGCGTTGAACTTGGCCTCCAGCTGGGCCGTGGCGGGGAGATTCTTGCGCGCCGCCGACAGAATGGCGGCCTCGACGGCAGCGACGACGATGTCGCGGTCGATGCCCTTTTCTTTGCTCACCTGCTCGATGACTCGGCTCAGCTCTGGTTGCATGCTCTCCTCCTCCAACGCCTACAGGTCCGCCTCGTAATTGGCGCGGTCGATGTCGGCGTAGCGGACCCGGTGGCGCGCCCCTTGGGCGTCCACGATCTCCACCGCCTCCTCGTCCGCGCCCTCGAGGCGTCCGACGAACATGCGCCGCCCGGCCTGCGCCAGCCGGGTCTTCACCCGCACGCGCTGGCCGACGTAGCGGCGAAAGTGCTCCGGCCGCCGCAGGCGCCGATCGATCCCCGGCGACGAGCACTCGAGCACGTACTCGTTCGGGATGACGTCGTGCACGTCGAGCACATCGCCCAGCAGCCGACTCGCCCGCGCGAGTTCGTCGATGGAGATGCCGCCCTCGCGATCGAGGAAGAACCGCAGCATCAGGCCACGATTCTCGCGCCGGTACTCGACGTCGACGAGTTCGAACCCCTCGTGCGCCAGCGCAGGCTCCGTCAGCGCCCAAACGCGGGCCACCACTTCCTGGGTCATGCGACTCCGAAACAAAAAAGTGGGCGCGAAGGCCCACTCTTCCCCTAGCAGCCCGAAAACGAACGGCTTGTAGCACACGCCGCGAACCAGCCGCAAGGTTGCGGCTCGCTCGCCGCGCTCAACCGCGTTCGTGCAGCGTCACCAGGTCGGCGATTTGGTACGTCCGCTTGCCGCGGGGCGTCTGCACTTCGACCTCGTCGCCGACGTTCTTGTTCATCAGGGCGCGGCCGATCGGCGAACTCAACGAGATTTGCCCGTTCGCCGGATTCGCCTCTTCGGGGAAGACGATCTCGTAGACCTGCGGCTCGCCTTCGTCGAGGTCCTCGATGGTCACCTTGCTGCCGTACGACACCACCCCGGTCGGGATCGACTGCAGATTGTACATCGACAGCTCGCGGATGCGCGCCTGCAGCTGGCCGATGCGGGCGCGCAGGAACTCCTGCCGCTGTTTGGCGGCATCGTACTCGGCGTTCTCGCTCAAATCGCCGTGGCTGGCCGCCTCCTGCAGGTCTTTCGGGACCTTGTGCGTCAGCTCGTACATCAGGTCGGCGAGCTCCTTCTTGAGTTTCTGTACGATCGGTAATTCCATCGCCCTTCTCCTACTCAAATCACCCCGGCGGCGCGCAGGCGCTCCAGCTCGGCCGCGCCGAGCCCGAGGAACTCCCCATACACCGCTTCGTTGTGCTCGCCCAAATCCGGCCCCAACCGCTCCAACCGCGCCGGCGAAGCCGACAGCTTGAACGGCGTCCCGGTGACCGGCACCTGACCCAACTGCGGATGCGGCAGCGGCACCAGCATCTCGCGGGCGCGGATCTGCGGATCGTCGACCAACCGCTCCACCGTCATCACCGGGGCGCACGGAACGTTCGCCCCGCGCGGCCCGAGCCGCTCCAACACCTGCTCGACGGTATGCTCGCGCACCCAGGCGGCGACCATTTCGTTGACCTCGGCATGCCGCTCGAGCCGCGCCGAGGGCGACTTGTAGCGCGGGTCGCGCCCGAGTTCGGGTTTGCCGATCGCCTCCATCAAGGCGCGGAACAAGGCGCTGTTGCCGATGCCGATCACCAGGTAGCCGTCTTGCGCCGCGAAACAGTCGTACGGCGTCACCGCCGCGTGCCGGTTGCCCAGACGCGCCGGCGTCCGCCCCGTCATGGCATAGACCGTCGGCCAGTTGTCCAGCATCGAAAAAATCGCGTCCATGTTGGACACGTCGACCATTTGTCCGAGCCCGGTGCGTTGGCGCTGGTGCAGAGCCCCGAGGATCGCCACTGCCAGGAAGGTTCCGCCGATGAAGTCGCCGAGCGATCCGCCGCCGCGCGTCGGCGGCCCGTCGGCGAAACCGGTGAGCGCCATCAGGCCGCCCATCGCTTGGGCGATGATGTCGTACGAAGTCCGGTCGGCGTACGGACCCGTCTGCCCGAACCCCGACAAGGCGGCATAGATGAGCCTGGGATTGATCTCCGACAACACCGGGTAACCGAGTCCCCAGCGATCCATGGTGCCGGCGGAAAAGTTCTCGACGACGACGTCGACTTCGGCCACCAACTGCTTGAGCATCGCCGCGCCCTCGGGCGTGCGGATGTCGAGGGTGATGCCCTCTTTGTTGCGGTTGAGGGCGAGGAAAGCGACGGGGATGCCGTCGACGGTCGGGAAGCCGTAACGTCCGTCGTCGCCGCGGCCGGGGAGCTCCACCTTGAGAATGCGTGCCCCGAGGTCACCCAGCAGGCTGGTACCGAAGGGGCCGGCGATGACCCGGCTGAGGTCGAGGATGGTGATGTCGTCGAGGGCTTTTCCCATGCACCGGCTCGTGGTTCCGCTGTCGTCGTTGCGCCCGAGGGCGCGGCGCGGCCGTTTCCGGCGCGCGCCGAAATTACCGTTTGTTCGCCGGATTGCAACGTTGCGAGCCGGAGCGCCGCCGCGTACCTTCGAACCAACGTGTCCTGGCTCGAAGCTCTCGGCGACCTTTTGTACCCGCCGGCTTGTGACGTGTGCGGCGCTCTCGACGCGACCGACGGCCTCTGTGCGGGCTGCCTCGCCGCGGTGCACGTACCGCTGTCGCCGCAGTGCCCGCAGTGCGGCATTCCCTTCGTCTCGCCGGCCCAAAACGACCATCTGTGTGGCGATTGTATCCGGCACCCACCCGCTTTTGCGGCAGCGCGCGCCTGCACGGTCTACGCGAGCGATCCGGCCACGAGGCAACCGGTGGCCACGGCGCTGCACCACCTCAAGTACCAGCGCCGTCTCGCCGCGGCGCGCCCGTTGCGCCGCCTCGTCGCCGAACGGGCTCCGGCCTGGGTGGCCGGGTGCGAGTTGTTGGTGCCGGTGCCGCTGCACCGCGACCGTTTGCGCTGGCGCGGCTTCAACCAGTCTCTCGTGCTGGCGCGCGACCTGGCCCGCGCCAAGTGCATCCCCGTCGCGCCACACGTACTCGTGCGCGTCCGTCCCACCCGCCCCCAGGTCGGGCTCGACCCCCGCCTGCGCACGGCCAACGTCGCCGGCGCGTTCCAGGTGACCGACGCGTCGAGCGTGCGCCACCGGCGCGTGCTGTTGGTCGACGACGTCATGACCACCGGCGCTACCGTCCAGGCCTGCGCTCTCGCCCTGCGGCGCGCCGGCGCTCGACGGATCGATGTCCTCGTGCTCGCCCGCGCGGTGCGGGATTGAGTTTGCTCGGGGTCTGTGCCAAGTCCGGGAACCCATGTTTGGCCGCCATCTTTCGCTCTTCTGCTCGGCGCTTCTTCTCTTGGCAGCATGCGGCGGAGGCGGTTCCTCCGACGAGGCGGTACCGCTGCCCCCTTGGCCCCAATTCCGCAACGACCCTGCCCATACGGGCGGCAGCGCGGGATTCGTCCAGCTGAACCCGGGGGCCATCCGCTTCGCGCCCGTCGACGACGACACGAATCTCTCCGCCATCGTCGCCTCGCCGGCGGTCGATACGGACGGAACCATTTACATCGGCAGCACCGGCGGCACCCTGCGCGCCTTCAACAACGACATGACCGTCAAGTGGACGGCCACCGATTGTCCGGTTTGTTGTCCGGTCGGCGGCGCCTGCGACCCACGACTGGGGCCGATGGTCGCGTCGCCCGCCCTCTTCCGCGACGTCAGCGACATCACCAACGTCTCGGTCGCCGATACGAACGGCCGGCTCTACCGCTTCACCATCGACGAGACCTTGGCCGAACCGCAGCCCGTGTGCGCCACCTGTTTCGCGCCTGACCTCGACCGCGGCACCGATGCAGCGCCGCCGAAGGTTTCCTTCCAAAGTTCGCCGACCTTCACCTTCTACGGCTTCAGCCTGACTCTGGAGTCGACCCTCATCGGCGCGGCCATTTCCGACAGCCCGCTGGCGCCGCCGACGTCCGGCAAGCTCTACGCGGTCAACGACGACGGATCCCTGCGCTGGGAGTACCCCGCCGCCGGCGACGCACCGATCGGACCGGTGACGTCGACGCCGTCGATCAGCATCGGCGGGTCCGTCGTCTTCGTCGACGGCGACGACTACCTGCACGTGCTGACGGCGGACGGCGCCCTGCGCCGGCGCGTCGCCGTGGCCGACCTGACGGCGGAAGACAGCTTCCTGATGCCGACGGTGGCGTCCTCGGTGTCCCTTTTCGTCGGCGGTGCCGGCGGCGGACTGTTCGCCTTCAACCAAGACGGTTCCTTTCGCTGGAAGCGAGTCCTGGACGGCGAACGCTTTCTCGCCTCCGTGGTCATCGGCCTGCAGTCCGCGCCGACCCCGACGGCGCCGCCTACGTTCGAAGCCTCGCCCACCGAAACGCCGACCCCCGACCCCTCGGTCCCGACCGCAACCCCGACCCCGACGCCGACCCCGGTGACGGACTTCTCGACGCTGATCGCCGTGAGCGAACGCGGGCGCGTGGTCTTCCTCGATGCCAAGAGCGGCACCCTCATCGCGCCGACGACGGAGGACTCGATCCTCGTCGAGGACGGCCAGGTGCTGTCGTCGCCGGCGCTGTCGCTCGATCTGTTCCTCACGTTCGGCAGCAGCGAGGGGCGCGTTTACGCCATCGATACGTCGACGGCCGACGCGGTCCGCTTCTGCAGCGAGGGCAACCCGATCCTGTGCGCCGACGACGAGGACTGCGCCAACGGCTTCTGCTCGGAGCCGGCTTGGCCCGTGACTCTGCCACGGCGCTGCGCCGGTGGCCCGGCGCGTCATGAAATTTGTGACGCCGACTCCGATTGCCCGGCGTCGACCTGCGAGCGTGGCGGTATCGTCTCGTCGCCGGCGATCGACGACGCAGGCGTCGTCTACGTCGGCTCCGAGGACGGCTATCTTTACGCCATCGGTGCGACCGGCACCCCCAACCCGAACTCGACGCCGACGCCGCCTCCGACCGCGACGCCGACGGCCACCGCTCCCAGCGCCGGTTGACCCACCTTCGTTCGGACGCACCAAAGGTCTCGCGTATGTCCCGACTCTGGCTCCGCGCCCTGCCGATTCTGACGATGGCGTTCGCCACGCTCGCTTGTAGCGACGGCGGCGGCGGCATCAGCTGCAGCTTCGACAATCCACCGGCCATCGCCGAGGGACCGGGTAAGTGGACCAAGTTCCGCGCCGATCGCCAGAACACCGGCAGCATCGCCTTGTCGCGCAGCGGGCCGTACGAAACCGTCGCCGCCGGCAACCCGACACAGCCGGTGGAGCGCACGGCGGACTGGATCTTCCCCGCACTCGACGAGGATCCGATCGGCGCCTTCGTCGGCTCGCCGGTGCTCAACCCGGACGCCAGCGTCGTCTACGTCGGTGGCACCGACGGTCGCCTGCGCGGCATCGCCGCCAGTTCGGGCAACCTCATCGAAGTCACCTTCGACGACGGCACCGTCGACTTTTTCGCTTCGGCCGACCCGTTCGCCATCGTGTCGACGCCGATCGTCGGTACCCTCAACGGCATCGATGCCGTCTACGTCCCAGCCGGCAACGGCGCCGTCTTCGGCGTCGACGGCAACGGATTCGCGCTCGACGAAGCCTGGCCGTTCTTCTTCGACAGCTTCTCCACCGCCTCGCCGACCGTCGGCCAGGACGGCACGATCTACACCCTGTCCCTCAACAGCGGCATCGCCGCGGTCTGCCCCAACGGCGCCGTGCGCTTCCTCGTCGGCAGCGGCCCGTCGGCCTCGTCGCCGGCCCTCGGCCGTGCTCCGGGCAACGAGGATCTCGACTTCACCGTCTACTACGGCTCCGACGACAAACGCCTGCGCGCCTTGCGACCCGACGGGGTGCAGTTGTGGACGTTCACCATGTCGGCGCCGATCCTGGCGGCGCCGGTCGTGCTGCTGCAGGACGACGGCAGCGGCCCGAGTACGGCAGCCATCTTCGCCGTCGACGCACTGGGTATGGTGGCCAAGCTGGATGCGAGCGGGCGTGCCATCGCCAGCTTCCGCGCACCGACGGACATCGGCCGCGTGCAAGCCTCGCCGGCTCTCGTGACTCATTCCGCCGCGGTACCGGCCCGTCGCCTCTACATTCCGTCGATCGATGGCGGCGTGCACGCGCTCGACGCCGACACCGGGGCGCGCCTCTGGTCGTACGCGGTCGACGGTGGCGTCGAATCGTCGCCGGCCGTCGTCATCGCCAACGACGACGATCCGCTGCCGCCGATTCTCGTCTTCGGCGGCAACGACGGGACGCTGCATTTCGTGCGCGACGCCGGCGGCCAACCCGAAAAGATCGGCACCTACACCCCCGAGACGGGGATGCCGATCGTCTCCTCACCGGCGGTCGGACCCGACGGTACGGTTTTCTTCGCCGGACTCGACGGTCGCGTCTACGCCGTGCGTTGAACTCTCGCCCAGCTCGGCGGCGATCTGCTCGCGGGCCCGCGTCAACACATCCGACACGCGCGCGGCGCGCTCGGCGGACGACGGGTGCCCCGGATCGATCGGCGATCCGAAGATCACCTCGATGCGATGCCCCGGGCGCAGACGCCACCAAGGCAAACGCCCGAGCACGTCGTGACTGCCGCGGATCGTCGTCGGCAGGACGGGCAAATCGTGCTCGACGGCGAAGTAGAAGGCGCCCTTCTTGAAGGGCCGCAGGCGTCCGTCGCGGCTGCGCGTACCCTCGGCGAAGAAGATGATCTGGCCGCGCATATGCTTGCCGGCGCTTTCCTCGATCTGGCGCAGCGCCGCAGCGCGGTTGCCGCGGTCGATGACGACCTGCCCCGACGGCCGTAACGACCAACCGATCACCGGCCACGCCAGCAGCTCCTTCTTCGCCACGAAGCGAAACGGCGCCGGCACGGTCTGCGCCAGTGCCAAAATGTCGAAGATGCTGGCGTGATTGGCACACAGGACGTGTGGCCGCGACCAATCGACACAACTCCGCCGCACCGCGGCGACCTCGACCCCGCCGAGTCGCAGGAGCATCGGCGCCCACAGGGTCTGGGCTACGCGTGACAGCAGGAGGTTGTTGAAGTCGATGACCGATTGCGGAGCCGTGGTGGCGCCGCAGACCGACGCCACCACGGCGGCGGCGTGCGCCACATACATGAAGACGACCAGCGGCAGCCCGACGATCACCGTCCAGGTGATGCCGGCGCCGACGCGGATCAGGTTCGCCAGCAAATTCATCGACAGTATCGTACTCGCACACCGCGCGGCTGAAGTGGACCGCACGCTAGCACGCGCCGGTGGATCGCGCACCCGGCTGATTTCACGTGGTGCGGACGAGGAGGCCGGAGTCGGTGTGTTCGTACGACCACGACCCGTCGCCGTGCATCCATAGGCGATGGCGTGGCCCCTCGCGTTCGGGGTCGCCGTCTTCGTAACCCGCGTCGCCTTCGTACAAACTGCAAGCACCGCCCGACGGCAGCATGAACAAACGCGGGAAGTAGGAGCGCACGGGCCGCTGCCGTAGCGACCGCAAGGCCGCCTCGACGTCGGGGTGTTCGACGAATTGGGTAAGCGTCACGTAGGTCGGTGGCGGCAACTCGATCTCGCCGGCACGTTGCGCCTCGAGAGCGGCACGCGGGTGCATCCAACGGTGGTCGTCGATCTCGCCACCGTCGACGCGCACGTTCTCCTCGGTCGCGCGTCCGGCGAAGAACCAGGCATCGAAACGCTTCGGCAATCCCTCCGGCGTCACCCACCGCGAAAACAGCGTCAGGTCCTCGGGCACGAGCGATACACCCGCTTCCTCGTAGGCCTCACGCGTCGCCGCCAGCCGCGCCGCACGGCGCACATCGTCTCCCGCCTGGGCTCGTTCGTAGTCGGCCGGGTCGATGCGACCACCTGGGAACACCCATGCCCCCCCGTGGAACGCCAAGCTCGAGTTGCGGCGCACCAGCAACACCTCGCAACCGCATGAACCGTCGCGCAGCAGCACGACGGTCGCCGCCGGGTGGGCTGGAACCTGGCGCGATTCACTCATGGTTCAATCCCCACGCGGCAAGCCGAGTAGCCGCTGCGCGATGATGTTGAGCTGCACTTCCGACGTGCCGCCGGAGATGCTCCACGAGCGACTGTACAAGAAACCACGTTGCCAACGACCGCTGTCGACGGCACGCGCTTCGCCGATGCCGAGCTGGGCATAGGCGCCCTGCGCCCGCATCGCCGTTTCGTGCAGATGCTGCGACAGCTGGGTCCAGAATTCCTTCTTGAGACTGGTCTCCGGCCCAGCCTCGATGCCGCGGCCAAGACGCGTCATGGTGTCGAGGTTGTGCAGCCGCATGATCTCGACCCGAATGAAGGCCTGCATGACCTGGTCGCGCAAGCTCGGGTCGACGGGCTCGCCGGCGGCGTACTGGCGCTTCAGGTAGCCGAGCAAACGGTCGACGACGATCTTGTTGTTGACCTGCTCCTTGAACAAGTAATTCGTGCCGCGTTCGTGGGCCAACGTGTCCATCGCCACCGACCAGCCGCCGTTGACGGCGCCGATCACTTGGCTGCGCGGCACGAAGACGTTGTCGAGGAAGACCTCGTTGAACTCGGCATCGCCGGTGATCTGCCGCAGCGGCCGGATCTCGATCCCCGGGCTGCGCATGTCGACGAGAAAGTAGGTGATGCCCTTGTGCTTGGCGCGGTTCGGGTCGGTGCGCGCCAGACAAATGGCGAAGTGCGAGAACTGGGCGTAGCTCGTCCAGACCTTCTGACCGGTGAGGCGGAAGCCGTCGCCGTCGGCCTCGGCGCGCGTGCGCAAGCCGGCCAGATCCGAGCCGGCGCCCGGCTCGCTGTAGAGCTGGCACCAAATCTCCTCGGCCGAGAGGATCTTCGGCAGGTAACGCTGTCGCTGCTCGGGTGTGCCGTGCATCATCAAGGTCGGGCCGACATTGTTGATGCCGACCTTGTTGATCAATTCCGGCGCCTGCGCCCGCGCCATCTCTTCGTTGTAGATCGACTGTTCGACGATGCCGGCGCCGGCGCCGCCGTATTCGCGCGGCCACGACAAGCCGCACCATCCGGCGGCATGCAGCTTGGCCTGCCAGCGCGTCAGAAACGCAACTTCCTCTTCGTAGCTCTCGGGCTCGGGGACGTCACGCGGGACGTTGTCCTCGAGCCATCGCCGCAAGCGGGCGCGGAAGGCTTCCTGCTCGGGCGTGTAGCTCAGGTCCATCCGAACTTTAGAATCGAAATCCAATCCGAGGGCAAGGACAGCGAATCGCTCCCATCGCCTCGGCCGCACCCCTGCGACGCCGGCTCACGTCAGGGGATGCAACACCAAGCCCGAAAGCAGCTTGGGATAGAAGTACGTCGACTTCTGCGGCATCACCTCGCCCGCCAAACAGACCTCGGCGACGGCAGCCAGGCGCGGCGCGTTCATCACGAATACCGCCGCCGCGCCGCTCGCCAGCTTGGCCACCGCGTCGCCGTCGTCGTGCGTGTACGTCAGGTCGCCGGCTTGCTCCGCGGCGACGCAGTCCATGCCCAACACGCCGCGCAACACCACCGCGTCGAGCACGGTCACGTCGAGCTTGCGCACCGTCGGCGTCACCCCGGCGGCGAGCCGCTCTAGTACACTCGGATCACGCAGCGACAGCGCCAGAAGATCATCCCGACCGCGCAAACCGACGGCAAAGCGTGCCTGCTCGGGGTGCTCGGCGAGATAGGTCCGCAGCGACCCGAGGTCGGCGCGCGCAAAGCTCTTGCACTCGAACCACTCGTCGAGCCGCAGCAGCAGCGCCGCCTCGTCGATCGGCACGCCCGAGCCAAGGACTCGATGCGTCGGCAGCACCAGAAGGCCGGGTTCACTCATGCTCGTCAGGTACATGAGGATGAAGTTGTGGGCGGCCGTCGTCCGATCGGCGCCACGCACGTGCAGGGCATCGCGATACTCGAGCGCCGTTTCATAGCGATGATGCCCGTCGGCGATGAAGACCGTCTCGGCGGCGAGGCGCTCGGCCATGGCCGCCAGCGTCGCCTCATCGGCGATGGCCCACACCCGGTGATGGAATCCGTGCCGGTCGGTCAACTCGATACAAGGTGACTGCGTCGA
This sequence comes from uncultured Binatia bacterium (SeqCode), assembly GCA_964524885.1. Lineage (GTDB taxonomy): Bacteria > Desulfobacterota > Binatia > HRBIN30 > HRBIN30 > CALJUJ01. The sequence goes on from CAZGEJ010000002.1 coordinate 253,819, forward strand.
AGCCGCGACACGTAGTGGATCGAAGATCGCCGGAGCCGACGCCACCAAACCGAAGATCGGGCTCAAGTTGGTCTGGCATTGCTCCAGCAAAGCCATGCGATCCTTCTTGGCGCGCGCGAACGTCTTCTCGTGCGGCCGGATCACACCGGCGGAAAAGGGTTCGATGCGGACCGTGCTCAGCACGCCGCGGCGCGTGAACGCAGCGCCGCTCGGCATGCGGAACGTCTCTTCGTAGTAGTACAGAGCGGGCGCCGCATCTTGGCGCAGCACGCCGCGCTGGCGCCAGTCGGCGAGGTGACGGGCCGCGGCGACGTAACGGTCCTCGGAACGATTGAGGATGAGGCGGACGACGTTGAACTCGCTGGTGTCGTACAGCCGATCGCGCTCGGCATCGTCGATGACGTCGTAGGGCGGCGCGACCACACGGTCCATCCCACCCACCTGCGTCGCATCGTAGCGCAAAGCCCGGAACGGGCGGATCATCACCATGGCCTACCTCCTGGGTTGCGACCGTGCCTACCTTGGTGTGGTGCACTCAGCCGCGGTCGAGGCTCATCGCTCGCGTTCGAGCGCCCGAAATCCGATGTCGCGCCGGTAGTGCATACCGTCCCAACGAATCTGCCCCACGGCCCGGTACGCCTCGGCGATGGCATCGCGGATCGTCGCCCCCAGAGCCGTGACCCCGAGCACGCGCCCACCGTTGGTGACGATCTGCCCGTCGCGTTGCGCCGTCCCGGAATGGAACACGTGGCCGCGATTCCAGTCGCGCAGCGCGTCGAGCCCGTGAATCGGCTTGCCGGTCTCGTACTTGCCGGGATAACCACCGGCGGTGAGAACGACACAGGCGGCGGCGCCGCCGTCCCACTCCAAACGCTGCTTGGCCAGGGTGCCGTCGACACAGGCTTCGAGCAACGGCACGAGGTCCGACTTCAAGCGCAACATCAGCGGCTGGCACTCGGGATCGCCGAAACGAACGTTGAACTCGAGCACCTTCGGTCCCGTTTCGGTGACCATGATGCCGGCGTAGAGCACCCCCCGGTAATCGATACCGGAGTCGCGCAGGGCCTCGACGATCGGCTCCATGACCTCGCGCATGATGCGCTCGTGCAAGGCGGCATCGACGATCGGCGCCGGGGAGTAGGCCCCCATGCCGCCCGTATTGAGGCCGAGATCGCCGTCGAGAGCCCGCTTGTGGTCTTGCGACGTCGCCAACGGACACACGGCGCGGCCGTCGGTCAGGGCGAGGAAGGACACCTCTTCGCCTTCGAGGAACTCTTCGATGACGACCCGCGCGCCGGCGTCGCCGAAGATGCGCGTCTGCATGATCTCGTCGACCGCGCTTTCGGCGTCCTTGCGCGAATCGCACAGGAACACGCCCTTACCGGCGGCGAGTCCGTCGGCCTTGACGACGATCGGCGGACCGACCTCGGCGATGTAGCGTTTGGCGTCGTCGGGATCGGAGAAGGAACCGAAGAAGCCGGTGGGAATCGCATACTTGCGCAGCAATTCCTTGGTGAAGACCTTACTCCCCTCGAGTTGGGCGGCGCGCTGCGACGGCCCGAAGATGCGCAGACCATGGCGCCGGAACTCGTCGACGATGCCGAGAGTCAACGGCAGTTCCGGGCCGACCACCGTCAGATCGATGCGCTGGTCTTGGGCGAAACGCGACAAGCCGGCGACGTCGTCGGCGGCGATGTTCACCAGCGTCGCGACCTCGGCGATACCGGCATTGCCGGGGGCGCAGAAGATCTCTTCGACGCGCGGCGAGGACCGAATCTTCCACGCCAAGCTGTGTTCGCGCCCGCCGCTCCCGACGATCAAGACCTTCATTCGCTGACTCCGCTTCGCAGATTCGCCGACCGCCCTCAGTGGCGGAAGTGTCGCACGCCGGTGAAGACCATGGCCAGACCCAATCGGTCGGCGGCGGCGATGACCTCGTCGTCACGCACGCTGCCGCCGGGCTGGACGATCGACGTCGCCCCCGCCTTGGCCGCTTCTTCGAGGCCGTCCGGAAAGGGGAAGAACGCATCGCTCGCCAGGGTCGAGCCGGTCAAGTCGATTCCCGTGCGCGCCGCCTTGGCGCGGGCCGCATGCACCGGATCGACGCGCGAGGTGGCGCCGCCGCCGATGGCCAGCGTCTGCTGCGCGCGGACGAAGGCAATGGCATTCGACTTGACGTGCTTCACCACCTTGAGGCCGAAGGCCAACGCCGTCAGCTCGTCTTCGGTCGGAGCGCGTTGGGTCACCACCTTCGCTGCCCGCACGTCCTCCATGGCCAAATCGCCGTCCTGCACCAGCACGCCGCCGAAGACGCTGCGATACTCGCGGCCGGCGAAGCGCCGCGTCGCGTCGACGTTCCAACGCATCAGGCGGCGGTTCTTCTTCTTGCGCAGCAACTCCAGCGCTTCGGGAGTGAAGTCGGGCGCGATCAGCACTTCGGAGAAGATTTCGTCGACCTCTTTGGCCAAGTCGAGATCCCAGGTCTGGTTGGCGATGATGATGCCGCCGAAAGGCGATTCCGGGTCGGTGGCGAAGGCACGCCGGTAGGCTTCGAGCACGCTGCCGCCGGTGCCGACACCACACGGCGTGTTGTGCTTGAGGATGGCGACGGCCGCCGCCGGGTCGTCGACGAACTCGAGCATCAATGCCAGCGCCGCGTTGGTGTCGACGATGTTGTTGTAGGACAGCTCCTTGCCGTGCAGCTGGCCGACCGTCTGCAAGAAGTCGCCGTAGAGAGCCCCCGCCTGATGCGGATTCTCGCCGTAACGCAGGTCCTGCGCCTTTTCGTAGCCGAGGTGGATGGTGGCGCCGAATCGCTGCGGGCCGTCGTCCGACAGAGCACCGAGGTAATCGGCAATGGCGCCGTCGTATTGCGCCGTGACGCGAAAGGCCTTGCGCGCCAATCGCACGTTGGTCGCGGTGGCGATGGCGCCGCCGCTGGCGCGCAGTTCCTCGATCAAGCACGCATAGTCGGCGGGATCGACGACGACGGTGACGAACTCGTGGTTCTTGGCGGCGGAACGCACCATGCTGGGCCCGCCGATGTCGATGTTCTCGATCGCCTCTTCGAGGGTGCACCCTGGCTTGGCGATGGTGGCGGCGAACGGATAGAGGTTGACGACGACCATGTCGATCGGCGTGATGCCGTTGTCGCGCATCTGCTCGAGGTGCTTCGCTTCGTCGCGCCGGCCGAGCAGGCCACCGTGGATCTTCGGGTGCAGCGTCTTGACGCGGCCGTCGAGGATCTCGGGAGCGCCGGTGTGATCGCTGACGGCAACCACCGGGACACCGGCATCGCTCAAGAGTTTGGCGGTACCGCCGGTCGACAGGATCTCGACACCGTGTCGCACCAGTTCCTGGGCCAGTTCGACCAGGCCGGTCTTGTCGCTGACGCTGACGAGAGCGCGTGTGATCTTCGCCATCTGCTCCTCCTCCTACGACAGGTTCGTCTGGCCCGAGGCGACCAGCCGCGGCACCCGCTTACCCACTCGATTCAACACTTCGTATCCGATCGAACCCTGCCACTGGCCGACCTCGTCGGCGTCGATCCGTGCCCCGCCCTGCTCGCCCCAGAGGACGACTTCCTCGCCGGGGCCGACGTCACCCAGGTCGGTCACGTCGACCATCGTCAGGTCCATGCACACCGTGCCGACCACCGGCACACGCTGCCCGCGCACCAACACCTGCGCCCGATTGGTCAGCAACCGGCTGTAGCCGTCGGCATAGCCGATCGGCAGCACGGCGATGCGGCTGGGGCGCGTCGTGGTGAAGCGCTGGGCGTAGCTGACCGGCACGCCGGCGTCGAGTTCGCGCACCTGGAGCACGTGGGTCACCAAACGCATGACCGGCCGCAATCCAACATCGCCGGCACACGGCGGCGTCAATCCGTATAGGGCGATGCCCGGCCGCACCAGGTTGAAGTGGGTGTCCGGTCGAGTCAACGCCGCGGCGCTATTGGCCAGATGCACCCACGTCGGCGCCAGGCCGGCACCAACCACCGCCTGCAACGCCTGGTGGAAGTTGGCCACCTGCGCGTCGCAATGCGGTGTCGATACGTCGTCGGCATCGCCGAAATGGGAAAAGACACCCTCGACGTCGAAGCATCCCGCCTGCCGCACGACGTCCAGCAGCGCCGGCACGTCGCGGGGCAGCACCCCGAGGCGCCCCATGCCGGAGTCGATCTTCAGGTGGACACGCAGCCGCGCCCCGCGGGCGCCCTCCGCCAGGTCGCGCGCCATGGCGCCGTCGAGCAAGGCGACGGACAAGCGAAACCGTTGCAACGCCGCCATGTCGCGCGCCGCGGCACCGCCGAGCACCAAGATCGGCTTGTCGATGCCGGCATTGCGCAACTCGACCGCCTCGCCGACCGTCGCGACGCCGAAGGCCGCCGCACCGGCCTGGTCGAGAACGGGGGCGACGAGGGTGGCGCCGTGCCCGTAGGCGTTGGCCTTGACCACCGCCAAGATCCCGACCTCGGGGGCGACGCGAGCACGAATGTGGGCGAAATTGTGGGCGAGCGCGGCGGTGTCGATGACTGCGAAAGTCTGCCGTCCTGCCGGTGTGCCAGTCATCCGAATCCCGAAGGGGTGGCGCTACCAAATGGCCTATGAGTTGTAAAGGAAGCTCCCGGAATCTACTGTCGCGCGGTGGACGTCGTCATCAACGGAGAGACGCGTAGCGTGCCGGACGGGCTGAACGTGGCCGGCTTGCTGGAGCACCTGCAGCTCGGTGGGCGGCGCGTCGCCGTCGAGGTCAACCGCGCCATCGTGCGCCGCGACGCCTACACCGAACACCCGCTCGCCCCCGGGGACGAGATCGAAATCGTCCACTTCGTCGGAGGCGGCTGAAGCGATCGACCCCGAGAGGCGGCTCCCCGCCTCGGATGGAGTGCAATGACCGACCCCTTTCTCCTGGCAGGTAAGACGTACCGGTCGCGACTGCTCGTCGGCACCGGGAAGTACAAGGACTTCGACGAGACCCGCCGTGCCATCGAGGCCTCCGGCGCCGAGATCGTCACCGTCGCCGTGCGCCGCGTCAACATCACCGACCCGACGCGCGAGAACCTGCTCGATTTCATCGACCCCAAGAAATACACCATCCTGCCCAACACCGCCGGTTGCTACACGGCGGAGGACGCGGTCCGCACCTGCCGCCTGGCGCGCGAGGCGGGCATCGGCAAGCTGGTGAAGCTGGAGGTCATCGGCGACGAGAAGACGTTGTTCCCGGACGTCCCCGCGACGCTGGAGGCGGCCCGCATCCTGGTCGCCGAGGGCTTCGACGTCCTTCCCTACATCAACGACGACCCGATCACCGCGCTGCGCCTGGCCGACATGGGCTGCGCCGCGGTCATGCCGCTGGCCGCGCCGATCGGCTCGGGCCTCGGCATCCGCAACCCCTACAACATCAAGATTATCCTCGAGCAGGCGAAGGTGCCAGTGATCGTCGACGCCGGGGTCGGCGCAGCGTCGGACGCGGCGATCGCCATGGAACTCGGCTGCGACGCGGTGCTGATGAACACCGCGATCGCCGGCGCCAAGGATCCGATCCTCATGGCCGAAGCCATGCGCCAGGGAGTCGAGGCGGGACGCAAGTCGTTCCTCGCCGGCCGCATCGGCAAAAAGCTCTACGCCACGGCGTCGAGCCCGCTCGACGGCCTGCTGGACTGACCCGCCCCGGCGGCATGCGACCGATCCGACGCTACCTCGTCACCGACCGCCGCCTCTGCGGCACACGCGGCTTGCCCGAAGTGATCGCGGCGGCGCTGCGCGACGGCGTCGACGGGGTGCAGCTGCGGGAGAAGGACCTCGGCGGCCGTGCCTTGTTCGAGTTGGCCGCGGCCCTGCAGACCGTCTGCGCCCGGCATGACGTGCCTCTGCTGATCAACGACCGCATCGACGTCGCTCTCGCCGTCGATGCGGCGGGAGTCCATCTGCCGGTGACTTCGTTCACCGCCGTCGAGGCGCGCCGACTGCTCGGGCCGAACAAGCTCGTCGGTGTATCGACGCACTCGCTCGAGCAGGTGCTCCGGGCCGAGCGCGACGGCGCCGACTTCGTCGTCCTCGGCCCCATCCTCGCGACGCCGTCGAAGGAATCGTTCGGTCCGCCGCTGGGATGGCCGGCACTCGCAACGGCCACAGGGGCCGCATCCATTCCGATCCTGGCCATCGGCGGGATGGACCGCCAACACGCCGAAGCGGCGCGCGCCCACGGCGCCGCCGGTATCGCCGCCATCCGCGCCTTCGTTCCCGACACGGAACCTTCCCCGTCTCGGCCGTAGCGTACACGCGCGGCGTGCGCCACCGACGTCGCGCCTTCCAGGGTCGTTGAAACGCGCCGGCTACCCGAAGCTTGTACGCTGCGGCCCCGCCTGAGTATGGAACGACTCATGGTCACCAAGGCGCGGCAGTCCGATCCAAGGGCGTTGGGCATGGTCACCCTCTTGTGCGTCGCTTCGCTCGGCGTCCTCGGCATCACCCTGACGCATTCCTTCCGCGACGGCATCGGCGGCGACTGGCACACGGCATGGATCGTCCAAGGCCCGCGCGTGTTGTTGGCGCTCGCGGCCGGCGCAGCCCTCGGGCTCGCCGGCAGTCTGCGAATCGCCCGCACCGCGGCCCATCCCTTGTTCGAGATGCGTGTTCTCGCCGTCTCGACCGGAGCCGCGACAGCCGGTTGGGTCAGCACGCTTCTCGTTCCCACGGACGCCGGCCCGTTGGTCTGCCTGATCGCAGCGCCTCTCGGCGCCCTCGGGCTCGATCGGATCGTCGTCGGTCTCGATCGGCCGCACCGATGGACGAATGTGGTTCTGGCGTTGGTTCTGGCCTGGTGTGCGGGACTCGTCGCCGTTACCGGCACATACGTGCGCGAACGCAGCGACCTGGTCGCGTCGATCGTAGCGTGGCTCCTCGGCGGCATGGGGCATGCAACGATGGCAGGCGCATCCATCCTGCTGGTGGCGGCAAGCTTACTCGTGGCGCTCGGCTGTCGCGCGCAGGCCGCCGACCGCCCGAAACCGTGGCTCGAGCCGGTGGCTCTTGCGTTGGCATTCGGCGCCGTCGGACCGCTGGCCTTCGTCGGCACGTTCGTCCCCCGCAGCGTGCGTTGGCTCGCGAGCGGACGATCGGAGCCGCACCTCCGACTGACCGCGGCGCTCTGCACCGGCGCCAGCGTGGCGGCCATCGACGCCGTGCCGCGTTATTTGGTCGGTGGTTACGACTTCCCGTGGAATCTGCCCGCCGCCATGCTCGCGCTGCCGATCTTTCTCGGATGGAATCGGCAACGGCTACGACGAATCGCCGCGCCGGCCTCATGGGCTTTCGAAGTTTTCGAGGTCTTGGTCATCCTCGGGCTGACGATCGGAGCCGGGGTTGCGGCAGCGACGCTGACCCACATCATTCACCTCGCCACTTGACGTGCCCGTCGGCCGACCGGAGGCCGGATCGCGCCCGCGGGAATCCCCCAAGCGGCCGCAACAAGATTCCGATGCGATCCGCGCGGCATGCAACCTGCCGTCGTGGCGATCACGTCGTCGACGCGTAGGCAGTGTTCGCCGACGTCAGTTCGTGATGCTCGGGAGCAAGCGTGTCCAACCGACGCCTGGGGCGCCGTCGCCCTCACGCGACGGCGCGCAGGCCGTCGACCCGTAGGTGCTCGGTGAGTGCCTGACGCAGCGGCAGGCCCATCGCTTCGACCTCTGCCCCGGAGCCGAACAGCTCCGCTTGTTCGGCGTAGTAGTCGATGGTGGCGACGCGATACGTCCGACTCGGCTCGATCGCCGTGCCGTCACCTTCGAGTTGCGCCCGCAGCTCCGCTCCCATGCGGTCGCCACGCGTGAGCGCGACGACCACGAAGTTGCGGTACGGATCGAGGGCATACGCGAGTCCGCTGGTCACCGGCCCAGCACAGATCCGACCAGGTACGCTATCGGCGACGAACGCCAGCGACTCGCCGCTGGCACGTCGCAGCGCCGCCCGCATCACACGACTCACCGCCGGACCCTCGAGGGTCCGCTCGGCCACGGCCAATTCCGTTCCGAGGTTGGCGCGGCGCGGGTCGCGCACGATCTGCACGTAGGCGTGGACGTGCGGGTAGCCCTGAAAGTGAACAATCGTCCCAGGCCCCTCGAGCCGCCACACTTGCCAGAACGGATCGCCGCGCCGGCTCCGCTCGCCGGGGGACAGTGAACCGAAGGGCTGCATGTCCTCGTAGAAACCATGGCTGGCATAGACTGCGAAGTGCAGCGCATCGATGCCGCCGTTGGCCTCGATGCACGAGTATGCCTCGGACACGGCCTCCGATGGATAGGTCGCGAACACCGCATCGAGAAGCGATCGGGTCGCTTGCCGCGCGGCGTCGCCGAGGCCGCCGATCCGCACGCCGTCGAACCGACCCGCCGCGTCCTGCACCTGCACCACGAGTTCGTGCGGCGGCTGCGCCACGATCGCCACGCCGCGTTGTGCCGGCGTCAGCGAGGCAAAGAGCCGATTCGCCTGATCCGCGTGGTGGGCGAACGAGTTGCCCGGGAGCCGCCACTGGTGATCACCGACCTGGTGGCCGTACGAAACGCCGCCACCGAAGGCCGCACCATGGGGCGACCCACCCCCGCGCAACATCACATGACCGCCCTGAAACACGACATGAGCACCGGGCGAGACGGGATCGCCGTAGATGGCCAGCACACATCCATCGAAGCGGCCCTCCACGGCAATCGTCGGTGCCAACGATTCGAACCCGCGGGGCGACACCATGGAAGCATAAAGGTCCTCGATGAGGACCCGTTGTTCGGGCGAGAACAGAGTCCCGAGATGCGGCCGGTCGAGGACCGTCTGCGCGTTGAGAATCTGTCGACTCGGGTGATCCTCGGCGAAGACGACGAGGTCCCGCTGCCGCTGCGTCAGCGATCGCCCGAGAGCCCGCAAAGACTCGTCGAATCCGAGCGCGCTCCGATCGAAGAATCCGGCGCCGGGCAAACCGCGGGTCGCCAACGCACCCACCGCCGCCGCGCCGGCCATCAGGAAGCGGCGCCGCCCCATCGCGAATGATGCATCGGTCATATCGCGCCACTACCACGATGCGAGGCGATACGCGGCGCGCTTCGACGATCGTGCATGCGAGGCCCTCGCGCCGAGCCCCCTCTCGCCTCAGCCCGCCAAAACCGTGCCGTCGGCGATGCGGCCGCCGACCGTGGTCGCGTCGATGACGACGCTACCACGCACGACGACATCAGCGCCGAAGACGACGTCGCCGCGCACGGTGAGCCGGTCGCAATCGACGAGCGACGGCGGGCCTTGCGGGAAGCGCTCCTCGAAATCCCCCACCAGCTTGTAGTGCTTGCCGTCGAGGTCGACGACGACCGGGCTGTCGCCCCGCTTCGGGTTGGGGACGATGCGCCAGTCCGCATCGAGCACGGTGGCGTCCGAACGCACGACGAGCAAGTCGTTGGTCGTCTTGACCGGAGCGAAGCGATCGGTGTCGACCAGCAGGGCTCGGGCCCCGGGGAACACCTCGATGGCGGCGCCCATGGCGGTTTCGAGCTGGTAGACCTTGGGCGAACTCGCGTCGGCCGGGTCGACGGTCTTGGCGTTGCGGATCAACGGCAAGGTCAGCACGCCGCCACCGACGCGCAACGCCTCGGCCAGCGCCGGCACGTTGAGCCACAGGTTGTTCGTGTTGAAGAAGCGGTGCCGGCTGATGTCCTGGAACGCATCGACGTCGGCGTCGGGCACCTGCGCCGCTTCGCGCAACACCAACCGATCCGCCTCGCCGCGCAACCGCGCCAGGTGGCCGCCTTTGCGCATCGCTTCGGTGCGCGCCGCAACCTCCATCAAGAACGGCGTCGTCTCCGCCGCGAACCAGGCGAGAATGTCCGGGTCGAGCACGGCACCGAGGTTGTCGGAGTTGGAGACGAATACGTACTCGTAGCCATGCTTCAACAAGGCTTCGAGCATGCCCGACGTCACCATCGCCGGGTACAGATCGCCGTGTCCCGGCGGGCACCATTCCAACTCGGGGTCCGCGGGCCAGGCGATCGGCTGCAGGCTGGCCGCGTCGATCTTCGGCACTTTGTGCTGGAGGAAGTCGGCGGGCAGTTCGGCGGCCAGGTTGCCGTGCTGCGCCAACACCGCGAGCGAGTCGTCGCGGGTGCGAAAGCTGTGCATGCAGACCAGCGGCAAGCGGCACTGCCACCGACGGCGGGCGGCGAGGATCTGCAAGGCGATGATGTCGAGAAAGCTGCGCCCGTCCTTCACCGTCAGGAGCGACTTGGCCCGATCCATGCCCATCGACGTGCCCAGGCCGCCGTTGAGCTTGAGCACGACGGTACGGTCCATCGCGGCCCGCACCGCCGCGGGATCGGCGGCGCCGCGCAAATCGGCGAACGACGGCACGTCGTCGAGCGGCGCGATCGCCGCCTCCGGCAGCAAGCCGGTGGCGCCGCTCGCGAGCGCTTCGTACTGCTGGCGAAACGCCTCGATGGCGACCGGCGGCAGACCGTCGCGTTGCATCTTGTCAGCGAACGGAGCGAAACGTTCAGCCAGGTCACTCATCTGATTTCCTTTGTCTTGGCCGGGACCAAGGTCGACCGATCGATGGCATGGCGCAAGCAGCGATTCTCTCTTCCCGGGGCGGCCATACTCCGCGCCACGAACCAGGGTCAAGACAGCCCGCTACGGACGGGCGACGTGTGGCGCCGTGCTCCTTGGACGGACACGGCACGCGCAATCGAATCGAGACCTTGCCGCAAGGTTTCCTGCGCCGGGGGCTATGCTAGGTTGCGACCGCCGTGAACCGCCCCGTTTCCATCCTGCGCTTTCTCTGCCTCGCGCTCGCTTTATGGGCTACGCCCGGCTGCGAGGGCTCCGGTTCCACCGAGAGCCCAACGCGCCGCGCCCGGCGCTTCGTCGTCGTCACCCATGGCC
>CAZGEJ010000003.1:0-251473 GCA_964524885.1 uncultured Binatia bacterium (SeqCode)
CCACCGACGTCCCCGAATACACCACGCAGGCGCGCTCGGCGATGGCACATGCCGGCGAGACAGGGTCGACACGCTTGACGACCGGCAACGACTCTCCGGTGAGGCAGGCCTCCTCGAGCTTGAGATGAACCGATTCCAGCAAGCGGGCATCGGCCGGAACCCGATCACCGGCGGCGAGCAGCACGACGTCGCCCGGAACCAGATCACGCGCCGCAACGGACTGCACGCAGCCGGCGCGCACGACCATGGCGCTCGGTGCCGTCATGCGGCGCAGCGCCTCCATGGCGCGTTCCGCACGCAACTCCTGGACGAAGCCGAGCAGCACCGCGAACAGGACGATCACCGCGATGGCGGCAGACTCGAGGCCGTGCCCAAGCAGGCCGGACAACGCGGCCGCGGCGAGCAGAATCAGAACCAGAACGTTGCGCAGCTGATCCACCAGAATGCGCCACGGCGACACCCGGTCGGGATCCGGCAGCTCATTCGCACCGAACCGTCGCAGGCGTACCGTCACCTCGACTTCCGTCAATCCCTCGGTACGACTCTCGAGCTGCGCCAGCACCTCGGCGGCGGACGCGGCGTGCCACAACGGCGTCGCCATGGATGGCCGATCTCAGTCGGTGATCTCGAGCGGCACTTCGACGAAGTCGCCCTGTGCGCCGTCCCAGCGAAAGGCCGCGATGGCGCCGACCTCGGCGTCGAAGACCGAAAGTACGACCTGGCCGGCGTCGGGATACATCGGTTCGTCCCAGCCGCCCTTGGCCTGGGTGCGATCCTCGCTGGAGAAGTAGGCGCCGTGCTTCGGGTGCGAGTGATAGAAGGCGTACACCCGCGCCGCGCCACGCTCGTGCGCCAGGAGGATCGGCGCCGCCTCCGGGCCCATGGTGTAGGCCGTCTCGGCCGTGCGCGGGAACTGCTCCGGGTCTTGCGCGTGCAACTCGTCCTGCAGATTCGATACCCGCACGACTTCGAGGCCGACGCCGCGTTCGACCACGATGCCGCAGCATTCCTTGGGATACGCCGATGCCGCGTGGGCGCGCATCTCGGTCAAGACATGCGAGGGAAGCGTGACGTTCATGGCAATCTCCTGCGGGACGCCGCCCCGCGACCCGCCCGCGATGTACTCGGCTCCATACCCCGCGGCAAGCGACACCTCAGAGGACGACCTTGACGCCGACCAGAGCCTGGAGCCGTACGAAGACGTCGTTGCGATGGTTCTCGTCGCGCACTTCGACGGCGACGTGAAACGACGTGTAGCGCCCGCCGCTGCTGCTGCGGTTGCGGCGCCAGGCGGCGCGTTCGGCGCCCAGCTCGCGCGTCAGCTCCCCCTCCAGCGCCACGGCGTCGACGGCGATCACGGTGTACGGCCACTCGCAGGGATAATCGATGTGGGGTCGCGACGCGCCACGGTCGGCGCCTTGCGGCAGGTCGTCGTTCATCCCCTACCGCATAGTGAGATGGCCGCGCCGCGGCAAGTCCGCCGTTGCCGCCGCCGCGCCGCATCAGCTAGGGTGCGCGCCAAAGGAGGACGCGAGATGGGTCTGGCGCGACGCGACGAGCTCTACCACACCTACGGCGACTATCTTCGTTGGCCCGAGGATGCGCGCTACGAGCTCATCGACGGCGAGGCGTACTTGATGGTCCCAGGGCCGGACCTAGCGCACCAGGACCTCGCCGGGGAGATTTTCCGGCAACTCGCGAATCAGCTCCAGCAACGTCCCTGCCGCGCGTACATCGCGCCGCTCGACGTGCGCCTCCCTCGTGGCGACGAAGCGGACCACCTGATCGACACCGTCGTACAACCCGACGTCCTCGTCGTCTGCCACGCGGAGCGGCTCGATCCACGCGGCGTGCGCGGCGCGCCCGACTTCGTCGTCGAGGTGCTCTCCCCATCGACCGCCAGCCACGATCACATCCGCAAGCGCCGCGTCTACGAACGTGCCGGCGTGCGCGAATACTGGCTCGTCCATCCCGTCGATCGCGTCGTCACCATCTACCGTCTCGAGGGCAGCGAATTCGGCAAGCCGGACATCCGCGAGTTGACCGGCACCACCGCCATCGCCGCCCTGCCCGGCATCGAAATCGACTGGGAGCCGATCGCCACCCGCCTCCCCCCTCTCCAATTCTAGAGTCAAACCATGCCCCACTCTTGGCCCTTGAACCTTGGCCCTTGGCCCTCCTCGTATTCTTGGCCCTTGGCCCTCGAACCTTGGCCTTCTTCAAGATGATCGCCGTCATCCTCGCGGCTGGCCGCGGCACCCGCATGGGTGCCCTCACCGCCAACACCCCCAAACCGCTCCTGGCACTGCAGGGGCGACCGATCCTCGAACATATCCTGCTCAACTTCCGCGCCGCCGGGGTCACCGACTTCGTCCTCGTCACCGGCTACCTGGGCGAGCAGATCGAAGCCTACTTCGGGAACGGCGACCGACTCGGCTTGCGCATCCACTACCGCCGGCAGGAGCACGCCAACGGCACCGCCGGCGCATTGCTCATGGTGCGCGACCTCATCGCCGCCGAGCCGTTCGCCATGTCCTGGGGCGACGTGCTCATCGAACCGCACGCGTACGCCGCGATCCTCGGCAAGTTCGCGCCCGGCACGACCGACGCGGTGCTCTCGGTCAATCACGTCGACGACCCCTGGCGCGGCGGTGCGGTCTACGTCGACGAAACCGATCGCATCACCCGCATCATCGAGAAACCGCCCCGCGGCACGTCGACCACTCATTGGAACAACGCCGGCGTCTTCGTCTTGGCACCGCGCGCTTGGTCGTACATCGACCGGATCGAGCCCTCCGAACGGAACGAACTCGAACTGCCGCAAGCCCTCGGAACCATGGTCGCCGATCGCTGCCACGTCGTGGCACATCGTCTGAGCGGCTTCTGGAGTGACCTCGGTACGCCCGAAGATTTGGCCGCGGCACAATCGGCCTATCCCGGTCTTCCCGCCAACGTGAGGCCATGAACGACGCCGCTTTCGACGCCCTGCTCCACCGCTTCGCCGAGCACCACGGCACACCCGCCTCCTTCGCGGTGCGCGCCCCCGGACGTGTCAACCTGATCGGCGAGCACACCGACTACAACGGGCTGCCGGTGCTGCCGATGGCGATCGACCGCGGCGTGCGCATGGTCGGGCGACGGCGCGACGACGACGTGGTGCGCTTGTCCAACCTCGGCAGTTTCGGGGATCGCGAGTTCACCCTCGTCGACCCCATCACGCCCTACGCCGCGGGCGACTGGGGCAACTACGTCAAGGCGGCGGCCCAAGGGCTGAGGAAGGAGCTCGGCGGCGGACTCGACCGCGGCGTCGACCTGGTCGTCGCCGGCGACGTACCCGACGGCGCCGGCCTCTCCTCGTCGTCAGCCTTGGTGGTGGCCAGCGCCCTGGCGTTGCTCGCGGCCAACGACATCGACGTGCCCTACCCGGACTTGGCCGATTGGTTGCCGCGCGCTGAGCAATACGTCGGCACCCTGAGTGGCGGCATGGACCAGACGATCAGCCTCTTGGGTCAGGCCGGACACGCCTTGCGCATCGACTTTCGGCCCTTGCGCCAGCGTTTGGTGCCGCTGCCGGAGGACTATGTCTTCGTCGTCGCCAACAGCCTGGTGCACGCCGACAAGTCCGGCGCGGCGCGGGCGGCGTACAACCAGCGGGTGCTGGAGTGTCGCCTGGCGGCGCAGGTCGCGGCGCACCTGCTGCAACTCGACACGGCGCGACCAGTGGAGTTGTTGGCCGACGTCTTCGCCGAGCTGGCGCCGCCGCGCGCCGCCGCGATCGTGGCCCGCATGGAGGCGAGTGTACCGCCGCGCGCCTTGACGTTCGGCGAGATTGCGCTGCTGTGCGACACGGACCCGGCCGAGTTGCGGCGCCGGCCTGGGCTCGAGCGGGCGGACGAGACGGGCCGCTACGCCCTCCTCGCGCGGGCGCGACATGTCTTGTACGAAGCCGAGCGGGTCGACGACGCCGAGCAGGCTCTCCTTGAGGGTGCCGTCGATCGCTTCGCCTGGAACGCCAGGGCATCGCACGCAAGCTGCCGCGACAACTACGAAATCAGCTGCCCCGAGCTGGAAGAGCTGGTGGCGATCGCGGAAGCGAGTGGCGCCGAAGCGGCGCGATTGACGGGGGCCGGGTTCGGCGGCTGTATCGTCGCCTTCGTCCCCCGCGACGGCGTCGCGGCGCTGCTCGCCGGGCTCGACGGGCACTATTACGCCCGCCGGGGCGTCCGCGGCGAAGCCCTCGATCGGGTCCGCTTCCCTCTCCAACCGGCAGCCGGCGCCGAGGTCGTGCAACTCTGATGGGGCGCCGCCCGGCCAGCGCCCACCGTCCGAGCCCCGCCCCATCCCGCCGGCTCGGACGGAGCCGCGGAGAGAACCCGGGAAGTTTCCTCGGTGCATCCTCGTCTTGGCGTTGATCCGCCCTCATCCGGCGAAGATCAGCTTACCGCCGGCGATGAACAGCACCATGGCGAGTAGACGCTTGACCACCGTCGGCGGCAGATGCCGGCTCCCGAGATAAGAACCCGCCGCACCGCCGGCGCCTGCCGCAACCAAGAGAGCCAACGCCGGTGTCGGAAAGGCGTGCGCCGCGCTCAGGTGACCGACCAGCCCGGCGATCGAATTGAACAGGATGAACATCGCCGAAAGCGCCCCCGCGACACGCGCGCGCGCCCATTGCCGGAGCAGCAAAATCGGCGTCAGAAAGATGCCACCGCCGGTGCCGGTGAGACCGGACAACAGCCCGATGCCGCCGCCGATGGCCAGCGCCGCCAGCCTCGGCGCATCGCCCGTCTTCACGTCGGCCGGTGGGCGGACCAACAGGCGCGCCGCCGAGGCGAACAAGACCAGCCCGACGAGCACCTTGAACACACGCGTGGGCAGCGCGACGTAGCCGCCGACGAACGCCAACGGCACCGAGAGCACCGCGAACGGCCAAAACTCCGACCACGAGAAGTGGCCCGCGCGCCAAAACTGCCACGCAGCCAAGCACGCCACGAGAATGTTGAGCGCCAACGCCGTCGGCTTGATGATCTCCGGAGCGACGCTGAACAGCGTCATCACCGCGATGTAGCCCGACGCGCCCGCATGGCCGACGGACGAATAAAGGAACGCGACGACCAGAATCGCAGCCGCCATGAACAGAAGTTGCTCGGGTATCATCTCCGCTTCCTCTCGCGCGACCAAGGTTGCGACTAGGCCACGTCGGTTCCCCATCGATGTGGCAGCTAATGGTACCAGCGCAACCGGAGCAGGGGACAGCCCCCGTGCGGGGACTGTCCCTCTTGCTGTGCAACCATTGCTCGGCCCAACCAACCGCATCGCGGGCGGCCCGCGACAGGCAGCCGAAATTCACGCGATCGCCTCGCTTCGGCGCCAAGCGCCCGCCGCCGGCGTCACGCACGAAACCGAAGGGCAGGACCCTCGGGCGCCGATCTCTCCGACCTCCCGGCGGTTGCGCAGACCTGCAAACAACCGGCGCGTCGGCCGGCGGCTTCCAACCGGTGCCGGCATTCGCTAGGTTCGCAGTCGGTCGATGAATCGCTTGGCGCTTTTCCCCATTACCCTGTTGCTCCCCGCCCTGCTCCTCGCCGGCTGCTCGACGCTGGGCCGCAATGGCGCTCGCGTCGACGTGGATCTGCGCCAGGTCTTGCCCCTGCAGGATCGCGATCACTTCGTCTACCTCTGGCAACGGATCATCAACGGCCGCCGCGTCGCCGAGGGGGTACAGATCGAACACGTCTCGGCGCGCCCGACCGCCAACGAAATCGACGTCACCCTCAGCCAAGACGGCACGCCCGCCACCCGCATGCGTATGTACTATGACGGCCAACGTCTCGACCTGCTCGCCGAGGACGATCTGGCCAGCGGCTTGCGCCGCACCTACGACCCGCCGCTACGGCAACTGAGTGCCCCGCTCGGCGCCGGTGAAGAGCGACGCTCCGCGCGCGCCGTCGTCACCCGCATCGACGACGGCATGGCCATGGCCGAAATCGAGGTCGAGCAAACCGTGCGCGTGTCGCACATCGCCAAGGTCGAATCCCATCTGGGTCGCTTCGACCGCGGCGTCGTCGTCGAGTCGTGGCGCACGCTCGAGGGCCCAGACGGGAAGCTCGAGCTGATGAGCGCCATGGTGCTGGTGCCCGGTATCGGTGAATTGCGCTCCGAGGGCATGACCCTCGGCGGCCCAAGCGGCGGCCGTAACCCCGTGCTGCGGCGCGAACTTGCCTGCGCCATCGTGCGCGACCGCGCCATCGGCGATTGCCGTTCCGTCTCGTCCCAACTCGCCGAACTACGCGGTCGCGAAGACCTGGGCGAGCGCTGACTTCATCGCCGGGGTACGTTCGCCCCGCCGCCGAGCCAGCGTGGGGCCCACCAGTTCCAGTCGCCGAACAGGCGCATGGTCGCCGGCACGATCAGCACCCGCACCAAGGTCGCATCCAGCGCCACCGCCAACGCCAACGCCACCCCCAACGATTGCACCAGAATCACCCGCCCGAAGCCGAAGGCGGCGAACACCGCCACCATGATCGCCGCGGCACTGGTCACCAATCTTCCGGTTCGTTCCAATCCCTCGGCTACCGCCCAGGTATTGTCGCCGCTGCGCAGATACTCCTCGCGCATGCGCGACAACATCAGCACCTCGTAGTCCATCGACATGCCGAAGACGGAACAGAACAACAGCACCGGCACGGCAGCATCGAGAGGACCCGGCTCGAAGCCGAAGAGCCAGACGAGATGCCCCTCTTCGAAGATCCACACCAGCGCACCGAACGAAGCGGCGATCGACAACAGGTTCATCACCACCGCCTTCAGCGGCAACAGCACCGATCGCAGCATCACGAAGAGAACGAGGTAGGTCACCACGAGTACGAGCCCCACGGCCCACGGCGCGCGCGACAGGATGAAGGCGTTGAGGTCGACGTCGTTGGCCGGCGTGCCGCCGACGAGGATGGTGCCGTCGCCCACGGTGCGGTTCTGCCGCAAGAGCTGCACCAGCGCCCGCGCTTCGGCACTGGTCGGACCGGCATCCGTCACCACCGTCAGCAAGGCGATGTTCTTGGCCGTAACCAGCGAACGCATGCGCGCCGCCGCTGCCGGCAAGTCCTCTTCCGGCGTCTCCGCATCGGCCTCGAAGTAGTCACGCGTCAGCCGCGGGTCGGTGTCGACGACCCCCTCGACCTTGGCCACCCCTGGCAGCTGCGCCAGACGCTGCGCCAAGTCGTACAACGGACCAACCCGCTCCGGCGTGTAGGCAGGAGCGTCGGGATATTGCACGACCACGAGGATGCGCGTGCTCGCTTGATCCGGAAATACCCGCCGCACTTCCTCGTAGACGTCGCGTGCCTCGACCCCGCGCGGCAACGTCGAGATGTCGGCCGCCGCCAGGTTCATGCGCCAGAACGGCGACCCCAACGCCAGTACTACCGCCAGCGTCGGCAACAACACCAACACCGGTCGCCGCATGACCCAAGTCGCGATCCGGTGCCAGCCGCCGTCGAAGCTCGTCAGCCGCGGCAGCGTGATGCGCCAGCGGTCGATCTGCGGCCCGACCGCCACCAACACCGCAGGCAAAAACGTCAGCGCGAACAACACGGAAAAGGCGACCACGAGGCTGCCGCCGAACCCCATCGAGGCGAGGAACGAGCCACGAAAGAAGAACAATCCCGCCAAGCCGGTGGCGACGGCGAAGCCCGAGAACAACACGGCATGGCCGGACGACTCGAGCGCCGTCTCCAACGCCTGCGCCATCGTCGCTCCCTCGGCGAGTTCGTCGCGGTAGCGGCTGACGAGAAACAGCGAGTAGTCGATGGCGACGCCGAGCCCGATCAGCGAGGCGACGTTGACGGCATACGCGGCGATGTCGAAGACGTGCGATGTCGCCGTCAGCACCGCGATGCCGGCCAACACCGACAGGGCGCCGACGCCGACCGAGATGGCCGCCGCTACGACGCTGCGAAAGACGACGATCAACACCAACAACGCCAGCGGCAAGCTGATCATCTCGGCGAACAACACGTCGTACGCCAAGGTCGTATCGAGATCGTTGCGGTAGGCGAGAAAGCCCGTGAAGCCGGCTGCGAGCACATCGCTGCGTACGTTGGCGCGCAGCTCCGGATAGATCTCCTCGGCTTGCTGATACGCATCGCGCAGCGTGACCACCACCAGGGTCTGCTTGCGGTCCTGCGATACCAAGCGTTCCGCCACCAGTTGCGGGGCGTCGTCCGGCGCCAGCACCGCACGCACGCGCGGGTCGGTACGTAGAGGCGCCAACGCCTTGCCGAGTTCCTCGGCGTAACGCGGATCACGCCAATCGAAGTCGCGGCTGGTGAAGAGTATGAGAAACGACGAATCGCCCGGATAAGCCAACTCGCGCACGACGAGTTCCTGCGCCAGCGACGACTCGATGCCCTTCGTCGTACCGGACGAAAACGCCCCGCCGCGAATCAGGATGCCGATCGACGCCAGCATCACGACGGCACAGGTCCAGAGGATGCGACGATGATGGCCCAGGGCCAAGTGCGCGAGGGTTCGCAACATGCGGGCAGTGCTCTCTTTTCCGGTTCAGACTTCGAACCAAGCCATCAGGCCGAAGTGATCGCTCGGATAGATTCCGTCGCGCGCTTCGTTCATGACGATGCGGCAATCGACGACGCGCGTCGCCGGTCGCTCGTGGTCGAAGCCGACGAAGACGTAGTCGATGCGGCGGTCGGGCTCGCCGGCCAAGGCGGCAAAGGGGTCGCGGTTGTCCCAGGTCCAGCCGGGTCCGCCGTCGCCGCCGTGTTGCCAGGCATCGAAGTAGCTGGCGCTGCGCCCGGCGAGGGATTGCCAACCTTTGAGAAAGCGTACTTCGCTCGCGTCGGGCTCGGCGTTGAAGTCGCCGGCGATCACCGGTGGTAGTCGATGCCCGGTAGCGAGTGCATCGGCGAAGTCGGCGACGGCGACGACTTGGCGCTCGCGCACGTAGCCGTGCTCGAACTTCCAATTGAGATGCGTCGAGACGAACGGCAAGGCCCCGGCGGGGGTATCGACGATGATGCCGGTGGCGGCGCGCCATTCGCCGCTCTCCTCGCCCGGCAGCTGGCAGCGGCGCACGTCGCGGATGGGATGGCGCGCGGCGGCGACGTTGCCGAAGCCGAAGTCGTGATCCCCACCGGCACGCGGCTGACCGTTGTCGTCCCACGCGAATGCCGGAGCGAAGACGGATGCGTAGCCCAGCCCGTCGAGGATCTGCGCCGCCTGGTCGAAACCGTCGGGGCGCACGATGATTTCCTGCAGCCCGATGACGTCCGGCTGCAAGGCCTTGATACCGGCGCGGATGCGTTCGATGCGTTCTTCGTAGGGTGGAGAAACGTTCCAGCAATTCAACGTGAGGATCGACAGGGTGTCCTTCATGGCAGGCTCGACGACGCGCGGTTACCAGAGTTGGTCGGTGTAGGTGTCGGTACCGACGACGGTCGGCCACCAAGGCGAGGCGAAGATCACTTCCCCGAGGCCGCTGGCATGCAGGTCGCCGGCGAGTTGTACGAAGGCGGGCCAGCTGGCTTCAGGTCGCTCGTCGAGGAAGTAGATCTGCAGGTCGAGGCGGTCGGTGTGTTCGACTCGCGGAATGGGCATGGGCCCTTCACCCTGCGGGATGGGCGACCAAGTCGAGCAGGAGGCGATTGGCGAACCTTGCAGGAGGCGCGGCAGGCGTTCGGCGAACCAAGCATCGCTGGCCGCTTGCGGCACACCCTCGGCGCGGCGCACGGCGAGGGTGGCCATACCGGGGAAATTGTGGTCGAGCGACAGCGCCAACGGCACCGGATCGGCGTCGCGGTAATGCACGTGGTCGAGGGTGTACATCAGCGTGTGCACGTGCGTGCGTTCGTTGAAGCCGCGGCCTTGTTGGTACAGCCAGCGCGCCTGCGGGCTGGCCCAGGCGTGGTGTTCCTCGTGGTGGTCGGCGTGGATCCAGTACATCGCGAGGTACGAGCCGTCGCGCACGCTCGGCTGGGCGAAGGGAGTCGAGGCGGGGAAGCGCAACGCCTTGAGCGGCTTGGTGGCGACCCAGCGACTGCCGGCGAAGAGCCACGGGCCGATCATGCAACCGGCGTAGAAGTGGTCGCGCTCGTACCAGCGATTGTAGGCGACCTCGTGGCCGCGATGCGGCTCGACGATGGTGAACAGCATGCTGCCGACACGCACGGGACCGTCGATCATGGGAAGCTCCTGGAAGTACGCCTCAATCGCTCGAGGGGAGCGGCTTAGCTTGTTTGAGTTCCATCGGCTGGCCGTCGTAGCGCAGGTCGCAGGGGCCGGGCTTGTTGACGAGGATTTCGACGGCCCCGTCGAGAGAGCGGTAACGTTTGCCGAGGAGCAGCATCTCGCTGCCGGGGGTTGCGTCCGCCGCGAACGGCTCGCCGCCGTCCTTGCGCTGAAGCGGTACGTTGCCGTCCGAGAGGATGCCGGGGCCGCCCTTGGTGACGATGATCTGGGCGCCGCCGGGTCCGAGGTAGATCTTGCCGATGAGAGCGGGCATGCGTTCCTCGCGAACTGGGATGCGGTCGACTTGTCACATTGCACCGGCGATGAAAAGTCGATCTTCCATTTGACCGTGGGCTTCCGGCTCGGGCTATGGTCGCGGCATGCAGCCACGCCACGATCCACTGATCCGCATCCACCTCCGCTGGGGCTGGGGGACGTTGTTCGTCTTCGCGGTGGGGGGCCTCGGGCTGGAGGCGCTGCACGCCTTCAAGGTCGGCTGGTACTTGGATGTCGGCGAGGAGACGCGGCGGCTGATGTGGACCTTGGGGCACGCACACGGGACGCTGCTCGGGTTGGTGCACGTGGCGTTTGCCGCGACGGTGGGACTGCTGTCGGAAGCCGCGGCGATGCGGCGGCGGCTGGCGTCGCTCGCCTTGCGCTGGGCGACGGTGACGATGCCGTCGGCCTTTTACGCCGCGGGGGTATGGCCCTATGCCGGCGACCCAGGAGTAGCGATCGTCTTGCTGCCGGTGGGCAGCATCCTGTTGTGTATCGGCTTGGCCGCGGCGATGCCACCGCGTGAGTGAAGGGGACAGTCCACGCGGGACTGTCCCCTTCTTGTGCTTGGGCTCAGCTCGGCGAGTTTTGGCAGGTGCCGCTGATGCAGCTCAGGCCGGTGTCGCACTTGTTGCTTTCGCAGCAGTTCTTGCCCTGGGTGCCACACGCGAACGCCACTTCGAAGCAATAGAAGTGGGCGCCGGCGAAGCCGCAGTTGAAGGTGCCATCGCGGTCGGTCCACGAGGAGTTGGCGTTGCGGCAGGTGCCGACGGTGACCCGCGAACCGGTGCTGGTCGAGGTCCAATTGCCGCAGACGCCGCCGCCGGAGTCGGTATCGCGCGTGCCGTTACAGGCGGTGCCGGTCCAGACGTTGGCGGTACCGCCGGCGATCGCACCGAACTGGTTCAGTTCGATCGAATCGAACATGTCCTTGGTGCAGTCGAGCAAGGCGCCGCGCGTTTCATCGGGCGGCACGGTTTCTTGGCCGAGGACGACGCCGTCCATGCGCGCGTAGGGGATGTTGGTGATGCGGTCGCGCGCATCGATGGCGGTGGTCGAGAGCCAGGCGATCCAGGTGCCTTGGCTGGTCAAGTTCGCGTCGGTGGCAGTCTGCTGACAGATGGTGTCAGCTGCGGCGAGGCCACCGAAGTCGGCGGCGTAGACCGCCTCGGTGACGAAGACGCGGCCTGGGCCGAAGGTCGGGGTCGAGGTGGGCGTGATCGTCGGCGTGATCGTCGGCGTGTTGGTGGCGGTGAAGGTCGCCGTCTGGGTCGGCGTGATCGTCGGCGTGCCCGTGGGTGTCTGAGTCGGGGTGAGAGTCGGGGTGAGCGTCGGGGTCGACGTCGGGGTCGACGTCGGGGTCGACGTCGGAGTGCCGGTCGGGGTGTTCGTCGGCGTCGCGGTCGGCGTGGCGGTCGGCGTCGTGGTCGGGGTGGACGTCGGGGTGGATGTCGGCGTGTGCGTCGGGGTGTTCGTCGGCGTCGCGGTCGGGGTGGCCGTCGGCGTGTTGGTCGGCGTGCGGGTCGGGGTCGACGTGGGGGTGTTGGTCGGGGTGTTGGTCGGGGTACGCGTCGGGGTGCTGGTCGGCGTGGTCGTGGGCGTCAGTGTAGGCGTCGAGCTGAAGACCGGCGTCGCGGTGGCGGTGGCGGTCGGGGTTGGAGCCGGGATGCCGGGGTAGACGGCGTCGAAGATCAGGTCGCCGGAGAGATTGGAGGCATTGAGCAGGCAGATCTGCGAGGCGGCGACGTTGGCGCCGCAGCTCCCGAGAGAATTGAAGTCTTCGTTGGAGCAGCGAGCGATGGCGCGGCTCAGGTTGTCGGCGGCGCGGGCGATTTCGCCACGC
This sequence comes from uncultured Binatia bacterium (SeqCode), assembly GCA_964524885.1. Lineage (GTDB taxonomy): Bacteria > Desulfobacterota > Binatia > HRBIN30 > HRBIN30 > CALJUJ01. Next base: position 12,362 of record CAZGEJ010000003.1, read on the forward strand.
GGGTCATGGTTCTTGCAATCGAGACTGAGGGGTTCCTTGCCCTGTTCCTTGTCGCGTTCGCAGCGCTCCTGGATCGCCATCCGGCGCGACAAATAATTGCTCGAAGCCAGGCCGACGGAGTTCTGGCACTTGCGTGCGTCTTTGGAAAGCGGCACCGGCGGGGTGCCGAAGACCTGCGAGGTGAAGTACTCGGCCTCGGCTTCGACGACACAGAGCAAGCAAGGGGCGACGCCGTTTTCGTAATCTTCGATGATGATCGAACCGCAGGGTGCGGGACAGGTGATGTAGCCGAGGCCGGCGGGCTCGGAGACGTCGGTTCTGCCGTCGCAGGCCTTGGCGGCGCGGCGGATGAGTTTGTCGGATTCGCGCGAGATCTTCAGGCCCGAAAACGCGTTGTTGGCATCGTTACAGTCGGTCGCCGGAGGGATATCGCCGTCGATGCGCAGTCGATGGCACTTCACCATTTCGTTGATGGTGGTTTCGGTGATGCTGTTGACGATCTTGTGCATGTCCTTGCGGCAAAGTGCCGAAACGACATTCGGCGCGACGTATTGCGCCGACGCCGTGCCCATCAGCGAGGCCACCCCAAGACACACCACACCCACGAGTCGCAAATGGACCATATACAATTCCCTCCACGGTATACCGATCAACCCGAACGGCGCGGTACCCTTACCGGTTGACGGAGGGGCCGTCCAGTCAAATTTTCCTCAAACCCCGTAGGACACGGGAATATTGCGGTATGGAAAAAGGGGCGCGTGCGAGACGGCGGGAGTTCACCTGACTCCCGTCCTGTGGGACAAGGGTCGGATGTCGGAACATCGTGCCGCCTTCCGGGTCCTCTTCGCTTGCCTGGTGTGCCTGGGCATGGGGCAGTCGATGTTGTTCTCCATCCTGCCGCCGGCGGCGACGGAAATCGGCCTCAGCCCGTTTCAGGTGTCGCTGATCTTCGCCACTTCCGCCTCCATCTGGGTCTTCATGAGTCCGCGCTGGGGGCGACGCAGCGACGTCTGGGGACGGCGGCCGGTGATTCTCGTCGGACTGCTCGGTTTCGGCGCGTCGATGGCCTTGCTCGCCGGCATGATTCAGCTCGGCCTCGCCCGAATCTACCCGGTCAGCGTCATCTACCCACTGATGATCGCGGCGCGTTGTGTCTTCGCCCTCTTCGGGTCGGGTACGGGGCCGGCGGCGCAGGCGTACGTCGCCGACCGCACCAGTCGTGAGGACCGCACGGCCGGCGTCGCCATGGTCAACGCCGCGTTCGGCTTGGGCCAAACGCTCGGGCCGGCAGTCGGTGCGGCGTTGACGGTGGTGTCGCTGCTGGCGCCGCTGTACCTGACGGCGATGCTGGCCGGGCTGAGCGCCGTGTCGATCTGGTGGTTCTTGCCGGAGGATGCTCCAGTCCGATCGAAGGATGCACCGGCGCCACCCCGTCTGCGCTTCTGGGATGCGCGCATCTTCCCGTTTCTGCTGGTGGCGACGTCGCTGCAGGCGGTGCGCTCGACGACGGCGATCACTATCGCATTCTTTCTCCAGGCGCGCTTGGGGTTGGATGCGGCGCGGACGACGCAATACGCCGGCCTGTGCTTCGTGGCGCTGGCGGTGGCGGGGTTGTTCGCGCAGTTGGTGCTGGTGCAGCGGCTGAAGCCGACGGCCCGCGGGATGACGTGGACCGGCCTGCCACTGACGTTGGCGGCGTTCGTGCTGATGATCTTCGGCTCGCATCTGAGCGCCTATCTCGCCGCCCAGGCTCTGCTCGGTGTCGGCTTGGGGCTGGTGCGTCCGGGCAATGCCGCCGGAGCGTCCCTCGCGGTCGGCCCGGACGAACAAGGAGCGGTGGCGGGGCTGACGAACGCCATCGGCGTTCTCGGCAACATCTTCGGCCCGATGCTCGGCACGACCTTGTTCGAAGTGAATCCAAGTGGCCCCTTTGTCCTGAACGCCTTCCTGATGCTGGCGGCGATGGCGTACACCGCCGTCCACCCCAAGCTGCGCGCCGTCCGCTGAGGGCGAAGCCACGGCGTTTGCGCGAATTGCGCTGGGCGCGTCCGCCGCGCACGAAACTTCGCATTGCGCCCGGATGTGGGATGCGTCGGTTGCCCACGGCCGTGGGTCGCCTTGGGGCGTGCAACGCGACTCGATACTCAAGGGCGGAAGAGACCAATTGACTCGCCTGGGAACCGCATGTAGGTGGTCGCTTCGTCATGGGACCGTCTCGTCGCACACGCTCGCTGTTCGCCTGGCTGGCGCTCGCCATCTTTTTGTTGGCTAGCGGCGCCACCTGGGCGCATGCGGTCGAGCATGTCGACGACGCAGGCAGCTGCGCCGTCTGCCATCTGGCGCAACACTCCCCGGCGGCGCTGAGCGCGCCGGCCCTGGAGAGCCCGGCAACCGATCCGATTCCATGGCAACCGCTCGCCTCAAGGTCCGTGGCCTCGTACGGCTACGTCAACGCGCCCTTCGCTCGCGGTCCGCCGCACACGATCTAGACCTCCATAGCGCTACTGCCGGGCTCGCATTCGCCAACGCGAGTCGAGTCAAGGCAGTGAGGGAAGGGTCGAATCGCCTGTTCGGAATGGGCGATTCCGACCGCTCGTTCCGTCATGGCGGGTCGCCTCGACCTGCCGTGGCGAGGTGGGATCGTCATGTGGTTTCTCGACACGAACGTCGCGCGGCATCCGACCATGGCGTGGGCGCCGGCTGACGACACACGCAGCATGCTCCAGGCGCCCAGCGGCGCCCACGGGCGAAGTACCGTCCGAACCTGCGTCACCCGACCGCCGCGGCGCGGCGGCGGCACCAGCCGCGTCGCCGTAGTCCTACGCCACGGATCGGCGCTCCGCGACTCGATGACGCCGCCTGGTCGGCTCGACTGACGTCACGCCATGTCGATGACTCTCGTTCCTTCGAAGGTGCACAGGCGGCGTCGCCGGCATCTCGGCGTTTGGGTGCTTTCTCTGTACGTCGCGGCCATCGCCACTGCGGCGGCGCATCCGCCGCGGCATGAGGCCGGCGCAACCGACGCCTGCGCCGTCTGCCGTCTGGCGCTGGCGACGGCACATGTCGGTGTCGCGCCACCCGCCGTGCCGGCGCCCGCCGTCGCGGCCGCGCCGCCGCCAGCGCCGGGCTCGGACTGCTCCTCTCCGACACCTCCCACACCAAGCTCGCGCGGTCCCCCTCGTCTTCGTGTTGGATGATTCACCAGCGTCACCAACCAGGGGAGCCGCGAGGCTCGCCATCAACACGAGGATCCAACGATGTACCGAAATCTTTATCGCACGACGGCCTTCCTGGCCGTCACTCTCGCCGCCGCCTCCATGGCGTCGGCACAACATGATCACGGCCACGGCGAAGCCGACATGACCATCGTCTCCACCGCCGACGGCGGCGGCTCGCTCGTTGTCGACTACCCCGTCGACGAGCGCCCCAACATCCGCGTCACACCGTCGGGGCTGCCGGGCATCTTCAGCTCGACCAGCCCGGGCTTCGTCCCGGGTGAAGGAGACGGCATCGACGAGTTCGAACTCATCGTACCGACGGAAGTCGAAATCGAATTGGTACGCAGCGAAGGCGACGTCTCCTTCGTCTACGACGCGGTCACCCTTTCCTCCCCGGGCGACACGGTCATTCTCGGACAGCACACTTGTCAGATCGACGTCGATTCGGTCTGTGAAGGCGGCGATAACCCAGGCACGGTATGCACCGGCAACCCGTCTGCCTGCACCGGCGGCGGCGCGTGCACCGGCACCTGCGAACCGGACAGCTCGGGCCTGCATCGGCACGGCGAGTTCTTCATCAACCTCAACACCGGCGACGACAACACCTTTGGCGAAGGCACGGTCACCCTACGTCTGCGCGAAGGCTCCGGCTCGTCGGTTGGCTACGGCGACTCGGAAGAGCTGACGCTGACCGTGTCGAATGGCTTTCTCCCCGCCCTCGAGGTCGACCCCAACGAACCGTCCTCCGCCTCGACCGCCGACAAGTGCCGCAAGGCGGTAGCCAAGGAAACGCGGGCGCTCGTCAGCAAGCAGCATCAGTTGCTCGCCAAGTGCCTCGACGCCGTGTTCGCCGCCGAAGAACTGGGCAAGAGCGAAGTCAAAGCCGCCAAGGCGTGTGATCCCGCGGTGCCGACGTGCAGCGGCGGCAGCAACGCGGGCAACGCCTGCGCCAACGACGCAGGCTGCCCGGGTGGCCTGTGCGTCGGCAACACCAAGAGCCTGGCAGCCTTGTCCCTCGGCCTGATGGAGAAGTCCGTCGCCAAGCTCGACAAGGCCTGCGACAAGGACAACGCCGGATCGTTCGGCCCCTTCACGGCCAGCAACATCCGCACCCACCTGGGCATGGCGGTTTGCCGCACGCAGGAACTGATCGGCGCCGCCTACGACAACTCGATCGAGGAAATGGTCGAAGCCGCCAGCACCTGCGACGATGGCGCCAAGACCTGTGTCGCCGGCCCGAACACGGGAGCTGCTTGTGAGCCGACGCGCTGCGAGGGTGGCGCCAACGACGGCAACGCCTGCAGTACCCCCGGCGACTGCCCGGGCGGCGCGTGCGAAGTGGCCGACGACTGCGACGCCGAAGCGGTGGAGGAGGCAGTGCGCGACGCCTTCTCGTGCATCGAGATGAGCCAACTCGAAGAAGAGTAATCCGCGCACTCGTGATCGACCGAGGGCGGCGCGCGGCGCCGCCCTCGGCAACCTGGGAGACCGACGATGACCCGACGCACGTCTCTGTTGCTGGCGTTCCTTTGCGCTGTCGCTGCCGAAGCCACCGCACAACACACCGACTTCGCCGTCGCGTCGACCGCCGCAGGAGGCGGGCGGCTCGCCAGCGACTTCGACACCACCGCCAAGGTGTTCCTGCCCTCCAACTTCTGCGCCGGCGGCCAATGCCTCTACTCGGCGGCCGACCCCGGCTTCGTCGCGGCGAGCGGCGACCGGCCGCAAGCTTCGCTCTATGCCCTCAAGTCGGGCACGGCCGTCACCTTCGAGGTGGTGTCGATCGACACGGGAGCCTCGGTCAAGATCGGCGACGTCACCCTTCGCACCGCCGGTCAGACGCATCGTCTGGGCAATGCCCCAGGGCTGCACGTGCACCCGTCGTGGCAACTGATTTTGCCGAGCGGCGTCGTCGGCGACTACGAGATCGCGTTCCGGCTGAAGGGTTCCGGCGGCTATCTCGACTCGGACATCTTCCGCCTCACCTTCAGCAATCGAACGGCGACGGCCACGCCGACGGCCTCACCGACGATGCCACCCGACACTCCCACGCCGACGGCAGCACAGGCCACCGCAACGGCCACCAGCGAACCGACGGCCAGCGCCACCCCGACCGCCACGGCGACGGAAGTGGCCCGCCGTTGCCTCGGCGATTGTAGCGGCGATACCTCCGTCACCGTCGACGAACTGGTCACCGGCATCAACATCGCCTTGGGCTCGCTGGCGATGGACGCCTGTCTGTCGTTCGACGGCAACGTCGATGGGCTCGTCACCGTCGAGGAAATCGTCCGCGCCGTGAATCACGGACTGAACGGTTGCGACTGAAATCACCCGGCAACCTTCATTCGCCGCGCTGGCCGCGCAGTTCGTCGCCGAGCTTCTCCACCTCGCTCGGGGAGAAGCCGGCGTGAATGGTACGCAACCGGCCGTCGACGAAGACGAACAGCGCCGGCATCGAAGGGGCGCCAAAGTCCGCCATCAAGCGGGCCGACGGATCGCGCGCCAGCGTCAGGCCGGGAAGCGGTCCAAGCATCGCCAGCAAGTCCTCGGCTTCGCTGCGATCGGCGTCGACGTTGACCGCCACCACACGCGCCTGCGGCAGACGTTGCGCCACCCGCGACAAGGCGGGCAGAAGCGTACGACAAGGAATGCACCAGCTCGCCCAGAAATCGACGAGGACGATTCCCGGCGTGCTCGGCCCCACCTGCAGGCTCGTCCCCTGCCAATCCTGCAACTCGATCGATGGAAGACGGTCGCCGACATCGAGGGCCGTAGCCGTCTCCACCATCAGCCAGACGCCGATCGCCACCAGCATCCGGCACGTCCTCGCCCAACCCGATCGCGGCGACGCGCCGGTTCGGTGTTCGCCAGCCCAACCTAGAAGCGCCACATCAGCCCTCCACGCAGGCGGTAGTCCGGCACCATCTGGATGTCGGAGTTGTTGCGCACCGCCGGAATGTCGGCCGTCAGGTCGACGCTCAGCTGCGCGCCCCAAGTGAAGTGAACTCCTGGACCGGCGTACAATCCGGTGTAGGCCGTATCCGCCAATCGTTGTCCCTGCAGCTCGTCCTTGCCTTTGTTCTCGACGGCGATCGAGGCCAGCACGGCCAGGCTGTAGCGATGATCGAGCGCTACGAACCAGCCGGGACTGAGGCCGCCGGTCAACTCGTCGGCGTACTCGTAACCGTAGTCGCCTTGCTGGCGCAGGATGTATTGCACGCGCGCCGAGGAAAACAGACGCCGCCGCGTCCATAGCGCCGAGATGCCGAAGACCCCGTCGAGGGAGCCAGTGCCGAGGGCCAGGTCGTGGCCGTGGATACCGCTCACCGGCCCGGCCCACCGGTGCCCTTGGCGCACCGACTGGTTGCCGTTGGATTCGACCGTCGCCGCCGCCGCGGCCGGCGCTGCGGGCGCGGGTGTCACTTCCTCGGCGAGGCGGTCGGTGCTGCCGCTCGGCAGTTTCGCGCCGGTCTGCAGCGCCAGCCGGAGCACACCACCCTCGTCCACGTGGCGGAAAGCGAGCCAATCGACGAGGAACGAGACGTCGCCGAAGCCCGACACACTGCCATCGTCGATGGCGGTGGTCGCGGTCGGCGGCCCGCACAGCGGTTCGAGCCAGCAGGGCTCGGGTTCGCCGGCGACGGCGCGGCGGAAGTCGCGCACGATATAGGGCACGGAGAGTTGCAGCCCGACGCGCGGGTGGGCCTGATAGCCGAAGATGAACTGGCTGATCGAACTGAGCATGTGCTCGTCGTTGGGATTGGCGATTTCGTCGCCCGACTCCTGCAGCGTGCTGAAGTAGGCAACCTGCTGGGCCAGGCCGAGCCGCAGTCCGGTGCGGCTTTGCTGCAGCTCGGTGGCGGTGTACACGGCGCATATGTCGCAGGCGAACACCGGGACGAAAGCTTGGACGGCAACCGCGGTCGAGACGACGGACCAAACGAGCAGCCGGCTGAGCCGGGACCGCGACGCGGCAAGTCCTCGCATAAGCGCACCTGTCTAGCGAGCCGGGTCGAGCAATGGAATGCGACGAAATGCCGCACGGTGATTCTATTGAGACGCCTGCTGACGCGGTGTCTACTCCGCCCACCGACGTCCAAGCCCGGGTCGGGGAGAGGGGCCTTGCGAGCGTGCGCGACGCGTCCGTCATCAATTTCGCCTGGCTATTGCGACTGCGCTGGGGCGCGGTGCTCGGCCAACTGACGACGATTCTGGTCGTCGATCGCTGGATGCACATCCACCTCCCGCTGCAGCCGCTGCTGGCGCTGGTCGCCGTCGAGGCAGCCAGCAACGTCGCTTGCGAACTCTGGGCCCGGCGTGGGTCACGCATCGACGAGTGGATGGTGTCGCTGCTGCTGGTCGCCGACGTGCTCCTGCTCACCGGGTTGCTTTACCTGACGGGCGGCCCCTTCAACCCATTCAGTTTCCTCTACTTGGTGCACATCGCCCTCGCCGCCGTAGTGCTGAGCGAGCGCGTCACCTGGCTTCTCGCCCTCCTCTCGCTCGGCTGCTTCGGCCTGCTGTTCCTGCTGCCGGCGCAGATGCCGATGGACCACAACGGCCCCGGCGCCCACGGGGATCACCTGCGCATGCATCTCGAGGGCATGTGGGTGGCGTTCGGCGTCGCCGCCAGCTTCATCGTCTACTTCGTGCAACGAGTGCGGCGGGCGCTCGCCGACCGTGAAGTCGAACTGCTCGAAGCGCGCGACCTGCACGAACGCAATGAGAAATTCGCGTCGCTCGCCACCCTCGCTGCCGGCGCGGCCCACGAGCTCGCCACGCCGCTGTCGACCATCGCGTTGGTGGCCAAGGAACTGCAGCGCTCGCTCGAATCACGTGGCGTCGACGCCGGCGTTCTCGACGACGCCAAGCTGATTCGCGACCAGGTGGAACGCTGCAAACGCATCCTCGCCGAGATGACCGGCAGCTACGGCGAAAGCATGGGCGAACCGGCGGCAGCCTTCCCCCTCGGCAACCTGCTGCGCGAAGCCGCCGCGACCTGCAAAGATCCGCCGCGCGTCGTACTCGACGTCGCAGCCGTCGACGACGTCCGCCTCTCGGTGCCGCGCGATGGCCTGTGTCGGGTGCTGCGCAACGTCCTGGACAACGCCCTGCAAGCCTCGACGGCCGCCGTCCAACTCGACGCGCGCCGCCACGGCGCGGCGATCGAACTGCGCGTCACCGATCGCGGCTGCGGCATGACGGCCGAGGTGCAACGACGCGTCGGCGAACCCTTCTTCACCACCAAAGCGCCCGGCGACGGTATGGGCCTCGGGCTGTTCCTGACCCGCGCCTTTCTCAGCCGCCTCGGCGGCGCCATGACCATCGTCTCGCAAGTCGGACACGGCACGACCGTGACCCTGACGCTGCCGCCGGCGGGAGAGGTCGATGTCTGACACGATGCAGCCGACAGCGGAATCCGAAGGCGGGCGCTCGTTGCTCATCGTCGATGACGATGAAGCCTGGCGCCGGCGTCTGGAGCGCGCCTTCCGCGAGCGCGGTTTCGACGTGCGCATGGCCGGGACCTATGACGAGGGCTTGGCGCTGGCGCAGCAAGAATCGCCCGAGTTCGCCGTCGTCGACCTGCGCATGCCCGGCCGCTCCGGGCTGGAATTGGTGCGCGATCTGCATGCCATCGATCCGCAGACCCGCATCCTGGTGCTCACGGGCTACGGCAGCATCGCCACGGCGATCGACGCGGTGCGCCTCGGCGCGACCAACTACTTGCCCAAGCCCGCCGACGTCGACGAAATCCTCGCCGCCTTCGACAAAGGCGAAGCGCCGCCGCAAACGACGTTGGACCCGGCCTTCGAGCCGCCGTCGCTGGCGCGGGCCGAATGGGAACACATCAACCGGGTGCTGGCGGATTGCGCCGGCAACATCTCCGAGGCGGCCCGCCGTCTCGGCATCCATCGCCGTTCGTTACAGCGCAAGTTGCAAAAATACCCACCGCAGAAATGAATCTGTCTCTGCGACAACTTGTCGCAGAGACAGAGCGCGTACGAGCGGTTAACCTGCGACGACGCAGGCAACGACCAAGCCCGAGGAGTCGACATGCTCATCCGCTCAACCCTTAGCCTCAGCCTTTGCCTCAGCCTTTGCCTCAGCCTCAGTCTCCCCACCCTGGCCGCGGCGCAAACCATCGTCGCCCCGAGCGACGTCTGCGTTGGCGACGCCGATGGCGATACCGAAGTGACCGTCGACGAGATCCTGCAGTCGGTCAACAACGCGCTCGACGGGTGCGCCTTCGAGCCGGTGACCCTCAACTTCGCCGCCGTCGTCGGCGACCTGCCCTTCCAATGCGGCACCGCGTACGAAGGGATCGGACTGAGCGACGCCACCTTCGTGCCCTCCGACTTCCGCTTCTACCTCAGCAACATCCGCCTCATCGACCTCGAGGGCCGCGAGGTGCCGGTCACCCTCGAACAAGACGGGGTGTGGCAGCTCGAGGACTTGGTCCTGCTCGACTTCGAGAACAAGCAGCCTCCCTGCAACACGGGTACGACCCAGACCAACACCACCGTACGCGGTATGGTGCCGGTCGGCGACTACAACGGCATCCGCTTCACCCTCGGCGTGCCGTTCCGCATGAACCATCAGAACGCGGCGACCGCGCCGTCGCCGCTGGTGATCACGGCGATGTTCTGGAATTGGCAGGGCGGCTACAAGTTCATCCGTATCGACGAGGCGACCGACATGGCGCGCATCCACCTCGGCAGCACTGGCTGCACCGGTCCGAGCCCGAACGACACCACCTCGTGCCAGCGGCCGAATCGTGGCGAGGTGTTCCTGCCGAATTTCGACCCGGCGAGCGACACCATCGTCGCCGATCTCGCGGCACTGCTGCAGGACACCGACGTAGCGGTCAACCAACCCGAGACGCCGCCGGGCTGCATGTCGGGTCCGACCGACTCGGACTGTGCCGCGATGATGCAGAACATGGGTGTCAATTTCGCCAACGGGCTGCCCGATCCGTCGCGACAGAAGTTCTTCCGCGTCGGCGGCACCGAACCGCAGAACTGACCTCGCCGCAGCCGAGGGGAGAGGATCCGCTCTCCCTCCTCCGGCCGCAGCGGCATACGCGCCGGCTCGCTTGCGTCGCGTCGGCGGCGCAGGTAGCTGCGACGCATGCGCGGGAGAGACGACATCGCGGCTCTCTTCCGGCGACCCACCACCAGCGCCGGTTACATTCCTGAAGTCGACGGCCTCCGCTGTTTCGCCATCTTGGCCGTCGTGCTGCACCACATCACGGCGGCGTTCGTCGAGACGAGCGGGCGCTTCGGCGACGTCAGCTTGCCGGCCCAGTGGTGGCAGGTATTCCCGCAGGCCGCCGTGGTCGAGGTCGGCTACGCCGGCCACTTCGGCGTGCATCTGTTCTTCGTCATCAGCGGCTTCGTCCTCGCCCTACCCTTCGTCGCCCACTATCGCGACGGCGGCGCTCGACCGCGTACCGCATCCTTTTATCTGCGGCGCCTCATCCGGCTCGAATTGCCGTACATGCTGAGCGTGCTCGTCGCCTTCGCCGTCGTGTACGGGACCAACCCTGGCTGGTCCGCCTTCGTACCGCACCTTCTTCCGACCTTGCTGTATCTGCATGGTCCGCTGTTCGGCCAAGCCAGCTGGATTCACGGCATCGCCTGGTCGCTCGAGGTCGAGGTGCAGTTTTACCTGGTCATGCCGCTGCTGGCCTACCTGCTGGCGCCGCGGTCGGCGCCGGTTCGACGCGGCCTCTTGCTGCTGTTGATGGTGGGCTGGGCGTTCGCCGCTCAAACCTGGCTCGACCGTGCCGTCTATCCGCGCCTGCATCTGAGCCTCGCCAACCAGCTGCCGTTTTTTCTCGCCGGGTTTCTATGGGCGGATCTGCGCCACGACTTCGATCGTGTGCCCGTGCGCAACGGCAGAGCCTGGGACTTCGTGGCCATGGCCGCGGCCGCGACCCTCTACGCGATCCTCACCCGCAAGTACGGGCTGTACTGGCTCACGCCCTGCCTCGTCCTCGCACTCTACGTCGCTCTTGGCCGCGGCACCTGGAGCCGGGCTGTCCTACGCTATCGGTGGAGCGTCGCCATCGGCGGCATGAGCTACTCGATCTACCTGTACCACGCGTTGCTGTTGCGCCCGTTGGCGCCGACGACGATGGCATGGTCGGCGGAGTCGCTGCCGATCACGCTCGCTTGGCTGGTGCGGGTGGCCGTGTTGCTCCCGCCGATCCTCGTGGTGTCGGCACTCGCCTACCTCGCCGTCGAGAGGCCGTGTTTGGGCTGGAGCCGTCGGTTCAGCCGGCGATGAGTGCGCGGCGCATGCTGCACCGGTACACGACCGATTCGGAATCGCGCGCCGAAGGGGTGGTTCAGCCGACGCCGGGCGAAGCCGGGCGTCCGGCGAGATCCGGCGACGAGGAGCGCGGGTCGGGGCCGGCGATCGAGCCGCCGAGGGTGGCGCGCTGGTTCTTGAGGAACTGATCCCACACCCGCTCGACGTAGGACACGGTGACGTCGCCGTTGACGTAGCCGTGCTCGTAGCGCTGGTAGATGCGCGGCTGCTGCAACATCAGCAGCGCGTCGCGCACGCCGCGGTGCCAACGGTTCGGGTCGAGGCCCAAGTCCTTCGCCAGTTCTTGCGCGTCGCTCACGTGCCCCGGCCCGGCATTATAGGCGGCGAGCATGAGCTTGAGGCGATCGCGCCCGCGAGCCTGCGGGAATTCCGCCTCGAGGTGGCGGAGGTAGCGCACGCCGGTGCGGATGTTGTCGGCCGGTTGACGGAAGCGCGACTCGCCGACGGCACGCGCGGCGATGTCCCGCACCTGCATGAGACCGTAAGCACCCTTGTGGCTGCGGCTCGACGGATCGAAAGCGGATTCGGCGGAGATCACGGCGGCAATCAGGCGCCAGTCCAGTCCGGCGCGACCGGCGTAGAAGCGGATCAGCTCGTCGTAATCGGAGAGCCGTACTTCATCGATGGTGGTGCGGGGCCGGTCGGCGAGTTCTTCGGCGACCGAAGGGAAGTCGACGCCCGTGGTATCGAAGCGGAAGCGCCAGCCGCCGGCGCCGATGAGCCAAGGCTGCTGGCTGGAGGGCGAAGTGGAAGGATGAGGGTCGACCGGGGAAGCGGACGCGATGGGGGGCATGGAGATCGGTCGACTGGCGACGAGAACTCCGGCGGCGGCCACGCCGAGGACGGCGATGGCGATGCGCATTGCGCCCCCGGGCCGGTGGGCTCGGGTGTCCATGGGGGTAGTCTGGCGGCCCGTGGGAGCGGATGCAACCCCTGGAGACGATTTTGACCGGCCGCCGGGAGGACCGAAAAAACCCTTCCTCGGACAAACTTTCATTTGCCGAGGTGCCCTTTTCGGGTTAACAACCATGGCCGCCGAGCGCCCGTAAACGAGCGCCCGACGGCCACAGCGTAGCCGGATCGGCTGTCGGAAACCGACGATCCGGCCGTAGGCACCACCTCGAGGGGCGCCGCAAGGCGCCCCCCCCGAGACTCACTCGGCTGCCACTGCCCAACCACGCGACGAGCGCCGCATCACCACTCCACCCCGCCCGCTCGTCACGCGCCCACAGTTTTTCGAAACGTCCCGCGGCTCAAGAACAGCCGCTGGTCGCTCCACAATTCATGCACTTGTAGCAGGCACCGTTGCGCACCATGATCGAGCCGCAATCGGAGCAGCTCGGCGCATCGGCCTGCGGACTGAAGCCCAAGGCGGCCACCGTTTGCGACCCGCCCCGCGCCGGCGCCGCTTCGCCGCGCGTCTCCACCTCGGCCGTCGCCAGCCCCATCGAAGTCCGCTGTTCCGAGCTCAGGAAACGCGAGCCCAGGTAGCGATAGATGTAGTCGATGAGCGACTTGGCGATCGGGATCTCCGGGTTCTTGGTGAAACCGGAGGGCTCGAAGCGCACGTGACTGAACTTGCTGACCAAGACCTCGAGGGGCACGCCGTACTGCAGCGCCATCGACGTCAGGATGCCGATGGTGTCCATCAGACCGGAGATCGTGCTGCCCTCCTTGGCGATCTTGATGAAGATCTCGCCCGGGCTGCCGTCGTCGTACTGGCCGATGTGGATGTAGCCCTCGTGTCCGGCGATATCGAACTTGTGGCGTAGCGACTGACAATCCTGCGGCAGACGTCGGCGCACGAGGTGGGCGTCGACGCCCGTGACGGTGCGCCGATCTTCCTTCGCCGTGTTCAGCGGCTGCGTGCGCTTGCAACCGTCGCGGTAGATCGCCACCGCCTTGACCCCGAGGCGCCAGGCCTCGAGGTAGGCGTCCATGATCTCCTCGACCGTCGCCTCGGTGGGCATGTTGATGGTCTTGGAAATCGCGCCCGAGAGGAACGGTTGCACCGCGCCCATCATACGCAGATGACCCAGATGGTGGATGGTGCGCGTGCCCTCGGCGGCCTTGAAGGCGCAGTCGAACACCGGCAGGTGCTCGTCCTTCAGGCCGGGCGCGCCTTCGATCGTATCGTGCTGGTCGATGTGTTCGATGATCGCCTGGATCTGCGACGTCTCGTAGCCCAAGCGGCGCAGGGCGCGCGAGACGCTGCCGTTCACCATCTTGAGCATGCCGCCGCCGACGAGCTTCTTGTACTTCACCAGGGCGATGTCCGGTTCGACGCCGGTGGTGTCGCAATCCATCATGAAGGCGATGGTGCCGGTCGGGGCCAACACGGTCGCTTGCGAGTTGCGCACGCCGTCGGCTCGGCCGATCTCGCAAGCGTCGTCCCAAGCGGTGCGGGCCGCCTTGAGCAACTCCAGCGGCACGTACTTCGAGTCGAGCTTGTAGGCGTAGCTACGGTGCTTGGCGAGCACATCGAGCATCGGGTCGCGGTTGATGGCGAAGCCGGCGAACGGGCCCATGACCGAGGCGATGCGCGCCGACTGGGCATAAGCTTCGCCGCACATGAGCGCCGTCACCGCGGCGGCGTACTGACGTCCGGCCTCGGAGTCGTACGGCAGGCCGAGGCACATGAGGAGGGCGCCGAGGTTGGCGTAGCCGAGGCCGAGCTCGCGGTACGCGCGGGCGTTGGCACCGATCTCGGGCGTCGGGTAGCTGGAGTTGTCGACGATGATGTCCTGCGCCGTGATCAGCACGTCGACGGCGTGACGGAACGCCTCGGTGTCGAACTCGCCGCTCTCGGTCAGGAACTTCATCAAGTTGAGCGAGGCGAGGTTACAGGCCGAGTTGTCGAGGTGCATGTACTCGGAGCACGGGTTCGAGGCGTTGATGCGACCGCTATTGGGGCACGTGTGCCAGCGGTTGATCGTCGTATCGAACTGCATGCCCGGGTCGCCGCAGACGTGTGTCGACTCGGCGATCATGTGCAGCAGGTCGCGGGCGCGGAAGGTCTGCGACGGCGTACCGTCGAGCACGTTCTTCGTCTGCCACTCGTCGTTGGCCTCGACGGCGCGCATGAACTCGTCGGTGACGCGCACCGAGTTGTTGGCGTTCTGGAAGGCGACCGAGCCGTAGGCCGGGCCGTCGAGCGAGCCGTCGTAGCCGGCGTCGATCAGCACCCACGCCTTCTTCTCTTCCTCTTCCTTGCAGCGGATGAAGTCGACGACGTCCGGATGGTCGATGTCGAGCACGACCATCTTGGCGGCGCGGCGGGTCTTGCCGCCCGACTTGATGACACCGGCCGAGGCGTCGGCAGCCTTCATGAAGGACACCGGACCCGAGGCCGTGCCGCCGCCGGCGAGCTTTTCACGCGACGAGCGGATGCGCGACAGGTTGACGCCGGCACCCGAGCCGCCTTTGAAGATGATGCCTTCGTTGCGGTACCAGCCGAGGATCGACTCCATCGTGTCGTCGACCGACAGGATGAAGCACGCCGAGCACTGGGGCTGCGCCTCGATGCCGACGTTGAACCAGACCGGGCTGTTGAACGATGCCTTCTGGTGCACCAGGAGGTGGGTCAGCTCGTCGGCGAAGGTCTGAGCGTCCTCCGGCGCGCCGAAATAGCCCTGCTTTTCGCCCCAACCGCGGAGGGTGGTGACGACGCGGCCGATCAGCTGCTTGACGCTGCGTTCGCGTTCCGGGCTATTGAGGGCGCCGCGGAAGTACTTCGAGACGACGACGCTGGTGGCCAGCTGCGACCACGCCTTCGGGATCTCGACGTTCTTCTGCTCGAAAACGACCTCGCCCTTTTCGCCGGTGATGACGGCTTTGCGCAGTTCCCACTCGACCGTGTCGAACGGATCGACCCCGGCCTTGGTGAAATACCGCGGCAGACTCAGGCGGCGTCGCGGCGCATCACTGCGCCCTTCTTCCCCCACCCCAAGCGTCCCCTCAACCTGCGACAGTGCCGCCTCCGTCATACCGCCTCCTTTCTGCATGTTGTGCCCGGCTTGCTCTCGACCCCAAGATGTTGTGCGGCTTCTAGCGGGCGACGGACGTTCGTGTCAAGAATTTTTTTCGTCACCCGGCGTGGAGAAGGGCCCGAATTGGGCTAAGCTCGCGAAATGACACGCTCTCGCGAGGCCTTGCCGACCGGCCTCGGGGCTCTCCTCGGAACTGCCCTCGACCGACTCGACCCCGCGGGGCGCCTCCGCCTCTGGCAACGTTGGCGCGACGCCGTCGGCGCCACCATCGCCGCCCGCTCGGAACCCCAGCGATTGGACGACGGTTTGCTCGTCGTGCGCGTCGCCGACCACGCCTGGTGTCAGGAGTTGCAGCTGCTGAAACCGCAGATTCTCGCCTCGCTGCAAGGCTCCGGGGGCTTGCCCCCCGTGCGCGATTTGTACTTCGTGGTCGGCCCGATCGCGCCGGCGGCCAACGTCGAGCCACCGCGGACGGCCACGGCGGCGCCGGCCGCGGCTCCCGACGAACGTAGCCTCGAGGATCTCTTTGCCGATTTGGAGAGGCTGCACGCCGAACGCCACCGCCCCAAGTGAGGCGGGGCGCGTCAGCCGGCGACGGCCGCGGCTTCGCCGCGCACCTGCGCGGTCAGCTCGGCGAAACGGGTCGCCAAAGCCGGCCCACGTCCCGCCTGCTCGTGCTTGAAGTAGACGTAGGCACTCGACCAGGCCTCGCCGGCGCCGGCGAGGCGCTCGGCCCAGGTCGCCAGGTCGGCCTCGCTGTACTCGCTGCGCCGCAAGCGCAGGTAGCCGAAGGCCGCGGTGGTTTCGAAGGGCGTTTCCTTCTCGTCGCGATCCGAAATGCACAGGGCGACGCCGAAGCGCTGCAGGCAGGCGAAGACGTCGTCGTGGTACCAGCTCGGGCTGCGGAACTCGATGGCGGCGCGATAGCCCGGCGGCAGCTGGTGGAGGAAGTCTTCCAGGCGCGGCACGTCCTTACGCAGGAAGGGCGGCAATTGGAACAGCACGGCGCCGAGTTTGCCGCCGAGAGCTTCGACCGCGTCGAAAAAGTCGGGAACGGCCTCGCCGGCGTCACGCAGCTGCTGGTCGTGGGTGATGCGACGCGGCGCCTTGAGGGAGAAGTTGAAGCGGCTCGGGGTATCCTTGGCCCACGACTGGAAGGTGCGTAGGTTCGGCGTGCGATAGAAGGTCTGGTTGATCTCGACGCTCGCGAAGCGCTCGCCGTAGAAGCGCAGGCGGTCCCGTTCGGGCAATCCCTCGGGATAGAAGGTGCCGTTCCATTCGTCGTAGCTGTATCCGGTCGTTCCGACCCACAAGTCGCTCATTGGCACTTCCCCCGGCGCCGATCGAGGCGTGCCTCGATGGCCTCCCACAATGCGTCGATTCCTTCCCCGGTCTGGGCCGACGTCGCCACCACCGCCACCGACTCCGCCTCGAGGGCCCGCAAACGCTGGAGGCGTTCCCCGCGGGCCAGCTTGTCGATTTTGGTGACGACCACGAAGCGGTCGAGACCGAGGCTGTCCGTATAGTCCAACAACATCCGATCCTCGTCGCCGATCCCGCGACGCAGGTCGACGAGCACGCCGACGGAGCGCAAATTGGCGCGCCGGCTGAGGTATCCCTCGATCAGGCCTTTCCACTCGGCCTGAATCTCACGCGGCACGCGCGCGAACCCGTAGCCCGGCAGATCGACCAGCGTCAGCCTCTCCTCGACGACGAAGAAGTTGATCTGCTGGGTCCGCCCCGGGGTCTTGCTCACCCGCGCCAGGCCGCGTTGGCCGACGAGGCGATTGAGCAACGACGACTTGCCGACGTTCGAGCGGCCGGCGAGAGCGATCTCGGGCCAAGCGAGAGCCGGCAAGACGTCGGGGGAGGACGCCGCGGACGCGAAGCGAGCCTGGCGGTTGCGCATGGGCTTGGGCCGCCGAGCGCCGCGCGACTCAGTTGATCCGTTCGCTGCGCACGCGCACGTCGACCTCGCGCTGGTAGGTCGGCCCGACGAACAGGATCGGCTCCTCACCGCGCAGCATGGCGCCGGTGAGGACGTAGTCGCCGCCCATGGTCGGGCTCCACACACCGCGCGCCGCTTCGGCATCGCCGGCGGCGGCGACGTAGGCGAGTCCGCCCACCAATGCACCGAAGCCGGAGTACAGAATCTTGGTCGGCATGTAGAAGAGATTGGCCAAGGTCGCGAGCGCGCCGTAACCGGCGTCGGAGGCGAAGTCGGCCCGCGCCGGGGCCGCCGACAAGCTGAGGCTCAGAGCCAGAGTCAGTGCGGCACCGCTGCGCCGCCACCATCGAATGCTTCGCATGCTTCCCTCCAATTCACTCGGTGCGCACGACCGCGTCGGCAGGCAGGCTGGCCAGGAGGTGGTCGAACGCACGGGCTAGGTAATCCTCGTTCTTCGATTCGAGCGTGACCCGCACTCGATACTCCGAGTCGCTCCATTTCGGATAGGACCCGAGCATGAGGTCGGGAAAAGCCGCCAGCGTGGCGTCGAGTTGAGCCGCAATGGCGCTTTCGGGCAAACGCAGAAAGACCACCCGCAGGTGGAACGGATCGACGGCGAACCGCTTGCGGATGGCGAGAAACTTCTCGCGAAAGAGTTCGGGGATGCCGGGTAGGATGTAGATGTTGTCGACGCGCACCACCGGGAAGGCGAGATCCCCCTCGAAGATCGGCTCGGCGCCCTGCGGCACCTGCGCCATCTTCAGTTTGGGCGGGGTCATCTCGCCGTCGCCGAACTGCCGGATCTTCTCGACCAGCACCGCATCGACGACGACCGGTCGGCCGAGGCCGAGGGCGATCCCCTCCATCGTCAGGTCGTCGTGCGTCGGCCCGACCCCGCCGGAGGTGAAGACTACGTCGTACTTGCCGGCGTAGTCTCGCACCGTATCGGCGATGGTCGGGATGTCGTCGGGGATGGTCAGAATCCGCTCGAGGCTGACACCGAGAGCGCGCAACTCCTTGGCGAGAAAGGCCGCGTTCGACTCGAGCACCTTGCCCGAGAGGATCTCGTTGCCGATGACGATCGCGGCGGCCGTGGTGTTGCGCATGGAGCCTGCTTCGAGCCGGCGACGACCGCCACGCCTCAGACGGAGATCGCGTCTTTGCGGAAGTCGCTCGAGCCGATGCGGATGTTGATCAGCGCCGGCTTACCAGCGGCCACAGCGCGGCGAATGGCCGGACCGATGTCCTCGGCCCGTTCGACGTACTCGCCGTAACCGCCGACGGCCTCGACGACCTTCTCGTAATGCGTGAAGTCGAGACCCGTCGCGACGGCGCGTTCGACGCCGTAGAACTGGATCTGGCCGCGGCGGATCTGCTGCCACGCGGCGTCGTTGCCGATGATGCCGATGACGTTGATCTTCTGTCGCACCATGGCCTCGAACTCGAGGCCGTGCAGGCCGAAGGAGCCGTCGCCATAGATGATCACGACGGGACGATCCGGGCGAGCCAGCTTGGCGGCCATGGCGTAGCCGGGGCCCACGCCCAAGGTGCCGAGCGGGCCGGGATCGAGCCACTGGCCCTGTTCGTAGATCGGCAGCACCGATGCCGCCGTGGCGACGAAGTCGCCGCCGTCGCCGATGTACGTCGTATCCGGCCCGAACGCGTTGGCGATTTCCTGGCAGGCGCGCAGCGGGTTGATCGGCATGGCGTCGGACTCGCGTTCGGCGCGCGTCAGCTCGCTCTTGTCCCGCTCCTTACGGCGCAGCTCATCGACCCAGGGCTTGACCAAGGCGGAGGTGAATCCCTGCGCCCGGGCGAGTTGGGTCAGCTGTTCCATGACGATGCCGGTGTCGCCGACGATGCCGCACTCGATGGCGCGGTTACGGCCGATCTCGCTGCCGTCGATGTCGACCTGAATGACGTGGGCGTTGGGGTTGATGTGGGTGTCGCGCCCGTAGCCGAGGCGGAAGTCGAGCGGCGTGCCGAAAATCAGCACGACGTCGGCTTGGCGCAGGGCGTCCTTGCGCGTCTGCGAGAAGAAGTATGGGTGTTCCGGCGGCAGCGAGCCGCGGCCCATGCCGTTGACGTAGATCGGCATGCCGAAGGTCTCGACGAACGGCAGGTAGGCCTCGCGGCGGCGCGACCAACGCAGCTGGGTGCCGACCAAGGCGACCGGGCGCTCGGCGCCGCGCAGCAGGTCGAAGGCTTGCTCGATGTAGGCGGGATCACCCGCCATGCCCGCCTCGGTGCGATACTGGGTCGGGAAACGCAGGTCGCTCTCTTCGTACATGTTGAAGAGGTGATCCAGGGGCATTTCCAGAAACACCGGCCCGGGCAAGCCCGAGGTGGCGATGCGGAAGGCCATGCTGACGTATTCGGCCATGCGGCGCCCCTCGGGGACCGACACCGACCACTTGGTGATGGGCCGCATCAGCTCGACGTGGTTCATGTCCTGCAGCGAACCCATGTCGGCGAAGCTACGCGGGCCCTGGCCGCCGATGATGATCATCGGGATGTTGGCGCGATGGGCACTGGCGACGCCGGTGACCGCGTCCGTCAGGCCCGGCCCGGCGGTAACGATGGCCACACCTGGGCGGCCGGTGACCCGCGCCCAGCCGTCTGCGGCGTGGGCCGCGGTCTGCTCGTGGCGGACGTCGATGACACCGATGCCCTCATCGATACAGCCATCGTAGATGGGCATGACGTGCCCGCCGCAAAGGGTGAATACGAACGAAACGTCTTCGGCCTTGAGCGCCTTTGCGACGACGCGGCCCCCGTGAATTTGCGCCATTCGACCTCTCGAAGCAGTGGAGTCGGGGGACTATATCGTCGGGGTCCGAGCCCCGCAAGGCATCGGCGGGGAAGACGCGCACGCCGCGCCGGTCGAGGCGCTCGAGGCCGGCGCCCAGGTCGGCTCGGCGGCAAGGCCCGCAGCCAGCGGGAGCCGCCGCATCCCAAGGATACGACGCACTCAGGAGATGATGTCGATGACGGCATCCTCGAGATCGGGGCTCTCCTTGAGCAGGTAGGCGCGCAGCTTCTTCTTGATGCGCTCCTCGATCTGGCGGACGCGTTCGCGGCTGATGCCGTAGCGGTCGCCGATGTCCTGCAAGGTGAGAGGCTCCTGGGCGATGAGGCGCTCGTCGAAGATGACGCGCTCCTTGCCCTCGAGGGTGGCGCCGAAGGCGCGGATCTTCGCGCCGAGGATTTCCCGCGTCTCGGCGTCGGCGAATCGTTCCTCGGTGGTGTCTTCGCGGTCCCCGAGGAAATCGAGCATGGTGGCGCCCTCGCCCGGCTCGACCGGGGCATCGACCGACAGGTCGCGCGACGACAGCCGCTGCTCCATTTCGATGACCTCGGATTCTTTGACGTCGAGGCGCTGGGCGATGAGTTTGGGTCCTGGGCGGATGCCCTCGGCTTCGAGGCGATCCTTCTCTTTCTGCAGGTTGAAGAAGAGCTTGCGTTGCGCCTGGGTGGTGCCGACCTTCACCATGCGCCAATTGTTCATCATGTAGCGAATGATGTAGGCGCGAATCCACCACACGGCGTACGACGGGAAGCGCACGCCGCGGTAGGGGTCGAAGTTCTTGACGGCCTCCATCAGACCGATGTTGCCCTCTTGGACGAGGTCGAGGAGGTTGCGGAAGGCGCGTTGGTACTCGCGGGCGATCATCACCACCAGCCGCAGGTTGGCGGTGACGAGCCGGTAGGCGGCGTCCAGATCGGCCTGTTCTTTGTAGCGAACCGCGAGTTCGTGCTCCTCCTCGCGGGTCAGCAGGGGGTAGCGGCGGATTTCGGTGAGGTAACGCTGAAGGGGGTCGTAGGAGACGAGCGCGCCGGCGGAGGCGGGAACCTTGGCCTCGCCGGCATCATCGACCTCGATGACGGGAGCGGACGATTCGGCTTTCGCCGGCCGCTTGGCCGACCGGCCCTTCGATTCGCGTGGCAATCCGATTCCTCTCGCGCCAGCCGACCCGCGCCGGTCAGATCGGCGTTTCGGAGTAGACGCGGGTGACCTTGCGTTCGGCGACTTCGCGCAGCGCGGTGACGACTTCCTTGTTGTCCGAGTCGACCAACGGCCGGGCTCCCTTGAGCAGTTGCTTGGCGCGGCGGGCGCCGACGAGCACGAGTTCGAAGCGATTGGGCACCTGGGCCAGACAGTCTTCTACGGTGATGCGTGCCATGAATTCCTCCGCGAGCGATGCCGCAACCTAGCGGAAAACATCCGCCGCCGGAAGTCCGGTTGACTGCGGCGGGGTGCGCGCCTACGGTCACGGCGAATCATCGACGTGCAGCCTTCCCGCCGCGTACGGGAACTCGGCCGCCGATCATGAGGTGCATCGAGTGGATTTGAACGTCATTCGCGAGCGGCTGCATGGACATCGCGGTCGCGACTTGGGCTCGTCGGCGGACCGGCGGGCGGCGGTGGCGCTCGTCCTCCAGCCCGGGGAGCGGGGCTCGGAGTTGCTCGCGATCCGCCGCACGGAACGACCTGGGGACCCTTGGTCCGGCCACATGGCGCTGCCGGGCGGCCGCATGGACCCGACGGACGTCGACCTCGCCTTCACCGCGGCGCGCGAGACCCACGAGGAAGTCGGCATCGATTTGACCCAGCGCGGTCGTGCCGTCGGCAAGCTCGACGACCTGCGCGCGATGAGTCGGGGCAAGCCGGTCGACCTCATCATTTCGCCCTACGTCTTCACGCTCGACGAACCGCACCTGCCGGTGCCCAACCCGCGCGAGGTGAAGGAGGCGTTCTGGGTGCCGCTGCGCCATCTCCTGGAGCAGCACCCGACGCTGGGCCGCACCGGTTCACCGCAGCTCACCGCGGACGGCTTCCCGGCGTTTTACGTCGACGGCAACGCCATCTGGGGGCTGACCTACCGCATCGTCGGCACGCTTCTGGAAATCGTGCACGGGCGCTGAGGCGGCGCGTTGACGCGCCGGTTCGGTTTCTCTAAGGAGCCCATTCCCCATGAAAGTCGTCCTGCTGCCCGAGCGCAAAGAAATCAGCCTGAGCGGTGCACGTCGCGTCGGCGCGTTGTTGCGCGAACTCGGTATGCTCCCCGGCACCGTCATGGTGATCCGCAACGACGAGTTGCTGACCGAGGACGAACGGGTGGACGACGCCGACTTTGTCGAGATTCGCCGCGTCATCTCTGGCGGAATCTGAAGGCACTGCGCGAGCCGACATGAAGTGTAAGCGTTGCCGCGAGAGGGCGGAGGTCAAGCTACCGCAGCACAATGCGTCGTTCTGCCGAAGCTGCTTCATCTTCTTCATCCAGCGCCAGGTCCAACGCACGATCGAATCCGATGCGCTGTTCACGCACGACGAGCCGGTCCTGATCGCCGTATCGGGTGGCAAGGACAGCCTCGCCTTGTGGGACATCCTCGAAACTCTGGGCTATCGAACGGCGGGGCTGCATTTGTCGCTCGGCATCGGCGAATATTCTTCCCGCTCGACCGAACGGACGCGGCAGTTCGCGGCCGGGCGGGGTCTCGAGCTGATCACGGTCGATCTCGCGGAGGAGGGAGAGACGGTTCCCGAATTGGCTCGTTTCAGTCGGCGAGCGCCCTGCTCGACGTGCGGCTTGGCCAAGCGGCACTACATGGACCGGGTCGCCTCCGAACGTGGGTTCGCCGTGTTGGCGACGGGCCATAATCTGGACGACGAAGCGGCGCGCCTGATGGGGAACGTGATGCGCTGGCAGATGGGCCAGTTGGCGAAGCAGAGCCCTAAGCTCGAGGCGCGCCATGAACGCTTCGCCCGTAAAGTACGGCCGTTGTACCGCATCTCCGAATACGAAATGGCGGTCTACGCGTTCTTCCGCGGCATCGACTACATCGTCGAGGAGTGTCCCAACAGCGAAGGCGCGTCGCAGCTGGTCTACAAAGAGGCCCTCAACCGCATCGAAGCCGAGATGCCTGGCTCGAAGTTGAGTTTCGTCGCGGAGTTCCTGCGCGTCGGCCGACCCGCGATGGAAAAGGCCGAGGCCTCCGCCTCGAGCGGCACCTGCTCGAGCTGCGGCATGCCGTCCTTTGGCGAGTTGTGCGCCTTTTGCAATTTGCGCCGACAGGTCGGCACCAAGAAGGCGCGCATCGCGGCGGAAGGCTCCGAGGTGAGGTGAAGGATGGAAGACCGAAGCCGACTGCACGAGGGCGACACCGTCCTATTCATCGATCGTAAGGAGAGAGAATACTTGCGCACGTTGCGCCTGGGCCGCGCGGTCCAGCTGCGCGACGGCACGATCGACGTCGAGACGCTCATCGGCCTACCCGAAGGAAGCGTCGTCCATTCCTCGCGCAACGATCTCTTTCGTGTTCTGCGCCCCACCTATGCGCAGCTGATCCCAAACCTGCCTCGCCAAGCGCAGGTGATTTATCCCAAAGACGCCGCGTCCATCCTGCTATGGGGCGACATGTATCCAGGTGCCCGTGTCATCGAGGTCGGCTCCGGGCCGGGGGCTCTGGCGCTGGCGCTCCTACGCACGATCGGTCCCGAGGGAGAGCTGACGACGTACGAGTTGCGCGAAGATCACGCGACGATGGCACGCACCAACGTCGAGAAGTTCTTCCGCCCCTGCCCGAACTGGCACATCAAGGTCCGCGACGCGCGCGACGGATTCGACGAAACGGACGTCGATCGCATGACGGTGGACATGCCCGAGCCCTGGGAATTGCTCGCACCGGCAGCCCGGGCCTTGCGCTCCGGCGCCGTCCTCACGGTTTATTTGCCCACGGTGCTCCAGGTGAAACAGTTTTGCGACGCCGTAGCGGTCGATCCCAACTTCGGCCTGGCACAGACGTTCGAAACCATGCTTCGCACGTGGCATGTCGCCGAGCGCAGCATTCGCCCCGACCACCGCATGGTGGCGCACACCGGCTTTCTGACGACCTGTCGTCGCTTGCCTGCGAGCCACTAGGCCAGCGAGACGAACTTACCTTGCGTTCGTCTCGGGCCTGAGTTAGTGCCAGCCGAGCCATTTCTGAGAATAGCAGGAGGATTGCGATGTCCGATTACGCCGAGAACGAAAGCATCTGGGGAACCATCATCGGCTGGGGCGTCTTGGGGCTCTTCGCCATTGGTTTCGGCTGGCACGTCGCCGAACCTCTGATCATGGGCGAGCGCTGGGCTGACAAGGTCGACGCCGCGGTCAACGTCGTCAAGGAATCGAAGCCCTCTGGGCCCGAGAAGCTCTTCGACATGATCCGCGCCTACTCGCTCAAGATGCGTAACAATGCAGTCTACATCGGCGAGTTCAGCTGGGATGCTCGCCAAATCGATGGACCGAACTACGAGGTCACGCTGCTTTGGACCGAAGGGACGAGCAAGAAGGTGGCTCTCTGGCGCGTCAATCTCGAGGATGGTTCGTTGCGCCCGCAGGGCAACGAAGCGGCCACTCTGGTCAAACGGGTCGCCGGCCAAGAATAACGTACGAGCGGCGGTGGTCGTGAGAAACGACTGCCGCCGCTCACCCCGCTTGCCGGGCGGCGACGATCGCAGCGTGCTCTTCGATCAGGTGATCTGGGCACATCCGCATGAAACTCCGCGACGCCAGCACGACCAGGAGCAGGTCATCGAGGATCCCTTTCGGAACTCCCTGGCCGTCGGGAAGAATGTCCAAACCGGAAACGCCGTAAACCACAGCAAAGCCCAGTAGCGCCTTCCCCAACGCAGGCGTCCGACCATCGCGTAGCAGTCGCACGTAGACGGCCATCGCCGCCAACGCGGACGCGACGAAGGCGCTTGCCCCGTCCCTCCGCCAGGTTTCCAGTAGCGTTCGATCCAAGACAGGGGCCACCAGCACCAGGAAGGTGAATGCGATAGCGCCCCCGAGCCACATCTGCCAGCGGGCGGCGGCAGCCGACAAAATCCGCCCCAAGCGCGTCACGCTTTGCCGGATCGACCGCAGCATCCCCGTCGTTCCCGCACTCAAGCGATCTTCGACGGCATTCGTCTGCATGCTTGCGATCTGGATCCAGTCGTAATCACCCACCTCGCTACGAAGCACGTCTGCCTGGCCCGCCTCGATGGCCGCCAGGGGCGTACGCCAAGCGAAACTCGACCCAGCCGGGTAAACGAGCCCTAGGACAAGCAGACAAAGCCCGAGGCACGAAAATCGGGACCGGGCGGCTCGATCGCGGGAGCGTGGGCAATCCATGGACGGATCAAAGCTTCAGCTACCCAACAACCGTTCCAGCTTCTCGCGCACCACCGAGGGGTCGACGATCGGCTTGGGAATGTAATCGTCACAGCCAGCGGCGAGTGCCTTCTGCTCGTCACCGGCCATCGCCTGCGCGGTCAACGCGATGATCGGAATCGACTTGCCCGCAGGCAGACCTCGGATTCTACGCGTCGCTTCCCACCCATCCATCACTGGCATCTTGAGATCCATGAAGATGAGGTCCGGGCGATCCAGCGTCACGCGATCGAGCGCCTCTTCGCCGTTCCCCGCTTCGATGATGTCGAAGTCACCCATGCGGCGCAGTCGGTACACAAGGATACGGCGGTTATCGAGATTGTCCTCGACGACGAGAATCTTCTTCTTGCTCATACCCACGAATCCAAAAAGAAAGAGGGGTCGGCTGTATGCTAGCCGACCCCTCTTCAAACGCAACGCCCAAACTCGTTGGGCATTCGCTCAAGGCACCAACGGGAAGACGTACTCGACCGTGTCAGGACCACCTTCACCGACGTTGTTCAGGTGGAAGGCGGTCGACGAGCCCGAGATCGACTCCTCGGCGATGCCGACGATGCCAACACCCGTGCCAGTGGTGTCGACCGGACGCAGGTGCGTCTGGCCGGCAAGCGTTCCCTGCACGTTGACGTCGAAAATGCGACCGAGGTCGTCGAGCGTAAACGTATCGAGACACTCCAGTTCCGTCGCGCCCGACATGCGCTGTTCGAACTCGTTGAACACGAGGTACTGGACGACGAGCTGAGCCGGCGTCAAGGTGGCGACGTCTTCCGAACACGGAGCGAGCGTCACCGAAGTGTCCACGACGTTCTGACCGGAAACCAGGGCCCCCTGGAAGAAGTGGTCGAGCACGAGCTTCGCCGGGCAAGCGGCATAC
This sequence comes from uncultured Binatia bacterium (SeqCode), assembly GCA_964524885.1. Lineage (GTDB taxonomy): Bacteria > Desulfobacterota > Binatia > HRBIN30 > HRBIN30 > CALJUJ01. Next base: position 38,926 of record CAZGEJ010000003.1, read on the forward strand.
TCTGCGTCCTCACACTCATCCAGCGCGACGCCCGTGCCACCCAGGCACATCGTCTTGTCGTTCTGCACCGAGCCGTCATCAGCGACCGCCTGGAAGCCGATGGCGTTGTACGACGCAACATCGACCTCGTTGGCAGAGGTGCGATAGATGGTGGCCGAAGCCTGCAAGTCGTTACGGTTCACCGGAGTCGCTGAAACGTTGTTGTCGACTTGGATACACTTGAGTTCACCGACGAAGTAGTCGGTATTGATCGGCGGCACGCCACCGTTGCCCGGAGCGGCGACAGCGATGCCGTCCTCCACTACCCAGCCAACAGGCTGCTGCGGCGACAGAGTGATCGTGAAGTCGGCTGCCGAGCACTGGCCCACGCAGACTGGATTCACGCCACCGCAGTCGCTTTCGTCCCGACACTCGGCGCTGGGCGTCGAGGTGCCGGCACCCGGCGAGTTGTCGCCGGTGCTGCAGGTCCCAGTGGCATTGATGTAGAAGCAATGCACCGTCGTAGCGGCGTCGGACGTGTTGGTAAGCTGCACCACCGTGTTCGTCGCCGTGCCGGTATCGAAGATGTCGTCCGCGTCCGAGACGATACGCGGCAGGACAACGAATCCCGCCGATTCGTCGGACGTGACGCTCTGCGCCGAAGCCGCGCTCGGCGCGCCGAAGACGGAGCATGCGAGGCCCAGTACACCGGCGGTCCGCAAGAGATACGTCCTCATCGGTCGTCTCCTTTCAAGAATCGAAACAGTTCCCATGATTCAACTCTCCTCCCTTGCCTAGCTCCACGTCAGGGCGTGGTGGAGAGACGAATCGTCGACGAGGCAGCGTCCGATGAATGGACGTTCCGAGCCGCGGATCCGGTGGCGTTCGAGTTGGTGTCCGAGTGAAAGCTTTCCGCGATCATGACCACCGGGCGGTTCGAGGTGTACTCGACCGTGGCGAACGTCGTGGAGTTGAGCGACGCGGGGTCGATCGAGAAGCTATCCCAGCAGCTGAACGTGCGACCCGGGCCAGAGCTCGCAACCTCAAACTCATTCCAGAGTTGAGCGTTGAGCGTGATCGAGGTCGGACGGTTGCGGCTGAAGTCCAAATCACACGGAAGTACCGTCACGTTCGTGACGACGGCCGAATCCGATCCGATGACCGGGTCGAGTCCCGGCGTCTCGTCCGGAGTGAAGTCGAGACGGTGCACACGGCCGCATTGAGCGTACTCCGAGCCATCGAGCGCGAGGGTGTTGTTCGCGTCCGAGGAACCGGTGCCCGAGGTCACGGCGACGGCGTTGTACTTACTCGTATTCGAGTCAGCCCCAGAGTTGTCGATGATGGTGGCCGTGCCCTTGAGCTTATTCTGGGCAATCGGGGTGTCGTTGACCACCTCGACGCAAACCAGAGCGCCTTCAAAGTCATCGGCGACCGGCGGTACGACGCCCGGGTCGAGACCCGAACCCGAACTGGCGAACGGGTCGAGCAGGTTGACCGGGCGACCAGCAGTAACCGACCACTGGGTCGGCTGCTGCTTGGTCAGGGTCAGGTCGAAGTCGTTGGTGCGGCAGTTGTCCCCATCGAGGTAAAAACAACGCACCTCGTTGGTCATGTTGCCGCTGTTGGTGATCTCGATGACGGTGTCGCGATTGGCGTTGGCGACGACCTTCGGGAAAATCAGGATCGAACCGGGGCGGTCGTGATCGGTGCCGGCCTGTGCAGACGGCACACTGAGCACGCACGCTCCGACGGCACCGAGCAGCGCGAGCGCGTGTCTGCCGTAGAAAGTGCTCATTGGCTTCCTCCTCTCCTTACCGTTGTTCTGGTGGTTTGCCGTGGTGCGGTCAAGCCTCACGGGATGGTGAGGAGGTCGCCGGCCGACGTACCCATCTGATCGAGGCTGTAGGCCGCGTAGGTGGTGCTGTCGTCGGTGTCAATGGCGAGCGTGGCAACGCCCGTCAGACCACTTCCGTTCTCGCCACCGCCGACGCCCTGGATACGGGTTTGACCCGTAAGGGTTCCCGAGACACCAGCGCTCCAGATCGAGCGGCTGTTGTTCGGCGTGTCGATGTTCGAGATCTGGCTGTCGAACACGCAGTCCACGCGACGGCTCGACGAGAAGCGCTGTTCGAACTCGTTGAACACCAGGAACTGGGCCACGACGTTGCCGGGCGTCTGTTCGAGGATGTTGTTGCCGCAAGGCACGAGCGTGAGCGACGTGGCGGTCTCGTCGTTGTCCGAGCTGTTCGAACCCACCGACATCGGGTCGCTGGCGCCATCGAAGTAGTGATTGACGATCAGAGTGCCAGCGCAACCCTCGTAATCGGCCGTGGCAACCGGGGGGGTACCCGCGGCGGGCGTGCCGAGTTCGAGTACGTTGTCGGTATCGGCGCCAGTCGTGGCCGTAGCCTTGAGGCCGACCGCGTTGTACTTCGCACCGCTGACTGGATCAGTGCTGCCTTCGGTCGTGAAGATCGTCGCTTCACCGATGAGGGCGTTGGTCGAATCCGACTGGTCCGGCACGGGCGGATTGGCGCTCGGGTCGTACTGGATGCAGGTGAGCGAGCCGATGAACGGGTCCTCGGAAACGCCGGGGACGCCGCTTCCCAGGTTGTTCTGACCGTTCGGACCGACGAGGCACTTGCCGGCGCCGCAGCTCACATCCGAGAAGCAGATGTTGTGCGGCGGCGTGCTGCACTGGCCCGGTCCTTCGATCGGGAAGTCGCCGCGCGACAGGCCGTCGCCCGCGAGCCATGCCAAGGGCTGTTCGGCCGTGAGGAAGACGTTGAAGTCGATCTCGCTCCAACCCGGTTCGCAAACCCCGCCGCCACAGTCGGACGACGTGAGGCAAGCGTCACCGTCATTGGCACCACCGGCGCAGTGCGCCGTGGCGTTGACGAGGAAGCAGTGTGCCTGCTTCAGGCTGGAGTCAGCGTTGCTGCTGAGGTTGATCAGAGTATCGGTGGGCTGCCCGAAGAGGGCGCCGGTGCTGTCATAGACGACTTTCGGCCAGATGATGATGGCGGCCGATTCGTCGGAGCTGGTCTGCGCCTGGGCGGCCGGGACGGCGATCAGCGCCGAGCCGGCAAGAGCCGCGAGCAGAGCGAGCCGCGAGTTCTTGAACATTGCCTGTCTCCTTTCCTTCCGCTCGTAGTGGGTCCGTTGCGTCACTGAGATACGCACCCCTACGGGGTGGGATCCGCAACTACGATGATGTCCGACGCGGAGCGCGATCCGGACAGGGTCATGCTCCACGCCGCATGGCCGTCGGGACGATTGGCCGCGCTGTAGAACTCTTCGACTACACCGACGACGCCCGGCGCAGGACGGCAACCCAACGCGACTCCATCCGGAGTGGTGTCGTAGTTGTCGCAATCCGCGTTGGTCGTGCAACCGTCGCCAGCGTCGTCGCCGGTGAGGCAAACGTTGGCGTCGCTCGAGACGATGCGAGTCTTCATGAACTGACTGTTATTGGTCGCCGTGTCGAAGATCGTACCGAACACGGCGGTGTCGCCGAGGCGGTTCTGCGAAACGCAGGAGACTTCGACGCCGTCGGCGCTGAGGCGCTGCTCGAATTCGTCGTAGACGTAGACGTTGACCGTGGTGCTGACCGGCGTGTTGTAGTTGTAGAGCGCGGTGCACGGCACGAGGGTCAATTCGGTCGAGAACTCGACGTCGGTGGCACCAGCCACGTCCATCGTCGCGCCTTCGTTGTGTCCCGCGAACAGCAGCTGCTCGGGGCAGGCGTTGTACTCACCGTTGTTGATCAACAGGTCGTTATCCGTGTTGACGGTGTTGGCGGTGAAATGCAGCGCGTCGTACGTGCTGATCTCGCCCGAATCCAGCGTTTCGATGATCGCTTCGCCGATCAACGAGTTCTGCGCCACCGGGGTGCTCTGGTCGTCCAGAGTCTGGTAGCAGCGCAGTTCGCCGACGAAGTCGGTTCCGGTGCCGGCCACGGCGATGCTGTTGATGCCGCCGCCAGCATTCCCGTCGAAGCCTGGACATTCCAGAGCGCCGGCTGGATTGGTGATTTCGCAGCTGCACGGCTGGTTGCGCGTACAGGCGGGCTGCGTCAGGTCGGCGAAGCGACCGGTCGACACGCGCCAGAAGGTCGGCTGCTGCGCGGTCAGAAAGATGTCGAAGTTGTTGGACTGACACTGCGTCGCGCAGGTGTCGCCCGTGGCACAGTCCCCGTCGTCCATGCACGCACCGCCACCGTTGTTACACGTGCCCAGGGCATTCGTGTAGTAGCAGTGGGCATAAGCGGGCATGTTCGACCGATTGGTGATCTTGATCACCGTATCTCGCTCGCCATTCGCGACCACCTTCGGAAAGATGATCAACGATCCAGCCTGGTCGTTGTTGACGTCCGCCAGGACTTGGCCCCCAAAAAGACCCGGGATAGCGAGCAGCCCAAGGCCAAAGAGCCAAGGATTCCGCTTCAATCCACGCATTGCAGCCTCCTTTCGAATCACTCCAGCGTCAAAAACTTTCGCCGGGGCCGTACGGATCCCGGTCAAAACGCCGCTCTCGTATGCCGCATTCAGCCAAGAGAGTCAAGCTGAAAAACCCGTGGTTGGCAGCGGCTTGCGTGCGTCAACGGGTTCGGCGGATCAGCACTTGTTGCGCTGGGCCGAGGTTCCCTTGAGTATCGCGCACCTGAACCGTGAAAAGCGTGTCGCCGAGCGGCATTCCGATCAGCGGCGAGACGATGTTACAGAATTGCCGGCCGCTGCCGGTGATGCCGCCTTCGGTGAGGACCGACTCGTTGCCCTTGCCGTTCAGGGTGCACGGGGCTCCGGGCACGAAGGCCTGGAAGCGGCACGCCGCATCGACCAGTGCGTCGGTGACCGCCTGGCTACCATCGATGAGGGGCGGGTTGAAGCCGGGGATGCCGCCGCCTGATGCCGGATCGGTGTCGCAGACCGCGCCACTGCCGTTGCCCCATGGAGCGCTGGCGAGGATTTGCAGGTCGGGGCGGCTCGATTGTCCGGCGACCGGTGGCGGTACCGTGGTGCCGACGGGGCGTCCGTTGCTCCCAGGCCGCGCCTCGACGACGAACATGAAACCGGCATTCGCCGTGACCTCGAAGACCCGAATCCCGCCGCTGAATTGCGGCACCGGTGTGGGAGTGCCCTGACAAATGCAGCCGGCGGCAGCGCAGGCGTAACAGCCGTCCGGACGGGCCAGACCGAGGAAGGTAATGACCGGCCCGCGCTCCGAGGGCGTGTTGGTGCGGGTGGGAGTCACGGTCGCGGTCGGCGTGAAGGTACGGGTCGTCGTCGCCGTACGTGAGGGTGTGAACGTCTGAGTCGCGCTGGGCGTCGCCGTCGCGCTCGGCGTCGTGCTCGGCGTGCGCGTCTGCGTCGGCGTCGGCGTCGGCGTAAAGGTGGCGCTCGGGGTGGCACTCGGGGTGGCACTGGCCGTCGGCGTGATCGTCGGCGTCGGCGTCTGTGTCGGCGTGGCGGTGGGCGTGCCGCTCTGGGTCGGGGTCGCCGTCACCGTGCTGGTCGCGGTCTCGGTCGGGGTCGGGCTGACCGTCGGCGTGGCGGTAATGGTCGCCGTCGGGGTCAGAGTCGGGGTCAGTGAGGGTGTCGGCGTCGACGTCAACGTTGGCGTCGCCGTGGGCGTGTGGCTCGGTGTCGCGGTCGGCGTCTCGGTCGGCGTGCTCGTCGGCGTCGGCGTGAGCGTCGGCGTGCTCGTCGGCGTGCTCGTCGGCGTCGTGGTCGGCGTTGGGCTGGGACTCGCGGTCGGGCTCGCCGTCGCCGTCGGTGTGAGCGTCGGAGTCGAGGTTGGCGTTGCTGTCGGGGTCGTGGAGGGCGTGGCCGTCGCCGTGCGGGTCGGCGTCGCGGTCGGCGTTGGCGTGCGCGTTTGGGTGGAGGTGAAGGTGGGCGTCGACGTGAGGGTCGGCACCGGGGTGTGTGTCGGCGTCGCCGAACGGGTCGCAGTGAAGGTGACGGTTGGAGTCAACGTGGGCGTGGCACTCGGCGTCGGCGTCGCCGACGGTACGGGCGAGTCCGTGGGCGTCGGCGACTCGGTGGGGGCGGGCGAATCGGTCGCCGTCGGCGTAACGGTACGCGTCGGCGTGGGTGCAAGGGTCGGGGTACGGGTCCAGCTCGGCGCCGCCGTGTACGTCGGCGTCAGCGTCGGTGATGGCGAAGGTGTCGCCGTCGCCGACGGGGTGACGGTTTCGGTGACGGTCGAGGTCGGAATGGGCGTCGGAGTGAGTGTTCGCGTCGCGAACAGACTCGCGGTCGGCGTGGCCGGCACGTTCGTCGGGCTTCGCGTCGGTGTCGCGCTCGCGGGAACCTCCGTCGGTGTAAACGTGAGTGTCGGCGTGGCTTCCAGGGTATCCGTGGGCGATGGCGTCGGCGTCGCCGGCGGAGTATCCGAGGGCGCGGGCGAAGGCGTCGGCGTCGGATCGTCGAGCAAGTCGACGACACGCACAACATCGGCGCCACCGACACTGCCATCGCCATTTGCATCGCCGATGGGGCAACCCGCCGCTGTCGGGGCGAACACCGTGCCGATGGCTGCCGCCACATCCTGCGGATCGACATCGCCATCGCAATCGACATCGCCGTCGGCGGCGTGCGCCGCCGTGGCCAACGCAGTCAGAAAAAACAAGACGGCGATGGCGCGCGTCCCCCTGCCTCGACGGCTTGGGGTTCGATGCAACCGCGGTATACGGCACTTCTCGAGCATTCGATGGACCATAGGTTCGGCTTCCCAGGAAACCGTGATTGGCCCCCCTTCGCAAGCGCGAAGTCTAGGCCCCGGCGCGAAGTCGCGCGCGAATCAGTTGCCGAAGGTCGGCGTCGGGGTAGCGACTCGCACCACGATGCGGGACTCGGGACCGGTTTCGCCGTTGATGTCGCGCAGACGGGCCGAAAGCACGGTCTCGCCCGCGGGGAAAAGTGCCGTCGCCGCCACCGTGTCGCAGAACTGCAGCGTCGTATTCGGGTGAATGAACCCGTTCTGGCCCGTGGGTTCGGTGACCGTGCACGGCGCCGAGGGCGGGAACACTTCGAAACGACAAGCAAAATCGAGCAGGGCATTGGTCACGAGCGGGTCGTTCGGATCGAAGCGCGGCGGCACGAGGGCGGGGATACCGCCACCGATGGGCGGCGGACCGAGGTCGCACACCTTGGTGCTGCCGTCGCCGAGGGGACGCGAACTCTGGATTTGCAGATCGGGCCGCCCATCGTTGCCGCTCCCCAGGAGTGACGTACCGATATTGGCACCCGAGGTGCCGCGCGCCGCTTCCACGACGATGATGAACTGGCCGCTGCGGGCGTCGTACACGAGACGACCCTGGTCGTCGTATTTCGGAGTCGGCGTCGGCTCGCCGACACACGAGGGGTCGCAGCAGAAGACGCAACCATCGACACGCGTGACGATCCCGAAGTGAACGATCACCGGACCACGTCCGGGTGGCGTCGCGGTGGGCGTGAACGTCGCCGTACGCGTCGGTGTGGCGGTACGGCTCGGCGTCCGTGTCCGCGACGGTGTCGACGTGACCGTGGGACTCGTCGTCGGAGTACCCGTACGCGTCGGCGTACCGGTGATGGTCGCCGTCGCGGTGACGCTGGGCGTCGGTGTCACACTCGGCGTCGACGTCGCCGTGGGAGTACGCGTGGCCGTGTCCGACGGTGTCGGCGACGGCGACGGCGTCGCGGTGACGCTCGGCGTTCGAGTCACGGTGGGCGTCGCGGTGGCCGTTGGCGACGACGTCGGCGAGAAGGTCGGGGTATCGGTCGGCGTCACCGTGGGCGTCTCGGAGATCGTCGGCGTGGGCGATGGCGTCGGGGTCGGGGTATCGGTTGCGGTCTCCGTAGCGCTCGGCGAGGCAGTTGGCGTCGCCGTATCGGTCGGCGTCGCCGAGATCGTGGCCGTGGCCGTCTCGGTCGGCGTCGGGCTGTCGGTCGCGCTTGCCGTGGCCGTCGGCGTAGTCGTGGGGGTCGACGTCACACTAGGCGTCGCGGTGTCCGTCGGCGTTGGCGTAGCTGTGTGGGTGGGCGTCTCGGTCGGAGTCGCGGACGACGTCAAGGTAGCCGAAGGAGTCGGCGTACTCGTCGGCGTCGGCGATGGGCTCGGCGTCGGGGTCACCGAAGGCGACGGCGCTGCACTTGGCGATGCCGTCGGCGTCGGGATCCGCGTTCTCGTCTGCGTCCATGTCGGGAAACCCGTCGGCGTGATGGTCTGCGTCGGAGTCCCAGTGGGGCTTGGGGTCGACGTGCGCGTCGGCGTCACGGTGGGGCTGTTCGTCGGTTCGCGGGTACGTGTCAGGGTGCGCGTCGGGAACTGGGTGCCTCCGGGCGAAGGTGATCCGAGCGGAGATGGAGTCGACGTCGCGCTCGGCGTCGACGTGGGCGTAGGCGTTTCCGGCGGCAAAGGCGACGGGCTCACCGTCGGCGTCGGGGTGGGCGATGCCGTCATGGTGGCCGTCGGCGTCGCAGTCACGCTGAGTGAAGCACTCGGTGAGGGAGACGGGCTCGGGCTCACCGAGGCAGTGGGACTGATCGTTGCGGTAGGCGACGGGCTCGGCGTCCGGCTCGGCGTGGGGAGCGGAAATCGACCGACCGCCGCGACGACATCGGCGGCGCCGATCGCCCCGTCGCGGTTCCGATCCGCATTGGTGCAGGTGGTGTCGTCGAACAGAGCGGCGAGCAAATCTCCCACGCCGCAGTCGACGATCGTTGCCGGCGCGGGATACGCGTACACCATCAGCGCCGACGCCAGCGTCAGCAGCCGTACGGCATCGCCCACGATGCGCGAGCCGACGCCCGACACCATGCGACTGCGGGAAAGTCGGACTCTTCTTCGGGTCGACCGCGCTGCATTCGGATGCACATCTCCGGCAACGCCTGCGCCTGGGATCCTGGGGGCTCGACTCATCCGCTCACCGCACCGAACGAACAGGGGTCGGAGTCGCCACCCGAACCACGATCTGCGCCGTCGGGCCGACGTTACCGCCGACATCGCGCAAGCGCGCCGTCACCAAGGTGTCGCCCGGCGGGAACTCCGCCGTCGCAGCGACGATGTCACAGTACTGGCGATCCGCGGTCGGGTCGACGAACCGACTGTCGCCGGTGGCATCAGTCCGCGTGCACGCGCCGCTGCGGTCGAATGTCTCGAAACGGCAAGCGAGATCGTTCAAGGCATCGGTGACCGCGGCATCGCTTTCGTCGTACCGTACCGGCACCACCGCCGGCACGCCGCCGCCAATAGGAGGTGGCCCGGTATCACAGACTTTCGTACTCCCATTGCCGAGAGGACGGTCGACCTGGACCTGCAAGTCCGGTCGGCCATCGAAGCCAGGCTCGAGTCCATCGCCCGGCTGGAGGTTGGCGCTGCCTCGATAGCCCTCGAGGACGAGCAAAAGCCTTCCGTTGCGGGCAGTGAACACGCGGCGTCCACTACCATCGATGTGCGGCGTCGGCGTCGGCGTCGTGCGGCACGACGATTCACAACAAGAGACGCACCCGTCGACACGCGCCAGCGCGAGGAAGGTGACCACGCGGGGGCCTCGCGCCGCGGCGGTGGCGGTAAACGTCGCCGTGGCGGTGCGCGTACGAGTCGGCGTCGGCGTGACGGTCCAACTCCGCGTCGCCGTCGCCGTGGCGGTACGCGTTGGGGTTCCGGTGATGGTCGGGGTCGCGGTGGGGCTGGCGCTCGGTGTCGCCGTAGCGGTGCGCGTCGGCGTTCGCGTCGGAGTCCGCGTCGGACTGGCCGTGGACGTGGCCGTCGCTGGCGGCGTTCGCGTCGCCGTGCGCGTCGGGAAGGCGGTCGCGGTTCGAGTCCACGTCGGCGTGCGCGTCATCGAATGAGTCGGGCTCGGCGTGCGCGTCACCGTCGGCGTGAGGGTTGGACGCGGGCTCATCGTCGGTGTCCAGGTGCGGGTCGAGGCGACCATCGCCGTCGGCGTCGGAGTCAGGCTCGGGGTGTGCGATGGCGTGCTCGCCGCGCTGCGTTCGGCCGTCGGCGTGGCGGTTCCTTCCACCGTCGGCGTCGCCGTTCCTTCGACCGATGCCGTGGGGGTGTCGGTGGGGAGGAGCGTTTCCGTCTCGGTGCCGGTGGGCGTCGCGGTCGGGGTCGAAAGCGGCGTGTCGGTGGCCTCGGCGGGTGGCGTCGCCGAGGCCGTGGCCGTGGGCAAGAAGGTCGGCGACTGCGTCCACGTCGGCGCGCCGGTATAAGTGGGGGTGGCGCTCGGACTCGGCGTGCGGGTAGGCGTGGCGGAGGGCGCGATCGTCTCGGTGGGCGTCGCCGTCGGCACGCGGGTCGCCGTCGCCGTGCGCGTCGGGAAAGGGGTACGAGTCGCCGTCGGCGGCGTTCCGGTCAGCGTCGGTGTCGGGCTGTCGGTCGGCGTCGACGACTGCGTGACGGTCGGACTCGGCTCGGGTGTTTCGGTCGCCGTGGGCGTATCGCTCGGCATCGGGGTAGCGGTTTCGGTCGACGTCGGTGATCGAGTCGGGGTCGGGCGGTCGCGTTCGAGTACGGCCGCGACTAGGTCGGCGCCTCCGATGCTACCGTCGCGGTTGACGTCCGCCGCGGCACAAGCGCCGGTTCCATCGAACACCGCAGCCAGAACCTCGCGGAGGCTCGTTGGCGCGCCGCAGCTGGGCTCCTCCGCGTGGAGTGGTGCACCAGCGACGGCCCACCATGAGCCGGCGAGACAAACGATCCACAAGGTCCGAAGGACGCGGTAGGCAGGCGTAGACGGCATGAGCCCCTGTTTGCTTGTAGAAGCGCCAGCGCGCCCATGCAACGTCGATTTACGCCCTACTCTCACGCAACGCCGCCGCCGGGCGTCAGCCCAAGGTCCACTGCCGCGGTAAATCCGAGCGTCAGGTACGTGAGCTGCGCCGGCACCTCCGCTTGCACGTTGTGACCGACACCCTCGAGGAAAACGAGCTTGTTGCGCGGCAACACGCGGCTCATTTTCACCGATCCACCCGGAGGCGTCAGCTGATCCGCCAGACCCTGCACGATCAGAACTGGGGCGACGATCGAGCCGAGTTCGGCCGTCCAGTGGTAATCGCCCGAAGCCCGCGCGGCGGCGGCATAGGCACGGGGATCATTGGCGGCGTTGCGCGCCCCAGCGGCGGCGACGATGTCTGGGTGGGTGCTGGCGAACGTCGCGGCGAAAGCCCGCGAGGCATCGGCACTGCGACTGTCGAAGCCCTTGGCCTCGATGCTATCCGCCAATCGATGCCACGCGGCGCGCGACTTATCGCCGACTTCACTCGACGTACTCACAAGTATCAACGACCGAATGCGGTGGGGGAAGTCCAGGCCCACTCTCTGCGCGATGACTCCGCCCATGGACAAGCCCATGACGTGCGCCCGGTCGAGCGCCAAGGCGTCCAGCAGCGCCACCACGTCGCGCGCGAACATCGCCGCCGAATACGGGCCCGGCGGCTTGTCGGACGCTCCGAAGCCTCGCACGTCGAAGCGAACGACACGATGATGCTTCGACAGTTCGTCCACGATTCCATCCCAGAGATGGAGGTCGTTGCCCAATCCATGCACCAGCACGAGGGCCGTACCCTCGCCGCGCTCTTCGTAGTTCAGCTCGATTTCGCCGGCTCGTACCCGTGGCATCGGCGTACCCTAGCGCATTGCCGGGTCGAGCTGAACCGGGACGCCGAGGCGTGATCCTTGACGCCGCGAGGCGGCTCGGTTAGCGCCACGCCCGTGATCGACACGGGCCTCCCCCTGATTGGTATGCGCATCGCCAATGGCGCGAAGCCGGGGACTCTGGCTCACGCCTGCATCGACCACTTGCGTCACCTCGGCGCCGACGTCCTACCGCTGCCGGTGCACCTGTCAGCTACCGCCACGCGCGCCATCCTCACCAGCGCCGATGCCTGGATTCGACCGAGTCGTCCCGACGACGGCCGGCGGCTCGCCGCGATCGCCTGGCGCGCACGCCGACACTGCCGGAACCGCATCGACATTCTCCTGCGGGATGACGGTCCCTATACGCTCCCCGCCTCCGATCGGCTGCTGCAAGCTGCCAGCGGTATGCTGTGGCTCAACGGCCGCCCCGAAACGCCACCCCAACCAGGCTATGGCACGCCCGCGTTCGATTGTGTCGCTAGCTACCTCGCGCTCGGACTCCTCCTGGCGCGTCACGCGCTCCGGCGGCGCGTGCACCGTCGCCCGCTCGTCGTGTATCTCCGCCGCTCGGTCGCTTGCGCGCTCGACTCTCTCGTCCCGACGCACTTCGATCAGGGCGATATACCCATGCGACTCGGTCGACACTGGAGCGGTCGCTACCGGCATGCTCGCACGCGTGACGGCTTCGTCTCGCTTACGACGCAAGGTGATCGCGACACGCTCGTTGCATGGATGCAGCACGAGGGACAGCTCAGCACGAGCGATGCGAGCGACGACATCCTACTCCACGCCGCAGTACGTTGGGCGACCCAACACTCCGCCGACGACATCGAATCGTGGGCCCTCGAACGCGGTTTACCCTGGCATCGCGTGCGCAAGCCGGCCGATCTGGCAGCGCATCCGCAACGCCTGACGCGAGACGTCGATGCATCCCCTGATCCGAGCGGCCACGACGCGGCCATCGCCACGGGCCACCCTCGACGCGCCGCAGCGGCCGGAGCCCCACCTCTCGCCGGCATACGCATCCTCGATCTCAGCTGGGTCGTTGCCGGACCTCTGACGACGCGCCTCCTGGCCGACGCCGGGGCGGAGGTCGTGCGCCTCGAACCACCGCAACGCCAGGGAGCGAGCGACGCTGGGATCGGCGCGCGCCTGCATCACGGCAAGCGCAGCATCATCGTCGATCTCACTCGCGAGCGAGGACGTGAACTCTTCCTGCAACTGGCCGCGCATGTCGATGTAGTCGTGGCCAACTTCCGGCCACGCGTATTGGAGCAATGGGGTTTCACCGAAACCGCGTTGGCACACAGCCATCCGCACTTGATCACTCTCAGCATGAGCGCCTACGGGGCCTCGGGCGCATGGAGCAACGTACCGGGTTTCGCGCCGACGCTGCATGCCACCGTCGGCTACGACGGCGCCATGGTGGATGCGATCGGCCAGCCCATGGGCTGGGGCTTCTCCTATTCCGACATGTCGGCCGGCTGCGCCGCGGCCGCCGCCATCGTTCGCGCGCTGGAGCAACGCACACGCAGCGGCCGGGGCGTCTTCATCGACTTCGCGCAGTTCGACCACCTGGCACGCGCGATCGAGCGTGCTCAGGCTGAACCATCGACTCCTCCACTCGACGTCGTACGCTGCGCCGACGACCCGTTGCGCACACCCGGCGAACGCTGGATCGCCTACGAGCCGAGCGCAGCGTCACCTCACGAATGGCGCATCGTGGTCGACCGAATCACCCGAGGATCGACCAGCGATGATCCGCAGGCATCATTGGCGGCGTGGGCGCGGCTTCTACCGCCAGCCGAGGTGCTGAATCGACTGCTAGCCGCGGGCGTGGCGACGGCGCTCGTTTGTGACTCAGGCGACCTTCTCGAACCGCGGTCGCCCTGGTTCCTGCGTGGTCATTGCCTGCCACTCGCCCTGTCCGACGGAAGACCGACGAAGCGCGAGGCGGCGCCCTTCACGCTACCCGGCATGCGAACCCGAGGCTGCCGCCCACTCGCACTTCCCGGCGAGCACACACGCGAAGTCTTGATGGAATGGTTGTCGTTGTCCGATGGCGTGATCGATGCGTTGCTGCGCGACGACGTGATTCGCTCAGCGACACCAGGCGATCAGAAACGACTCGAGCAGTAAGACCGGATCACCTCGTCCCGTCTTGAAGCGCAGGTCGATGTCCGCCAGGTCGATCAAGGCGCGTCGCAAACGCCGCGCGTCATGGCGCTCGGCATCCTGAAAGCGGCGAAACAGCACGAAGGGATGGACCTTGCCGAACAACTGCTTGGTCGCTTCGTCGATGGCGGGCAGCACCCGGCTCTGAAAAGCGGCGAATTGCGTACCGCGGCGCCACGTCGACGCCAACGGACCATCCATCGCATCGCGTGCGGCGAGCAACTGCCGTACTTCGCGCGCCACCATGGCCAGCAAACGCAACGGCGGCTCGCCCTGCCCCAAGAGATTACGCAACAAGGGTAGTGCCTTGCTCAAGCTCCGCTCGGCAAGCGCAGCGGTGAAGTCGAAGATCCACGACTCGGCCATGTCGAGGAACACGGCGCGGACGTCTGCTTGCGTGATGGTCGGGCGATCGCCGACATACAGGCAGACTTTGTCCAGTTCGTTCGCCAAGCTCGCCGCGTCACTGCCCGTGCGCCGGACCACCAGTTCGAGCGCATCGGCATCGAACCGTTTGCCGTATCGTTGTGCATGCTCCCGCGCCAGCTCGGTGACGGACTCGCGCTTGAGAGTGCCGCTGCGTTCGCGCTCGACCTCCAGATGCACCACGGCGCCGAGTTCCTGGAGTCGCTTGACGACACGCTTTCGGCCATCGACGGCCACCGCGGTGAACAACAGAAGGGTACCCGGGATCGCCTCTCCCTCGACCAGCTGCAGCAACAACGAAGCGTCGTCGGCGTGATCGGCGATGCGCAAGTCGAGAGCCAATGCGCTGCGGTGGATCGCCGCGAGTTGATCCAACGCTTCGGCATCGTGCCCCTCGCCGACGACGTCGCGCACCTTCGTCTTGGTGAGACTGCCCCAGTCGGTATTGCGGGAATCGGCATCGGTCCAACCGGCCAGAGCGAGCAGCGACAGCAGCATCTCCGCCGCTTCCTTTTCGCGACCGGCCTGCCAGGCGGCGAGCATGGTGCCGGCAACATCGGACTTCTTCTCTCCCGAAAGGAACAAGCCGCTCTCGCGCACCCAGAGCACCTTGGTGCCGGCGAAGAAACCGGGCATGCGCAGACTGTCGAGGATGCGATCGAGCGGCGTCGTCCGGCCGTCGTAGACCTCCAAGTTGAGGCTGCGGTTGGCCGCGGGTACGAGGACGTCGATCAGCTGCTGGGCCGCGCGGTGGGTGTCGTGCGGCTCGCCGACGATGAGACACACGGGCGGCGCTTTGCCCGCAGCGGCGGCACGCACGAGAGCGTCGGTGTCTTTACGACCGGCGCGGCTGACGTCGGAACGCTCGGCCATGACGCCGACGTCTAACCGAATCATCGGCACCTGTCATCCGTTCGCAGCCGAGGCCGCACCTGGCATAGTGTCGCACCGATCAACGGAAGGAGCTCGGTAGGATTCGCATGGCGAAGACGATGTTGTGTCACGTTCTCGAACGGCCGGGGGAACTCCGCTTGCGCGAGTTTCCGCGGCCCGAACCCGGCGCCGGCGAAATCGTCCTGCACGTACGCGCCGCCCTGACCTGCGGCACCGACGTGAAGGCCTTCGTCCGCGGTCACCCCAAGTTCCCGATGCCGACGCCCTTCGGCCATGAGTTCGCCGGCGTCGTCGACGCGGTCGGCGCGGGCGTGACCGACCTCCGAGAGGGCGACGCGATCATGGCGACGCCGACCGCCCCATGCGGAGCCTGCTTCTACTGCGACCGCGAGCAGGAAAACCTCTGCGAAACGGTCATGGCGACGATGGTGCGCGGTGCCTTTGGTGAGTACGTGCGTCTGCCGGCACATATCGTCCGGCGTAATACGTTCCGCAAACCCGAGTCTCTGTCCTTTGCCGAGGCCGCCCTGCTCGAGCCGCTCGCCTGCGTCATGCACGGCCTAGCCTCGGTCGCACTGCACCCCGACGATACAGTCGTGCTGCTCGGCGCCGGCGCCATCAGCCTGCTGCACGTGCTGGCGCTCAAGGCCATGGGCGCGGCGCGGGTCATCGTCGTCGGACGCGGCACGACTCGGGTCGAACGGGCCCGCGCGCTGGGCGCCGACCTCGCCGTCGCCGGCGGCGTCGATGCGGCGCGCGACGTCATCTTGCAGCAGACCTCCGGACGCGGCGCCGACATCGTCATCGAATGCACCGGGCAAGTCGAGGTATGGCAGCAGGCGATGGGGCTGGTGCGCCGCGGCGGTCATGTCGTCTTCTTCGGCGGGTGTCCGCCGGGGACCAGGGTGGAGATCGACACGCAGCGTTTCCACTACGACGAGATTCGCCTCTCCAGCCCGTTTCATTTCACCCCGCGGGCGGTGCGCCGTTCCTTCGAACTGCTCCGCCGTCCTGATTTCGGCGGCGCACGCTTGATCACTGCGACCTACCCACTCGCCGACGTCGCCACCGCGCTGGAGCGGCATCGCAGCGGCGACGGGGTCAAGTTCGCCATCGTTCCGGAGGTATGAAGCGATGCGCGTCGCGCGACTCTACGACTATCTCGACATTCGCATCGAGGATGCGCCCTGCCCCGAGCCCGGGCCGGGCGAGGCGCTCGTCCGAGCCCGCGCCTGCGGCGTCTGCTCGGGCGACGTCGTGCCCTGGTACATCCGCAAGAAGGCGCCGCTGGTTTTCGGCCACGAACCGGCCGGCGAGGTCGTAGCCCTCGGTCCGGGGGCGCGTCCGCTCGCCATCGGCACGCGGGTCTTCGTGCATCACCACGCGCCCTGCATGAACTGCCGCGCCTGCCGTCGGGGCAGTTACGTGCAGTGTCCGACTTGGAAAGCGACCAACCTCGACCCTGGGGGGATGGCGGAGTACTTCCTCGTGCCGGAAACGAATTTCACCCACGACACGCTGGCGATTCCCGATCACGTCAGCGACGCCGATGCCGCCCTCGTCGAACCGACGGCGTGCGTGGTGAAGTCGCTCGCTTGCGCCGGCGAGGTGCGCGGCGCATCGGTACTGATCATCGGCCTCGGGATCATGGGACAGTTGCACGTGCTGCTGGCGCGGCATCTCGGCGCGCGGCAGGTGATCGGGGCGGATTTGGTCGAAAGTCGTTGCCGCTTCGCCGCCGGCTTGGGCGCCGACGTGGTCATCGACGCCAGTCGAGTCGACCTCGAGGAGGCGGTGCGTCAGGCAACCGCGGGAGAAGGGGCGGAAATCGTCATCGCCGGACCGGCGACGACCGAGGCGATCGCGCTCGGCCTGCGCTGTGCGGCGCGCGGCGGCACGGTAGTGCAGTTCATGGGAACGCCTCCTGAAACCGAGCTGACGATTTCGACCAACGACCTGTATTTTCGCGAGATCCGCTTGGTGCCGAGCTATTCGTGTGGGCCGACGGACACGCGCCGGGCGCTCGACCTGATCGCCGCGGGCGTGGTGCGGGCCGAGCAGGTAGTGACCCACCGCTTTCCGTTGGAACAGGCCGGCGAGGCCTATCGCGTCGCCGCGACCGACCGTAGTGCGATCAAGGCGATGGTGATGTTCGACGGATCGTGGTGAGCGCGAGGCGCCCAGGCCGCGGGCGGGACCGAGGCGAAAAAGAAAAAGGGCGACCCCCCAACGGGGAGTCGCCCTTCTCGATCGAAGCGACGCTTTGGCGGCGTATGATGCCGCGTAAGCTCACTTGTACTGCGACTTGTCGAACGCCTTATTGGCGCGATCGGCAGCCGCTTCGGCGCGCTGCGCAGCATCCGCCGCGCTCTTCGCCGCCGCCGCCGCACGATTGGCAGCCTGCTCGGCGCTCTTCGCCGCCGCGTCGACGCGATCAGCAGCCGCCAGAATCTGGGCGTCCGCCTTCTTGTCACGAGCGCAGCAACCAGTCGCGGAGCTCACCAGCAAACCAAGACCCATGATAGCCACTGCCACCTTGGCCGTCTTTCCGAACCGCATAGCACTTACCTCCTTGGTTCGAGCGGCCGTCCGCCGCTCCGTTCGCTTCTCCTTGACATAAACCGGCACGCGTCGCAAGCGCACGCGTACGTTCGAGCGCATCAGAATTCGACGCGCACGCCGCCGGCATCAGCGGGAAGCGGCAAACCAGGCTGCAATCGATCGTACTCCAAGAGGGGTTGATCATGCACGCGAAAATCGGCGGACATTTCGTCACCGAGAAATTCGCGTGGCGCATCGACCGCGAGCCCCGCCTCGTCGCCGCTCGGCGCCGCGGCCACCGCGGCCGAAGACGGCGGCAGATCGGCCGGATCGAGCAAGCGTCCCGACAAGGCGGCGTGACGCTGCGCCAAGCCGTCTCCCTGCCCGGTGCCGATGACCGCCAGCCCCCCGAGCAGCTCCTGGTAGCGCTCGGCGCTGACGCGGGCCGCCGACACGGGGTAGCGACCCTTGAGGACCGTCGTCGACGACTGCGGTCCGACCTTGACGACACCGCCGACGATCGCCAGCCGACCAACGACGTCGACCTCGCCCCGAATGCCGACCACTTCGGTCTGTTGCTTGTCGGGGTCGTAGGTCACGATGTAGTCGCTGCCGCGCACCATGACCGCAGTGGCGGTTTCGACCTGATCGCGCGCCGTCGCCGCCAGCGGGCCTTCCCCGAGGCGAGCGCGGATCTTGCCGCGCAGCACCCGCAGCGAGGATTCGCGCCGACCGCTGCCGGGGTCGAAGCCGTAGCGCTCGACGACCAGTTCGGTCGCCGGCGCGATGTCGATCAAGTTGTTGCTGTCGAAGATCAGCTTGGCCCGGTCCGTCGGCCCGGTGCTGAGGCGGTCACCCACGCTGAGCCGCGTCGCCGGCGGCACGGCCGTGCTCGTGCCGGAGCGTTGCAGGCGCAATTCGCCGCTGACGGCGGCGACCGAGCCGACGGTTTCCGCGTTGGCGCCTTCCTCGGCCATCGCCGAGGTCGCCAAACCGCCGGCAAGGGCGAGGGCCCACGTGATCTTGCGCATGCGTCGCTTCTGCATGGTCGTTCCCTCAGAATCCCGCATTGAGGCCGAGCGCGACGATCACCCGATCGTAATCGAACTCGTCGGTATTCGAACCATTGACCTGGCCGATGATCCCCAGCGAGACCTCGAGTCGATCGAGGAACTCGGCGCCCAATCCGAGAGGCCGCACCAGCTCGAGAGCCATCGAGTGCTCGACGTCGTGGCGCCGGGCCACGTCGTTGGGCGAGTCGGGGGCGCGCCGACGGCTATTCGGGTTGGCATAATCTTCGAGACGAAGACGGTAGCCGCCACGCACGAGGAGCGACCCGATCGATTCGAACGGCAAAGGCTGAACCGTGCCGAAGTCGAGTTGGTTGCCGAGGTACTCGAAATCGTCCGCACCGTAGGCCAGGAACGGGTCGGCATCGCCCGTGTCCTGGGGCGATTCGGCATCGAATTGGTAGCCGACGTGGGCGCGGCCGCCGGGCAGGCCGACGGCGAAGTGCTGCCGCAGACCGACGGCGTTGTTGAACCCGTCGCGGAACGGATCGAACGGATCGTCCATGAAGTCGCGGAAGCGGAAGCGGTAGTGCAGCTGGGTCGCGGTCCAGTCGGTCGGTTGGAAAGCCACCCACGGCGTCAGCGCGATGCTCTGCGAGAATCCGGCGAAGTCGAGACCGTTGAACTCGTACCCGGCGCTGGCGCCGTAACGCCACGTCGAGGGCGGCGTCATCCAGTGCAGACCGAGCCGCAAGGCGCTCAGATCGAAGTCCGAGCGATCGATGTGCAGGCTTTGCGAGAAGTCGCCCGAAGCCACCAACGAACCGGCTGGTCCTTCGAGAAGCGTATAGAAACCGCGCAGCGCCAGCACGGGACGGAAGTCACCATCGGCGTCGGTGCCATCGATGCCGTCACTCGCGCCGGCGACGACGTTGCTGTCGTATTCGGTGCGCACCGCGGCGTCGATCGCCCACATCTCGAGGCCGAGTACGGGCGCGGTGCTCGCGGCGGACGGGGCGGCGCCGGAGCGGGCCGCCAGGCGACCCATTTCGGTATCGGGAGCCACCGCGGCAGCGCGCGACAAACGGGCACGGCCGCCGCTCGCATCGCCTGCCTGCACCGAGGCGAGGCCGCCGTAGTAGAGGGCCGGCTGCGCCAATGCCGCGTCGCCGGAAGCTTGATCGAACAGCGGTACCGCGGCGACGGCGTCGCCGGCTCGGTACTCGGCAAGTGCGAGAAAGAATGCCGCGTCGGGATCACTAGCGTCGCGTCCGTATGCGGTACGCAGAGCTTGGCGCGCCTCCTCGGTGCGACCGGCGTCGAGCAGCGCGATGCCCAAGTCGAGCCAAGCCCCAGGCAGGCGCGGCTCCATTTCGAGCGCCGCTCGGATGTCGTCGACGGCAGCCGCGGCGCTGCCGCGCCGGGCCTGGGTCAAGCCGCGATAGTAGAGTGCCACCGCATCGCGATCGTCGGCGGCGACGGCCTCGTCGAAGAGAGCGTAGGCCTGCTCCCAGCGCCCTTCGTGGAAGGGCACCAGCGCCCGGGCGTACAACACCTGCGATTGCACGCTGGCTCGCGCCGGCGCAAAGCCGCCTCCGAGCAGAATCAGTCCGGCCACGACGACGAGTGCCCGCGCGCCGTTGCCGAGGTGGAAGCCGTATCGAACCTGCGACTGCCGCTGCATGGGTACCCCGCTCATCCGCGTCAATCGAGCGGCGCCACGAAGGCGCCGAAGGCGATCGGCGCGCCACCGACGTTGACCGTGCCGATGACGCTGTCGCTGTTCAAGTCGATCACGCTGACGCTTCCCGCGCCCTGATTGGCGACGAAAGCGCGCGTGCCGGAGAGATTGACGGATACGCCGAACGGACCGTCGCCCACGGCGAGCGTCTTGCGCACCTTGCGCGTCGCCACGTCGAAGAGCGTCACACTGTCACTGCCGGCGTTGGCGACGACGACGGTGCTGCCGTCCGGCGATACGGCGACGCCGAAGGGCGACAGGCCCACGGCGAACTTGTCGACCTGCGCCGTCTCCGGGTCGACGATGAAGAGCTGCCCCGCGATCGCATTCGCACTGGTGACGTACAGCGTGCCGTCGGTCGGGTGCACGGCAACCCCGAACGGGCTACCGCCGACGGTCAACCTGCTCACCGCGAGCGACTGCGGGTCGAGCACGGAGATGGTGGCGGAACCGGCGCCGGAGGGTCCGATTTGGTTGGCGACGTAGACGACGGACGTCTGCGGATCGACGGCGATCCCGGTCGGCGCCGCCCCGATGGCGATCGTCTGCAGAACGGCAGCGGTGGCGCTGTCGAGGATCGACAGGGTGCCGTCCAGTTGGTTGCCGACGTAGACGCGGCCCAGAGCCGGATCGACCGCGACGCCCACGGGGCGACGACCGACGACGATGCTCTGCACCTGGTCGGACTGCGGATCGACGCGGCGGACCCGTTGGTCGAAGTCGGTGGTCCACAGGCGTCCGGTGGCGACGTCGACGGCGAGACCGTAGGAGGTGGCAGCGAGCGGCACGGTGTCGGCGAGGGCGCCGGTTTGGGCGTCGAGGGCGTCGATGGGACCACCGGCGAAATCGCTGATGAAGGCGTAGCTGCCGCGCGTCGGGGTGGCCGTCGGGGTAGCCGTCGGGGTCGGCGTGGCGGTCGGCGTGAAGGTGGCGGTCGCCGTCGGCGTATGGGTCGGCGTGGCGGTCGGCGTCGCCGTCGGCGTGAAGGTCGGCGTCGCCGTCGGTGTGAACGTCGGCGTCGCGGTCGGCGTCGTCGTGGGGGTCGGGGTGTGGGTCGGCGTGTGTGTCGGCGTGTGCGTCGGCGTGTGTGTCGGCGTCGGCGTTGGCGTGGCGGTCGGGGTGTGCGTCGGCGTCGGCGTATCGGTCGGGGTCGCCGTCGGCGTCGGCGTGTCCGTCGGCGTCGCGGTCGGGGTATCGGTCGGCGTCGTGGTGGCGGTCGCCGTCTCCGTGGGGGTTTCCGTCGCGGTTGCCGTCTCGGTCGGCGTCGCGGTTTCCGTCGGGGTCGCCGTCGGGGTTTCCGTTTCGGTGGCGGTCGGGGTGCTCGTCGACGTCGGCGTTTCGGTCGCTGTCGGCGTCTCCGTCGGCGTCGGCGTGTCCGTCGCGCTTGCCGTCGGGGTTGGTGTTTCCGTAGGCGTGGGCGTTTCGGTGGGCGTGCCGGTTTCCGTCGGCGTCGCGGTTTCGGTCGGTGTCGCGGTTTCGGTCGGCGTTGCCGTCTCCGTCGGCGTCTCGGTCGGGGTGGCCGTTTCCGTCGGGGTTCCCGTTTCGGTCGGCGTGGCGCTGACGGTCGGCGTCGCGCTCGGGGTGGCCGACGGCTGCGGCGTGGCCGTGTGCGTCGCGGTCGACGTCGGCGTCGACGTCGGCGGCGGCAGCGTCGCGGTCGGCGTACTGGTCGTGGTCGGCGTCGGCGTCTCGCTCGGCGTGGGCGTATCGGTCGGCGTGCCCGTTTCGGTCGGGGTGCGGCTAGGCGGCGGCGTCTCGGTCACCGTCGGCGTCGACGTCGGCGGCGAAACCTGTTCCCCGGTGACGAAGTCGTAGCGGAAATCGGTGAAGCTGCGGATTTCGGTCGCAGCGGCACGAGCGCTCGCCGAGACGACGACGCGTACGGTGCTGCTGGCGAGAAACGGCAGTGCCGGAGTGTACGCAACGCACAGCACCTCGGGCAGCGCCAAGTCGCAATTCGAAACGGTGGCACCGTTGCGGGCGACGCCGTCGACGACGACCTCGACCCCGTCGACGCTGGCATCGACACTCGCCTGGGTGAGGGTTCCGACGGAGGCCCGCAGACTGAAGAAAACTTCGGCCGAGCGCAGTACGTCGCGGGCGCCCGGCTGCGGCCGGAAGTCGTCGACGTAGGGTTGCCCGAGCAGTTCGACGACACCCGCATCGGCGACCTCGCCGGCGACGATCGTCACCGACACCGGCGCGCCGCGGTACGAGGGCGGAATGGCATACGATTCGAGGATCGGTCGCGCCTCGGACTCGGGCGTTCCCGGCGTCGCCGGCGAAGTGAAGGACAAATCGTAGCCGAGCACTTCGACCGAGGCCGGGCCGGGCGGCAGCCCCTCGATCACGACGCTCCGATTGCCGGGTCCGGGATTGAAGACGAATTCGCGCGTCGTGCGGTTGCGGGCATCGACGACTCGGACTTCGACGGTCGTGACGTTGGCTGGGATGTCGCTGCTGCCTTCGAAGGCGGCGGGTCGGGCTTCGAAGCCTGCCCCCACACCATCTTTGGGCGTCTCCCACAGAGCCCTTAGGGTGACGCCGCCGGAATCCGCCGCAGAGCCGCCACCCCCGCCGCAGCCGGTAACCGACAGCACGAGCAGCGAGGCGAGCGCGATGACGAGCGGGGAGGAACGAAACGAAGTATGCAAGACACCCTCCCTAGAAGCGGTGCGTCGCATACAACGCGCCTTCTCGCCGCGTCAAGCTGGACGGGCGCGATCCATCACTGACGGCGCTCGACATTGCGGATGCTCAGCCGGTGCTCACCGCTTGCTCCAGCCCCGGTTCCCTGGATGGCGACGACTCCCTGCAGTTCGCTGCCGGTGTCGAACAGGCCGTCCGCCGAGGTACCGGGAGGCGACGAGCTGACAGTCGCGCCGTCGGGTCCGGCGAGCACCGTCGTCGGCGTGAAGGTCGATTGCAGCAACGAAACGAACCCGTCGGCCAAGTGGGCCAAGCCGCGGTCGGCGGCGAACAGGTACCAATCCGACGGTTTGCCAGCCCCATCCGGACAGTCGGAAGGATCGAGGGTGCCGCTGTCGGTTTCGCCGTAGGTGATCCGTTCCAATGGACAACGAGCGAACTGCACCGTGTAGGCGCCGCGGCGACTCGGCGTGTCGGCAGCCACCACCAGGCCATTGCGTCCGATGCGCGTCAACGGCAGTTCGACGCGATCGGTCCGACACGCCGAACCCGGCACTTGCGGTCCGTTCGACAGCAGGCCGAGGGAGCACGTGCCGGCGCTGCCGGCGAGGCTGGCGACGCGCGGCGCGGTGGCGGCATCGACCGGCGCATCGATCGACCAAACGTCGTAACGACGACCGTTCTCCAGGCTGCAGTCGGCGTCGGCGAAGCTCCCGTCGAGCACGCCGGGCGCCGCCGCCGTGGCGCCACAGGTCGTGGCGCGCAGGGTGAAGGGCGGACTGCTGGCGAGGTCGACGTTGACGTCCTTGGACGTCGACACCTCGAGGAAATAGCGGCCGGTCAGCGGCGCCAGGCGCATGACGCGGGCATCGGTAGCACCTTGGACGAACGGGTCATCGTCACTTTCGAGGCGACTACCGTCGGGGCCGATCAGGCTGAGGCGTGTGTCGGCGACCGCGGACGCCAGGGTGGCGTTGAGCAAGCGACCGGCGTCGAGTTGGACGGCATAGGATCGCACGGGCACGGAGCCGGCGCCGATACAGTCGAGGGTGCCGAATTTGTCGGACCGGGGCGCGCCGGTGCTCGGATCGACGGACCCGGCCACCGGGCACTTTTGCACGAAGAGGGTGTACTCGGCCGAGTCACCGGTATCTTCCGGGTCCTCCGGATCGGGGGCGAACAGGTAATTCTTGATGGCCGCCACGACCGTATAGCGGCCGGTCGCGGGCAGGGTCAGGCCGATGCGTGCCTCGGCGGCTCCGTCATAGCCCCCGTCGACCGCCACGAGCGGGTTGCCGCTGGTCGCCGGCCCGAGGAGGTAGAGTTGCGGCTCGTCCTCGGACTCCATCTCGATCGAGATCACCTCGCCCGCGGTGCCGTCGAAGACGTACAGGTCGGCCGGGCTGGCGATCTCCGGCACGCCGCTGTCGTCGTTCCCCGGAACCGGCAGCGGCGCGGCGCAGCGTGTCTTGGTCGGATCGCCGTAATGCACGCCCGTGATCGGCGCCCGCGAGGTCGCCGGGATGTTGGCGATCGTCGCGGCGTTGCACGTCGCGGTGCTGAAGATCATCCGGTAGCCGCAGCCGACTTCGTCCTCGGGATCGCAGCCGCCGCCGGTGGCGACCACACGGTACACCCCCGCCTCGAGCGCCAGGAAGCGCGCCAAGGCATCGAACCCGAAGCCGCCGACGGCCTGGTCGTCGGCTTGGTAAGCGGGAAAGACCTCGTAGCCGCCGGGCCCGTAGACGGTGATCTGCGGATCGATCAACGAATCCTCGAGGTTTTGCCGCATCTGGATCGACACCAGCGTCAGCGGCGCCGCAACCGTGAATTCGTACGTATCGGCGAGTTCCAGGCGCTCGCCTTGGGTCGGGTACGACGGATCCGGGCATTCGCTGCCGTCGAAGTCGGTGACCTGCGTGCGCAACGGCGACACCGGACAGGTTCGCGAGGCCAGCGTCAGCGCATAGGAGCCCAGCTGCGACTCGGTCGACGGGTTCGAGGTCACCAAGATCGTGTAGGGGCGGTTGGTGGTGACGACGAACTCGATCGGGGCAATTCCCTCGACGGCGACGAAGTAGCCGTTGGCGTCGAGCACGCGGAGCCAGGGGGAGAACCCATTGGCCGTCAGGTCGATACGCACCGCCTGGCCAACGGTTCCGACGAATGCGTATTGGTCGGCGCGGCGCGCCTCGCGCCGGAACTCGCGTAGGCAGTCACCATTCGTCAGACTGCCGTTGGTGGTGCCGAGGCTGGCATTCGATTCGATGCAGACGGCCGTGGGCGTGGCCGTCGGCGGCAGGGTGCGGGTCGCCGTCGGGGTGCCGGTGCGCGTCGGAGTGCGCGTCGGCGTCGGCGTGAATCCGGGGCACGTCGCGCCGCGCAGCCGCAACGTGTCGGCCACATCGGCGACACTGACGACTTCGTCACGGTTGACGTCCGCCGCCGCGACGCTGGCAGCGTCGAAACCCTCGAGGTCGAAGAGCACGAGCATCACGGCGCGCGCGTCCGCGGTATCGACCGTTCCGCTGCCGTCGACATCGCCGCGGCAGCTGGGCTGGGCCGCCGCCGTACCGAGACCGCCCACGAGCCAAAGTACGAGAAGAATCAATCGCATATGCATGGAGAGGGTCCCGGCCACGCCGTATCAGGGGGAATGCCTTGGTTCTTTGCGATGGCACCGGCGATGTCAAGGAGCGATTGCGGCTGCCCTACGGCAATTGCCGCCGGGGTGCGGATCGATATAGTGGGCCGGTGGCACGCACCGGGCATCCAGCGCACGAGGTGGCGCAGGCGATCGAGGAGCTCCGCCGGCAGATCGAACATCACGACCGCTTGTACTATCAGCACGACGCTCCGGAGATCAGTGACGCCACCTACGACGACCTGTTCCGCCGCCTCGTCGCGTTGGAGGAAGCCCATCCCGAACTGCGCACACCCGATTCGCCGACGCAGCGGGTCGGCGCACCGCCCTCGGAGAAATTCGCCACCATCGCCCACAGCAAGCCCATGCTGTCGCTGGGCAACGCCATGGACGAGAGCGAATTACGCGACTTCGACGCGCGCGTGCGGCGCGTGCTGCATAGTGACGAGCCGGTCGACTACGTCGCCGAGCCCAAGCTCGACGGCCTCGGCATCGAACTCGTCTACCTCGACGGGATTCTCATGGTGGCCTCGACCCGCGGCGACGGCATCAACGGCGAAGACGTCACCGCCAACGCCCGCACCCTGAAGAATCTGCCGCTGCGGCTGCACCGCGACGGCGGCGCGCCGCCGATTCCGAGCCGGCTCGAAGTTCGCGGCGAGGTCATCTTTCCCAAAGCCGCCTTCGCCCGCTTGAACGAGGAGCGCCTGCGCCAGGGCGAGCCCGTCTTCGCCAACCCGCGCAACGCCGCGGCAGGCTCGTTGCGGCAACTCGATTCCCGCATCACCGCCACCCGCCCCCTCGAAGCGTACTGTTACGCACCGGGGCTCATCGAGGGCGCCGATTTCGACGACCACTGGAGCTTCCTCGCGGCCCTGCGCGCCTGGGGACTGCCGGTCACCGACGTCAACCAGCGCTGCCACGGGTGCGATGCGGTGCTGCGCTACTACGAGACCATGGTCGAACGCCGGCACGAGCTGCCGTATGACGCCGACGGCATCGTGGTGAAGGTCAACCGCCTCGACCAACAGCGCAGCCTAGGCGAGGTGGCGCGTTCACCACGCTGGGCGGTGGCCTTCAAGTTCAAGGCACAACAGGCTCGCACGGTGGTGCGCGACATCGTGCCTTCGGTCGGCCGCACCGGCGCCATCACCCCGGTCGCCGATCTCGAACCCGTCGTCGTCGGCGGCGTCACCGTGTCGTCGGCGTCGCTGCACAACATGGACGAAGTCCGGCGCAAGGACGTGCGCATCGGCGACACGGTAGTGCTCGAACGCGCCGGCGACGTCATTCCCTACGTCGTCGAAGTCGTCGTCGCCGCCCGCACCGGCGACGAAAGGATCTTCGAGATGCCGGACCGCTGCCCCGTCTGCGGCAGCGACGTGGTCCGCGAAGAGGGTGCCGCCGCGTATCGCTGCATCGGCCTGAGCTGCCCGGCCAAGCTGCGCGAGTCCATTCGCCACTACGCGTCGAAACACGCGCTCGCCATCGACGGCTTGGGCGATAAGTTGGTGACGCAGCTGCTCGACGCCGGCTTGGTACGCGACGTCGCCGACCTCTACACGCTGCAGGTCGAACAGGTCGCGGCGCTCGACCGTATGGGGGAGAAGTCGGCGCGCAACGTGATCGAAGCGATCGCCGCCAGCCGCAGCACCACCTTGGCACGCTTCCTCAACGGGCTCGGCATTCCGCAGGTGGGCGAGCGCACCGCCGAGCTGTTGGCCGACCGTTTCGGCAGCGTCGAGGCGCTGCGTGACGCGAGCGAGGATGAGTTGCTGTCGGTGCGCGAGATCGGCCCCGAAACGGCGCGCGAGATCCGCGCCTTCTTCGCTCTCGCAGCCAACCGCGACGTGCTCCGCCGCTTGCGCGAGGCAGGCGGCGTGCAGCCGACGTGGGAGCGGCGCGGCGGCAGCGGCCGGTTGGCGGGCAAGACCTTCGTCATCACCGGCGCCCTGTCGCAACCGCGCGACGAGATCGCCCGCCGCATCGAAGCCGAAGGCGGCAAGGTGACCAACAGCGTCAGCAAGAACACCGATTACCTCGTCGTCGGCAGCGGCGGCGGCTCCAAACTCGAAAAGGCGACCAAGCTGGGCGTCCCGACCCTCGACGAGGATGGGCTCGACGCCCTGTGCCGCGGCGACGGCACGGCCGCCTGAGGAAGACCATGGGCACGTCCGGGGTGCGTTTGCACATCCATGTTGCGGGCAAGGTGCAAGGCGTCGGCTACCGCTGGAGCGCCGTCACCGAAGCGCGCCGCCTGGGCATCACCGGCTGGGTACGCAACACCAACGAAGGTGGCGTCGAGGCCGTCGCCGAGGGCTCGCGCGAGGCCGTCGATCGCTTTCTCGCGTGGTGCCACCAGGGTCCCGCCGGTGCACACGTGCGCAGCGTGCGGGACGAGGAGTCCGGCGCCAGCGGCGAGTTCGAGAACTTCGCCATTCGCCCGTGATCGCCCGAGCTCCTCTCTCCGCCGCTTGCGCAACGGGGCCGACTCGCAGCACAAGGGCACCGCAATGATTCGTTCCCTGCGCGTGGCCGCCTCGGCGGCGCAACCACCGGGCCGTCGTGCCCGCGTTCGAGGACCTCGATGAAGATCCGTGCCCTGCTGCTCACCTGCGTTGCCCTGGCGCTTTCGGCGTGCGCGGCCAAGCCGTCGCCCGAACCCGCCAAGCCCGACCCCAACCTGCTCTTCGACGGCTCGATCGATGCCCTGGCCCCCTTCCGCCACGGCAATCGCTACACCTACATCGTCGCTTCGCCGGACGACGGCGAACGGGAAATCGAATCGCGCTGCTCCCTCGCCGGCGATCGCATCTTCGTCACCGTGCACCAGAACGTGACGGTACTGGCGCGCACCGAGATGGTCCTCGAGAACGACGCCATCAAGATCGTCTCGGAGGTCAGCCCGCAGCACGACATCGCCTTCGCCTACGAACCGCCGCTGCCGGTGCTGTCGGCGCCGCTACGCAAGGGAATCCAGCGCAGCCAGGCGGCCATTCGCGCCTGGCGCCCCTCCGACGGCTCGACCGTCGCCGAGGGTACCGTCGAGCTCGCCTGGTCGGCCCACCCGGCGCCGCCCGAGATGACGGACGCCAGCTTCGAAATTCGCTCGATCAAGAAGATCGACCTCTCCAACGGCCGCAAAGTCGAGATCCGCAGCAAGCGTTGGATCGCCCCCGGTGTCGGTGAGATCGGCTCGAGCGGCAATGTCGGCGAGGACAAGGTGGAGTACCGCGAACTGACCTGTGCCCACATCGGCGATCAGGATTTCGGACCCTGCGGCACGCCGATCGAAAGGACCCAACCCTGACGCACGCGTTGCGTCGGCGCGACGGAACCGGTAACGGCCTGCTGCCATGATTGCCTGCCTCGACTTGGAGGGCGTGCTGACGCCCGAAATCTGGATCAACGTCGCCGAACGCACCGGCATCGAAGCCTTGCGCCGCACCACGCGCGACGAACCCGACTACGACAAGCTGATGCGCTACCGCATCGGCATCCTGGAAGAACACGGCCTCGGGCTGCGCGACATCCAGGACGTCATCGGCACCATGCAACCCCTCGAGGGTGCCGGCGCGTTACTCGATTGGCTGCGCCAGCGAGCCCAGGTGATCATCTTGTCGGACACGTTCGAGGAGTTCGCCAAGCCCCTGATGGCGCAGCTCGGCTTTCCGACCCTGTTCTGCCACTCCCTCGGCATCGACGAGCGCGGTCGCATCCGCGAACACCGCCTGCGCATCGCCGACGGCAAGCGCAAAGCCGTGATGGCGCTGAAGCTCCTCAACTTCAACGTCGTCGCCGCCGGCGACTCCTACAACGACACGACCATGCTGGAAGAAGCCGACGCGGGCATTCTCTTCTGCCCGCCCGACAACGTCATCCGCGACTTCCCGCACCTGCCGGTGACCCGCGACTACGACGAACTGCGCGCCGCCTTCGAAAGCGCCTTCGCCCGTCTCGCTTGAGCTTGGGGCGGGGGCTCGCGCCCCTGCCCTGCTTCACACCGCCGCAAGGAACGCGGCGGCCAACTTCGTCAATCCCGCGGCTGTTCGCGCCAGCGGCAGCGATGCCAGACCGGCCAGCGTCGGCGCTACCGTCGTCGCCGCATCGTCGAGCACCACCCGCGCCACGGCGAACGGGCACCCGGCCTCCGCCGCGATCCGCGCCACCGCCGCACTCTCCATGTCGACCGCCACCGCGGCCGTATTCGCGTGGGCTTGCTGCTTCTCATCCGCGCGCAACAAGGCTTCCGCCACCGACAGCACCGCGCCGCGATGCACCGGACGCCCGGTCTCCTTGGCCGCCCGCAGCAGTCGTTCGTGCCAAACCGCATCGCAGCGGTGCTGCCGCCGATCGTCGCACACGACGTCACCGACGACGATGTCGAGAGCCCGCACGTGCGGCGCCAACCCGCCGGCACAGCCGAGCATGATCAGCGGCACGCCGGGGTGACGTTGCACCAGCCAGCGGGCGCCGGCCTCGGCTGCGTCCATCCCCATGCCCGTTTCCGCCAGCGTCAAAGGCACCGGGACGAGGTCGCGCTGCCACACCTTGAGCGGCAAGCCACGCACACGACGCGCGTGCGGCACCGCCAACTGCACGGCGAGACGCTCCCAGCGCAAAGCGACGAGCAGCTGCAGGCGGGGCTCGACGCGCAATCGATCAGGAGGGTTCAGCGACACACTCGGCCGCCAGCGTCGACAGCTCGGTGACCCGGCGTCCCGTCTCCACCCAAGGGCCGAGTCCGCTGGTGCAGAAGCCGACCGACAATCCCGTTTCGGGATCGCCCCACGCGATCTGTCCCCCGGCACCGCCATGGCCGAACGCGACGGGCGAAGCCTTGCGCCCGAAGCCGCGATAGTGCGCCTTGCCATCGTCGCCAGCGACGACCACACCGACGGCGCGATGCACGGGCACACGCACGACCGGATCGACGTGCCGTTCGTCGGTCAGGACGCGTGTCGCCCGTTCGATCGTCTGCCGCCGCAGAATCCGCGTGCCTGAGGCGGTGACCCCGCCGTTGACGAGCGGCTGGTAGAGCATGGCCAGTTCCGCCGCGCTGGCGATGGCACCACCGCCCGGAACACCGACGCGCCGCGCCGCCGGCCGATTGAACACCAGCAGTGCATCGGGGTCGGCACCGCCCCAGCCTCCCGGCGGCGGCACGGGAGGAGCCGTATGGCTGACGGTGGCGACGCGCGGGTCGTGTTCCGGCGGTAAGCCGAGAAAGAGTTCGTCGAGCCCCATCGGGGTCAGAATGTGCTCGCGGATGAAGCGCTGGTACGGCATCTCGCCGCGTCGTTCGATGATCTCGGCCAAGACCCAATGCGCCGACGTCGCATGGTACTCGAAGCGCGAGCCCGGCTCCCAGGTCAGGCGCCACGTGGCCAACGTCGCCAATCGCTGGTCGCGATCGTCCCACACCTCGGGCTTCATCGGCGCCGTCGGGAAACCGCAGGTATGCGTCACCAGGTGACGCACGGTCACCACGTCTTTCCCGTTGCTGGCGAACTCGGGGATGATGTCGGCGACCCGCTCATCGAGACGCAGGCGCTCGTCTTCCAGCAAGCGCCACAGCGCCGCGGCGACGATCCCCTTGGTGGTCGAGTAGACGCAGAACAGGGTCTGATCGGTGGTCGGCACGCGGGTACCCCCGCATTCGACCGTTCCGAAGGAAGCGATACCCGCCAGCCGACCGCCGCTGGCGACGGCGATCTGGGCATTGGGGATGCGCCCTTCCTCGACCTCGCGGCGCGCGGCGTCGAAGAGGAGTTGCAGTCGGCCAGAATCGACACCAACCGACTCGGGAGACTCGGCAATCCACTCAGGTTGGAGCATAGGCTCCTGCCTAGTTCAGCTCGTGCACGCGATACAAGCGCCCAGAATTCAGAGCCAGCCCAGCTCGAGCTTGGCGGCTTCGGTCATCATCGAAGGCCCCCACGGGGGATCGAACACCACCTCGACCTTCGCCTCTTTCACGCCGGGCAGAGCCTCGATACGGGTCTTGGCATCTTCGGCGATCACGGGCCCCATGCCGCACCCCGGGGCCGTCAGCGTCATGACGACTCCGACGCGGTAACCGCCTTCCTCCAGCGGCTCGATCGCCAAGCCGTACACGAGTCCCAACTCGACCACATTCACCGGAATCTCCGGGTCGTAGACGTTGCGTAGGGCGTCCCACACCTGTGATTCCTGCAACGGTCCGGCCTCGACCGATCCGTCGGAACCCAACTGGACGATGGGCTTGCCGATGGCGTCGGCGTCGGCGCCGGCCAAGCGAAACAGTCCGCCGAGCGTCGGCAGTTCCAAGGTGTAGGTGTCGCCGAGAGACTGGGTGATCACTGCCGGGGTACCGGCGGCAATCGTCACCTTCTCCCCATACGGAACCTGCACGACCTCGACGTCGCGCGTGATCGTCGTTTCCTCGCGTCGCATGCTCGCCTCACTCCGTCGAGACCTTCTCGACGTCGCCTTTCACGACCGCTTCCAGGGTGTGCCACGGCAGGGTCGCGCACTTGACCCGACTGGGGAACTCGCTGACGCCGGCGAACACGGCCAGCTTGCCCAAGTCCGGATCGTCACCGCCCTCGCCCTGGGTGACGAGCCGGTGAAACTTGGCGAACAGCGCATGCACTTCTTCCGTCGTCTTGCCCTTCACGGCTTCGGTCATGACCGAAGCGGAGGCGGTCGAAATGGCGCAGCCGTTACCCTGGAAGGCGACGTCGTCGACGTGATCGTTGGACGTGTCGAGGAACACCGTGATGCGATCGCCGCACAGAGGATTGAAGCCTTCCACCGAACGACCATGCTCGAGACGACGGAAGTTCCGCGGCCGCTTGCTGTGGTCGACGATGATCTCTTGGTACAGGTCTCGCAGGTCGGAACTCACCGGAACACCTCGATGGCCTCGCGCAAGGCCGCCGCAAGGGCATCGACCTCGGCGTGGGTATTGTAGAGCGCGAACGAAGCGCGCGCCGTCGCCGGCACACGGAAGAACTGCATGACGGGCTGGGCGCAGTGGTGACCGACGCGCACCGCGACGCCGAAGCGATCGAGAATCGTGCCGATGTCGTGCGCGTGAATGCCGTCGACGACGAACGACACGACCCCGACCTTGTCGCGTGCCGTACCGATCAGACGGATGCCCTCGATCGCCGACAGCTTCTCGGTGGCGTAGCGCAGCAACGCATCCTCGTGCGCCGCGGCAGCCTCGATACCGACGCTTTCCAGATAATCGATCGCCGCGCCAAGCCCGACCGCGCCCGTGATGTTGGGCGTGCCCGCCTCGAAGCGCGCCGGGATGTCCTTGTAGAAGCTCTTTTCGAAAGTCACCGCGGCGATCATCTCGCCGCCGCCCTGATACGGGGCCATGCGCTGGAGCAACGCCGCCTTGCCGTACAGCGCACCGATGCCGCTCGGTCCATAGAGCTTGTGCCCCGAGAAGGCGTAGAAGTCGCAGTCGAGATCCTGCACGTCGACGCGCAAGTGCGACACCGCTTGCGCGCCGTCGAGCAACACCGGAATGCCGCGTTCGTGCGCCGCTTGGATGAGTCGCTTCACCG
This sequence comes from uncultured Binatia bacterium (SeqCode), assembly GCA_964524885.1. GTDB lineage: Bacteria > Desulfobacterota > Binatia > HRBIN30 > HRBIN30 > CALJUJ01. The sequence goes on from CAZGEJ010000003.1 coordinate 72,172, forward strand.
GGTTGATCGTGCCGAGGGCGTTCGAGACGTGCACCAACGCCAACAGGCGGGTCCGCGGTCCGAGAATCTTGTCGAGGTCGTCGAGCACCAACTCGCCGCGCTCATCCATCGGCAGCACACGCAGCGTCGCGCCACGTTCTTGGCAGACGATCTGCCAGGGCACGATGTTGGAATGGTGCTCCATGGCCGAGACTACGATCTCGTCGCCGAACTGGACGTGGCTGCGCCCGTAGCCGTGCGCCACCAGGTTGATCGCCTCGGTGGTGCCGCGCACGAAGACGATCTCACGCGTCTCCTTGGCATTGAGGAAACGCCGCACCTTCTCGCGCGCCGCTTCGAAGGCGTCGGTGGCGCGCTGGCTCAGCGTGTGCACGCCGCGGTGTACGTTCGAGTAGCTCTCGGCGTCGAAGTGGGCGATCGCATCGATCACCGCTTGCGGCTTTTGCGACGAAGCCGCGTTGTCGAGGTAGGCCAACGCATGCCCGTGCACACGCGTCGCGAGGATCGGAAAGTCACGCCGTACGCGCTCGACGTCGTAAGCCGAAAGCTCGTGCCCTGGAAGATTGCGTGCCGGTAGCATCGTCACCCTCGTCTCAATCCGCGCCCTGGCCCACGGGCTGGTGGAAGTACTCCGCCAACCGCTGCTCCAGGTCCGCCCGCAAGGCTTCCAGCGGCAGGCGCCCGATCATCTCGTTGGCGAACGCGACGATCAGCATCTGACGTGCCGTCGCGGCGTCCATGCCGCGCGAACGCAAGTAGAAATGGGCGGCGGGATCGATGCGCCCGATGGTCGCACCGTGGCTGCACTTGACGTCGTCGGCGAGGATCTCCAACTGCGGCTTGGTGTCGATCGTCGCCGCATCCGACAGCAGAAGGTTCTTGTTGAGCTGTTGCGCATCGCTCTTCTGCGCCGCCGGCCGCACGAAGACCTTGCCGTTGAACACACCCGTCGCGGCATCGTCCAGCACGCCCTTATACAGTTCGCGGCTGGTGCAGTTCGCCACCCGATGGTCGACCGACGTGTGGTGATCGACCAACTGCCGACCGCGCGCCACGTACAGCCCATCCAACTCGCACAGGGCATCGACGCCGCTCAGGCGGACATCGACGTCCGTGCGCGCCACCAATCCGCCGAGAGCAACCGAATGCGACGCGAAGCGACTCGACGACTCCTGCGCCACGTGGATCGAACCAACGTGGTAGGCTTCGTGGCCCTCGCATTGGACTTTGACGTGACGCAGGCTCGCGCCCGGAGCGAGGAAAATCTCCGTCACCGCGTTCGTGACGTAGCTCGTGCCGTCCAAGCCTTGGTAGCGCTCGACCACCGTGGCGCTGCTGTCTTCGTCGAGTACGATGAAGACGCGTGGATGCTGGACGTACGCGACGTCTCCACCGGCCAAGAACAACAGCTCGACGGGCGCTTCGAGATGGACACCGCGCGGTACGTGAACGACGGCGCCGTCGGCGAAGCTCGCCGTATTCCAAGCGACGAAGGCGTGCTTGGCGGCATCTGCCAATGTGCCCCAGCGGCCTTCCAGCAAAGACGAGTTCTGCGCCAACGTACGCGACAGTGGCTCCACCCGCACTGCATCGCTCGCCGACACCGTGGAAAGACCTTGCTCCCAAGCCCCATGCACGAAGGCGAGACGCGTTCCGCCCAGAGATGCCGGCACGGCGGCGGGCTTGGTCACCGGCGCCGGCTGCAACGGTAGCCGCGCGATTCCGGCGACGTTGGTGTACTTCCACTCTTCATGACGCGTGGTCGGCAAGCCGAGCGCGACGAAACTGGCGCGCGCGTCTTCCCGCTGCTGCCGCAACCAAGGCGGCAGCGCGCTCCCCGCCGGGCGGGCGCTTTCGAGCAGTGCGTTGGCGACGTCCATCCGTTCGCTCCGCTTCAGGAAGCAGCCGCAACCAAGTCGGCGTAGCCGGACTTCTCGAGCGCCAACGCGAGATCCTTGCCACCGGACTGCACGATGCGCCCATGCACGAGGACGTGCACGAAGTCAGGCACGAGATAGTCGAGCAAGCGCTGGTAGTGCGTCACCGCCAAGACGGCGCGGCGCGGATCGCGCAGGGCGTTGACGCCGCCGGCGACGACGCGCAACGCGTCGATGTCGAGGCCCGAGTCGGTCTCGTCGAGGATGGCCAGCGTCGGTTCGAGCACCGCCATCTGCAGAATCTCGTTGCGCTTCTTCTCGCCGCCCGAGAAGCCTTCGTTGACCGAACGCTTCATGAACGACTCGTCCATCTCGACCAGCCGGAGCTTGCTGCGCAGCAAGGCGAGGAAGTCGACGGCGTCGATCGGCTCCTCGTTGCGGTACTTGCGAACGGCGTTGAGGGCGCTGCGCAAGAAGTAACTGTTGCCCACGCCGGCGATTTCGACGGGATACTGGAAAGCGAGAAAGACGCCGTTGCAGGCGCGCTCCTCCGGACTCATCGCCAGCAAGTCCTTGCCCTCGAACAGCACGCGGCCGGCGGTGACTTCGTAGCCCTCGCGCCCGGAGAGCACGTGCGCCAAGGTGCTCTTGCCCGAGCCGTTGGGGCCCATGATGGCGTGCACCTCGCCGCGTCGCAGCGTCAGATCGATACCCTTGAGGATCGGCGTGCCGGCGACGCTGGCACACAGACCCTCGATTTGCAGAAGCACTTCCCCGGACATGAACTCAAGACTCCCTGTACTGAAGGTAGCGTCGGTCAACCGACGCTACCCTCGAGGCTGACGCCGAGGAGCTTTTGCGCCTCGACCGCGAACTCCATCGGCAGCTCGCGAAACACTTCCTTGCAGAACCCACTGACGATCATCGACACGGCATCTTCCGTCGGGATGCCGCGCTGGCGGCAATAGAAGAGCTGGTCATCGCTGATCTTCGAGGTCGTCGCCTCGTGCTCGACCTGCGCCGTGCTGTTGCGCACTTCCATGTAGGGGAAGGTGTGCGCGCCGCAGCGGTCGCCGATGAGCATCGAGTCGCATTGCGTGTAGTTGCGGGCGTTGGTCGCGCCCTTCATCACCTTGACCAAGCCGCGGTAGCTGTTTTGGCCGCGACCGGCGGAGATGCCCTTGGACAAGATCGTGCTGCGCGTGTTGCGCCCGATGTGGATCATCTTGGTGCCAGTGTCGGCCTGCTGGCAGTGGTTGGTGAGAGCGACCGAGTAGAACTCGCCCACCGAGTCATCGCCCTTGAGGATACAGCTCGGGTACTTCCAGGTGATCGCCGAGCCGGTTTCGACTTGGGTCCACGAGATCTTCGATCGGGCGCCGGCGCAGAGGCCGCGCTTGGTGACGAAGTTGTAGATGCCGCCCCGCCCTTCCTTGTCGCCGGGGTACCAGTTCTGCACCGTCGAATACTTGATCTGCGCATCTTCGAGAGCGACGAGTTCGACGACGGCGGCGTGTAGCTGGTTCTCGTCGCGCATCGGCGCGGTGCAACCTTCGAGATAGCTGACGTAGCTGCCGGCATCGGCGACGATGAGGGTGCGCTCGAACTGGCCGGTGTTGGCGGCGTTGATGCGGAAGTAGGTCGACAACTCCATCGGGCAACGAACGCCCTTGGGGATGTAACAGAAGGAGCCGTCGCTGAAGACCGCCGAGTTGAGGGCAGCGAAGTAATTGTCGGTGTACGGAACGACCGTGCCCAAGTAGCGCTGGATCAGCTCGGGATGCTCACGCACCGCCTCGGAGAACGAGCAAAAGATCACGCCGGCTTCGGCGAGCTTGCTCTTGAAGGTGGTCGCCACCGAGACGCTGTCGAACACCGCGTCGACAGCGACGCCGGCGAGCATCTCCTGCTCGCGCAGGGGAATGCCGAGCTTCTCGTAGGTGCGCAGCAGCTCCGGGTCGACCTCGTCGAGGCTCTTGGGCTGTGTCTTTGTCTTGGGCGCGGCGTAGTAGCTGATCGATTGATAGTCGATCGGCGGGTAGTGAACGTTCTGCCAGTGCGGCTCGGTCATTTCGCGCCAGTGGCGGAAGGCGCGCAGACGCCAATCGAGCAGGAACTGGGGCTCTTCCTTCTTCGCCGAGATCAAACGCACGACGTCCTCGTCGAGGCCCGGGGGGACGAGTTCCTGATCGATACTGGAGACGAAGCCGTGTTCGTACTCGCGGTCGACGAGTTCTTGGATCTGGGCGGAGTTCGACATGACTAGCTCCTGGGGAGGGCACGCAGCGCCCCGAGGCCGGTGCGAGCCTGCGAGGCGGCGGCGGCCGGGGCGAAAGCGGGGCGGCGCGTATCGCTGACGATTTCGGCGAGCGTGATGCCCGCCAGCGCCTCGTGGATGGCTGCATTGATGCGGCGCCAATGCGGCGGCAGGGCGCAGAGCGACTCGTACTCGCAATCGCTGGCGGCGCCGCTCGAGCACTGGGTCATCGACACCGGACCCTCGAGGGCGGCGACGACGCGGGCGATGCTGATGGACTCGGGCGAGGCCGCCAGCAGATAACCGCCTTTGGCGCCGCGCTGCGAATCCAAGAGTCCGGATTTACAGAGGATTCGCAGGAGCTTGCTGACCGTCGGCAGAGGCAGACGCAGGGCCTCGGCGATTTCCGCGGCACTGCGGGCCAGCTCGGGTCGAGCCGCGAGGTGGCTGAGCAGGACGATCCCGTAATCGGTGAGGCGGCTGATGCGAATCATGGAAATCAGACCAAGTTGGTCGGGAATTACCACGCACCCGCCACCGCAACAATACGCGACGACTGAAAATGTCTAATGCTCCAGGTTAGCCGGGCGCGAGGGCGCTCCCTGAGGGAGAGCACTCTCGCCAGGAAGGAACGCGATCCACGACCGGATCGTTGTTCGCTCCACCCCGCGGATCGTGTGCAGCCTTGTTTGTTCTCCGAAAAATCAGCCCCACCCTTTTCATGGCCGTGCGCTTCCACTGAGACCTGAAACCGATTTTCCGTTCACCCGGCGATCGGTTTGCGCCGCCAAAACCGTTCACCGGTTCACCTGCTGATCGGTTTGCGAAGCCAAAACCGTTCGCCGGTTCAACCGCTGATCGGTTTGCGCAGGCAAAACCGTTTGCCGGTTCAGCCGCTGATCGGTTTGGAGGTGCAAAACCGTTCCGCCGATGACCACGCCAACGGTTTCGGACACGCCAACCGGTCCTGCGCCGCGACGACAACGTGCCCCTGCCCTCGCACATCGCCCTACTTCTCGGGATGGATGCTCCTGCCGGTCCCGAGTGCTCCGGCAAACGCCGCGCCGCCGCTTCTCCGGGTTGGGGAAACTCGGGCTAGCCCGCGGGCTTGCTTGCGCTAGCGACCAGCTTCACCCTCGGCGCCGTTCTCTTGTACATGCAGCCGTCGTCCTTGCTGATTTACTCGACCCACCCGTTGCCGGTGTATGCCATGCTCCGCGCTGCGCTCCTGGCCGCGGCGCGCGCGCGTCCAGCCAAGGCGCGGCTCGTCCTCGCCGGAGTAACGCTGCTCCTCGGCAGCGGCATCTTCTTCCTTCACGCCGTGCGAAGCCACATTCCCGTCACACCCCTGAAAGTCGTCGGCGACGAGGCCTTCCCCGACACCTCACTGCCTACGACGAGCGGCACCACCTTCGCGTCCGCCGACCTCCGCGGCCGCAGCGCCGCCCTGTACCTTTTCTAGCGCGGCGACTGGTGCCCGTTCCGCCGCACCGAGCTGAGCGTCGTGAATGAGTATTGCGAGGCGCTGCGCCAAGCCGGCGTCGAACGATTCGTCGTGAGCGTCGATGCCCCCGCGGTATCGGAAGCCCTGTGCCAGCGGCTCGCGGTGCCGTGCACCTTCCTCTCCGACGACGCCGGCGCCTTGCTCGACAAGATCGGCATTCGCCACGTCGGCGGCCAGCGGATAGCCCGGACAAGCTGCACGATCAGACCCAGTCGTCGTGGGGCATGAGGCCCGGGAGCCAAGTCAGCGGGTGTGCTGGTGCCGCCTGCGGTATCTCGGTCGGTAGCCCGAGGTGACTCAGGGTCTAGCTGACCAAGCCTGGCTCGGCGATCGTCGCCACCAGGCGTAAGCGGCCACCACAGACGTCGCACGCCAAAATGTCCAGCCCAAAGTCCGCCTCAACAACTCAGCCCATGGGTGACAACGCGGGCGCCGGTAGCCTCCACCGACGGGCGGCCGGCGCGGCTTCGCCTCCATCTCTCCGGCCGGCCGAGCCGGGGCCATCGTTTCCGACTCGCTCGCCTCCACCGTCTCCGCATCGGTAGGCACGGGCACGGCCACCGCGAACCCCGCCGTTACCTGGGACGGCGCCTCAACCTGCACCTCAGCAGCCTGGCGGCCTCTCTCGTGCGCACATCTTGGACGCTAACGGACTGACGAAGTCACTGACGATTTTGATTGTCATATAGACTTTAGCTCTCTATTGAAAGTGACATGGCCATGCTATCCCGGAACCCGCTTTACCTTGCCGCATCCTTCCTACGCCAAAGTCTCTTCGTGTTCGCGGTGGTCGCTTGGACGACGGCGGCGGCCGCCGCCTCAGAGGACCCAAACGAGATACTCTCGCAGTATTCCGTATTCCGGCTCGATGCCGAGGAGGGGTCGATCTACGTTCGACGACTCGACCAGCGGGCCGAACAGCTCTGGCTCGACCCGCGGCAGGTCGACGAATTCGACATCGGACTTCCCAGGTATCTGGGGCTCGACGGGAGCAACCGCTTCCTCTGGTTGACCCGAGACAGCCAGTACGGCGACTCCGTGGTGATCGATCTGGTCAGCGGGCGGCACGGGCACCTATCGGACGACTTCAGTCCATGGACCCTGGCGGCCAACGGAGCTGGAGACCAATTCATCGTGCGCGACCGTAGCAATGTCCACGATCGACGAATGACGCCACGCCTCTTCGATGGTAACCCCGACGGAAACCCCGTTGGCATGGAAGCGGTTTGGTTCAGCGACCTCATCCGCTCGAGATTCGAACCATGGGCCTACGTCGAGGCGCAGTTCGCCGGCGACGATTTCATCGTCGTCACGGGCAACGGGCTTTCGCGCGGATCGAGCGCGTTCCCGATCGTCGTCGCCGATGCGCGCAGTGGTGCGATTGTTGCCGAATTCGAGCCGAAGAGCCTGATTAACGCATGCAAGGTGATCGATCTGCGCGATGGCGAGATCTTCTGCCTCCACGTTGGCACCAACATCGTTCGGCTCGACGCCCAAACCGGAGAACGGCGAGCTAGCTACCCTCGTCCCGGCCGCGATGGTCGATCCAACGGAATTCTCGCAAGGCGGGATGAGTTCATCGCCATCTCCAATCAAGCAGCTCAGATCGAGCTGCTGTCCTTCAATCCCAAGGACGGATCCATTCTCGACACCACGACGCTCCCTGGTTGGATCGATGAAGTCGACATGCCTCCGCCGGGTGACGTCGCCTTTCTCCATATCACCGATGCCAGAGGGCGTGCAGAAGGTGTTCTCCCCGTTCTCCTGGATTCGTTCCAGCCTGCTCCGTTTATTCCACACGACCCCAATGACGACGATCAGTTCGCGATTGGCAGGAGATCGCCGGAGTGGACCCCACCGGCGCTGCCGACCCGCACGCCCACGTCGACCCGCACGCCCACGTCGACCCGCACGCCCAATCCGACATCGTCGCCGACTCCGACCCCTTGCCAACTTGCCGATATCACGCTGAGGCTGCATCCCGAGACGGCCCGACCAGGTGAGTCGGTCGAACTTCACGTCGACGTCGCGAGCCCTCCCGGTTGTCTCTTGGCCTTCGGCGCCAATTTCGCCCCGCGCGATGGTGTCCGTCTGGAAACCGGTGGACACCGCTCGAACCCTTGCGCCAGTCAGGGAAATGAGGATCCATACTTGTTCTCGAGTTTTTCCATCGATTGCGACTCTTCGGGGAACGGATGCACCGCCGGTACGTCACTGCTGAAATCGGGATACAGCCACGCGACGGGCAGCACGCATCCAATGCCTGAACGCTTCTCGATCCGCTGTCGCGCCACGGTGCCCCTCGATGCCGTTCCGGCAGAGGGCCATGTTGGCGTGACGCTCGTCGAGTTCGATCGGCACGGCCGGCGCCCTGCGGTCGAGCGTTTGGTGCCTCTGCGTGTCGCCGGCGTCGCGTTCACCCCAACGCCCAGCGCGACGACGACGCCCACGCGTACGGCAACGTTCACGCCGACGAGGCGGTCGGCGCCGACGCCGTGTGCCGATTGCCCCGCGCTCGTGCTGCAGCCGGTGCAGGCGAAACCCGGAGGTGTCGCCGTCGTCGACGTACGCCTGCGCTCGGCCGGACAGCGGATCGTTGCACTGCAGACCGACCTGGTTCTCCCGACGGGCCTTGTCGCGTCGGGCGCCGCGACGTGGCGCTGCCGCGGTAACCCATTCCTGCGACAGCGGGCATCGTTCCAGCGCTCCGACTGCGACGGCGGCATCTGCCGATCCATGCGCGCCTTACTTTACGACCTCGAAGCCGGCGCGCCGCCGCTGCTCGACGGCATGACCATATTCACATGTCGTATCGCTATCGCGCCGACCGCTGTTCCGGGCCGTCACGAACTCATCCTATCGAAGACCCTCGGTAGCGACGCCGGTGGCCGGCTGATTCCGCTTGCTGCAGACGCAACTCTCGTGACGATTCGCTAGACCGGATGGCCCAATACGGAGACGCCCTGACTCAGGCGGACAAACATGTGAACGCAAGCGCAGGAGGGGGACTGTCCCCGAATGGGGACAGTCCCCTTTGCCGTGCAAGCATTTTTCCGCCGGATCAATAAGATACGGGGAAGGCCGGTCGAGAGCTGGGTGGATGAACGGGGGGGGGGGGGCACCACGCCAAGTGCTCGGCAGGGTTGGAGAAAGGCGCGTGTCTGGGCTTTTGTCTGAGCTTGGGGGGCGTTTTAGGGGGCGAAATTGGCGGCGTCAGGTCCCCGGCGTTGGGAGTGGATTCGCCGCGTCGGTGATCAGCATGGCGAGCGACGTCGATGCGGGCGAGCCCAGGGCGGATAGCCCGGACAAGCTGCGTTTCAGGGGACTGCTCTGGGGACGTCCCCCCTGACTGCTGATTTACTCGACCCACCCGTTGCCGGTGTATGCCATGTCCGAAATTCGGGTACGCGCCGCAACGATCTCGGACTTCGCACTAGCAGTAGCGGCTGGTCATCCCCGCACCCGCGGCATCAGAACGAGCTGGCGAAGCAACACGGCGAACGAGGGTCGAAACGAAGGACTACCGAAAAGCGCTCACAAGGAAAATGCGCCACTGGGCGCCTTCAACCAAACCACGTGGAATAGGGCTACACCGCGATCGAAGAATGCGGTCACCGCGTTGGGACCCAGTGATGCGAGCCTCGCCAGTTCATCGGCGCGCCCGGCCCCGACAACGACGACCACGGATCGATCCTGGGGGACTCTATCCGCGACTCGCTCGCCGGCGGCGATGGGAACGATGGACCGCTCGGGATGATGAGGAATCATGCACGTCCACTGAGCGTGCTCGAACGTGGTTCCTGGGAGCTCGCCCATCACGAAGATCGTCGCGGGCAGGGGCATCCGCTCGAGCAACCGACAATAACCATACGTAGCGTTTCGGATTTGAGCCCGCTGCACGAAAGTCGCAACCCAGCCCTCGTGAAGTAAGACCCCCAGACCGACGACTCCTAGCAGCGCGGGCAGCGATTGCATCCACAGGGACGATCGAACTCGTGTCAGCAGTTGCTGACTCAAGGCAACACCATGGAGGATTGGGAATGCGGCAAGGACCGCAAACACGGGCAACGCGCCAACCAGTCTGGCGCTCCGCCAGCCGTGGGTAAACGACCCCAAAGCCACGATGCTCCCGGCCCACAGCAAGACCGTTCGGTAGCGTATGTCACGCCAACCGATGAGAGCGATGACCCCGCCGGCGAGCACCAGCGCGCTCCAGACCGGCATGGAGGAGAACAGATTCCAAGTCTCGTAGTAGTGATGACGAAAGAATGCAGCAGCCCGCTGTGGGTCGCCGCTGTCCAGGGCCGCGCGGAAGTTGTCCCAATCGAATCGACCAGAGTGCGCAGCAAGCCACTCCGGCCAATGGCGCCAGATCTCCGGGACCAAGGGACCCACCACCAACACGAATGCGCCGACTCCGCAGGCGATGGTTCGAGTATCGAATCGTCGCGCGAGACTACGCCATGAGCTGATGATCACCAGTGCAATGACCATAAGATGGACCTTCGCACCATGATACGTATGGAATCCGAAACCGAGCGCGCACCCGAGCGAAGCCCACGCATCGGCGCGCCCAGTGTCGAGTGCCCGCGCCAGTGCCGCCAAAGCCCACGCGCCGACGAAAGCCACATCGACGTTGTTCAACGCCATACGACTCCAGTAAACATGCTCGTCGGACACTGCGAGTGCCAGTGCGGCGATCACAGCAGCGGCATTTCCCCACCAGCGCTTCACCCAAACGAACACGACTCCGATGGTGGCTATCCCTACGAGCGCACTCCCGATGCGGAGACTCCAGGTGCCCGGCCCGAAGGCCAACACGGGGGTCCAGTGAAGAAACGTCGCGAGGGCAGGGAAGCCGTTCCAACCGACTCCAAACAGATGCGGGAACCAACCGTCGGGCATCGAAGCGAAGGGAAGATCCACACGTGGAGCGTGGGTTCGCCACACCGCGTCCGCGTGAAACATGGCCTCGTCATTGTGGATGAACGACGGGATATCCGACAGATCGTGAACACGGAAGCCCACGGCCAACATGAGGACGCCGAGGAAAACGACACGAACCGTCTGTGCTTCGAGGACAGGCCCGATGACAGCATGCTGCAACGGCGGCAGAGTCGGCCTGAGCAGGCGTGTCGACCGCAGGAAAAGCCCCAAAGATAGAAGCCACGAGAGGGTTGCCCACAGCGGGTAGCGGCCGACCGAAGCGATCGCCACGCCGTACGTCAGTGCGACTGCCAGAAGTCGTAGTCTCATCGTGCCCCCCTTCCCGGTCCCGAACCTCTGCCGCCGTTTACCGGATCCGGGTGTGCGGCGCACCTGGACGGATACCGCGGATGACTCGTCGGACCTCGGGCTCGTACGATCATCCCCCGATGCGGTGGGCCCTCCCACGGGTTGACCATGGACGAAATCCCGAACGACGCACGGCGTCGAGGGTGCCCAGGAATGAATTGCGATTGCTAGGGTTTTTCGATCGGGCCAAGTCGGCGCCGCTGAGTCAAGTTTGAGCGCTGGCAGCCCGCGAGCGACCCACCGGGGAGCGGCCCGTAGAAAATATGCCGGGCGCAGCCCGCTAGTCGTGCTCGGGTCGCGGACGGCAACGTCGTGCCAGACCCTCCCGTACGGCACGGGCGGCCAGCTTTCGGGATGCCCTGGCGCGGTTGCTATGTCCAACCATCGAAGCTCGCACCAAGGCCCACCTGCAATGAAAATGGGGGCGACTCGTCCAGGAGTCGCCCCCATTCATCGGTCCAAGTTACGGATGGTGCTCAGGCGCTGCGGGTGAGGGCCTCGTCATGGGCCTCGGCGGGGTCGGGACGGCGGGTCAGGGGCACGACCTTCGCGGCGGCCTTGAGTTGGGCGCGCTCACGCCAGGTCAGCAGGCCGCGTCGCAGATACTCGGGCTCGATGCCGACGTAATCGCAGACGTTGCCGAAGGCGAACGGCCAGGTGCGGTCCTCGTCGAGAATCCACTCCTCGGCATCCTGAAAGAGCTGCTGCGAACGCTTGTCGCGCGCGAAAGCGTGCTTGGTGTAGCAGTCGACCGCGTCCTCGAGGATGGCGATCACCAGGCGCCGCTCGGGCTCCTGGATGCTCTTGCGCCGCAGCGCCGCGTGGTACTGCGACGGCAGCAGCGTGTCGGGTTGAAGCAGGTGGGTGTAAGCGTCGGTCGGTACGTAATCGGCCATGGGTTCGTCTCCTTCCCGGCAACCCGGCCCGCCCTTCGCGGGACCAAGGCCAACGACGGGGACACCAACGCCCCGCCGGCCGGCTCAAATCGGCGCGATAGACGCGATACCGTCCCCGGTATTCACGCCTACGACGATTTCTTCGCCCCGCAGCATAGCGCGACGTTTCCCCATGACCAGGGGATGCGTCGCCACGATCGTGGAGCCGCGCTCAGACGCTGAAGGAGGCGCCGCAGCCGCAGGTCTTCTTGGCGTTCGGGTTGCGCAGCTTGAAGCCGGCGTCGAGCAAGCCGTCGCTGAAGTCGAGTTCGGTGCCGTTGAGGTAGAGGAAACTCTTGCGGTCGACGATGACCTTGGCCTCCTCACCGAAGACCTTGTCGCCGCTGCGCTCGCTGTCGAGGTCCATCTTGTACTGCAGCCCCGAACAGCCGCCGCCGATCACCTTGACGCGTAGCCCGGCGACGGGGGTGTCGGCCTGGGCCACGAGTTCGCGAATCTTTGCCGCCGCGCCTTCTGTAATCTCGATCGCCATGCGTCACCTCGGTTAGCCCTAGTACGTCGGAAAAAGGGCCAAGGTTCAAGGGCCAAGGGCCAAGAAGGCGCCTTCAGCCTTCCGCCTTTCGCCTTGCGCCCGCGCCGCGCCGCATGCCGCGCAGTCGGGCGACCTCCGCCCGCACCCGCGCCACGACGTGATCGACCTCGGCCTCGGTATTGCCGCGGCCCAGCCCGAAACGTAGCGATCCCTGGGCCACCCTGTCGCTCAGACCCAAGGCGCGCAGCACGTGCGACGGCTCCAACGTCGCCGAGGTGCAGGCCGACCCCGACGACAGCGCCACGTCGTGCAGGGCGAGCAGCAGCGACTCGCCGTCGATCGCCTCGAACCCGACGTTGAGATTCGCCGGATGGCAGGCCGCCGGGTCGCCGTGACGGGTCACCCCCTCCAACTCTGCCAAACCCGCCCAGAGCCGATCACGCAGCCGCGCGACGCGCGCCGCGTCCTCCGCCCGCCGCTCGCGGGCCAAAGCGCACGCCGCACCGAAGCCGACGATGCCCGGCACGTTCAGCGTGCCCGAACGCATGCCCCGTTCGTGACCGCCGCCGTGCATCTGCGGCATCAGCCGCACGCGCCGCCCGCGGCCGCGCACATACAAGCCGCCGACGCCCTTGGGGCCGTACATCTTGTGCGCCGTGAACGACATCAGATCGACCCCTAGCTCGCCGACGTGCGCCGGCAACCACGCCAGTCCCTGGGTGGCATCACAATGGAAAAGTACGTCGCGTTCGTGGGCGACACGTGCCAGTGCCGCGATGGGATGAAGCGTGCCGATCTCGTTGTTGGCCAGCATCAGGCTGACGAGCACCGTACGGTCGGTGAGCGCGCGGCGCAGGTCGTCCGGGTCGACACCTCCCCGCGGCGACACCTTGAGATAGGTCACGCTGGCGCGGCCACTGCGCTCGAGCGCCCGGCACACGTCGAGCACCGCCTTGTGCTCGGTCATGGCGGTGACGACGTGCGGCACTCCTCCCGTCGCCCGCTCGACGACCCCCGCGATGGCCAAGTTGTCGGATTCCGTGGCGCCGCTGGTGAACACGATCTCGCGCGGCTCGGCGGCGACGAGTTCGGCCACCTGACGACGCGCCTGTTCCACCGCCTGCTCGGCCTCCCAACCGTAGCGATGCGTACGACTAGCGGCGTTGCCGAACTTCTCCACGAAGTAAGGCAGCATGGCTTCGAGAACCGCCGGATCGACCGGCGTGGTCGCGTGACAATCCATGTAGACCACGCGCTGCGCCGCATCGGGCGCACGGTCGAGGCCATCACCCATCGTCGCACCCACTCCCATCCCCTCGCTCATGCGTGCAGCAGCGGACGCAGGAATCGTCCCGTGTGCGACTCCGCCACGGCGGCCACCTGTTCCGGCGTGCCGCTGGCGACGACGCGACCGCCGCCGTCACCGCCTTCGGGCCCCATGTCGATGAGGTAGTCGGCGGTCTTGATGACGTCGAGATTGTGCTCGATCACCAGCACGGTGTTGCCGGCATCGACGAGGCGCTGCAGCACTTCGAGCAGGCGTCGGATGTCGTCGAAGTGCAGGCCGGTGGTCGGTTCATCGAGGATGTAGAGCGTCTTGCCCGTCGCGCGGCGGCTGAGTTCCTTGGCGAGTTTGACCCGCTGTGCCTCGCCGCCGGACAGCGTCGTCGCCGCTTGGCCGAGATGGATGTACTCGAGGCCGACGTCGCGCAGCGTCTCGAGCTTGTGGCGGATCGGCGGCACCGCGCTGAGGAACTCGAGCGCATCGGTGACGGTCAGATTCAGCACCTCGGCGATGTTCTTGCCCTTGTAAAGGACCTCGAGCGTCTCGCGGTTGTAGCGCAGGCCGCGACAGACCTCGCACGTCACGTAGACGTCGGGCAGGAAGTGCATCTCGATCTTGATCAAGCCGTCGCCGGCACACGCCTCGCAGCGTCCGCCTTTGACGTTGAACGAGAAGCGGCCCGGCCCGTAACCGCGGGCGCGCGACTCGGGCAGCTGCGCGAACAAGTCGCGGATGTGGGTGAACAGGCCCGAGTACGTCGCCGGGTTGGAGCGCGGCGTACGACCGATCGGCGCCTGGTCGATGTCGATGACCTTGTCGAGCAACTGCCAACCCTCGATGGCGTCATGCAGGCCAGGCCGATCCTTCGACGGGTACAAACGCTGGGCGAGAGCGCGATAGAGCGTGTCGAGAATCAGCGTGCTCTTGCCGGATCCGGACACACCGGTGACGCAGGTGAAGGTGCCCAGCGGGATGTCGACGTCGACGTTGCGCAGATTGTTCTGGCGCGCGTTGCGCACGCGCAGGAACCACCCGTTGCCGGCCCGGCGAGGCGACGGCAGCGGAATGTCGCGCGCGCCGGACAAGTACTGGCCGGTGAGCGAATCCGGGTTGGCCATGACTTCAGCGGGCGTGCCGGCGGCGACGACACGCCCACCCAAGGCGCCAGCACCGGGTCCCATGTCGATGACGTAGTCGGCTTCGAGAATGGCGTCGCGATCGTGTTCGACGACGAGCACGGTGTTGCCCAGGTCACGCATGCGCTTGAGCGTCGCGAGCAAGCGCTCGTTGTCGCGCTGGTGCAGACCGATCGACGGCTCGTCGAGGATATAAAGCACGCCGACGAGGCTCGATCCGATCTGTGTCGCCAACCGAATGCGTTGCGCCTCGCCGCCGGAAAGCGTCGCGGCGGCCCGGTCGAGGGTCAGATAATCGAGACCGACGTTGGCCAAGAATCCGAGGCGCTCGACGATCTCCTTGAGGATGCGGCGGCCGATGACGGCTTCCTGCTCGGTGAGGTCGAGGTTCTCGAAGTAGGCCAACGCGCCGCGGATCGACAACGCCGTCACCTCGGGCAACGTCTTGCCGTGCAGTCGCACGCCCAAGGCCTCGCGCTTGAGGCGAGCCCCGTTGCACGCACTGCACAGCTGGGAACTGCGGAACTCGTCGAGTTCCTCCCGCACCCACTCCGACTCGGTCTCCTTGTAGCGCCGCTCCAGGGTCGGGATGAGTCCGTCGAAGGCTTTCTTGAAGCGATAGACGCGTCGCCCCGAGCCGTGGACGAACTCCACTTCTTCCGGTGAGCCGTGCAGCAGAGCCTCGCGAAAGCGCGCCGGGAGCTTGGCGAATGGCGTATCCATGTCGCCGCCGAAGTGCCGCAACAGCGCCGCCAGAACTTCTTCCTTGCCGTGACCGCTGCTGCGCTTCTCCCACGGCGCGACGGCCCCTTGCGCCAGCGTCTTGTGCGGGTCGGGGACGAGCAACTCGGCATCGAACGAACTGGTGGCACCCAGTCCGCTGCACGTCGCGCATGCACCATAGGGGCTGTTGAACGAGAACATGCGCGGGCTGATTTCGGCGTAGGAAACGCCGCAATCGACGCAAGCGAATTTCTGGCTGAACAGCATCTCCTCGGCGACGTTGCCGTCATCACCGAGCACCTCGACCTTGGCCAGATCGTCGGCCCGCCCGAAGGCCACCGCGAGTGAGTCGGCCAATCGCTGGGCGATGCCGTCGCGAATGATGACGCGGTCGACCAGCACTTCGATGGTGTGCTTGAGCTTCTTGTCGAGGCTGATGTCTTCCGCCAGTTCGCGCAGGGTGCCGTCGATGCGCACGCGCACGAAGCCGGCCTTGCGCAGCTCGAGCAATTCCTTGCGGTATTCCCCCTTGCGCCCGCGCACCACCGGCGCGAGCACGTGCAAGCGAGTCTTTTCCGGCAAGGCCACCAGCCGGTCGACGATCTGCTGGATGGTCTGCGCCGCGATCTCGCGGCCACACTCGTAACAATGCGGGCGACCGACACGCGCGAACAACAGCCTCAGATAGTCGTAGACCTCGGTAACGGTACCGACCGTCGAGCGCGGGTTCTTGCTGGTGGTCTTTTGTTCGATCGAGATCGCCGGCGACAGCCCTTCGATGGAATCGACGTCGGGCTTGCCCATCTGCTCGAGGAACTGGCGGGCGTAGGCCGACAGCGATTCGACGTAGCGGCGTTGGCCCTCGGCGTAGATCGTGTCGAAGGCGAGCGAAGACTTACCCGAGCCGGACAAGCCGGTGACGACGACCAGCTTGTCGCGCGGGATGGCGACGGAGACGTTGGCGAGGTTGTGCTCGCGGGCACCGGTGACGACGATCTGATCGGCCATGCGTAAAAAAGGCGAAAGTGCCCCGCCGCGGTGGGCGAGTCAAGGCAGCGCCGATCAGGGCACGTCGGGGCGGAACAGGGCGTCGGTGCCGCCGTCGGCATAGACCACGGAACCGCAGAAGAACGAAGCTGCGTCGCTGAGGAGAAAGTCGACGACTGCCGCGGCTTGCTCCGGGGTGCCGATGCCCAGGGGGACCGGCAAGTTGCGGATGGCATTGCCCAGCTCGGGGTGTTCGAGGCCGTCTTGCAGCAGCGGCGTCTGCACCGCGCCGAAGGCCAACGCGTTGAGTCGAATTCCGGCGCCCGCCCAGTCGGAGGTGACGGCTTGCTTACGCACCCACCGGGTCAGTGCGAGCTTGGTGGCGGCGTATACCACCGGTCCATGCACGGCACCGGCGAGATCGGTCGCCCGCCCCTCTTCACGAGCCAGACAAGCCTTGGCCAAATCCCCGTCGGCACCTGGCACGAAGCCGATCGAATTGGAGGAGATTGCCACGGCCGACGCCGATCCAGCGGCCGCCAGCGCCGGGCGCAGACCTTCGAGGAACGAAACGGCTCCGAAGAAATTGACCTCGACGATCTTGCCGTGCGGCTTGACGTGCGGACCCAGTCCGGCACAGGCGACGAGGCCGTCGAGTCGACCACCACAGCGTCGCAGGACGGCACCCACGGCGTCTCTGCGGCCTTGCGGCACGGACAGGTCGGCGACCACGTCGCTCGCCTTCACGTCGACGCCGATGACGGAGTGACCAGCCTGGCGCAGGCGGGCGCAGACGGCTGCACCGATTCCCGACGCCGCTCCCGATACGACGACCGTCCCCATGGTTCCCTTGTCGACGACACGAGCCGCTCCTGTCAACCCGCGAGGCCATGCGCTGTGCTGCCCCCGAGGTTCAGGCGGGCGCGGAAGGCACCGCACCGGAGTGCTGGCGGTCGACCCAATCGTCGATCTCCTGCCAGCGCCTGTCGAGCCAGACCTCACGCGCCGCACGATCGCGCGGGATGTCGATCGCGGCGCTGCGCCAGAAGGCAAGGCGCAGCTCACGCCCGATCAAGGCGCCGCGCCAGAGGTCGCCGAGGGAATGCACGCCCTCGAAGCCGACGTGCGTGAGGAACACGACGTCGAGGTCGGGTCGCGCCTCGATCAGGCCGAGCGGGCCGCCCAGACGCGGCGGGAGCGTGTGACGCAGTCCCCGCACGCGCGCGTGGCGTTCGGGGCTGGCGCCGGCGATTCGCGCCATGGCGCTCTGCTGCTTCGCCGGGGTGAAGCGCGTGCCCTCGGGATAAATGAGCACGCCCTCGTCACGGCCTAGGTCTGCCGCGAGGCCTTGGATCGCCGCGACCTCGCGCGCCCCCTCTCCCGTCCCACGGCGGATGAAGACGTTGGGAAGCCGTTGGCCGACGATGTCGAGACAGGGATCCCACAGCAGTTCGCTCTTGAGCACGTAACGCAGGCGGAAGCCGTGGGGATGGCTGACGAAACAGGCGGCCAGCAAGGCGTCGATGATACTGGCGTGGCGCACGAACAGCAGGATGGGTCCCGGCTGCAAAACGTCGGCGCCTTCGATGCGAACGCGCATGGAGAACAAACCTGTCGCCGCCGCCAACAGAGAACGCGCCCAAATGCGCTGCAGAGAATAGTTTCCGGCGACGTAGCGAGCCTGCCCGACGAGCGGCCGCATCAGCCACAGTGCAGCACTCGCGACGATGCCGGCGACTTCTCCGACCAGGAAGGCAGCAAACGCCAACCACGTACGCGTCGCCGCAAGCCGGCTCGAGCCTACCATGTCGGAGAGGACGAGAACGGGAATGACGACCGGCGTCGCCACGGCGAGCAAGGCCGTGGCGAGCCCCGCGGCACCGATCGACAGGCAGCGACGGCCCCAGCGTCGACTTCGAGTTTCGCGCAAACCAGTCACTCCCCGACCGTAGCGCAGCGCCGCGTCGAGACAAGCGCACGGAAGCATCGTGGCAGCGCCATTTTTGCTCTGGACGGTGCCCCGGCAACCGTCCTATGGAGGGGGAAACGAATCCAAGACCGGCGACCGGTCTGGGGGCGCGACGTCGATCGAATCGGCTCAGCCGGCGCCGACGACGGCAGCCTTTTGGCCTGACCGCGGGAGACGAGGGAACGGACGATGCAGAAGAGAACCAACTTCCGAATGCGCTTAGCCACGGTCATGGCCATGGCCGCGATGGCCAGCACAGCACAAGCGATCGACGTGACGGGTACATGGACCGGCACCAAGAAATGTCTGACCTACGCCACGGGTACATCGGCGACGAAGTTCGAGGCCTCGGTCACCATGCGCATGACGCAGATCGGATCGCAGGTGGGTGCCGAGGTCGATGGACTCGCGTTCGCGGGGATCGTTCTCGAAAATTCCGCCAAACCGGAGGTCGGGGTCCTCACGCTCGTCCACTGCGGCACCACGGCCACCTCGGAATTCATCCCGACCGAGCACTACGTCATGAACGTCAAGGCCGACTCCGAAAAGGGCGTGATCAAGGGGAGCTACCTGACCGCGTGGGTCGATTTCGGCATCAACGGCAAGTGCACGCTCAAACTCGAGCGCACCGAAACCGCCAACCCCAACCTCTCCGCCTGCAACTGAAGCCCACCGTCGATGCAACGGACCCCATTTATGAACATGCCTCGTCGTCTCCTCTCTATCGCTGGCGTTGCCCTCTACCTCGCGGCGCCGGCACTGGTATCGGCCCAAGACTTGCCCGGAACCTGGCGTTGGACCACCTCGTGCAAGGGCAACCACGGTGGCTCAGCCCATAAGTTCAAGCTGACCCAGAATCTGGTCATCGTCGACGCACCGGAGGATACGGTTACCGCCACCGACGGCGCCGGCAAGACCTACTTGGGGCGGGCGCTGGTCAATGCGGATAAACCCTCGAGGTTTTCCGTCACCTTCGTCACCGACTCGATCAGCCAAGATCTCGCCAGCGAAACCGTGACGATCTTCCTCGAGGGTTCGATCAAGGACGGCACGTCCACCAAGCTCAAGGGTGTCTCCACCTACGCCCATGCCAACGGCAGCGAGAGCTTTGCCTTTCAGTGTAAGGACAAGCTCGCGCGTGTCGCCGACTGAACCGGCCGGGCATCGCCGCGGATGGCCCGGCTGCATCTGATCGACGCCACCTACGAGTTGTTCCGCGCCTACTTCGGCGCCCCCCAGGAAACCAGTCCGACGGGCCATGAAGTCGGCGCCGTGCGCGGCCTCGTCGCCAGCGTCCTCGGCCTGCTGCGCCAACCGGACGTCACGCACGTCGCCGCCGCCACCGATCACGTCGTCGAGTCGTTCCGCAACCGGCTCTTCGCCGGCTACAAAACGGGCGACGGCATCCCGCCCGACCTCGCCTCCCAATTCCCCCTCGCCGAGGAAGCCCTGAGTGCCCTCGGCATCGTCGTCTGGCCGATGGTCGAGTTCGAAGCCGACGACGCCCTCGCCACCGCCGCGGCGCGCTACGCCGGCGACTTCGAACAGATCGTCTTGCTCTCGCCGGACAAGGATCTGGCCCAATGCGTCGTCGGGTCGCGGGTCGTGACCTGCGACCGACGACGCGAGATCGTGTACGACGCCGGCGCGGTGCGCGAGAAATTCGGCGTACCACCCGACGCCATCGCCGATTGGCTCGCCCTCGTCGGCGACGCGGCCGACGGCCTTCCCGGCATCCCCGGCTGGGGCAGCAAGACCGCCGCCACCGTGTTGGCCGCCTATGGCTCCATCGAATCGATCCCGGCCGACCCGGCCGCCTGGACTTGCAAGGTACGCGGCGCCGAACGGGTGGCGCGTACCCTCGTCGAAAACCTCGACGCAGCGCTCCTCTACAAACGACTAGCGACCCTGCGGCGCGACGTGCCGCTCGTCGAATCGGCCGAGGACCTGCGCTGGCAAGGCGTGCGGCGTGCCGCGTTCACCGCCCTGTGCGAGCGCCACGGCTGGCGCGCCCTCGCCCAACGGCCGCACCGCTGGGCCGACGCCGAGCGCGCCTGACGACCCCGCTGCCGTCGCGGCGCGGCGCTACTTTTTCCGCTGCCGACGCGGCATAGTCGCGGCATGCGATATCTGCACACGATGGTGCGTGTCTCGGACCTCGACGCGTCGCTCGACTTTTATTGCTGCAAGCTCGGTCTCCAGGAACTACGCCGCACCGAAGTCCCGGCGGGGCGTTTCACCCTCGTCTTCCTCGGCGCGCCGGAGAATCCCGACGCCATGGTCGAACTGACCTACAACTGGGATCCCGAGCCCTACTCCGGCGGGCGCAACTTCGGCCATCTCGCCTACGAGGTCGAGGATATCTACGCCAAGTGCCAGAGCCTGATGGATGCCGGGGTCGTCATCCTGCGGCCGCCGCGCGACGGACGCATGGCGTTCATCCGCTCGCCCGACGGCATCTCGATCGAACTGCTACAGCGCGGCGCCGCCCTACCCCCAGCCGAGCCGTGGCAGTCCATGCCGAACACGGGAACCTGGTGACCCGACACCGCCTCCACGCCGCCGTCGGCGTCCTGCTGGCTTGCCTCGCCGCCGCCTGCGCCGTGCCGCGGCAGGCCGCGCAGCCCACACCCGAAAACCTCACCTTCTACGTCGAACACGGCGAGCGGAACCGCTGTGCCTATGCCACCGACCAGGCATGCCGCGGCGACGCCGATTGTCCCGGCGACCGCTGTGTCGCCGTCCTCGTCAGCGACGCCGGCGCTCGCGGGCGCGACGGCGGCCACACGTTGCGCCTCGGCGAGCGTGTCCTGTGGCAATTCGGCGACTCCTTCGTCGGCGAGAGCATGCTCTCCGCCACCGCCGCCTGGAGCGACGCGTACGACCCGGGCTCGCTGCGCGATGCCGTCGACGACGACGGCACGCCGAGCCAATTTCTGCCGTATACCGCCGCCGAACTCGCCTTCAACGCGGCCCACGCCGCGCCGGATCCATGCTGTCGCGACCCGCGCGCGTGCCCGGCCGATGCGCCCTACTGCCACTGCCCGGCACATACCGACTGCACCCTGCGCTTGGCGTTGTGGCCCGGCGATGGCGCGGCCTTGGACGACCGCCGTGCCTATGTCCTCTACGATCGGCAGCTGACGGGAACGGCCCCGTACGATTTTCGCGACGCCGGCGTCGGCATCGCCGAGGTCGAGCTCGACGCGGCGACCGCCCGCCGCCACGTCGACGCCAATGGCGAAGCGCACCTAGTCTTCCCGCCGGGCGAGCCGCATTTCACCCGCGGCCTGCGCGTCGACAGCGACGACGGCGCCTACTTTCATGCCTTTGCCTCGACCGATCGCCACGCCTGCAGCGTCGACATCCTGGCGGCGCGCGTGCCGGTCGAGCATCTGCACGACCGCGCGCGCTATACCTTTTGGAACGGCAGCAGCTGGACCTCGGAGGTGGCGCGCGCCGTGCCGATCCTCGACGACATCGCGGGCGGCCTGGGCTCGGTGGCGTGGAGCCCGACCCTCGGGCGCTTCGTCGCCGCGTGGAACGACCTGTGCACCCCCGGCGACACGTTGCTGGTGCGTACGGCGCCGGCACCGCAAGGACCATGGAGCGCGCCGCAGAGGATCGACCTCGCCGCGTTCGGCGCGCGGCCCGACGCCTACTACGCCACCCTGCATCCCGCGTTCGGCGACACGAACGGCCTATGGCTGTCCTATTTCCAGCCCGTCGATGCCGTCGACGGACAGATTCGCCTGCTCAAGTTGCGCTGGCGGCACCGTTGAGACACGAAAAACAGCCGATCGCCCTCTACCCTCGCTCCTTGGTCAGGGCGTCCTTGCCACGATGGACTGCGGCTGGCATGCACGGCACATGATGGAGACGACGAGGCACGACACCGAACGCCCATCCGCGACCGGCGGCGCGACGCTGCCGCGCAAGCATATGGACCTACCGCGCCCCGAGATCATCGTGCGACGGCCCGGGCACAACCTCGATCCGGCACGATCGAAGCGCTGGTTGCGCGGCGGCGCCCCGACGTTGTTGCTGCACGCCCTGTCGCCGACCTTTCCCGCCGGCGAACGCTTCTTCATCAAGACCGTCATGGCCTTCAAGGACCAGATCGACGACCCACGCCTGCGCGAGGAGATGAGCCGATTCGCGGCGCAAGAGGCGGCCCACACGCGCGAACACCTCGCCTACGACGAAGCGGTGCAGCCGCACTATGACGTAAAGGCCATCGAAGAGCTGTGCGCGCGCGACCTCGGACGCACCTACAAGTTTCTCAGCCGCACGCGTCTGCCTTTCTTCCATGGGCCGCGCATCGCCCTCGCCATCACGGTCGGGCTGGAGCACGTCACCGCAACGCTGGCACACCGGGTCCTCGCCGACGAGCGAATCCTCGCCGGAGTCGAACCGGAATTCGCGCGCATGTGGAGCTGGCATGCCGCCGAGGAAATCGAGCACAAGGCGGTCGCCTTCGACGTATTCCAATCGGTCGGCGGCACCTGGTTCGAACGCGCCATCACCTTCACCATCATGCAGACCCTGTTGCTGGTCGATACGCTGCGTATCGTGCGCTACTTCTTGCACCAGGACGGATTGAAGGGGCAGTGGGAGCCGTGGCGCGAAATCGCCGACTTCCTCTTCGGCAACCCTGGGGTGCTGCGTCATGCGATCCTTCCCCTGCTCGCGTTTTACCGTCCCGGCTTCCATCCTTGGGACCATGACGACCGGCCCTTGCTGGAGCGCTGGAGGGCGCGCTACGAGGCACGCCTGACGGCGACGCCGGCGGCGGGTTGAACCTCACCCTGGCGACGGCAACGACACCGGATGACGATGAAGCTTTACGATTTCGCCCTGGCGCCGAGCCCGCGACGCGCGCGCATGCTCCTCGCCGAAAAGGGAATGCAGGTCGAAAACGTGCAGATCGACCTCACCAAGGGCGAGCAACTGTCGCCCGCCTACCGCGCCATCAACCCGTGTTGCACGGTGCCGGCGTTGGAACTCGACGACGGCACGGTGCTCAATCAAAACGTCGCCATCGCGCTCTACCTCGAAGACATCCAACCGCAACCGCCGATGCTCGGAACGACGCCGGTGGAGCGTGCCTGGGTGATGAACTGGAACGCCCGGGTCGAATTCGAGGGCCTGATGGCCGTCGCCGAAGTGCTGCGCAATCGCTCCAAGCAGATGCAAGGACGCGCCCTCACCGGCCCGGACGATTACCCCCAAATCCCCGAACTCGCCGAGCGCGGGCGCCAGCGGCTGGCGCGTTTCTTCGACACCCTCGACGCCGCTCTCGCCGGGCGCGACCATCTTGCCATCGACCGCTTCTCCTTCGCCGACATCACGGCGTTCGTCACCGTCGATTTCGCCAAATGGGTGAAGGCCGAACCACAGGAATCACACGTGCACCTGCGGCGCTGGTTCACCGCCGTCGCGGCGCGTCCGAGCGCGGCAGCCTGAAGACGTTCCGCCCCACCTCCGTCGTTCACTCCACGTAGACTCCGTGGTAAGCGGAGCGCCGTGGCCCACGCCGTCTCGTTTCACGACTTCACGCTCGATCCGCACGCCGGCACGCTCCTGCGTCACGGCGAGCCCGTGGTCGTGCGCAAGAAACTGTGGGACGCCCTGTGCCTTCTCGTCGAGAGGCGAGGAAATCTCGTCGCCACGGAAGACCTCTGTCACGCAGTCTGGCGCGGCATTCAGGTGAGCGACGGCAGCGTCGCCAACCTGATCTACGAACTGCGCCGCGCCCTCGGGGATCGCGCGGCGCAGCCGACCTGCATCGAGACCATTTCCGGGCGCGGCTTTCGCTTCATCGCCGAGGTGCGTGACGCGACGACCACCGATGCAGACCCTGACTTCGTCGGGCGCGCCGACGAGATGGGCCGGCTCGTCGACGCCTGGTCGCGGGCCGCCGCCGGCGAACGCCAACTCGTCCTGGTCAGCGGCGAGGCCGGAATCGGCAAGACGAAAGTCATCCATCGGTTCTTACAGTGGGCCTCGACGCGGCAACCCGCGCCGCGGGTTCTGATCGGCCGCTGTCACTCGCGCCGCGGTGCGGCCGCCTACCTGCCCGTGTTCGACATTCTCGACGCCTGGCGTGAGACCGAAGGCTCCGCCAGTGAGTCGTCGCTGCGGGCCATCCTCTGTCGCCAAGCGCCGCGCTGGGCGCGTCAAATCCCGTGGGCCGCCGGTGACGATGTCGCCAGCCCGCTTTCGGCCATGGAAGCGCGACCCGACCGGATGCTGCGCGAAATCGCCGCGGTATTCGAAGCCGGCGCCGCCGAGCGCCCCCTGATTCTCGTGTTCGAAGACCTCCATTGGGCCGATCGGGCCACGGTCGACATGCTGCACTACCTGACGACGCGGTCTGTCCCCGCGCGGCTGATGCTCGTCGGCAGCTACCGCCACGCCGAAGCCCATGTCGGAGAGCATCCGGCGGTCGACTTGCGCCAACTCCCGCACGAACGGCTGACACTGCTCGACTTGGCACCCCTCAATCCAGACGAAGTGCGCCAGACTCTGACGCATTGTTTCGCCGGGTCGCCCGCTGTCGTCGATGCCTTGCTCGACGAAACCCTGCGACTCTCCGGCGGCAACCCGCTGTATGTCCAAGCGTTGGCTCGACTGTTGGTGGATCAGGAGATCGTCGAACAGAGGTCCGACGGTTGGCAGGTCCATGCCATCGAACGATTGCACGACCTCGGCAAGGCGCCGGAGATCGCCGCGGTCGTGCAGCAGCAACTCGCCTTGTTGCCGGCAGCGGCACGAGAGCTCCTCGAAGCCGCGGCCGTCGCCGGCGAGGCATTCGATGCGGCCGCAGTCGCCGGGGCTCTCGAGCGCGAGGTCGAATCCGTCGACGCCGAGCTGCGCCAACTGACGCTGCACGCTTCGTTGGTGCACGAGATCGGCGCGAGCAGCTGGCCGGACGAGACGACGTCGGGCCGCTTTCGCTTTCGCCACGCTCTGTACCGCGAGAGCCTGCTACGCAGCTTGCCGAGTGCGCATCGTGCGCGGCTGCACCGGCGGCTCGGCGAAACCCTCGAACGCGGTTTCGCCGCGGCGCCGCAAAGCGTCGTCGCCTCGCTCGCCGAGCATTTCTCCGCCGGCGGCGATCACGCACGCGCCGTCGACTACCTCGAACGTGCCGCCCTGCAGATGATTGCCCGCTCCGCCCTCGGCGAGGCCGCCGCCTACTTCCGACGGGCGCTCGAGCGCGTCGTGTTGCTGCCCGAGAGCGACCAACGCTGGAACCTCGAAGTGCGCGTGCGCACGGGGGTAGGGCTGTCGGTGGCGCTGGCCGAGGGGCTCGACGCCCCCGACGTGCGCGCGTCCTACGACGCCGTCGACCGCCTGCGGTACCGCATCGTCGATCCGAACATCCTGTTTCCGACGCTTCGCGTGTTTTGGGTGTTCGAGTTGATGCGCTTCGGCTACGGCACGATGGTCGACCTGAGTCGCCAGTTGAGCGCCGTTGCGGCGGCGAGCGGCAACGCCGCTCAGCGCAGTCTGGCTGCGTCGATGGCCGGCACGACCGCCTGCTTTCAAGGAGACTTGCGGCGAGCCCGCGAGAAGCTCGAGGAGAGTCTGCAACTCTGCGACGACCCGTACCAACTCCCGCCCGCGTCGGCCTGGCTCGTCGACCCGCGGGTCGAGTCACGTTGCGTACTCGCCTGGGTACTCTGTCTCATGGGGCAACCACGGCAGAGCCGCGCGCGGCTGGAGGAAGCGCATCGACTGGCCGACACCGGTAGGCACGAAAGCACGCGCGGCCTGGTGTTGTGGTTTCGCTCGTCCTTGGCGCAGCTCGACCACGATCTCGCCGGTACCCGCGCCGCGGCCGATGCGCTCGAGGCGCTCGCCGTCGAGACCTCGATCCCCGCGTGGCTGCAGATCGCCACGATCGTGCGTGCCCTGGCCCGCCTGACCGAGGGTGATCCGACAGCGCTGGAACACGGCCTGGCGTCGCTCGCCGGTGGCGACGGCGACCCCACCATTTTGATCGCCCGGGCCTACCTCCTGGGCCAGCTCGCGCGGGCTTACGGCCCACGCGGCGAAGCAGCACAGGGACTGGCGCTCGTCGACACGGCCCTGTCGCACATCCGCGGCAACTCGGCGCGTGTCAGCGAAGCCGATCTGTTGCGCATCCGCGGCGAACTCCTCGAAGCCGCGGGTGATCCAGTGGCCGCCGATCATGCCTACGTCGAGGCCATGCGGGTCGCGCACGACCAAGGCGCTCGCCTGTTCGAACTGCGCGCCGCCACGGCGCGGGTGCGGCTGCATCGTCGGCAGCGCAACCGCACCCGCCGCGAAGCAGCCGGTCCGCGGGAACGCGATCTACACGCCATCTGCCAATCGTTGGGCGACGACGCCGACTGCCATGACGTGCGCATCGCCCGCGCCCTCCTCGACCGGGCGGGCGAGTGAGACCGAGAGTGGCGCAGACCCCTCAAAGCGGGTGGAGGCGGACCGGCAGCGTGTGAAAGCCGCGAACGAAGTTCGAACGCACCCGTACGGGGGTACCGACGACTTCGACGTGGCGGAAGCGCTGCAAGATTTCCTCCCACAGGATGCGCAGCTGCATTTCCGCCAGCCGACTTCCGACGCAGAAGTGGATGCCCCAACCGAACGACAGATGCTCGCGTGCGTCGGCGCGATCGATGAGAAACTCGTTGGCGCGCGGGATCGCCGTGTCGTCGCGATTGGCCGACACGTACCACATCACCACCTTGTCGCCCTGCGCGATGCGCTTGCCCCCCAACTCGGTATCGCAGGTCGCCGTGCGCCGCATGTGAGCCAGCGGCGTCTGCCAGCGAATCATCTCGCAGACCATGTTGGGAATCAGGCCGGCATTCTGCCGTAGCTTGTCGTACTCCGCGGGGTTCTCGTTGAGCGCCAGCACTCCTCCCGAAATCGAATTGCGCGTCGTATCGTTGCCGCCGACGATCAGCAGGATCAGCGTGCCCAAGATCTCGATCGGCGACATCTCCTGCGTCGCCGGGCCGTTGGCCAAGGCGGTGACGAAGTCGAGCCGGTCGACGTCTCTGCCGACGCGCTCCTTCCACAACCCTTGGAACACCTCCAGACATTCCTCCAATGCCGCGCGCCGCTCCTCCTCGGTCGCACCGGTAGCGCCCACGAGCCCTGGGCTCGCCGTCGCCATGTCCGACCAATACGTCAGACGGCGGCGCTCGTCGTAGGGAAAGTCGAAGAGCGTCGCCAACATCGCCGTGGTCAGTTCGATCGACACCGCGTCGACCCAGTCGAACACCTCGCCGACGGGCAGACTGTCGAGAATCGCCACCGCCCGTTGGCGAATCAGTCCCTCCAGCCGCACCAGGTTACGCGGGCCGAGCACCGGAGAGATGGTCTTGCGGTGGGCCGTGTGGCGCGGATCGTCCATGGCGATGAAGCCAGGAGACAGTGCGAAGTCGTCCGGCAGGTCGCCGATGACGATCGAGCGCTCCGACGAGTACGTCGCCGCGTCACGCTCGACGGTCATGACGTCGGCGTACTTGGTGATCGACCAATAGGGCCCGAAAGCGCTCGCCGGACAGAAGTGCACCGGATCCTCGTGGCGCAAGCGGGCGAAGTAGCCCGCCTGCGTGTCGGTCTCGAACAGCTCCGAGTCGGAGACGTCGATGGCCGCGAGCGGGATCGCATACGGGTCGCGGTCGGCCTGACCCTTCGACGGAATGGGGTTGGCGGCAATCGTGTGGCTCATCGCATCCTCCGGCTCGAACGACCCGGTACCCGGGCGATCGTTGGTCCGTAGCAAGCCCGCGGCGATTCGCCAATCCGAGAAATGCACGATCGCATGGCGACCACACCCGTCCGCGTTGACACGCGGCGTCAAAGTCGTCAATCGACGCGCTGATGGCACCAGCGTTGTCCGTCGTCGTCATGACGTTCAATCGTCCCGACGCCCTACTGCGTTGCCTGCACTCGCTCGCTCGTCAGTCCGTGAGCTCCGATGCCTTCGAGGTCGTCGTCGTCGACGTGTCCGATGCGCCGATCGACGACCTGGAGGCGCGCTTCGCCGGCCGCCTACAGCTACGCCACCAGCGCGCTGCCAACCGCGGCGTCGCCGTCAACCGCAACGTCGGTGCGCGTGCGGCGCGCGGACGGTGGCTCGTCTACATCGACGATGACTGCGTCGCACAGCCCGATTGGCTCGCCAAACTGCACGAAACGATCGAGCGCTGCCCTGAGGCGATGATCGGTGGCGGCGTCATCAATCTGCTCGGCGACAACGTGATCGCCCTCGCCGGCCAGCTGATCACCGACGCGGTCGACCGCCACTTCAACCCGAATCCGCATGACGCGACCTTCGTGCCGGGATTGAACTTCGCCGTGCCGCGCGATGCCTACCTGGCCGACGGCGGCTGCGATGAAGGATTCGGCATGCTGGCCGCCGAGGATCGCGACCTGTGCCGGCGCTGGCGGCGTGATGGGCGTCGTATCGTCAAGGCTTCGTCTGCGATCGTGGCACACCAACACCGGGATGACCTCCGCGGCTTCGCCCGTCAGTATTTCAATTACGGACGCGGCGCGTGGGTCTATCACCGACGCATCGTCGGCGCGGGCGACCCGGCAGGGGAAACCGTCGTTGGCAGCCACCTCGAGCTGCTGCGTCACGTCGGTCGGGCGGTCGCGGCCCAACCGGCACGGCTCCGAGCCAAGCTACTCGCCCTGGTCGTGGTTTGGGAGGTAGCCAACGCTGCCGGCTTCCTGTGGCAAGCGTCGGTCGCGCGGCTGCGTCGTCGACGGTGAGGTTGCCCCTTCCCCCGCTGCGCGTGCTCCTCGCTCGCATACGAGCCGCTCGCGTTTACACCGGCCATGCCGGAGAGAAGCACACCCGGTAGCCGCCCCTTACGCCAGCGTAATGCGAAGCGCGTTGTCCGAGGCGCGCAGGCGAGACGCCAGACTCGCGCGGGCCACGCGCACTCCGCCAACGCGATAGAGATGGGGAATTCGCTCGAAGGGAAGGTCGGCGCCATTGAGCCGAAGCGCCGTCGGGCCGCATCCCTGCGCGCCAACCTCATAGTGCAGCCGCAACGGCATCCCGTAGAGATCAACCGTCACCGCGAGTCCATCCAACGACTTCGGCATCACCGGGTCGATGTCGATCGTCGACTTCCGCCGCCGGATACCTAGCAAGCACTCGTGCACGAGCCGCAAGGCGATCCCGGCGCCACTGGAGTACACGCGCCAGCCGCCCTCGAAGTCGATCGTGCCGGCGCGCACACGCTCGTACTCGGCTACGGCTTGGTAGCGGTCGGCGAACGCGGCGTCGGAACTCGAATAATAGCAATTGGCCTGGCGGCGACGGGCCGTGGGGATGACGCCGTCGATGGCGATCGGGTTCATCTGCCGCAGGGCGAGAAAGAACGCCTCAGCCTCTCCCATGTGCGCCATGGCCTCGGCGTAACGCAGGTGGGCATGCATGTACATGATGCCGATTTCACGCCCGAAGTGACTGCTCGTCTCGGCCCGTTGGAACTGTCGCTGCTCGCCGCCGCGGTACGTGAAGGGCCGATCGAAGAGCCGTGCGCCGTCGGCCCCGAGCAGGTGCTCGCGGATCAGCGTGAGGTGCTGTCGTGCCTGCTCCGGTGTCAGCAGATCGTTGAGGATCGCGTGGATCATCGGCAGTAGGCTGTAGCGAATCCCCGTCGATCGATCGCCGGGATGCAGCAAGTACTTCACCTCGTTCGCATCGCGAAAGTCGGCGTAGCCGGCGATGACTCCGTCGACGATCAAGTGGTGCTGGAGCTCCGCACGGATCGCGTCGGCGCGCGCACGCCAGCGCCCCGCATCGGCGGCACGACCGATTCGGTCCAGAGCCGTCGCCATCGTCCGCAGAGTTTGACAGCACAGAGTGACCGTCCAGGCGCTGCATAGGCCCTCGCTCATCGCCGGATCGACCGGCTGAAGGGAATCGTTCCAGTCGCCATGGCCGTAAGCGGGCAACGACGTACCGGGAATGACGCGCCGCTCGATGAGCGAACGCGCGCGCTCGACGTGGGCCCAGAGGTCGGCCGTCTCCGCTGTTGCATCGCCCTGCGCATCGAAGAACGGAATCACCTCGTCTAGGATCGACGCGTCCTCGCTCGCTTGCAGGTAGCTGGCCAGGGCGAGCACCGGCCAGAAGACGATGTCCCCGTGCGACTCTGCCGGACGAATGTTGCGTTCGCGTTCGAAGAACATGAACCACTGGGGCCAATCGCCGTCGGGGTTCTGTTGGCGAAAGACGCGGACGAGAATGTCGCGCACCGGTTCCCAGGCACCGAGTGCCAGCAGCATCTCGACCGGCCCTTGGCAGACATCGCGCGTCCCCCAGCCGCCTCCGGAGAACTGCTCCAACCCGCGCGGCGCGAGGTAATGGACCATGGCGTCGTGCGCCAACCACGGCAACAAGGCGTGCAACTCGCCGGCGGCCTCGCCCGCCGGCGGCACCTGCCATGCGGACACCCCAACGAGCTGCTGCTGAAACGCAGCGGCCCGCGCCGCATCGGTGTCGCCTTCATGCGTCGCAAGCGGAACCTCGGGCACCAGATGGCCACGAAGGCGCAGCGACAGCCGTGTCGCCGGCGCCGCACGTACACAGAGGAACGGCTGCCCGCGCGTTGCGCCGTCGAGGAACAGCAGTTCGTCGCCGCCGACTTCCTCGACCGGTGTCTCGCCGTCGAACGTCAAGCGGAAGTACCCTTCGGGAAACCGCCGTCGAATGTCGCCGTCGACGCTCGCTCGCACGTCGATGTGCCGTCCTTCGCGCCGGAAGGCGACGGGAACGGCCTCCGCGCCGTCGTCGCCGTCGAGTGCCACATGATGCGATAGCAGCCAACGACAGGCGCCGCCGCTGATCACCGCAACCTCGAGTCCCAACTCGTGCCGCGTCGCCGAAGCGGTCGCACGCACTTCGATGACACCCGCGGCGTGCTTGTAGACCCAGCGGCAGCCGAGGGGACTCATGGCAAAAGCCGAGGGGACGTCGAGCAGGTGCCAAACCCCGTCGAGTTCGACGAACAGTCGCTGGCCACCGCTACGATGCAGGCCGAGATAACTGCGACTGGTCGAAAGGAAACGATTGATGTTGACGTGCCCCTGCGTGACCATCGAGTGAAACACGCCATGCATCCATACGGTCGACGTCAACGAGGCTTCGTCCGGCGTCCGATGATCGCCACTGCGAAGCAGGTGTCCGTGCGGTCGCAGGACTTGCCTCTCTTTGGCCGCAAGAACCACATGGGTGTCGGCGCCGACGAAGAACGACAGTAAGCGCGTATCGTCGCGCTCGACGTGGCGCCATTCGCCACCGAACCGTGCGACGAGTTCGGCTTCATCGAGCTCCTCACAGCGTAGATTCGGCGCATGACGAAACACCGAGGCCGACACATCGATCGTAGCGCCACGCTCGGACCGTGGAGACCGATCGGGCAGCCTGCCGAGGCGATCGACGTGGGTCAGGTCGGACGACGACGTGGCCACTGGATGGTGCGGCTCGAACGACCCGAAGAAGCCAAACGTCGCCGTACCACCCGGAGCGACGAGTTGCGCCTCGTCTTGCAGTACGGCCATCGAGTGCTCGTGCTGCAGTCGCGTCGACGGCAGATGCGACGCCAACAGCCCACGCGGCAACGACCCATCTCTCCCCATCGGTCCGTGGAGCTGCAAAGCGTCCGTGGCGAAGGCGACGGCGCGGCGCAGGGAACCGATCAGCACCCATGGGTTGCGGCCACCCATCGCAAGATTTTGGCGCACGCCCAGCACCCAGCCACGCTCGCCATGCTGCATCGGCGTGAAGTCGACGTACTGGCTCACGTAGTACTCGTTCATGCGCACCGCACCGTAATGCGCCAGCGACACGTCCTGCGCGTACACGACATCCAGCCGCACCGCCTCTGGGCCGGTATGGCGCAGGTGTCCCTGCCAAAACCAACGTGCTTCGTGCTCGTCGAGATGTAAGCGCAACGTGTATTCGATGCCTCGCCACGCACCGGCGAGGCGCAGCCCGTCGTCGTCGACAGCGACGGTGGAAACGCTGCGCGGTCCGAGCAGTGGCATCACCTCGATCTCGCTGGCGTGCCGCCGCAGGTAGAGATTGGTCGGGCCGCCCTCGACTTCGTTGCCGATATAGGTGTTGACCAGGATGTCGTGGTGATCGAGGCGACGCAGGGAGCCGTTGGCGTTCACCTGCACGCGCAGCCCTGCAGCGTTGGCGAACGAGAAGGGAAAGCGAGACTGCTTCATGGTGCTGATCCGTGGGCCTTACCTTGCACGTCCGGCTGTCGCATGCACGCGTCGCACCCCTGCCGTGGCGCGTCGGCTCGGGCTTCGCTAAGAGCCACGCCATGAGCGACGGCCTCGATGTTTGGATCGGCGATGCGGCAAGCTTCGACGAGTGGCGCACCGCCGCCGCCGACGGGTCGCGGGCGGATCTCGCGCTCGCGGGCCGGGCGCTACGATTTTCGTTCGAATTGGCGGGACCGACGAGTTGGGTCATTGCTCGGCGCGACATCGCCGCCGAATTGCCACCGCATTACGCGATTCTCTTGCGGCTCCGCGGCGCGGCACCGCCGAATCAGCTGCAATGCAAATTGGTCGATCCGAGCGGGCAGAATGTCTGGTGGTGGCGTATCGCCGACTTCGAACCGACCGCCGACGGCCGAACGCTGATCCTGCGTCGGGCAGCGCTCGAGTTCGCCTGGGGACCACGCAGCGGCGGCATGCCCGAGCGCATCGGCGCGATCGAGCTCGCCTGGGCGGCAGGCAGTGGCGGCACCGGTACGGTGTACATCGACGAGGTGCGCCTGGAGGCCCGGCCCGCACCCGCCAACGAGCCGAAGATCGTCGGCATCCGCGCCTCGAGCGACGGAGGCGACAGAGCGATCGAGAGTCTCCTCGGCGACGTTGGGCATTGGCAGCCGAACCCATCCGACGAACGCCCCTACCTCGAACTCGACCTCGGCGGCCCCGGCGAGTGGGGCGGCGTCATCGTCGACTTCGCCAGCGAGCCGGCGATCGCCTGCCGCCTGAGCGCATCGCACGACGGAGCATCCTGGACACCACTGGCCAACGCCGACGGCGGGGCTGGCAAACGACGCTGGTTACGCACCCCCGCCGGCGACGGTCGCTTCGCCCGGCTCGACTTCGCGCCTGGCACACGCCCCGTGATCACGCGCCTTCGGATGGTCGCACTCGAGCAAGCCGTCGCGCCGGCACGCCATTTGGCCGCGCGCGCGGCTCAGGCTCGACGCGGCTCGTTCCCGCGCCATCTGCTCGGCGAGCAAACGTACTGGGCCTTGGTCGGAGGCGACGGGGAGCGTCGCAAGGGACTATTGAGCGAATCGGGTGCCGTCGAGATCGAGGCCGAAGGCTTCACCCTCGAGCCGTTTCTGTGGGTGAACGACCGTCTCATCACGTGGGCCGACGTCGAGCCAGAGCTGCACCTGGCCGATGGGCACCTACCGCTGCCGAGCGTGCGCTGGCGGATCGATGCACTGCAGCTGGAAATCCGTCCCTTCGCCGCGGGCGAGGTCGAACGCAGTGCGCTGATCGTCCAGTACGAACTCGCGAACCGCGGAGCAAACCCGGCGCGGCTCCGACTGTTCGTCGCGGTGCGCCCGTTTCAGGTGAATCCGACGTGGCAGAGTCTCAACATGAAGGGCGGCATCGCGCCGCTGACGCGCCTCGAAAACGATCACCGCGTGGTTCGTGTCAATCGCGAACGCCAGGTGGTGTGTGTCTCGCCGCCCGACGGCTGCGGCGCGGCGCCCTCGGAGGAGGGCTTGCGGGCGTTATACGAAGGTGCGCTGCCGGGCCTCGCGGTCGTCGACGACCCGGTCGGCTTCGCCGAGGCGGCGCTCGCCTACGACGTCGAGCTGGCACCTGGGGAAAAGGTCGCCCTGGGTGTCGCCGTTCCCTGGTACGACGCTACGCCGCCGCTGCCGACGCCGCCGGATCGGTCGACGGCGGCCCATTGGTTGGAAGGACGCCGGCACGAGAGCCTGACGTACTGGCGCCGCCGGCTGCAGCACGTGCCGATCGAATTGCCGGCGTGTGCGCGCGACTTTTCGGACAGCCTGCGGGCCTCGCTCGCGTGGATCCTCGTCAACCGCGAGGGTCCTCGCATTCAACCCGGCCCGCGCTGTTACCGGCGCTCGTGGATCCGCGACGGCACGCTGACGGGGACGGCACTGGCCGAGATGGGCTTCGCGGACGAGGCACGCGCCTTCTTGCGCTGGTATGCACCGTACCAACGCGACGACGGGCAAGTACCGTGCGCCGTCGACCGTCATGGCGTCGACCCGGTCGACGAACACGACAGCCATGGGCAGCTGATCTGGGGTGTCGTCGAGGTGTACCGCCTGACTGGGGATCGCGCTTTCCTCGCCGAGCTGTGGCCGCGCGTCTTGCGGGCAGCGGACGCCATCGCCGCGTTGCGTGCACGACGCACCACGGCGGCCCATCGCGGCAAGCCGTCGTTCGGCCTCTTGCCGGAGTCGATCAGCCACGAGGGATACGCCTCACAGCCGGTGCATTCCTACTGGGACGATTTTTTCGCCGTGCGCGGGCTCGCCGACGCGGCCTTCGCGGCGAACGTGTTGGGCGACCCGGCGGCGGCGCGTCTGACGGCATGGCGCGACGCGATGCGCGTCGACCTGCACGCCTCGATCGCGCAAGTGCTGGCCGAGCAGCACCTCGATTTCCTTCCGGGTTCCGTCGAGTTGGGCGACTTCGACCCGACGTCGACGGCGATCGCCCTCGACCCCGGCGGCGAAGGGGCGCGCTTACCCGCGACGGCGCTGGCGCGGACGTTCGCGCGATACTGGGAAGAGTTCGACCAACGGCGACGCGGCATCATGCACAACGAGTCCTATACCGCGTACGAGGTGCGCAACGCACCGGCACTGGTGTTGCTCGGACAGCGTCAGCGAGCCGTCGAGCTGTTGCAGTGGTTGATGGACGATCAACGCCCGCCGGCGTGGCGGCAATGGCCGGAAGTGAGCACCCGCGACCCACGAGTGGCCCGCTTTCTCGGCGATCTGCCACATGGATGGATCGCCTCGAGCTTCGCCCGCGCCGTGCGCCGGATGCTGGCCTACGAACGCGCGGACGACGGCGTCTTGGTACTGGCCGCCGGAGTGCCCGAGGCTTGGGTGCGCCAGGCGCCGGGCGTGCGGGTACGTCAGCTGCCGACGCATTACGGCCGCCTCGACTTGCACCTACAGGCCGTAGGCGAACACCGCATCGTCGTGCACTGTGGCGGCGCCCTGTCGCCGGCGATGCCTGGAATCGTCCTCCATGCGCCGTGCGAGCAACCGCTCCGGCGTGTCCAGGTGGATGGGCGAGTCCATCCCGTCGACGCACCGGACCGCGTGCACCTGACGGCGCTGCCCCGAGAGGTGGTCTTGCACTACGACGACTGAGGTGACGGCGCCCGACGGCCATCGCCGAGGTGGTCATGGATGCGCCAGCCAGCCCGCAACCCCCTCCGAGCCCTGGTGCGGGAGCGGGTCACCCCAACGTAGCGAGCTTGAGCCGCTCGCCGCTTGCCCTACGCCCGGCTACAGGCACCGTCGGTCGGGGGCGCAGCCTGGTTGGATGAATCCGCGCGCACGGAGACGGGGACAGTCCTCGTGCGGGGGCCGTCCCCCATGCTGTGCAACCATTCGTCCGCCGCACCAATCAGCGCCCGCGATCGCGCCGGCTCAAGCGTCGGCGGCTTGATGTTCGTCGCGCGTGGCATCGTCGGCCGCCACCCATTGGCTGAGAAGTGTGTAGGCGATGGCGAGGATCACCGGGCCGAGGAAGAGGCCGATGACCCCGAGCGCCAGCAAGCCGCCGATGACGCCCGAAAAGATCAGCAGCAACGGCAGGTCGGCGCCGCGTCGGATCAACACCGGTCGAACGACGTTGTCGATGAAACCGCAGAGCAACGACCACAACAGGAACGCCCCACCCCACCCGGCGCCGTGGCCGAGCCAGACCCAGACCGTCGTCGGCAGCATCACCAAGTGCGGGCCGACCTGCGCCACGCAGAGCACGAAAGCCAGGGCGATGAGGAATGCAGCGAAGGGAACGTCGACCACCGCCAAGCCGATGGCCACCAAGGTGGTCTGCAGCACGGCGGTGACGATCACGCCGAGGGCTACGCCGCGGATCGCTTGCGCCGCCAGGACGGCAGCATCAGCGCCGGAAGCGCCGGCCAGACGGCGCGCGAACGCCGTGACACCGCCGGCAGCCACCTCGCCATTGGCGTAGAGGATGCCGCTGATCACCACCGTCAGGAGAAACTGCACCAGCAGCATACCCAAACTGCCGACCTGCTGCACGATCCACAGGGCCGCATTCTGAGCGTGTGGCGCCAGCCGTGCGGCCAACTCCTCCGGCGGCAGTGCCGCCAGCTCGTGCCACCGCGCCACGGCCGTATCGCCGACCATCGGCAGCGACGCGAGCCAGGCCGGCGGTTGCGGGATCGACATCGTCGCCAGCTGCCGCGACCAGCTGACGATGTCGTCGGTGCTGCCGACGATCGCGTCGATCCCCCACGAAACCGGACCGATGAGGAGCAGCAACAACGCCATCGTCAGCGTCGCCACCGCCGGCGCACGGCGGCCGCCGTAGATCCGCTGCAACGCCAACATCACCGGCCAGGTGGAGATGACGATCGTCGTCGCCCATGCCAGCGCCGTGAGAAAGGGCTGCACGATCCAGACGCTGGCGGCGATGAGTATCCCCAGCGCCAACACTTGCAGCAGGACGCGCGGCAGGTCGAAGGCAGTCGACGCGTTCATCGGAAGTTCCTCCTCTCGACGCGGGCGCGGGTGCCGCGCGCCGGGTACCTGCCTCGTAGCAGATACGAACGCCGGCGTAGAGGAAAAGGGCCCCCCCGGCCAGCGCTGGCGCTATCGCGGATCGTGCGGGCGAGCCCCGCGGCCGGGACTGGGCGCCACGTGGTGCGGCGCATCGAGTTGGGCCAACCTTCTTTCGATGCCATGCCGGTAGCGACGCGCCGTTTCGGCATCGGCCGCGGCCATGACCGCCTCGATCCGTGCGGCCATGTCGTCGCCGCCCTCGAACAACGCCGCGAGCGTCGCTTGCATCGATTCCAACACGCGAGCGCGGTCGGCATACATCGCCTCGACGAGGATCGGATGCTCCTCGAGCACCTTGGCCATGGTGCTCAGCAAGACGGCGAAAATTCCGTTGCCGGTGGCGCGCACGAGCTTCTTCGAGAACTCGATCTCGGCCCGCCAAAAGGCGTGATTGTGGGCATCCTCGAAGGCTGCGACCTCCTCCAGCAGCGAGGGCAAGACCTCGAGGATGCGCTCGCGGTGGCGCACCATCAGCCGAACGGCCAAGGTGCGCCGCACCTCGCCGAGTTCGATGATGAGCGCCGTCGCCCGCTCCGGGTCGTCGGCACAGGCCGCCAGCCAGTCGGCGATCAGCGACAAGTCGGCGATGTCGTGCGGGTCGTTGACGCGCAGGCCGCTGCCTTGGCGGGCGGTGACCAGGCCACGCGCCTCGAGGCGAGCCAGCGCCCGCTGCATGGTCGAGGGGTCGACGCCGTATTGCTGGGCGAGTTCGCGCAGCGTCGGCAAGCGCGTGCCGGGACGATGTTCGCCCCGCAGGATGGCCCGCGTCAGGTCGCGATCGATGCGTTCCGCAGCGTTGACAGTGCTCAGAGCCGGTTCACTCACGCTCTCCCCATAGCCAGCCGGCGCAGCGCACACAACCGCACGCCCCGTGGTGCCCTCTCGGCGTCGCTGCGCCGCAACGGGAGGTCGTGCCGGCAGCGCGTGGTTGGGCCCTCATAGGACGGCGCGGGCGAGGGTCGGCCAGGGATGCGCCTCTTCGATTTGCAGCGCCAGTTCCAGCAACAGCGCTTCGTCGCCGAGAGCGGCACTGAACATCATGCCCACCGGTAGGTGATTCGTCTCATCGAAACCGAGCGGCAGGCTGATCGCCGGCGCGCCCGTGGCGTTCGCCAACGGGGTGTAGCCTGTCCACTGGACGATGCGCGGGAACAACACGTCGAACGGCAACACAGGGCTCAAGTAACCCAGGGGCGGCGCGACGTGCGTCAGCGTCGGCGACAGGAATACGTCGAATTGTTGGAACAACTCGGCATAGCGCTGATGCGATCGACGCAGGCGGTAAATGGCCGCCGGCGCCTTGTGCAGATTGCGGCGAAACGTCTCGGCGAGGCCACGACTCAGATCCGTCATCTGCCCGGGGTCGAAGCTGCGGTCGAAGAGCTTGTCCCCGAGCCGCCGCACCAGATAACCGTAACATCCGTAGAGCAAGACGAAGTCGTCGGCGAAACGCGAATCGATCGGCGCCGTGCTCGGCTCGACCGCGTGACCGAGACTTTCGAGCAGTGCGACGGTCGACTCGAAGGCACTGCGGGTCGCCGCGTCGTTCGGGTGCCCGACGGGCGAGGCGAGCATGGCGCCGATCCGCAACCGACGGCGTAGCGGCGAGGTGACGTGCCCGATCGGCTTCAGGCGCGGGTTGCGGTAGCGCTTCTCCGCCTCGGCGTAAAACAGAGCGGTATCGCGAACGCTGCGGGTCACGACACCATGGACGGTCGTCTGGCCCGGCTCGAGATTGGGACCGGGCGGGCCGATGAGACGACCGCGCGAAGGCTTGAGCCCGACGAGTCCGCAGACCACGGCGGGGATCCGGATGGAGCCGCCGCCGTCGGCGGCATGGGCGATCGGCACCGCGCCGGCGGCGACGAGGGCGGCGGCACCGCCGGAGGAGCCGCCGCTGCTGCGACCGAGGTTCCACGGATTGCAGGTCGGTTCGCGGTGGGTGAACTCGGTCGACGGCGAGAAACCGATTTCGGGCATCGTCGACTTGCCGAGCGAGATCAGGCCCATGTCGAACATCTGCGCCGCGAGCCGATCGGTACTTTTCTTGGCCGCCGCCTCCGCCAGTGCCTGCGTGCCCCAGCGGGTCGGCAAGCCGGCGACGTCGATCATGTCCTTGATCAGCGTCGGCACGCCGGCGAAAGGGGTATCGCCGGTCGCCCGGTCGGCGGCGGCGAGGGCACGCTCGTAGTCGGCCATTTCCAGAGCGTGGAGATGCGGCTCGAGCGCGTCGATGCGGGCAATGGCGCGCTCGACGACCTCGCGCGGCCGCAGTTCGCGGCGGCGGACGAGTTCGGCGGTCGCCACGGCATCGAGCCGAGCCCAGGCGTCGTCGAAGGCGTGTGCGGAGCGCGGCGCCGGCGTGGCGGCAGCATCGTCGGAGGGAGGCAACATCATCGGCGGGACTCTCGGGTTGAGATCATTGTCGTCGCGGCAGGGTCCGGTCGTCGGGCGGGTCGGCGCACCCTGCCTCATCCGGCCCTCCTCGGCATGTATACGATACAATTGTGTCGCGCAACGCTCCGACGGTCGCGCACGCCGCAGAAAGCCCTGGTCGGACGGCGGGCTCGGCCGTCGACCGCACCGCACGCCGATGATTCCCCCGGCGCCACTTCCAGGGCATAACCACGGCGGCAACGGAGGAGACGCGCATGGCCGACAACGAAGTTCGCGGACCGAGCGGCGACAACGAATCAACCGCAGGCCTGCTTGGCCTGCCGGCCCAGTTCGTCGCCGCGGTGCGCAACGCCATGGACATCGCCCGCATGGGCCAGGTCGAATCGGACACCAAGACCCCGTACGAGGTGGTGCACCGCGAGCCGACCTTCGCCCTCCGGCGCTATGGCGCCGGCGAAGCCCACGGCGCTCGCGGCGCCCGCCCGGTCGTCCTGCTCGTGCCGCCCCTGATGATCACCTCCGAGGTCTACGACATCAGCTCCGATGCCAGCGCCGTGCGCTTCCTGCTCGATCGCGGCATCGACCCCTGGGTCGTCGACTTCGGCGCCCCCGAACGCCAAGAAGGCGCCCTGCAGCGCACCCTCACGGATCACGTCCTCGCCTGCAGCAAAGCCGTCGATCGCGCCTGCGCCGCGACGGGCCGCAAGGTCCACATCGCCGGCTACAGCCAAGGTGGCATCTTCGCCTACCTCGCGGCGGCCTTTCGTCGCGGCGACGGCCTCGCCTCGATCATCACCTTCGGCAGCCCGGTCAACGTGCATAGCCAGGTGCTGCCGGGCGTCCCCGACGAGGTCTTGGTGCCGATCATCGAAAGCCTCGGGCCGGTGCTCGCCACCGGCTTTTCGCGCTCGGCCGTGCCGGCGTGGTTGACGCGCAACACCTTCCGCCTGCTCAGCCCGACCAAGGCGATTCAGAACCAGATCGACTTCCTGCGCTCGCTCAGCGACCGCGACGCCCTGGCGCGCAAGGAGGGGCAGCGCCGCTTCCTCGGCGGCGAGGGCTTCGTCGCCTGGCCGGGTCCGGCCTTCGGCGAGTTCATCGAGCAGATGATCATGGGCAACCGGCTGTTCTCCGGCGGTTTCGTCGTCGAGGGGCAGACCGTCACCATGGCGGACATCACCTGCCCGGTGCTCGCCTTCAGCGGCGAGAACGACGACATCGCGCGACCGCCGACGGTGCGGTCGGTGGCGGACGCTGCGCCGCGCGCCGAACTCTGGGAGGCGAGCATCGTCGCCGGGCACATGGGCCTGGTCGTCGGCAGTCGCGCCATGCGCCAGACGTGGCCCACCGTGGCCGAGTGGATCTTCTGGCGTGAAGGCCAGGGCGAACGGCCGCGCCTCGTCCATCCTCTCGGCAGCGACGAGGCCGAAGCGGCAGCACCGGAGGGTGAGGACCCGACCCCCTCGGGTTGGCTCGGCACTGCCGAGGCCGTCAGTCGCGATGCCCTGAGTCTCTTCTTCGGCGCCGCCAGCGAGGGTGCCGAAGCGGTCGTGCGCTTGGGCAACAACCTCACGCGCCAGCTACCGCGCCTCGTCCGCCTCGAGGGCCTGCGGCGTGACACGCGCGTCGGCTTGGCACTGACCCTCGCCGAACAGGCCAAGGCCAACCCGGACGACACCTTCTTCCTGTACGAAGGACGGGCCCATTCCTTTGCCGACGCCGACCGGCGCGTCGACGCCATCGTACGCGGGCTCATCCACATCGGCGTGCGCGCCGGCGATCACGTCGGCGTCTTCATGCTGACCCGGCCGACGGCGCTCGCCGTCGTCGCGGCGATCAACCGGCTCGGCGCCATCGCCGTGTTGTTGCGCCCGGAAGGCGATCTCTCCGCCGAGCTGCAGGTCGGCGGTGTCGAACACCTGATCGCCGACCCGGAAAACGCCGGCGCCGCGGCAACCGAATGGTCCGGCACGGTTTACGTGCTCGGGGGCGTCAACACGCGCCACGGCGCCTTGCCGCCGAGCGCCGTCGACATGGAGAAGATCGACCCCGCCGCGGTCGCGGTGCCCGACTGGTATACCCCCTCGCCTGGGCGCGCCGAGGAGGTGGCGTTCCTGTTCTTCGCCGGCCACGGCGAGAACCTGCGCGCCAACCGCATCACCAACCGCCGCTGGGCGTTGTCGGCATACGGCACCGCCTCCGCCGCCGCACTGACCTCGGCCGATACCGTCTATTCGTGGACCTCGCTGCAACATCCGACCGGCCTGCTGGTTTCGGTCAGCGGCGCGCTCGCCGGCGGCGCCCGCCTGGCGATGGCGCACGGCTTCGACGCGCCGGCCTTTTGGGGCGAGATCCGTCGCTACGGCGCGACCGTCGTCTTCTACGCCGGCATCATGCTGCGCGAACTCGTCGACGCGCCGCATGATGTCGCCGAGCGCAAACACCCGGTGCGCCTGTTCGCCGGCTCGGGCATGCCGCGCCCGTTGTGGCGTCGTGTCGTCGAGCGGTTCGGCCCCGTCGACGTGCTCGAGTTTTATGCCACCACCGAGGGCAACGCGATTCTCGCCAACGTCTCCGGCAAGAAGGTCGGCTCCTGCGGCCGCCCCATCCCCGGCAGCGCCGCGGTGCGTGTCGCCGCCTGGGATCTGGCCACGGGCGGACCGGTCTACGACGCCGCGGGCTACGTGCGGGCCGCCGAGCCCGGCGAGCCGGGGATGTTGCTCGCCGAAGTCGAACGCGAGCGGGGCGCGCTCGCGGGTAAACCGATGCGCAACGCCTTCACCCGCGGCGACGCATGGAGCGCCAGCGGCAGTTTGTGTGTCGCCGACGCCGACGGCGACCACTGGCTGCGCGACCAAATCAGCGACGTCATCCGCCATCGACGCGGCGTCTTGCTCGCTGCGCCGATCGAGGAGGCGCTGTGGGAGTTGCCCTTCGTCGGTGCGGCGGCGGCCTACGGGCTGCGCTTGCTCGGCGTCGAGCACGAGGTCGTCGCCGTCGCCTTGTTGCTGCGGCGCGAGGGTCTCGACCCCGAAGCCGTCACACAAGTCCTCATCGACCGGCTCGACGACGCCGCGCGCCCGGTGGTGTTGCGGCTGGTCGACGAATTGCCGCTGACGGCCGGCTACCGCGTCGTCAAGTCGGCCTTGCGGGAGCAAGGCCTGCCGCGCAACGAAATCGCCGCCGGGCGGATCTGGGTCCGGCATCCGGACAGCCTGCGTTTCGAGCCGCTCACGGCCAAGAAACAAGCGAGTTGGATTCGCGCCCAGTCGCCGCAAAGCGTCGCGCGCCCGGCGAAGCGTCGCCGCTGACGCGCGCCACGACGGACGAGCCGCGCCCCATGCCCGCGGAAGGCACGCTGCTGCTGTCGCCGCACGCCGACGACGCGGCCTTCTCCTTGGGCGGCGCCATCGCCGCCGGCTTGCTGCCGAGGCCGATCACCTTGCTCACCGTGTTCGGCCGTTCGACGTTCAGCCACGGCACGGGCCCCAACGGCGATGTCGACGCCGTCACGCGCCAGCGCCGCGCCGAAGACGAAGCCTACGCACGGCGGCGTGGTCTGCAGTGGATTTGGTTGGAGCACGAGGATGCGGTGGTGCGTCTCGGCTGGGACGCGATCTTCCGTGGCGATGCGCCGCGGCCGGACTGTACTCACGCGATCATCGCGGCCGCGCGTGACGTCGGCGCGGCTCTCGTGCTGGCACCCCTCGGGCTCGGCAACCACGTCGACCACTGCTTGTTACGCGACCTCGCGGTGGAGATGACGAACGATGGCGACCTCGCCTTCTACGAAGACCTACCCTATGCCGCGACCCTTGCGCCGAACCGCATCGCGACGCACGTGCAAGCCTTCGAAAAGACATTGCAACCCACCGAGCTGCCTCTCGACCAAGCGGCGCTCGATGCCAAGCAGGCCGACGTCGAAACCTATGTCAGCCAAGTCGACTTTTGGATCCGCCGTTCCCTGCGGCGCCATGCCCGGCGTGGGCGAGAGCGCCTCTGGAGTCGAGAGAGCCTGAAGCTGGGATGAGCCTGGCGCGCGCCGAGGCATCTCTGCCGAGCCTCGGTTTCTCACCACGGACGGAAATGAAGAGTTGCCGTGAGACGGCCAGGCTAGCGCCGACGGCGGGCTT
This sequence comes from uncultured Binatia bacterium (SeqCode), assembly GCA_964524885.1. Taxonomy (GTDB): domain Bacteria; phylum Desulfobacterota; class Binatia; order HRBIN30; family HRBIN30; genus CALJUJ01. The sequence goes on from CAZGEJ010000003.1 coordinate 116,047, forward strand.
CGACCAGCGCCAGATACCGCTCGACGAAACGTTCCTCGCTGTAATCGGTGGTGTACGCCTGCCGCGCCTGCTCGGCCAACTGCCGGCGTGTCGTCGGCTCGTCCCGTAAGCGATCGACGGCTGCGGCGAGTTGCGACTCGTGGCGAAACGTCAGGCCTCCACCGTGATCCTCGATGAACTCGGCGAGCCCGCTGTGGTCACGAACGATCACGGGTGTGCCGGCGGCGAACGATTCGATCACGACCAGGCCGAAGGTCTCGAAGCAACGCGACGGCACGATGGTCGCGACTGCCCCGGCATACCAGGGCGCCAGGGCGTTAGCGTCGAGTAACCCGAGCATCCGGACATTGGGCGTGCGCCGCGCCTCGTCCGCCAGCCGATCGCCCAAGCGACCCGCGCCGGCGATGACCAAGTCGATGTCGCGCCGCTGGCGAAACACCGACAGCAAGTCCTCGACTCCCTTTTCGGGTTCGAGGCGGCCGGCGAAGAGGAAGTAGGGTCGGTCGGCAGCGCGACGGACGCTGGGCGCTTGAGGATCGAGCGGATCGGCATCACAGAAGAGAGGCAGATGGACGATGTCGCCAGCGAGGCCGCGCCGGCGATGCTCCGCCGCGGTGGCACGGCTCGGGGCCAGGAACACGTCGACGGGTTCGCAGGCGCGCTGCAGCCGACCGACGGAGCGCCACAGCTGCGGCGGCCGCCCGGCATGCAAGGTACAGGCGGCACACGTGGGACGGGTGCAGGCCTCACGTCCAAAGCGCCAGAGGTCGTGGCGCGGACAGACGAGCCAATGATCACTGAGCGTGCACAACTTGAGAGCGCGGCCGAAGCGAAACGCCTCCAGGCCGCCCATCATCGAGGGGTTGTTGAAGTGGATGACGTCGTAGTTCTCCGCATCGAGCCAACGGCGCAGCGCCGAGCGCAGCGGCGCAGCGGTTCCGGCCTGGTGCATCCACAACAGGCCGAGGGCCCCGCCCGTGGCGTCGAGCGGCACGACGTCGATGTTGGGGTGGCGGCGCACCGCACCCATGGGGGGATGCCGGGCGAGAACGGAAAAGGCGGTACGATCGTGCAGCACGCGCACGAAGTGGCCACGCGCGGCGAGAGCGTGCGCCAGGCGTTCGGCGAAGATGGCATCGCCGCCGAAGTGGTACGGTGGGTAGAAGGTCGTGACGATACAGACGCGCAAGCAAGGCCGAGCGCCCACCGCGCCGACGTCCCCGGCCGTCGCACCGATCGCTTCGCTCGTCCGCATGATTCGTTCGAGTCTGGTCGACCCTCGTCGCGATGGCAACCACGTACCGCGCGCAGCGAACGCGACGGCGCGCCATCCCCGAAAGGCCAGCGATGTAGGCGAGCGACCCGCCACGGCTTCGCCGCGAAATAGCCATTGACTTCGCTGCCCTCGGGCGGTCTGTTGAGGCACAGCCAGGTTGCCATGTCGAATTCGCTGCGTTCGTACCTCACGTCGGTCCCCCTCCTTGCCGTGCTCGTGGGCCTCGGCCAAGCGCCTCCTTCATTGGCGGCACCTTGGCTCGCCGTCGGCCCGGAGGGCGCACCCGTCTTGTCGATCGGAATCGAGAGCGGCAGCAACACCAACCTCGTCGCCACGGTGCGCGATCGCGGCCTACTCCGCAGTGTCGATGGTGGCGCGTCGTGGCAGGAGGTAGTCAGCAGTCCGTCGCCGGCACTGCGCGTCGCGGTGCATCCGAGCAATGCGGCGCTGGCGGTGAGTACCGCGTCACAGGTGTGGTTTCGCCTCGCCGGCGACAGCCGCTGGCTGGCGTCGAAACTGAGCCCCGCCGACGTGATCGCCATCGGGCCGGGCGAGCCGGTCAGCGTGTACGGCGCGCGCGGCAGCTCGATCCAGCGCGCCATCGGCGAAGGGGCGGCGGTTTCCATCGCCGACGGACTGGCTGGCGCGCGCGTGCGCACGCTGCGGTTCGACCCCATTCGCCCGACACGCCTGTACGCCGGGACCAACGACGGGCTGTTCCTTTCGCAGGATCGAGGCACGAACTGGTCCCGCGCCGGCAACGCCCTGGCGGGCGTCGACATCGTCGCGGTCGCCACCGATCCCCGCCAAGCGAGCCGGCTGTTCGCCGGCGGCAGCGACAGCGGCGTGTGGCGCAGCAGCGACTCGGGGGCGACGTGGGTTCGCATCAACGACGGGTTGGCCGACCTGCGCATCCGCGACCTGGCGGTCGACGGCAGCGTCGCCGGTCGAGTGTGGGCGGGCACCGAGGACGGCATCTTCGTTTCGAACGATCACGGCGCTTCGTGGAGCCGTGCCGACCTCGAGCCGCGAGCGCCGGTCCTCGGCGTGGTCGCCGGCGCAGCGGGCGGTCTAGCGTACGTCGCCACCAGCACGGGCCTGGTGGTCACCGACGATGCCGGAGCGAGTTGGCAGCCGGCCAACGGCGGCTTGCTGGCGACGACGGTCACGGCTCTGCAGATGCTCGGCGACGACCCGCGCGAGGTCGTCGCCGGCACCTCCGGCGGAGTCTTCGTCAGCTTCGACGCGGGCGGGCAGTGGTCTAGCTTGAACGAAGGCCTACGCAGCCCGCTGGTGCAGGATCTCGCCATGGTCGGCACGGACCTGTTCGCCGCCACGCTGGCCGGGGCGTGGCGCCTGCCCGGCTTGGGGCAGGCGTGGTCGCGCTTGAACGGCATCACCAATCCGGCGGTGACCTCGGTGGTGGCCGACGGGGCGCTGGCGGATCGGCTCTACGCCGCGACCGCCGGTGGGGGGATTTTCCGCAGTAGCGACGCCGGTGCCACCTGGCGCGCGGCCAATACCGGCGTCAGCAGCCTGTTCCTCACCCGACTGGCAGCCGTGCCGGGGGTCCCAGGAGAAATCTACGCCCTCGCCGCCAACCAGGTGATCGTCACCCGCAACGGCGGCGACAGCTGGACGGTCGCCGGCCCTCTGCCCGCAGGGACGATCGCGGACTTGGTCGTGTCGCCGCACGCGGCGTCACTCTTGTTCCTCGCCACCTCGACCGGCGTGCGTCGCAGCCGCGACGCTGGACAGAGCTGGCAAGAAACCGGCTTGAGCGGGCTGAGCGTCGAGTCGCTGCTCGCCTCGGCACGTGCGCCTGGACTGGTGTACGCCGGCCTGCGCGGCGGCAGCATCCGCGTCAGCTTCGACGACGGCACCAACTGGCAGAGGCTGGGTGGGGCCGGACCGTTGGGTTCAGTTCTCACCATGGCCGAGGCCGCGGACGGCAGCCAATTCTTCGCCGGGACGCGCGACGCCGGCGCCTGGGTCGCGCAGCAACTCTGCGGCGACGGTGAACTCGACCCCGGCGAGACCTGCGACGATGGCGGCAACGGCAGTTGCCCCGCCGGCTGCGGCGCGACGAGCCGCTGCGTCGGCGACTGCAACGGCAGCGGCGACGTCACCGTCGACGAGATCGTCCGCGGGGTGTCGATCGGCTTGGGCATCGCCGAAGTCGGGGGCTGCACGGCGATGGATCGAAACGGCGACCGACTCGTCACCGTCGACGAGATCATCGCCGCCGTAGCCAACGCCTTGGGCGGCTGTCGCGACGCGACGTTGGCGAACTGACGCGGCCGCCCGGTCGGGCGGATCATTCGACCGTTGGCGCACAAAAGCATTGCGTTCCGGCCCGATCCTGCCAAGGCTGCCGATCGATACCGATCCAACTGGGAGTAGCGATGCGACGATTGGGAGCCGTGCGCGGCTGGAAGTTCGTGTTGGTTATGAGCGTCGCCCTGGCGCTGCCGGTCGCGGCCGGTGCGGAGGACTGCGGCGAGGGTAGCTACGACAGCACCTTCGAGCTGATCCAAGACGTCGTCTTCGAGAAATACGGCTGCACGACCGCGGTCTGTCACGGGGTTTACGCGGCCGGCGGACTCGACCTGTCGCCGGCCGTGGCCTACCGCAACCTCGTCGACCAAGTGGCGACGACGGTTCCGGGCATCAGCCGCCTGTTGCCCGGACAGAAGGACCAGAGCCTGCTGTGGCTCAACCTCGCGGCCAAGACGCTGCCGGAGGAAGTGCATGCGCCGCTGCGCCCCATGCCCCTCGATCCGGTGCCGGCACTGACGCCGGACCATCTGGAGTTGATGCGCGCCTGGATCGAATCCGGCGCCCCGGAAACCGGCACCGTCGCCGCGGCGGTCGGCCTGGTCGACGCCTGCCTACCGGCGCCCGAGCCGCTCACCGTAGAGCCGTTGCCGCCGCCCGCCCCGGGCAAGGGCGTGCAGGTGCGCATGCCTCCCTACGAACTGGGGCCGCAGAGCGAGCGCGAAACCTGCTTTGCCAGCTGGATCGACCTCACCGACCAGGTGCCGGAACAATATCGCGGCGCCGACGGCAGCACCTTCCGCTTCAAGCTCAACCGCGTGCGGCAGACGCCGATGAGCCATCACCTGATCGTCAGCATGTACGAGGGCACAGCCTCGCCCGACGATGACCGGTGGGGCGAGTTCTTCTGCGCCGGCGGCGACAAACATGGCCAGCGATGTGCGCCGACCGACCTCGACTTTTGCGGCGACGGACTGTGCTCGACCATCCCGTCGAACAGCATTGCCTGCACCGGCTTCGGCCCCGGCGACTCCGGCCTCGGCATCGCCTCCTCGGGCTTCAGCGGCACCCAGGAGACGGCCTCGGAATTCCGCTTCGCCGAAGGGGTCTACGGCGAGTTGCCGATGCGCGGCATGGTCTTGTGGAACTCGCACGTCTTCAACCTCACGGACAAACCCGGCACCCTCGAGGCCTGGCTCAACTTCGAGTTCGCCGAACCGGAAGAACAGTTGTACCCGGCCCGCACGATCTTCGACGCCAAGGACATTTTCGCCACCAACGCGCCCGCCTTCTCCACCGACGAACCGTGCAGCCTGCACGAGTTGCCGCGCAACGCGCACCTGTTCGAGCTGAGTTCGCACGGCCATCGCCACATGAAGCGCTGGCGCACCTACATCGGGGCGTTCACCTGCCAAGGCGGCCCAGCCGTCGGCCAGGCCTGTTCCCCCCTCGGCTACGACTTCGATAGCCGCGACGTCTGCGAAGGGTTCCCCTGCGCGGCGCCCGAACGCGCCCACGTCGGCGACTGCGACGCCAGCGGCGACGTCACCGTCGACGAGGTGCTCACGGCGGCCAACATCGCCCTCGGCAGCAGCCCGATCGGCCGCTGCGTCGACGCCGACCGCGACTTCGACGACGTCATCACCGTCGATGAGCTGCTGACGGCAGTCAGCGCGGCGCTGACCGGCGTGCCGGCGACGACGCTGCGGGATGCCTCGGACAGCTTGGTGTACACCAGCCTGATCTACAACGACCCGGTGGTGCTGCGTTTCGACGACACGCCGCTGGTGTTCGCCTCGCACTTCCCTGAGGAACGAACCCTCACCTATTGCGCTCTCTTCGACAACGGACGGATCGATCCGACCGAGGTGAAGCGGCGCAGCACGTCACCGCCACCGCCGGCCGACGTGCTGCCGGTCGGAGGCCCGTGTGACGAACCGACCCACTGTACGGACGGCAAGGTCGGCGAACCCTGCGTCGGACGCACCGAGCGGGCCCGCCACGCCTCGTGCGACAGCACTCCGGGCGCCGGTGACGGCATGTGCGACGCCTGCACCCTGACGGGCGGGGTGACGACGGAGGACGAGATGTTCATTCTGATGGGGCAGTATTACGTGCCGTAGAGAGGCTTAGGCTTAGGCTGAGGCTTAGGCTGAGGCTGAGGGGCGTTGATCGGGTGGGACTTCTGGGTCAACATCCGAGATCATTCACGTTCGTTGGACCAAGGAGATTCCATGCGGATTCGCGACTTCGCGGTAGGGGCGATGGCCGCGGTCCTGCTCGGCACTGGGCCAGTCCTCGCCGAGGACTGTGACCCGGAGAGCGCCGGCAGTACCTGGCAGCTCATCCAGAGCGCCATTTTCGAGAAGAACGGCTGCACCACGGCCATCTGCCACGGCAGCGTCGCCGCCGGCGGCGGCTTGGACCTGTCGCCCGCGGTGGCTTACGACAACCTCGTCGACGTCATGGGCGGCAGCGTGCCGACCATCCGTCGCGTCTTCCCCGGTGAGAAGGACCGCAGCTTGTTGTGGCTCAACCTCGCCGCCAAAACGCTGCCCGACGAATACACCGCGCCGCTGCGACCGATGCCGGCTGATCCGCTGCCGGCACTGACCGAAGACGAGCTCGAACTCGTGCGCCTGTGGATCGAGGGCGGCGCCCCGGAAGAGGGGACTGTGCGCGGCACCGAGGACTTCGATCCCTGCCTCCCCGAGCCCGAACCGATCCCCGTCAAGCCGCTGCCGCCGCCGGCCCCCGACGAGGGCTTCCAAATCCGCATGCCCCCCCGGCCATTGCCGCCGAACAGCGAGAGTGAAGTCTGCTACGCCACCTACTACGACGTCAGCGCCCAGGTGCCGGAGAAGTTCCGCGGCCCGGACGGCACGACCGTGCGCTACAAGCGCAATTCGATCCGCCAGGACAGCTCGAGCCACCACCTCATCGTCAACCTGTACGAGGGCAGTTCCGGCGTCGACGACCCCGAGTGGGGCGCCTGGAAATGCCGCGGCGGAGCGCGCGAAGGCCAGGCCTGCAACCCGCTGGACCTAGGCGTGTGCGGTGAGGGCGGCGAGTGCGCCACGCCCGTCGTGTCGGGGGTGGCCTGCATCGGCTACGGCCCGCCGGACGCCGGCACCGGCCTGATGAACGCCGGACTCTCCGGCTTGCAGGAGTCCGCCGGCACCTTCGAGTTCGCGCCGGGCGTGTTCCGCGAGATGCCGCTGAAGGGCATCATCCTGTGGAACTCGCACGCCTTCAATCTCGACGCTCAGCCGAGCAAGGTCGAAGCCTGGCTCAACTTCGAGTTCGCCCAACCCGAAGAACAAGAGGCCGAGGCGATGCAGATCTTCGGGGCCGACGAAATCTTCAAGATGAACGCGGAGCCGTTCCAAACCGACGAGCCGTGCAACATCGAGATCCTGCCGCCCAAGGCACAACTCTTCGAACTCAGCTCCCACATGCACCAGCGCGGCAAACGCTGGCGCACCTTCCTCGGCGCCTTCCGCTGCGAGGGTGGACGCAACACCGGAGCCCCGTGCTCGCCGCTGGGCTACGACTTCAGCAGCCGCAATCCCTGCGGCAACAACGGCCGCTGCGTCTCGCGCGTGCGCAGCCGCGCCGGCGACTGTAACCGCAGCGGCGACGTCACCGTCGATGAGGTCATCACCGGGGTCAACATCGCCCTGGGCACCGCCTCGGTCGACACCTGCTTCGACGCCGACCGCGACTACAGCGAGTCCGTCTCGGTCGACGAGGTCGTGACCTCGGTCACGGCCGCCCTGCAAGGCGTGCCGCCGGCGGTCGAGCGCAACCCCGAGGAAAGCCTGCTGTACACGAGTTTCGTCTACAATGACCCGGTTTACGTCCGGTACGACCCACCGATGGCGTTCCCCGGCCGCGGTTCGGAGGCGGACGAACGCGCCCTCACGTACTGCGCCCTGTACGACAACGGGCACACCGACCCGGCGACGGTAAAGCGCAAGTCGACCTCGCCGAATCCGCCAGTGAGCTTCCCCGGCATCGGCGGCCCCTGCGATACCCCGAGCCACTGCACCGAGGGCAAGGTCGGGGCCGAGTGCAACGGCCGCACCGAGCGGGCGCGCGATGCCTCGTGCGACAGCACCACCGGCGCGGGCGATGGCCGCTGCGACGCGTGTACGCTCACCGGCGGCGTGACGACCGAGGACGAGATGCTGCTGCTCCTCGGCCAGTACTTCGTGCGCTGACGCGAAGGCTGAGCCAAAGTCCAAGGCTGAGGCTGAGTTCGGAGAGCGGTTTCCGAACCTCAGCCTCAGCCTCAGCCTCAGCCTCAGCCTAAGCCTTTGCCCCGACCAATTCTGTCGAAATTCTGATTGCCTCGCCCCCCGGCGCTGGCGTAGAACGTAGCGTCGTCTCGATCTACGCCGGAACCGAAGGGGGCCTTGATGTTGCTGAACCGACTCCGGTTGGGTTTGCTCGCCACGTGTGTTGCCATTTCCTGGACTGCCCTCGCCGAGGCGCAGACCCTGACCAAGGGCGACGAATCGTGCCGCTCGACGCTCGCCAAGAGCGTGCTCAAACTCACCCGAACCTCCCTCCGAGAACAGGCCCAGTGCCACCGCCTGCGCATGCTCGCGGCCCTGCCCTCCTCGGTAGAATGCAACGACTTCGATAGTTTGCCGGAGAATTCACGCGACAAGATCGAGGGCGTCGTCGCCAAGCTACGCAGCAAGGCGGCGCGCGGCTGCCGCGCCGCTTCCTTGCCGGCGGGCAACGGCTACACCACCTGCCCGGCGCCCTGCGACGGCATCGCCGTCACCAACTACGACGGGGTCGGCTCCTGCCTCGCTTGCCTCGTGCGCGACCGCGTCGACGCCACCGGCGTCATCATTTACGGCACGCCGCCGACGCCGGGCACCGAAACCGACGAACAAAGCTGCCAGAACAGCCTCGCCGCCGCCCTCGAGACGCATTTCAAGGGCCGCTTCGGCGAACAGATCCGCTGCCAGAAGAAGCAGGACAAAGGCAAGCTCGCGGCGGGCATCGACTGCAAAACCTATGACCCCAAAGGCAAGCTGGCGCGCAAACGGGAACAGGGCGAGGCGCAGGTCGACCGCTGCGTCCTCGACTCCATCGTCGCCCAACTCGACAGCTGCGCCAGCACCCTCCCCGGCGAACGCGCCTGTCTCGGCGATGCCGTCGAGGAGTACTCCGACACCCTCTTCGACTACGTCTTCCCGCCCGAGCCCACGCCGACGCCCACTCCTTCGCCTACCCCCGCGCCTCTCGACTGCCGGGACGGCAACGAATGCGTACTCATGGAAGTGCAGCCCGGCCCGAGTGAACTCGGACCGACCGACGACGGACGGTCCAGTTGGTACAAGATCACCAACATCGTCGCCTTCCTGGGATTCAACGCCAACAACGGCTCGAAGGGCAATTTCGAGGTCGGCCCACTGATCTTGGAAAAGGGCCTCAGCCTCGACGGCGACGGACGCACGAGCCTCGTCTTGGCGGAGCCCGCCATCCTCGGCGCCTCCTTCCCCGCCGCCTCCGGCCGCCCCGGACGCGTGTGCTTCGAAATCACCCAGGTCAGCGGCCAGCCCGGCTGGGTCGACTGCAACGGCGGCTCCAACGCCGACGTCAGCCTCAGCATCGACAGCAACGGTACCGCCGCCGCGTCGCCCTCCTCGATCCTCGTCGCCTCCGGCGCGAGCGACTCCGGTCCAGGGGCCGCGCTGCTCCACGTCGACATCCGCATCAGCGCAACCACCAACGCGATCGACCCTTGCTCGGCCGCCAATTTCACCAATGCGCCGGTCGTCCGCACGGCCCTGACGACGGCCACCGCGGTCAGTAGCGTCAGCGAAACGCGCCAAAACGTCGAATCGCCGACGTTCCACCCGAACGCCACGGTCGACGTCACTCTCACCGGACAGCCCCTCGATTGCGCCAACTTTGGCCCTGGGATGCGCAGCAGCTTCGTCGCTCCGGTCTACGAGCTGGATACGACCCCCGGGGTCGTCGCCGGCCGTTTCGACCTGGCGGACGTGCTGCGCCTCGACATGATCGCCGCCAATACTGAACCGGGCGCGCCGACGTCGACGCCGACCGAAACGCCGACCGAACCGGCTCCCACGCCGACCCCGACGCCCGCCGCGCCCACGCCGACGCCTGAGCCCGTCCTCTGCCCCCCTGGCCTCACCTGCGCCGCCTTCGACATCCTCCCCGGCTCCGGCGCACTCCTGCCCGTCGACGACGGCGTCTCGACTTGGCTGCGCATCTTCGACTTCACCGGCGGCAGCCTGTTCGCCAATGCCACCAACGGCGCCTTCGGACCGGGTCCGGTCATCTTCGGCCTGGGCGCCACCGACGGCAACGGCATCGCCCCGCTGCGGTTGGTCGGCACCACCTACCTCGGCGCCAACTTCGTCAGCGCGGCGCAGGATCTGGGCCAGCAAGGCACGATCTGCGTCAAGCTCGAACCCGATCCCGTCAACGAGGGCTGGATCGACTGCGACGGCGGTACCAACGGCAGCGCCAGTCTGGCGGTCGACAGCAACCTGTCGAACCCGCCGCCACCCAACCCGGTGCCACTGCTCGACGTGCCCGCCGCCGCCGACGGCGGCGCCGCCGCGGGCACGGGCGTCGCCCGCATTCTGGCGTCGTTCGTCGTCGCGCCGGCGAATGACGCCGCTTGCAATACCCTCGACTATTCCAGCTCACCGGTCATCGCTACGGCCCTCACCACCGGCCAGGCCACCAGCTTGGTGACCAACGACGTCATCGACGGCAACGGCCCCGCCTCCGCCGGCGTCAACCAAACCTCACTCTCCGGTAGCCCCTTCTCCTGTGCCGCATGGGGCGACCCGAATGGAGCCTCGGCCAGCGTCGTCGCCCCGCTCTTCGCCCTCGACTTCGTCGCCCCGGTGCTCAACCTCACCGTCGACGTGTCGCAGGCCTTCCGCCTACAGCTCGACCCCGTGAATCTGCCGACCGGCGACGAAACGCCGACGCCGACGCGCACCGACACCCCGACCACGACGCCGACGGAAACGCCGACACGCACGCCGACGCGCACCGTCACCCCGACGCGTACCCCGACGTTCACCCCGACCGACACGCCGACGGTCACCCCGACCGCCACGCCCACCGAGACACCGACCGAGACGGCGACGCCGACGATCACGCCGACGCCGACGAACACCGCGACGCCGACCGCGACCTTCACGCCCTTCGGCCCGCCGGTGCGCAACGTCACCATCATCGACAACACCAGCCAACTGGAACGTGGCACCCAAGCCCTCGGCAACTGCTTCCGCCGCGGCCAGACCAGTTCTTCCGTCCTATCCTCGACCGGCACCAGCTTCTCGACGCAGTTCCGCTCCAACGTCACCACCGACTGCGAGGCCGTGCCCACCGGCGGCGGCAGCTTCACCGGCAACCTGACGCCGAACTACACGATCCAGTTCGACATCGCCTGCCCGGCCGGCGCTGCCTATACGCTCACCGTCAACACCTCCTCGGGCGGTGCCTTGACCGTCAACCGCGACAACGGCGACGGCTGCGATCTGCCCTTCTTCGGCACCACCGACCAGTCGACCGCCTTCATGTCGGCCATCAGCGGCAGCAATAGCGGCGGGACACTGCAAAGCGCCGGCACGCTCAACCTCGACGCACCGGGTTCGCTGGTCTCCAGTAACGACAGCAACACCGCCTTCAGCGACAGCAACAGCGCCGTCATCACCGGCGTCGGCACCGGCGCCCCGGTCGCCCACTCGCTCACCTTCAACTGGTCGACCTCCTGCGTCAGCAGCGGCAATAGCCTCGACACCGGAGCCGAGTGCAGCGTCCGCTTCGGACGTGACTCCGACCTCGAGCCGAACGGCATCTCCGGCTGCATGACGGCCGACGACTACCCCGGCGTCGGCAGCCGCTCGACCGCCAGCGACGGCCATATCGTCAGCTTGTCGGCAAGCTGCGGCGCCACGCCCACGCCGACGATCACCCACACCCCGACGATCACGCCGACGCCGACGGTCACGCCGACCAACACGCCGACGATCACCCCCGGTGGCCCAACCCTGACACCGACACCGTTGGCCACCGCCACAGCGACGGCCACGGCGACCGCCGAACCGCTGGGCACTCTCAACTTCAGCGTCGTCACCGGCCCCGGCGGCAGCGATACCGCCCCCGGCTGCCCAGGTGAGCCTTCCAACGGCTCGCTCCTCAAGACCCAGGGCAATCCGACCGGCGGCATCCCGGGCACCATCTGCAACGGCACCAAGGGCGACTTCTACATGCTCGGCGGACCCATGCAGCTGAGCGGCGGCTCCCCCGACGCCAACGGCATCGCCGATCTCAGCATCGTCGCCCCCGTCGTCGTCGGCGCCAGCCTCCCCGGCTCGACCCCCAATTGCAGCAACTGCGACGCTTGCTGGCGCATCGAACAGGATGCCACCGTCGGCTTCGTCGACTGCGACGGCGGCTCCAACGCCAGCGTCTCGGTGACCATCGACAGCAACGGCTCCAGTGCCCCGCCCGCCCCCGCCAATGGTCCGTACCTCCTCGGCAGCGGCAATACCGGCAGCGGCGCCGCCGTGCTGAATGCGATCATCAAGCGCAAAACCGTCACCGGTTCGTGCCCCGGACCGTCCGACTCGTCCTGGAACTCGCCCGACAGCACCGTGTCGGCGTACCTGGTCACCGGCAGCGCCACCTCGACGATCGACGACCGCCGCCAGTGCAGCGGCAGCACCTTCGGCACGGCCTGTCCCTCGAACAACCCGTATACGGTGACGCTCAGCGGCACTAACCTGAACTGCAACACCTGGGCCGAGAACACCGGTGCACGCTTCGTCGTGCCGTTCCAGAATCTCGACCAGGTCATCGGCGGCAGCTTCGGCAACGGCGACATCGCCCAAGTCCTGCGCCTGAACGACTGATCTCCGGCCAAGCCTTCGCTACCCAGCGGCCACCGTCAACGACCGTGGCCGCTGGGTGGCGGGGCCCGTGCGCGTTGACTCGCGCCTCTCGCCGCCACTACAGAGCGGTATGGCCAGCCACAGCTCGAATCGCCAACGCCTGTTCGCCCCCGCCCGCCTCGGGCCGGTCGAGCTGCGCAACCGTTTCGTCAAGTGCGCCACCTACGAGACGCGCGGCAAAACGGGCCTCGTGACCGACGACCTCATCGCCTGGCATCGCCAATTCGCCCGCGGCGGCGTCGGCATGACCACCCTCGCCTATTGCGCCGTCGCCGACGACGGCAAGACCTTCCCCGACCAGATCAGCGTCAAGCCCGCAGCCGTTCCCGGCCTGCGACGCTTCACCGACGCCATCCACGCCGAAGGCGCGGCCGCAGCGATTCAGCTCGGGCATGCCGGTTGGTTCGCCGACCCGTCGGCCACCGGCACCCGCCCTCTCGGGCCGAGCGCCATGTTCGCGCCCAAGGGCATGACCTGGTCGCGTGCCCTGACGTCGAGCGATCTGGCGCGCCTCACCGACGACTTCGCGCGCGCCGCGCAGCTCGCCGTCGATGCCGGCTTCGACGCCCTCGAAGTCCACGTCGGCCACGGCTACCTGCTCAGCCAGTTTCTCAGCCCCTACAACAACCGGCGCCAAGACGAGTTCGGCGGCAGCATCGAAAACCGCGCCCGCTTCCCGCGCCAAGTCGTGCAGGCGGTGCGCCAAGCCGTCGGCAAGCGCGCCGCGGTCTACATCAAGCTCAACATGGAGGACGGCTTTCGCGGCGGCCTGACGCGGGACGACGGACTGGAGGTGGCGCGTCTGTTCGAGGCCGACGCCTGCCTCGACGCGATCCAGCTCACCGGCGGTCACACGACGAAAACACCGATGTTCCTGATGCGCGGCGAGACACCGACGCGCGAATTGGTGCAGATCCAACCGACGCGACTGAAGCGCTGGATCATGGGTTTCGTCCTGCCCAGGGTGATCCGCAGCTATCGCTTCGAGGAGGCCTTCTTCGAGCCGACCGCGCGCCAGTTCCGCGCCGCCGTCGGCTTACCCTTGATGCTCCTCGGTGGCGTGACGCAGCTCGCCTCGATGGAACGTGCCATGGATGCCGGCTTCGACTTCATCGCCATGGGGCGCGCCCTGATCCGCAACCCCGATCTGGTGCGCCGCATGGAAGCCGGCAACCTCGCCGGTAGCACCTGCGTGCCGTGCAACCAGTGCATGGCCTACGTCGGCATCCGCCCGACCGTGTGCTACCGCGCGCACTGACGCGGCTATTGCAGGACGTGCAGTAGGTTGGCGCGCGTCGCCACACTGGACAGCGGCGTGCGATAGATGGGCAACATCGCCAACGCGAACGCGACGACGATCGCCGCCCACACCCACACGCGCAGCCGCGCCGCGCCGAGGCGCGCCCGCCCCCACCGCACCAGGCGACGGATGACCAAGGCCAGCAGCCCGGCGTAGAGCAACCCGGGGAGCAAGCTGAAGGCGACGATCAGCCCCGGCACCAGATCGCCCTCGGCCCACCACACCGCCGCGGTGGCGCCGCCCAGAGCCCCCATGCGCAGCACCGGGGCGAACTCCCACTCGAAGACGAAATAAGGCAACGGAACGGTGAGCAACGCCGTCAGCCACAGGGCAAAGGTCAAGGCACGCCCTCCCGCGGATGCGTCGCGCGCCGTCATCATGGTTGCCCCCCCGAGCCCCGCGGCGCCTGCCACCAGATCGGCGAGGTCCACGCCCGCTCCTGGATCACCCGCGGGTAACGCGGGTCGCAGCAGGCGGCGAAGTCGTCGGCAATGGTTTCCGGACGGTCGCAGTCGACCCCGGCCGCGTTGCACAAATAGGTGCTCCACCGGCACGACGGGTTCTCGACGACGCGGGCATAATAGAATGCGGGCTGTGCCGAATCGAAGCTCGGATCGCGCCACACCCGACATAGCCGGTCGAAGCCGCCGCCGCGCGCTTCGCAGGTGCGTGGATCCACCGACGCGCCGTTGTCCGGATCGCCGGCCACCTCGAACACGCGCTCGTGGGTCGCGCCGCCGGCATCGACCCAGCCCTTGACGATTTGCACGCGCTGCAGCGGCATCCCGGGACCGTCGGTACCGCCGAGATCGCGCAAAGCCGAGACCAGGAACGTGGGGGCCGCGGCGGTGGCCGGCGGCAGCACGCCGCCCATCGGCACGCCGCCGGCATAGCCCTTTTCGATCCAGGCGGGATCGTCGCACAGCGCATCGGGATACTCCCAGCCGCCGAAGAAGCGCACCACCAGGCGTGGCCCACTGGTGCCGTACGCCTCGCGCCGACGCATGGCGGCGAACAACGCCGGGCGCGAGTTTTCCTCGGCCCACAGTACGGCCAAGCCGCCGGCGTTGAACTCGATGTCGTCGGGAAGGCCGCGCGGCAATTCTCCCGGCGCGCCGGTGCCCGCACCGCCGTGGCCGAGATGCGCCGCCTCACGCACGTAGCCACTGGTGCCGAGATGCGTGTCCGTGCTGGCGATCAGACCGAAGGCGAACGGATTGACGCCCACCTCGCGTTCGAGACGCAGTCCTTCCTTGAGCACGTTGCGAACGAAGCCGATCGCCGGCGGCGCCTCGGCGAGCAAGCCGACGAACTTCCCCTGAAAGTTGTCGTAGGGCAGCTTCTCGAAACCGCAGAGTTCGTCTTCCGTCTCCGGACCGAGGCGACATTCCGAATCGCCCTTGTGTTGCATCACCTCGACCAGCGGCTCGTTGGTGATACGTTCGGCAGCCGTCGCCGCCGTCAACGGGCGACCGGCCGCATCGACGCTTTCGAACATGATGCCGCCGCTGAGATTGCTGTTGTGCGGGATGCTGACGAAATCACAACCGGCGATGGCATCGTTGCAGGTGGCGCGCAAGCGTCGCCACAGCCCCTCCGGCGTCGGCTCGTCCATGTAGCTCACCGGCAACTCGGGCACGGCGGCGTCATTGAATAGGATGTTGCGGTGGATGTTGTTGGTGTCCGGTCCGCCGGTCCATTCGTAGCCGACGAACGAAGTGAAGCGGCACGCTTCGCTGCGATCGTAGGCGTCCTCGGCGGCTTCGCGCACCTCGCGCCAGGGCGTCCGCGCCGCAGCGAGACAATCCCGTCCTTCCGGCCCGCAAAACGAGAAGCGTTCCGGCTGGCGCGAGCGCGTCGAACGCGCATTCATGAAGAAGAACGCCAGCCGCGGCCACCAGCGATAGACCCGACAGGTCGCCGAGTCGTAGCCCGGGCTGCCCGGCGTGCGGCAGAGTTCCAGTTCGCCGAAGAGTTCGGCGTGGTCGGTGACCGCGGCGAAATCGAGAGGGCGATCGAGACGGACGCTGCGTCGCGGCGTGCCGTCGGCCGCATACGGTTGCAGGCCGATCGTCTCGCCCCGCGCGAACCGGTAGGCGTCGCGCGGCAAATTGCGCGTCCCCTGGGTATTGGCATCGAGCGAGAGGGCGGTGTGCACGTGCAGGTCGCCGAAGAACGGACGTCGCAGAGCCGTGTGCTCGCGGCACGGAGCGCGCTCCTCGGCGTGCGCCGACGCGGCGAGGACGAGTGCCGCGAGGGTCGCGCCGAGATGCAGCCGACGGCGAAACGTACGATTCACACCGGCCCTTTAGCCGGTTGACCGACCGCCGCGCAAAGGCGAGGATCGCCCTCCGCATGGCAACCAAGGTCGTCGCACTCGAGCACGTGACCAAGCACTTCGGCGACAAGCGTGTCGTCGACGACGTGTCGTTGGAGATCGAGGCGGGCGAGTGTTTCGGCCTGCTCGGTCCCAACGGTGCCGGCAAGACGACCACGCTGCGCATGATCTACGGGGTGACCCGACCGACCACCGGCAGCGTGCGCGTCTTCGACCTCGACGTCGGCCAGCGAGCCCGCGAGGTGCGGGCACGTCTTGGCGTCACCTTGCAGGAGAACGTCTTCGTCGAGGCGCTGTCGCCGATCGAGAATTTGCGGGTGTTCGGGCGCTACCATCGATTGCGCGAACCGGAGCTGTCGCGGCGCGTCGACGAACTGATCGACTTCCTCGAACTGCGTTCGCACGCGACGATGCCGGTGAAGGTGCTGTCGGGCGGCTTTCAGCGACGCTTGGCCATCGCCATGTCGCTCATGAACCGTCCGGCGCTGTTGATTCTCGACGAGCCCACCACTGGCCTCGACCCGGCGGTGCGTTTGGCCCTTTGGGGGCGGGTGCGCGAACTGCAGCGGCAGGGGACGACCTTGCTGCTGACGACGCATTACATGGACGAAGCCGAACGCCTGTGCGACCGCATCGCCATCCTCAGCGACGGCAAGGTCATCGACCGCGGCTCGCCGGCGGAACTGATCCGGCGCAACGTCGAACCGATGGCCGTCGAGCTGACGTGCACGGCCGCCGAGGAGCGGCAATGGCTCGGCGAGCAAGCGATCGGACGCAGTGTGCGTTCGGGCGACCGCTTGCTCGTGTACCTGGCCGACGCCGAGCCCTTGTTGGCGCGGGTCGGACCGGAAGTCGCCGCCACCCGCAACCTCGTCGTCCGCGCCGCCAACCTGGAAGACGTCTTTCTCTCCCTGACCGGCACCCAGCTCGAATAACCGACGTCATCACGCCCATGTCCCTGACCCACGCCTTCGCCGTCTGGCAACGCAACGCCGCCATGTACCGCCGTACGTGGATGTGGAACCTACTGCCCAACTTCTTCGAGCCGGTGCTCTACCTGATGTCGATCGGCATCGGCGTCGGCGCCTACATCACGCACATGCGGGGCATGGCCTACGTCGACTTCATCGCGCCCGGCCTCTTGTGCGTCGCCGCGATGAACGGCGCCAGCTTCGAGGTCACCTACAACATCTACGTCCGCATGCATTTCGAGAAGGCCTACGACGCGATGCTGACGACGCCGATCGAGCCGGACGACGTCCTTCTCGGCGAGTCGATGTGGGCCGTGACACGCGCCTGCATCTACGGCGGCTGTTTTTTCCTCGTGCTGGCGCTCGCCGGCCTCGTGCCCGGTGCAAGCGCGTGGCTGGCGTTGGCGGTGATCCCGCTGACCGGTCTACTCTTCGCCGCGATCGGCGTCGCCTTTTCGTTGCGCGTGCCCGGCATCGACCAGTTCAGCTTCTACTTCACCTTGTTTCTCACGCCCTTGTTTCTCTTTTCCGACATCTTCTTTCCGCTCGAGGAACGACTCGCGGGGGGATGGCTCTGGGTGGCCGAGGCCCTGCCCTTACTGCACCCCGTCCGCCTGGCACGCGCGGCGTTTGCGGGGGAGTTCGGTCTGATCTTGTTGTGGGACGTGCTCTACATCGCCACGGTCACGAGCGTGCTGATGATGAGTGCGCGTCGCGCGATTCGCCGGCGTCTGACGAGCTAGCGGGCTGCACCCAGCGTATCTTCTCCGGGCCGCCGAAAACTTGACGCAACGGAACCGACTTTGCCCGAACGATGGAATCCAGTGCACGAGACCGGGAGTACGCGAGAGGATGACCTACGCCGTTGCATTCGCCGATGTTGAGGCAGCTGCCCGACGCCTCGCGGGCAAGGTGCATCGGACGCCGGTGCAGACCTGCGCGACGCTCGATCGACTCGCCGGCGGCCGACTCTTCTTCAAGTGCGAGCATCTGCAGAAAGTCGGCGCCTTCAAGTTTCGCGGCGCGACCAACGCGGTGCTCCAGTTGGACGACGAAGAGGCCCGGCGCGGGGTGCTGACGCACAGCTCGGGCAATCACGCGCAGGCCCTTGCCCTCGCGGCGCGCCAACGCGGCATCCCCGCGTTCATCGTCATGCCGAGCAACGCCCCGGCGGTGAAGCGGGCCGCCGTCGAGGACTACGGGGCGCGAGTCTTCGCCTGCGAGCCGACGCTCGCCGCGCGTGAGGCGGAGGCCGCACGCATCGCCGCCGACACCGGTGCCGCCTTCATCCACCCCTATGACGACGATGCCGTGATTGCCGGTCAGGGCACGGCAGCTCTCGAGCTGCTCACCGACGTGCCCGACCTGGACACGCTCATCGCGCCGGTGGGCGGCGGTGGCTTGATGGCCGGAAGCTGCATCGCCGCACACCACCTGCGACCGGCCATGCGCATCATCGGCGCCGAGCCGGCGGGCGCCGATGATGCGGCGCGCTCGTTGGCGACGGGCTCCCTCGTGCCGCAAACGAGCCCACGCACCATCGCCGACGGCTTATTGACGAGTCTCGGCACGCGCAACTGGCCGATCCTGCGCGACCACCTGGCGGCGATCGAAACCGTCGAGGAAGGAGCCATCGTCGACGCGATGCGCCTGGCTTGGCAACGAGCCAAGCTGCTCATCGAGCCGAGCGCGGCCGTCGCGGTCGCCGTCGCCCTTGCCGGGGTCGCCGCCGGACGGCGCGTCGGCGTCATCCTCAGCGGCGGCAACGTCGATCTGGCGCGCTTACCCTTCTGACGAAGGCGCGGGAGCAGCGCCGGGAACGAAGCGCGGCAACGAGACGCGAAACGTCGAGCCGTGTCCGAGCTCACTATCGACGTCGATCGTTCCGCCAATCAATTCGAGCAGGCGGTGGACGATATGCAGCCCGAGGCCGGCGCCGCCGTAATGGGCGCCGATACTCGCATCCGCTTGGCGAAACGCGTCGAAGATGCGGCGATGGGCTTCCGGAGCGATGCCGATGCCGTCGTCTCGTACCGCGATCTCGATGCCGTCGGCGACGGTGCGAGCGATGACGACGACCTGGCAGCGTGCGAACTTGGCCGCATTCGACAGTAGGTTGTGCAGTATCACCTTGAGCTTGATCGGGTCCGACTCGATCACGCCCAGGTCCTGTGCCACCTTCCATTCGAACGCGAGCCGCGGCGAAGCATGGGCCTCCGCCGCTTCGCGCTCGACGGCCGCCAGCAACTCCGCCAGATCGACAGGCTGCAGCTCGACGTTGACCCGTCCGGATTCCAGACGGCTGAGGTCCAGCATCGCGTTGATCAAATCGAGGAGCTGCGTCGAGTTCTGCTGCAAGCGCAGGAGGGTATCCCGCTGCTCCTGGCTCAGGGGGCCGAAGTCCTCTTCGAGGAGCAGCTCGTGGTAGCCGATGATGACGTTCATCGGCGTGCGCAGTTCGTGGGAGATGGAAGCAACGAACTCGGACTTGATGCGGTTGGCGCGGTCGAGCTGACTGAACAACTCGGCGTTCACCAGCGCCAACGAAGCCAACTGGGCGATCCCGGTGGCGAGCTTCACTTCGCCCGCACCGAGCGGCTCGCGCCGTCCGCGAAAGCCGCTCGCCAACACGCCGACGATCCGCCCGTCGCGATGCACCGGCGCGAACAGCGTCAGCGTCACGCCGTACGGAATTTGCAGTTCGAGGGGCAACAGACCAGGGTCCACATCGACTCCGGTCTGCACGAAGCCGTCGACCTCCAATCGTTCGATCACCCGCGCCACCGTAGCCATGGGCAAGGGCAAGACGCGCACCACGGCTTGGGTTTCGCTCGGGCCGCCGACCAGCGCTGCGGCAGTGAACTGCTGTTGCTCGGCATTCCAAAGGAAGAGGTCGGCAAAGTCAGTCCGCAACTCGCGCTGCGTGACCTCGCAAAGACGTTCGACCAGTCGTGGCGTATTGAGCGCCGACACCAGGTCCTGGCCAACGCGCGCCAGCCCCTCGGCGACGCGTGCATCGCGTTCGCGTTCTTCGAGCAGCGAGCGCAGGCGCGACTCGGACTGGCGCAGGATCTGATTGGAAGCGAACAAGGAGGAGCGAGCGCGTTCGAGGATCGAGACGCCGGCGATCGACAGTGCCGCCGCCAATAGAGGGCCGACCGCCTGATGCGCTTCGAGCGGCGCGTCGAAGGCACGCAGACGCAGCGCCACCATGCTCGCGTAGATCGAAATGGTCACCGCCGCCGATGCCACTTGCATGGTTGGAGACCAGGGCAACAGCAAGGCGGTGCCGAGCATTTTGAGGGAGAGCACCAAGGCCGTGCCGGAAACGGTGGTCGACTCGGACAGAGCGAGTCGCATCGCCACGACGAGCGTCATGATGCCATCGATCGGCAAGAAGGTGACGCCGATGGCGTCGTGCCGTGTCAGCCCGAGCAACGCGAAGGCCGACATCAGGAAGACCGACAACGTACCGTAGTAGAGGGCATCGTCCGGCTGCAGGCCGTCGAAACCGACATCGGCGATGAAGTAGAGAACGAGAACAGCGAACAGCACCGCCAGTCCGCGCAAGACGGCGACGCGCAGGATCTTGTGCCGGTGGAGATCGTACTCCTGGCGCGCCGCGGCACCCGGCGCGTCCTTGCCTCCCTGCGGCATCATCCGCTCCGTGCCGTCATTCGGCGCGCGTGGGTGACCCGGCGAATCGTCCATGGCGCCCGGCACCAGCGGTGAACCGGCGTGCCCCTTCCGCCGTCTCGCCGGAGCGGATCACCTGCAGCCCCAGACGCGTCTCCTGCGCCAAGGCAGCGGCTTCCGACTGCCCCCATTGCGCATAGGCGGACAGGCGATCGTGACGCAGGCAGAGTTGCGGAAAGGCCGCGAGTTGTTCCGCCAAGGCACGCGCCGCGGCCAAGGCCGTACCCTGCGGTACGAGTCGGTTGACCAGGCCCATGCGCAGCGCCTCCTCGCCCTGCACGCCCCGCCCCGTGAGAATCAGGTCGAGCGCATGACTGTGGCCGATCAGCCGCGGCAGGCGGACACTGCCGCCATCGACGAGCGGCACCCCCCAGCGCCGGCAGTACACGCCGAACACCGCGTCTTGCGCGGCAACGCGCAGATCGCACCACAGGGCCAGTTCGAGACCACCCGCAACCGCATGCCCCTCGACGGCGGCGATCACCGGTTTGCTGAGGAACATGCGGGTCGGCCCAAGCGGACCGTCCCCGTCTTCTTGCACACGATTGCCGCGCCGTTCGGCAATCGCTTTCAGGTCGGCACCGGCACAAAAGGTGCCGCCGGCGCCGGTGAGGATCGCTACGCTGGCGGACGGATCGGCGTCGAAGCGGCGAAAGGCAGCGGCGAGTGCGGCCGCGGTCGGACCGTCGATGGCGTTGCGCACGGCCGGGCGGTCGATGGTGACCACGACCGTCGCCTGGTTTTGCTCGTATCCAACGGATCCCATGCCGTCCTCCTCACCACGATCGTCGCGGGCTTATCCTGACGCGCGGCGGCGCCGGGGACAAGCACCTTCGCGCTCAGGGGAGGATGGAGACGGGCGAGGAGACGAAGATCAGCGAAGCACCGGACTCACCGAGCAGCGCGACGTCGCCCTCGGCCAGCGGCGCCGCCGTCAGGTAAACCAGCACGGCCATCTGCAGTTCGCTGGCACCAGCGGGCACGCTCACCTCGACGACCATGTTCGGTTCGTAGGGTGGCGGCAAGGCCGAGGACACGTGCCACATGCCCGCGATCGCGGGGTTGCGCACCGCCACCTGCAGGAGGGCATGCGACGGCAGGCCGCTCGACGACAGTTCGAGTTCGAGTCGGCAGGGCGGTTCGGCGCACGAGAGCGAGTCGATGCCGGCCAGTCCGGTTTCCATCCGCACCTCGGCCCCTCCCGGATCCGGCAGGGTCGCCGTGGGCACGGGGAGCGGCTCGGCGTCGCTCGGGCACAGGACGGCGTCGCCCAGTTGTCGGCACTGCCGTCCTTCGAGGACGAGGTCGATGTGGCCGTCTTCGAGGCTCGGGCTCAGGTCGAAGCCGCTCGACCCGCTACCGCCGGCACAGCCGGAGAGCAGCGCGGCGACGAGCGCGAGCGTGGCGAGAAACGACGGGCGGGCGGCGGCGATGCGATTCATGCTCGGCTCACTAGAGGGGAGTCGCGTTCACCAAGATGTTGAGGAAGCGCGTCTCCGTCCCCGGATCGGCGGCGTATTCCTCGGCGAGAGCGCGCACCGCGGCGTCGAGGCGAGCGTGGAACTCGGGCAGACGTGCCGCGTCGATGTTGAGGAAATGATTGCGCAGGTACGTGCCGGTTTCGGCATCCGGCAGCGCCAACTTGTCGATCAAGCCCTTGATGAAGAGGGCGCAGAATTCGATGGCCAACGATTGCCGCTCGGCACCGTTGGAGGCGACGAAGTGCCGGCCCTTGCGGCGCACGTTGCGCCCGGAGAGCGCCACCAAGCCGCGCTCGATCAGGACTTGCTCGACGCGCTGGGCGAGATCCTCGTCGAGGGGTTCGCGTTGCGAGCGCTTGTCGCCGCCCTCGCGGAAGGCCTTGCGCCAACGGGCCAGCGGCATGTCGCTGCCGTCGTCGGGCAAGGCAGCGATCGCTTGGCTGACGCGCACGGCGAGTTCGGCGTCTTCGACGCCTTCGACGGCACGCGGGGCGCGCAAGACGCGCTTCAACTCGCGGCCGAAGGCGTACACCATCCGGTCGCGCCACAGGAGCGCGAGCAATTCGTGGGCATCGCGCTTGGCGGCGACGGCGAGCCGACGCACGACGGCTTCGCTGGGGAGACGCTTCCCCTTTTCGATATAGCCGAGCATCACCGGGTCGATGCTGCCGCCGAGGACCTCCTCGGCGAATCGACGCAGGGTGTACTCGCGCCCCATGAGGACGCGCGTTTCGTAGAACACGTCCTTGATGCCGCGCAGGGCTCGGCTCGGACTCGCCATGCAGCAGAACTACCAAACAAAATCTCCATTGACAAGCAAACAATTCTTGTTCAGCCTGCAGTCAGGAAGGAGCTTCGCATGCAACCCAAACGCCTCCCCCCTCTCATCCTCGCCTTCGCCCTGGCGCTCTCGGCCTTGTCCGGCTGCGGCGACTCGAACGACGGCCCCGACGCCACGCCGACGGTCGCCGCGACGCCGAGCCGCACTGCCACGGCGGTGCCACCGACCGCCACTCCCGTCGCGACTCCGACCACCGCCAGTGCCGCGTTGGCCGGGCTCGCCGTCGTCAGCAACCAAGTTGCCGCGGCGCCGGAGGATTCCCTCGGCGAACCGCCACCGGCGTGGCAACTTGCCCCCGAGGCGACCTCCTTCCCGCACGCATTCTCCCATGCCGACTGGATCCTTCATGGCGTCGAAGGGCGCCGCGGCACCACCGCCGAGGACGGCACCTTCGTCATCGAGTCGCTGCCTCCGGGGCATTACGACCTCGAGCTGCGCCGCACCCTCAACGGCAACCTCGTCTCCCTCCTCGTGCCCGTCACCGTCGGCGACGACGGCGGCGCGCGCGTCGTCGTCGAACTCGACCAAGGGCGCGTGCGTTCGACGGTCGAGTACGTCGAAGACGGCACCGCGAAACGAGAGATCGTCGGGCCCGACGGCTCGCGCCTCGTCATCGCCGGCGACCAGGTCGGCGAACTCGGCGATCTGCACCGCCGCTGGCTCGACCCGGACGGTGACGGTCAGCTGACGTCGCCACACTGCGGCGAGCCCTTGTGGCGTTGTGAGGACGGTGCCGGATGCGGCGACGACCGCGCTTGTGTTTGCACCGCCAGCTGTCCGTTCTGCGAGGATTGCGGCCCGAACGTATGTGCCAGCCCGAACCAGCCGACGCCCTACCGCTGCGAAGCCGACGGCGGCTGTGCCCAAGCGGGCGACGTCTGCACCTGCGTCTCCTCGTGCCCCGACTGTGACGATTGCGCTCTGTCCGTCTGCGTGCCGAGCTGCGCTCCGACGAAGATCGAGGCGCTCACCGTGTTCGGACCGCCGCAGATCGTCGTCGGCCAACCTGGGTGGTTCCGCGCCATAGCCCGCCTCGACGACGGCAGCGACGTCGACGTCACCTACCTCGCCACGTGGGAGTCGTCCGACGGAACGGTCGCCCGTATCGACAGCTGGGGTACGGTGACGGCACAGGCGGTAGGCCAGGCGGAAATCGTCGCTCGCATCGGCGACATCCGCTCGGCGTCCAGCCCGGTCGAGGTCGCCGAACGGGCACGGGTGACCCAAGTCGACGTGCACGTGCTCGAATGCATCGCTCCTTTTGGACGACCGGACCCGGCGGATGTGATCGACGCGCCGGCCTTGCCCGGCGACATGTTGCCGCATCCCTACTGCCAAGAGGTCGTACGCGTCGGCCGCATGCTGTCGTTGGTCGCCTTCGTCACCTTCGCCGATGGCTCCATGCAGATCGTCACCGACGAAGCGACGTGGAGCAGCTCACCCGAGACGGTCGCCAGCATCGTGGGCGGCCGGCTCACGGCAATCAGCGCCGGAACCGCCGAGGTGCGCGCCACCGTCGACGGCGTCAGCAGCGCCCCACTCGCGATTCGGGTCGTCGACCAAGCCACCGTCGTCCAGCTCTCGATCTATCCCGAATACGGCTACCGCGGGCCGATCTTCTTCCCGGCGCTGGCCAACGACCCCGTGATCGACGCCAGCCTGCCGTGCTTCGACTGTGGCTTCGGCCATACCGTCCTGATCGGCGACATCGTGCCCTTCCATGCCACCGCCCGCTACGACACGGGTGAATGGGAAGAAGTCACCACACGTGTCACGTGGAGCAGCACCGCGCCGGAGGTCGGCTCGGTCGACGCCACGGGCGCGTTCACGGCGTCCGCCGCCGGCAGCACCGAGGTGCAGGCACGTCTGGGCGAGGCGACGAGCAACCCCGTCGACGTGCGTGTCGTCGCCGAGGCGACGTTGATCGACCTGTCGATCTACCAGGACGGGCCCGACCGCGTCGTCGAAAAGGGCGCCCAAGCCTTCTTCCGCGCCCAGGCCTCGTACGACGTCGACCTCGGTCGCGATGCCACCGAGGAAGCGACGTGGTTCAGCAGCGACGAGACCATCGGCGGCTTCGATACCGCCGGAACCTTCACCGGACGTGCCGCCGGCACCGTCGAAGTGTGGGCCGAGTTGGAAGGTCGCCCCAGCAACCGCCTGCGCCTGCAGGTCTTCGCCACCTCCAGCCTCGAGTACTGCGACCCGAACGACGTCAATCGCGGCTACTGGTCGGACGCCTTCAACCGGGTCATCCTCGAGTCGAGCTGCCGCACCTACACGCCGCCCGAGGTGGCCGAGCTGCGCTTCACCGTCACCGAGCGTGAGCGACCGATCGGCATTTTCGATCCCTGCCTCGACCTGTACGTCTACCGCAACGGCACGAAGATCCGCACCATCCGCGAGCAGGGATGCGGCGAGCCGTTTCTCGCCCCCGGCGCGCCGCAGCTCGACGAGTTGGCGCCGCGCTACCAGACACGCGCCTTCTGGGATCTCAAGGACGACGCCGGCGAGACGGTACCGCCGGGGGTCTACACCATCTACGGCCGCTTCTATCTGTACTTCGACCCGGTCGTGCAGATCGACGTAGCCGTCGCCGGCGATGACGGCTCCGTCCCATGCACGGTGAACCAATGCGGCAACGGCTGTGGCTACGTGCGCGCCTGTGGCGACGACGGCGGCCCGGTGGCCTGCCCGGCGATTTGCCGTGAGATCTGCGACTGCCCGGAGGGCTGGGGCATCACCGAAGACGGAAACTGCGAGGTATGCCCGAAGACGTGCTGCGGCCCGAACGAAGAGTGCATCGACGTCCTGCCCCCGTGCGAGGTGGAAGAGCCGCGCTGTTGCCCGACCGGCGAGGTGTGCGAGGGGCTGCCTCCGTGCGATCCGACGGCCTGCTGCCCGAAAGACGCCCTCTGCATCTTGCCGCTGCCGAGCTGCGAGTTGGAATGTTGCCCGCCCAATGCCCGTTGCACGGCGGACGTGCCGCCGTGTGTGGTCGAGACGCTCGCCTGTTGCCCGGAGGGCGCATTCTGCGGCCCGATCGGCCTCCCTCCGTGCGGCCCGCCACTGTGTTGTCCGGAGGGCGCATTCTGCGGCGCCCGGGAATGGCCTACCTGCTCGCCGCGCTGTTGCCCCGAGGGAGACCTCGCCTGCGCCGACACCCTGTTTCCCTGCGAGTCCTGCTGCGACCCGAGCCGCGGCCCATGCATCCAAGGGATGCCGGCCTGTGAACGCGACGAACCGAAGTGCTGTGCGCCGGGCGAAACCTGCCCCGACGCCCTGCCGGCCTGCCCGCGGCCCGACCCGGCGCCGCCGTGCCAGCGCACGGGATGCAGCGGCCAGATCTGCGCCAACGAGCCGGTCCCGACCACCTGCGAATTCCGGCCGGAATACGCGTGTTATGCCGATGCTGCGTGCGAAGCGCAGGATGATGGCTCGTGTGGCTGGACCGAAACCGAGGAACTGCGCCGCTGCCTGAACGAGTTGGCACCGCCCAACTGATGGCGAACGAACCCTTCGTTCGCCTCTGCCCCCGAGGCGAACGTCGGCACCGGCTGCCCCCGGTGCTACCCCCGACGCGGGCCGTCCCTCCCCAGGACGGCCCGCGTTGTGCTATCGGCCGTCCGCCATGCTCGTCGCCAATCGCCCGTCCGACCGGTGGTCGGATCCGCAGCTCCTGGCCCACCGGGCGCGTCTACTGACGATACTCGGCCTCGGGGCGGTCTTCCTGTTCGCCATCGCCGACCCGCTCCTCAGCCCCGGCATCGTCGCTACCTTGTGGAGCGTGAAGGCGGCGATGAGCCTCGCCTTCGGCGTTGCGCTGTGGGCGCTGCGAGATTCGCCGAGCGAGCGATGCAGTTGCTGGGCTGCGCTCGGCAGCATCGTGACGGCCTGCTTCGGCACGGCGATCTCCGGGATACTCACCAACGACGAACTGACGACACAGATGATGTGCGTCACGGGCCTCCTGTTGGCCTCCCTGACGCTGCCTTGGGGCGTGCTCTGGCAGTCGATCGCAGCGGCCATCGCGGCGCTGGCCATCTCGATGAACGTCGTCGTCGTCGGTCGCTACGACTACCCGCTGGTCGCCTCGATGGTGCTGTTGGCGGCGTCGGCCTTCATCGCCGAGCGTCTGCGCGCACGCGAGGAGGCCGCAGCGCGGGTGCATGCCGCCATCGAGGCGAGCGAGCGCTTTTTGCGTCAGATGACCGACCAGCTCCCGGCGCTCATCGCGTATTTGGACACGGAAGAGCGCTACCGCTTCGTCAATCGAGCCTTGGCGCTGTGGGCGCGACGCAGCCCGGATGCGATGATCGGCGCGCGCTTGGAGGAACTCACCGAACCGATCTACCTCGACATCCTGCAGCCGCACGTCGCCGCTGCCCTCGCCGGAGAGCGGCGCGCCTTCGAAATCGAGGTTCCCGACCCGAACGACGAAATCCGTACCCTGGCGCACGTCCTCGAACCCGACTTCGACGAGAGCGGCAAGGTGCGCGGTTTCTTTTCGCTGGCGCGCGACGTCACCGACACCAAGCGCGCCGAGGAAGCCGTACGCCACCATCAGGCCGAGTTGGCCCACGTACAACGGTTGACCACGATGGGCGAAATGGCGGCGGCATTGGCGCACGAACTGAGCCAACCTCTCCAGGCCATAGCCGCGTACGCCGTCAGCTGCTCCGAAAGCCTGCCCGCCGACGTGCCTTATGCCGACCAGGTGCGGGCGATGGCGACGCAAGTGACGGAAGAGGCGCTGCGCGCGGGCGAGATCATCCGCCGATTGCAACGCTTGGCCCGCAAGGCCGACCCCAAGGTCGAAGCCGTCGACGCCAATGCCATCGTCCACAACGCGCTGCGCCTGGTGCGCGCCGAAGCGGAGCAACTGGGGATTCAACTCGAACTCGACCTCGCCCCCGACCTGCCACCGGTCCGAGCCGACGGCATCCAGATCGAGCAGGTCCTCATGAACCTCCTGCTCAATGCCATCCAGGCGGTCGACCGCAGCGGTGCCCCGCAGCGCCGCATCCTCACGCGCACCGGGGCGGCCGACAATGGCGTCAGCTTTTCCGTCGAAGACAGCGGCCCCGGCGTCGCCCCCGACGACCGACAGCGGATCTTCGAACCGTACTTCACCACCCGCGCCGAAGGACTCGGCATGGGACTCGCCATCAGCCGCTCGATCCTCGACGCGCACGAGGGCACGCTGACGCTGGTGGACCCGCCGGACGGACTCGGCGGCGCCTGTTTCCGCCTCTGGCTGCCCTCCATGACCCCGGCCCCCACCACCTAGCGGCGTACCCGCGCCTATGGTACGAGCGCCGACGTTCGCTACGATCGAGGTCGATCGAGCGACCGAGGAGAGTTGCGATGCCCACATCCGCCGCCGAATCCACCGCCGAAGCGCGCCTGCGTGCCGTCCCGGCCGGGCCGCCGCCGCGCGAAACCCGCAACACCTGGGCCAACCTGGCGGCGGTCCTCGAACGCCACCGCGGCCAACGGCTGCTGGTGCTCCTCGTCGGCTACCCGGACCCCGACAACATCGGCTCGGGCTTGGCTTTGCAGTACCTGGCCGACCGCTTCGACATCGAAACGACCCTGCTGTCCTTCCACGAGGTCAGCCACCAGGAGAACCGCGCCCTCGTGAAGCGCCTCGCCGTCGACTTGCACCTGTACGACGACCGCTTCGACCTCGACGCCTTCGACGCCTACGCCATCGTCGACACGCCCAAACTGGAAACGCCGATCCACGACGAACTCGAAGGTAAGGCCTTTCTCGCCTTCGTCGACCACCACAAACGACCGACCGAGGTCGATGCCGAGTTCGTCGACGTGCGCGAGGACGCCGGCTCGACCTGCGGCATCTTCGCCGACTACCTGCGCCAACTGCAGCCGCAAGGACTCGACCCCAGTGACCCCGGCCAGGCACGGCTCGCCACCGCCCTGATGCACGGCATCCGCTCCGATACACGCCTACTGCTGCGCGCCTCGCAGCTCGACTTCGAGGCCTGCGCCTACCTCTGGAACGCCGTCGATCACGCCCTGCTCAAGCGCATCTCGGCCCAGTCGCTCAGCCCGGCGGTCATGGACATGATCCAGGCGGCTCTCGAGCGTAAAAAGGTCTACGACAACTTCCTCTTCAGCGACGTCGGCTTCGTCCGCCGTGAGCACCGCGACGGCATCCCGCAGGCCGCCGAGTTCCTCTTGTCGCGCGAGGGCATCGATACGGTGTTGGTGTTCGGCGTCGTCGACGGCCGCACCATCGACGGCTCGCTGCGTACCCGCAGCGACCAGATCAGCCCCGACTCGTTTTTGAAGAAAGCCTTCGGCATCGACGAGGAGCGCGGCCAGCACTACGGCGGCGGCAACCTGCGCGACAAGGGCGGCTTCCAGATCCCGCTAGGATTCCTCGCCCAGCACAAAGACCGCGAGCAGCTCTACCGCATGGCCTGGGAGGTCATCCACGGCAAGTTCCTCGAGGCGATCGGCCGCCTCGGCGAAAACGGCTGAGGGCGCCCGCCGCTCAGCCGCGCTTCGGGCGCAGGCCGATGCCGCGGTAGTCGACGTCGACCGCGTGCACCTCGTCGCCCTGCAGCATCGAGGCGAGATGTGCCGCCTCGCAATGGACCTCGACCAGACGCGGGTTCTTGGCGATCCACTCGAGGAACACCTCCGTGCGCGCCAGCCAGCGCCGGGCTTCGTCGATTTCGGCTGCCTGCCCAGCAGCCTGGCTGGCCAAACTACGTTCGATGGTGCTCTTCACGGACACGTCTCCACCCTCCGCAATAAAGTCCCGACTTCCTACTGAAAATCGCCGGCACGCGCCAGTGACGCACGCCGCCACGCCTCGACATCGCCGGCGCGCTCTCGCATCATGCCACGCATGAGTGACCGCCAAGCGTCGCGCCGCGGCGCCGCCGACTGGGTGCCGTTCGGTCTCGGGCAGCAGAAACCGCAGCACTACCGCGACATGCTGCGCGTCGTCTGGGACAACCGCGACAACCTCGGCCACGCCTGGCGCGTCCTCAGCCGCGGCGTCTGCGACGGCTGCGCCCTCGGCGTCGCCGGCTTCCGCGACTGGACGACCGACGGCACCCACCTCTGCATGACGCGCCTCAACCTGCTGCGCCTCAACACCATGCCGGCCATGCCCGCGGAGCGCTTGGCCGACTGCGAGGCATTGCGCGGCCTCGACAATCAGCAACTGCGCGACCTCGGACGGCTCGCCTACCCCATGCTGCGGCAACGCGGCGACCGCGGCTTCCGCCGCATCCGCTGGGACGAGGCGCTCGCCCGCACGGCCGATCGCATTCGCGCCACGACGCCGGACCGGCTGGCCTTCTTCCTCACCTCGCGCGCCATCACCAACGAAACCTATTACGTGGCGCAGAAGGTCGCCCGCTTCCTCGGCACCAACAACATCGACAACGCCGCCCGCCTCTGCCACTCGCCGTCCACCGGGGCCATGAAAGGGGCTCTCGGCGTCGCCGCCTCGACCTGCAGTTACCGCGACTGGTACGGCTCGGACCTCATCGTCTTCTTCGGCTCCAACCCGGCCAACGACCAGCCGGTGACGATGAAGTATCTCGACGAAGCCAAGCGGCTCGGCACGCGCGTCGCCGTCGTCAACCCCTACCGCGAGCCCGGCTTGGAGCGCTACTGGGTGCCGTCGGCGCCGCGTAGCGCCGTCTTCGGCACCGCCATCACCGACCATTGGTTTCAAGTCACCGGTGGCGGTGACATCGCCTTCCTCTACGGCACTCTCAAGCACCTCATCGCCGAGGGCTGGCACGACCCCGCCTTCGTCGAGCGGCACAGCAGCGGCTTCGCCGAACTCGCCGCCACCGTCGCCGCCCTCGACTGGGAGACTCTCGAACGCGGCGCCGGCCTGTCGCGCCAACGCATGCACGACATGGCGGTGCTGATCCGCGACGCGCGCACCGCCGTCTTCGTCTGGAGCATGGGCATCACCCAGCACGCCTTCGGCGGCCAGGCGGTGCAGATGATTCTCAACCTCGCCCTCAGTAAGGGCTTCGTCGGACGCGAGCAGTGCGGCGTCATGCCGATCCGCGGCCACTCGGGCGTGCAAGGCGGCGCCGAAATGGGCGCCTATGCCACCGCCCTCCCCGGCGGCCTTCCCATCGACACGCCGCACGCCGAAGCCTTGTCGCAACAGTACGGCTTTACCGTGCCGGCCACCCCAGGGCTGCCGGCAACCGAAATGGTCGAAGCCGCGGCCCGCGGGCAGCTCGATTTGCTGTACTGCCTCGGCGGCAACTTCCTGCGCACCCTACCCGATCCGGAATACGTCGCCGCCGCCATGAGCAACGTGCCGCTTCGGGTACACCAAGACATCATCGTCACCGACCAGATGCTGCTCGAACCGGGCGAAGAGGTGCTGCTGTTGCCGGCGAAGACACGCTACGAACAAGACGGCGGCGGCACCGAGACGACCACCGAACGCCGCATCCTGTTCGGTCCCGAAATTCCACGCCAAGTCGGCGAGGCGCGCGCCGAATGGCGCATCTTGCGCGACCTCGCCGTCGCCGTCGACGCCACGGCCAACATACGTCTCGGCTGTGACAGCGGCCAGGCGATTCGAGATGAGATCGCCCGCGTCGTGCCCATGTACGACGGCATCCAGCATCTGCGCCGTCTGGGCGACCAGGTTCAGTACGGCGGTGCGCACTTGTGTGCCGACTGGCGTTTCCCGACTGCTGACGGCAAGGCGCACTTCAGCACGCCGCCTCTACCCGCGCAGGACCGCCCGCGCGACGGCTTCAAGCTCAGCACCCGGCGCGGCAAGCAGTTCAACACCCTCGTGTACGCCGAGGTCGATCCGCTCACCGGCGCGCCACGCGATGCCTTGCTCATGAATCCCGACGACGCGGCTCGCTTGCACCTCGCCCACGGCGACCGCGTCGTCGTGCACAACGACCGCGGCCGCCTCGAAGCGCGCGTACAGCTGGCGCCGATTGCCCGCGGCAACGTGCAAGTGCATTGGCCCGAGGGCAACGTCTTGCTCGACCGCGGTGTCGTCGATTCGATGGGCGGCGTGCCCGACTACAACGCCTACGTGCGCATCGAAGCGGCGGCCTGAGCCATGCTCGACCGCCGCCGGAAACCAATCGTGCGCTGGCACCACGACACCGGCTGCACCGGCGACGTCGACGAAGTGGTGCGCGAGGAGCCACTCGAAATCTTCGTCGACGACGAGCCCGTCAGCGTCACCATGCGCACTCCGGGTGATGACGAAGCGCTCGCCGTCGGCTTCCTTCTCGGCGAAGGATTGCTGCAGACGAGAAGCCAGATCGCCGCCGTCGAAGGCGGCAGCGACGGCCTCGACTGCAACCGGGTGATCGTCCGCTTGAGCCCAGGCACGACGATCGACGTGCAGCGCTTGAGCCGACACGTCTTCGCCTCATCGAGTTGCGGCCTGTGCGGCAAGACGAGCATCGCCGCCATCCGGCAGAATCTGCCCGCCCTGGACAGCGATGTCGCCGTGCCGGCCGAGACCCTGTTACTGCTGCCGGAACGACTGCGCGCGGCGCAGGCCAACTTCGCCCGCACCGGCGGCGTGCACGCGGCCGGCATCTTCGACGCCACCGGCGAACCGATCGTCGTGAGGGAAGACGTCGGCCGCCACAACGCCGTCGACAAAGTCCTCGGCTACGGCTTGCTCAGCGAACGCGGCCCGTTCGACCGGCACGTGTTGATGGTCAGCGGCCGCACCTCGTTCGAGATCGTACAAAAGGCCTTGGCGGCGCGGGTGCCGATCCTGGCGGCCGTATCCGCGCCATCGAGCCTAGCGATCGAACTGGCCCAAGAGGCCGGCATGACGCTGATCGGCTTCCTGCGCGGCGCCGGCATGAACATCTACTGCGGCCCGGAGAGAATTCCGACAAGTCCGACAGGTCCGACCGGTCAGACAGGTCAGACTTGTCAGACCTCTCCCGAATCACGATAAGCCTCGGATGGGAATCTTCCGCAGCTACGACATCCGCGGCATCTTCGGCGCCGAAATCGACATCGCCTTCGCCCACAAGCTGGGCCTCGCCCTGGGCGAGCACTTCCGCACCCTCGAGCGCAATCGCGGCAAGGACTCCCTCCACTTCGTCGTCGGGCGCGACATGCGCGCCAGCGCCGCTGCCTGCGCCCCGGCCCTCATCGACGGCTTAGTCGCCGCCGGCCATCGGGTCACCGACATCGGCATGGTGACGACACCGTGCGCCTACTTTGCGGTCCAACGCCTGGGTGCCGACGGCGGCGTCATCTGCACCGCGTCGCACAACCCGGCGCAGTACATCGGCTTCAAGGTGTGCCGCGAACTGGCGGTGCCGATGGGCCACGAAGCCGGCCTCAATGAAGTCGAGCGACGCATCGCCTCGGCGCGCCCGGCGGTCCGGCCCGGCCGTGTCGAGCACACCGACATCGACGCCGCCTACATCGACTTCCTCGTCGGCCAAAGCCGCGGCTTGCGACCGATCAAGATCGTCGTCGATGCCTCGAACGGCATGGCCGGCAAGTATCTCGCCCCATTGTTCGCCCGCTTCCCGATGCAGTTCGAAGGCATGTTCCTCGAACCCGACGGCACCTTTCCCAACCACGAAGCCGACCCGTCGAAACCGGAGAATCTCGCGGCCCTCGCGGACCGCGTCCGCGCCACCGGCGCCGACGCCGGCTTCTCGCTCGACGGCGACGGCGACCGCCTCGGTGCCGTCGACGAAAACGGCAAGCCGATCCGCGGCGACATCCTCGCCGCCTTGCTCGTCGACGACATGCTCGCCGAGAGCCCCGGTCGCCCGATCTGTTTCGACCTGCGTTCGAGCAAGATCCTCGAGGACGTCGTGCAAGCCCACGGCGGCGTCCCGGTGCGATCGCGCGTCGGTCACTCGCACATCAAGAAACAGATGCGCGAACTCGGCTCGCCGTTCGGCAGCGAACTCTCCGGCCACTTCTACTTCGCCCTGCAAGGGAGGGAACTGTTCTACGCCGACTCCGGCCTAGTGGCTCTGGTGCGCATGCTCAACGTGCTCAGCGCCTCGTCCGAGCGGCTCTCGACGCGCATCGCCCCGCTCGAGAAGTACAGTCACTCCGGCGAGATCAACTTCCGCGTCGAGGACCAAGAAGGCGCGATCGCGGCCATCCGCACGCACTTCGCCGACGGCAGACAAACCGAACTGGACGGCGTCAGCGTCGCCTACGACGATTGGTGGTTCAACGTTCGTTCGAGCAACACCGAACCGCTGCTGCGCCTGACCCTGGAAGGAGACACGCCGTCGTTACGCGAGCGCGGCCTCGAGCGGGTACGGGCGGTACTGGCCAGCTTCGGTACGGAAATCGCGGGCGGCCACTGAGATACTCGAGGGCCAAGGTGCAAGGGCCAAGGGCCAAGAAACCCCGAGGTACGAACGCAACTCTTGGCCCTCGTACCTTGGCCCTTGGCCCTCGACTGCGTCGCCCCGACGCAGTCGCCCTTACGGAACGGTCACCGACTTGGCGAGGGAGCGCGGCTTGTCGACGTTGCGCTTGAGGGCAGTGGCGGTGAAATAAGCCAGCAGCTGGCCACCGACGAGAGGTAGGAACGGCGCCACCAAGCGATCGGCTTGCGGAAACACGACCTTCTCGTCGTGCAGATCCTCGCCGCGGTCGAAGGTGAAGCCGAGGACGAAGCCGCCGCGCGCCTTGACCTCCTCGGCGCTCGACATCGTCGCCGCGTGCAGGTCGCCCTGCTCGTGCGGCGGCACGAAGACGAGCGTATTGAAGCGATCGTCGACCAGCGACAGCGTGCCGTGCTTGAGGAAGCCACCCGGCATGCCCTCGGCGTGCACGTAAGTCACTTCCTTCATCTTCAGGGCCGACTCGAGGGCAATCGGGTAGAAAATGCCGCGGCCGAGGAAGAGCCAATTGTCTTTGCCGGCGTGGCCGTAGGCGGCGGCGCGAATGACGCCGGACCGCTCGTTCAACAGCGTCTCGATCAGGCCCGGCAGTTCCTCCAACGCCGCGTTGCCCTGGCGCCGACGCTCGGCGCTGATCACCCCGCGACGTTCACCGACGGCCAAGGCGACACGCGTCAACAACACCATTTGCACCAGCGCCGCCTTGGTGCTGACGACGCAGACCTCGGGCCCGGAAGCCTGCAACAGCACCCGATCGACGAGGCGGGCGATGGACGAGCCCATGACGTTGACGATGGCGGCGGTGGCGGCACCGCGCTCCTTGGCGTGGCGCAGCGCCATCACCGTGTCGTAGGTCTCGCCCGACTGCGACACCGCCAGCACCAGCGACTTGTCGTCGCTGGTATCGAGGTGGGTGAACTCGTCGGAGCTCACCAAGGTCACCGGGAGATTGGCCAGCTCGGCGAGCAGATACTGACCGTAGAGCGAGACGTAATACGTCGAGCCAACGCCCATGAGGTAGACACGACCGGCATCGGCGATCATGCGCGCCAACGCATCAATCTCTTCCTCGTCGATGTGCAGGGCGCGGCGCACGGCTTGCGGCTGCTCGTGGATCTCCTTGAGCATGTAGTGCGGGTAGCCGCCCTTACCGCGCAACTCGGGATCCCACGGGACGACGGTGATCGTCTTGGCGATCGGATCGCCGGTGCGCAGGCTCTTCACCGAATAGCTGTCGCGGGTGACGACACCGTACTCGCCGTCGTCGAGGATGACGGTGTTCTTCGTGTGTTCGATGAAGGCGTTGAAGTCGGAGCCGATGTAGTTGGAGCCGCTGCCGAGGCCGATGATGAGCGGGCTCTCGTGGCGGGCGCAGTAGATGCGATCCGGCTCGTAGGTCGAGATCATCGCCAGCGCGAAGCTGCCTTCGAGGGCGCGCAGCGCCGCCACCCAGGCGCGCTCGACGTCTTGGCAATGGCGGTAGTTGTGGTCGATGAGGTGGGCGATGACCTCGGTATCGGTCTCGGAGACGAAACTGAAGCCCTGCTCGGCGAGCTGGGCGCGCAGCATCTTGTAGTTGGCGATGATGCCGTTGTGGACGACGACGAAATCGCCGCCCGAGCTACGGTGCGGGTGGGCGTTGTCGCGCGTCACCTTGCCGTGCGTCGCCCAGCGCGTATGGGCGATGCCGACGTAGCTATCGATGTTGCGCAGATTCTCCTTGCCGTGCACCTCGTCGACGGTGCCGACGTTCTTGCGGATCTCGATGTGGTCGTGGTTGTGGTAGGCGACGCCGCACGAGTCGTAGCCGCGATACTCGAGGTGATGGATGCCGTCGTAGAGCCGATCCTCGATCGGCTGGTAGCTGACGACGCCAGCAATGCCGCACATGAAACGCTCCTCAACCGCGGGGGCGGCCGCCGACGCTGACGTTGTGCGGCACGCTCGAGCCGGCGGCAAGCACGGTGCCGGCGGCGATGGTATGGCCGGCGCCGACGCGCGCGCCGTCTCCAGCAAAGGTTCCCAGCTTGGTCCAGGCGGTGTGCAGCACCTCGCCGTGCAGGTCGACGCCGACGGGGCTGCGGTCGATGTTCTCGTTGACGGTCACGGTATTCGAGCCGAGGTAGACGCCCTCGCCGAGGACGCTGTCGCCGATGAACGACAATCGGCCGACGTCGGCCCGGCCGAACACGACGCTGTTCTTCAGTTCGGCGCCGTAGCCGATCATCGAACCGGGACCGAGCGACGTGTAGTTGCGCACCAGCGAGTTGGTGCCGACGTAACAATCGCGCCCGACATAACAAGGGCCGACGAGCACCGCACCCGACTTGATCTGCGAGCCGGCTTCGATGCGCACCGGGCCGGAGATGGTGACGTTGCCCTCGATGCGGGCATGCCGCGAGATGACCGCCTCTTCCCAGGTGTCCATGACCATCTGGTTGGCGGCTAGGATGTCCCAGGGGTACTCGACGTCGATCCAGCCCGACTCCCAAATCGAGGCGTGCAGGCCGAACCGTTCCATGATGCCGGCGAAGGCCGCTTCCATGTCGCCGTCGGCGCGATCGACGAGGTCGAAGACGTCCGTCGGCAACACGAAAAAG
Organism: uncultured Binatia bacterium (SeqCode); assembly: GCA_964524885.1. Taxonomy (GTDB): domain Bacteria; phylum Desulfobacterota; class Binatia; order HRBIN30; family HRBIN30; genus CALJUJ01. The sequence goes on from CAZGEJ010000003.1 coordinate 153,186, forward strand.
CCGGACAGCACGTAGTTGCCCAGATTCTCTTCCGTCGGCTTCTCGACGATGCGGGTGATGCGCGTGCCGCTGAAGTAGACGTTGCCGTAGCGACCGGTCGGCGGCCCCGGCAGGCAGACGCCGGCGATCGGGCCCTTGAACGAGTTGAACGACTGCAGCAGCTGCGGAAACGGGCTGTCGGAGGTGACGACGTCGCCGTAGGCCAAGACGAAGTACTCACCCGGGTTGAAACGCGCGCGCGCCGCGCCGAGGGCGCCGCCGATGCCGCTGCGCTGGCCCTGCTCGACGTAGGCTACATTGATGCCGAGAGCGGTGCCGTCGCCGAAGTCCTGCCGCAGCTTGCTGCCATGCTGGCCGGTGACGACGACGACATCGGTGATGCCCGCCGAGCGCAGATGGGTCAGCGTCCGCCGCAGCAACGAGCCGCCGGCGACCACGGTCATCGCCTTCGAACGAGTGGCCGAGAAGGGAACGAGATTGCGTCCGGCGCCGCCGGTCAAAACGAGTGCCTTCATGAGTCGGGCGCCACTGTCAACAAATCCGTCAAGCTTTGGCAAGCGACGATTGGCGGCGTCGCTGTGCCAGATCGGCGGCCATGAGGATGGCTGCGGCCATGCTGCTGGGGTCGGCGACGCCGCGGCCGGCGAGGTCGAAGGCGGTGCCATGATCGGGCGAGGTGCGGACGAACGGCAGTCCGAGGGTGACGTTCACCCCGTCGGCGAAATGCAGCAGCTTGAACGGCCCGAGGCCTTGGTCGTGGTACATGCAGACCACGGCGTCGTAGGTGCCGGACATGGCGTGAGCAAAGACGCCGTCGGCGGCGGCCGGGCCGTCCGCCTGCATCCCGGCGCGGCGCGCTCGGCGCAGCGCCGGCGCGATGACGCGGATCTCCTCGTCGCCGAAGAGGCCGCCTTCGCCGGCGTGCGGGTTGAGCCCGGTGACGGCGATGCGTGGGCGGGCGATGCCGAAGTCGCGGCGCAGGGCGTGCTCGGTGATGCGCAGCGTCTCGAGAACGAGCGGCGCGTCGATGCGCCGCGGCACCTCGGCGAGAGCCATGTGAATGGTGGCCAGTACGACCCGTAGCTTGGGGCCGGCGAGCATCATGCGCACCGGGACATCGCCGGCGAGCTGAGCGAGCAGCTCCGTGTGGCCCGGAATGTCGTGGCCGGCAAGGGCGACGTGCTCTTTGCTGATGGGCGCGGTGACCAGCGCTTCGGCATGGCCTTCCTGCACCAGGCGGGCGGCCGCCAAGATCGCGGCATACGCCGCGCTGCCGCAGGCAGCCTTGGCGCGGCGCGTCCGCGGTAGACCATGGGACCCATAGGACTCATGGGTCCTATGGGTCCCATCCTCGATCGAAAGGGTCTGCAGGCGATCGCCGAGCTTGAGCCCGAGGCGCTCGGCAGTGGCGTGAAACACTTGCGGCAGGCCCACCAGGATCGGCGTGACGGCGCGCCGGACCTTGGGCTGGGCCAGTGCCTTGAGAGTCACCTCCGGGCCGATGCCGGCCGGGTCGCCCATACTGATGGCCAGCACCGGGCGGGAACTGCGGGCCGGCGGCATCAGTGGATGTCCACGTGATGGCGGTTGCGCAGCTCTTCGCGTAGCCACTTTTCGTAACGCTCTTCGAGCGCGGCCTGGTAGAGCTTCTGCTTGATCTCGTCCGCCTGCCCTTCGAGAGGCTCGTACTTCTCGCCCTTGCGCTCGACCAGTTCGACGATGTGCAAGCCCAACGGCCCACGCACCGGACGGCTGAACTCCCCCGGCTCCAATTTGGCGGCAGCCTCTTCCAGGCTGTCGATGAGTTCGCCGCTCTTGAACCAGCCGAGATTGCCGCCGTCCTTGCCGCTCGAGTCTTCGGAATACTTCTCCGCCATTTCGGCGAAGTCGGCACCGTCGACGAGTTGTTCGTAGACGGCTTCTGCCTTGGCGCGTACCGCGACTTCCTCCGCCGCCGGCGCATCTTCGTCGAGGCGGAAGACGATGTGCGCGACGCGGATTTCCGACGGCTGCGTGTACTTCGATAGATTGGCCTTGTAGTAGCGTTCGACCTCTTCCGGAGTGATGTTGACCTTGCCGCTGATCTCGCGGGCGATCAGACGCTGGCGCTGGACCTCGTCGCGAATCTGCTCACGGTAAGCGGCGAAGTCGATGCCCTGCTGCTGCAGGACGACCGCCAGCTGCGCGTCGTCGATGCGGTTGCGCTGCTTGATGTCGTTGATGAACAGGTCGATCTCGGCGTCTTCGACGACGATACCGGCGGCGGCCGCTTCTTTGTCGATGATCTTGTTGAGGATGAGAGCGTCGAGCGCTTCGCCCTCGGCGGCTTGGTCGCGGCCGCGGATGGTTTCGGAAAACTTGGCGACTTCGTACTGGGTGATCGGGTCGCCGTCGATCGTCGCGACGATGCGATTGATCACCTCGGCCGACGCCGGCAGGGCAGCCAGCGTCAGCGCCAGCGTCAAGCCACGCGCGAAGCCGCGCACCGGGCGGATATTCATCGCAGGGGAGTCTCCTCTCTCTTGCGCAACTGCAACAACACGGACTTGGTCTCCTCGACGATGCCGTCCCAGTCGGTGGCGTCCAGATCGAAGCTGAGCTGGAAGTCGGTCGACAGGCGGAAGCGTCCACCTCCCTTTTGCACCATCTCGACCAAGCGGTCGACCGACACGGGGGCCTCGGGATGGAATTGGAGAGAAACGACGCCTTGGCGCAGCGCGGCACGCGTGACCATCTCCGTCTTGAGGTAGCGCCGCAGGTCCATCAAGCGCAAGAAGCTGTCGGCGATCGGCGGGATGGGACCGAAGCGGTCGCGCAGTTCGTCGGCGATTTCCGCCAGCTCCTGGGCGCTCTTGGCGTCGGCCAGGCGGCGGTACAGCGCCAGCCGCTGCCCTTCGTCGGGGATGTAGCTTTCGGGGACGTAGGCCGGGATGCCGAGCTGGATCTCCGGCTCGACGACGCGGTGCACCTGCTGGCCGCGCAGCTCGTGCACGGCGTCTTCCATCATCTGCTGGTACAGCTCGAAGCCGACGGCGGTGATCTGGCCCGACTGCTGTTTGCCGAGCAGGTTGCCGGCGCCGCGGATCTCGAGGTCGTGCGCCGCCAGCTTGAAGCCGCCGCCGAGTTCGTCGAGTTCCTGCAGCGCCCGCAGCCGCATCTGCGCGTCCTTCGAGATCACCTGCTCGCCGGGAATCATCAGATAGGCGTAGGCGCGTTCGTGCGAGCGGCCGACGCGGCCGCGCAGCTGGTAGAGCTGGGCCAGGCCGAAGTGGTCGGCACGGTCGATGAGGATGGTATTGGCCTTGGGCACGTCGATGCCCGACTCGATGATCGCCGAGCAGATGAGGACGTTGACCTTCTTCTCGAAGAAGTCGCGCATCACCTCTTCGAGCTTGCCCTCGCCCATCTGGCCGTGGGCGACGGCGAACTTGGCCTCGGGCACGAGCTGGCGTAGACGCTGCGCCATGATCTCGATCGTCTCGACGCGGTTGTAGACGTAGAACACCTGGCCGTCGCGCTCGAGTTCGCGCAGGATCGACTCGCGGATCAGGCCTTCGTCGTGACGCGTGACGTAGGTGCGGATCGCCAATCGGTCGATCGGCGGTGTCTCGATGACGCTCAGGTCGCGGATGCCGAGCAGCGACATCTGCAACGTGCGCGGGATCGGCGTCGCCGTCAGCGTCAGTACGTGCACCAGCTTGCGCATCTGCTTGATGCGCTCCTTGTGCTTGACGCCGAAGCGGTGCTCCTCGTCGATGACGAGCAAGCCGAGATCCTTGAACTCGATGTCCTTCTGCAGCAGGCGGTGCGTGCCGATGACGATGTCGACGGTACCGGCCTTGATCGCCTTGACGGTGTCGCGGATCTGCTCTTTGTCACAAAAACGCGACAGCGGCGCCACCCGCACGGGGTAGCCTTCGAGGCGGCGGCGGAAGGTGTCGTAGTGCTGCTGCGCCAACACGGTGGTCGGCACCAAGACGGCCACCTGATGCCCCGACAAGGCCGCGAGGAAGGCGGCGCGCACGGCGACCTCCGTCTTGCCGAAGCCGACGTCGCCGCAGATGAGGCGATCCATCGGCTTCTTCTGCTGCATGTCATGCACCACCTCGTCGATGGCGCGCTGCTGGTCGGGGGTCTCTTCGAAGGGGAAGGACGCCTCGAATTGGGCGAAGACTTCGTCGGGCGCCGACATCGGCTTGCCGTCGTTGATCTCGCGCGCGGCGTAGATCTCGAGCAGCTCGTGCGCCATGGCGAGGATCGACTCGCGAGTCTGCCGTTTGACCTTCTCCCAGTTGGAGCTACCGAGCTTGTCGAGCGTCGGCGCGGCACCGTCGGAGCCGGTGTAACGCTGCACCAAGCTGATGCGGTCGACCGGTAGATACAAACGGTCGCCACCGGCGTACTCGAGGTGGAGGTAGTCGCCTTCGACGTTGGCGACGGAGAGGTGCTTGAGGCCGCGGAACTGGCCGACGCCGTGGTCGATGTGGACGACGTAATCGTCGGGCTTGAGCTGGCTCAGGTTCTTGAGCAGCTGCTGCACTTCGACGCGTTTCTGGCGCCGCCGCTGGCGTGCTTCGCCGAAGATGTCCGCCTCGGTCGCCAGCACCAGCCGATCGCCGGGCAGGCGGAAGCCGTTGGCGAGTTGGCCGACGAGCAAGAATGGGCCGGTGGCGCCGCTGCTCAGGCGGGTGGCCAGGCTCGTGTTCGGGTCGCCGAGGTCGACGTCGTGGTTGGCGAAGAGGCGGGTCAGACGTTGGGCATGGCCATCGGAGCGGGCGACGAGCATGACCCGCAGCCCGTCGCGTTTCCAGGCGCGGACCTTGTCGACGACCGGGGCGAACGACACGGCGTGGGCGCCGCCGACTTGTTCGATCTTGAGGTCGCGCGTGGCGAAGGAGTGGATGGTGGCGGTCGGTTTCTCGTCGGGCGCGACGAGCATTTCGAGCGGTTCGAGTTCGACCGAGGGCCAGCGCTTGGCGGCGGCGCGCCACTCGGAAGCGGACAGGAACAACTTGTCGGGCTGCGGGAAGTAGCGGTGTTCGGCAGCGCGTTCGGCGGCGCGGCGTTCGACGGTCGCCCAAGCCTTGCTCAAGCCGGCCTCGACGTCGGCGGGGTTGTCGACCCACAGCACGCAGTCGCCCGGCAGGTGATCGAGCAAGGTATCGAGCTGCTCGTGGAAGAACGGCAGAAAGAACTCGACGCCGGGCACCACCAAGCCGTTGCCGAGGGCATCGAGCAGTTGATTGCGCTCGTCGCGCGCCAGCTCGAGATCGTGCAGGCGCAACTCGATGGCGTAGAGATTGTCGCGGTCGGTCTGTGCCGTCAGGTCGAACTCGCGCACCGGCAGCAACAGGGCTTCGGCCTGGGTTTCGCCGGAGCGTTGGGTGACCGGGTCGAACTCGCGGATCGCCTCGATCATGTCGCCGAACAGCTCGATGCGCAGCGGCTGCCCGTGGGCCGGTGGAAAGACGTCGAGGATGCCGCCGCGGATGCTGAACTCGCCGCGGTCCTCGACCAAGCCGATGCGGCGGTAGCCCCAGGCGTCGAGGTCGCGGGCGATACGTTCGAGGTCGACCTCGCCGCCTTCGACGAGGTAGTGCATGCGGCCGGCGAAGCCCGTCTTGGGCGGCACCCGCTGCAGCAGGGCGTCGGGGGTGGTGACGAGGATCGGATTCTTGCTCTGATGCAGGTGGAAGAGGCCTTCGATGCGGGCGGCCACCACCTCGGGGGTCGGGGAGATGTCTTCGAAGGGAACCACGTCCCAGGCGGGGAAGAGGTGCACCCGGCGGGCCAAGGGCGGGGTCGACTCGGTTTCGCCGAAGAAGAAGCGCAGATCGTCGACCAGAGCCTCGGCCTCTTGGGCGTTGGCGGCGACGATTAGGTAGGGGCGCGGCAGACGCGCGGCGGCGCGCCAGAGGAAGTAGGCGCGGGCGCCGCCGTGGAGGCCTTGGAGCTGAAACGGACGGCGGTCGTCGGCGCGCTGCAGGTGCGCCAGGAGGCGTTCGAGAGCCTTTTCGACCTCGGCCCCGGAGGTCGAGCGGGAACGAGCGGGTTCGGCGGTGGACATGGGCGTCGGAGGATAGCAGGCGGAAACGGCGTGCATAGCAATCGCCCCGGGGGTGAACAAACCGCGCGTTGAGGCGCCGGGGTGGATTCGCTAGGTTCGCCGCATGCCCACTCCCGACGAGTTGTATGATCAAGCGGTCGACGCGATCGCCGACGGCGACGTGCCGGCGGCGGTCGGACATTACCAAGCGGCACTGGAGCTCGACCCGAACTTCGCCGACGCCTGGGAGGGGTTGTCGATGGCGTTGGCGGATCTGGAGCGCTGGCCCGAGGCGATCGCGGCGGCTCTCAAGGTGGTGGAGCTGACGCCCGAGGAGCAGCTGGCGTACACGAACGTATCGCGCATCTACCAGCGCGCCGGCGACGTACCCGAGGCGGAAGCTTGGGCGGCCAAAGCGCGCGTCCTGGATTGGAAGCAGCAGATCAAGAAAGTCTGACAAGTCCGACCTGTCTGACCTGTCTGACCTGTCTGACCTGTCTGATCTGTCTGACTTATCAGACTTGTCGGACTTGTCAGAAGCGGTCGGACAGCCAGTAGACGCTGGCGTCGGGCGGCAGGGCTCGCAGCCAGAAATCCGGCGCCTCGACCTCGGCCGCGGGGCAGCCTAGGCGGCGCGCCAACGCCGCGGCGTCGACGACGCGCCACATCCAGAAATAATCGTCGACCATCTGCACCGTCGCGCCGGCTCGCGTCAGGCAGGCCAACACCTCGGGGAAGGTCCCAAGTTGGGTGGCCACGCCCGCTTCGCCGGCCGCCTCGACCGTCGCCAGGCGCTGCACCAGCGCCGCCAGGTCGGCGGCATGCCCGAGAGCGTGGGCCGATTCGATGAGCACGTACAGTCCATAGAGGCGGGTACCGCGGACGTAAGCGACGATGCGCCCGCCGCGGCGCGCCACGAGGAAGTCTTCGGTCAGCTGCCCGGCGGTATGCAACTGGCCGAGCCAATAAGCGCGGTCGCGTACCGTCGTGCCGGTCGTCGTCGCGTAGGCCGCATCATACATCGACCGCACCGCCTCCAGGTCGTCGAGCTCGAACGGCGCGATCGTCGTATCGCCGGCGAGCTGCGTCGGCGCCGGTACGACGTAGGCCCAGCGGCGTGCATGGGATTGCCAACCCAAGCGACCGTAGAACTCCAGCCGGGTAGCGAACAGCAGGCTGACCTCGAAGCCGTGCCGCGGCATCGCCGCCAGCGCCGTCTCCAGCAACGCGGTCGAGATGCCGCGCTCGCGGTAGGCGGCGTCGGTGAAGACATTTCCCACCCCGGCCACCTCGACCACTGCTTCACCGAAGCGGACCTGTTTGCGCAGCACCTGCAGCGTCGCCACCAAGCGACCGCCCTCTTCCGCGACGAAGCAGAGGTCGTCGCGGAAGGTGGGGTCGTAGGCGAAGTAACGGGCGAAGTGGGCGCGGCTTTCGCCCTCCCAGTGGCCCAGCAGGTCGAGCACCGCCTCGCGCTCGCCGGTGTGGATCGTGCGGATCATGGGAGTCTGACTTGTCTGACCTGTCTGACTTGTCGGACTTGTCGGACCTGTCGGACGTGTCGGACGTGTCGGACTAGATCAGCATGGAGTTCAGGCGGGCGCGCAGCAGCGATTCCGCCTCACTGATGATGCGGTCGACGAGTTCCCGCACAGTAGGCACGTCGTGGATCAGGCCCTGCACTTGGCCCGCCGACCAGATGCCGTAGTCGGGGTCGCCCAGTTCGTAGACCTTGCGGCCGCGGGAGCCGGCGACGAGATCGCGCACCTGGTCGAAGGTGGCGCCTTGCTTTTCGAGCTCGACGACCTGCTTGCTGATGGCGTTCTTGGCGACGCGCGCGGTGTTGTGCAGGGTGCGGAAGATCAGTTCGGTGGAGCGCTCGTCGTTGGCCACCATCTGCTGCTTGATGGCGTCGGCGATGGGCGCCTCCTTCGTAGCGCAGAAGCGGGTGCCCATGTTGATGCCGTCGGCGCCGAGGGCCAGCGCCGCCACCAGGCCGCGGCCGTCGCCGAAGCCACCCGACGCGAGCATCGGCACCTTCACTTTGTCGGCCGCGGCCGGGATCAAGATCAGGCCCGGGATGTCGTCCTCGCCGGGGTGTCCGGCGCACTCGAAGCCGTCGATCGAGATGGCGTCGACGCCCATGCGTTCGGCGGAGAGGGCGTGCCGGACGGCGGTGCACTTGTGAATGATCTTGATGCCATGCTGCTTGAAGTGGTCGACGTGCTCCTGCGGCTTGTAGCCGGCGGTCTCGACGATCTTGATGCCGGCCTCGATGATCGCCTGACGGTATTCGGCGTAGGGCGGCGGCGTGATCGCTGGCAGAATCGTCAGGTTGACGCCGAACGGCTTGTCGGTGAGGTCGCGCGTGCGTTGGATTTCCTTGCTGAGATCCTCCGGCGTCGGCTGGGTGAGGGCCGTCAGGAAACCGAGGGCGCCGGCGTTGGCCACGGCGGCGACGAGTTCGGCGCGGCCGACCCACTGCATGCCGCCCTGTGCGATCGGGTGCTGGACGCCGAACATTTCGGTGAAGCGTGTCTTGAACATGGCTGTCTCCTCGTTGGCCGTGGCCGGGTGAATCGAGGGTCGGCCATACCGCCGTGGCAGGCGATGGGCAACCCCATGGCCGATACCACCGCGCGAGCGTTCCGCTCCGGCACCGCGGTCTGCTACAGCCAACGCCGATGGCGTCGTTTCTCCGTATCGTTGCAGTTGCTCTGCTGGTGATCCTCGGCGTGCCGGCCGGGGTGGCGCTGTTCATGGTGTTTCCCTTCCTCATTCACGAGAAGGTCACCATCGCCATCGAGCGCCCGCAGCCGCAGCCACTCGGCTCCGAGCCAAGCTTGGTCGCCGGCGTTGCCGTGCGCGACATCACGCCGCCGCCCGGGATCCCCAAATTCGGCTACAGCTCGATCGGTCAGGACGGCGACGGCTTCCGCACGCGCCTGCGGGCGCGCGCCTTTTACCTGCGCAGCCCCGGCCAACGCCCGGTCGTGGTGGTGCAAACCGACCTCGGCGCTGGGTCGCTGATCCTGCGCCACCGCGTCGCCGAACGCGTCGCCGCGCGCACCGACATCGGCGCCGGCGACCTGTCGATCACCTCGACCCATACCCACAGCGGGCCGGGCCTTTACCTCGAATCGAACTTCTACAACGCCCACGGCGCGCGCCGCGGCGGCTTCGACCCGCGGCTCTTCGACTTCCTCGTCGACCAAATCAGCGAAGCCGTGCTCGAAGCCTACACAGAACGGCGATCGGCACGCATCGCCACCGGTCAACGACGGGTGTGGGGGGCGACGCGCAATCGCTCGCTCGCCGCCTGGCTGCGCAACCCGAATGCCGTCGGGCTGACGGAATCGACGGCCCTCGAGGTCGCCGCCGTCAATCCCACCATGACCATGGTGCGCATCGACCAGCGCGACGATGCCGGTGTCTTCCACCCAGCTGGCGCCTTCACCTTGTACTCGATCCACGGCACCGGTATTCCGGCCGACGCCGACCCCTACCACGCCGACATCTGGGCCTACTTCGCTGGCGAGCTGGAATGGTCGATCCGCCGGCACTACGCCCCGCCCTGGCCGGTGGTGCACGGCGCCTTCCAGGCGACCCACGGCGACACGACGCCCTTCTGGTACACCAACCTGCGCGGCGAGACCGAGTCGGACCGAATCGGCACCTACCTCGCCCACGAAGCGTGGGCTCTGTTCCAGGAACTCGACGGCCGACTGCGCGATGACGTCGTCATCCGCAGCGCCATGCGCGAGGTGCCGCTGAGCAGCCTCGTCGGCGCCGACCGCAACGAACTATGCGAGCGCGCCATCCTCGGCGCCGCCACCGTCGGCGCCGCCCTGGGCGACGAAACCCCTGGCTCGTACCTCTGGCCCTTCGCCAAAGGCTACCCGCGCCGCCTCTTCCTCGGCACCTGCCACGGCGCCAAGCATTGGCTCGGCTCGGTCTTCCAACTCTTCGTCGCCGCCGACCTCTTCCCCACCCGTGCCCTGTTCCACGCCATGCAGTTCGGCGATCTGCTCGTCGTCGCCACGCCGTGGGAGATCACGCTGGAGTCGGGCAACACCATCCGCCGCGCCGTCGCCGAGGCGGTGCCGGACGGCGCCGTGTCGATGATCGAAATCTCCAGCCTGGCCAACGGCTACCTCGCCTACTCGACGACGCCGGAGGAATACGCGCTGCAGTATTACGAGGGAGGACATACCATCTACGGCCCCGGCACGACCGCCTTTCTGGCACGGCAAAGCGCCAATCTCGCCGGTGCCCTGTTCGCCGACGGGAGCTTCGCCGACCTCCCCGAACGCTGGCAGTTCGAACTGTCGGCGGACGCGATCTTCCCACCACCGGGAGCGCCGCGTGGCCAACGCGAGACGCTGCGTAAACCGCAGCTCGAACTCGGACGCGCCACCACTGGACCCTATTGGTCGTATCGCTACCGCGATGTCGGGCGCGGCGACATCCGCCTCGACGCGCCCCTGGTGCACGTCGAAGCGCGCCACGGCGACGGCCTCTGGGAACCCTTGGTCCTGGAAGGACGCCCCATCGACGATAGCCAGTACGACGTCGAGATCCGCCATAAGCGCGACCTAGGCGACGACATGGCCGAGTACGAACTGCGTTGGTACAAGCCCAGCCTGAACCCCGATCGCCAACACCGCTTCGTCGTCGCGGCGCGCGCCGACCTGCCGGCCTTCGCGTCGCCAGCCTTCTGAGAGGTCGGATAGGACCCATCCATGCTCAGCTCCGCCACCCCCGAGACTTCGTTCCAGCCCGGCGACCTCGCGCATACCCCCGACCCCTATGCCGCCCTCGCCGAGGTGCGGCGCCTCGGCAGCATCGTCCGTTCGGGTGGGTTGTGGCTGGTGCTCGGGCACGCTGCCGCGGAGCAGCTGCTGCGCCACCCGGCGACCCGTTCCGGCTTCATCGCCACCATGTTCCGCTCGCTGCTGCCCCCTGGCGCGGCCCGCGAAGAGATGGGACATCGCATCAATTTCCTCGACCCGCCGGACCACGGACGCGTCCGGCGCCTGGTGTCGCAGGCCTTCACCCCGCGCCGCATCGCCGCGCTCCGCCCGTACGTCGGGCAGCTCAGCCGCGACCTGCTGACCCAATTGGCGCAAGAACCCGAACCGGATCTCCTGTCGGGCTTCGCCCACCAGGTGCCGTCGCGCGTCATCTCCGAACTCCTCGGCGTCCCCTTCGCCGATCGCGGCCAGCTGACGCATCTCGCCGACGAGGTGTCTCATCTGCTCGGTCTCGCCGGCCTCGACGCCGACACCCTGCGCCGCGCCTGCGATGCCGCCGAAGAGTTGCACGCCTACCTGCGCGCCCTCCTCGCCGAGCGACGGCGGCAGCCGCAGGACGATCTGCTGACGGCACTTTCCATCGCCGAGGAGGATCAGCAACGTCTGTCGGAAAGCGAACTCCTGTCGCTCGCGGCGACCTTGTACTCGGCCGGGCATCGCACCACGCGCGACCTGTTCATCAACGGCACCGCCGCGCTGCTCGCACGACCGCCCCTCGTCGCCGCCATCCGCGACGGCAGCCTGCCGGTACCGGCGGTGATCTCCGAGTACCTGCGTTTCGAGACGCCGACCCACTACGTCGGCCGCATGCTCGCCGAGCCTGCCGTCATCGACGGCATCGAGTTGCCGGCGGGTGAGCCGATCGTCGTCCTCCTCGCCGCCGCCAATCGCGACCCCGACGTCTACGCCGACGCCGCATGCTTCGACCCACGCCGCTGGCTTGGACAACCGGAGCCGCCGGCACCGTTGTCGTTCGCCTTCGGGCCGCACTACTGCCTCGGCGCCAACCTCGCCCGTCTCGAGGCCGAGGAAATGCTGACCGCCCTCGTCGAGGTGCTGCCGCACGCGCGCCCGTGTGATGCCACCCTGCCGTGGCATCACACGGGACTCTTCCGCGGCCTGGACGCCTACCGGATTCTCCCGGGTCGCGACGTTTCGCGTTGACACATGCATACCGGCACCCGAGGCTGCCGGCATGCGTCGAACGAATCGCAGAATCTGGGTCGCCCTCGTCGCCCTGATCACCGCCTCGGCTTGGGCCAGTCCGGCAGTGGCCGTCCGTCGCTGCGCCGCCAAGATGCAGCGCGACGGCACCATCGTCGTGCGCGCCACCGATGTGGTCGGCACCCCGCGCTGGGGCGTGCGGCAAGGCGCTACGACCGAGTCGTTCGACAATGCCGCCAGCTGCGTCGGCGGCGACACGATGCGCGACTGCACCTTGGCGCCGGTGGGCGAGGCGGCGCGCAGCGAGCCGCCGGCGAGCTGCACCATCTACGTCGCCGACGACGGCGGCGAGAGCTGCAGCGCCTGGGTGCGGAAATGCTTCCCGTCGAGCGAAGCACCGCCCTGCCCGATCCTCCCGGCCGACAACATCTGGAACCGCGACATTTCGACCCTGCCCGTGCACCCGATGTCGGCCACCTGGATCGCCAGCATCGGTGCCGATGCCCACGTCCACCCCGACTTCGGCGCCGGACCCTACCGCAATCGACTGATCGGCATCCCCTACACGGTGATTGGCCCGAGCCAGCCGCCGGTGCCGATTTCCTTCCTATATGATGACGAAAGCGACCCCGGCCCTTATCCGATCCCGCCGCTGGTGCCGGTCGAAGGCGGCGGCTCGCGTCCGAGCGTCGGCCGCGGCGACGCCCACGTACTGCTGATCGATGGCGCCAGTTGCACGCTGTACGAGGTGTACGCCGCGCGCCGCTTGCAGAAAGGCGCCGCCTGGAGCGCCGGCAGCGGCGCGGTCTACGACCTCAACTCGAACGACTTGCGTCCGGACGGCTGGACGTCGGCCGATGCCGCCGGCCTGCCGATCCTGCCGGGTCTCGTGCGCTACGACGAAATCATCGCCGGCGCGATCACCCACGCGCTACGCTTCACCGCTGCCCGCACCCAGCGGGCCTACGTCTGGCCGGCGCGCCATTTCGCCAGTTCGTCGACCGACCCCAATCTGCCGCCCATGGGAATTCGCGCCCGGCTCAAGGCGTCGTTCGACGTTTCGGGTTACTCGCCGGCGAACCGGATCATCCTGCAGGCCCTCAAGACCTACGGCATGATGCTCGCCGACAACGGCTCGCCTTGGTACATCTCCGGCGCCCCCGACCGCCGCTGGGACGACGATGAACTGCGGCAACTGAGGAATCTCTCCGGCAGCGACTTCGAGATCGTCGACGTCGCCTCGCTGATGCTCGACCCCGACTCCGGCCAAGCCGCCCCGTAATCCACCTCGGCATCGAGCCGTGCACCGACCGCGACTCGGTGTCGTCGGTTCTCCGTAGCCTGGGATTCAGGCTATGCAGGGGCATGGCGAAGGAACGGCTGATTTTCGTCTGCCAGGGCTGCGGCTTCCGCACCCCGCGTTGGCTTGGACGCTGCCCCGATTGCAGCGAGTGGAACACCCTCGTCGAGGAACGCACCGAACCGGCGCGCACCGCCGTCGGACGCGGCAACAGTAAGGCGACGCCGGCCACGCCGATCGGCGCCATCGCCGACGCAGGGGAAGAACGCACCGCCTCCGGCATCGGTGAGCTCGATCGTGTCCTCGGCGGCGGCGTCGTCGCCGGCTCGGTCATCCTCGTCGGCGGCGATCCCGGCATCGGCAAGTCGACCCTGGTGCTGCAAGCGCTGGCGGCGCTGTCGCGCCAACGCCCGACGCTGTACGTCTCGGGTGAGGAGTCGCCCGCCCAGATCAAGATGCGCGCCGTCCGCCTCGGCGCCACCGTCGGGCCGAGCGCCAACAATCTTCTCGTGCTGGCCGAGACCTCGGTCGAACGCATCCTCGACCAAGCCGAGCAGATCGAGCCTGGGGTGCTGGTCATCGACTCGATCCAAACCGTCTTCCTCGAACAACTGGCATCGGCCCCGGGCAGCGTGTCGCAGGTACGCGAAGCGGCGGCGGCACTGGTGACGTGGGCCAAGCGGCACGACGTGCCGGTGATCCTGATCGGCCACGTGACCAAGGAAGGCGCCATCGCCGGGCCGCGCGTGCTCGAACACATGGTCGACACCGTCCTCTATTTCGAAGGCGATCGCGGCCATTCCTTCCGCATCCTGAGAGCGGTGAAGAACCGCTTCGGCTCGACCAACGAGATCGGCGTCTTCGAGATGGCGCCGACGGGCTTGCAGCCGGTGGCCAACCCGTCGGCGCTGTTCTTGGCGGAACGGCCGCAAGACGCCGCCGGCTCGGCGGTGGTGGCGACGGTCGAGGGGACGCGGCCGATCTTGGTCGAGGTGCAGGCATTGGTATCGCCGACGTCCTTCGGCACCCCGCGGCGGACGACGCTCGGCATCGATCCGAACCGGGTGGCGCTGCTGGTGGCGATTCTGGAGAAGAAGCTCGGGCTGCACATGATGGGGCACGACATCTTCGTCAACGTCGCCGGCGGCGTGCGGGTGGACGAGCCGGCGGCGGACCTCGGTGTCGCGGCGGCGATCGCGTCGAGTTTTTTGGACAAGCCGATCGACCCGCAGACGTTGCTTGTGGGGGAGATCGGCTTGGCGGGAGAAGTGCGCGCCGTGGGCAATGCGGACGTACGCGTACGCGAGGGGAGCAAGCTCGGATTCAAGCGATGTCTGCTGCCGGAGGCGGTGAAGCGACAGGTACAAAAGCCGGCAGGTGTCGCCTTGGTGGGGATCGGGTCACTGCAAGAGGCGTGGGACGTCCTCTTCTGAAACGAAACCGAACGTTCCCATTACGAGAAGATTACGGATTGAAAATTCCCCGTCGTGTGGTAACCGACTCGGGCCTTTGGGGCGCGACGTTCCAGGGAAGGACCGTTTGGTAAACGGAAGTCGCGTTCTCGAGGAGGTGCTCATGAAGCAGCGAAGAGCTCAGGTTACCCACTCCGACCATCCGACCCGGGTAACCCAGACCAACCGAGGGAGGAGCCTATGCGCTTGGGGGCGCTTCGCTTCGTAGGAACATCATTCGTCGTCGGCCTGACCCTGGCCGGTTGCGCTCCGCGCGCCGACCACACTTCCAGCTCGCAGCTCTGGCCGTGGAAAAACGACCAGGAAGCACCCGGGCTGCTCTCCGATCTGTCCCGCCCGTTTCCCAAAGTCCCCGGGGCGCGCGCCGGCGAGGCCGACATCGAGGCCCCGCCGAGCCCGCCCGAGTTTTCCGAAACCCACCCGATGGTGGAGGAATACGTCGAGCGTTTTCAGGGGGACCTGCGTAACTTCTTCAGCCGCGCCCTCGAGCGCAGCGGCAAATACGTGCCGCGCATGTCGGCCATCCTCGCCAAGCAGGGGCTGCCGACCGAACTCGCCTACCTTCCGCTGATCGAAAGCGGCTACGTGCCACACGCCGTTTCGCCCGCCGGCGCCGCCGGCCCTTGGCAGTTCATCCGCGCCACCGGGCGCCGCTACGGCCTGCAGGTCGACCGCGTCGTCGACGAACGCCGCGACCCGATCAAGTCGACCGAAGCCGCCGGCCGCTACCTCAAAGACCTGCATGAGATGTTCGGCGACTGGAACCTCGCCCTCGCCGCCTACAACACCGGCGAAGGCAACATCGCCCGCGTCACCGAACGCCACGACGCCGACAACTTCTGGGACCTCATCGACCAAGGCTGCCTGTACAAGGAAACCGAGCACTACGTGCCGCGCTTCCTGGCCGCCCTGCGCATCGCCCGCGAGCCCGAGGCCTATGGCTTCGCGGTGCCGGCGATCGAGGACATCGACTACGACTGGGTGCACGTCACCCACCCGCTCAGCCTCGCCAAGATCGCCGAGCTGAGCGGCACCTCGAAGGCCGCCGTCACCGAACTCAACCCGTCGTTGCGCGCCGGCGTCGTGCCGCGCGGCGGCTATACCGTGCGTCTGCCCAAGGGCAGCAAACACGCCTTCCAGCTCGCCTCGGCCAAGATCGATCCCAGCATGTTCGCGTGGAGCCCGCGTAGCGCCGGCTGCGACGACGACATGCACTGTGTCGCATCGGGCGAAACCCTCGCCGTCATCGCCCGCAAGTACGGCGTCTCGGTCGATCAGCTCAAGCGCGAAAACGGCATCCGCAACGCCAACAGCCTGCAAGTCGGCCGCGCCCTCTACATCCCCGGACGCAAGCCGCGCACCGTCAGCGACACCCGCGTCGCCTCGGCCACGGCGACCCATCGGGTCGGTCGCGGCGAGACCCTCGGCGGTATCGCCTCCAAGTACGGCACGAGCGCCCAGGCGCTCATGAACGCCAACGGTATTCGCAACCCGCGCAGCCTCAAGGTCGGGCAGAGCCTCAAGATCCCCGGCCGCCGTGGCGTCGTCGTCGCCAAGGCGAGCGCTCCGGTGACGACCAGCGTCGCCACCACGCACAAGCTGCGCAAGGGCGAGACGATCGGCGCCGTCGCCGGTCGGTATGGCGTGTCGACGCAAGCCATTCTGCAGGCCAACGGCATCCGCGATACGCGCCGCCTGCAGATCGGCCAAACCCTGAAGATCCCGGGCAAGGCGAGCACCACGCCCAAGGTCGTCGCCTCGACGCCGAAGGTGCCGCAACCCAAGCTGGCGGCGCCCAAGACGGTCGCCAAGGCAGCCGCCCCGGCAGCGGCCCGCACGCACAAGCTCGGCAAGGGTGAAACCATCGGCGCCGTCGCCGGTCGGTACGGTGTATCGACGCAAGCCCTCCTGCAGGCCAACGGCATCCGTGACGCGCGCCGTCTGCAGATCGGCCAGACCCTGAAGATCCCGAGCGGCAGCGCCGCCAAGGCTCCGGCCAAGGTCGCCGCCGCGACGCCGGCCACCACCAAGCACACCGTGCGCAGCGGCGAGTCGCCGCACACCATCGCCAAGCGCTACGGCGTGACGCCGCAGGAACTGCTGCGCGCCAACGGCATCCGCGACCCGCGCGGCCTCAAGCCGGGTCAGGTGCTGACCGTTCCCAAGCGAGGGGCCAAGTTGGCCGCTCGCTGAGTCGAGTCGAAATAGGCAGGTAGAAAGGGTACAGGAAGGCCATCCTCCTGTACCCTTTCTAGTTTCCGACCAACGCCTCCTACGCTTCCCATGCGCCAGCAGATCCGCCGCGCCTTCAACGACAGCATCGCCACCAAGCGCGCCTTCTTGCGCGACGGCCTCGCCGACCTCGAACGCGCCATTCACCTCGTCGCCGAGGCTCTCCGCTCCGGCCACAAGCTGCTGTTCTTCGGCAATGGCGGCAGCGCCGCCGACGCCCAACACCTCGCCGCCGAGTTCGTCAATCGCTACCGCCGCGAGCGCCCGCCTCTGGCCGCGATCGCGCTGACCACCGACACCTCGGCACTCACCAGCATCGCCAACGACTATTCCTACGCCGACGTCTTCGCCAAGCAGATTGCCGCCCTCGGCCGCCCGGGCGACGTCGCCATCGCCATCTCGACCAGCGGCAACGCCGCCAACGTGCTGCGCGCCGCCCGCGCCTGCCGCCAAGCCGGCATGCACGTGATCGCCCTGACGGGCGGCAGCGGCGGCAAGTTGGCGCCGCTGGCCGACATCGTCTTGCGCGTCGGCCACACCAGCGAAACTGCACGCATCCAAGAAACCCACATCCTCATCGGCCACGTCCTCTGCGAACAGGTCGACGAGCTGCTCTTCCCCGAGCCGCCAGCCGGCGGTACCCGCTGATGCCCCGACGCCGGCGTCCGGATCCGCCGCTCGACCTCGCTCGGGTGCGCACCTACCCCCTCGGCAAACGCAAGAGTCTGGTGCAGGCGCGCTTTCTCGCCCGGCCGTCGGAGCCGGGCCTGCGCTTCGCCGACTTTCTCGACCGCCTGCCCGCTGCGTTGGCAGCGAAGGATCTACGCGCCGTCGCCGACGCCATCGTGCGCCGACATCGCGCCGGGCGGCGCATCGTGCTCGGCATGGGTGCCCATCCGATCAAGGTTGGCCTCAGCCCGTTGATCATCGACCTGATGCGTCGCGGCATCCTATCGGCCTTGGCGGTCAACGGCGCGGCGATCATCCACGATTTCGAACTGGCCTACGCGGGGCAGACGTCGGAGGACGTCGGCGCCAGCTTGGGCGACGGCAGCTTCGGCATGGCGCGCGAAACGGGCGAGTTCCTCAACCGGGCGGTCGCCGAGGCGGCCGACGGCGAGGGGCTCGGCGCCGCGGTCGGTCGCGCCATCGCGGCGGCGAAGCTACCCAACGGTCAGCTCAGCCTGCTGCAAGCCGGCTACGAACTCGGCATACCGGTGACGGTGCACGTCGCGGTCGGCACCGACATCATCCACATGCACCCGTCGGCCGACGGCGCCGCCATCGGCGCCACCTCGCTGCGCGACTTCCACCGGCTGACGCAGGTGGTGAGCGGGCTACGGCACGGGGTGTACGTCAATCTCGGCTCGGCGGTGATCCTGCCGGAAGTTTTTCTGAAGGCCCTCAATCTGGCGCGCAACCTCGGGCATCGGGTCGACGACCTGGTGACGGTCGATATGGACTTCATGCGCCAGTACCGCCCGGGAGTGAACGTGGTGCAGCGCCCGACTGCGGGAAGCGGCCAGGGCTACCGCCTCACGGGCCACCACGAGCTGCTGTTCCCCCTCCTCTGCGCCGCCATCCTCGAAGGTCTGGGCTAAGCCGGCAGTCCGCTGCCGGAAGATTTCGCCCAAGGAGCGACAATCCTCTTGCAATGAGACTTCTGTCTCACTAAGAACTAGCCATCTCGCAAGGAGGATCTCCCAATGGCTCTGCTTCCCGCCGCCATGGATGCCTGGATGGACCAGCACTTCGACTTCGAGGCGCGCGACGACATCGACGGCGTCCTCGCCACCCTCGACGCCGCCGTCGAACACGACATCGTCGGCTGGCCCAGCGGCCCCGTCCACGGCCGCGACCAGGCGCGTCCCTTTTACGAATCCCTTTTCGCCGACCTCGCCGACGGGCGGGTACAGACCATCCGCCGCCTCTACGGCGACGATTTCCTCGTCGACGAATCCTTCTGGCAGGGCACCGCCGTCGGTCGCCCGTTCGGCATCGAAGGCCGCGGGCGACCGCTCGCCTTCCGCTTGTTGCACGTCGTCGAGTTCGAACCCGATGGCGCCATCCGTCGTGAGAACGTCTGGGTCGACCTCGCCGCCATCCAGCGCCAACTGCCCGCCTCCGACACCCCGGCCGCGTGATGCCGACCACCGCAAGCGGGCGCTCCCTCCAGAAGATCCGCACCCGGCGACATCTCCTCGAAGCCGCCGCGCGCCTCGTCAAGGAAGGTCGCCAACCGACGCTCGAGGAGGTCGCCGAGGCAGCTCTCGTCTCGCGCGCCACCGCCTACCGCTATTTCCCGCGCGTCGACACGCTGCTGCACGAGGCCTCCCTGAACGTCGTCATCCCCACAGCTGACGAGATCTTCCGCGACGACCCCAGCACCGATCCCGTCGATCGCCTCGTCCGCGCCGACACAGCCATGTACGAGGCCATCCTCGCCAACGAGGCCTCCCTGCGCACGATGCTGGTGCACACCCTGCAGCGACCCGCCGGCCGCGCCGGCGAGAGCGACGTGCCGGCGCGCCAAAACCGCCGAACACCGGTGATCGAAGCCGCCCTCGCCCCCAGCCTCGACCAGTTCCAGCCCGATGCCTTGCCCCTGCTGCAACGAGCCCTCGCCCTCGTCATCGGCACCGAGGCGATGTTGGTGTGCAAGGACGTCCTCCGCCTCGACGACGCCGACACCCGCCGCGTCAAACATTGGGCCATCGCCGCCCTTGTCGCCGCCGCCCGCCGCCACCCGACCGATGAGCCTGACAACAGCAAATCCAGTCCCTCAAGCTAGGATCGCTTCATCCGACCCAGGGGGATGGGGCGAGGCGCCTTGACCCACGACCGCGTGCGGGCGCAGCCGTCGCGCGCATTCGCCAACCGCGCCCGGGCCTGGCTGCGGCACCGAAGCCAGGCCCGGGCGGGGACCCTTCCCCTGGCTGGGGCCTTGTGCTAGCTCCCCGCCTTGGCCCAGCGCCAATCGCACGGCAGAGGAGAGGGTCATGTCCGGCCATTCGAAATGGAGCACGATCAAGCACAAGAAGGCGGCCAAGGACGCGCGCCGCGGCAAGCTGTTCACCAAGCTGATCAAGGAGATCACGGTGGCGGCCCGCATGGGCGGCGGCGACCCCAACGCCAACCCGCGCCTGCGCACCGCCATCATCACCGCCCGCAGCAATAGCCTGCCGGGCGACAACATCGACCGCGCCATCAAGAAGGGCACCGGCGAAATCGAAGGCGCCGCCTACGAGGAAATCACCTACGAAGGCTATGGCCCCGGCGGCGTCGCCGTCATCGCCTCCGCCCTCACCGACAACCGCAACCGCACCATCGCCGAAATGCGCCACATCTTCGACCGCTGCGGCGGCAACATGGGCACCTCCGGCTGCGTCGCCTGGATGTTCAAGAAAAAGGGACTCGTCAGCATCGCCAAGAGCGCCGTCGACGAGGACCGGCTGATGGAAATCGCCCTCGAGGCCGGCGCCGACGACGTCTCCGAGGCCGACGACATGTGGGAGGTGACCACCACCCCCGAAGCTTTCACCGCCGTCACCGAGGCCCTCCAGGCCGCCGGTATCACCACCGAAAGCGCCGAGGTGTCGATGGTCCCCGACACCACCGTGAACGTCGAGGGCAAGGAAGCGCAGCAGGTCATGAAGCTGCTCGACATGCTCGACGACCACGACGACATCCAAACCGTCTCCTCGAACGCCGATATCTCGGCCGAAGAGCTCGAACGCCTGAGCGCCTAAGGCTGGACCTCAGCCTTGGCGTCTCGCGCAACCGGGGCCGCGAACGAGACGCGAGGCTAGGGGTGATGCGGGTCATTGGAATCGATCCCGGTACGGTGGCTACCGGCTGGGGCGTCGTCGACGAAGGACGCGACGGGCGCCCCCGCTTCGTCGCCGGCGGCGTCATCCGGCCACGCGGCGAGTTGCCCGCCCGCCTCGCCTTCATCCAAACGCAGATGGCCGCCATCCTGACCACGCACCAACCCGCCGCCGCCAGCATCGAGAAGCCCTTCGTCGGCGACAACGTGCAAAGCGCCTTCCGCCTCGGCGAAGCCCGCGGCGCCTTGCTCGTCGCCTGCGCCCAAGCGGGCGTAGTGATCGCCGAATACGCCCCCGCCGCCATCAAACTCGCCGTCGCCGGCGCCGGCCGCGCCGCCAAAGACCAGATGCAGCGCATGGTAGCCCATATCCTGAGCCTCGACACCGACCTCCCGGCCGACGAGGCCGACGCCCTCGCCGCCGCCCTCTGCCACCTGCAGAGCTACCGCTTCGCCGCCCTCGTCGACGGCAACGACACGTTGCCGGCCGACCTCTTCCGCCGCCGCCGCAAAGGACGCCTGCGATGATCGCCGAACTGCGTGGCACCCTCGCCGCCAAAGCCCCCGACCGCTCGATCGTCGACGTGCACGGCATCGGCTTCGAGGTCGCCACCTCGCTCAATACCTTCTACGCGCTGCCCGAGCCCGGCTCGCCGGTGCGCTTGCTCGTCCACACGCATGTACGTGAGGACGCCTTGCAGCTCTTCGGCTTTCTCGATCGCGAGGAGAAGAACCTGTTCCTCATGCTGCAGTCGGTCTCCGGCATCGGACCCAAGCTCGCTCTCAACATCCTCTCGGGCACGCCCTTCGCCGCCTTGCTCGATGCCCTCGAAGCGGGCGATCTCGGTCGCCTCGTGGCCATTCCGGGCGTCGGCAAGAAGACCGCCGAACGCCTCGTCGTCGAACTACGCGACAAGGTCGGCAAGGCGCGCGTCGACGGCGGCGCCAGCGAGCCGAGCCTCGGCCGCGGCATCGAAGTCGAAGCGGTTTCGGCTTTGGTCAACCTCGGCTATAGACGAAATGAAGCCGAAAAGGCCGCCAAGGCCGTGCTTGCCGCCGGCGCCGGCGACCTCGAAGAAGTGATCCGTGGGGCTCTCAAGAGACTGAGTGGATGAGTGATCTCGACCGCATCGTAGACCGCAACCTCGGCGACGACGAACGTTCGCTCGATGTCAGCCTGCGCCCGCCGAACCTCGACGAATACGTCGGCCAAGAATCGCTCAAGGCCAACCTCGCGGTCGCCATCGACGCCGCCCGCCACCGGGGTGAGTGTCTCGATCACATTCTGCTGTACGGCCCGCCGGGGCTGGGCAAGACCTCGCTGGCGCACATCGTCGCTCAAACCATGGGCGTCAACTTTCGCTCGACCGCCGGGCCGATCATCGAACGTCCGGGCGACCTCGCCGCCATCCTCACCAACCTGCAACAGGGCGACGTCCTCTTCATCGACGAGATCCACCGCCTCAGCCGCGTCGTCGAGGAGATCCTCTACCCGGCGATGGAAGACTTCCAGATCGACGTCATGATCGGCCAAGGCCCGTCGGCCCGCTCGATCAAGCTCGACCTCAAGCGCTTCACCCTGATCGGCGCCACCACCCGCGCCGGCTTGCTGACCTCGCCGTTGCGCGACCGCTTTGGCGTCAGCTTCCGTCTCGAGTTCTATCGTCCCGACGAGTTGGCGCGCATCGTTCGCCGCTCGGCGCGCCTGCTATCGGTGCCCATCGAGGATTCGGGCGCCTTCGAGATCGCGCGCCGCGCCCGCGGCACACCGCGCATCGCCAACCGCCTGCTGCGCCGCGTGCGTGATTACGCTCAAGTGCGCGCCGACGGCACGATCACCGACGCCGTCGCCGACCGCGCCCTCGCCATGCTCGAAGTCGACCACCGCGGCTTCGATCGCATGGACCGCGCCATCCTGCTCACCATCATCGAGAAGTTCGGTGGCGGCCCGGTCGGGCTCGACACCCTCGCCGCCTCGATCGGCGAAGAGAGCGACACCGTCGAAGACGTCTACGAACCCTACCTCATCCAGGAGGGTTTCTTGGCGCGCACGCCGAAAGGCCGCATGGCGACGCTGCTGGCCCACGAACACTTCGGCAAAGCGGCGACGGCGACGCCTGGCCGCAAACAAGGCGACTTGTTCTGAAGCGCTCGGGTGCGCGTCGGGAAGGGAATCGACATGGCGGCACGTTTCGATGGCAAGGTGGTGATCATCACCGGCGCTTCGTCCGGCGTCGGCGAAGCCGCGGCCAAACAGTTCGCCGCTCTCGGCGCCAAGGTCGTGCTCGCGGCGCGTAGCGAGGACAAGCTGCGCGGCCTGGCGCGGCAGGTGGGCGGACTCGCCGTCGCCACCGACGTGCAGGAACTCGACGACCTGCGCCATCTCGTCGAACGGACCTTGGCAACGTTCGGGCGCATCGACGTGTTGGTCAACAACGCCGCGGCCAATTCGCGCGGCAGCTTCGACACCCTCTCGCTCGAAGGCATCGAGGCGATTCTCGACACCAACCTCAAGGCGCCGATGCTGCTCACGCGCCTCGCCCTGCCCCACCTCGAACGGGTCGGTGGCGTCGTCGTCAACGTCGCGTCGATCGCCGGCCACGTGCCGCTCCCCGGCGAAAGTCCCTATTGTGCTTCGAAGTGGGGTTTGCGCGGCTTCAGCTTCGCCGTCGCCGAGGAAATGCGCTCGCGCGGTGTCGGCGTGTGCGTCGTCTCTCCCGGTCCGATCGCCACACCATTCGTGCTCGACGATATCGACAACACGCCCGACCTCGTCTTCTCGCAACCGTTCCTCACCGCCGACCAAGTCGCCGCCGCCGTCGTCGCCTGTGCCGGCGACCGAACCCGCGAGCGCGCCATGCCGCGCTCGACCCTGATGTTGGCGCGGCTGGCGCAACGCATGCCTTGGCTACAAGAAGCGCTTCGCCCGCTCCTCGAGCGCCAGGGCGCCAAGGCCAAGAAGGTCTGGCGCGACAAAGTTGCTCGAGGCAAAGCCTGAACCAGGCCGTACGACCTCAAGCGGCGCAGGTTGCCGCGAGCGTTGCGGTCGCCACGAGACGATGCGCTAAGCTGTCGACCGTCACGCCGAATCCCTCGAGCGTCCGCACGCCGAGCAGGGTCATGTCCCCCGGCTCACCGAAGACGATCTCGTCCGTCGTCTCGAATCCCTCGGCGCTGACGATCGCGTAACCGATCGACCGCTGGATCGATTGCCCAGTTGCCGCGAGGAAGAGACGCTTCCGCCGAGTCGTGATGCCGGCCGCGGCGAGAATCTCGCTCGGCACCCAGCTCAGCTCGGAGCCGCTGTCGACGATCGCTGACACAGCTGGGGATACGATGTCTTCCTGTTTCGGATTACGGAGCACCATCTCGACTTCGAAAATGCTCATGACGTCAAGCTAACGGCGTGTCCCCTCTCGAGCAAGACGGGAAGACCGAACGTTCCAGCGTGGGCTCGCAGACGATGCGCCGTAGCAAATAGCTGGGCGTGTAGCTGCGCGACACGTCCAGCATCGAACTTCAACACCGCACGGTCGTAGGTGACGAAGCCGTTGACCTCACCTTCGACATCGGTCGTCTGCGTGTAGATCGCCGCCGTGAGCCCCCGCTCGATCAAGCGCTCGAGTTCGGCGATGCCGCGCGCATAACGATCGAAGAGACTGTCTGCGTCCGGGAAGGTGCGATAGGCGAACGGCCGCTTCGGCCAGCGATGCCCGTCGACGCGCAAGCCGAGCCCGCCCCACTCCCCCAACACTTCGGCGCGCCGTGGATCACGCCGTGCCGGCATGCGTGGCCCCGGGTGATAGACGTGCACGTCGCGCAGATCGCCGGTGCCGTGGTCGACCCAGCCGCTGGCGACGTCGACGAGGCGCGTCGGGTCGAGTTCGCGCACCCACTCGCCGATCTCCACGGTGTCGAACTGTCCCCACCCTTCGTTGAACGGCACCCACGCGACGATCGAGGGGATGCTCGCCAACTGCTCGATCATCGCAGCCAGCTCGGCGCGAAAGATGCGCTTCGACTCCGCCGTGCGACGGATGCCGCGCCGCCCCAACCAGCGCGACGCATCGATGCCGCCGACACCGCCGATCGGCACACCGAAGGTGATGCGGTCGCCATTGGGCATGTCCTGCAAGACCACCAACCCGAGTCGATCACAATGCCAATACCAGCGCGCCGGCTCGACCTTGACGTGCTTGCGCACACAATTGAAGCCGAGCCGCTTAGTCTCTTCCAGGTCGAAACGCAGCGCCTCGTCGCTCGGCGCCGTGTACAATCCGTCGGGCCAGAACCCCTGGTCGAGCAGGCCGTGCAAGAAGATCGGCTCACCGTCGAGGCAGATGCGCAGGGCGCCGTCGGCGGCCGGCTGCACCGTCACCTCGCGCATGCCGCAATAACTACGTGCGGCATCGAGCACGACGTCGTCGTGCAACAACTGCACTTCCAGGTCGTAGAGAAACGGATCCGCGGGGGACCAGCGGCGCGACGCGGGGATGGTCATGGCGACGCTGGCCGCCGCCTCGCCTTCCGCGCGTGCGACCTCCACGCCGTCGGCGTAGGCGACGACGATGAGACGCTCTCCGCCATGCGTCCCATGGAGCGACGCCGCGCAATGGAGCACGTCTCCGCGCGTGGTGGTCCGCAGCCGCGTCACGTGCGTCGCGCCGACTTCCTCGAGCCAGACGCTCTGCCAGATGCCCGACGACGGCGTGTAGAAGAACGGTGCGTGCATCGGCCAGGGACGGCGCATTTGCTTGCCGCGCGGCTGCGGGCCGTCGTCGCTCGGATCCCAGGCCGCGACGACCAACTCGTGGCGGCCGCCGAGTTCGCCGACGACGAAGGAAAACGGGTCGAAGCCGCCCTCGTGAACCCCGAGCGGCCGCCCATCGAGCCAGACCTCGGCGCGCCAATCGACGGCGCCGAAGTGCAACACCCAAACGTGCCCGGGCGCCGCCGCCTTCACTTCGATCGTGCGTCGATACCAGACGCGCTCGGTCGCATCGACGGCCCGGCCCCAGCCCGACAACGACGATTCGATCGGGAACGGAACCAACACCGGTGCCTCGAACGCTGGCGGACATCCCTCGAGCGCCGGCCGCACCGCACAGTCCCACAAGCCGTTGAGACTACACCACACCGGGCGCACCAACTGCGGACGCGGATGCTCGGGCAGGACGTTGTCCGGATCGACCTGCGCGGACCAACGCGTCGGCGTCGGACACGCTGCCGGACGCCATGTCGACGAGGAGGCGGCCATCACTGTTCGCGGTAGCGGACTTCCGAGTAGATCGCGAAATGGTCCGACGGGTAGCGATCGCGAGCACCATACACCGTCATGTCGACGGCCCAGTCGTCGACGACCCAGTCGAGGTCGGCGCCGGCGAGGAAGATGTGATCGATGCGATCGGCGACGTCGAACTCGGGCGCCGGGACTTGGTTGGTGACGATGCGCGTCGGCGCCAAGTCGAAGCTGTTCTGGAAGACGAAGCCGTGCGTCGCGTCCTCGGTGAGCAGCCTGTAGGCCGTGCTGTTCGGCCGCGAGTTGAAGTCGCCGATGACGATGACGGGTTGCTCGGCGACGTAGGGTGCGGTGCGTTCCTGCAGCAGGGGGGCGCTGAGTTGCTGGCTCGGGGAGTTGTTGTCGAAATGGGTGGTGGCGAAGAAGATCTCTTGGCCGCCGGCTGCGAGATCGCGCAAGCGCGCCCAGTAAACGAGACGGGGGAGTTGGAACTCGACGAAACCCGTCGACAACGGTTCATCCGGCGTCGGGCTGAGCCAATACGAGCCCTCCTCGACGAGTTCGAACCGTTCGGTGCGGTAGAAGATCGCCGCGTCGGGATACGAATAATCCCCCGGCGGCCGATAGTAGAGTGCAGTCCGCCCCGGCGCTTGCGCCAAGAGTTGACCGATCTCGTTCCCCAGCGGTGTCAGTTCCTGCACGCCGATCAGGTCGGGGTCGTAACGCGCGAAGATGTCCTCGAAGTAGTCGAGTCGCTCGGCCCAAGGATCGTATTCGCGGGGATTGCAGATCGAGCAGAGCACGTTGAAGCTCATGACCTTGAGCGACGGCGAGAAGCTTGCGCCGCCGTCGTCGTCGCCGCACGCGGACAGCGTGAGCAACAGTGCCAGAAATCCTGCCGCCAGCGAGGCGCGTCGCATCGTCGAGTCTCCTTCTCCCGTCCCCGGTACAACCTTCACTCGGCGCCGGCTGCGCGGAAGGCGTCGAGGGCCGCATCGATGTCGGCATCGGTATGCGTCGACATCAAGGTGACGCGCAAGCGCGAGGTGCCCTCGGGCACCGTCGGCGGGCGAATCCCCTGGGCGAAGGCGCCATGTTCGAGCAAGCTCTCGCACACCCGCATCGTGCGCTGCGGATCGCCGAGGATCACCGGAAGAATGTGCGAGCAATGCGGCACGTCGAAGCCTAGGTCGAGCAAACCATCGTGGAGACGTCGCGCATTGACCACCAATCTCGCGCGGCGCCACTCCTCCGTCCGCGACAGGGCGAGGGCGGCTCGGGCGGCGGCGACGATCGCCGGCGGCAGGGCCGTAGTGAAGACGAAAGTACGCGCTTCGTTGATGAGGTAGTCGATGAGTCGCCGGCGCCCCGCGACGAAGGCACCGAATCCCCCGAGAGCCTTGCCCAACGTACCCATCTGCAGGGTCACGCGATCCTGCAAGCCGTCGCGGCCGATCACGCCGCTGCCGTGCGGCCCGACGGCGCCGGTGGCATGCGCCTCGTCGACGAGGGTCATGGCTTTGTAGCGCTCGGCGAGGTCACAAATCGCCGCGAGCGGCGCCTCGTCGCCGTCCATGCTGAAGATCGAGTCGGTGACGACGAGCTTACGCCGTGCCGACGAGGCAGCGAGCAGTTCCTCCAAACGCTGCATGTCGTTGTGCGGGTAGACCAGCACTTCGGCGCGCGACAACCGGCAGCCGTCGATCAGGCTGGCGTGATTGAGGGCATCGCTGAAGACCGCGTCACCGCGGCCGACGAGGGCGCTGATGACCCCGAGATTGGCCTGATAGCCCGACGTGAACAACAGGGCGGCTTCGGCTTGCTTGAGGTCGGCCAGCTCTTCTTCGAGAAGGCGATGTTCGGTCATCGAGCCCGAGACCAAACGTGAAGCGCCGGCGCCGACGCCGCTGTCGCGCAGCGCACGCTCGGCAGCTTCGCGCAGGGACGGATGATTGGCGAGCCCGAGGTAGTTGTTCGAACACAGGAGAAGTGCGCGCCGGCCGTCGACCTCGACCCAGCGATCCTGCTCGCCGGCGATCCAGCGCAGGCGTCGCCGCAACCCGGCCCGCTCCCGCCGCGTAAGGACCTCGTCAATGAAGGAAGGCAGCATCATCCTCACCGTCTCTTCCGTGCCTTACGTCACCCAACGAGTCCGTACTCCATCGATACCGCAGGCTCACGGCAAGCATCCCTCGGCAACAATCCCCTCGTGCTCAGGCGTTCAGTTGCAGCGGCAAGCTGAGGGGGCCGCGCAGCACGATCGAGCGTTTGCGACCCGGCGGCTCGAGCGGGCCGTCGAAGTTCGGGAAACGTTCGAGCAGGCGACCAATGGCGATCTCGGTTTCGAGGCGGGCCAGCTGCGCCCCGAGACAGAAGTGCGTGCCGTGGCTGAAGGCGAGATGCGGCACGTCGCCCCGATCGAAGCGCAGCCGATCCGGTTCGGCGAAGACCTCGGGATCGCGATTGGCCGCACCCAAGATCAAGCCGACCAACTGCCCCTTGCGGATGACTTGTCCGTCGATCTCGAAGTCGCGTGTCACCAAGCGATCGGTCAACTGCACCGGGCTATCGTATCGCAAGAACTCCTCGACCGCGGCGCGCCGCAGTTCGGGTGCCTCGCGCAAGAGCTGCCTTTCCCGCGGATGTCGCAAAAGCGCCAACACGGCATTACCGATCAGGTTGGTGGTCGTCTCGTTGCCGGCGGCGAGCAGCAACGTGCACAACGACAACAGCTCGCCGTCGCTGAGCGCGTCGCTACCGTCGCGCACGGCGACGAGGCCGCTGATCAGATCATCCTGCGGCTCGCGCCGGCGCGCTTCGAAGATCGGCTCGAGGTAGGCCTTCAACTCGAAAAAGGATCGCTCGGCGTCGTCCATGCCGTTGGTCGCCTGGAACGGATCGAGCACGCTGGCGACGTCGTCCGACCAATGCTTGTGGCGATCGCGGTCGGCGGGCGGCAGGCCGAGCATTTCGGCGATGACGATGACGGGCAACGGGTAGGCGAAGTCGGCGACGAGGTCCATCGTGCCGCGCGCCTCGACGGCGTCGAGCAACTCGTCGACCAGCACCTCGATGCGTTGCCGCAAGCGTTCGACGGTGCGCGGCGTGAAGGCCTTGACCACGAGCTTGCGCAGGCGCGTGTGGTCGGGGGCGTCGAGCATGAGCAAGCTGCGCATGATGGCCTCGGCGAAATCCGGGCGCATACGCGTGAACGGGTTGTACTTGCGGAAGATCTCCGACTGATTGCGATCGACCGACGACTGCGTGTCGCCGAGGACGGCGACGATGTCGCGATGGCGGGTCAGGATGCAGCCGCCGAGGGGGCGCGAGCGATAGACCGGGGACTCGCGCCGCAGCCTGGCGTAGGTCGGGTACGGGTCGCGACGGAACTCGGGCAAGAACGGATTGAACTTGCCGAAGAGCGGAGCTGCGAGGCGCACCGGCCATTCCATGCGAATGAGTCGTTGGATCAGCTTCAGCATCGGCGCAGTGCTACCACGGATGTCGACCCGAGTCCGCACCTCCCGCGACGCGGCGCATTGTACCCGACGCGCGGCTGGCTTAGCTTGGCGCCCATGGCGGATCTCGTGAAAGTCGGGCCGCGTGGACAGGTGACGCTGCCGCGCAAGATGCTGGCCGATCTCGGCGTCAAGGAAGGCGACACCCTGCTCGTCGACATCGAGGACGAAGCGATCGTCCTGCGCCGCAAAGCGCGGCGTTTCGCCGAGTATCTGGAAAAATTCGGCCGCGGCGGGCGTTGACCGAGAGCTGCCGCCGGAGTAGGCGCGAGCCACAGCGAAGCGAGGACCACGATGCGCACACGCGAACTGATGCAGCTCGAGAACTCCGGCCACGCCGGCATGACGGCGCTGTTCTCGAAGGCACACTCCGCCGGCTGGGACATCGAGAACGACGTCGACTGGTCGACGCCGGTCGATCGCCGCGACTCGCTGGTGGCGCACGAGTGGGGCGCCTTCGCCCGCACCCCGACCTTTCGGTCGTTGCCCGAGGAGGTGAAGGTCCACCTCACCCGGCGTGCCCTCGGACGCGTGCTGAACCTGTTATTGCTCGGCGAAAGCGTCGCCCTCGAAGTAAGTGCCAAGCTGGCGCTCAAGTTGCGCAAGCAGGATCAGCGCAACCACGCCTGTGCCCAGGCAATGGACGAGGCGCGGCATCACCTCGCCTATCGGCGCTTTCTCGAAAAGATGGGAGAACGTCCCGAAGACGTCGACCTCGGCATGGAGATGGTCTTCGAGAACCTACTGCACGCCGAAGAACCGCTCGATCTGGTCGCCACCGAACAGTTCTTCCTCGAAAGCGCCGCCATGGGGATCTTCGAGGGTATCCAACGCCACGCGACGAACCCGTTGTTGCGCGACATCCTGACGCTGATCACGCGCGACGAGAGCCGCCACATGGGCTTCGGCGTGCTCTACATCGCCGACTGGATGGCGAGTCATTCCTTCGAAGAGCGACTGGCCTTTGCCCAGCACTGGCTACCGCAGATGTTCGGCGTCATCGCCGACCAGCCCGGCCCGTTGATGGCGAGTCGAGTGGTGCAGCGACTCGAGGAGTACGGCGTCGACGAGGCCGAGGAACTGGGCCGTCGTATGTTGGTGGAGCAACAGCAAGTGAATCGCGACGAAGCGCGCGAGGTCTTGTCGGGGCGGCGTCTGCCGCATCTGCTGACGAGCGCCCGACGCGCGGGATTGCTCGAGGCGGATCTCGTCGAGGCACTCGGGCTGACGCAGCATCCGCTCGTGCTCGCGGCGCAGCGCGGGGCCGCCGCTTCGTCGATGGGATGAGCGGCGCGAGTCGCGGCCTCGAACGTTACCCGCGCGGCTGGCGCCGGCGGGCAAATGGCATCAGAAATCGTTGGGCAGGCTGATCGTCGAGTTACGACCGCCTTCGAGGAACGGCAGGTTGGCCGACGTCGAGGTGGCGCCGCTACCGGGTACGGTGAAGCGTTCGATGACCAGGCCCATCACGGGTGTCGACACCGAGCGCACGATGGCGTGCAGCGTAGTGGTGCCCACCGAGCTGTAGCGCAGCGCCGGGATGGTACTGAACCGTCGACGCGACATACACGTCATGGTGATCGCGCCGGAGAAGTACTGTTCCATCTCGTTGAAGACACCGAACTGCACCGTGCTGCTGGTAGCGCGAGTGGTTTCGAGGTTCTGATCGCACGGCACCAGGATCAACTCGCTGTCGGAACCGGAGCGGCTCGCCAGCCCCTGGAAGTGCAGGCGGTCCGGGCATTGTTCGTACGTGTTGCCGTCGAGGTTGACGGTACCGGTGAAGCTGCCGGCGATCAGGCGACGGAAGCCGACGGCCGGATAACCCACGGTCTCGCCGCCCGAGTCTTGCACCAAGGCGCGTCCCTGCAGCGCATTGTGCGACGAGAGCGCCGTCGAGGTCGGCTGCACGAAGCACTTCAGTTCGGCAAGATCGCTGACGAGCGGCGGCGCCAGGCGCGTGCCGTTGCCGTTCTGGCCCGTCGTGGCGCGCCAGGCGACCGGCTGCAGCGCGGTGAGGTCGACGAAGAAGTCGATGCCGCGGCAGGTCGTGGCATCGACGTAATGGCACTTCACCCGCACTGCGGCATTGGTGAGGTTGACCATCTCGATGAGCGTATCCTCGCCGGGGGCGGTCGAGATGAAGGGGTAGATCAGCACGGCCGAGGGCAAGCGCTGCGCCGGGGGCAAGCCGGCGGTATTGATGCCGAACGGGTCGGGCTCGGCCGCGGAAATGAACGGGGTCGGCGTATGCGTCACCGTCGCGGTCGGCGTGAAGGTACGCGTGCGGGTGGCCGTCGCCTGCGGCGTCGGCGTGAACGTCGGCACGGGGGTATTCGACGGCCGCACCGTCGCCGTCTGCGTCGGCAGCGGCGTCGGGTACGGCAGCAGCGGACCGCGTGCGCCGAGTTGGGAGAACAGCGCCATCAGCGCCGTGAGCATGCGCAACAGTTCAGCCATTGGGACCCGGGAAGCGCACCGTGGCGCTGCGATTGCCGTCGAAGGAGGGTTCGTTGCCGGCGACGCCGGGGCTACCCAACAAATTAACGCCGTCGATCACCAGCCCGAGCAGCGGCCCCTGCGAGCCGCGCACGTTCAACTGGGCCGTGTCGGTACCCAGCGTGGCGCGAGTGAAGAAATTGCCGATCTCGGGGAACGACAGGCGGCTGGTGCACTCCATGCCGGTCGAAGCCGAGAAAGTTTGTTCGAATTCGTTGGTGACGAGATACTGCACCGTCAGCTCGGTCGGGATCTGCAGCAGCAGGTCCTGATCGCATGGCACGAGGATCAACTCGTTTGGCAAGGTTTCGTCCGTAATCACTTGAAAACGCAGGCGATTCGGGCAAGCCGCATAGGTGCTGCCGTTGAGCTGGACGACGCCGGTGTACGGTCCGGGCGACAAGCGCCGGAAGCCGACGGCACCGTACGAGACGGTGTCGCCGTTGGCGGAGTACACCGAGGCCCGGCCCTGGATTGCGTTGTGGTACGGCAGCGCCTCTTGCGCCGCGATGACGGCACACTTCAGCTCGCCAGTACCGTAAAACGGCGGCGCCGCCGTGCCGCGGAACGGGTCTGAAGCGCCACCCGTCGCCGTCCACGAAATCGGCTGGTACGGGGTCAACGCCAGAAAGAACCCGATCTCCATGCAGGAGTCGCTGTGCACGTAGAAGCACTGCAGATCGACGTAGTTGCCGGTGAGATTGACGATTTCGAAGCGGGTATCGCCGACGCCATCGGCCTCGACGTGCGGGAAAATCAAGAACGCCGAAGGAAGACTCTGAGCGGGTTGTGCCGCGACCGGTCCGGCGAGCAGTAAACTGCCCCAGATCCATGCCGCCATCAGCGCCCGCCGCCACCGCGTCCGATCTCTCATCCAGCCACCTATCGACGAAACCTACTCCCCTAGAGCGTCGGACTCAAGCGCAATTTCGCCCGCCGCAAGGAATCCCCCGGTTACCGAGAAGCTGCGAGGAAAGCCAATCCGGAGATCCGGTTGGCCGCGAAGGATTCGGCTAGGCACGCGGCCGCCACTCCGACACGCCTCGCCCCTCGCTGGATGACGCGACGTTTTCATTTTTATTTTGCCCACATCGGGGTAAATAGGGCAGCCCATGCTCGAACCCCGAGTGCGCATCCGCCGTGGGCGGCGTACCGATTTTCCCGCCGTGATGGACCTGCTCGCCGCCGGCGGCTCGCCGGTGCCACCGGCTGACCGAGCCACCCTGAAGCGTTTTCGCAACATCGTGGCCGACCTCGGCGCCGACCTCTATCTCGCCTTCGACGGCGAAGTCGCTCTCGGCTTCGTGCACGTCACCTATACCCGCCAACTGACCAGCGGGGCGCTCGCCCATCTCGATCACCTCGTCGTAGCCGACCCCCACCGGCGCCGCGGTGTCGGTAGCGCCCTACTCCAGTTCGCCCGCAGGCGGGCCGAGCGGCGGGGTTGCGATCGCCTGACGTGCACCCTGCCGGCGCAATCCGAGTTGGCACCCTTCCTCGGCCGGCACGGACTCGTGGCCAGCGGCGGTCAGTGGTCCGCTGCCTGCCTCCCCGCCGAGGCGTCCCATGGCTGAGCTGTCGCGGGCGATCGCCCGCTTGATGGAAGAACAGAAGCGCGGGCGCGTCCCCGAGCCCGCCGTGCCGGCACCGGTGCGCGAGGTCGTCGAAGCCAGCCGCAGCCAAGTGGTCCCCGGCGAACGGACCCTGGCCGAACCCTTCGTCCGCCTGTTCGCCGCCTCGGCCGGCGCCGCCGGCATCGACGAGCGCGAGCTGAGCGCCCTCGCCATGGTCGCCTTCCGCTTCCTCATGGAGCGTAGCGCCGACGAGCCGCGCCTCCGGGTGCTGTCGCCCGACCTGGCGCACGAAGGCTGGGAAGCGCACGGCACCGTCGTCCAAATCCTCCTGCGCGATCGCCCCTACATCGTCGAAACCGTGCGCGAATGCCTGCACGAGGCCGACGTCCGTCCGCGCCGCTTGCTCGCCTCGACCTTTCGCATCGAACGCGACCCGCGGCGTGCCGTGCTGTCGATCGACCTGCCCGGCGTCGTCGGCCCGCGCGAAACCTTCGTCCATGTCGAATTCGATCGCCACCCCGAACCGCAGCTCATCGCCGGGCTGCTGACCGAGCGCCTGCGCGATCTCATCCTCGCCACCGAGGACGAAGCGAGCATGCGCGCCCGCCTGACGGCGATCGCCGACGAGCTGCGCAGCAAGCCGCTGCAGCGGCCGTGGAACATCGAGGCCGCCGAAGCCGCCGAGTTTCTCGAGTGGCTCGCCGAGGATCGCTTCCTGCTGCTCGGCTACCGCGAGTACGACATCACCGGACAAGGCCTGGAGCGCTACGCCCACGTCCGCTCCGGCTCGGGCCTCGGGATTCTGCAAAACGAGGACCTGTCCCGCTATTCCCAGGGCGCCCCGCTGAGCGAAGCCTTGCGCCAGCGCCTGCACGAACCACCCTTGGTGATGTTGTCCAAGACCAATGCCCAAAGCCCGGTATTGCGACGCGACTACATGGACTACGTCGGCGTCAAGGTCATCGACGCCGCCGGAGTGGTGGTGGGCGAACGCCGCTTCCTCGGGCTCTATACCGAGAAGGCCGAGCTGCAGCCGTCGTCGGCGGTGCCGCTGCTGCGCGCCAAGCTCGACGCCGTGCTCGACGCCGAGGGTACGGAGGCCGACACGACGGAAGGGCGGCAACTGATCACGGCGTTCGACGCCTTGCCGCGCGTCGAAACGCTCGCCCTGGCGCCCGAGGGACTGCGCGCACAACTGCGCGCCATGCTCGCGGCACGCGACAGCGACCGAGCCCGCGTCGAGCATACGCCCGACGCTCTCGACCGCGGCGTCTGCGTCCTCGTCACCGTGCCACGCGAGCGCTTCGCGCGCGAAATGTTCGGCCGCACGGAGCAGCGCTTGGTCCAAGCCACCGGCGCCACGGCCGTGCTCTACCGCGAGTTGGTGCAGCAAGACGAAGTCGTGCGCATGCACTTCTACCTCGCCGCGCCGGCCGAAATGATGGCGTCGTTTCGCCTCGACGAGCTGCGCGGCCCCGTGCTGGAGCTGCTGCGTTCGTGGGAGGACCGCCTGCGCGACGAGTTGCGCGCCGCCTACCCGTCGATCCAACGCGACGAGATCGTCGCGCGCTACGCGGCGGCGCTGCCGGCGAGCTACAAGGCACACCACGACATCCGTACCGCTGCGCTCGACATCGAGCGGCTCGAACACGTTCGCCAGCAACGGCGCCCCGAACTCGACCTCGCCGACGATCCGCAAGCGCCGGGCCGCTACGCCCAGCTCAAACTCTACCACGCCGACCGCAACTTCATCGTCGGCGAGTTGGTCCTGTCGCTCGGCCGCCTCGGCTTCGGCGTGCACGAGATCCACACCCTCACGGTCGCGCTCGTCGGTGAGCCCGAACTGTTCGTCCTGACCCTGCGCATCCGCGACGAACGCGGTCCGCTCGACGTCGACCGCATCGCGCCGCTGCTGCGACCGGCTCTCGAACGACTCGAAGCCGGCACCCTCGTCGACGACGAGCTCAACGCCTTACTGCCGCGCGCCGGCCTCGACTGGCGCCAAGTCGACGCACTGCGTCTGTGCGTCGGCTACGCCGCGCAGTGTGGTGCCGTCGCCAGCCGTGCCTTCGCCCGCGCGACCCTCGTCCGTCATCCGCAGAGCGCCCATCTGTTGTGGGAGTACTTCGCCGCCAAGTTCGATCCGCTCGATGCCTCGCCGCCGCGTGATCGTGAAACGCGCACCCTCGGCGAGATCGAACGTCGCTTCGAGGAGAGCCTGCGCAGCGGCCAGAACGAAACCGAAGTCCGCTGCCTGCGCGGCCTGCTCGCGGTGCTACGCGCCGCGGTGCGCAGCAACTACTTCCGCCTCTCCGTCAGCGGCGCCGGCCAACTCGACCCCTTCGCCGAAGCACCGCCGCTGGCGCTGAAGATCGACTGTGCCCGCCTGCCCCTGCTGAGCGGACGCCGGCCCAGCGTCGAGATCTTCGTCAGCGGTCGTCAGGTCGAGGGACTCTTCGCCCGGGATGCCGCCGTGGCGCGTGGCGGCATCGGTCTGTACGCGCAGAGCGACGGGCTGCGCGACGCGGTGTTGCGCGAACTCGACCGGCAAGTTTTGCGCAACGCGCCGCTGGTGCCGCATGCGGCCTACGGCGGGATCGTACCGCTGGTG
Organism: uncultured Binatia bacterium (SeqCode); assembly: GCA_964524885.1. Lineage (GTDB taxonomy): Bacteria > Desulfobacterota > Binatia > HRBIN30 > HRBIN30 > CALJUJ01. The sequence continues at coordinate 189,481 of CAZGEJ010000003.1, forward strand.
TTCCAGCCGTCGCCTCGACGCGACGAGGATGCCTACCTCGCCTTCGTCGGCGCCCTGCTCGACGTGACCGACAACGTCGAAGACGGACGCACCCGCGTACCGGCCGGCCTGGTGGCCTACGATGAACCCGATGCTTACCTCGCCCTCGGACCGGGCATCGGCACGGAGGCGTGGCTCGAAGAGGCCGGTGAAATCGCCAAGCGACGCGGCTTCTGGCTCGGACACGCCTTCGCCGCACTGGCGTCGCGCGCCGACCAACATACCGCCGCCGACGTCACCGCGCGTGGCGTCTGGGAAGCGGTGCGGCGACACGCCGCCGAACTCGGACGCAACGCCGACCGCGACGAGCTCGACGTGTTGGCGATCGGCAGCTTGGCCTCGCCGGAGTTGACCCAAGCGCTGCTGTTGTCGCGACGTTTGCGGCTACGCGCCGCCTTCGATCGGCGCTACATCCTGCTCGACCCCAACCCCGACCCGGCCCGTTCGTTCGCCGCTCGCGAAGGTCTTGCCGACGACCCGACTCGCAGCTGGGACAGCCTCGACCGCACGGCACTCGGCGACGGCGGTGGCGTCTATCTGCGCTCGTCCGCCAACATCCCCTTGCACCCCGCGGTACGCGACATGCTCGGCACCGAACGCGAGAGCATGAGCGGTGACGAGCTCGTCGTCGCCCTGCTGCTGTGGCGCGCCGATCTGCTGCTCAGCGCCGGCGGCGGCACGTTCGTCAAGGCCAGCCACGAACGCCACGCCGAAGCGCGCGACCCCGAACATGATGCCGTCCGCGTCGATGGCGACCGCGTCGGCGCCCGCCTCGTCGCCGAGCTGTGCGAGGGCGTGTTCACCCAAGCCGGACGCATCGAGTACAGCGTCGCCGGTGGGCGTATCCACTCCGCCGCCGTCGATCAAAGCGCCGACACCCAACTGCGCGACCGACAGGTGAACCTCGAGATCGCCGTCGGACCGACCGCCGAGGGTCCGCGCTTGAGTCATGCCGAGCGCCTCGGCCTGCTGGCGACGGCACGCACGCGCAACGCCGACCTCACCCTTCGCCGCTGCCGCGACCGCGTGCGGACACTCGGCCTCGACCGCCTGCGTAGCCAAACGCGCATCGAAGACTTCGCCGACGCACTGCAGTTCCTCGAAGCCGACGGGGCGATGGCGCGTGGGGCTTGGGCGCTGCCGCAACGCGAAGCCCTACGCTTGAGGCGTCTGCAGTTCCGCGGCCTCACCCATCCGGAGCTGTCGTGGCTGTCGGCGCACGTGAAGATCGCGTTACGACGGACGATCCTGGCGTCGTCGCTGCCCGACGATCCCTTCTTCGAACGCTACCTGCGCGGCTATTTCCCGGATGAAGTCGACGAACGCTGCGGTCAGGGCATCCGTAGTCACCGACTGCGACGCAACGTCATCGCAGCCGAACTCGCCAACGCCGTCGTCGACCGGATGGGCGCGGGATTCGTCGCCCGCCTGCGGCGCGATTGCGGCGCCGACGAAGAGGCGATCGTGCGGTCGTGGGCCGTGGCCGCGGCGCTGAGCGGCGCCGACACGCTATGGGACGCGATTGCCGACGCCGATCCCGAACTACCGCTCGCCGCCGAGGCGCGCTGTTGGGAGCAGGTCGCGGGCGGCGTCGAACGTGCCACGCGCTGGCTGCTCCGCACCCAACCCGCCGATGCCGCGGCGGCGGTGCTGTACGACGCCTTCCGCCTTCCCTGCGAGGAAATCGTCACCCATTTCGACGAGGTCTTGCCCGACACTCTCGCCGCCAACACCGCGGCAACGGCGGAGGACATCGCGGCCAACGGCGTGCCACGCGCTCTGGCGCAGCCGGCGGCGCGGCTGCAGCGTTTCGCCGAGGTGCTCGATGTCGCCGCCATCGCCATCGAACACAACCTCGGCGCCGAGCTGGCGGCTCGCGATTATTACGCCCTGTGCGATCTGCTCGACCTCGAGTGGCTCGACCGACGGGTGGCCCAACTCGTGCCCGAGGATCGCTGGCAGCGCCGCGCGGCACATGGCTTGAGCGACGATCTGATGATGTTGCGCCGCGAGATCACGACCGCGGTCGTCGTCGGCAACCCGGACGCCGTCGATGCCGCCGCGGCGATCGAGTCGTACCTCATCACCCACCAAGCGTCGCTCAGCCGCATCGGCGAGATCATCGACGACCTGACCACGGCACCGCGGACGACTCTTGCGGGCCTGGCGGTGGTGATCCGCGAACTGCGCCGCATCGCCCGCGAAGAGTAGTGCCGGCTCGACGCGAAGACGCTGCGGTGGGCCGTTCCGGTTCGCATCGTCAGCCGCAGAGGATGCGCGACCCCGTCGACACGGAGTCAGCTGGGCGGAGGTACGGGGAGCATGAGGTCCGCCGCGGTGGCGGCGCGATAGTCGGCCAGGGCGCGGAAGTAGTCGTGTAAGGCGTCGACGGCGAGGACCTCGGCGTCGAAGGCGGCCTGCTCGCGTAGTTGCAAGGCGAGCATGTCCGAGGCGCCGCGGCGGAAGCGCTCGGCCTCACCGTCCCGCAGCTCGCGCGCCAGCTCCACGTTGAGATTGGTCTGGCGGATCTGGTCCCACGCAGCGACCAAAGCGGAGAAGGCGTCGCGCACCTCGTTACGCAAGCGATCGCCGGCGAACTTGCGGTCGTTGCCGACTTGGGCGATCTGCGCATCGATCTCGGCGAGACGCCCTTTCGCCTCGCGACGCTGCAGCGGCACGCGCAATTCGATACCGGCCTTCACCTCGAATTCGTCCTTGTCCTTATAGAGTTCTTCGCCGAAGTCCTGACTCGCCGTCAGACCGAGGTCGAGGTTGGGCTGCATCTGGTTGCGCGCGACGCTCCGGTCGACCTCGAGTTTTTCGAGGGCGAGGTTGAAGCGCGTGATCTCCGGTCGACGCTCGAAGGCCAGGCGCACGTCGTCCTCGAGTCGATCCGGCGCCGGTGGTGCCGTCGAGGGGAAGGCAGCGGGAAGACGTGCGCGGCTGGGAACGACCGGTTCATCGTTGGCGTCGCGCAGGAACAGCGACAGTGCCAGGGAGGCTCCCTCGAAACGGCGCCGCGCCTGCACCACGGCGATTTCGCGGGCGACGACCAGACGGCGATTGTCGGTGACGGCGATGGGGGCGACCAGCCCGGCAGCCGCCTGCGTTGCCAAGCCGTCCTGGCGCTCCACCGCGATCGCCAGCAGGTTCTCCGTCACGCGCAGGCGCTCCCCTGCGGCCAGCCAGGCGTACCACGCCACCGACGCGGCCCGCACGAAGTCGAGTTGCTGTCGCTGGATGAAGGGGTCGGCGAGTTCTTGATCGAGACGCGCCTTGAGCAAGGCGGCCCGCCGCCGGTCGATGGAGCCGTCACGCAGCAGCGGGATACGGAAGCCGAGGCGGGTTTCGCCGCCGCCCTGGGTGCGGTTCGGGTCGTAGTCCGGCAGCGTGTCATCGGTGGTGATGCGATAGCCGCCGAAGATGGTGGCGCCCCAGATACCCGTGAACTGTTCGAAGCCGGTGTCGAGGCTGCCGCTGTCGTAGTAGCCGGCGGGCGTTCCGAAAACGCGCGCGAACACGTTGAAGTCGAAGACGCCCTCGGCACTCTTCAAGCGGCCGGCGGCGATGTCCCGCTCGATGAGTGCGGCCAACATCGGCGGATACTGGGAACGCACCGAAGCGAGGACCTCGTCGAGGCCGAGCGTCCGGGAAAGTGCGGTGGCGCCGGCGGCGGCTTTGGGGTCGCGCCGATTCTCGGCCCACGCTGTCGCCGTCGGCAGGAGGACCAAGGCTAGGGCTAGGATCAGCCGGCGCACGGCGACGTGTCCTTCACTTGGTGCCACTGCCGGTCTCGGCAAGGGCGCCGTCGTCGAGTGCCGGCGGGAATCCATTGATCTGGCGCCAGAACTCGAACCACAGCGGCACGCGCTGGAGCAGTACCCAGCCGTTGGCCCGCACGCCCTGGCGCAGCCAGCGTGGGCCCGGCCATGCGATCACCCGTTCGTCGGGGGTGCCGCGCCGGAGAACGTCGGGCTTCTCGGCGACGAGGGCGCGGAACTGCCCTTTGCCGTTGTCGGTCGGATCGATGAGGACCACCTCGCCGCCGAAGGTGCCGATCGCGGCGCTCGGCCAGCCGATGAACTGAATCGCGGGCCAGCCTTCGAACTGGATGCGCACCGGGCTGCCCGGCTTCACGACGTTGCCTTCGGCGTCGACCTCTCGCGCCTGCACCAGCGGCATGTCGTTGCCGTTCACCCAGATCTCGACCATGCGCTGGTCGGTCTCGGGGATCACCGTGCACAGCGGCGAGCCCGCCTTGAGGAAGGTTCCCTCGGTAGCGAGCACGCGGAAGACGACGCCATCGCGTGGCGAGACCACATGCTGCATCTCGGTCTGGGTGACCTGAATGTCGAGGGTGACCAACGACTGCTCGGCCGCGGCCAGGTCGGCGCGCGCCGAGTCGCGCTGGGCGCGCGCATTGCCGAGGCTCGCCCGCACGTCGACGGCGGCTCGCTCCAATTCGGCCTCGGCGCGAACCAACTCGGCGGCGGTGCGGTCACGCTCCAACGTCGCCAATTCGAAGTCGCGCCGCGACGCCAGACCGCGGGGGTCGTCGTGCAGAACGCTGATGCGTTCGAACTGGAGGCGGGCAGTATCGGCGGCGAACCGCGCCGCGTCGAGGCGGGTTTGTGCGGCGGTGACCGCCAGCCCCAGCGCTCGTTCCAACTCGGCGAGTTGCGTTTCGAGAGAGGCGACGCGCTGCTGGGCGGCGTCGCGGCGGGAGCGCGCGGCCTCACGCTGGATGCGCAGGTTGGCCAACAAGTTGGGATCGTTGTCGATGATCTCGAAGAGCAGCTCGCCGCGTTTCACGCTCTGGCCCTCGACCACGTGCGAGCGCTGGACGCGACCGGCGAGCGGGGCCTCGACCGTGACCGCGCGTTCGAGTGGATCGAAGGCGACGACGCGCCCGGCGCCCTGCACGAATTGTTGCCACGGGAGGAAGGCGAGCCCGAGAACAGACACCACGAAGGCGAGGACGATCACGCGACTGAAGTTTCTGAGCCGGTTCGACGAGCGCGCTTCGTCGAGCACCGGCAGTCCCGTGCGATGGTCGAGCAACGGCATCGCCTCCGACAGATCGGCTGCCTCCACCTGCTCGGTCGATCGCGCGTTGCGGCTCGCGCGGCTCATGGGTTCCTCGACTCCTTCGTTTCACTCAGATGGCATTCGCCGAGGCGTACGACCTCGTCGCAATGGCGGACGAGATCCGGGTCGCGGGTGACCAATACCAAGGTCCATGGCGCGTCGGGGTGGAAGAGATAGTCCTCCAACTCCTGCACCGTGGCGACGTCGAGGCCTTCGAGAAGCTCGTCGAGGAGCAACAGTCGGGGGCGGCCGATGATGGCGCGCGCCAGGACCAGGCGCGAGCGCTGCGTGCTCGACAGCGGCCTACCGCCCGGTTTGAGGTAGGTGTCGAGGCCGTCGGGGAACTGGAGCACGGCGTCCATCAGGCCGACACCCTCGAGGGCGCGGCGCACATCGTCGAGGCTCAGGTCGTCGCGACCGAGGCGCACGTTCTCGGCGATGGTTCCTTCGACGATCTCGGTGCCGCGCACCAGGGCGACTTCGTGCCGCAGGGCCTCGAGATCCCAATGCCGCACGCCGATGCCATCCACCAACACCATGCCCTGCTGCGGTTCGAGGAGTCCATAACAGAGGTCGAGCAGCGTACTCGCGCCGTAACCGGCGGCGCTCACCACGGCCACGTGGGTACCGGGCCGGAAGCACAGGTCGAGGTCGCGGAAGAGCGGACGATCGGGATCGTAGCCGAACGTGACCTTGCGCAGTTCGAGTTCGGCCGGGCCGGAGCGCTGCTTCGGCCGTTCTCCGTGCTCGCGTTCGACCGGCAGATCGGCGAGGTGGCCGAGCTTGTCTGCCGACGCCATGGCGTCGTACCAGCTCTCGAGCTGCTTATCGAACTTGGCGACCGAGGAGACGATGGCGCCCACGATGAGCTCGCTGGCGACGAGCTGCCCCAGCGTCAATTCCCCTTGCAGCACGAGGGCACCGCCGATCGTGAGCAAGGCCGCGTTGGCCACCGCCTGAAGACCCAACAGGCCGGCAATCTGTCGCAGCAAGACGCGATAGTGCGCGCGCCTCGCCTCGAGGTACTCGCGACCGAGCGCGTCGGCCCGCGACAAGGCCAACTCCGGCGCGCCGCGGCTCTTGAACAAGAGTGGGAACAGCAGAATCTGTTCGAGCCAGCCCGCGACCGCGTGCTTGGCGTAGGATTCGCGTACGCTCGTCTCGACCGCTCCGCGCCCCAACCCGAAGACGACGAAGACCAGCAAAATCAGGAGCACCAGATCGAAGGCCAGTAAGAAGGGATGGTAAAACGCGAGGACCACGAGGCCGATGAGCGCGGACAGCACGACGTTGATGCCTTCGAGCAAGAGCAGGGAGCTCCCCTTCTGCACGGTCGTGACTTCGAAGAAGTGGTTGACCAGCTCCGGGCCCGACTTCTCGCGTAAGGCTGATGCTTCGATCCGGGGTAGCCGCCAGGCCAAGTCCGCCATGACCCGCAGGAAAAGGCGCCGCTGCACGATCTCCATGACCACGTGCTGCGCCCCACGCAGCACTGCGAGCAAGAGCAGGAATACAAAGAGCGCGAAGGTGAGGACGAGCAATGCTTGGACGTAGACCTGCTCTTGGCCGCCGAAGGCGATGTTGTTGACGACCGCGTCGACCGCAAGCGGCGTCGCCAACAACAGCACCCCGTTGACGACGGAGAAGGCCAAGATGACGAGAATGTCGTGGCGCTCGGGCTTGAGCAGGCCGAAGAAGCGCCAGTGGGGAGCTGGATGATCTTCCTCGTGGTGCCCATTCGAGCGTGTGCCTGAGCCGGACCGGTGATGCTTTGCCGCCGACATGTGGACCTCAGGTCACGCCAACGCGCCCGAACCCGCTGCAGGCAGGTCGTTGGGGCACGCGCTCGCCGCATCGCAAGCCGGGGTCGAAAAGATCGAGGCGATAGGGGTCATACGAAGTAGGCGTAAGCTAGACGAGAAGGGCAGACTGTCAATCGGGGGGGTGATGATTTTCTTGCGCTTCGGGCTGATCCCCCGGCGCTGCCCTCGCATCAGGATCGCGCCGAGCGCGGCCGCTTTCACTCGTCCAGCGCGCGGCGGAAGAACGACGCATGCCGCCCGAGTTCGATTACGTACTCGCGGACGTCTTCCTTCGCTTCGGAGCTGAGCCGAGCGAAGGGAACGACATGGGCATCGGGGACGTACCGGAAGGTGAAGTTGATGCGCCGCGTGCGGAAGCCTTCGATCGCGGGCGGAAGATCGGTGGCGTGTTTGTCCTCGACCCGGCGCACGCGGTGCAGCAGATCGTCCTTCCACAAGGGGCCAGCAAAGGCTTGCAGCGAGCCGTCCTCCAACCACTGGGTACGCACGGGAGGGGCGTCGAATTGGCCGCGCCGCACGAATTGGAACAGCGCCCGCTCGCCGATCGACAACGAAGCCACCGGGCCGGGCTCGAAGTCGCGATGCTCGCCGACCCGCGCCGCGTCCTGCCATCGCGTACCGTCCCAGCGGCTGCCGTAGAAGTTGACCAGACAGGTGTTCAGGTGCCAGCCGCGCGGTACATCGGCCGGCGCGAACTGAGCGCGGATACGCCGCTCCATGTCGCGCACCAGGCACGCCAACACTTCGGGAAAGGGTTCGGCCTCGACCGCGCAATTGCGGATGCGCCGCGGCGGTTCGTAGTAGCCCAAACAGGCGAACTGCCAGTTACCCAACCAGTACACCGGGCGCAACAGCCCACGTTGCACCTGCCCGCGCGGCAGCGGGCGCCGCGTCGAGTAGCGTTGTTCCCAGAGCGGATGCAGCGTCGCCAGCCAGGCGAGGATCTCGTCACGCGCCGCCTCCGTCAGGTAGCCGGGCACATAGAGCAGCCCACGTTCGCGCTCCCCGAACCACGGCACCGGCGCCGGCCGCGGCGGGCGGGGCCTCGCCTCCATCGATCGGCGTGTTCTTCCGCCAGAGCTCGCCATCCCGCCCAGGTACACGAGCCCCACGCCGAGCGCGAGCCCCAACCGGCTGCTCCTGGCCGGCGACGCACCGGCGGACGACGGCGCCTTGGCTCGACCCCGACCTCCTGCGGCTTCGAACTGCGCCAGAGGTTTCCCGCACCGGCCGATTGGGCTAGGTGCGAGGAGGCACGCCGGTTCGCCTTGGGAACGTTCGACCGGCGCCGACCGTGCGCGTCGAGTTCTACAGGAGACTGACCCATGACTCGTCTTTCGTCCCTTCGCACCATGGCTCTGCTGATCGGCTTCGGCGTCGCACCAGCTGCCGCACAACCTTCGGGCGTATCGCCCGAGATGATGCAGCAGATGCAGCAAGGCATGGATGCCGCCCGTGCCGCTGGAGCCGCCCATGCGGGCGGCGCCGTGCCGCAGGCGATGGCGGCGCCGACGTTGCTCAGCGAAGCGGAGTTGCAGGGCTTCTTCGCCGCCACCAAGGAGTTGCAGGCTCTCGGCAAGGAAGCGGGCGACTGGGCCGATGGCTCGCCGACCGACCCCGCGACCTTCGCCAAGGGCATGCAGCTCTCCGCCGCGGCCCAGAGCGCCCTGAGCAAGAACGGTTTCGCCGACCCCGGAGCCTACCAGAAGGTCGCCTACAACGCCGCGCTTGCCTATGCCGTCCTCGAACAGGGCGGCAAGGAAGCGCTGCGCAAGGAAATCGCCGCCGCCGAAGCCGAGCAACAACAGGCCATGGCCGAGTTGGAAAAGCAGCTCGGCAAGGATCAAGCGGCGGCGCTGCGGGCGCAGATGACCGGCGGCCAGCAGCTGATGCAGATGTTCGCCGACGTCCCCGACGCCAACGTCACCCTCATCGAGAAGTACCGCAGCCAGATGCAGGCGCTGCAAGCGGCCGAGTAGCCTCGAACAGAGACACGGGGGCGCCGGAGACGCAGCGCCTCGCCGCGCCTCGGCGTCTCCGCGTTGTACCCCGCATGGGGTGCGAGCGCCTCTTCAGCCCGGGATCGCCGCCATGCGGGAGATGACGCTCTCGGCTTCGGCTACCGTGCGACGCACGATCTCGCCGGCCGGCAGAATTTCGTGCACCGCTCCGACGCCCTGCCCCGCCGGCATCATGGTGCGGTCGGGATCGGCATCGGCGGCGGCGGTGAAGTTGGTCACGCCATCCTGAAACGCATGCACCAGCTGGGCCGGAAACGGCTGCAGGTCCTGCGGTCGCTTCTCCCAGTCGCGCACGTAGTCGTTGTTCAACACACGCATCGGCTTACCCGAGTAACAGCGGGCGATCACCGTGTCGTCGCTGCCCGCCGTTACCACACGCTGCTTGTACGCCTTCGCGGCGTTGGCTTCGTGCGAGGCGATGAAGCGCGTACCCATCCACACCCCGTGTGCGCCAAAGGCCAGCGCCGCCGCCAAGCCACGCCCGTCGACGATCGAACCGGCAGCCAACACGGGAATCTTCACTGCGTCGACGATCTGCGGAATCAGCGCCATGCCGGCAATGCGGCCGGTATGACCGCCACCTTCCGTGCCTTGCGCTACGACTGCGTCGCAGCCAGCTTGCTCTGCGCGCACCGCGTGCTCGACCTTGCCGCACATCGACATCACCTTGACCCCGGCGCGGTGGCACTTGTCGATCACCGACTCGGGCACGCCGAGACCGGCGACGAAACACGATGCTCCCTCGCCGATGATGATGTCGATCGCCTCCTCCATCTGCTGCGGCAGCGCCGCCAGCAGGTCGACGCCGAACGGCTTGTCGGTCAGCTGCTGCACCTTGCGCATCTCGACCGCGATCTGCGGCGTCGCCGACCCCGCCATGCCGAGCACACCGTAGCCGCCGGCCGCCGACACCGCGGCGCACACCTCGGCGAAGGCCACCTGGCCCATGCCGGCCAGAAACACCGGATGCTCGATGCCGAACAAATCACAAATCGGAGTGTGAAGACTCATGTAAGATCCCTGGAAGCGACAAGAAGGTTGGCGGCAAGATCGGCACTGCGGAGGCGCGGCGACACGGAGCGATGTCTCCCCGTACCTCCGCGCCGCCGTGGTGCTTCCCTCACTTCATCGGCGACACACCGAACAGATACGGATGCGCCAACAGCAACAGCACATACCCGACGACTCCGCCGAGCACGGCGCGAACGTCGGCGGCCGTGGGCTTCGCCTCGGGCTTCACCCAGGCGCCTTCCCGCGCGTTGATCAATGGAATCTCGACGATGGCCCACAGCCCGACACCGCCGAACAGCACCAGCGATCGGCTGTCGCCGTTCGACACGAGGTGGCCGATGGACCACACGATGACGCCGGTCAGCTGCGGGTGGCGCAAGTGGCGCTTGAGGTTCGACGGCATGCCCGCGGCGGCGAACAGGATCATGGAGATGAGAATCGCCAGCATCGTCAGATGGCGGCCCCACAGCGGCGGCGCGTAGACGGGCGACGGCGGCGTGCTGCGCCAGCCGAGAACCATCAGCACCAGCGATGCCAGAATCACCAAGGCGAAGACGCCGCGATAACGCTCCGCGCCGAGCTGGTCGATGAACGACTGGCGCAACGAACCCGCGGCGCCCTTGAGCAGATGCGCCGCCGACCACAGTAGAACCCCGAGAAGCAACCAAATCATACACCATACCTCCTGTCGTCGGGCCCGATGGCCTGCGCTGCTCTAGCACGTTTGCCACGCTTGAACATTGCCGTAGCCAACGGCAGCGCATATCTCTCGCCGTCGGAGGAAACCCCATGCCCCTGCAGCTGACCGACACCCAGCGCGCCATCCGCGACGCCGTCCGCACATATCTGAGCCGTGAACTCGAGCCGATCGTCGTCGACCTCGAAGCCGAGCGCATGCCGCCCTATGACTTCATCCGCGCCATGGTGCGCGACCTCGGCCTTGGCGGCGGCGCCGGCGGCTTGTGGGATGCAGCGCAGGGTGCCTCGGCCGACGACATGCTGGAGTCGTTCATCCCCACCATCCTGATGATCGAACTGGCGCGCGTCAGCGCCGGCGTCGCTCTCAGTTGGGGAGCCAGCATCGGCCTCGCCGGCGGCAGCATCCGCTCGCGCGGCACCGCGGAACAGGTGCAACGCTACTTCGGCCCGCTGCTGCGGTTCGAGACCATCGGCTCGTGGGGACTGACCGAACCGGGGGCCGGCTCGGCGGCCATCCGCGACATGCAGACGCGCGCCGTGCGCCAGGGCGACAGCTTCATCCTCAACGGCTCCAAGACGTTCATCACCAACGCGCCCTACGCCGACGTCTTCGTCATCTACGCCAAGCTGCGCGAGGAGTCGGGCGAAAGCGTGCAGGCTTTCATCGTCGAACGCAGCGACCCAGGCATGGAGACGAGCACGCCGTTCAAGAAGATGGGCATGAAGTCGAGCCCCACGGGTGCGGTGTACCTCAGCGACTGCCGCATCCCGGCCGACCGCTGGCTCGGCGGCGGCATCACGCAGCGCGACCACGTCCGCAGTTCGCTCGCGTCCGAACGTTCCGGCCTGCAGCACCTCTCCTACGGCTTGATGGAGCGGGCGTTCGAGATCGCCGTCGCCTATGCCCGCGAACGGCAGCAGGGCGGCCAACGCATCGGCGACTACCAACTGGTGCAGCGCCGCCTGGCGCGCATGTACATGCACCTGGTCAACGCCCGCAATTTCGTCTTCGGCGACATCCTCGCCCGCCGCCGCCTGCCGCAGAACGTCGCCGAGGTCTGTGCCGGCAAGCTCTACGTCGCCGAGATGGCGACACAGGTGACGATGGACGCCATCCACATCCTCGCCGGCAACGGCTACATGGAGGAATACGTCGTCGAGCGGCTGGCGCGCGATGCCAAGCTGGTCGAGCTCGGGGGCGGCACCACCGAAATCCAGGAACTGACTGCCGGGCGCTGGCTGATCGAATCGTTCGGCACCGATTGAGCGCGTCGCCGAAGCAGAGTGGGTTGTGGCGACGGCGCTGCCACGATACCTTGCCGTGCGGCCTGTGGCCGACAGGAGGAACATCATCGGATGCGAAGCTTCATTCTTGCGGCGCTGATGGCTGCGACGTTGCAGCTCGCCGGCTGCGATCAGATCGAAGAGGGTATGTTCCAACGTGGGGCGGACCGCGCCGCCGAGCCGGACCGTGAGGATTGGCTGCGCGACGGCGCGCTGCACGTCGTGCTCTGCGGCACCGGCAGCCCGATCGCCGACCCGGATCGCGCCGCGCCGTGCACTGCGGTCATTGCCGCCGACAAGCTGTTCCTCATCGACGTCGGCCCGGGATCTTGGGAAAACATCCAACTCTGGCGTCTGCCGCGGGCCCATCTCGCTTCCATCTTGCTGACGCATTTCCACTCCGACCACATCGGCGACCTGGGCGAAGCGACGGTGCAGAGCTGGATCGGCGGCCGCACGACGCCGCTGAGCGTCATCGGCCCGCCCGGGGTCGGTGAAGTGGTCGGCGGCTTCCGCGCCGCGTACGGTCCGGATTCGACCTACCGAGTCGCGCACCACGGCGCCGACAACATGCCGCCGGCCGGCGCCCTCGCCGAGGCCCGGCCGTTCGACGTACCGGCCGACGGCTCGAGCGTCACCGTCTACGAGGCCGACGGCCTCACCATCCGCGCTTTCGCGGTAAAGCATGAGCCGGTCAGCCCGGCCGTCGGCTACCGGTTCGACTACAAGGGACGCTCGGTGGTGATCAGCGGCGACACCAAGAAGTCGGCCAACCTGATCCACCACGCCAAGGGCGCCGACCTCCTGGTGCACGAAGCCTTGTCGGGGCCGATCATCGGCCGCATCTCGTCGATCCTCGGGGAACGCGGGGTGCAACGACTGGCCAAACTGACGAGCGACATTCTCGATTACCACACCACCCCCGTCGAAGCGGCGGAATCGGCCCGCGAGGCCGGCGTGCGCCAGCTGGTGTTGACCCATCTCGTACCGCCGCCGGCGAACCGCATCGTCGAACGCGTCTTCATGGCCGGAACGGCCGAGGCGTGGGATGGACCGATCGTCCTCGGCGCCGACGGCATGTGGTTCCGCCTCCCCGGCGGATCGACCGAAATCGTGCAGGAATCGCTGTAACCGCCCCGACGCGACGAAGGAATTTCATGGCCACGCTGTCCCCCGCATCTCTGTTCGAGCAAATCACCGGCACCGTCGGCGTTCTCGGTGGCGCCGGCATGCTGCACCCCGTGTATCTGTTTCACACCCTGCGTGGCGTCCGGCGTTGGGGCGAAACCGTGGCCGCCGGCTTTGCCGCTTCGGCGTCGCGGCGTCCCAACGAAGTCGCCATCATCGACGATGCCGGCAGTCTCACCTTCGGCGAACTCGACCGCCGCACCAACGCCATCGCCAATGGCCTCGCCGCCGTCGGCATTGGCGCGCGCGACGGAGTCGGCATCCTCTGCCGCAACCACCGCGGCTTCGTCGAAGCCACGGTCGCCACGCTGAAGCGCGGCGCCGACGCCTTGTTCCTCAATACCGGTTTCGCCGGCCCGCAACTGGGCGAGGTGCTCGATCGCGAAGGCGCCAAGGCAGTCATCTGTGACGAGGAGTTCCTGCCGCTCGTGCTCGAACACGCCGGCCAACGGCCGATCCTCGTCGCCTGGAACGAAGCACGTCCGGAACATCCGACCCTCGACGAGTTGGCGCGGGCACACGACGACAGCGAGCCGCTGCCGCCGAAGAAGCCGGGGCGCACCACGATCCTGACCTCCGGCACCACCGGCACGCCGAAGGGGGCACGTCGCGAGAAGCAGTCGAGCGGCATGGATGCGCTCGCCGGCATTCTCGAGCGCATGCCGCTGCAGGTCGGCGACCGCACGATGATCGCCGCGCCGACCTTCCACGCCTGGGGCTTGGCGCATCTGCTGCTGGCGTCGACGCTGTCGGCGACCATCGTGATGCGGCGCAAGTTCGACCCCGAGAACACGCTGGCCGCGGTGGCTGCGAGCCGAGCGCAGGTGCTCGCGGTGGTGCCGGTGATGATGCAGCGCATCCTCGCTTTGCCGCCCGAAGTCACCGACAAGTACGACACCTCGTCGCTGCGTGTCGTCGCCGCCAGCGGCTCGGCGCTGCCCGGCGAGCTGGCACTGCGGTGGATGGACCGCTTCGGCGACAACTTGCACAACTTCTACGGTTCGACCGAAGTGGCACAGGCGAGCATCGCCACGCCGCGCGACCTACGCGCCGCGCCGGGAACCGCGGGTAAGCCGCCGCGCGGCACCGTCGTGCGCATCCTCGACGACGAGGGCAACGACGTGCCGGTGGGCAAGACCGGTCGCATCTTCGTCGGCAACGCAGCACTGTTCGAGGGCTACACCGGCGGCGGCAGCAAGCAGATGATCGACGGCCTGATGTCGATCGGCGACGTCGGTCACGTCGACGCCGAAGGGCGGTTGTTCGTCGAAGGGCGCGACGACGACATGATCATCTCCGGCGGCGAGAACGTCTTCCCGATCGAGATCGAGAACCTCCTCGCCGACCACCCCGACGTGCTCGAAGTGTCGGTGATCGGCGTGCCCGACGACGAGTTCGGCCAGCGCCTCAAGGCTTTCGTCGTGCCCAAGCCGGGGCGCGAAATCTCCGGCGAGTCCCTCAAGGATTACGTCAAGCAACACCTCGCCCGCTACAAAGTGCCGCGCGAGGTGGTCTTCCTCGAGGAGATCCCACGCAACCCGACGGGCAAGGTCCTCAAACGCGTCCTACGCGAACTGTGAGGCCTCAGGCCCAGCAGACGCAGACGCGGCGCGGCCCTTCGTAGGGCAGGCGCCCATGGCCGACGCTGTGGTTGTCGATGGCGACGACGTCGCCGGTCTGCCAGGCGTACACCACCAAGTGGCGCCACACGAGGTCGCGCACGTGCTCGACGTCGGCGGCCTCGATCTCGCTGCCGTCGAGGTAGGTGCAGTGCATCGACTGATCGTCGCTGGCCGTCGTCAGTTGCCGCATGGCCACCATGGCTCGCGCGAACTGCAACAAGCCGAAGTTCTTCCACGTCGGCCGCAGCGCATAGATGCGCTCGTACTCGGCCGCCGCCGTCGACAGGTGGAAGGTCGTCAGGTGGTTGAACCACACCGGCTCGCCCGTCTCCGGATGCAGCTTCATCGGCAGATGCCGGCTGACCAACCGTAGGCTCTCGCCTGGCCCCCAAGTCGGCTCGAAACCCTGCTCGGCGCACTTGGCTTCGACGGCGGCATGGTCGCGCGTGCCGAACATTTCGTCCCAGGGTTTGAGTTCGAACAGGTTGAAGGCACTGCTCTGCTCGGGGCCGGCGTAGTTGCGCACGATGCGGATGCCGCGCTCGGTGAAGCGCGCCTTGACGGCAGGATCCATGTCGGCCCAGACGCGACGGAAGTCGACGAGCGGCGTCTCGCCGCCCTCCCCCGGTGCCAACAGGCAGCAGAAGAAAATGCGCCGCGGGTGATCCTTGACGAAGGACATCTCGCAGTGCTGCGGGATGGGAAAGTACGGCGGCAGCTCGCTGGCGTTGAACACGTAATCGGTCAACGCGTCGCGCGGCGAGGTGCCGAGATATTCGTTCTTGAGTTCATCGTCGATGGCGCGTGCCACCGACTCGAAGGCTTTCGGTTCGGCGAGGTCGAAGCCGCGGAACAACACCGCTCCGCAGGTACGCATACGCTCGTGCACCCAGTCGCGATGCGCCGTGATCCAGGCGACGAGCGAGGCCGCGTCGCGCCGGCCGCCGGGCTCGACGAGCAAGGGCAGCCCGTGTTTCGCCTCGGGCAAGGGGCGGATGCGCACGGCATCGAACTGAGGAGCAGCGGTTGCGGCTTGCATGGGGATTCCTCTCGCCGCCCACTTCAGGCGGCACGCGCGGTGAGTCGGCTGACGGCGTCGATGATGGTCGGCCACAGCTCGCGCGGCTGATCGTGCCCCATGCCGTCGAGCAACAACAGTTCGGCGCCGGGGATGGCTTCGGCCGTTGCCTTGCCGCATTCGACCGGCACCAACGGGTCGTCGACGCCGTGGATCACGAGGGCGGGCAGGTCGAGCCGGCGCAGGCGCTCGCGCCGTCCTTCCTGAGCCAGGATCGCGCACAGCTGGCGCAGCATGCCGTCGGGGTTGTACCCGCGCTCGAACTGCAGTTCGCCGCGCTCGCGCATGAAGGCTTCGTCCATCGGGTAGGCCGGACTGCCGATGGCGCGAAACACGTTGATGCCGCGCTGGATGGCGCCTTCTTTGTCGGTCGCGGGCGGCTGCATCAAGGCCGTCAGTGCCTCCGGCTTGGGTGGCGGCAAGTCGCGGTCGCCGGTGCTCGACATCATCGACGTCAGGCTCTTCACCCGCTGCGGCGCGCGCAACGCCACCGTCTGCGCGATCATGCCGCCCATCGACACGCCGAAGACGTGCGCCCGCTCGATGCCGAGCGCGTCGAGCACGCCGACGGTGTCGTCGGCCATGTCTTCCAGGCGGTAGGGGGGCTGCAGTTCGCCGCCGCCGAGCACGGCGGTGATCACCTGTGTCAGATCGGGCTGACCCAAGTGCGACAGGTACGTCGACTTGCCGATGTCGCGGTTGTCGAAGCGCACGACGTAGTGCCCGCGGTTGGCGAACTCGGCACAATAGTCCTCGTGCCAGAGGACCATCTGCGAGCCGAGGCCCATGATCAGCAGGAGCGGTTCGCCGCTGGGATCGCCGAAGGTGTCGTATTCGATTTCGATTCCGTTGCTCGTCAGGCGTGGCATGGCCTGCGATGATGACGCAGGCGTGAAGGTTGGGTCAAGGCGCGCGACCCGAGATCGCGGTTGAACGGCCGCATCCGACGCTGAATCGGCGCGTGCGGCGCCTCAGCGCTGGATGCGCGGATCGGTTTGCGTCACGCGGGCGCGCACCGTGTAGACGCTGTCGCCGCTGAGCACGCCGCCGCGCCCGAAGAGGCGACCGCCTTGCCAGTTCGACAGGCCGAGTTCCGGTTGGCGGAGGGCGTACTGCCCGTCGACCCAACGGGTAAAGCCGTTGCCGACGAACGGGGCGTTGACGGAGCGGTAAAATTCCTCCTGCTCCGCCGCATCGCGGCTGAGCAGGCTGGCGACGAACTGCGGACTGTGGCGATTGCACAGCTGCACCGCCTGGGCAACGTCGTCGACCACCGCCAGCGTCACCTCGGGCGTCTCCTCCCATTCCCACTCGCGACCCAACTCGGCCGCCTCGAGGAGTTCCGCCTGCGCTTCCTCGACGTCGCCCTCGGCCCGCCGCACCCGCACCTGGCGCGTGAACAGCGTCTCCGGAACGTGGGCCTCGCTGCCGTTGAGGACGTGCAGCTTGAAGGTCTGTCCGCGGCGGGTGCCGGCGGCTTCGAGCGCTTCGAGGAATACCGGCACCAGTTCGTCGGCCCGCGACCGCACGATGCAGCAGACGTTGAGGGTGTTGCACACCTTACGATCGAGCGAGGCCCGCACCGCGGCGGCGAAGTCGTCGGCGTCGGCCCGCGCCGAGGCGACCATCCACGCGCCGCCCGTGCCGTGCAGGCTCGTCGGCACGCCGGCCTGTCGCGCCAGGGCGCCCAACGTCGCCACGGCCGGACCCGATCCACGGGCGACGGCGAGGGCCAAGCGCGCATCGGAGAACAGCGCCCAGCCGGCGGCGTGCGCCGTACTGTCGACCAACGACACGGCACCCTTGGGTAAACCGGCCGCCGCCAAGGCCGGATCGATCGCCTCCGCGAGGATGGCGCGCGCCGTGCCGAGCGCGTCGCCGCCGATGCGGAAAACGACCGTGTTGCCGCCGCGCAACACACCAGTGGCGTCGACCAAGACGTTCGGCCGCCCCTCGAAGACGAAGCCGACGACGCCCAACTCGGCGGCGCGCAGCTCGACCTGCCAGCCCTCGTGCACCACCGTCTGCAGCAGTTGGCCGCGCCGGCTCGCCGCTTCGGCCCAGCCGCGCACGCCTTCGATCATGCCGTGCCGCAACTTGGCGTCGGCCACCAGCCGCGTCGTCGAGCGGCCGCGTGCCTTGGCCGCGGCGACGTCGTCCCGATTCACCGCCTCGATGCGATCCCAGACGGCGTCGTCCGCGAGGCGCGCTGCTAGGTCGCGAAAGAAGCCTGTGATCTGCGCCTCGTCGACCTGCCGCATGCCCTCGAAGGCGGCGACGGCAGCACCGACGGCCTCGGCCGCGACGCGACGCTCGGCGGCAGGCAGGTGCAGGACTTCACCGTCGGCGGCTACGGCGAGCAGCGCATCGCCTGGTTGGAAGCGCGCGGCGATGGCCTCGGGAACCCGCACGACGCGATCGCCACCGACGACGAGCGCCATGCCTGCCTCGACTTGCGTGAGCTGCGACGACACGGTCATGCGGCAGACACAGCCGATCCGCCGCCGCGAAGTCAAGGCGACGCCGGAAAAGCATCGGCGCCGGCAACGTGCGCGCGGGTCGTGCGGCACGCTTCCGCTGGACCGCCCGGTGCGGGTCGTTTATCCAACCCAACGCATGCAACCGCTCTCGCCTCCGCCGCGACGCATCGTCGTACGCCAGGTGAACTGGCTCGGCGACATCGTCATGAGCCAGCCGGCCCTGCGAGCGGTGCGCCGCGCCTACCCGGAGGCCGAGCTGACCCTGCTCGTACGCGCCGACCTCGCCCCGTTTTTTCGCGGTGCCGGCTGGATCGACGAGGTGTTGCCGTTTCGCGTCGCCAAAGGCTGGCGCGGCCTCGTCGATCAGGCGCGACTCGTCGCCGCGTTGCGCCGTCGCCGCTTCGACCTGGCGATCCTCTTCCCCGACAGCTTCCAAAGCGCGCTCTGGTTTGCCCTCGCCGGCATTCCGGAGCGCGTCGGGTACGCCCGCGATGCTCGCGGCATGCTGCTCACACGCAGCGTCGCCCGCACGCCAGCGACGCTGCGTGGTCACCAGGTGCATTATCGCTTGCACATGCTGCAACAAGCCCTCGGGATCGACGGCGACCCGGCGGACTTCGCGCTCGACGTCGACACCGCGGCGCGGGCGCGCATGGTAACCTGGCTGGCGGAACGCCGCCGCCACCCCGGCGCGCCGCTGATCGCGCTGGCGGCGGGCGCGGCCTATGGGCCCGCCAAGGAATGGCCGGCGGCCTCGTTCGCCGGGCTCATCGACCAGCTGGCCGCACAAGGCGCCGAGGCGGTGCTGGTCGGCGGCCCCGGCGAGCGGCAGCGCTGCGAGGAAATCGCCGGTATCGCCCAGGCCGGTGCGCTGGTGGCCGCCGGTTCGACCGACATCGCCGAATTGATCGCCTTGCTCTCGCTGTGCGACGGCTTTGCCGGCAACGATTCCGGCGGTATGCACGTCGCGGGCGCCCTCGGGCTGCCGACCGTCGGCATCTTCGGCTCGACCCGGCCCGACCGCACGGCGCCCCTCGGAGCGCGCACCAAGATCGTCACGCACGCCATCGAGTGCAGCCCGTGTCTGCAACGGACGTGTCGTTTCGGGCATTACCGCTGCCTCACCGAGATCGCGCCCGCCGAGGTCGCCGCGGCGCTCGCCGAAGCCCAGGCAGGCTGATCGACGCAGGAGGGTCGCGTAACGCGTTCGCCGAGCACGACGCGGCGTTCCGTCGACGCGCCGTCGCTCCGGCGCGTGGAACTATGCTAGGAGCGACGCTCGACCATGTCGCACACCAAGCTCCGTGTCGGTCCGATCGAGATGCCTCGGCCAGCGTATCGTTGCGTCCGGCCGCGCGCGCCATGGCTCGTGGGCGACGCCCCCGAGGCGGTGCCATGATCGATCGCCCGCCACACGCGGACCTGCGCCGGAAGCTGGCGCCGCTGCTGCAGTTCCTGGAATCGCCCAACTTCCCCTGGCTCGCCATCGCCCTCTCCATGGTGCTGGCCCTGCCCGCCCTCTTCGGCGGCGTCCACGGCGAAGCACACCTGCAACACCTGGTGGTCACCGATTCGGCGGCCTTGGGCGAGGCGCGACCGGCTTGGGACCTCTACGCTTGGCTGCCCGCCGACGACGCCGGGCGGACCCGCTTCGCCGATCATACCGGCGTCTGGAGTTGGTCGCGCGACGTCGGCTGGGGCGCCTTTCGCCCGCTGACCTCGCTCACGCATGCCGTCGAGCTGCGCTTCTGGCCCGAGCATGCGTGGCTCATGCATCTGCATGACCTGCTCTGGCGCGGGCTTCTCGTGTTCTGCGCCGCACTGCTGCTGCAACGATTCCTCGGCACTTCGTGGATCGCCGCGCTGGCCATGCTGTTCGTCGCCCTCGACGACGTCGGCGCCGCGGCAGCCACCGCCACCACCGAACGGGGCGACCTCATGGCCGCCTGTTTCGCGCTGCTCTCCTTGCTGGTGCACGACTTGTGGCTGCGGGACGGGCGGCAGGCCGGACGCTGGACGTCGCCCGTGCTCTTGCTGCTGGCGCTGGCGAGTTCCGAGTCAGGCTACGCCGGCGCGGCCCTGCTCGTGGCGCATGCCTTGTGGTTCGGCGAGGGGCCAAGCCGCTGGGCCAAGTTGACGCTGCCGGCTCTGGTTACGCTCGCCTGGAGCGGCGCCTACTTCGCCATCGCCGGCGTCGACGCGATCCATCTTCCGACGGACACGCTCGCCGGCTTCGTGATCCGCCTGCCGATCGAAGCCCTGGCGCAACTCGGGGTTCCGGGTGTCGAACGATTCGCCCTCGACGGCTGGGTGATGGTGGCCGCCGCCATCGGCGGAGCTGCCGGAACCTTCGCTCTGGCGGCGCTGCTGTGGCCGTTGTTTCGCGCCAATCACACGGCTGCCTTCTGGGGCGTGGTCTGGTGCGTCACCCTACTTCTGATCGCAGCGAGTCCCGTCGCCGGCGGTGCCCGCATCGTCACCGCCGTCGCCGGCGCCGCCGTGCTGGCTCAGTTCACTGCGGCGCTGCTGCACACCGCGCGCGATGGACGGCTCGCGTCATTGCGCCCGGGTGTCGTCGCCGCCTGCGGCATTCTGCTCGTGCTGCATGTTCCGGTGGCCCTGGTGGCCGCGCCATGGCGCGCGATGGGAGGCGTCTGGGCGGAGAGCGAGGCCGAAGCTGCCGACGGCGGCATCCCGAGCGATGCCGTGCTGCCGGAGCAACAGCTGGTGATCGTACGCGCGCCCGACCTGGCGCGAGGCCCGTTTCTTTTGCTGCGGCGCGCCGCCTTGGGTGGGACCCTGCCCGCTTCGGCGCGGGTGTTGACGTGGGGCGTGGACGATGTCGCCGTCGAACGCACCGCCGACGATACCGTGGTGCTGTCGCTCCCGCGCTCGCTTCGCCGCCCGACGGGCAACGCCTTGCTCGGCAAGCCGACCGCGACTCACCCCGACCTCGGCCGCGGCGAAGACGTCGAAATCGAAGGCTTCGCCGCCAAGGTGCTGGATCCCGATGCGGCGGGGCGCACCCGCATCGAGTTCCGCTTCGACGTCCCCTGCGACAACCCGTCGCTGCGCTGGATCACCTGGAACGGCAACGCCTACGAACCCTTCACCGTCCCGGCGCGACGCTGAATCTCGGCCGTCGCACGAAAGAACCCACCATGCAGCGCCTCGCCTCGATCCTGACGTTGACTCTCGGCCTCACCGCCTGCTCGTCGCCCCCCGAGGAACCCATCTCCGCCTCGACCCACGCCGGCTGGCGCGCCACGATGACGTGTTCGGCGGCGTTCAACGGCGAGCGCGATCTGGAAGCGATCCTCGCCGACGAACTCGGGGGCATGCGCCCCGAGTCGTACGACCTGCCCGTCCCCGAAATCGACACCAGCCGCCGCCTCGCACGCAACGCCTACTCGGAAACAGAACCGCCGCGGCTCTCGGTCTTTCGCCCAGGCATGGGCTGCACCGTCCTGCCTCCCGGCGCTACCGAGGCCGACATCGCCGCGCTACCCGCCGTCATCATGCCCATGCCCGCGGGCAATGCCGCGGAAATCGCCTGGCCCGACGGCGACCTCATGCCCGACGAACCGTTGCCCGCGTCCATCGACAGCGCCAAGCTCGAAGAAGCCGTCGCCACCGCGTTCGACGGCAGCAGCTTCGGCGACGGTACCAAGACCATCGGTGTCGTGATCGTGCATGGCGGCAGAATCGTCGCCGAACGCTATCGCGACGGCTTCGGCCCCTACACGCCGTACCGCACCTGGTCGGCGGCCAAGAGCATCACCAGCGCGCTGATCGGCATTCTCGTGGGCCAAGGGAAACTCTCGGTCGAGCAGCCGGCGCCGATTCCCGAATGGCAGACGGCAGGTGATGCACGCGCACGCATCACCATCGAGCACCTGCTGCACATGAGCAGCGGCCTCCAGACCGCCGGAGCGAACGCCTTCAGCGTCTACTTCGACGGCGGCACGGTCTACGATCTGCTGCGCCAGGCGCAGCTCGAGGTCGAACCCGGCAGCCGCTGGCATTACGCCAATCGCGACACGTTGGCGCTGATGCGCGCCGCACGCCACGTCATCGGTGATGACCAGCAGTACCTGACCTTCCCGCGCCGCGCCTTGCTGAACAAGATCGGCATGCGCCACACCACCCCGGAGGTGGATCACGCCGGCAACTTCGTCCTCAGTAGTCAGGTCTGGACCACGGCGCGCGATCTGGCGCGCTTCGGCCTGCTGTATCGGCACGACGGCGTGTGGAACGGCGAGAGGATCCTGCCCGAGGGCTGGGTCGAGTACAGCCACACGCCGGCACCAGCCCGCGCCACCGGACTGCTCGGCGCCTGGCGCTACGGCATCCAGGGCTTCCTCGGCTACGGGGCGCAGTTCTGGATGTTCGACGACACACCGTTCTTCGGCGAACGCGCCTTCGCCGCCATCGGCAGCCGCGGCCAGTTCGTCAGCATTCTGCCGGAGCACGACCTGGTGATCGTACGCACCGGCCTCGACCCCGAGATCGGCGACGTCACCTTCCGCATCGACCGCTTCATGAAGGCCGTGCTGGCGGCCTTCGAGTAAAGCGTCAGGCCGACTCGAAGCGCGTGCCGACGACGATACCGTTGGCGGCGGCGTACTCGGCCGCCGCTTGTTTGGCGCCTACCCCCTTCAGCCGGGCAACACGCACGGCACCACCGTTGCCGGCGATCTCCATGCCCTCGTCCGCGATGCGCGTCACCGTACCCGGCGCCGCACCGCTACCTTCGGCCAAGCGCGCGTCGTACAGCCGCAGCTTGGCGCCGGCGTGCACGACGTAGGCCCCAGGCTGCGGATCACATCCGCGCATCTGGTTGAAGACCTCGGCGATCGGACGCTGCCAGTCGATGGCCGCATGCTCGTCGCGACAGAGCGGATCGTAGGTGGCTTGCGACTCGTCTTGCACCTCGCGCGGCGGATTCGGCGTGCCGGCGAGGTCGACGGCGTCGAGCACCGCGGTGACGCCGAGCGGGAACAAGGTGTCGTAATAGAGACTGCCGGCGGTATCGTTGGGACCGACCGCCGCCTTGCGTTGCAGCAGGATGGGTCCGGTGTCGATGCCTGGGTCGACCCAGAAGACGCTGACGCCGGTTTCCGTCTCACCGCGGATGAGCTGCCAATTCACCGCACTGCCGCCGCGGTACTTCGGCAACAGCGAAGGATGGAAACAGATGCTGCCGAGCTTGGGAACCGAGAAGACGTTGGGCGGGACGATCTGCGTGACGTAGGCGAGCACGCCGAGATCGGCGTCGAGTGCTTCGAACTCCGCCTGCACCTCCGGCCCCTTCAGATTGCGATGCTGGCGCACCGGGATGCCGAGTTCGAGAGCCCGCGCCTTGGCAGGGTCGACCTTGCCCGCGGCCGCGTCGGGCGGACAGTAGAATGCAGCGATCGAGTGACCGCGTTCGAGAAGACCCTGCATGACCTTTTCGGCAAATGCCGCTTGCCCGACCAATGCGATGCGCATCATTCCTCCCACAGCGACCGTAAACCGTTGGCGAGAGCCTCGGCGATGCGCGCGATCGACTCTTCGTCGCGCAGCAACGCATCCTTGACCTCGACTTCCAAATACACGCGCCCGTGCTCGAGCCCGTGGCGTCGAGCGCTATAGATCAAACCGTCCAGGCCAGAATAGGGTTCGTTGGCGCGCACGTCGAGCCCATGCGCGGCGATCGCCTCGATCCAGCGTCGCGCGTAGCCGGCGTAGAGATCGAACAGTACGCCCACGTCGAATGAGCGCGGCACACCGGCGAGTTCCGGCGTGAACGAGTGAATGCTGACGAGCATTGCCTCCGGATGCTGCCGTAAACACGCGGCGACCATCGCGTGGTAGGGCGCATGATAGGCGGCGACACGCGCTTGGCGTGCTTCGCTGTCGAGAGCGCGATTGCCTGGAACGTCGATGCCGTCGCTCCGCGTGACGATCGCATCCGGCGCATCGGGATGGCGATTGCAGTCGACCACCAAGCGCGACACCGGCGCGAGCACGGCAGGGGCACCGAGGCGCATGGCCAGGGCGCGCGTCAGGTCCGCCGCGCCGATGTCCGAGGCGATGTGAGTGGCGAGATCGGCCGGGCGCAGACCGAGATCGCCGAGGTCGGACGGCACGGCGGCACTGGCGTGCTCGCACACGAGAACGAAACGGGCGCCGGCTTCAGCGGCGACGAGGGTCGGCTGCACGACGGACTCCTTGCATTGAAAAATTCGCAAATTCAGACACTTGACACACCTGCATGCAACGTTTCCGCGAACCTTCGATGGGCCCGGCACACCGCCGCGGCTTTCCGGCGGCGGAAGTTGAACAAGGTTTGACTTCGGGTAACCTAGGCACTAGTTCAAAACGCTTTTCGGAAGTGGCGGAGGAAACATGGTCCGGCGTCAGAAGGCGAATTACACGATCCAGTCGGTTTCGCACGCGCTGGACGTCCTCGAGCAATTTTCGGCCGAGTCCGAGGAGCTGGGCGTCACCGAGCTGAGCAAGCGGCTCAAGCTGCACAAGAACAACGTCTTCCGCATTCTCGCGACCCTCGAATCGCGCGGCTACATCGAACAGAACCGCAGCACCGAAAACTATCGCCTCGGCATCCGCTGCCTGCGCCTGGGCCAAGGGTACTTGGTGCAGAACGGCCTGCGCCGGCAAGCCGAACCGGTGATGCGCGCCCTGGTAGCGGATTGCGGCGAGACCGCCTTCGTCGCCGTGCCGCACCAAGAGCGCGCCGTCGTGCTCGACGCCTGCGAGCCGGAGCGAGCGGTTCGATACGTGCCGCGCATCGGCCAGCCGAGCGCGACCGAGCCGGGTCCGGCGGAACAGGTGCTGTTGGCGTTTTCCGAAGCGACGGGCGGCGGACGCAAGGCCGGCGCGGCGGGCTTGCAGCTGGCGTCGGTGGTGGCCGAAGGCTTCGCCTGCGACGCCGCGGAAGGGCCGACGGACGAAAGAACGGCAGCCGTGCCGATCCGCGATTACACCGGCGCGGTGGTGGCGGCGCTGTGTGTCGCCGGGCCGCGCGACCGCCTGAGCGAGAGCCGCATGCGTGAGGTGCTGCTGCCGCGGCTCCAGGAGGCAGGCCGGACGCTGTCGGCGCGCCTGGGCTACGACGAGCCCCTCGGCAACGGAATTAGAGCCTCTAATTTTTGACCCATCCGGCAAGTAAGTTGTCTTGACCGTCCGGTAGACGTGTGGTAGCCCCCGACGAGCCACACCACGGAGGTTCTCGCGTGAAAATTCTCGTAACGGTGAAGCGCGTTCCGGATTACAACGCCGTCATCAAGGTCAAGGACGACGGCTCCGGCATCGTGACGGACAATCTCAAGTACGTCGTCAACCCCTTCGACGAGATCGCGGTCGAAGAGGCCCTGCGCCTCAAGGCCACCATCGCGGGCTCCGAGGTGGTTCTCGTCAGCATCGGCGACAAGGCCGCCGCCGAGCAGCTGCGCACCGGCCTCGCCATGGGCGCCGACCGCGCCGTGCTCGTCGTCGCCAACCAGGAACTCGATTCCCTCGGCGTCGCCAAGATCCTCAAGAAGGTCGCCACCGACGAAGGTGCCGGCATCGTCATCATGGGCAAGCAGGCCATCGACGACGACGCCAACCAGACGGGCCAGATGCTGGCCGCTCTGCTCGGCTGGCCGCAGGCCACCTTCGCCTCGAAGGTCGAGAGCCTCGAGTCGGAAGAAGAGAAAAAGGGCGTTCCGGGCATCGTCATCGACGGCGGCCAAGCCAAGGTCGTGCGCGAAGTCGACGGCGGCCTCGAGACCCTGCAGCTGCCGCTGCCGGCAGTCGTCACCGTCGATCTGCGCCTCAACGTGCCGCGCTACGCTTCGCTGCCGGGCATCATGAAGGCGCGCAAGAAGGAGCTGAAGGAGATCCCCGTCGAATCGCTCGGCATCGACGTCACGCCCAAGCTCAAGGTCCACCGTCTGTCGCCGCCGCCGAAGCGCCAAGCCGGCCGCAAGGTCGAGTCGGTGCAGGAGTTGGTGCGCGTTCTCCACGACGAGGCAAAGGCGATCTGAGGCCGCGGCCCGGATACGCAGGAGTGAACCATGGGTAAGGTATTGGTTTTCGCGGAGCAGCAGGACGGCAACATCGCCAAGCCGACGCGCATCGCCATCGCCGCCGGCAAGGCCGCGGCGGCGCGCTTCGGCGGTCCGTGTGAAGCGGTCGTCTTCGGCAAGGGCGCCGGCGCTGCGGCGCAGCAGCTCGCCGATCTCGGCGTCAAGGTCTACTTCTCGGAAGACGCGGCCCTCGCCACCTACGTCGCCGACGCCTACGGCGCAGCCCTGGTGCAGGCGGTGCGCAGCACCGGCGCGGATGTCCTCGTCGCCACCTCCACCGCCATCGGCAAGGATCTTTTGCCGCGTGTCGCGGCGTTGCTCGACGCGGGCATGGCCACCGACGTCGTCGCCTTCGAGGACGGCGGCGTGATGACGCGTCCGATCTTCGCCGGCAACGTCATCGCCACGGTGACGGTCGAGAGCCCGATCAAGGTGATCAGCGTGCGCGCCACCGCTTTCGATCCGGCCGAGAAGGTCGGCGGCGGCAGCACCGAGGCGCTCAGCGTCACGGTCGGCGGCGACGACACTCGCACGAAGTCGGTCGCCTTCAGCGAGACCAAGTCGGACCGTCCGGTGCTGACGGACGCTTCGATCGTCGTCTCGGGCGGACGTGCCCTCAAGTCGGGCGAGAACTTCACCACGGTGTTGGAACCGCTGGTCGACGCCCTCGGCGCCGCCATGGGCGCCAGTCGCGCCGCGGTGGACGCGGGTTACGTGCCGAACGACCTGCAGGTCGGCCAGACCGGCAAGGTGGTGGCGCCGAACCTGTACATCGCCGTCGGCATTTCCGGTGCGATCCAGCACTTGGCCGGCATGAAGGACTCGAAGATCATCGTCGCCATCAACAAGGACGAAGAAGCGCCGATCTTCCAGGTCGCCGACTACGGTCTGGTGGCGGACCTCTTCAAGGCCGTCCCCGAGATGACCGACGAAGTGAAGAAGCTGAAGGCGTCGTAAGCAACCGACATCTTCTCCCCCAAAGAAGAGGGGTTCCGGCCGGTGGCCGGAACCCCTCTTCGCGTTTTAGGTGGCTCAGGTGTACTGCTTTCCGGGTACGAACCTCCGCAGCACATGCAAGTGCCACCCGCACTGTGATTGCGCCACCGGCATGGCGTTCCGCGTGGTCGACGACCGCGCCGCCCACCGGCGAGATCGGGCACGAAGATCTGGCCGGCACCGTGTCACTCCGGCTCGCATGGTGCTCCGCGGCACACTTCTCCGTGAATGGAACCTGGGGCAACGTCGTCGACGTGACGTGACGAAGCCCTTCCGTCGTGGCAGGGTCGTGCCATCCTCCAAGAAAGGAATCAGCGCCCATGTTTCGTATCCCTCGCGTTGCCGCCCTAGTCGGCTCCCTCGGCCTGCTCGCCGGATCCGTCGCGCGTGCCCAGGGCATCCCCGAGCTGCCCCAACCGAGTCCGCTCGTTCGCGTCGAGCAACGGGTCGGCGTGACCGACTTCGCCATCGAGTACTCGAGCCCCGGGGTCAAGGGTCGTCCGATCTGGGACACTCTCGTCCCCTACGGCAAGCTTTGGCGCACCGGCGCCAACGCCGCCACCAAGCTCAGCGCCAGCCGCGACTTCCGCTTCGGCGACGTCGCCGTACCGGCCGGCACCTACTCTCTCTTCACCATTCCAGGCGCCGACAGCTGGACCGTCGTGCTCAACTCCCAATCCGAACTCAGCGGCACTCGTGGCCACGACCCCGCCAACGATGTCGCCTCCATCCAGATCAAGCCCGAGGCAGTGCCTCATCGCGAGCGCCTGACCTTCATCTTCTCCAACACCGAGGACGCTGCGACGCGTCTCGACTTCGAGTGGGAGAAGGTGCGCATTGCCATTCCCATCGCGGTCGATTCGAAGGCGCACGCCCTCGCCAACATCGACAAGAGCCTGGGCGACGCCTGGCGACCGCATTTCGCCTCCGCCCGCTGGTTGCTCGACAACGGCGGCGATCTCGACACCGCCCTCGGCTACGTCGACACCTCCATCGCCATTCGGGAGACGTGGTGGAACCATTGGGTACGGGCGCAGATTCTCGGCAAACAAGGCAAGCCCGCAGAGGCACGCCAAGCCGCGGAGACCGCGTCGCGGCTCGGGCAGAGCGACGAGATCTTCACCGAGTTTTTCGCCCCGGCCGTGAACAAGGCCATCGCCGGGTGGAAGTGAGCGAGCGGCAGGTGGGCTCGGCCGGCGTCGAACCCACCTGCCGGAGCAACGGAACCCAATGGTAGCTTCGCTGTTCGACGGCTACCTCGGCGGTGAGGCCGCGGGATTCTACCCGAGCCATTTCGCCGATGCCGCTGCTCGCGTGCGAGCCGTCGCCGCCGCACCGGCGATCCATCCGGTCATCGCTGCCGCCTTGCAGGCGCAGAACGCCCGCCTCGCGCCGAGCCGCGCGCGTGCGCTGCACTTGCAAGACCTGGCCGAGGGCGCTGCCGCCGTCGTTACCGGCCAGCAAGTCGGACTCTTCGGCGGACCCCTCTTCAACTACTACAAGGCCGTGACGGCCATCCGCCTCGCGTCGCAGCTCCAGCGGGAAACGGGACGCCGAGTCGTACCGATCTTCTGGCTGCAGACCGAGGATCACGATCTCCCCGAGATCGCCCAGCTCGGCTGCGTCGATGGCGATGGCACGCCCTACCCAATCTCGCTGCCTGGTGCACGGCCGCAGCGCGTTTCTGTCGCTCATCTCGCGTTCGACGACGAGCTGGAAGGCGCCTTGCAGCGGCTCGCCGCGGCTCTGGGCCACGGGCCGCATGCGACCGAGCACCTGCAACGGCTGCGTCGCTGGTATCGACCGGGCCAATCTTGGGGTGAGGCATTCGCCCAGTACTTCGCCGAACTGTTCGCCGAGGCAGGGTTGATCTTCATCCAGCCCCGCGATCCGGCGTTCACCGACGTCATGCGCTCGCTACACGAGCGCGCGCTGCGCGATGCCGAGGCGATCGCCACGGCGCTGCGCCGACGCTCGCAGGCCCTGGCCGACGCCGGCTGGACGGCACCGGTTCACGTGCGCGAGGGCGCACCGCTGTCGTTCTTCCATCCATGGGGGCCGAACGGCCCGCGACACCGTTTGGCTCCCGACCCACAGGGTTGGCGGGAAGTCGGCGGCGAGACGGTGCACCACCCGGACGCGATTCGCGCCGCGCTCGCGCGTGACCCTCTCGTGTGCAGCACGAGCGTGCTGCTGCGCCCGATCTACCAAGATCTTCTCCTGCCCACGGCGGCTTACGTCGGCGGACCGGGCGAGGTCGCCTACTTCGCCCAGCTCGCGCCACTTTACGAACATTTCGACAGACCCATGCCACTCGTCGTGCCACGCGCCAGGCTGCGTTTGCTGGCGCCACGCGATCGGCTCACCCTCGTGCGCCACGGCCTCGACGCGTCGCAGCTGCGGAGCGATGTAGAATCACTGCTGCGGCCGCACACCGAGACAGGCGCCCTGCAGGATCACCTGCTGCAGCCGTTCCTCGCGACCCTGGCCGCTGCCGAAGCGGAGATCCTCGCGGCTGGCCCTGGACTGGATTCGGCGCTCGCCAAGACGCGAGCGACCGTTGCCTCGGCAGTGGCCCGCCTGAGCGAAAAGGTCGCCCGCGCCCGCCTGCAGTCCGACGAACAGACGCTGCAGCAACTGCACCGCGTGCAGTCGCACCTGTTTCCGCTCGGCCATCCCCAGGAACGCTTCTTTGGACTGGCACCCTTTGCCGCACGCTTCGGCGAAGCCACGGTGCTGCATTCCATCAGTGCCGCCATCGACCCACTCGACCCGAGCGAACGCGACGTCGTCCTGGGAGAACCTGCGCGTCCAGCGGAGACGGCCGCATGAGTCGGCGGTTGCAGGTCGCCATCGTTTGCAATGCGACCATGGGCGGCAGCGCAGTCATCGCAACCGAACTGGCCGCGGGACTGGCCCAGCGCGGCCATGGCGTCCACCTGCTTGCGGCAGCGGCACCGTTGCGTCGGATGCCCGGCAACATCGCGTTCCATCGTATCGAGACGCCGGAGTATCCGGTGTTCAGCCATCCCCCCTACAGTCTCAGCGTAGCCTCGGCGCTCGTCGAATTACACGACCGGGTGGGACTGGACGTCATCCACGTGCACTATGCCGTACCGCATGCGGAGGCGGCCTTCCTCGCACGTCAGATGCTCGGTGCGTCGGCGCCGGCGCTGCTCGCGAGTCTGCACGGGACCGACGTCACCCATGTCGGCCGCTTGCCGGCATACCAGGCGCCGACGCGCTTCTGCGTCGCTGCGGCAGACGCCATCGTGGTCCCATCGGGTCATCTCGGCGAGCTGGCGCGACAGTGGCTGACGGGGCTATCCGCACCGCCGGTCCAAGTGCTGCCCAACTTCGTCGACACCGACCGCTTCGCTCCCCCGGAACGTCGCGATCCCGGTCGTTTGCGTACGACGCTGCAACGTCATGGTGTGACGTTGGGCGAAGGACCGGTTCTCGTCCATGTCTCGACCCTCCGACCGATCAAGCGCCCTCTCGATCTCGTCGCGGTCATGCGCACCTTGCGCCGATCGCGCGCCGTGCAGATGGTCGTGGTCGGCGACGGTCCCGAGTCGTCGGCACTACAGCAGGAGATAGCGACGTCGGGTTTGGGCGGGGTCATGCACCTCGTCGGGCAACGCGACGACTTCGCCGATTGGCTCGGCGACTGCGACGTCTTCGTTCTGCCGAGTGAGAGCGAGAGCTTCGGTGTCGCGGCGCTGGAGGCCCTGAGTAGTGGTGTACCGGTCGTCGGCTACCGCGTCGGAGGGTTGCCCGAAGTCGTCACCGCGGAGGTTGGGACGTTGGTCGAACCATTCGACGTCGACGCCATGGTGCGTGAAATCGACGTCTTGTTGAACGATGAGCCGGGACGCAGCCGTCGAGCCGCTGCGGCGCGCCAGCACGCCATCACTCGCTTCGGCCGCGATGCCGCGATCGATCGATATGAGCGTTGTCTCGATGCCGTAGTCGCTTCTCGCCCATCGTCGCCACAGCGAGGTCGCCATGCCTGACAACCCATCGAGCCCGCGGGCCCATCGCCGTGTCCAACGGTGCATACGTCCGCTCGCACGCGGGACTCTCCAGGCGGCGGTGGTCGTTCCGCTGTTATGGTCGCTGGCTCGCGCCGGCATCGCCCAGGAGCCTTCCATGCACTCCGGTACGCTCGCGCACGCTCTCGATCGTCTCGCCCACACGGCCCGTGTGCTCTACATCGCAGCGCATCCCGACGACGAGAACACGCGACTTCTCGCCTACCTCGCCAATCAGCGCCATGTCACCGCTGCCTACCTATCCCTCACTCGCGGCGGCGGTGGGCAGAATCTCATCGGAGCCGAACAAGGGGATCTGCTCGACGTCATCCGCACCGAAGAACTGCTCGCCGCACGGCGACTCGATGGCGCGCGACAGTATTTCACCCGCATGCGTGATTTCGGCTTCTCCAAGAGCGCCGACGAGACTCTGGCCATCTGGAACCACGAAGAGGCGCTGGCCGACGTGGTCTGGATCCTTCGTGTCTTTCAGCCCGACATCGTCATCACGCGCTTCGACGAACGACCGCCGAATCATGGACATCACACCGCCTCGGCGATTTTGGCACGCGAGGCGTTCGCCGCCGCCGGGGATGCACGACGATTTCCCGAGCAGCTGGTCGACGGCGTTCGCCCGTGGCAAGCGGAGCGCCTGCTCCACAACTTGTCCCACTGGCGTCCCGGCCCGACCCCCGAGGGAGCGTTGCCCATCGATGTCGGAGCCTACGACTCCCGACTCGGGCTCGGCTATGGCGAGTTGGCCGCGCTGTCGCGCAGCCAACACAAGAGCCAAGGCTTCGGGGCCGCTGGCGAGCGCGGCCCGATCTTCGAACGCTTCGTCCACGTGGCCGGCTCCGCCGCACGTGGTGACCTGTTCGATGGCATCGACCTCAGCTGGACACGCTACGGTGCGCCCGGGGCGCGCCTGGCGGAGATCTTCGCGCGGGCGCAAGCCCACTTCGCACCTGAGCACCCCGAACGCATCGTCCCACACTTGATCGAAGCGGCGGCGATTCTCGACGACCTTCCGGACGACAGTCGTGTCCGCGACGCGCGCGATCAGCTGCGATCCCTGCTCCTCGCGGCGAGTGGATTGTTCATGCGCGCCACCGCCGCGCGGCCGACGCTAGCCCCCGGAGCGGAAGTCGCCGTTCACCTCGAAGTCGCCTTGGGCACCGAGGTCGAGGTCCAAGTCGGCAGCCTCACGTTTCCTGGGCGACCGACCCAAGAGCCGCACGCACCCCTGCGCCACGGCACCAAGCTCGTCTTCCGTGACCTAATTCGCATCGACCCGGAGGCGCGTGCGTCGTGGCCGTATTGGCTCGCGGCGCCCCCGCTGGCGGGCAGGCATGACGTCGCCGACCGGAAACAGGTCGGTGCTCCGCGCGCGCCGGCGCCGTTGTCGGTTGCCGTCGAACTACGCCTCGGCGGACACCAGCTGCGGGTCGACGTACCCGTTCAGCATGCTTGGGTCGATCGCGTCCATGGCGAGCGCTTGCGCGAGGTCGCCATCGTGCCGCCCCTGACGATCACGCCACTGCGCCAGGCCGTCCTGCTGGTCAACGGCAACGGCGGCGCGCTCGACCTACGACTTCGGGCCGGGCGCGACGCCGTGCGGGCGCGCATCACGCTGCCGCTGCCGACGGGATGGCGCAGTGAGCCGGAGCAGCACGACGTCGACCTCGAGAAGGTCGGCGACGAGACCACCGTTCGCTTCGTCGTCCATGCACCGCAATCAGCGACGCCGTTGGATCTCGAGTTGTCGGTCGACGTCGATGGTCGCCGCTGGAGCGCCCGGGAGGACGTGATCGATTACCCCCACATTCCCGTGCAGCTGGTGCTGCAGCCTGCGCGTATACGCCTGGCGCCGCTCGAGGTGAACCTTCCCAGCGGCATGGTCGGATATCTCCCGGGCTCGGGGGACTCGGTCGCCGAGGACCTGGCGCACGTCGGCGTACGTGTCGTACGCATCGACGAGACGACGTTGGCGACGGGCGATCTCAGCCGCTTCACGGCGATCATCGCCGGCATTCGCGCCTACAACACGCAACCCGCCTTGGCCCGTCATCACGCGCGCCTCATCGACTACGTGGCCGGCGGTGGAACTTACCTGGTGCAGTACAACACGAGCAGCGAAGGGGAACCGTTGCGCACGCCCATCGGCCCCTACCCGTTCGTCGTGGGACGCGGACGGGTAACCGACGAAAGGGCCGCGGTCGAAGCGATCCGAGCGGACGAACCACTCCTGCGCTGGCCGCATGCGATAGGGCCGAGCGACTTCGACGGCTGGGTACAGGAGCGCGGTCTTTACTTCGCCGAGCATTGGGACGAGCGCTACCGCCCGGTGTTGCGGCTCGCGGATCCCGGCGAGACGGCGCAGGAAGGCGCGGTGCTCGAGGCGCGCCACGGCCGCGGTCGATACGTGTACACCGGCCTCGCCTTCTTCCGACAACTGCCGGCAGGCGTCATCGGCGCCTATCGCCTGTTCCTCAATTTGATCGCGGGGAGCACGCCATGAATCGCATCGACGAGAGGCCACCGCTGGGCAGTTGGAACCGTCTTTACCTCGTCGTCCTCGTCGAACTCGCCCTTCTGGTGATCGGCTTCCATGCCTTGACGCGGTGGGCGTCGTGAGTGGGTTCGACTGGCTGGTGCTATGCGGCACCATTTTCGGAATCGCCGCGTACGGTGCTTGGAAGTCGCGCGGGGTGCGCGACCTGGACACCTATCTCCGCGGCGACAGCCAGCTGCGTTGGCCGACGATCGGCCTCAGCATCATGGCGACGCAGGCGAGCGCCATCACCTTTTTGTCCACCCCCGGGCAGGCCTACGAAGATGGCATGCGGTTCGTACAGTTCTACTTCGGGCTGCCGTTGGCGATGATCGTCATCAGCGCCGTCTTTCTGCCCATCTACCACCGCCTCCGCGTCTACACTGCCTACGAGTATCTGGAGCACCGCTTCGACGTCCGGGTACGCACGGCGGGAGCCTTGCTCTTTCTGATCCAACGTGGGCTCGCCGCCGGCATCACCATCTATGCTCCCGCCATCCTGTTGAGCACGATCCTCGGCTGGCCGCTGCAGTCGACCAATCTCGGCATCGGTGTGTGCGTCATCGCCTATACGGTGTCGGGCGGGACCCAGGCGGTCAGCCAAACGCAGAAGCACCAAATGGTCGTGATGTTGCTCGGCCTCGTGGTGGCCGCGGCTATCCTGATCGGTGCCCTTCCGGACTCGGTCTCCCTGCCGGAAGCACTGCGACTGGCCGGGGCTCTCGACCGGATGAACGTGGTGCAATTCGAGATCGATCCAAACAGTCGATACACGTTCTGGTCGGGCATCACGGGCGGCTTCTTCCTGGCACTGGCCTATTTCGGCACGGATCAATCGCAGGTGCAGCGCTACCTCGCGGGAAGATCGCTCACCGAAAGCCGTCTCGGACTCTTGTTCAACGGCATGTTCAAGATTCCGATGCAGTTCGTCATCTTGATGGTGGGGGTTCTGTTGTACGTCTTCCACTTGTTCACGCCGCCGCCGATCTTCTTCAACGAGCCCGCTCTACGGCGGATTGCGGCGGGAAGTGATGGAGAGGAACTAGGTGCAGTGGAAATCCGCTTCGCAGCGGCCCTGGCCAGACAACGAGCCGCAGCGATCGAATTCCTCGCTGCGGCGCCGGACGACCCCCATGCTCGGCGGGCACTCCGTCGAGCGGCGGCCGACGTCGAGGGGCTGCGGAAGGAAGCGCGCGACCTCGTCGCCCGCGTCGCCCCCGAGGTGGAGACACGCGACACCGACTATATCTTTCTGAACTTCGTTCTGGGCCACATGCCGCATGGGATCATTGGTCTATTGATCGCCGTGATCCTGTGTGCGGCGATGAGTTCCACGGCGAGCGAGCTCTCGGCCCTCGGCGCCACGACGACGGTGGATCTGTACAAGCGGCACCTGGGCGACGTTACGAACCAGCAACACGATGTCCGAATGTCGCAGCTGTTCACGGTCGCCTGGGGTTGCATCGCGATCGCTTTTGCGATGAGCGCGTCGCTATTCGACAACCTGATCGAAGCCGTCAACATCCTCGGCTCGATCTTTTACGGCACGATCCTGGGATTGTTCGTGGTGGCGTTCTTTCTGCCGAGCGTCGGCGCGACGCCGGTGTTGTACGGCGCCGCCGCGGGACAGGCCTTGGTGCTGCTCCTCTTTCTCCTCAGCGACCTCGGCTTTCTTTGGTACAACGCCATCGGCTGCGCCACCGTCGCCATCGTCGCCCTGCTCGCGCGGGGACGTAGCGGCAATTCGGACCATCCGGTGTCCCCCGGCAATCGGTCGTAGAGTTGCCGGTCCGCACAGGCCGGAAAAGGCGCAGCCGCGGTGGGGCCCGATGCGGAGCCCCACCGTTGCAGGCGAGTGCCGGCACGATGCGGTTGCGACAGCCGTCGATCGAGTGGGCAAAAAAAGGCCCCGGCTTGTGGCCGGGGCCTTGCGTGACCGAGGGGAGAGGCGAGCCGCTCAGTTCATGCGGCTGGCGACCATCTCCATGACGTCGAGCGCCTCGACGTCGCCGTCCGGGCGCTTCGCCTTGAGGCCATCGTCGATCATCGTCATGCAGAACGGACAGGCCACGGCGACCGCGTCGGGCTTGGTCTCGAGCGCCTGGTCGACACGCTTGAGGTTGACGCGTTTGTCCGTGTCTTCTTCCATCCACATACGGCCGCCGCCGGCGCCGCAGCACATGCCGAACTTACGACTGCGATCCATCTCCTTCAGCTTCACTCCCGGCATGCTCTGGAGGATCTGGCGCGGCGCATCGAAGATGTCGTTGTAGCGACCGAGGTAACACGAGTCGTGGTAGGTGACCGTCTTCTTCTCGCCGCTGTCGCCGAGAGTGACGCGTCCCTGCTCGATCAACTCGCGCACGAACTCGGTGGCGTGCACGACCTCGTAGTTGCCGCCGAACTGGGGAAACTCGTTCTTCAGCGTATTGAAGCAGTGCGGGCAGTTGGTCAGAATCTTCTTGACGTTGTAGCCCTGCAGCACCTCGTTGCACATCTCGGCCATCGACTGGAACAGGTACTCGTTGCCGATGCGGCGCGCCGTTTCGCCGTTGCACAGCTCTTCCTTGCCGAGGATGGCGAAGTCGACACCCGCCTTCTTGAGGATGCTGGCCACCGCTTGCGTGGTGCGCTTGTTGCGGTCGTCGAAGGAGCCGGCGCAGCCGACGTAGTAGAGGTATTCCGCCTCCGGGTGCTCGGCCATGATCGGGATGTCGAGGCCCTTGGCCCAGGCGTCACGGTCATTGGCATCGATGCCCCACGGGTTGCCCGTCGTCTCCATGCTCTTGAAGGTGCGCGTCAGTTCGCTCGGGAAACGCGCCTCCTCCTGCACCAGGTAGCGACGCATGTCGACGATCTTGTCGACGTACTCGATCATGATCGGGCAAGCTTCCTCACAGGCCCGGCAGGTGGTGCAGGCCCAAAGGACTTCGTCCTTGATGAGACGGTCGCCGACGATGTTCTCCCCGACGAGCACCGGCTCGGCCGCTTCGGTGCCGTCGCCATGGGCGGCACCGTTGGCAGCCGGCGCGGCGAGCAGTGCATCCTCGTTCTCGTAGAGGTAGTCGCGTAGGTTGAGCAACAACTGGCGCGGCGCCAACTCCTTGCCGGTCATCGTCGCCGGGCAGTGCGAAGCGCATCGACCGCACTCGGTGCACGAGTACATGTCCAGCACCTGCTTCCAGGTGAACTGGTTGATGTACGAGGTGCCGAAGGAGGTGGCGTTTTCGAGATCCTGCTTGCTCAGCTGGCCCTTGGGCTTCGTCTTGGCGAAGAATACGTTGGGCATGAAGGTCAGGATGTGGAAGTGCTTCGACAGCGGCAGCAGGTTGAGGAAAACGAGGATGATGCAGTTGTGCACCCACCAGCCGAGGTCGGAGGCGAACTCGGCGAGACCGGCACCGCCGATGTAGCCGAGCAAATTGCCGACGACGTAACTGAACGGCTGCCACCACATTTCGGCCTGCACGTCGGGATTGTCGGCCTCGAAGATCATGCGGCCGCCGTCGTACAGCTTGCCGCTGATCATGATGGTGCCGATGAAGCACAGAATCAGGATCGCTTCCCAGTGCGACTGGCCGGCGAGACGCTCCTCCGCCGGCTTGAAGCCGTAGAGACGCTGCGGGTGTTCGATGCGCCAACGGTAGAGAGCATAGGCGACGCAGCCGAGGACGATGACCTCCATGAAGTCCTTGATGAGGAGGTACGGACCGCCGAGGAGATGGGGCGAGAAGGGGAAGAGGTAGAAGTCGTCGACGAAGGCGCGGGCGAACATGTGCACGACCTGGATGGCCAAGATCGTGAAGCCCCAGAAGATGAAGAAGTGCATCCAGCCGGCGCCCTGCTCACTGAGGGGCGTATCGGGGCGCGGTTCGCCTTGGACGAATTTTTTCTGGCCGAAGGCGTAGACGAGCACGTTTTGCACGCGTTGGCCGATGTCGTCGAAGCGAGCGTCGGGACGCGCTTTGAGGAGGACGACCGTGCGCCGGTACATGGTGCGCCCGAACAATCCGAGGGCGACCGCCATCAACGCCAGAAACACGAGGGTACTCATCGAGACTCCTTCCAAGGCAAGCCGTGCGCGGAAGCGCCTTTTTCGTCTACGAGCAAATCAAGCGCAACTCAAGCGTCGCAGCTCGAACATTAGACCGACTGATACGAAGAGAGACGCTCAGGGCTGCGCCGGCGGCGGCGCGGCCACCGGAGCCAACTCCAGCGTCAGCGGGTGCGACAGCCAGCGGACGAACACGTCGGTCCAATACTTCTCCGCCATGGCACCGGCCACCCGCTCGGCGAAATCCGGCGCCGGCGAGGCAACGACCCGGTCGAACTGTTGGTCGCCGACGCGCACGCCGACCTCCGGGAAAGTCGTGTTCAGGCGGATGCGCTCGGCGGCCCGACTGCCGAGGCGGACGTAGGCCGCTCCGTCGACGACCACGACCCAGACCGGGAACCAGTACTCGCCCTCGTCGGGCGTGATGGTCCGCAACTCGATCTGGTCCGCCGCCGACAGTTTCTGCACATCCCAGGCTTCCGGACCCAAGGCTGACACCGCCGCCGGAGCGGTGCTCAACAGAAGACTGACCAAGATCGTGGATCGCAGCATGACGACTCCTGTTGTGGGTGAAATCGAGATCCTTTTCTTCCCACGATCGAGCCGCGTGGCGCAAGACGAGCTGCGCCGGACCTGCTTGACAGGAAGCCAATTTTCTTATGTCTAGCGGTGGCGTCATTAGAACGGCGAATCGAGCGCCCCGGGCCGTGCCGACGCGCTCGCCCAGGTCCGCCAGGTGTCGTCCGAGAGTGCCGCCGGTACCGGCCCCCTTGTCGGGCTGGCCGGACTCCGTCATGATCCGCCGTCGGTCCGAAGAACCATCAACGGTTCGGTCCGCCGTCAGCTGAAATGGGAGGTTCGATGCCCAAGTCTTCATCCGAAACGCCAAGCCCGGCCGCCCCGGCGGTCGCCTTGCGGCCCAGCCTGGACAACCCCCTGGCCGCGGTCGAACCGAGCGCCGGGTCCACCGCCAAGACGGCGCGCGGCGCTTACGAAGAAGCCCTCGCACAGGGCGTGGAACTGCGCCAGCGACCCTTCACCGCGGCCGGCACCCTGGCCACCCTGCGCCAACATGCCAAGGATCGCATGACGGTCTGGGAGCGCATCGAGGTCCTGCAGGACCGCGGCGCGCGGCCGACGGTGCTCTACCAGAATTGGGGCCGCAACCTCGACGGAGCCTCGATCGTCACCGCCGTGGTCAAGGTGCGCGGGCGGGACGTGGCGTTGTACGGGCACGACTTCACCGTGCGCGCCGGCTCGATGGACGCCACCAACGGCCGCAAGCTGGCGAACCTGATCTACCTCGCGGCGCAGCGGAAGATTCCCTTGGTCGGCATGAACGACAGCGCCGGCGCCTTCATCCCCGCCGGCATCGGCGGTCTCGACGGCTATGCCGAGGCGTTCACGGCGCTGCGCAAGATCAACGGCGTCGTGCCCAGCATCATGTGCATGTTCGGCTTCAACGCCGGCGGCGGCTCCTATCTGCCGCGCCAGGGCAGCTTCATGATCCAGCCCGAGAACACCTTCTTCGGGCTGACCGGGCCGGCGGTCGTCAAGAGCGCGCTCGGCGAGGACGTCACCCCCGACGACCTGGGCGGGCCGAAGGTGCACGGCGCCAGCGGCGTTTCGGACATCACCGTCGCCGACGAGGTGGCGGCGCTGCGTACGGCGCAGCGGCTCCTGAGCTACCTTCCCGACGCCAACGATCGTCACCCTCCCTATCAGTCGACCTCCGACCCGCTGTCGCGCAAGACGCCGGAGATCGACACCCTGCTGCGCAAGGCATTCAACTCGCCGACCGGCTACAATACGCCGTTCGACGTCTCGATCCTGATCCAGCAGGTGTGCGACCACGGTGACTACTTCGAAATCCAACCGGACCGCGCCCGCAACGCGATCACCGCCTTCGGCCGTCTCGGCGGCAACGTCGTCGGCTTCGTCGCCAACAACAGCGCCGTCGCCAGCGGCCAGATCGACATCGACGCGGCCTACAAGATCGCCCGCTTCGTGCGCTTCTGCAGCATCTACAACACGCCGGTCATCTTCATGGAGGACACGACCGGCTTCCTGCCGGGTCGCGACC
Source organism: uncultured Binatia bacterium (SeqCode) (assembly GCA_964524885.1). Lineage (GTDB taxonomy): Bacteria > Desulfobacterota > Binatia > HRBIN30 > HRBIN30 > CALJUJ01. The sequence continues at coordinate 229,610 of CAZGEJ010000003.1, forward strand.
AGGAGAGCCGCGGCATCGTCCAAGCAGGCCGCGCGATGCTCGACGCGATCATCGATCTGCGCACGCCGCGCCTGCTGCTCATCCTGCGCAACGCCTTCGGCGGCGCCTACGCGGCGTTCAACTCGTACGCCACCGGAGCCGACGTCGTGCTGGCCCTGCCGACGACGCGCGTCGCGGTGATGGGCACGGCCGGCACCGCCTACGTCTTCAAGAAAGAGCTGCAGGACGCGCGCGCTGCCGCGGCGGCACTGCGCGACGAGGCGACGCAGCGTCGACTCGACGCCGGCGACAGCCCCGAAGTAGCCCGCGCCGAGGGCGCCAAGGAGGCGCAGGCTTGGTTGCGGGACCAGGAAGCCGCACTCAACCGACGCTACGAGGCGGAGCTGATGAATCCCCGCGAAGCGCTCAGCCTCGGCTCGATCTCCGAGATCGTCATGCCGTCCGACCTGCGCGCCGTCCTCGGCCAGCACCTCAACTTCCTCCTGACCCACTACACGCCCGGGCCCTGGCAGTCCGTCCAGCGGGAGTTCCATTGATGCAACGCGCGCACAAAGCGAAGAACCCTCTCGTCGAGCGCGACCGGCGCCTCGCCTCGAGCCCATCCGCCTGGGTGCGCTCGTTCGCCTGCGAGGACGTCTCCGTGCTGATCGTCTGCCGCGGTCCGATCCGCAAGGAAGCGATCGACGTCTTCCGCGAAATGGGGATCGCCAAGATCGGCATCCTGCTGTCGGAGAAGGACAGCATCGGCTACCCGCGCGCCCTCTCGCCCGAGTTACGGATCATGGACCCGGCCTGCGTTCATCCCGTCGCCGACTACACCGGGGCGACGAAGGAAGAGCGCGTCGAGCGGATCAACCAGATCATCGACATCTGCAAGACCCACGGTTACGGCTACGTCTTCGCCGGCTACGGCTTCATGGCGGAAGACGCGAGCTTCGTGCGCGCCATCGAGGAAGCCGGCTTGATCTTCATGGGGCCGGGCTCGTTCACCCAGCAGGCCGCCGGCGCCAAGGACGAAGCCAAACGCACCGCCATCGCCAACCAGGTGTCGGTCACGCCGGGCATCAACAACGCTACCGCATTGACCTTGCTCGCCAAGCATCCGACCCGCGAGTCGCTGCGCCAGGCCGCCACGGCCGCCGGGCTCGACGTACCGGCGCTCGACGATGCGTCGCTCGAACTCGATCAGGTCGCGGATGCCGTCTTGGCGGCCGGCTACCACAAGCAACTCGACCTCATCACCATCGACGAGCTGGCGGCCGAGTTGCAGAAGCAAGCGACTCGCCTACTCGACGAGAACCCTGGGCGTCGCTTCCGCCTGAAAGCCATCGGCGGCGGCGGCGGCAAGGGGCAGCGTATCTTCTCCGAAGCCAAAGTCGTGCCGACCCTCGTGCGCGAGGTGCTCAGCGAGGTCAAGGCGACCGGCGTCGGTGACAACAAGAACATGCTGCTCGAGCTCAACGTCGAGCAGACACGTCACAACGAAATCCAGCTCGTCGGCAACGGCGAGTGGTCGATCGCCCTCGGCGGCCGCGACTGCTCGCTGCAAATGCACGAGCAAAAGCTTGTCGAAATCTCCATCACCCAGGAAGGGTTGGCCGCGGCCGCGGCGAAAGCGCGCGCCGCCGGCAACGACGTCAAGGCGACGGCGCTCGAAAGCGACTTGCGCGTGCTCGAGCGCATGGAGGCCGAGGCCGAGCGCTTCGGCCGCGCCGTGCGTCTCGACTCGGCATCGACCTTCGAGTGCATCGTCGAGGGCGATCGCCACTTCTTCATGGAAGTGAACACGCGCATCCAAGTGGAACACCGCGTCTCCGAACTGTGCTACGCGCTGCGCTTCACCAACCCGGACGATCCGACGGACTTCTTCGACGTCCACTCGCTCGTCGAGGCGATGGCCTTGATCGCCCGCCACAAGCGGCGCGTGCCGCGGCCGACGCGCGTGTTGCGCGAGGGAGCGGCCGTCGAAATCCGCTTAAACGCGACCGACCGCGCGCTCAACCCGCACGCCGGCGGCGTGATCATTTCGTGGTCCGACCCGATCGATGGGGAGATCCGCGACGATCAGGGCATTTCGATCAAGAATCCCGACACCGGCCTGTTCATGCGCTATCGGCTGGCCGGCGCCTACGATTCGAACATCGCCTTGTTGCTGGCGACGGGTACGGACCGCGCCGAGAGTTTCGATCGGGTCGCCGAGATTCTGCGCCAGACGACGCTGCGCGGCATCGACCTGGCAACCAACCTCGAGTTCCACCTCGGTATCGTCTGGTGGTTCCTGAGCCGCGACGAATTCGCCAAGCCGACGACCAAGTTCGTCGTGCCCTACCTGACGCTCGTCGGCGAGCTGGCGCAGGAGGCACAAGCGGTCGACTTCGAGTACGCCTTCGACGCCGTGGCGCGACGGTGGTCACGCCAGTGCAACGACGTACAGGTGCGCAAACAGATCGAAGCGACCATCGCGCTGAAGGAGACGCTGCTCGAGCGACCCCTCGCCGCACTCGTGCACGAGCCGCACTTCCTCTCGGCGTGGCTGAGCCAGCACCGTCTCGACTTCACCATGGAGAACGAGCGCGTCGTGTGGCTGCGCAACCCCGTCGAGGTGTTGGCCGAGACCTACCATCTGTTGCATCTCGACGACAATTCGGACGATCCGCCGGCGCAGAAGATTTGGGATCACGACCAGAAGCTTCTGGACGTGGGCCTGGCCTTCTATCGCGACCTCGCCGCGCGAGCGCCCGCGGGCACCACCTGGCGCCAACTCACCGAGGCGTTGTCGCGCGCCACGCCATCCTTTGGGCTCGACGCGACCCAGTGGGAACGCGTCCGCGAGGCTCATTTCGGGCATCAGCTCGGCCTCGAACTGCTGTCGCTGCTGCCGCTGATCGCCGACCGTTGCGGCTTCTTCGACATGGTGCTCAACCCCGACTTGACGGTGACGATTCCCGATCGCCTGCTGAACCCCGACCACCAGGACGCGATGCGGAAGGTGTTGGTGCCGCCACCGGCGATGAGCGGTGACGAGATCGTCGCCGCCATGGGCGGAACCTACTATTCGCAAGAGGCGCCGGGCCACCCGCATTTCGTCGACGAAGGCAGTCACTTCGAAAAGGGCGATCCCTTGTACATCATCGAAGTGATGAAGATGTTCAACAAGATCTACGCGCCCTTCTCCGGTACCATCGACAAGGTCTTGGTATCGGAGAGCGGCATCGTGGTGCGCAAGGGCCAGGCGCTCTTCAAGGTCACGCCGGACGAACGCATCGAGCCGGAGGATCCGGGGGTGCGGGCGGATCGAATTCGTAAGAACACCGAGGAATACCTGAGCCGCACCTGAATCGAGAGGGCCGCGGCTTCGCGCCGCGGCCTCACTTCGCGCGGTCGTCAAGGGAGACGAGCACATGGCAAAGGAACGAGCGAACCTGGACCTCTGGCGCAGCATGGCCCAGAAGGAGTTGGGAGGGGACCCCAACGCCCTAGTCTGGCAGACGCCGGAAGGCATCGAGGTCCAGCCCCTCTACTCTCAGGCTGACGTCGAAGGCCTCGACTTCTTCGACACCGTGCCGGGGGAATTTCCGTTCCTGCGCGGGCCGCGAGCGACGATGTACACCTATCGTCCGTGGACGATCCGGCAGTATGCCGGCTTTTCGACGGCGGAGGAGTCGAACGCCTTCTACCGGGCCAACCTGGCTGCCGGCCAGATGGGCCTTTCGGTGGCTTTCGACCTGGCGACGCACCGCGGCTACGACAGCGACCATCCGCGTGTCGTCGGCGATGTCGGCAAGGCCGGCGTGGCGATCGACTCGGTCGAGGACATGCGCATCCTGTTCGACGGCGTGCCGCTCGACAAGATGTCGGTATCGATGACGATGAACGGCGCCGTGTTGCCGGTGTTGGCGAGCTTCATCGTCGCCGGCGAGGAACAAGGCGTTCCGCAAGCGCAGCTGACGGGCACCATCCAGAACGACATCCTCAAAGAGTTCATGGTGCGCAACACCTACATCTACCCGCCGGCTCCGTCGATGCGGATCGTCGCCGACATCATCGAGTACACCAGCCGGCACATGCCGCGCTTCAACTCGATCTCGATCTCCGGCTACCACATGCAAGAGGCCGGGGCGACGTGCGATCTCGAACTCGCCTTCACCATCGCCGACGGCCTCGAGTACGTTCGCGCCGCGATGTCGAAGGGCCTCGACATCGACGCGTTTGCCGGCCGTCTGTCGTTCTTCTTCGCCATCGGCATGAACTTCTACATGGAAGTCGCCAAGCTGCGTGCGGCGCGGCTGCTGTGGGCCACGCTGATGCGCAAGCACTTCGCTCCGAAGAAGGCGACGTCCCTGATGCTGCGCACCCACTGCCAAACTTCGGGCGCCAGCCTCACCGAGCAGGACCCCTACAACAACATCATTCGCACGACGGTCGAGGCCATGGCGGCGGTGATGGGCGGTACCCAGAGCCTCCATACCAACGCCTTCGACGAGGCCATCGCCTTGCCGACCGACGCTTCCGCGCGTATCGCCCGCAACACCCAGTTGGTGCTGCAGCTCGAGACCGGCATTCCGAAGGTCGTCGACCCCTGGGGTGGTTCGTTCTTCATGGAGTCGCTGACGCATGCCTTGGCACGCAAGGCGCTCGGCATCATCGAGGAGGTCGAGGCCCTCGGCGGCATGACCAAGGCGATCGAGTCGGGCATGCCCAAACTGCGCGTCGAAGAGGCAGCTGCCCGCCGTCAGGCCCGCATCGATCGCCTCGAAGACGTGGTCGTGGGCGTCAACAAGTTCAAGTTGGCGGACGAACCCGAAGTCGACATCCGCACCATCGACAACACCGCCGTGCGCGAGGCGCAGATCGCGCGCCTGCAGAAGATCCGCGCCACCCGCGATGCCGCGAAGGTAGAACAATGCCTCAACGCCCTGACGCGCGCGGCGGAGACCGGAGAGGGCAATCTCCTCGGGCTCGCCGTCGACGCGGCGCGCGCGCGCGCCTCGGTGGGTGAGATCTCGACCGCACTGGAGAAGGTCTGGGGTCGCTACCATGCCCAGATTCGTTCCATCTCGGGCGTGTATGGAGCGCAATTCTCGGACGACGACGAATGGCGCCGCCTGCAAGCGCGGGTCCAGAAATTCGCCGACGCACACGGCCGCCGTCCGCGTATGCTGGTCGCCAAGATCGGCCAAGACGGACACGACCGCGGCGCCAAGGTGATCGCCACGGCCTTCGCCGACCTCGGTTTCGACATCGACGTCGGGACTCTGTTCCAGACGCCCGAGGAAGTCGCGCGCCAGGCCATCGAAAACGACGTGCACGTCGTCGGGGTCTCGACACAGGCCGGCGGGCATACGACCCTGGTGCCGCAGCTGATCGAGCGTCTCGCGGCCGAGGGCGCCGGGGACATCCACGTGACCGTCGGCGGCATCATTCCGACACAGGATTACGCCTTCCTGGAGAGCGTCGGCGTGCGCGCCATCTTCGGCCCTGGAACCAAGGTTCCGGATGCGGCGCGCCGCGTCCTGGACCTGCTCGGCGCCCCCGCGGCAGACGACGCCACGGCATAAGGGCCGCGAGCCGATCGCGTCATGGTCTACTCGGAGGCCGAGCTGTCCGCCTTGGCGGATGGCGTCCTGGCCCGCAACCGCCGTTCCCTCGCTAAGGCCATCACCCTCGTCGAGAGTACGCGGCTCGACCATCAAGAGCAGGCGCAGCGCCTGCTCGAAAGGTTGCTGCCGGCGAGTGGCAACGCCTATCGCGTCGGCATCTCGGGCGTCCCCGGAGCGGGCAAGAGTACGTTCATCGAAGCGCTCGGGACCTTCCTCACCGGCAGCGGCAAGAACGTCGCCGTACTGGCCGTGGACCCCTCGAGTGCCCGTACCGGCGGGAGCATCCTCGGCGACAAGACCCGTATGACACGCCTCGCGGCCGATCCGCGCGCCTTCATTCGGCCAAGCCCATCGGCCGGATCACTCGGCGGTGTAGCCCGCCGCACCCGCGAAGTCGCCCTAGTCTGCGAGGCTGCGGGCTATGACGTCATCCTGGTCGAGACGGTCGGCGTCGGTCAGTCGGAAGTAGCAGTTTCCTCGATGGTCGATTTTTTCTTGGTGCTGATGCTCGCCGGCGCCGGTGACGAGCTACAGGGCATCAAGAAGGGGATCCTCGAGATGGCCGATGCGCTGGCCGTCAACAAGGCAGATGGCGACAATGTGGCGCCGGCACAACGCGCTGCCGCCGAATACCGCGGCGCATTGCGCCTGTTTCGCGCCCACGACGAAAACTGGACGCCCCGCGTGGTTACCGTAAGTGCCATCGAGGGTACCGGCATAGGCGAGCTTTGGGGCCTCATCGAGGAACACCACGATACCCTCAGCGCCAACGGCGCGCTTGGGAAAAAGAGACGTTCCCAGTTGGCTTCCTGGTTCTCGCAGTTGCTCGACGAGGGCTTGCGACGTGCGATCCTCGGGCGTGAGGAAATCGCGCAGGCCATCGTTCACCTGCGCGCCGACATCGATCATGGTCGCATCACACCGACCCAAGCCGCACGCCGACTCCTGCGACGGATCGATGCCGGTCTCGATCCGGGAAGCGTGCTGGATTGAGGCCCGGGAGGGGCCTCAGTTCTCCGCCGCCAAGTAGGTGTATTCGGAAAGTCCTGCTTCGTAGTGTCGACGCAGGCGCGCCGAATCCTCGAGGTTCAGCCGCCCCTCGCGCATGGCCAACTCGATCGTGCGTCGCACCTTCTCGATCAGCGTTCCTTTGTCGTACTGGACATAGCGCAGGACGTCACCGACCTCATCGCCCTCTACGACGTGCTCGACGTCGTAGCGACCGTCCTCGCCCACCCGCACGTGCACGGCATCCGTATCGCCGAAGAGATTGTGCAGGTCGCCCAAGATTTCCTGATAGGCGCCGACGAGAAACACCCCGACGTAGTAGGGTCGCCCGTCGAGGCTATGAAGCTCGAGCACATCCTTGACGTCGTGCGGATCGATGAACTTGTCGATCTTTCCGTCGCTGTCGCACGTGAGATCGGCGAGAATTCCCTTACGGGTCGGTTTCTCGTTCAAACGCTGGATCGGCACCACGGGAAACAGTTGCTTCACGGCCCAGTGGTCTGGTGCCGACTGGAACACGGAAAAATTCCCATAGTAGGTGTCGGCGAGCGCTCGCTCGAGCGGCTCCAACTCTTCGGGAACGAAGGGAAGCTCACGAACGACGCGCAAAATGCGCTCGCAACAGGCCCGGAACAGCGCCTCGACACGAGCTCGCGCCGGCAGGTCGAGATACCCAAGTGAGAAGAGGGTCGTCGCCTCTTCCTTCAACTGAATCGCGTCGTGATAGGCCTCGAGAACATTCTTCTTCGAAATCGTCTGGGTGATCTCCGCCAGGTCGTGGACCACCTTGGGTTCGTTTTCCTTCGCCGCTTCCACCGCGTTTCCCGATACGATCTCGTTCACCCCGAGGATATCGAACAAGAGCACGGAATGATGGGCCACCATGGCGCGCCCCGCCTCGGTGATGATGTCGGGATGCGGCAGGCCCTTGCTGTCACACGCCTCTTGAATGGAGGCGACGACGTCGTTGGCGTACTCCTGGACGGAGTAGTTCATCGACGAATGGAAGTTCGTCTGGGAGCCGTCGTAGTCCACACCCAATCCGCCGCCGACATCGATGTACTTGAGCGCCGCACCCAGATCGGTGAGCCCGACGAAGATACGGCTGGCCTCGCGCAGCGCATCTTTATGGGCACGGATCGCAGTAATTTGAGATCCGATATGGAAATGAAGAAGATTCAGACAGTCGAGCATGCCTTCTTGCGCCAGGATCGTCGTCGCCTCGACGATCTCGACCGCATTCAGTCCGAACTTCGAGCGATCACCCGTCGATTCGATCCATCGCCCCGCCCCGCGGGTCGACAAGCGCGCCCGCACGCCGATGTTCGGCCGGACGCCGAGTTCGCGTGAGGTTCGGATGATCAAATCGAGCTCGCGAAATCGGTCGACGACGATGATCGGATTCCGCCCGAGGCGTTGAGCAAGCAGCGCGGTTTCGATGTATGCGCGATCCTTGTACCCGTTGCAGACGATGACCGCTCCTGGGGTCTCGAGCACGGCCAAGGCAATGAGAAGCTCCGGCTTGCTGCCGGCCTCGAGTCCAATACTACGCTCGGCGCCGTACTGTACGATTTCTTCGACGACGTGGCGCTGCTGGTTCACCTTGATGGGATAAACCCCACGGTACCGGCCCTTGTAGCCATACTCGCCGATGGCGTTCTCGAAAGCGTCACTCAACCCACGAATGCGTGCGGCAAGGATATCCGAGAAGCGGATGAGCATCGGCGAACGGAGCCCCCTCTGGCGCAGGTCCGTCACGAGATCATAGAGATCCACGCGTGGCCCGGCGGGTCCTTGTGGGCAGGCATCGATGTTGCCCCGGGCGTTGACGTCGAAGAAGCCGGCACCCCAGTTGGGCACCGCATAAAGTTCAGCGCTATCGCGAACGGTCCAAGCACGCATCTCCATCTCCCTTGTCACAGCGGCATTCGAGAGTTCGAAAGACCGGGGACGGTGCGAAGCATAAAAAAAGGGGTCGGGCGTTAGCCCAACCCCTTTTTCGCCCTGAGGGCGGTGGTGTGGGAATCCGATTACGGCCCAGCCGGGGCTGCCGCCGGCAGCACGATCAGGTCGGGCTGCGTACGGGTGCCGCGTTGATGAGCGATGTAGGCGGAGCTACGACCAGATTCGATCCGTTGCGCGATCAGCATGAACGTCTCACCGCCTGGTGCGTCGGACGAGTCGTTGTTGACGCCGCGCGCCAGAGTCTGACCGGCGAGGGTTCCTTGCACGGCGACACTGAAGATCGACTGCTGATCACCGAAGCTACCAGCGCGGGTGTCGATGTCGGTCAACGGAATGTTGGTCAGGCAGTTGATCGAGCGCGAGGTCGAGAAGCGTTGCTCGAACTCGTTGAACACGAGGAACTGAACCACCATGCCCTTGGGCAGCTGGAGGTTGTAATCCTGCGAGCAGGGAACGAACGTGACATCCGTCACGACTTCGTTGCCGCTGACGGGATTGTCGGCGCCATCGAAGAGGTGATCGAGGCTCACCATGTTCGGACACGCGCTGTACTCGGTGCCAAGAACCAAGGTGTTGTCGCGGTTGTTGGCTCCGGCGACGGCCTGGATGCCCACCGCATTGTAGCCGGCCAGGTCGCTGGTGTCGGAATCGACGATCGTCGCTTCGCCCTTCAGCCAGTTACGGTCGATCGGCAGCTCGTCGTCACCGACGAGGACGCAGTGCAGCGAACCGATGTACGGATCTTCAGAAGCCGGCGGGATCGAGCTCTGGATGTTGAAGTGCCCGCCCGGACCCGGTTGGTTGGCCAACGGGAACTCACGCAGACCCTCGCTCAAGCGCCAGACGATCGGCTGGTTGGGCGTCAGACGGAAACGGAAGTCGGTTTCGATCCAGCCCGGAATGCAGACCGAGTCCGTCGTACAGGGATTCTCGGCGCTTCCCTGCTCGCGGTTCGGATCACAGACTAGTTCGGGGTCGTTCGAGCAGTGGCCGTTGGCGTTGACATAGAAGCAACGAACACTGGCCGGCTGAGAGGACGAGTTGGTCAGCTGGATGATGGTGTCGACATCTTCCGAAGCGTTGGCCACCAACTTGGGGTAGACCAGCACTGCCGCCGGGTTGGTCGACGTAAGGTCCGCCATCGCGGTCGAGCCCAGCATCAGAGAGGCGGCAGCCGCCACTCCAGCGAGAAAAGGATTCCACTTCACCGTTCGCATTTGCGTTCTCCTTTCGGATTCCAGGGAGAAACCTTCCACAGCCTTTTCCCGGAGCGCTGACGCGCTCAGAAGGGCTCCACCAAGCGGATCGAATCCGCGCCGCTCGACGGCACGAGTGATCCTTCACCATGGACGTTGTAGATCGCGCGACCCGCCGTGCTCGAGTTGGACACGACGCGCTCGGCGAGAGCGATGACGCCACCGTGTCCCGGAACCGGGGTGATGACGGCGTTTGCAACGTCCGTACCGAGGACATCGGCCGAGAACACCGAGTTGTTCGGCGTGGTGGACGTGTCGATTTCGGTCAGCTCGACGTTCATGAAGCACTCGACCGTGGTGCTGGCCGAGAAGCGCTGTTCGTACTCGTTGTAGACCACGAACTGCAGGGTCGTCGAAGTCGACGTCTGCGTTTCGAAATCTTGCGAGCAGGGGACGAGGGTCAGGTCGGTGAACGTCTCGCCACCGTCGACGAGATCTGCACTGCCGCTCGTGACGTGATCGAGAACGATCCGCTCAGGGCAAGCATCGTACACCGCACCGTTCAAGAGGAGCGGATTGCTCGGAACTGCGTCCGGGTCGCCCTGAATGCCGACGGCGTTGTAGGTGGCGATGTCACCTTCGACGCGGCTGTCGACACCGTCCGTCGGGTTGGAGTTGAGCGCGACGATGGTCGCCACACCCTTGATGTGGTTACCCGTCAGCGGCTCACCCGACTCGGTCGTCTGCACGCAGATCAAGATACCCTCGAAATCCGGCGTCTGCGGCACCATGCCCGGAGCGAAACCGGCGCACGGGTCCCCGAAGTCGCAGGTGGGGTCGAAACGACGACCTTCGCTGACGACCCACTGGGTCGGCTGCTGCTTCGTCAGCCAGATGTTGAAGTCGATCTTGTTCCAGTCCAGCAGATCGTTCACGTAGTAGCACTGTGCATGGACCATCGAGTTGCCCGTATTGGTGATCTCGATGATCGTATCGAAGTTCGCGTCGGCGCGGACCTTTGGAAAGACGAGGATTGAACTCCCCTTCTCTGTCGTGACGTCCGCGTGGGCGCTCGCCGTCACCATCCCCACTGCCGCCACGACGCCGCAGACGCCAGAGAGAATCGCATTCCACTTACCCGTTCGCATTGCCCTCCTCCTTTCCAGACGACCGATCCAGCACCCCTGCTGTTGCGCGCCGACGAGATCGTCGCCGCGGAGCACGTCCATTCCGTGCGCACCCAGGAAGCGCGCGCCTACATACTCAAAAATCTCAGATATTGTCAAGGAATATACTCCCCTATTTGGATCGTTCGTTGGTTCGGTTTATGCCTTCACGATTTTCTCACGATGATGTGCGACTCGTACGGTCGCATTGCGCGTATCAACCACCAGCGGTGCGGCCTCGACGACGAGATCGTAGTCGACCTCGGTATGGTCCGTCGTGATCACGACGACATCGACGCTCGCCAAGGTTTCCCGCGTCAGTGGCTGCGATTGCAACCCGAGGTTGTACCGACGCGAGCGCGCCAGCGCCGGTACATAGGGGTCGTGGTAGGAAACCTCGGCCCCTTTGCGTTGCAACAGGTCGACGACCTTCAGCGAGGGCGACTCGCGGGTGTCGTCGAGATCTTTCTTATAGCTGATGCCCAAGACGAGCACGCGCGACCCGCGTAGACTGCGCCCTCGGTCGTTCAGCGCGTCCATCACCTTCTGCACGACGAACGCCGGCATCGCGTGATTGACCTCGCCGGCCAACTCGATGAACCGGGTCGTCAGATCATACTGGCGCGCCTTCCAGGTCAAATAGAACGGGTCGATCGGAATGCAGTGACCACCCAGGCCCGGCCCCGGATAAAAAGCGGTGAATCCGAACGGTTTCGTCGCCGCGGCGGAAATCACCTCCCACACGTCGAGTCCCATGCGATCAAACAGCACCTTCAACTCGTTCACCAGCGCGATGTTGACACTACGGTAGATGTTCTCGAGCAACTTCGCCGCTTCCGCAACCTGTGCCGACGAAACGGGTACGATGCGGTCGATCACAGCGCCGTACAGGGCGCACGCGACTGCGCCGCACACCTGCGTCGTCCCGCCTACGACCTTCGGGATCGTCTTGGTGTTGAAGTTCGGATTGTTCGGGTCTTCGCGCTCGGGCGAGAAGGCGAGATGAAAGTCGATCCCAACCCGTAGCCCACCCTTTTCAAGAATCGGCCGTAACACGTCGTCGGTAGTGCCAGGGTAAGTGGTACTTTCCAAGACGACCAGCTGACCAGCCCGCAGGTAGCGCGCCACGGTTTCGCCCGTGCCTGTGACGAACGACAAATCGGGTTCGCGATTGCGGGTGAGCGGCGTCGGAACACAAATCAACACCGCGTCACAGTCGGCCAGTCGGGCGAAGTCGGCCGTCGGGAAGAACGATCGCCCCGCCTGCCCTGGTTGGTCGACGAGAATCTTCGTCAGCCGATCCGAGGGGATGTGTCGAATGTAGCTGCGCCCGGCGGCGAGTTGCTCGACCTTACTGGCATCGACATCGAATCCGATGACGTCGAAACCGGCTTCGGCGAACGTCGCGCTGAGGGGCAACCCGACATAACCGAGGCCGATGACGCCAACCGTGCCGCGCCCGCTCGAGAATCTGGCACACAGCGCGGCCGCGTGCGGCGATTGCACTTCCTGACTCGTCATGAACTCCGCCCGGTCACCACTCGGCAGCCGCCACTCCGTCACCCGCGAGCGCGCCGCGAACGGCGCAACCCGATCCACACGCCCAGCGGCAGCCCGAGCCAGAGGAGTCCGCGATGATTGCGATCGTCCGGACGCGCGCTGATGGCGCACCCATCGTCGTCGTTCCGCTTGGTCGGCGCCGTGGTCGCCGTATGCACCGGCGTCGCCGTGCGCACGGCCGTCGGCGTGCTCGTTGGCACCGCCGTGGGAGGTACGGTCGTCGGCGTGGACGTAGCGGGAATGGCAGTAGCAGTCGCCGTCGGGGGCACACTGGTCGGCGTCGCCGTGGGAGGAACGAGCGTTGCCGTCGCCGTCGGAGGCACGCTCGTCGGAGTCGCGGTCGGCGGAACGCTGGTCGGGGTCGAGGTCGGTGTAGCCGTCACCGCTTCAGTCGACGTGGCGGTCGGCGTGGCGGTCGCCGTCTCCTCGACCGTCGGGGTGGGCGTCGGCGTCGGCAGTTCGGCGACGATGGAACCGGCCTCGATCGACACTTGGGCATCGACCTGATTGCTCTCTTCGTCGCCGACCTCGAGTCGGGTTCCCGACAAGTTGATCGGACCGAGGGGAGCCGTGGCCGGAATGTCGAACATGCACATGGCGAGTACGCCGTCGCTGAAGGTCGGCAGAGGCAGAGTCACCTGGATGGGGGCAAGGAGGCGCAAGCGCACACGCTTCTGTCCGGGTTGCACGTTCTGGAACTCGGGGAACGTCGCGTTGAAGTCTTGCTGGACCAGGCGAGCATCCTTGTCGCACAGCAACTCGCAGGTACCGGAGCCACATTCTTCGTTGCTGGTACAGGCCGCACCATCACCCGAACAGCTTCCCGGCAAGGCGAGTTGGGCCGTCTCATAAATCAGGTCGAATTGGGCCGAGGCGACCGAGTCGTCGCCTGCCTCGCGCTGCATGCTGACCACCAAGGGCAACGTCCCACCCGGGACACCATCGCTCGTCTGCACGCGCAGGGTGACCACCGCGGCAGCCGGTTGTGCGACCAAGGCGGTCGGCACCAGGCACGCCATCGCGGCAAGTCCGCGCAGGGCGCGCCCCAGCTGAATTCCCCGAGCCTTGGGTGATTGCATCATCGGAACGCCTCTCGCCGCTGACATCGCAACGCCATCGCAACCGTCGACCGAGTTGATCTCAGTTTGTCTTCGGTCCTGCATCGTCACACCCTCGCTCCCACCCTCACTCGGGACAGCCGAGGCCCATGTGAATCACGGCACGCGTGATGTCGGTGACGAACACCTCGCGGTCGCCGTCACCATCCGCGGCCGGGCAGTCGGCGAGTTCACTGTCGCCGACCATGATGCGCACCGCACGCGTGATCTCGTTGCCGAGGACACTACCGTCGGCATCGCAGTCGCCGGCACACGTGGGCACCTCAGGAGCAGGTGTCGGTGTCGGTACGGGGACAACGACGGAACCCTGGGCTGCCAGCACCCGGAACGTGTTGCCGCGGTCGTCGCCGACGTTGAGCCGTTCAGGCACGAGCGTCACCTCGCTGCCAGGGCTTGCGGGCAGGCCGAAGGTACAGGAAACGACCGGGCCTTCGCCGAAGGTACCTACCGGTGCCGCCGTGGAACCGACGAACAAGCGCAAACGCGCCAATCCGTCGGGCGCCGGCGGGCTGTTCGGCGCCGCGGCGATGATCACCTGACCGTCGAGCCGCGGATCCTTGCGGCATGCCGCCGCCGGGTCGCTCAGGGTCAGCTGGCTGGGATCGTAGAGAAGGTCGAGTTGGACGGTCGCCACCTCGTCGTTGCCGCCTTCGAGAGACACGGTCACCTCGGCGCTGGCGCCGCTCGGCGCGACGCTCGAGTCGAGCCGTAGGGTCACCGTCTCGTTGCGGTCGTGGGCGAACAACAACGGTCGCCCTTCCTGCAAACAGCCCTCGTCGAGATTGATGATCGCCAAGGTGATCTCGTTGCCCATCACGGCGCCGTCGAGATCGATGTCGGCCGCAGCGCATTGGTCGAGTTCGCGTGCCCCGGCGAGGATGAGGATGGCGCGCGTGATCTCGGTTCCCAGGACGTAGCCGTCGATGTTGCAGTCACCGCCGCATTCACAGAGGTTGCCGATACAGGTTTCGCGCTCGAAGCACTGCAACAGATCGATCGCCGGATCGTTCGGGTCGCAAGGACGCGGGTCGCGGCAGAACCCGCCGCGACAGATCTTGCCGTCAGGGCAGTCGTCGTCGGTCTCGCACGGCTGGAAGGTCGGCGTCGGCGTCGGCGTCGACGTTCGCGTCGGTGTGGCCGTGGGGGTCGGCGTCGAAGCAGGCGGCGGGGTTGGCGTCGCGGCAGCACAGAAGCCGTCGACGCAGACCTCTCCGTCCGGGCAGTCGTCATCCCCGTTCGGACACGACCCAGGTCCAAAGAAAGGATTGATCTCGAGGTAGACGTCCGACGCTTGATTCAGGTCGGCCGGATCGAGATTGGTCGCGAACGAAACGAACGCGATCTGCGTGCCGTCACCGCTGATGGCCGGCGGGATGTCGGGCGTGCCACGGTTGGCCTGCTGTCCGTTCGGCCCCTTACCCACCTGCAACGTGCGGCCGATGTTCCGGTCGCGCACGAACACGTCGGCCACCTGGTTGAGGTCGAACATGATGAGGTCGGTCGCGAAGGACCCGAAGGCAACGAAGCGTCCATCGTCGCTGACGCTCGGGGGGAAAGAGAAGTCGTCGGCGTCGCCCGCGAGGCGATCGACGCTGATGCGTTCGGTCACGCCGGTCTGCCGGTCGTGCAGAAACACGTCGACGACGCCGTTGCGATCACCGGCGACGAGGTTGTTGGCCAAGGACTTGAACGATACGAAGCGACCGTCGGCGCTGAGCGCCGGTAGGATGCTGTCGCCATTGCCGGAAACCCCGTTCGGGCCGACGCTGACGCGAGCCACGGCGCCGGAGGCAACGTCGCAGACGAAGATGTCGACGGCGGCGTTGTCGTCGCCGGCGACGAAGTTCGAAGCTCCCGAAGCGAAGGCGACGGTCGAACCGTCGTCGCTGATCGCCGGAGTGGAACTGAACTGATTCCCCTCGATGGCGCACGCACGCACGGTGGTGCCGGCGTCGAGATCACGCACGAAGATGTCGGCGACGCCGTTCAGGTCGCCGGCGACCAGATTGCTCGCTTGCGACTGAAAGGCGACACGGCGGCCGTTTGCGGAGATGCTCGGATAGAGACTGGCGCCGTTGCCCTGAACCCCGTCGCTCGAAACGCTCACGAGCACCGTCGTGCCGGCGCTGCGATCGCGGACGAAGACGTCGCGCTGACTATTGGTGTCCGTATCGACCAAATTCGACGCGTCGGAATAGAAGGCTACGATGGAACCGTCGGCGTTCACGGCCACCGCGCCGCCAGCGGCGTGGCTCGCCCGATTGGCCTGGCCGCCGCTGCTGGAGATGCTGACTCGTTCGATGGTTCCGGTGGCGTCGTCGCGCACGAAAACGTCGCGGGCCTGGTTGGTGTCGCGCGTCACCAGGGTGGTCGCGTCGGAGAAGAAGCCGATGACGCTGGCGTCGAGATTGGTCCCGACGCCGCTACTTGCCGCGTTGCCGGCGCCGCCAGTCGTCGCCACACTGACGAGCTCGCTCGCCTGCGCCGTGCCGACTGCGACAATCCAGGTGAAAGCGGCCGACGCACAAAGCGCACGCCATCCGCTCCACTTCAACGCCCTTGCTCCTGCCATCGTGCGCACGCCCATTCGCGCCTCCTTGCGAGCACTCGCTCGACCGCCTGCCCGTCGCCAATCCGTGTTTCGTGGCCACCCGTGCGGCGACCGTTGGGGGGAGGAAAAAGCCGAAGCTCCTGCTCGGGCTCCGGACGCGTCCGGCATCGCAACGGCCGACCCACGCCGACAAGCCGTCAGGGTCCCTCGTTCCTCCATCCACCTCACCACACTCGATGCCTCTTCACGGGCCGTCGAACGGTCCCACGCCCGAAAAGAATTGTCAAACCCGTATCGGCACTTGCGCCGACCGCCCAGCCACCGCGTCGCATCACTTGCCGGCGAAGCGCACCGGACGATCGCCCTCGATCATGTCGGGCGTCACCACGTAGTCGCCTTCGACCGTGGTTTGCCAAACTTCGGACGAGGCGCTTTCGTCGCCCAGAGTCACGACGTAGGCGATGCCGCTGACGGCGGCACCGCCGGCCGCGAACAGCACCTTCGCCGGAAAGTACAGCACGTTGGCGAGCACGGTTCCGACGTAGGTCATGGCACTGTGATCGTCCTTTTGCGACTCGCGTGCCGAGGTCGCCGCACCCGCGGCGGCACCGCCGGCCGCGCCAACGATCAGTACCGCACAGCCCGCTTGGCAGAGGCACGCCGCCAGGCTGGCCATGACCATGAACCGACGCGCCATTCGTATCGTATTCTGCATGCTTGCTCCTCGTTCTGGAGCGAGATTAGGCGACCTCGGTCACCTGAAGTCAACGACGATTCCGACGGTCGAACGGCCGTCCCGGCGGCGAGGCAACCTCATAAAAGGAAGATCAGCGGCAAGGCGATCAACGTCAACGTCAGGCCGACCACCAACACCGCAACCGCGGCCCGCCCCGCCTTCTCTCCCATCGTCGCTTCTTCGTCCAGCGGACGCGCCGGACGCTCGATGCTCTCGTGATGGTACGGATCGGGAGGTTGCTGCGTGCTGCAGCCGACGCTGCCGGCGAGACAGAATAGCGCTGCCAGAAGCAGCAGTCCGCGCAGGAGTTGAGAGGCGAATTCCCAAGGCGCCGCAGTCAGCGAGGGCTGCACGATGCCCTCCGCAGGAAGATCTCGTGCAACCCCCAAGACCGGGAGTGGAGCTGAACGGAGTCGAACCGTCGACCTCCTGAATGCCATTCAGGCGCTCTCCCAACTGAGCTACAGCCCCGTAATGGCGGCGACGCGCCGCGAGACGCCGTGTGTAGCCGAATCGCGCGGACCGGGCAAGGCACCAAACCGCTCTAAGCACCTCGTTTTTGAGCGGCGCGCGATTTTTTCCGCAATCGCGGCGACACCGAGCCTCCTAGGCTCACCGCCTGGATCCGTTCGCCCCATCGACTGCGCCGGCGAGCCAAAGATAGTGGAAGCCAGGCCGCAACTCCGCCTGCCCTCCCAAATCCACCAGGCTGACACGGATGCGCTCCGCCGCGGAGCGCGAGTAGATCGATTCCCCGAACTCACCCTTGCGCCGATACAGAACCACCCGCGCATCGACGACTCCCGCCCGCTGCTGGGCCGCCGCGATCGCCTCCTCCAAGTACCCGATGCGGTCGATCAAGCCCAAGTCGAGCGCCTGCGCCGCCGTCAACAGTCGTCCGTCGGCGATGTGTTGCCGCGCCGACGCATCGACCGCCGGCCGACGCAGCTGCACCAGGTCCAAGAAGCGATCGCGCATCGAGGCGAGGACGCCGCGCAGAATCTCTTCCTCCTCGGCGTCCATCGGGCGCAACGGCGAGCCCATGTCCTTATGGCTGCCGCTCGCCAGGGTGCGATCGCGCACTCCGACCATTTGCAACAAGCCACTCAAGTCCACCCCCACCAGCACCGCGCCGATGCTGCCGGTCACCGTCGTCGGACTGGCGATGATCTCGTCGCCCGCCAGCGCGGCGTAGTAGCCGCCCGACGTCGCCAGATCGAGCAACTGCACGACCACCGGCACTTCGCGCTCGTCGGCGAATCGCCGTACCTGCTGGAAGACGGCATCGCTGGCGCCGACGCCGCCCCCGGGACTATCGATGCGCAACACCACGGCGCGCACGTCGTCGTCCTCGGCCGCCAGCCGCAATTCCGCCTGGACTCGCGACGGCGTCGATTCATCGCTCGACCAGCCGAGGGGCGACGCCTCGGTCGAACCGCGAATCGGCCCGGAAATGTCGATCAAGAGAATCTTGGCGTCGCCTTCCCCCGAAACGACGTGCTCCTCCAGGGGGGCCGTACGTGGTCCCATCAGGCTGAAGTCGCCGCTGACGAGAACACACGACGATCCGCTCGCGGCGCAGGCGACGACCGCCAGCAGGGGACCGATCCACCGCTTCATTCGAAATTCTCCACGGCGACGCTGCCGCCGCGCGCCGCCGCGGCGTAACCGGCGCGCGCCACCGCCACCGCCCGCAACCCGTCGAGCAACGAGATGGGCATCGGCGCGCCCGCCGCCAGCGCCCGCCCGAAGTCGAGCAGCGTTTCGCGGACCGTCGGCACTGGTGACGGCACGTCGACCGGTGCCGCCACGGTGCCGCGCACGAGGAAGGCATGATTGAACACGTGGTCGCCGATCAGTTGCCCGTCGCGACCGGCGATTTCGATCGGGCCCGAGCGGCTCGCGGTCGCCCGCGAACCCGACACCGACGCCAAGGCGGTCCCACCCTCCAATCGTAGCGTAGCGCTGAAGTTGTCCTCCGTACGCGCCGTGCCGACGGACGCCGTCTCGCACACGACCCGCTCCACCGCCATGCCGCTCAGATGATGCACCAAATCGAAGCTGTGGACGCCGGTATGCAGCATGACGCCGCCGCCGGCGACGTTCGGATCGTCGATCCACCCCGGCCGCGAGGGCTCGAAGCGCTGGCTGATGCGCAGCGCATGGATGGGACCGATTTCGGGCAGCAGTCGCTTCAACGTGGAGACGACGCCGTTGTATCGCAACGTCTGCGCCACCATCAGCGAGATGCCGGCGGCACGCACCGCTGCCAACATGGCGCGGCCGTCTTCGACGGTGGGTGCCGCCGGCTTTTCGAGCAGCACCGCCTTGCCGGCGGCGGCCGCCGCCAGCACCATCTCGCGATGCAGCGTCGGCGGCACGACGATGATGACGGCCTGCACCTCCGGCGCAGCCAGCAGATCGCGGTAGTCGGCAAAGGCGCGGCAGCCGTACTGCGCTGCCTGGTGTCGCGCCAGGGCAGCGTCGCGGCGCGCGATCCCGACCAATTGAAGTTCGGGCGTGTCGCGCAACAGGTGCTGCGCATAGCGGTCGCCATGCCGTCCCGTACCGATGATTCCAATGCCGATGCGAGCCATGCGCGACGCTTGGCAGCCGCCCGCGACGGCGTCAAGCACGAACCGCGCGGCCGTCCTCTACCTTGACCCGCTCCCAGGGCGCGGTTAGAACGCGCGGACGTTCGTCAAACCACAGCAGGAGATTGAATCGCGCGATGTCGTCCGCCGCCTCCCCGTATCGTCTCGCAGTCCTGCTCGCCATGCTGGCGAGTGTCGTTTCCGGATGCTCCGCCAGCCGCGGCACATCGCCCACTCCTCCACCGACGCCGGTTTACGAAGACACGCCCGTGCCGACGGTGCCGCCGGCGACGCCGACGACACCCGCCGCCGTGGTGACACCAGCGGCAGCCGCCACCCCCGTGCCGACGCGTCCGATCGGAAAAAGTGAGGTCAAGGCGAAACCAGGCGAGCCGATCGGCCCAGTCGTCACCTACTTCGGAGCCGCGCGCGCCGATGGCCTCCCGGTCGAACCCAAGAGCGTCGACCGCCAGGGTGTCCCCACCTACGAAAGCGCCGTCGGCTCCGGCTTCATGCTGGTGATCGAAGCCAAGCCAGGCCTGGGCAGCTTCGAGGTGGGTCGCCGAGTCTTCGTGCATGTCCCCGACAACCCCGCCGCTCGCCCGGACATCGAAATCATCGCCAACCGCCCGCTGGGCGACGGCAGCGCCGCCGTATGCGACCGGCGTCCGCCGAACATGGGCGGGGTGCCGGCCGTCAGTCCGGCGCGCTTCGACGAGACCCAGGCGATCTCCGACGCGATGAACGACTTGGCTTGCCGCTTCGAGACGTTCAACGAGTCGGAAATGTCCTGCACGGTCGACAAGTTGGGCAACTACAAGTTCGTCGACGGTGCGACGACCAACCAGTTCTGCGTGATCGTGGCGCGCTCGTTTGCCTTCGCCGAGGGCACGACCGAGGTTTCGGTTCGCCTCAAGGACGTCGAAGGCAACCCCGGACCGGTCAAGAAGCTGCGAATCCATCGCCCGCCGGCGAAGAAGCCGAGGTCGTAAGACGCATGGCGGGGGGCAGCGCCAGCCGAAAGCCGGCGAACCGGCCGTTGCGGCTGGCGATCGGTTTGCTGGGGAGCGCCGCGTTCGTCGGCCTCGTCGTCTACGGCACGCTGCAGATTCCAACCGTCGAGTGCGAGGTGTGCATCACCTTCCGCGGGCGTAGCGATTGCCGCACGGTGGCCGGAGCCACGGCCACCGAAGCGCGGTCGGCTGCGGTGACCAATGTCTGCGCGCTCATGTCTTCCGGCGTCACCGACACCCTGGCCTGCGAACGCACGCCGCCGACCAAGATCGAGTGCTCGGAAAAGGACTGAAACGCCGCCTTACCAGCCCGAAACGACGAGGGGGAATGGAGTCGAAACTCCATTCCCCCTTCGTGCTCGTGGAGCGGAGGCAGGCGATCAAGCCGGGCGCTTGAACAAGCTCTGCATCTTCATCGCCAAGCCCATGTCGCCGCCGATCTTGAGCTTGCCGCTCATGAAGGCCATCTGCGCATTGAGCTTTCCGATGATCATGTCGACATAGTCCGAGGCGCTCACCGTCATCGTCATGTTCGCCTGTTCGTTCAAGCCTTCCGTCACGTGGCAGGCCCCGTCGGCGATGGTGACGAACCACTGACCACCGCCGTCGCCGGTGAGGTTGAACTGAATCACCGAGTTCATCCCCTTGGCGATGTCGGTGTTCAGTTGAGACGGCATCAAATTGAAAATTTCCCTGACCGCTGCGGCGACATCGTCAGCCATCGACACAATCCTCCCTCTCGAGAAGCGAACCGCTCCGTCCGGCCCTACCGCCGGGCGTCGGTTCGCGCCATGATCGCGCGCCCACCGAACGAGGCGCCGGCGGCGGTCTAACGCGCGTTCGCGGCGCTTGTCAATTCGCCCCGTGGCACCATCCCAAGGCGACGATGCGGCACCGTGCTCCAAGTGCAGCTGCTACGCGGGCTCGCACGCCTGAGGAGCGAGGCGGAATGGGCGCAAAGCGGAACGCGAAAGGCGTACGACGTTCTCCGTCCAAGCTTGTGCAGATCTGCCTTTCGCTTTTCGCCTTCAGCCTTCCGCCCCCCTCTTGGCCCTGCCCCCAGAAAGGTCCGTAAGCTTTCTTACCCCACTTCTGCGGCGCTTGCACCGGCGCTACACTCGGGGCATGCCGTCCCCGTTGCACGAAGCGTTGGTGCTGTTGTTCCGCAATCGTGCAACGCTGGCGGTGGAACTGCTGCACGACGTCTTCCATGTGCCGCTCCCCGCTTTCGACCGGGCCTCGGTCGAATCGGCGGAACTCGCCGACGTTCCTCCTACGCAGTTGTTGGCCGACCTCGTCGTCGTGCTGCGCCACGACGATACCCCCGTCTACGGCATCGTGGTCGAGGTGCAGCTGT
>CAZGEJ010000004.1:0-14093 GCA_964524885.1 uncultured Binatia bacterium (SeqCode)
GGCGTTGTGTTGCATAGCCCAGGGTTGCCGCGGCCGCGGCTACCCTGGGTATTGGTGCCCGGGACTGCGGCTACCCTGGGTATTGGCGGCCGGGGACTGGGACGTTTGGGTGCACGGTACACGCGCATCCCGGGTGCACCGTATCCCGGGATCATGGTGTGCGCGCACGGCGGGCGGATGGTGCACGCGCACTCCGGGCGGATGATGCACGGCCAGCGCGGGTGCCGCGTTTGCGGCGGGCACAACCCCTTCAGGGTTGGATTCGGGTTGGGCGGGGTGACCCAGGGTAGGCGCTGCGCGCCAACCCTGGGCTGAGATGCGCAACGCCTTCGGCGTTGGGGGTGGGCCGTCATCCGATGGGTCCGGACGGATATCGATGCGGGACATACCCCAACGCCGAAGGCGTTGTGTTGCATAGCCCAGGGTTGCCGCGGCCGCGGCTACCCTGGGTATTGGCGCCCGCGGCTGCGGCTACCCTGGGTATTGGTGCCCGGGACTGTGACTGGGACGTTTGGGTTCACGGTGCACCGCATCCCGGGATCATGGCGTGTGCGCACGGTGGGCAGACGATGCACGCCCACCCCGGGCAAACGGTGTACGTCCACCCCAGGCGGATGGTGCACGGCCGGCACCGGTGAATCGGCGCCGCGAGGCAACGCCTTCGGTGGCGCTCCGGTTCGCCGTCAGGCGCACGCCTCAAGCGCGGCGGCGGTGCTTGATTGCATTGATGGTCACCGATGCCAGCGACGAGACCGCCCACCGGGGATCGACGCGCCATAGGCCGAGAAACGTGTCCATGGTCGGCGTTCGGAAGAAACGCACACACATGGCGACCCCTTGGCCATGGCGTTGCAACACGGCGTGCTGCTGCTCGTCGAGCCGCGCGTCGTCGACGAGATGGGCATGGGTCCGCTCCAGGTAGTCGGCTACCCGTCGGCGCAACCCGGCGGCGTCGAGCGAACGCAAGTAGCTGTCGGCGTGCACGCGCCAGAGGGTGTGGGCGCGGGAATCGTAGACGAAGCGAGTGCGCTGGCTCACTTGCGTCAGCAACCACCAGTCGAAGAACATCGGCGGCATGTCCGTAGGGAAGGGCAGGTCCTCGACCAACTCTCGCCGCAGCGTCAGGCACGAAAAGGTGGCCACCGTGTTCATGCGCAGCAGCCGGGCGAATTCGTCATACGGCCGGTCGGTCCCTACCGTGCGTCGCAAGATGGCCTGCCGCAGGCGCATTTCGATGCCGCGCAGGCCGGGCGCCAGAATGCGGTAGGGCGCCACGATCACACCGACGTCCGGGTGGCGCGCCAAGGCGTCGACACGCGTCGCCAAGTAGTTGGGCGACCAAAGATCGTCGTGCTCCAGGAAGGCCACGATCGCGCCGCGGGCGGCGGCGATGCCGCGCCGGTACGAGGCGACGAGCCCCTGCCTGCCGCCGCTGCCCGCTTCGAGCAGTCGAATCGGCGCGCCGTCGCGTCGCTGCCGCTCGGCCACGACCTGCCGCGTCGCGTCGTCCGAGGCGTCGTCGACGACGACGATCTCGAAGTCGTGCCACGTCTGCGCCAGCACCGAGTCGAGCGTCGCCCCGATGAATCGCGCACCGTTGTACGTCGGTACGACGACCGAAACCGTCGGGGCGGGCATCACTGCGGACGGCTCGTTGCTGCGTGGTTCGTTCGTGCCCAACTCCTTGCGCCCCTCGACCCGTCGGGATAACTGGCCGACGCCGCGCCGCGACGCGGGGCCTCATGGAAAACTCGACTCGTCCGCCCCTGCGTTTCCCCGACTTCCTCTGCCTGGGCGTCCAAAAGGGTGGGACCACGAGCTTGTACGCCAGCCTCCGCGCTCATCCGGCGGTCTATCTCCCGCAGACCAAAGAAGTGCAATACTTCAGCAACGAGTACGCGCGCGGTGAAGCCTGGTACGCGTCGTTCTTCGCCGCGGCACAGCCCGCGCAACGGTGCGGCGAGTGCACCCCGTACTATTTCTTTCACCCGGCCGCGCCGCGGCGCATCCAGGCGCTGCTGCCCTCGGCTCGCCTCATCGTGCTGCTGCGCGATCCGGTGGAACGGGCCCTGTCGGGATACTTCCACTCGCTGCGTCTGGGCCTCGAACGGCTGCCGATCGACGAGGCGTTCGCCCGCGAACGGGTGCGCCTGTCCGGCACCGACGAACTGCTCCTGCGCCCGCATGGGGTCAGCCTGGCGCATCAGTCGTTCAGTTACGTGGCTCGAAGCCGCTACGAGGAACAGCTCGCGCGTTACCTCGCATTCTTCGATCGATCACAGCTGCTGCTGGAGCGCAGCGAGGACCTGTTCGCGACGCCCGCCGTCGTGTGGCCGCGGATCCTGCGGTTCCTGGACCTGCCGGAGGTGCCGCTCGCCAGCCGGCTGCCACACCTCAATGCCGGACGCGGCGAGGCCGACGACGTCGATCCCGCCTTGCGCCGCCGCCTACGCGACGAGTTGGAGCCGACCTACGCGGTCCTGGCGGAAAGCTACGGCATCCGATGGCCCTGACCGCGGATGCCGGCGCCGGCGGCTGCATCGTCGCCGGCATGCACCGCTCCGGAACCTCGCTGGTCGCCGGCTTCTTGCAAAGCGCTGGCCTGCACATGGGCGAGCGCCAGGTGCCGGCCGATCGACGCAATCCGCGCGGCTACTTCGAGGACGCCGACATCGTCGAACTACACGGACGCTTCTTCCGTCAGGTGCTCGGCAACGCGACGCAGGGACACGTCGACTGGGGCTGGGTTCGCGGCCGCGAGGACGAAGCGCTGCCGCTGCCGTCGCTGTTGCCCGAGGCCCGTGCCGCGGTGGCGCGGCGCGCGGCGCAGGGTCGTCGCTGGGGTTTCAAGGATCCGCGCGCGACGCTGGTTCTCGATGCCTGGGCCGAGGCGGCGCCGCACGCGACCTTCGTGCTCGTCTATCGCTTTCCGTGGGAAGTGGCCGACTCGATGCTGCGTCTGCGCCAGCCGGTGTTCAGCACCCATCCGGCCTGGGGCTACCACATTTGGTGTCACTACAATCGTAGCCTGCTCGACTTCCTGCGCCGCCACCCCGACCGCTGCCTGGTGCTCGCGAGCAACGCCATCGGCGCGCGCTTCGATGCGTTTCGCGCGGTGGTGCAACAGCGTCTCGGCGTCGACGTGTTGGGCGGCGAGGCGCGCTACGATCCGCGCCTGCTGCGCAGTGGCCGACCCGACGATCGGCGCGCCGACTTGGTGGCGGCCGTCTATCCCGAGTGCATCCGCCTCCTCGAAGAATTGGAGGATCGCGCCGACCTGCCGGCGACCGGCCTCTGGCGGCGGGAGGCCGCCGCGGCGATTCGCGCCGGCGCGCCGGTCGTCATGGCGAACCCGAATCCGACGCGGACGCCGGCACTGTCGGTGGTGGTGCCGGTGCACGACGACGCCATCTTCCTGATCGATGCACTCGCTTCGGTCGAGGCGCACACGCCCGACGACCGTGAGGTGCTGATCCTCGACGACGGATCGACCGACGGCGAGAGTCGCGCCATTCTCGACCGCCTGGCGACGCGCGGTTGTCGCGTGATGCGTCAGCCCAACCGCGGCCTGTCGGCGGCGCGCAATCGCCTGATCGAAGCGAGCGCCGGGCGTTACGTGCTGCCCCTCGACGCCGACAACCGATTGCGGCCGGGTTTTGCCCAAGCCGCCGTCGACCGGCTCGATGCCGACGATGGGATCGCCATCGTCTACGGCGACCGTCATCTCTTCGGCGAGGTCGAGGCGACGCTGCCGGTGCCGGAGTTCGGGATGGGGCGCATGCTGCGCGCCAACTACATCGACGCGTGCGCCGTGTTTCGGCGTGGCGTGTGGGCGGACGTCGGCGGCTACGACGAAGCGATGCGCGGGCTCGAGGATTGGGAGTTCTGGCTGCACGCCGGCCGTCGCGGCTGGCGCTTTTGCCGGCTCGACGGCGTTGCGATGGACTACCGCATTCGGCCCGACTCGCTATTGGCGCGGTCGACGCGACGCGCCCAGCGGGCGCAATTGTTTCGGCACTTGTTGGCGCGCCACGCCGACCTCTTCGCCGAGCACGTCCCGGCCTGGGCTCGACTCATCTCGAGCATCGCCGCCCAGCTGGCAACTCCGTCGTTGTCCGCACGCCTGCGCCAAGCAGAGACGCAAGCCTATTGGCGCACCGTCTGGGAACTGATCGGCCCCGGCGGCTGGCGCATCCGACTCCTCGGCCCCGCCGGCATCCGCTCCCGTCTCCGCCCCCATCGAGAGGAGGCGCCCGAAAGGCCGCCGCCGTCAAACTGATGCGACAGCGAGACGATTGAGCGCGACCGAGGAAGGGGACAGTCCCCATGCGGGGACAGTCCCCCTTGCCGAGCAACCATTCGTCCGACGAACGAATGAGCAATAGCGAGAGTCAGGTGAGCGCCGCGATCCCGTTGCTTCGAATCGCGTCGTAGAGCGCGTCTGGGGCCAAGTCGGCGCCGTTGGGCCACTGGACCGCGCCGAGCGCGAGAGTCACGCTGCGAAAGGCTTCGGGGTCCCGCAACTCCTCGAAAACACTTCCGACGATGCGGTCATTGCGGAGGAAAGCGCTCAGGTCGACATCCCCTTCCGTTCCGTCGTTGAAGCGCACGTGTAAACGGTCTACGCCGACAGCCTCGACGGCGACCACGCGCCATGCGGCGCTCGGGCGGGGAGAGGGCGCTAAACCAGCGGTTCGATGGGTTTCGGCGGCTGCAGATTCTGACATAGTTCCCAGTCCTCCAAGAGTTCGTCACGATGCTCATCCGCCCAGTCGAGCACGAGCGCCAGGGCGCGTCGCGGCAGATTGCCGCGCATGACACTGAGGTCCCGGAGATCGATCAAGGCTTCGTGCTCTCCATAAAGAGCGTGGAAGTGAGGCGGTGCATGCTCATTCCAGAACATTTGGATCAAGATTCCTTAGAAAACGCTGATCGTAGGCATCAATAGAACCCGCCAAAGTCATAGCGGAAGTGCCGAGCTCGTGCGATGCTGCGGCGCCGGCGGGTCAAGACCGAGCGCCACCCAACCGCCGTCCGTCCTTCCGCCTTAAGCCTTAAGCCTCAAGCCTCGCCCCCCTTGGCCCTTGGCCCTTGCCCCTTGGCCCTGCGCCCACGTCCGTGGGCGCTCCAGCTTGCGCCCACCCCCTCTGCGGCTATAACCCTACCGATGGGCGTCATTTCCTTATCCGAGGCCGAGGATCTGCTCCTCGCCCCCTATGCCATGCGCAGCCGCGACAGCCGCGGCCGGGCGCATCCCGAGCCCGAGCATCCGTGGCGGCTGCCGTTCGAGCGCGACCGCGACCGCATCATCCACTCCACCGCCTTCCGCCGTCTCGAGTACAAGACCCAGGTCTTCGTCAACCACGAGGGCGACTACTACCGCACCCGTCTGACGCACACGATGGAGGCGGCGCAGATCGCCCGCACCATCGCCCGGGCGCTGCGCCTCAACCAAGACCTCGCCGAAGCCGTCGCCCTAGCGCACGACCTCGGCCATACGCCGTTCGGCCACGCCGGCGAGCGCGTTCTCAACCAGGAGATGGAGCCGTTCGGCGGCTTCGAACACAACGCCCAGACCCTGCGCATCGTCGATCGCCTCGAAGAGCGCTACCCCGGCTTCCCCGGCCTCAATCTGACCTGGGAAGTGCGCGAGGGCATCGCCAAACACTCGCCGCCCTACGACCGCAGCTGCACCGCCGCCTTCGATCCCGGACTGGCGCCGTGCCTCGAAGCGCAGCTCGTCGATTACGCCGACGAGATCGCCTACAACAGCCACGACATCGACGACGGCCTGCAGTCGGGCCTGCTCGATGCCGATCAGCTCGATCAAGTCGCCCTCTGGCGCGAGACCTACGAACGCGTCAATCGCGAGCACCCCGACGCCTCGTTCACCATCCGCCGCTTCCAGGTGCAGCGCGCCCTCATCGATCTTTTCGTCACCGACCTCGTCGACTCCACCCGTGCCCGCTTGGCGAGCGAGGGCATCGACTCGGTCGACGCCGTGCGCGCCTACGCCAAGCCGCTGGTGCGCTTCAGCCGCGAACTCGAAGAGAAACGCCTGCAGCTCAAAGAGTTCCTCATGCGCCACCTCTATCGCCACTACCGCGTCGTGCGCATGGTCTCCAAGGTGCAACGCGTCGTGCGCGATCTGTTCCGCCTCTTCCTCGCCGAGTCCAACCAACTGCCGCCGCACGTCGCCCAGCGCTGGCAGAACGGCGAGGACAAGGCACGCGTCATCGCCGACTACATCGCCGGTATGACCGACCGTTTCGCCATCGAGGAACACCGTAAACTGTTCGACCCGGAGGTGCGCGTATGAGCCATCGATGCGGCTACGTCGCCATCGTCGGCCGGCCGAACGTCGGCAAGTCGACCCTGCTCAACCAGCTCGTCGGCACCAAGATCGCCATCGTCACGCCGAAGCCGCAGACGACGCGCCGGCGCATCCTCGGCGTGCGCAGCTCGGAGCACGCCCAGTTGCTCTTCGTCGACACTCCCGGCTGGCACGCGCCGCGCTCGCTGATCAACCAGCGCATGGTGCAAAACGCCGAGTCGGCGCTGAGTGAGGCCGACGTCGTGCTGTGGGTGGTCGACGGCGCCGCCGGTCTCGAAAACGCCGACGAGCTCATGCGCCAGCGTCTCGCCGATGCACGCCAACCGCTGTGCATCGCGGTCAACAAGATCGATCGCCAGAAGCGCGGCACGCTGCTGCCGTTGCTGACCGACCTCGCCGAGCGTCATCCGGGCGCCGAGATCGTACCGGTCAGCGCCGCCACCGGCGAAAACGTCGACGGCTTGGTCGCCGTGCTCGAACGCTTGTTGCCCGAAGGCCCGGCCCTCTACGACGAGGACACGTACACCGATCAGTCGGAACGCATGCTCGTCGAGGAATGTGTGCGCGAGCAGATCCTGCTGCAGCTGCGCGAGGAGATCCCGTACGTCACCGGCGTGACCATCGAGAAGTTCGAGGACAAGGGCGGCTTGGCGGTGGTCTCCGCCACCATCCAGGTCGAGCGCAAGTCGCAGAAGGCCGTCGTCGTCGGCGCGCGCGGCAGTCGCATCAAGGAGATCGGCAGTGCCGCTCGTCTGGAGGCGGAGCGCATCCTCGGGCGGCGCCTGTTCCTCGAGTTGTTCGTGCGCGTCGATGCCGACTGGACCCGCAACCCGCGGCGTCTCGACGAGATGGGTCTCTGAGGGTCCGAGTCGTCGTCCATGAGCATCGCCTCGCCATCTCTGCCCGTCGTGGCCATCGTCGGCCGGCCGAATGCCGGCAAGTCGACGCTGTTCAATCGATTGATTCCCGGACGTCTGGCGATCGTCGACAAGACCCCCGGGGTCACGCGTGATCGCAACATCGGCATTGCCCGCATCGCGCGGCGCCGCTTTCTGATCGTCGACACCGGCGGCTTCGAGGATCGGGATGGGTCGGCCTTGGCCGAGTCGGTGCGCATGCAAAGCGCCCTGGCGGCCGAAGAGGCCGACGTCATTTTAGTGTTGCTCGACGGACGCGAGGGCCTCAACCCCGACGACCGGGTGCTCGTCGACCGGGTGCGGCGTCTGGGCAAGCCGATCGTCTACGCCGTCAACAAGATCGACCGGCCGACGCATGAGGATCGGGTGGTCGACTTCTATGCCTTGGGGATCGACGAGCCTTCGTTGATTTCGGCGGCGCACGGGGTCGGGGTGCACGAGCTGTTCAGTCGGATCGCCGCTTTGGTGCCGGCGGCGGATGACGACGTAGGATGGGACGAAGAGGACGAAGAGGACGTCGAGGATCCCGGCGACGAGACCGATACCGAGGTTGATCCCGAGGCGGAAGGCGAATCCGCCGTCGCGCACGTCAGTCGTCGCATGCGGCCGGGCTACGATGGGCCGGTGCGGTTGGCGCTCGTCGGGCGGCCGAATGCGGGCAAGTCGTCGCTGCTCAATCGTCTCGTCGGCTTCGAGCGCTCCATCGTCGACGCGACCCCCGGAACGACGCGCGACGCGCTCGATACGCCTCTCGAACGTAACGGCCGCAAGTACACCTTGGTGGATACCGCCGGCATCCGGCGCCGCAGCAAGGTCGTCGAGCACGTCGAGCGGGTCAGCAACGTGCGTGCGCTACACGCCCTCGAGCGCGCCGAAGTGGCGGCGCTGGTCATCGACTCGACCGAGGGGATTTCGGATCAGGACGCGCGCATCGCCGGCTACGCTTGGGAGCGCAAGCGGGCGCTGATGATCGTCTTCAACAAGTGGGATGCGTTGCCGGAGCAGCGGCGGCGGTTGAAGGAGTTCACCACGCTGCTCGCCGACACCTATCCGACGATGGCCGACGTGCCGTGCATCGGCGTTTCGGCCTTGACCGGCGCCGGCGTGGAGAAGTTCTTTCCGACACTCGACGGGTTGGTGAAGCGTCACCGCCAGGAGCTACGCACGCCCGAGCTGAACCGCGTGATGCAGGCGGCGATCGAGGCGCATGCGCCGCGGGCGACGCGCGGCAAGCCGCCGCATTTCTTCTACGTCACGCAGACGCGCTCGTCGCCGCCGACGATCACCATCTTCCTCAGTCGGCCGGATCGACTGAGTCCGGACTACCAACGCTATTTGCTCAACTGCTTCAAGCGCAACTTCGACTTGCGCGGTACGCCGGTGCAGTTGCGCTTGCGGGCGCGCGAGCACTGAGCCCGGAGCACCCGAGGAGTCGGCTCGCGAGCGGTCGCCGCATGAAACGAGGATCGACGGAGGAGGAAACGATGCGCCGATGGATCCAACGAGGAATCGTGCTGCTGATGCTGTGTGCGGTCAGCGGCTGTGGCTACAACGACTTGGTCGCGATGCAGGAGCAGGTGGATGCGTCGTGGGCGCAGGTGGAGAACCAGCTGCAGCGGCGCAACGATTTGATCCCGAACTTGGTCGAGGTGACCAAGGGCTACGCGGCGCACGAGAGCGAGATCTTCAAAGCGGTGGCCGAGGCGCGGTCGAAGCTGATCGGCGCCGGCACGCGCGGCGACAAGATCGAGGCGGCCAACGAGGTCGGCTCGGCGCTGTCGCGTCTGTTGGCGATCGGCGAGCGTTACCCCGACTTGAAGGCGAATGCGCAGTTCGCGCGTCTGTCGGATGAACTCGCCGGCACCGAGAACCGAATCGCCACCGAACGGCGGCGCTATAACGAAGCGGTGCGCGACTACAACACGCGCCGCAAGCAGCTGCCCACCAATCTCACCGCGGGCCTGTTCGGCTTCGAGGCCGAGGCCTACTTCGAGGCACCACCCGAAGCGGAAAAGGTACCGCAGGTGCAGTTCTGATCGGGCTCAACCGTCGCGGTTGAGGGCGGCGAAGGTGAGCCCGTCGGCGCGGCTGACGTCATCGACGACGTCGGCGTAGGCGGCCACGAGCTGCCGGCGCATCGCCTGGCGCACCCAGTCTGGCAGGTCGAGCCCATCGATGTAGCGCAGGTTCTGCCGCAGGTAGTAGGCGCGCCCGGCGCGGGCCAACGGTGGGTCCTGGAGTTGATGGACGCGGTTCTGCCAGTCGCGGTAGGCGCGTTCGGCGTCGGGGCGGCCCACGCCGCACAGTTCGAGCGTGCGTATGCGCGTCTCTGCCTGTAAGCGTCCGTCGATCGAGTGACGCGCGATGTAGATGCGAGCGGCGAACCAGCCGTAGGCGAGCCCGGCGGCCATTCGCATGGCCGGGTTCATGCGGGCGAGGGCGCGCCGGCCGGTTTCGCGCGACATCTGCATGTGCCGGGCTTCGTCGATGGCGTGGTTCTTCAGCAGCTGGCGGACCACCGGATGAATTTCCGGTTCGTCGATGGTGCAGCGTTCGACGGTCTTTTGGTTCACGTTCAGGGCGAAGCGCGTGAAGTAGTAGAAGTCGAGATTGCCCCTGAGCCAGCCGAGGATGCTGTGCATCCGCTGAAACTCGCGCGCTTTCGCCAGCGACGCGTTGGCATGGCGCAACTGTGCCCAGGTGAGGTCGTAGTGGTCCAGGACGCGTTGGATGATGAGGAAAAACGCCTTGAGGTGGACGGACTCTTCGAGCACCTCGTTGGCCATGTAGATACCGAGTTCGTTATCGCCGTCGAGAAAGGCGTCGAGCGAGGCGCCATAGTTGAGGATGTTGGTGGCGGCTTCCGCCACGGCCGTCGAGTAGTAGCTCTGGCAGAAGCAGAGATGGTTGAGCCGTCGCTGCTGCGCGGGATCGAGGCGATGGTAGATCGGTTCGCCATAGAACCAGGTCATCTCCAGCGGGAACAAGTGGTGGTCGGCGATGGTCGACGGGTCGAAGGATTGCGCCAGCCCGAGGAAATGGTCGTGCAGGTGCGGCAGGTCGTGGTCGCTGACATGACGCAGCCGCTGGACGTAGTCGCCGGATTTCATCGTGCTGTTTCCCTGAGATGGTCGAGGGCGAGTCTACGTGGGCCGGGGGCGTGGTCGCAAACCGGCGAGACCTCGGTTGGCGTTGCGGAAGACGGAACGAGTATAGGCGCGCCATGCCATCGCTGATCGATCGTCTCGTGGTGCTGTTCCCGGTGTGGGTGGTCATCGCCGGCGGGCTAGGGCTGTACCATCCGCCGCTGTTCGCTTGGTTCTCGGGGTCGCTCATCGTCTGGGGGCTGGCGATCATCATGCTCGGCATGGGGATCACGCTGACGCTGGACGACTTTCGCGCCGTGGCGCGCATGCCGCGTGCGGTGCTGGCGGGCGTCGTGGCGCAGTTCCTGATCATGCCGTTGCTCGGCTGGAGCTGTGCTCATGCGTTCGGCTTGCCGCCGGCACTGGCCGTCGGGGTCATTCTCGTCGCTTGCTGCCCCGGCGGCACGGCGTCGAACGTCGTCTGCTACCTGGCGCGGGCGAACGTCGCGTTGTCGGTGCTGATGACGATGTGCTCGACCTTTCTCGCCATCGTTCTGACTCCGTTGCTGACGAAGCTCTTGGCGGGGACGCTGGTGCCGGTCGATGCCTGGGGTTTGTTGATCAGCACGATCCAGGTGGTGCTGTTGCCGTTGGTCATTGGCCTGAGCCTCAACCACTTCACGCCGCGCCTCGTCGGTTACGTGCTACCGGTGGCGCCGTTGGTGTCGGTGGTGGTCATCGTCTTGATCTGCGCCAGCATCCTGGCGCAGAGCGGAGCGGCGCTGCTGGCTTCCGGGCCGCAGCTTCTGGGCAGCGTCTTTGCGTTGCACGCCGGCGGCTTCGGGCTCGGGTATTTGTTCGGTAGGCTACTGGGCTACGACCGGATCATCAGCCGCACCATCTCGGTCGAGGTCGGCATGCAGAATTCCGGGCTCGGCGCGGTATTGGCGAAGTTGCACTTCGCCGATCCGCAGACGGCGGTGCCGGCGGCGATTTCGGCGACCTTTCACTCGCTCATCGGCAGCCTGCTCGCCAGCTGGTGGCGCGGTCGCGGCGGTGCTTGAGTCGGGCGCGACCTGGGTACGGGCCTAGTACGGCAGAATCCCTGGGTAGCGGCGGTAGCCTGTTTCTTGGGCATGGCGCGGCGTCCGCCCGCGCCTGAGGCAGTGGCGACGCTTCGGAATCCAAGCGGGGCGGTCGTCTGCCGTCTGGCCCCTTGCGTGCTGGGAGAATTTGGCGCTTTGTGGCAGACCGCCCGTCCGGCGTGGTCCGGGGCAGGGTGAAGGAGAGAAGGGGAAGTGATGGACGCGAATCCTAGCAGCACGGCAGTGGCGTATTTTTCGATGGAGATCGGACTCGAAGCGTCGATCCCCACCTACAGCGGCGGGCTCGGTGTGCTCGCCGGCGACACCCTCAAGGCGGCGGCCGACCTCGGGTTGCCGCTGGTCGGCGTCACGCTGGTGCACCGCAAGGGCTATTTCACCCAGCGACTGCGGCCCAACGGCGACCAGGTCGAAGCGCCGGCGGAGTGGTCGCCGAGCCAGCACTTCGAGGAATTGCCGCAGCGCGTGCGCATTCCGCTGGCGGGCGAAGACGTCACCTTGCGCTGCTGGCGCTACGTCGTGCGCAGCCCGCTTGGGCCGTCGGTGGCCATCCACTTCCTCGATTCCGACTTGCCCGAGAACAGCCCGGCGGCGCGGACCTTCACCGATTCGTTGTACGGCGGCGACGGGCGCTACCGGCTCTGCCAGGAGGTCATCCTCGGCTGTGGCGGTGTCGCCATGCTGCGGGCTCTCGGCTACTCGAACCTGCGCACCTTCCACATGAACGAGGGCCACTCGGCGTTGCTGACGCTGGCCTTGTTGGAGGAGCAGACGGGCGCGCGCGGCGTCGAGAACGCCACCCCCGGCGACTACGACGGCGTGCGCCGGCGCTGCGTCTTCACCACTCATACGCCGGTTGCCGCCGGGCACGACCAGTTCCCGCTCGACGTGGCGCGCGAGATCCTCGGCGAGCGCCGGGTGGCGGCGTTGGAGCGGCTCGAGTGTTGCGTCGACGGCACCCTCAACATGACCTACCTGGCGTTGCGCTTCTCGAACTACGTCAACGGCGTCGCCATGCGCCACGGCCAAGTGTCGCGCGGCATGTTCCCCAATTACCCGATCGCCTCGATCACCAACGGTGTGCACGTCGCCACTTGGGCCCAGCCGCCGTTCCAGGAACTGTTCAACCGCCACATCCCGCAGTGGCGGGCGGACACGCAGAACCTACGCTACGCCGTCAGCATTCCGCTCGAAGAGGTGCGGCTGGCGCACGAGCAATGCAAGGCGACCTTGTTGCAAGGGATCTACGAGCGCACCGGCGAGCGCCTCGATCCGAACATCATGACCATCGGCTACGCGCGGCGGGCCGCGACGTACAAACGCGCCGACCTCATCTTCCACGACCTCGACCGGCTGCGCGGCATCGCCAACCGGGTCGGGCCGATGCAGATCGTCTACGGCGGCAAGGCGCACCCGCGCGACGCGGAGGGCAAGGCGATGATTCGGCGCGTGTTCGAGGCGGCCGAGCGCCTGCGTGGAGCGATCCACGTCGTCTATCTCGAGAACTACGACATGGAACTGGCGGCGTCGATCATCGCCGGCGTCGACGTCTGGTTGAACACGCCGCAGAAGCCGCAGGAAGCCTCCGGCACCAGCGGCATGAAGGCGGCGGTCAACGGTGTGCCCAGCCTGAGCGTGCTCGACGGCTGGTGGATCGAGGGGCATGTCGAAGGAGTGACGGGCTGGTCGATCGGCGAGAGCTGGGAAGGCGAGGGCGATCTCGAGCGCGAGAGTGCGTCGCTGTACGACAAGCTCGAGCGGCTCATCTTACCGTTGTTCTACGGCCGCCCGAGCGGCTACGCCCAGGTGATGCGTTCGTCGATCTCGCTCAACGGCTCGTTCTTCAACGCCCGCCGCATGGTGCTGCAGTACCGCGAGAACGCCTACCGCCTGTGAGACGAAGCCTCTACTGGCGCGCCGCCTGGCTCGCGGCGTCGCTGCTGCTCGCCGGTGCCGTGGCGGCGGAGGACTGCTGTCGTTTGCCGGTCACGTGGCAGACGCACGCCGACGCGCGCATCGCCGCCGGGCGGAGAGATCGACGGCCGCACCTGCGTTTGGAACGCAGCCTGGAAGCGGCAGCGCGCCGTTTCCGCGAGCACGGCATCTGCATCGAATGGCACGAGCGGGCGGCGGTCACCCTCGACGGCACCGTGTACGTCGGCGGCGCCAAGTCGCCGCAGTTGGCGAGTCTGGAGTGGAGTTTCGGCAGTCCGGAGGCTCCGGCGCTGTTGTTCGTCGACCGCATCCTCGATTTGCGCGCTGCGGTGCCGCGGCAGCGGCGCGCCGTGACGCCGCGTCCGGGAGCGTATTTCGCGGTGATCGGCACGTCGACGCGGCGCAACGAGAGCCAGGTCATCGGCAACGAACTGCTGCACATCCTCGGCCTGCGCGACGAGGAACTCGGCGTCACCGAGGAAAGCGACGTGCACCAAGTCGACGCCCGCCAGTGGGCCTTCGCTAGGCGGGTCTGCGAGCAGGGAAGAGGTGTGGTGATCAAACAAGCGATGGTGCGGGCTAAAGATGCCTGCCTAGAATCGCCCAATTCAACCTCGCAGAACTGTTACGCCCCCTGAGACCTCGCATCCGTACCTAGATCAACGTCCACCGGAGCGCCGAGTTGCACTCGGCGGGCCCGGTGCGGGGGATGACTCGC
>CAZGEJ010000004.1:14193-233532 GCA_964524885.1 uncultured Binatia bacterium (SeqCode)
TGGGGCGCCCCGTCCACCGGAGCGCCGAGTTGCACTCGGCGGGCCCGGTGCGGGGATGACTCGCGTGACGCGAGGCAGCACGAAGCGTCGAGCGCCCGCCGGCACCCGTTACGGGACAAGTACCTCAACGCGCGTAGGGGCGAGAGGTGTCGTAGGCGCGCCCCCTTGGCCCTTGGCCCTTGAACCTTGGCCCTGTGCGCCACTCAGCGGCGCACCTGAAACACGCTGTCGAGGGTGATGTCGACCATCAGGTCCTGCGCCAGCTCTTCGAGCTTGTTGCGCAGCTCGTCGATCGACAGGCTCGCCGGGGCCTGCAGCTCCGCCGTCGCCCGGAACAACGGCTCGCCGCTCATCGGCGCGCTCACCGTCTCCGTGTCGAGTTCCTCGACGTTGATGCCGCGCTCGGCCAAGGCCCGCGAGATGTCGCGCACGATGCCGGGGTGATCGGCGCCGAGAAGCTCCAGGCGCATGCGATGGCACGGCTCCGGCTCGCCGGCATCACCCGGCTCGACGACCACCGACAAGCCCGCCGACGCCAGACTCGTCAGTGCCGCGCGCAGCGGCTCCGCTTCCGCCGGCGGCACGCTGACGCGCAGGATGCCGGCAAACTTGCCGGCCATGTGCGCCATGCGGCTCTCCAGCCAGTTGCCGCCGTGGCGCGCGACCGTGTCCGAGAGGGCTTCGACCAGCCCCGGGCGATCCGTGCCGATGACCGTGAGGACGAGAGTGCTGCTCATGACCTGGCATTTTTCCCCGCCTCGGGGTACGGCCGCAAGCGATCGCGTCGATGAATCGCGCGATCGGAGAAGGGGACCCCAGGATGACGCCAACGCCGGAACTCGCGGTGGGCCTCGCGGACGTACGCGCCGCGGCGGAACGTCTGGCCGGTCAGATCGTCGCCACGCCGCTCACCGTCTCGCCGGCGCTGAGCCGACTCACCGGCGCCGAGGTCTTCCTCAAGTTCGAAAACCTCCAGCTCACCGGCTCGTTCAAGGATCGCGGCGCCCTCACCAAGCTGGCGGCCCTGAGCCCGGACGAGCGACGCCGCGGCGTCATCGCCATGTCCGCCGGCAATCACGCCCAGGCCGTCGCCTGTCATGCCCAGCGACTCGGCATCCCGGCGACCATCGTCATGCCGCGCTTCACGCCGAACGTGAAGGTACGGCGCACCCAGTCCTTCGGCGCCGAGGTGGTGCTCTTCGGTGAGCAGCTGGATCAGTCGCGCGCCCGCGCCGTCGAGTTGGCGGCCGAACGCGGTCTGCTGTTCGTTCATCCGTACGACGACCCCCGCGTCATCGCCGGGCAGGGGACGATCGGGCTCGAGATGCTCGATGGCCGGCCCGATCTCGACGTGCTGGTGGTGCCGGTGGGAGGCGGCGGCCTGATCGCCGGCATCGCCGTCGCCGCCAAGGCCGTGCGCCCCGACATTCAGGTGATCGGCGTCGAGACGGTGCGTTTCCCGGCGATGCGACAAGCTCTTGGCGGCGAGCCGATCGAGTGCGGCACTTCGACCATTGCCGAAGGCATCGCCGTGAAGGAACCCGGCAAGCTGACCTTGCCGATCATTCGCCGTCTGGTCGACGACATCGTGCTCGTCGACGAGGATGCCATCGAAGCGGCGGCGCTGCTGCTGCTCGACGTCGAAAAGACCGTCGTCGAAGGCGCCGGGGCGGTCGGCTTGGCGGCGCTGCTGGCCGAGCGCGAGCGCTTTGCCGGCAAACGCGTCGGCTTGGTGATCTCCGGCGGCAACATCGACCTGCTGGTACTGTCGTCGATCATCCAGCGCGGCCTGGCCCGCACCGGTCGCATGGCGCGGCTGCGCATCGGCATGCCCGACCGGCCGGGGTCACTCGCCGCGGTGGCGACGATGATCGGCGCCAGTAACGCCAACGTCGTCGAAATCCACCACCAACGCGCCTTCTCGGAATTGTCGATCAAGTCGGTCGAGGTCGAGTTCGTCATCGAGACCCTGGGCCAAGAGCACGTCTACGAGATCGTCGAGCTGCTCGAACGCAACGGCTACGCGACGTCGCTCCCCGACGCCGCCTTGCTCGGGCGCGTGCCCGAACTGGGCGGCGACGGTTGCGTCGTCCCGCCGCGGCATGCCAAGCCTGCGCCATGAGTTACGGCGCAGCAGCATTATCGACCTTCGCGCCCGGCTTGTTCCGGGGAAAGACGGCCCTCGTCACCGGCGGCGGACGCGGCATCGGCAAGCAGACGGCGCTTGCCTTTGCCCGTTTCGGCGCCAACCTGGTCATCGCCGGACGCCACCCGGAGACCCTCGAAGCGACGCGCGCCGAGATCGAAGCCCTCGGTGTCGAGTGTCTGGTGGTGCCGACCGACATCCGCAAGGTCGACCAGGTCGACGCCTTGCGCGACCGCACCCTCGAACGCTTCGGCGGCATCGACTGCTTGGTCAACAACGCCGGCGGCCAGTTTCCGGCGCGGCCCTCGGAGATCAGCGACAACGGCTGGCGGGCGGTCGTCGACCTCAACCTGAACGGCACCTGGAACGTCTGCAGCCGCTTCGGGCCGTCGCTGCTGGAGCGCGGCAGCGGCGCCGTGGTCAATGTGGTGCACATCTATTCCTACGAACGCGGCGCTCCGGCCTTCGCCCACTCGGGCGCGGCCCGCGCCGGGGTCGTCAACCTGACGCGCTCGCTGGCGTTTTACTGGGCCCGCCGCGGCGTCCGCATCAACGCGCTGGCTCCCGGTTCGGTGTCGACGGCCGGGCTGTTCGAAGAGGAATTCGCCCGCGCCGAGATGGCCAACTACGAAACGCTTGCGGTGCAAGACGTGCCGGCGCATCGTCTCGCCGAGGCGGACGAGATCGCCGCGATCATAATCTTTCTGTGCTCGCCGGCAGCGGCGTACATCAACGGCGCATCGCTGGTGGCGGACGGCGCCTTGTCTCTCAGCTCGTGGACTCCGATGATGGATCCCGAGGTGAATGGATCGCCCGTCTGAACGTCTGCTCGCCGCGATGGCTCTGCGCTCCCTCGTCGCCGGCCTCGGCCGGGTGCTTCTCGTCTCCCTTCTCTGTGCTTCTGCGGCGCAAGCGGAGACGGCCGATGAACTGTTCGCACGGGTGCGGGAGCGTGTCGTGCAGGTCAAGCTCATCGACCGCGGCGCCGAGGCGAAGGCCTCGATCGGCTCGGGCTTCTTCGTCACCACCGACGGCGTGTTGCTGACGAACTACCACGTCGTCGCCGAAGCCTTGGCGGAGCCGGAACGCTACCGTCTCGAACTCGTCGGTGTCGGCAAGGAGAAAACGACGGCGAAGGTGCTGGCGGTCGACGTGGTGCACGATCTCGCACTGTTGCGCGCCTCGACGGGGGGCGTGCAGGCCTTCACCTTCTTGCCCGAGGCTCCGGTGCAGGGGACGCGGATTTACTCCCTCGGCAACCCGCTCGACCTCGGTTCGTCGATCGTCGAGGGCATCTACAACGGCATCACCGCCGGTTCTCTCTATGGTCGCATTCACCTGACGGCGCCGATCAACCGCGGCATGAGCGGCGGGCCGGCGTTGACGGCCGACGGTTTCGTCATTGGCGTCAACGTCGCCACTGCCGGCAATGAAGTCGGCTTTCTCGTTCCGGGCGACCGGGCCAAGGCTCTCGTCGATCGCCATGCCGCGACGACGACCGCGGAGCCGGCCGATCTGCGTGAGGACGTGCGCCGACAGCTCCTCGCCAACCAAGAGCGCCTCGTCGAGCAATTGCTGCGGCAGCCCTTCGGTAGGTTGTCGCTCGGGGCCTACGAGGTGCCGATCGACGCGTCCGACATGCTGAACTGCTGGGGCACGACCGAGCACGGCGAGCGTAAGCCGTATGAAATCGTCCAACAGCACTGCGTGACGCGCGAGGAGGTGTTCGTCGGGCGTGACCTGGAGTTCGGCGAACTGTCGTTCCGCCACCAGTGGATCCGCAGCGACGAGTTGTCGGCCGTTCGCTTCCAGCGACTGCTGGCGGCGCGTTTCCAGTTGGGCGGTAGTGTTCGCGACTTCGGATTCTTCTTGAAGGACGACGACGACATTTCCGACTTCGAGTGCACCACCGACTTCGTCGACTTGCAGGGGACACCCTACAAAGCCGTCGCCTGCTTGCGTGCGTATCGCAAGTGGAAGGGGCTGTACGATCTCAAGCTAAGCTTGGCCACGCTACCAGCGGGCGACGACGGCATCGTCTCGAAGTTGAGCGCGCGCGGCGTCACGGTCGCCAGCGCCCGATCGTTGGCACAACGTTATCTGGAGGTGTTCCAACGGAAGCCGTGATCCTCGAGGTGCTCGACCGACGGGGCGGAGTGCGCGAGCGCCGGGTGCTGACCGCATTCCCCGCGACCCTCGGTCGCGCCTACGACTGTGAGGTGATCCTCGACGATGCCTACGTGTCGCCGCACCATGCCCGCATCGTGCGCGGCGTGGATGGGGCTTTGTGGGTCGAGGATCGGCAGAGTCTGAACGGAACATGGGTGGACGACGCGGCCGTCGCTGGCAGCGGCTGGCGCATCGTCGACGACGGCATCGTGTGCTTGGGCGAAACGCGCCTCCGCTTCCGCAGCCCATCGCACGCCGTGGTCGAGGCGCGGCGGCTGCCGCAGGTGGAAGCCGAGATGCCCGCGGCACGCCTACGGGCGCTGACGATTACTTTGGTCGTCCTCACCTTGCTACATGCCTTGCGCGAGGCGGTGGCCGGCACCCCCGACCCTCTCGAAGTGTCTCAACTTGCCATTCAGGTCTTCATGGTTGCCGGTACACTCGTGACTTGGGCCGGTAGTTGGGCCCTGATGACCCGCTTGGTGCAGGCCCGCTTCGCCTTCGCGGCGCATCTGGCGATCGCTTCTGCCTCGTTGCTGGCCTTCGACTTCGTCGGCACCTTGGTCCAACGCGTGGCCTTCGCCTGGTCGGCGGCGCTGCTGCCCGAGTTGCTGAGCTGGTGCCTGATGTACGTGGTGTCGGGTCTCACCTTGTACGCTCATTTGCGGCAGTCGTGGCGCGCCTCACGCCGACGCGTATTCGCTGCCGCCGTGTCGACGGTGGCGTTGGGCTACGTCGTGGTGGCCGTGCCTTATTGGACCGCGGACGATGTGCGCGAGCGTTGGCAGAGCGAACACATGTCGCAGCTCGGACCCGCCTGGGCGCGCTTGCGCGAACCGATTCCGGCCGAGGCGTTCGTGGCGCGCTTCGATGAGATGGAGCGTCGCCTGGTGGCGACCGACGACACGTCGCCGGCGCCATGAGACGGTGACGCGAACGGTTCACCACGGAGACGTGGAGTTTGCGAAAGATTCGTCGGATCTCGCGCTCGATCCCTCCGCTTCTCCCGAGAAAACTTCCGGAGTGTCGAGTTGCACTCGACACCGCCCGGCGCTCGGCGCCGGGCGCGCCCCGCCTCCATCCTCCCCGCGATCCGTGGGAAAGCACCTCGGGTTTTGGTGCGAGAATCCTCGCGATATCTCTCCGTCAACCCGCAACGGGCCCGCCGAGTACAACTCGGCGCTCCAGGGCGCTGCGCGCCCATTTTCATCTACCTTCGGGTGACGGTAGGTCATGACTCTTCCGCGGTAAACGTGCCGGTTTAGGCGTGGATCGTGGCGAACGGATCCCAGGCGGCGTCGCGGTGCCGATCGTATTCGGTGCCGATTTCCATCAGCCGGGCGATTTCCGCGCCGAACATCGATTCGACCACCGCCAGCGCCATGTCGATGCCGGCTGACACGCCCGACGACGTGGCGAAGGGGCCGTCGACCACCCAACGCGCCTGGCGGACCCATTCGACCTTTGGACCCTGACTCGCCACCCAATCGAAGGCCTGCTTGTTGGTCGTCGCCCGGCGGCCGTCGAGCAGGCCGGCGCGTGCAAACAGGGCCGTGCCGGTGCACACGGTCATCGCAACCTCACACGCAGGTACACGCTGCCGCAACCAGTCGAGCAGCCGGGCGTCGTCGACGCCGGCGCGTGTGCCGATACCTCCGGGTACGAGCAACATCTCGAGCGGCGGACAATCGTCGAGACCATACTCGGCCATGCAGCGCGGACCTTGGGCGCTGGCCACCGGGCCGGCTTCCGCCGCCACCATGACGAGCTGCACGCCCGGGGCGTAGCCGAACATCTCCAGCGGGCCGAACACGTCGAGCAACTCGAAGCCCGGAAAGAGGAGGGTGCCCAGGCGACGGGCGGGAAAATCGGTCATCGCGTTTCTCCTGGACGTCCGGTGAGGACGTCGGCCGGTGGCTGGCGGCGGAAGCGCAGCCGGTAATCGTGCGGCACCACCCGCAGGTGGCGATGAAAGGTGCGGCGCATGCGTTCGGCGCTGCCGAAACCGCAGCGCATGGCGACCTCGTCGAGGCCGAGATCGGTGTCTTCGAGGAGTTGGCGGGCGCGCTCGAGGCGCGCCTCTTCGACGAACTTGGCTGGGGTGTTGCCGACGCAGCGTGTGAACACACGAGCGAAGTTGCGCGGGCTCATGGCGGCACGCGCCGCGAGGGTCTCGACCGACAGGTCACGGTCGACGTGGTCGACGATCCACTGTGGCAGCCCGCCGAGGTCGTGCTCGCCGACCGCTTGGGCGGCCAAGCGGCGGCTGAACTGCGATTGGCCGCCCGGCCGCTTGAGGAACAAAACCATGTAGCGAGCCACGTCGAGCGCCGCGGCCGAACCCAGATCCTCTTCGACGAGAGCCAAGGCCATATCCATGCCGGCGGTGATGCCGGCAGAGCTGTAGACGTTGCCATCGCGGACAAAGATGGCGTCGGTTTCGACGTCGATCGACGGGAACATGCGTGCCAGACGTTCGGCGGCCGACCAATGCGTCGCGGCGCGCTTGCCATCGAGCAGACCGGCGGCGGCGAGGACGAAGGCGCCGGAGCACACCGAGGCGATGCGGCGCGTCCGCGGCGCGAGACGCCGCAGCCAGCCGAGAAGGTTCGGGTCGGCGACGATGGTCTGCACGTCGCCGCCGGCGACGACGAGGGTGTCGATGCCGCCGCGTACCGAAGCGAAGGCACGATCGGCGACGAGGCGGAGACCCGAGTTGGCGCGCACGTTGCCGGCGGCAGGGGCCAACACTTCGGTGGTGTACGGCGGGCGGCGTGCTTCCGGGTGTGCGACGGCGTGGCGGCGGCTGGCGATGGCGAAGACCTCGAGCGGGCCGACGACGTCGAGGGATTGGCAGCCGTCGAACGCCACCACGGCGACGTGACGCGAGCGCGAGGCTGAGGGAGACACGGGCTGCATGGGGCGAGGGTAGGTGGCGACGGGTTTGTCTGCAATGACAAAGAACCAGCAATTTCTGCCAATTTGGTGCGACTTCCGCATGGGTCGTGCCTGGGCTAAGGACCGGGCATGTCGTCTTGGAGTCCCTGTTCGAGCGAGCCGCGTGTGGCCTCGATCGAGTCGCCGCTGCGCGGCTGGACCAGCCGCACGACGGTCGTGTTGCTCGCGACCGGCGGCGTCGCCGTCTACAACCCGTGCGCCAACCTCGCCGCAACGGCGCGTGACGAGCTGGCCGCCTGGGGCGAGGTGACCCACTTGGTCGCGCCGAATCACTTCCATCACCTGGGCTTGCCGCGCTGGCGCGATTGGTTCCCGCGGGCCGCGATCGTGGCCAGCGCGACGGCGCGTCCGCGCTTGCAGAAGCAAGGGGTCGTCGCCGCGGATGCCGAGGCGGAACTTGCGCCGCGATTGCCCCGCGGTGTGCGCTTGCTGCAGCCGGCGGGCACGCGCACGGGCGAGCTGTGGTTGTCGGTGGCTTCGCCCAGCGGCACGGGTTGGATCGTCGGCGACGCGTTCTTCAACGTGCCCAGCCGACCGCCAGGAATGACCGGGTGGCTGTTGGCATGGACCGGCACGGTGCCGGGTTTGCGCATCGGTTCGACGTTCGTCCGCA
This sequence comes from uncultured Binatia bacterium (SeqCode), assembly GCA_964524885.1. Taxonomy (GTDB): domain Bacteria; phylum Desulfobacterota; class Binatia; order HRBIN30; family HRBIN30; genus CALJUJ01. The sequence goes on from CAZGEJ010000004.1 coordinate 22,080, forward strand.
TGGCGCTGCGCGACCGCGCGGCCTACCGGCTGTGGTTGACGGAGGCGTTGGCGCGCGAGCAGCCGGCATGGTTGGTACCGGCACATGGCGACGTGTGTGTCGAGGCGGGGTTGGTGAACAGGCTCGCGGAGTTGGCCGACTTACGATTGTAGGACGGCGGTGGCTTCCGACGCTCGCGGGATTGTGGTTTATCCGTTCGATCCACCGAACGGAGTGAGTCATGCCCGAGCGTTTTCTCGAAGGGGTCGATCTCGAAGCCATTGCCGCGCGCGTCGGCACCCCCTTTTACATTTACAGTGCCGAAGTGTTGCGCCGTCGTATCGCCGACGTGCGCGGCATGATGGAAGGGCCGCATCTGCAGTCGCGTTACGCCATGAAGGCGTGCTCGGTGCGCCACATCCTCGAGGAAATGCGCGTCGGCGGGTTATGGATCGATGCCGTCTCGGGCAACGAAGTGCTGCGCGCCGAGCGTGCCGGCTTCGCCGTCGGTGCCGAGCCGCCGGTGGTGCTGCTCACGGCCGACGTCTTCCGCGACAACGCGCTGGAGGTGGTGCTCGCCGGCAAGGCGCTGCCCAACCTCGGTTCGCCGGCGATGATCGAGCAACTGGCCGGCGCCGGCTACCGCGGTCCGATCGCCGTGCGCGTCAATCCGGGCTTCGGCCATGGCCACGTGCGCGAGTGCGACACCGGCGGCCCCAGTTCCAAGCACGGGATCTGGCACGAAAACGTCGACGAGGTGCGGCAGGCCGCGGCGCGCGCCGGCTTGCGCATCGTGTTGCTGCACGCCCACATCGGCAGCGGCCCGAGCATCGACGAGTTCAGCGCCAACATGGGCAAGCTCGGAGTATTCTTCGCCGAACGCATTGCCGACTTTCCCGACGTCGAGGCGATCAACTTCGGCGGCGGCATCCCGCACCCGTACAAGCCCGACCTGCCGGCGATCGATCTGGCGCCGGTCGGAGCGGCGCTGGGGCATGCCCAAGCGCGGTTGAGCGCGGCTGCGGGGCGCGAGCTGCGCGTCGAAATCGAGCCGGGGCGCTACTTGATCGCGCCGAGTGCGGCGTTGGTGGCGCGGGTCACCGACCTCAAGCAGACCGCCGACAACGACAAGGGCCCGGGACACACGTTCGCCATGGTCGACGCGGGCTTTACCGACTTGGTGCGTCCGGCGATGTACGGTTCGTACCACCACATCACGGTGCACGGAGATACGCGCGATCGGGCGACGGCGTCGGTCGTGGTGGCCGGGCCGCTGTGCGAATCGGGCGACGTGTTCACGCGCGATGCGCGCGAGTTCCTCGATCCGCGGCCGTTGCCGTCGCCGCGTCGCGGCGACCTGCTGGTATTCCACGACACCGGCGCCTACGGCGTGGCGATGAGTTCGAATTACAACTCCCTCGGCCGCGCGCCGCAGCTGTGGCTGGAGGGCGGCAAGGTGTCGGTGATGGCGCGGCGGGAAACCCTGGACGACCTGACCCGGCCGGAATGTTTCGAACCGCTGTGAGGCGGTTCGACGCTTCGGGCGAGGGGAGCGAACGGGTCGACGACGCATACCGGGAGGGAATTGGTCACGATTGACCAATTCTCCCGGGTGGCGTAGGGTCGCGTCATGAACGCGTCGCCCGCCACCACCGCCAAACCGCCGCGCCTCCAAGCTCGCGGCGAGGCGACACGTCGGCGCATCCTCGAAGCGACCCTCGCCTGCATTGCCGAACAGGGCTACGCGCAAACCAGCACCGTGCTCGTCTGCCAGCGCTCGGGCGCCGCGCGCGGCTCGTTGCTGCACCAGTTCCCGACGCGTGCCGAACTCATGGCCGCGGCGGTCGCCCATCTTTTCGAAACCCTGACCGCCGACTACATCGAATCCTTCACGACGCTGCAGGCCGCGGCGACGCACGAGGTCGTCCAGCGTCTGGAGCTGGCGGGCGAACTCCTGCTCACCAGCTATGCCGAGCCGCGCCTCGCCGCGGTGCTCGACATCTACGCGGCAGCGCGCACCGACGCCGACCTGATGGCAGCGCTCCGGCCGGTGGCCATGCGCCATCGGAAAGCGGTGCGTGAACTGGCGCATCAACTCTTTCCGGCGACCGCGACCTCGCCGCGGGTGGCGCGCCGCCTCGAGGTCGTGCTCGACGCCCTGCAAGGCCTCGCCTTCCGCAGCCTCGTCCTGCCCGAGGGCGCCCGCGACACCATCGAAGGAGCGCGGGAACTCTTGGCCGAGGCGCTCGCCGACGCCGCTGCCCAGGACGGCGCGCCGCAACTTGTCCCCGTTTCCGCCCGAGCCGACTCCAACACGTGAGTGAACCGATGACCAAACGCAGCTTGGACCAACGTGATCTTCCCGGGGCGCTGTTGGCGGGTGTTCGCTGGCTGATGAACCCGGTGTCCGAGGGCGGCGTCAAGCAAGTGCCGCGCATGAAACTGCTGGCCGGCGGCCCGGAGATCCTCGCCGACATCGAACGCATGCGGGCCCATCCGACGGGCGGGCGCCTGCTCGCCGAGAAGCCCGACCTAGGCGCCGCGTTGATGGATACGGCGGCGCTTGCGGCCATGCCGCCGGGCAGTCTCGGTCGAAAGTTCCACGCTGCCATGGAGGTCCCCGGCGGCGTGCCCGGCTACCTGCTGGCGGCGACCATCTACTTGGACGGATTCTTCGATTCGTTCGAGATGAGCGAGGACGCGCAGTACTACATCGCCCGCTCGCGCTGGTTACACGACCTGTTTCACATCCTCACCGGTTACGGCACGGACCTGTCGGGCGAGGGACTGCTGATCTACTTCGCGCTCGGCTACGAGCACCGCATCAGCTACCGGACCGCCACGCTGCTGCCGATGGGCATCGGCCCGCGCTACTTCATCCGACCCACGGGCGGCCAGCGACGCTGGTGCGGTTTGTTGCGCCAAGCCAACGAGCGCGGGCTGGCGGCGAACCGGACGTGCCCGCCGTTGTACGTCCCGTGGGAGGAACTGCTGCCGCGGCCCTTGGAGGAGGTGCGGCAACAGCTCGGCATCGTTCCGTATTTGGAGGACACGTCGCGCTGGCTCGACCAAAGCTGGTTGGGGCGCCAGGCCGAGGGCGGCTTCGGTGCCTACGCGAAGTCGGTCGAGCGAGCCCAGCTTGCGGTCAAGATCGTGCGCGCCGGAGTCGACTACCGCGACCTCTACCGCTGCAGCGAGGACAAGGCACGCGAACTCTTCGACTTGGCGGCTGCGGGCGCCTCCGCCGACGAGATCCGCACCGCTGCCGCGCTTTGACGTTGCGCCGGCGCGGCGGGCTGTGCCAAGGTTGGGCCACGTTTCATCGCAGTCATGGGTTCCGGCAGCGGACCATCTCTGCTCGCTGCCACGACCTAGGTGCCGGTGTCCGCGCCGGCAGGAGCATGCCCTTGACTGCTGCCCCCCTCGACCCTGCCTCGGCTGATGCCGACGGCGTGTTTTCGACCTTGTTCCTCACCCCCGAGGGACGCGCCAACCCCTATCCCCTCTACCATCACCTGCGCCAAGCGGAGCCGGTGCATCGCAGCCGCCTCGGTATGTGGGTGCTCAGCCGCTTCGACGACTGCTGGGCGGCGATGCGCGACCCGCGTCTCGGCAAGAACTACGCGGCGCAGGTCGAACAGCGCTTCGGTCCCGACTGGCGTCGCCACCCGTCGCTGACCGCCGGCGAGCATTCGATGCTCAACACGACGGGCGCCGAACATTCCCGCTTGCGTAAGCTGGTGTCGAAGTCCTTCACCCCGCGCATGATCGACGGCTTGCGGCCGACCATCGAGCGCGTCGTCAACGAATTGCTCGATCCGCTGGCCGAGGCCGGCGGCGGCAACATCCTCGAAGCGGTCGGTTTCCCCCTGCCGGTGACGATCATCGGCGAAATGCTCGGTGTTCCGGAAGCGGACCGGGCCCAGTTCCGCAAGCTGGTGGGCGACCTCGTGGCCATCTTCGAGATGCAGCCGAGCGCGGCGCAGATGGCCGCGGCCGACGCGGCACAACTCTTCATCCGCGCCTACTTCCTCGACCAAGTCGCGGCGAAACGCCGCCAGCCGACCGATGACCTGTTGAGCCACTTGGCCAACAGCGAGGTCGGCGGTGATCGGCTGGACGATGATGAACTGGTGACGCTCGCTTCGTTGCTGTTCGTCGCCGGCTTCGAGACCACCACCAACCTGTTCGGCAACGGCCTGTTGGCCCTGCTGAAGCATCCCGACCAACTCGCGCTGCTGCGGCGCGAACCGGCGCTTTTCTCCAGCCTGCCCGACGAATTCCTGCGCTACGACGGCACGGCGCAACTGGTCAGTCGCGTGACCGAAGCGGACGTCGAGATCGGCGGCGTCCCCATTCCCGCCGGCGAACAAGTCTTCGCCCTGCTGGGGGCGGGCAACCACGACCCCGAGCGTTACGCGGATCCCGATCGGCTCGATCTGCGGCGCACCGACGTGCAGCCGCTGACGTTGGGCGGCGGCGTGCACTTCTGTCTCGGTGCGGCGTTGGCGCGGGCCGAAATCGAGATCACCTTTCGCGTCTTGTTGCAGCGCTTCGGACGGATCGACCTGGCGAATGGGGCCCCGGTCTTTCAGGACCGGTTGACGTTGCGCGGGCTGACGTCCCTCGAGGTCGCCTGCACCGTCGATGCCCAAGCGAGCGACACGGCCGTCAGCCTCACTGGTGGCGACGCGACTCCTGCCGTGGCAGCGCCGCGCGCGGGCGATCGCGGGCTGCGACCGGCGGGCGATGTGAATGCCGATCTGCGTTGGCGCGCCGCGCTACGGCAACGCATCGAGACCGAACCGGAGCGGCAGGATTCGGTGCCGATCGTCACCGGAACGCGATTGGCGGCGACGGTCGCTCTGTTGCGGCGCAATCGCCTGTTCACCCTCTGCACCGCCGATGAACTCGAACAACTCGCGTCCACCGCCTACCCCATGAGCTTCGAGGCGGGGGACGTCTTGTGCTCGGAAGGCGCGGATTCGCCGGAGTGTTACGTCATCGAAGTGGGGCAGGCCGTGGTCTCCATCGCACGTCGCGGCGTCGGCACGGTCGGCGAGGACGACGTCGTCGGCGAACGCGGCGTGTTGCTGAACACCGTACGCGCGGCGACGGTGACGGCGATGAGTCACATGATCACCTATGCGATCTCGCGCGAACGTCTGCGTGCGGTCGTCGACACCAACGCCGACGCGCGCGAGTGGATGCTCGAGGAGATCACCCACCGCTACCCGAACCTGAAGCAGGGTTGAGCCCGATCGCTTCCCCTCACGGGGACGGCGCGACACAGGGCAGGCCGCCGGGCAGGGGCGGCCAAGCCGCAATGGCGGGAGCGAATGAGCCGCGGCGTCGCGCCACGGTGTCGCGCAGCTTGGTCAGCGTCACCACCGGTAGCTTGGTGATCGTGCGTTTGGCGATCATGCCGGGTACGCTGCCGCCGAGGTCGGCGACGAAGCGATAGTCGATGGCGGTGCGCGTCGGCGACTCGACGCTGAGCCGGTAGCTCCCATCGAGACGCGGCATGCGGACGACGTCCTCCGGCGAGGCGACGGGACTCGACGCCATCGCGACGAAGGGGAGTTCGACGACTTGCCGTGGTTGCACGACACGGGTTTCGATCGACAGGACGACGTCGCGATCGTCGACACCGAGCCACGGTTCGCCGCGGATGCGCAGATACGCCTCACTCGCAAAGGGCGAGGCGCGGCTCAATTCGCGGACTTCGACACAATCCGCCATCCAGTCGCAGAAGCGGGCGACGTCGCGCACGACGGCCAAGACATCACACAAGGGGGCGTCGACGCTGACGGTGGCGCGGGTGGTGGGGATCGGTTGCTCTTCGACGCTGCGCCACAGCACCACGCCGTCGTGATCGTCGACGCGTTCCCAGGTCACCTCGGCGTGTACGGTCGTCGCCAGCGCCAGACCTGCGAGGTGGAGCCAGCGAACCCTCAAAAGCTGCCGGATCGACGCAAGGTGTCCCACGGCGCCAGCCATGGCACGGGTCTGCCGTCGGCGGCAAGAGGGAGGGGAGGGCGGAGTCGGCGGTGCCCATGAGTGCGGGCGAACAGGAGCGCGACCAGCCACATCGCACTTCCTCCGCCGACTCCGCGGGGGGGCTCTTCAGTCGACCAAGCCCGGCAACTCGACCCGCGCGATCGTCAGGGCGCGGGGAGGGGGCTCGGTCGGGTATCTCATCCGGTCGATCGCAGCGCTGCGTCGGGCTCGGCGCGCGCCGGTTCGGCCTGCCTCGCCTCGGCCGCGAGCTTGCGCTGTTTGCGGCCGGCGGCACGCTGCAACTCGCGAAAGGCCTCGGCGAGCGCCGCGACGAAGTCGTCGACGTCCGGCACCGCGTCCCAATCGGCGCCGATCGACCAATGCAGCTTGCCGTCGTAGCTGAACAGAGCGATGGCGATGCCCTGGTTCTCGAACAGCGGCACCCACGGGTAGAGTTCGTCGATGCGGGCGCCGAGCAGATACAGCGGCAACTGCGGGCCGGGAACGTTGGTCACCAGGAGATTGTACGGCTGCAGCCGCTGCAGCAGCTTGACCCCTAGCGGCAGCAGATTCGTCGTCGTCCAGTCGAAGGTGCCGGCGATGACCTCGCCGCCGAGGGCTTGCTCGGAGCGCTTGAGGTCGGCGGTCGCCTGCTGCAGGGCGCGATAGCGTCGAATCGGGCCGCGTAGCTCGGGGTCCATCGGTACGAGCCAGGCCCAGACGTGGTTGCCCAGACCGCGATCGCCGCCGCCGCTGCTGAGATTCACCGGGACGCCGATGCGCAGCGTCGTATCGGGGCGTGCGCCGCGTTGCTCCAGGAAGCGATCGAGACCGCCGCCGACCGTCGCCAACACCACGTCGTTGACCGTACCGCCGAGCGCGTTCTTCACCGCCTTGACGTCGTCCATGGCGAACGTCAGCCAGCGGACGCGGCGATGGGCTCCGACCGGTACGTTGATCGGCGTGGCGGCCGGCTTTTCGAAGCCGACTTTGAGGATGTCGAAGACGTTGGTGGCGCGTTTCCAGGCGGCGGCGCGGCTGCCGTCGTCGCCGCGCAGCCAGCGAGGCAACTGACGCACGGCGGCGGCCGACAACGACAGGCGGCGCTTCACTTCGTCACGCAGCAGCTCGGAGTCGGACGGCGCCGGGCGCGGCGACCACGGGGGCGCCGGCGCGACGCTGGCATCGGGGGTGATGCGGAACAACGCCGCCATCATGTCGACCCCGGCGATGCCGTCGACCATGCAATGGTGCACCTTCATGTGCAGCGCGAAGCGACCGCCGACGACACCCTCGATGACCCAGATTTCCCAGAGCGGCCGGCGGCGATCGAGTTGGCGTTCGAGCAACCGCGCGCACAGTTTCTGCAACTGCAAAGGGGTGCCCGGTTTGGGCAGGCTGGCGTGGCGGACGTGGAAGTCGAGATCGAAGTGCTCGTCGTCGACCCATACCGGCCGATTTTCGACGGGAACGTAGGCCAGACGCTGGCGGTAGCGGGGGATCGAGTCGAGGCGAGAGGCGACATAATTGCGGATGCGGCGTACGTCGATGCCGCCTTCCGCCGTGCGCAACGGACCGCAGTCGAGGATCGCCGTGGCGGCGACGTGCATGCAGGTCGTGGGTCCTTCGAGCGCCAGGAAGGCGGCATCGAGGGATGAGAGCGGTTCGTAAGCCGGCTCGGTCATCGAAAGTTGCCTCGGGTTGTACGCCCCAAGCCATTACAACTGCCGTGCCAAGTGCCGCTGCCGCCTGCTGCCGAGGTCGAAGCGAACCGACGCGGTCTGCCGTCTGTGCATTCCGTAGGCAGACGCTCATATTAGCAGCACTTCTCCTGGGCGAGCGACGCTTGAAGGAATTGGATGCAAACGCTAAGAGCCCGACCTGTCGGACGACGGTCGCCGCTGCCGCGGTACAACCCTGCAGCTCAGCCTCCGCGCCGCGCCAGCTACGGGAGGTAGGGTAGGCCATGACGATCAACAACGCGAAGCTGCGATCCTGGGTCGAGGAGATGGCGCGACTGTGCCAGCCCGACCATATTCATTGGTGCGACGGTTCCGATTCCGAGTTCGAGCGCATGTGCGAAATCATGGTCGAGTCCGGCACCGCCGAGCGTCTCGACCCGGCGAAGCGCCCCAACTCCTTTCTCGTCCGCTCCGACCCGGCCGACGTGGCCCGGGTCGAGGACCGCACCTTCATCTGCTCCGAGCGGCGTGAGGACGCCGGCCCGACCAACAATTGGCGCGATCCGGTGGAGATGCGCGCAACCCTCACCGGCCTTTTCCGCGGCTCGATGCGCGGCCGCACGATGTACGTCATCCCCTTCAGCATGGGCCCGATCGGCTCGCCGATCGCCCACATCGGGGTCGAACTCTCCGACTCCCCCTACGTCGTCGCCAACATGCGCATCATGACGCGCATCGGGCGCGCCGTGCTCGACGTGCTCGGCGACAAGGGCGACTTCGTGCCCTGTCTGCACTCGGTCGGCTATCCGCTGACCGACGGCAAGCCCGACGTCGCGTGGCCCTGCGACGGCGAGAACAAGTTCATCGTGCACTTCCCCGAGACGCGCGAGATCTGGTCGTACGGTTCGGGCTACGGCGGCAACGCGTTGCTGGGCAAGAAGTGTTTCGCTCTGCGCATCGCCTCGGTGATGGCGCGCGACGAGGGTTGGCTCGCCGAGCACATGCTCATCCTCAAGCTGACCAACCCGCAGGGCGTGGTGCGCTACATCGCCGGCGCCTTCCCGAGCGCTTGCGGCAAGACCAACCTCGCCATGCTGACGCCGACCATCCCCGGCTGGAAGGTGGAGACCGTCGGTGACGACATCGCTTGGATGAAGTTCGGGCGTGACGGCCGCCTCTACGCCATCAACCCCGAGGCCGGCTTCTTCGGTGTGGCGCCGGGCACGAGCATGAAGTCGAACCCCAACGCCATCCGGTCGTTGGGGGAAAACTGCTTCTTCACCAACTGCGCCAAGACCCCCGACGGCGACGTCTGGTGGGAAGAGATGACCGACACCAAGCCGGCCCAGCTCATCGACTGGCGCGGCAACGCCTGGACGCCCGACAGCAAGGAGCCGGCGGCGCATCCGAATGCGCGCTTCACAGCGCCGGCGCGGCAATGTCCGGTGATCGCCCCCGAATGGGAGGATCCGCGTGGCGTGCCGATCAGCGCCATCCTCTTCGGCGGCCGGCGCGCCACGGTCGTGCCGCTAGTGCACGAGGCTTTCGACTGGGAACACGGCACCTTCATCGGGTCGATCATGGGCAGCGAGAAGACGGCCGCCGCCGCCGGCAAGATCGGCGAGCTGCGCCGCGACCCGATGGCGATGCTGCCGTTCTGCGGCTACAACGTCGCCGACTACTGGGCCCACTGGCTCTGGCTCGGCCAGCGCCCCAATGCCCAACTGCCGCGCATCTACTACGTCAACTGGTTCCGCAAGAATGCGGAGGGCAAGTTCCTCTGGCCCGGTTTCGGCGAGAACAGCCGCGTGCTGAAGTGGGTCTTCGAACGCTGTGAGGGCACGGCCAGCGGCACCGAGACCCCCATCGGCATCGTGCCCGAGGACGCCCTCGACGTGTCGGATCTCGACCTCGACCAGGCGGCGCTCGACGAATTGCTGCGGGTCGACGTCGACGGTTGGCTGCAGGAAGTGCCGCTCATCCGCGAGTACTACCGCGACTTCGGCGCCCGCTTGCCGAAGGCGTTGCGCCGCCAGCTGCAGTTGCTCGAAGAGCGCCTCGAAGAGGCTTTGGCCCGCCAGGCGGGCGCCTGATTCCGGGATCGGCGCCGGGAACCTCCTCCCGGCGCCGATCCGTGTCGCAATAAAATCGCACTTTTCTCCATCGGATAGGCAACGACATGCGAGCAGGCGTGTCGGAGTCAGCCCGAAAGGGATGTCGCGCCGCCGGGCGGCGACATCGGGAGAGGATGCGATGCCCAAACGTAGCTATGCCGCCGCGGCGGCGAACCCATCGGACGTCGAAGCGGGCCCGCGCTTCGAGACGCCCTACGTCAGCCCCGAATACGGTCGCGAAGAGATCGACGCGCTCCTCCTGATCGGCGGCGGTGAACAACGCTGCGCGCCACAGACCGGCGTCAAGGCTCTCTTGTTGGCGGTACTCGAGGACGCTTTGCGCTGTTACTTCAGCAAGGATGCGCGCATCCGTACCGAGGCCGAAGTATGGGTCGACAGCCGGGCGCGTACCGCCTTCTCCTTCGAGGTCATCTGCGACATCTACGGCATCGACTCCACCGCTGCGCGCGCTGCATTGCGGCAGATGCGGCGCAGCGAGGGTCGTCCCGAGATGCTACGCCAACGCCACCGTGGCACCGCGCGCCCGGTGACGCTCGCCGCTGTCGGACGCTGATCCCGCCTCCGTTCCACGCTCGTAAGCCTCCCCTCGACGACGGCCATCGAGCCATGCGAGCCTTCCTCCATGGAGGAAGGCTCGCATGCGTCTGTACGACTACCCCGATTCCGGTAACGGTTATAAGGTGCGTCTGTTGTTGCGCCAGTTGGGACTCGCCTACGACTACGTCGCCGTCGACATCCTCGCCGGCGCCTCGCGCACCGAGGCGTTTCTCGCCAAGAACCCGAACGGACGGATTCCCCTGTTGGAACTCGAGGACGGCCGGTTGTTGCCCGAATCGAACGCCATCCTGTTCTACCTAGCCGACGGAACCGCCTTGCTTCCGAACGATCGCTGGTTGCGGGCGCAAGTGCTGCAGTGGATGTTCTTCGAGCAGTACAGCCACGAACCGTTCATCGCGACGTCGCGCTTTTGGCGCAAGCATGCGGAGCTGACACCCGAGCGCTTGGCGCAGCTCGAACAAAAGTTCGTCCCCGGTCACGCTGCCCTCGGCGTGATGGAGCGGCACCTCGGTACACACTCCTTCTTCGTCGGCGAGCGCTACACGATCGCCGACATCGCTCTCTACGCTTACACCCACGTCGCCGAGGAAGGAGGCTTCTCTCTCGCCGATTACCCGCGGCTGCGCGACTGGCTCGCCCGCGTCGCGGCGCAGCCGGGGCACGTGCCGATCACCACGACCTGACCTCTGGCGCCCGGCCTCTGCTTGCGGCATGACGAGCGGTGCGCCGGTCGATCCGGTGTGGAGGAATGTGAATGAGTTTGCGTCGTTGGTTCGGTCTCGGCGTGCTGCTGCTGCTCGGCTACGGTCTCGCTTCGGTGCCGCGCGAGGCGTGGGTCCTCGGGCGCTACTGGGTGAGCCCCGACTACCCGCGTTTCGAAGCAGGCTCGAAGCTGGCGCTGGCGGGGCTGACGCAGCCGGTGCGGGTGCAGCCGTATGCCGACGGGCGTTACCGCATCGAGGCGCAGAACGGCAACGACCTCTACCGCGCCGTCGGCTATCTGCAGGCGAGCGACCGCATGTTCCAGATGGACCTGATGCGGCACATCGCCGCCGGGCGGCTGGCGGAACTGGTGGGCAACGTCGCCTTCGGCCCCTCGAACACGCTCGATTCGGATCGGTTCAACCGATTCATGGGTTTCGCCGACCAGGCGAAGCAACTGCTGGAGGCCGCCGACGACGAGCACCGCGGCTACCTCGAGGCGTTTGCTGCCGGGGTGAACGCCTGGCTCGCCACCGGGCCGCGATCGCTCGAACATCGCTTGCTCGACGTCGAGCCCGAGGCGTGGACGCCGCTCGACTCCTTGGTCATCTTCCGCCTGCTCAGTTTCGGACTCACCCACAATTACTCGCGCGAAGTACGCCGCCTGCGGGTGGCATGCGAGGCGTCGATCGATGCGGCCGAGCGCATTTGGCCGAGCGACATCGAGTACGACGAGATGTTCCTGCCGCCGGAGGCGATCGGCGCGGAGGAGTATCCCGTGCCGCCGAGCATCGTGCCCGAGATGCGCGCTGAGTTGGCGGGATTGTGCCCGTCGCAAGCACCGCCGCAACCGCGGTCGGAGTCGCCGCGGGCGCCGTCCGCGGTGCATTCCGCTCTGGCGACACTCGCTTTGTTTCGCCATGGACTGGCGGCCAGTAACAACTGGGCGGTGACGGGCGCCAAGAGCGCCAGCGGCGGCGCCATGTTGGCCAACGACCCTCACTTGCCGCATATGAATCCGCCACTGCCGTGGGGCTTGCACATCGTTTTGCCCGATCGCGAGGCTGTCGGGTTCACCATCGTCGGGTTACCGTTCGTAGTCTTCGGTCATAACGGCACGGTCGCGTGGGGGGCGACCACGAACAACGTCGATCTTCAGGATCTTTACGTCATCAAGGAGAGCAACGACGTCCCCTCGAGCTACGAATACGATGGTCAGCTGCGACCCTACGTTCTTCGCACCGAGAAGTTCCTGGTCCGCCATGCGGCACCAGTCGAGGTGACGGTGCGCTATACGCACCATGGTCCGCTGTTGAACGATGTCGAGGTGCCGTTGTCGAATCGCATTCCCGCGACGGCGATTCGCTCCCCCAGCGTCGAGGGCGCCCTCGACCCGGCCGCGGTGGCCGGTAGTCTCGTGGCGCGCACCGCCGCCGAGTTCCGCATCGCCATCGGCCTGTTCGATACCGCCTGCCAAAGCTGGGTGCACGCCGACACAGCCGGCGACATCGGCTTCGTCAGTCCATGCCGCGTCCCCGTTCGCAACGGCTGGACCGGAACGTTCCCCGTGCCCGGGTGGCTGTCGAAGTATGAATGGGACGGCTGGATCGACAAGGCGCAGCTGCCGCAGGCGGGCACGCCGCGACGCGGCTGGATCGCCACGGCCAACAACCAGGCCTTCAAGCGACACAACTATTTCACCGTGTACAACAGCGACGCCTCGCCGCCGACGCGCTACCGGCGTATCGCCGACCAACTCGAGGCCGAATCGGGCTGGACGATCGAGAGCATGGCGCGCCTGCAGGCGGACACGACCTTGCCGCGCTGGCCGACGCTGCGCCGCGAGGCGTTGGCCGATCTATGTGATGGCCCGCGTCCCGACGCCGAAGCCGCGGCGCAGCAGGCCTTGTGTTCCTGGGATGGGGACCTCGGGCCGGATTCCGTCGGCGCGACGGTGTACTCGCTGTGGGAGACGGCGTTGCTCGAACGTGCCTTGCCGGATGAACTCGAGGGCGGTGCCGACGGCGAGCCTTGGCGCTATATCGTGTCGATTCCGCTCGTCGAGGCCAACGTCGAGTGGTTGTTGCGGCGCGGTGCGGACGACGCGGTGTGGGACGACGTGCGCACGGAGCCGGTCGAGACACGCGCCGACATCGTCGCCGGCGCCTTCCAGGATGCCGTGGCGCGAGGGCGTCGATGGTACGGAGACGATGTCGCGGCCTGGCGCTGGGGCAAGGTGCGGCCCTTCGAGTTGCGCCATCCGATCGCCGGAGCCAGTCCGTTGCTCGGTTCACTGTTGAACGCGCCGCCGCTGCCCGGGCGCGGGGCGCCCGAGACGGTCTTCAAGAACCAGTACCTGCGCGTCGACCGGGATCACATGCACCCCGGCATCGGCCCGGTGTTCCGCATGATCGTCGACATGGCGAACCCGAGAACGGCGGTGTTCACGTTGGCCGGTGGGCAGAGCGGTTGGCCGGCGAGCCCCCATTACGCCGACTTGTTGCCGGCATGGATGGACAACGCACCCCTAGCGATGACGCCGACGCTCGCCGCCGACGCGCCGGCGTTCACGCTTGCGCCGCGCGCCCCATGATCGGGGCGCGGGCGCGGCTCATTTCTTCTTGAAGAGCGCTTCCAGCTTGTCGCGCGTGCGGCTGTCGGCGCCGCTTGCACTGCCGGCCCGCACGCCGGTGAAGCGAAAGAAATCGCAGAAGTTGCCGGCATCCTTGTCGACTTGGCGCTCGGCTTCGGATTCGCGGCAATCGTTGTTGTAGCCGGGGGCGTAGAAGTCGCAGTTGCGGCAGCAGTGCAGGTCCCAGCGGCATTGCAGGCACGCGTCACGGCGCCCGATGCCGAGCTTCGGATCGATCGGTGCGCCACAGTGGTGGCAATGGCGTTGCATCGAAACCTCCTTCGACGGTTTGCCGCTCCGGCTGGCGTTGGTTAGCATGCCGCGCGTCCGTCGGGATAGCACGACGGCGAGAGGAAGGAATGGGATGGAGGAGGCGATCCTCGAGTTCGAGGCGGCATTGCGGGTGGAGGACAACGCCTCGCCGCACACGGTGCGTGGCTACCTCAGCGACCTGCGGCAGTTCGCTTCGTTCGTCGAATCCCGCGTCGGTCGCGCCGATGCCAACCTGGTCGATGCCAACTGCATCCGCGCCTTCCTGGCCGAGCGCATGGCCCAGAACCGACGCAGTTCGGTCGGCCGTAAGCTGTCGGCGCTGAAGGTCTTCTTTCGCCATCTCGTGCGCCGCGGACAGCTCGAGCATGATCCTACCGTCGGTATCGCCACGCCCAAGGCGGAGCGCCAGCTGCCGGCGCATCTCACCATCGATGACATGATGCGTCTGCTGGAGGCGCCCGACGCGGAGACGCCGGCCGGGTTGCGCGACCGCGCCATCCTCGAAGTCGTCTACTCCGCCGGCTTGCGCGTCAGCGAACTCGTCGGGCTCGACTGGAACGACGTCGACGAGACGCACGAGACCGTGCGGGTACGGGGCAAGGGGCGCAAGGAGCGCATCGTGCCGATCGGCACGCATGCCTTGACGGCGCTGGCCGCCTATCGCCGTCGCCTCGGCGAGTTGTGCCCGGGGCGACGGCGCGACGAACGCGCCGTCTTTCTCAACCGGTTGGGCTCGCGCCTGACCACGCGCACGGTGGCGCGCCTGGTCGATCGCTACGTGCTGCAGAGCGGCATCTCCGGACGCTTCAGCCCGCACGCCCTGCGCCACAGCTTCGCCACCCACCTGCTCAATGCCGGGGCCGACCTGCGCGCCATCCAAGAGCTGCTCGGGCACGCGACGCTGTCGACCACCGAACGCTACACCCACGTCCACCTCGATCAGCTCGTGAAAGTCTATGACAAAGCACACCCACGGGCTTGAACTCCCGCCCATCCATGCAACGACGATTCTCGCCTTGCGCCATCAGGGCCGGGTGGTCATGGCCGGCGACGGTCAGGTCACCTTCGGTGCCACGGTGCTCAAGCGCACGGCGCGCAAGGTGCGGCGCATCTTCGGCGGTAAGGTGCTGACGGGCTTCGCCGGCGCCGGCGCCGATGCCTTCACCTTGTTCGAGAAATTCGAGAATCAGCTGCAGCAGAACAACGGCAACCTGCGGCGCGCCGCGGTACAGCTGGCCAAGGAGTGGCGCTCCGACCGCGTGCTGCGGCGCCTCGAGGCGTTGCTCATCGCCGCCGACGCCGAGGCCCTGCTCGTGTTGTCGGGGAGCGGTGACGTGATCGAACCGGACGACGACGTCATCGCCATCGGCTCGGGCGGCAACTTCGCCCTGGCCGCAGCACGTGTGCTGATGCGTCATTCCGAGTTGGACGCGCGCCGCATCGCCGAGGAGTCGATGGCGGTGGCCGCGTCGCTGTGCATCTACACCAACGAACAGATCGTCATCGAAGAACTGTAGCCGGACCCGCCGGCGCCGCCCGACTCACGTCGCCGGGCGATGGCGGGCGGTAGTGAGGCCGCGCGCTTCATGGTAGCTGGTGCGGCATGTCTCAGATGACCCCGCGTGAGATCGTTTCGGAACTCGACCGTTTCATCGTCGGCCAGGCCAAGGCGAAACGGGCCGTCGCCGTGGCGTTGCGCAACCGTTGGCGGCGGCAGCAGGTGCGCGACGATCTGCGCGACGAGATCGCGCCGAAGAACATCATCATGATCGGCCCCACCGGGGTCGGAAAAACCGAGATCTCGCGCCGCTTGGCCAAGCTGGCCCAGGCGCCCTTCGCCAAGGTCGAGGCGACCAAGTTCACCGAGGTGGGTTACGTCGGGCGCGACGTCGAGTCGATCATCCGCGACTTGGTCGAGTTGACCATCAAGATGGTCAAGGCCGAGGAGCAGGAAAAGGTGCGGCTGCGAGCGCGTGGCCTGGCGGAAGAGCGGGTCCTCGATCTGCTGTTGCCGCCGTCGCCGGGCGAGGAGCGGCGCGGGGCGGAGGGCGACGCCGCCAGTTCGACACGCGACAAGCTGCGGCGCATGCTGCGCGAAGGTCAGCTCGACGACCGCAGCGTCGAGATCGACGTCGCCTCGGGGGGCATGACGACGGTCGAGGTGCTGACGCCGGCCGGCATGGAAGAGATCGAGCAGCAGATGCGCGAGCTGTTTTCCAACCTGGCGCCGAAGCGCTCGAAGAAGCAGCGGGTGCCGGTGCGCGAGGCGCTCGAGCTGTTGACGCAGGAGGAGGCGAGCAAGCTCGTCGAGATGGACGTCGTGACGCGCGAAGCGATCCGCCGCGTCGAGCAGTCGGGCATCGTCTTTCTCGACGAAATCGACAAGATCGCCGGCCGCGAGGGTTTCGGCGGTGCCGACGTGTCGCGCCAGGGCGTGCAGCGCGATCTGCTGCCCATCGTCGAAGGCTGCACCGTCAACACCAAGTACGGCATGGTGCACACGGACCACATCCTCTTCATCGCCAGCGGCGCCTTCCACATGAGCAAGCCGTCGGATCTGATTCCCGAGCTGCAAGGGCGATTCCCGATTCGCGTCGAGTTGGAGGCGCTCGGCAGGGACGACTTCGTGCGCATTCTCACCGAGCCGCAGAACGCCCTGCTCAAGCAGTACGAGGCGCTGATGCAGACGGAGGGCGTCGAGCTGCGGTTCGCCGACGACGCGGTGGCGGAGATCGCGGCGCTGGCCGAACGCGTCAACGCCACCACCGAGAACATCGGGGCGCGGCGCCTGCACACCATCGTCGAGCGGTTGCTGGAGTCGCTGTCGTTCGACGCCCCCGAAATGGGCGGGCACAGCGTGGTCATCGACGCGGCCTACGTGCGTCGCGAGCTGGGCGACATCGTCGCCGACGAAGACCTGTCGCGCTACATCCTCTGAGCCCCCGGGCGGCCGGCCCAACGGCGTGGAAACGGCGCCCGTCGCCTGGCTTTGCGCTGGGGCGCAATGCTGGTATCTAGTCGCGTTTTCGCGGAGCCGGGAGGCACGCCGGCCGCGTTTGGGATGGGCATGAAGAACCTGATCGCCAAAGCCGATACGTTGCTCGAAGCCTTGCCGTACATCCGGCGCTTTTCGGGCAAGACCGTCGTCATCAAGTACGGTGGCCACGCCATGGTCGACGACGCGCTCAAACGCTCGTTCGCCGAGGACATCGTCCTGCTCAAATTCATCGGCATCAACCCCGTCATCGTCCACGGCGGCGGGCCGCAGATCGGCAAGATGCTCGCCCAACTCGGCATCGAGTCGCATTTCGTCGCCGGCATGCGGGTGACCGACGAGAAGACGATGGACGTCGTCGAGATGGTGCTCGCCGGCCGCGTCAACAGCGAGATCGTCAATTTGATCAACGGGCTCGGCGGTCGCGCCGTCGGCCTCAGCGGCAAGGACGACCGGCTCATCCTGGCGCGCAAGATGAAGGTGAGGGCGCCGGGCGATCCGGCGGGCGAGTTGCTGGACGTCGGCATGGTCGGCGAGGTGCGTGGCATCAACGCCGACGTCATCGAAGCGCTCGAGCAAGCCGGTTTCGTTGCCGTCATCGCGCCCATCGGCGTCGGCGAAAAGGGCGAAACCTACAACATCAACGCCGACTTGGTCGCGGGTGAGATCGCCGAGGCGTTGCATGCCGAGAAGTTGATCCTGCTCACCGACGTCGACGGCGTGCGCGGTGCCGACGGCAACGTCACCCGCTCGATCGACATCGGCCAGGCCGAGGAGATGAAGGCGTCGGGCGTCATCGCCGGCGGCATGATCCCCAAGGTCGATTGCTGCATCAAGGCGCTGCGTGGCGGCGTCGGCAAGACGCACATCATCGACGGTCGCGTGCGCCACGCAGTGCTGCTCGAGATCTTCACCGATGAAGGGGTCGGCACGGAAGTGGTGCGGGCATGAGCAATCGGGAGATCATCGAACGCAACCAACGCTACCTCTTTCCGACCTACGGCCGGGCGCCGATGGCCCTGGTGCGCGGCGAGGGATGCCGCGTTTGGGATGCGGACGGCAAGGCGTACCTCGACTTCTTCGCCAGCACCGTGGTCACTTCGCTCGGGCATGCGCATCCGGCCTTGACCCGCGCCATCACCGAGCAGGCGCACAAGATCCTACACGTCTCCAACTTGCACCACAGCGAGCCCCAGTCGCTGCTCGCCGAGAAGCTGGTGCAGCACTCGTTCGCCGACCGCGTGTTCCTCTGCAACAGCGGCGCCGAGGCCAATGAGGCGGCGATCAAGCTGGCGCGCAAACACGGCGCCGACCGCGGCGACGGTCGCTTCGAGATCCTCACCGCCACCGGCTCCTTTCACGGCCGCACCATCGCCACCATCACCGCCACCGGGCAGGAGAAGGTGCGGCACGGCTTTCAGCCTTTGCCCGAAGGGTTTCGCTACGTGCCTTACGACGACGTCGACGCCATCGCCGCCGCCGTCGGGCCGCACACCATCGCCATCTTCGTCGAGCCGGTGCAGGGCGAGGGCGGGATCGTCGTGCCGCCGCCCGACTACCTGCGGCGCCTGCGCGATTTGTGCGACGAGCGCGATCTGTTGTTGATGCTCGACGAGGTGCAGACCGGCACCGGTCGCACCGGCACGCTGTTCGCCTACGAGCGCAGCGGCATCGAGCCAGACGTGATGACCCTCGCCAAGAGCCTGGGAAGCGGCTTGCCCATCGGCGCCATGTTGGCGCGCGAGCCTGCGGCCTCGGCCTTCGGTCCTGGGACGCACGGTTCCACCTTCGGCGGCAACGCGCTCACCTGCGCCGGCGCCCTGGCCGTCCTCGAGACGATCCTGGGCGATGGACTGCTCGAACATTGCGAGGCCATGGGCGTGTACCTGCGCCAGCGCCTCGACGCGTTGCGACCGCGTCACCCGCGCATCGTCGAGGTGCGCGGACTCGGCCTGCTCGTCGGCGTCGAGTTGGACGGACCGGGTGGTGCCGTCGTCGAGGCCTGTCGCGAAGCGGGCTTGATCATCAACTGCACCGCCGATCGTGTCCTGCGCCTGACGCCGCCGCTCATCGTCACGCGCGCCGAGGTCGACGAGGCGGTCGACATTCTCGATCGGGTGTTGGTGTCATGAAAAAAGACTTCCTCGAACTAGGCTCGCTATCCCGGCAACAGATCGAAGAGATTCTCGCTCTTTCGGCGCAGCTCAAGTCGGAGCTCAAGCGCGGCATCCCGCATCCGCATCTCAGCGGCAAGTCGATGGCGATGATCTTCGAGAAGCCGAGCCTGCGGACGCGCGTCACCTTCGAGATCGGCGTCGTGCAACTCGGCGGCTTCCCGGTGTACCTGACGCCGAACGACATCCAGCTCAACCAACGCGAGTCGGTGGCGGACATCGCGCGCAACCTGAGCCGGTGGGTCGATCTCGTCATGGCGCGTACGTTCGCGCACCAGACGCTGGTCGAACTCGCGGCCAACGCGAGCGTGCCGGTGATCAACGGACTGTCGGACCTGTACCACCCGTGTCAGGTGATGGCGGACCTGCTGACGCTGCAGGAAGTGCGCGGTCGTCTCGATGGTCTGCGCATCGCCTTCATCGGCGACGCCAACAACATGTCGAACTCGTGGATCAACGCGGCGCGCAAATTCGACTTCGAGTTCGTGCTGGCCTGTCCGAAGGGTTATGAGCCGCAGCCCGAGTTCTACGCCGAGGCGCGGGCCCAGGGGGCGCGCGTCGAGGTGACGCACGACGTGGCCGAGGCGGCGCGCGGCGCCGATGCGCTCTACACCGACGTCTGGACCAGTATGGGCCAGGAGGCGGAAGCCGAGCAGCGCAAGCGCGACTTTCACGATTTCCAGATCAATGCGGCATTGGTCGCCAAGGCGCGTCCGGATGCCATCGTCATGCACTGCCTGCCGGCACACCGTGGCGAAGAGATCACCAGCGATGTCATCGACGGGCCGCAGTCCGTCGTTTTCGATCAGGCGGAAAACCGCCTCCATGCCCAAAAGGGGATCATGGTGTGGCTGACCCGCGCAACAGGGGAGTACCATGGCTGAACGTCCCAAGAAGATCGTCCTCGCCTATTCGGGCGGACTCGACACCTCGGTGATCCTGGGGTGGCTGATCGAGCATTACCAGGCGGAGGTGGTCGCGTTTTGCGCCGACCTCGGCCAAGGCGAGGAGCTGACGCCGGTCGACGGCAAGGCGCGCGCCGGCGGCGCTTGCGCCGTGTACATCGACGACCTGCGCGAGGAATTCGCGCGTGACTTCGTCTTCCCGATGCTACGGGCCTGCGCCGTGTACGAGGGCACGTATCTGCTGGGGACGTCGATCGCGCGGCCGCTGATCGCCAAGCGGCAGATCGAGATCGCCGCCTTGGAAGGGGCCGATGCGGTGTCGCACGGCGCCACCGGCAAGGGCAACGATCAAGTTCGCTTCGAACTGACCTATTACGCCCTCAAGCCCGACATCAAGGTGATCGCTCCGTGGCGCGAGTGGGATCTGAACTCGCGTTCGAAGCTGATCGCCTTCGCCGAGCGCAAGGGGATTCCCATCCCGGTGACGGCGGAGAAGCCCTACAGCACCGACCGCAATCTGCTGCACATCTCGTACGAGGGCGGCATCCTCGAGGATCCGTGGAGCGAGCCGTACGAGGACATGTTCCTGCTGACGCAGTCGCTGGAGCAGGCGCCGGACAAGGCGGAGTACATCGAACTCGAGTACGAAGCGGGCGACGCGGTGGCGCTCGATGGCGAACGCCTGTCGCCGGCGGCGCTGCTGGCCAAGCTCAACACGATCGGTGGGCGCCACGGCATCGGGCGCGTCGACTTGGTCGAGAACCGCTACGTCGGCATGAAGTCACGCGGCGTGTACGAGACTCCGGGCGGCACCATCTTGCACGCAGCGCACCGCGCGCTCGAGTCGCTGACGCTCGATCGCGAAGTACTGCACCTGCGCGACTCACTCGTCTCGCGTTACGCCGAGATGGTCTACTACGGCTATTGGTTCGCGCCGGAACGCTTGATGCTGCAGGCGGCCTTCGACGAGGCGCAGCGCGGGGTTACGGGTACGGTGCGGCTCAAGCTCTACAAGGGCAACATCGTCATCGCCGGGCGCAAGTCGCCGCGTTCGCTGTACGATTCGAACGTCGCGACGTTCGAGGAAGACACCGTCTACAACCAGGCCGACGCGCAGGGCTTCATCCGCCTCAACGCGTTGCGCCTGCGCATCCGGGCGCTGGTCGAAAGTCGCTCGAAGTAAGCGCGCCTCATTCCCCCCAAGGCCGGGGGTAGCGCTGCCCTTCCTCGGGGTAGGCGCTGCCTCCGCGCGGGGCGGGCTCGACCGCCGGTCGGGCTTCCAACGACTCCAGTCGTTTTTCGATCTTCCCCAAGCTGGCCGACATTTGCGAAGCCAGCTCTTCGAAGAGCTGCGCTTGCTTGACCGTGTTGGCGCGTTCTTCGCCGAGCTGGGCCAGGGCGTCTTGCAGGCCGCGTTCGACGTTGGAGCCTTTGGCGAGGCTGTCGCGCAGGGCGGCGAGGTCGGCTTGGATCTGGGCCATTTCTTGGGCTTGTTTGACGGGGTCGCCGCCGCGGGGGGGAAGGGCGAAGAGGGCGAGCAGGGCGCCGATGGGCAGACCGAACGCGAGGCCGACGACGAGGCCGGAGCTGAAGCGAGGGCGCAACATGCGGCGAGGCTGGCACAAGCTCGGCGAGGGAGCAATTGACGGCGCTGGCAAAATCTAGCGGGCTGCGCCCGGCGTATTGGATACGGGTCGCTCCCCGTTGGGTCGCTCGCGGGCTGCCGTCGCAAAACTTGACGCAATTGCGCCTAATCTGCCCCAGCCGAGGTATCTAGCGCGAGGGTCTTGAATCGGTCGACCGATTCAGGTTAACAAATGTTCGTTCACTGAATCGGAGCGAAGCGGCCGCAGGGCCGCCACGACAACGACGGAGAGGAAGTGCCATGGCGCGCCAATACAATCTCATCTCCGCGGACTCCCATATCCTGGAGCCGCCCCACATCTGGACCGAATACATGCCGGCCAAGTTCCACGACAAATGCCCCAAGGTCGTCTCCGACGGCGATGGCGGCGAGGCCTGGCAGTTCGCCCCCGACGTTCCCCCAGCCCCCATCGGCATCTATGCCTCGGCGGGACGCTCGCACGACGACATCCGCTGGACCGGCGTCACCTTCGCCGCCGCCAACCAAGGGAACTTCTACGCCGACGCCCGCCTGCAGGAACAAGACGTCGACGGCATCGACGGTGAAGTCCTCTTCGGCTCGGCCCGGATGATGAGCCACTTCTACTCGGACCCGGACCCCGAGTTTCATCTCGCTGGCGTCCAGGCCTACAACAACTGGCTCGCCAAAGAGTTCGTCAAGAAGGCCCCCGACCGCCTCATCGGCCTCGGCTGCATGCCCGCCCTCGGTGTCGACGTCGCCATCAAGGAGATGGAACGCTGCGTCAACCAGCTCGGCATGCGCGGCGTCTGGCTCAACACCATGCCCAGCGTCGGCCCTGGGATCCGCCCCGAGGACGATCCGTTCTGGGCCGCCGCCCAGGCGCTCGGCGTCCCCGTCCATTTCCACGTGCGCGTCATGCGCAAGATCAACAAGCCCAAGCCCAAGGGGGTGCGCGGCGACGATCTGGTCGGCCTGTCCACCGTCGGCGCCGCCGACATGATCGTCGACATGCCCGAGATCATCTCCTCGGGCGTGCACGACCGCTTCCCCGACCTCACCTGGGTCGCCGTCGAAACCGGCTCGGGCTGGATCCCCTACATGCTCGAACAGATGGACGATCGCTGGTGGCGCAACCGCAACTGGTTGCCGATCAAGCTCAAGCACGAGCCCAGCTTCTACTACCGCCGCAACTGGCGCTCCTCCATCATGATCGACAACTACGCCGTGCAGAACCGCTACACCCTCGGCGTCGACAACCTCATGTGGTCCACCGACTACCCGCACCACGGTTGTGATTGGCCGGAAAGCCGTCGTGTCGTCGACGACATGTTCCGCGGCGTGCCGGCCGACGAGCGCCAGCGCATCTGCGCGCTCAACGCCGCCAAGCTCTACAAGCTCGTCTGATCTCCCCTGCGACCGGAGCGGGCCTACGGGCCCGCTCCAGGTCGCCACTCGATTTGCCAGTACAGCAGCTTTCCATTCGGATCGTGCACGGCCCGCGGCTGGGGCTCGATCGGCAGGCGCAGTTCATCGTTCACCGGACGCAGCACTTCGGGGTGGAGCTGCACCATTTCCGGCCCGATCACCGCCAGCCTCGCTTGCTCACCGGTGAACAGGGTCGATCCCGGAAGTAGGTCGCTCAGCTCCAGGGCTCGCGGCAAGCTGTGGCGATCGCGCGCCAAGAACAGACATTGCCCGGCCGCCCAGTAGGCGATGTCGCGACTCCAGTAGACCTCGACTCCCGGGGTGCGTCGCACCGTTTCGCAGAGACGACGACCGGTGACGTTGAACTCGTCGGCCGCCGTCGGATGGCGCGCTGCGAGCACGAAGTAAGCGTAGCCGTTGACGGCGAGTAGGGTCGACGCCAACAGCAGCGGCACACCGCGGCGCGCCGCAACCGAGCCCCAGCTCCAGAAGGCCGTTCGCAACTGCTCGAGGGCCAGGGCCGCAAAGAGCATGAGCACCGCCGCCAAACCCAAGAGTCGTGTCGCATGCGGGCCGTCGATCGTCAGCGACGCCAGGGCGGTGTACGTCAGCAACCACGCCCACGCGAGACGCACCCCCGGATGTCGCAGGCGCCACGCGGCCAATGCCATACCCAAGAGACCGAAAATTCCGGTGATCGGATCGAGGTGCGGCGCGTACGGCAGATTGTGCCGGATGATCTCGTCGCCGACGTGATGCAGCGACAACGCGCTCCGTCCGATCTGATCGAACCAAGGCAGCGGCGTGCCGAAGTAGCGCATGAACGCCGTCAACGACACCGTATCGTAACGTTCCCAATAGAGTTCGGGCTTCTCCCAAGCGAAACGCAGCAACGGTGCCGTCACCACCAGCGCCACCAGCGCCGCACCGACCAGCGCCTGGCGACGGTTCCAGACGAGGTCGCGCCGCGGCGACAGACACAGCCAACCCAACCATAGCACCACGATCGCGGGCACGGCTCGGTAAGCGGCATACGTGTACAAACCCGCCGCCAACACACCTCCGGCGGCGACGATGGCGACGGTCGCTGCGCGTCGCCGCGTCAGCCCGTACAGCAGCAGCCCCAGGCCGGCGACGGCGAACAGCGGCAGCAGGATCGCTTCCCAGGCGATGCGACTGTAGTGGACGTGCCAGCGGCTGACGGCCAGCAGGAACGCCGCCCACAGAGCGACGCGTGCGCCGAAGCCGATGCGTGCGAGTCCGTAGAGCGCCAGCACCGTCGCGCAACCGGCGACGATCGGTACGATCTTCAGCGTCAGGTACGAGGCACCCCAGAGGCGAAAGGTCGCTTCGAGCAAGTAGAGAAACAACGTCGGTCGGCCGCCGATGCTGTCGGACCAGAGATACCACTCGGGCTGGGCCCCGATGGTTCGCGCATCGTTGCCGTTCGTCGCTTCGTCTTGGAAGAAGCCGACGGGGATGCTGTCGATCCAGGCGACGCGCAGCACGACCGCGACGAGCAGCACGAGCAGCAGAAGTGCGATCTCGTGCGCGCGGCGCATCGGCGGTGTGGGGACCTGGCGCAGGCGGCGCGTGGTCAGCAGCAGGCACGACACCAGGAGCACCAGGCAGGCCACGGCGCCCGTGTTCCACTTCAGAACAGGAATGTCGCGCTCCCCCTGGTACAGCACGACAACGGCGAGAAAGACCTGGATCAGACAGGCCAGCGCCAGCGCGCTTGCCGCGGTCGCTTGGGCCGGTTGGTAGCGCGCCAAGCGCCCGAGCCGCTTGCCTACGCGGCGCAAACCGGCGAGCCAGGCCAACGACAATACGACACACGCCGACGCGATCCACCACGGTCGAAACGGGAGCCATGGCGGGGCAGACTCCGGTGCGCCCGGTAGATCGAGCACGAACAGCGCCGCGCGCGAGCCGCCGACGTCGACGAGCCGCAACGCGATGACGTTGGCGCCGACGCGCAGATGCGGTGTGACGACGAAGCTCTCCCCGGGCAAAAGAGCCTCGCCGTCGCTGCTACGACCGACGGCAACGCCGTTGACGAACAGTTCGTAGTCGTCATCGACCCACAGGCGCGCCGTGGCTCCGCTCGGCACCCGCTGCAACGAAAACGAACGCCGGACGCAGCTCGTGCGCGCGCCGCTACTGCCCCAGAACGGACGTGCCTCCGGGTCGACGTCCCACGCCGGCGGCAATACGTGCATCCACGGAAAGGCGACCGACGGCCACGTCGAGTCGTCCGTGCCGACGGCCTCCCAGCCCGGAGCGCAGTGAGGATCCTCACGCCACAGGGCGTCGCCGCGCAGTGTCGCCGCCTCGGCGGTGGCGAGGAGAATGGAGGAGAGGCAGACGAGGACGGCGACCGCCCTCATTGCTCCGATGTCGCCGCAGCGGAAGCCAGGGTCGAACAGCGTAACGGCTCGGAGGCCGGCCAGTCGGTTTGTCCGACGAGCGACAGCACCATGTCGTCCGGACGCACGTGTTCGCGAGCCACCCGCTGCACGTCGGCCTTGGTCACGCCGCGGATGCCATCGATGTAGGACCGGGCGTAGTCGGCACCGAGGCCGAACAACTCGACATTGGCGAGGAAGCTGGCGATCGCCTCGTTGCCGTCGAGCAGGAGGGGGAAGTTGCCGGTGATGTAGCGCTTGGCGTCGTCGAGCTCCTCGTCTTGGACCTCGGCGTCGCGCATGCGCAGCAGTTCGCTGCAGATCAACTGCAGCGCCTGGCGCAGGGACTCCCGCTTGGTTTGGAGTACGATGCGGAAACTGCCGGGCGCCAGGGGCATGGTGAAGGCGCTGGAGACGGAGTAGGCGAGCCCGGCGCGGGTGCGCACGGAGTTCATCAAGCGCGAGCCGAAGCCGCCGCCCCCGAGGATGTGGTTCATCACCTCGATGGCGAAGTAGTCGGGGTGGCTGCGGGCGACGCCGCGATGCCCTGCCATGACGGTCACCTGACTGAGAGGTTTGTCGACGATGGCCACCTTGGGTGTCACGGCTGCCGCGGCTGGGTGAACGAACGGCGGCACCGTGCCGCGCTGCCATCCGGCAAAGGACTTCTCCAAGAGCGAGCGAATCTCGTCGGTGCCGACGTCGCCGACGACGGTGATGATGGCGCGCTCCGGGCGGTAGTGGGCGTCGTAGAAGGCGATGATCTCGCTTCGCTCGATGTTGCGGACGTCCTTCGGCCAACCCTCGACGGGGTGCCCATAGGGATCGTCGCCGAACACGTTCTGCAGGAAGCCGCGGTAGGCGAGGGTGCCGGGAGAATCCTCGGCGGCGCGCATCGACGCCAACACCGCTTCACGGCGGCGCACCAGTTCGGCGGCCGGGAAGGTCGGACGCAGCAGCACGTCGGCCAGCAACTCGAGCCCCGCTTCCAGGTCGCCGCGCAGCACCCGCAAGTCGAGGGAAGCGGTATCGATGCCGGCGCTGGTGGCCATGCGGGCGCCGAGAGCATCGACGGCGGCGGCGAGCGAGGCAGCGTCGTGGCGGCGCGTTCCTTCGTTGAGTAGGTCGGCGGTGAGGTTGGCGAGGCCCATGCGCCCGCGCGGATCGCGGCGCGCCCCGGCATCGACCATGACCTCGATGCTCACCAACGGCAGAGCGCGCTGTTCCGACACGAGAAGCACGGCACCGTTGGTGAGGACGGTGCGGGTGAACGGCGGGATGGTCGTCGCGGCCGCGGGCAGGGCGGCGAGACCGAGCGTCAGCAAGACGATACGACGAAGACGTGACATGGGCTCTCTTCGATTCAGCGCGGCGCCAGGATGCCGACGGTGCGATTGGTGGGCGTGAGGTAGCGTCGTGCGACGCGCTGGACGTCGTCGGCCGTGACCGCCTGGATCCCCGGCACGTAGTCGTCGATCCGCCGCCAATCGCCGGTCAGCTCGTATTCGCCGAGGAGCATGGCTTGGTAGAACAGCGAGTCTTGGGCGAACACCGCCTGGGATTCGAGGGACTTCTTGGCGCGGCGCAGTTCCTCGTCGGAGACCGGCTGGTCGCGCAGACGATCGACGTGGCGCAGCAGGTGGTCGCGCAATGCCTCGACGTCGCCGTCGGGAAGGGGCTGGGAATAGACGTAGAAGAGGCCCGGATCGACCGAGGTCATGTCGTAGCTGGCGCCGGCGCTGCGGGCGATGCGGCGTTCGTAGACGAGGTCGTGGTGCAAGCGGGCGCTCCTGCCGCCTGCCAGGATGGTCGAAAGCACTTCGAGTGCCGAGGCATCGGGGTGGTTGAGATTCGGCACGTGGTAGGCGAGGGCGACGAAAGACAATTCGGCCGGGCGTTCGAGATGGATCACGCGTTCGCCCTCCTGCGGCGGTTCGACGGCACGCATGACGGGGGTTGCGTCGCCACCGGTCAGGGAACCGAAGTGCTTTTCGATCTGCCCCAGGACCGCCGCGCCGTCGAAGTCGCCGACGACGATGAGCACCGCGTTGGCCGGGCCGTAGTGCTCCTTGTAGAAGGCCAGAGCGTCTTCGCGGGTGAGCTGGCGCAAGTCGTTCATCCAGCCGATGACCGGCGCTTGGTAGGGGTGAGCGACATAGGCCGCTGCGTTCATCTGTTCGAACATTTCGGCGATCGGCTGATCGGAGGTGCGCAGGCGCCGTTCCTCCATGACGACCGCCAGTTCGGGGGTGAACTGTTCCGGGGCGAAGGCGAGATTCACCATGCGGTCGGCTTCGAGCTGCAAGGCGACGTCCACCCGGTCGCTGGCGAGTTTGGCGAAATAGGCCGTCGCATCGGCGGTGGTGAAGGCGTTTTCGTCGCCGCCGTTCTGCTTGATGATGCGCGAATAGTCCTCCGGGCCAAGGGTCTTGGTGCCCTTGAACATCATGTGTTCGAGCACGTGCGCGAGGCCGGTCAGCCCAGGGCGCTCGTCGCGCGAGCCGACGCGGTACCATACCTGGACGACGGCGACGGGAGCACGGTGGTCTTCGAGCAACAGGACCTCGAGTCCATTGGCGAGGCGGTGCTCGCGCACGCGTTCGGAGTACGACTGCACTGCGGCCGTTGGCGAAGCGAGGGTCAGCAGCGCGGCGAGGAAGAGAGACGCACGAAGGAAAACGAGCATGCGGCCGGCGTAGCAGCGGCCTGGGGGAGGGTCAAGGTGGATCGGCGGGCTCGTCGCCTCAGAGCTGGGCGTGTGCGGCGATGGCGTCGTAGACGTCGGCGCGAATACGGGTCGAGATGCGGTCCATGACGGTGCTCATGGCTGCGGCGAGCGACGCGCCGTCGCCGCAGATGGAGGGCTCGCTTTCCTCATAAGCCCGGCGCAGCGCCACCGGGTCGCCGCTGCCGGGTCGCAGTGATGCGACGAGTAGGCGCAGGCGGAGGTTGGCGAAGCACCGTCCGCCCTCGGCGTGTTCCTCGAACTCTTCGATTTCGCCCGACAGTTTATAGTCGCTCACCAGCGGCGCACGCGAGGTCTGCACGGCGCGGAAGCTGCCGTCGGCGGCGAGGTCGCGGGCCAGGGCATCGGCGATCAGGTTGCCCGGATTGGCGGCCCAGCGGTCGTGACGGAAGCGTCCGAGCCGGTGTTCGCCGTCGCGGAAGAGCATGCCCTGCGAATCATAAGCGGCGGAGACGGTGAAGGAGAGAATCTGCAGCACCAACGGCAGGACCGGACGTTCGGCGGGCTCGACGGGATAGGCGAGGCGGTAGTCGCGCACGGCGGGTGCCGGTTGGCTCAGCTTGACGCAGCCCGGGCCTAGCAGCATCGCCGCCAGGGCAGCGATCGCGCAGAGCCTGCGCCCATGACGTCGGACGGGCTTCATTTCACGGCTCCTCTTCTGCCGGCCGGTCGTCGGCGGGTGGATCCGAGAAGAAGAGCAGCGACGGCTGGGTGCGCACCTCTTCGCTGAAGTCGCGCAGGCTGCCGACCGTGCGCTCGAGACGGTCGAGCGTGTACTGCATGCCGGCGACGATCTGCTGCGCATTCTGCGCCAGCTTGGTCAGCTCTTCGGTGGCACGCGCCACGTCCTCGTTGGCCAGACGATTCAAGCTGGTGAACAAGACCTTGGCTTCCCGCGTCGCCTCGGCGGCGTTGGCCACCACCGGCCCGAGGTCGAGGTCCTCGGTGATTTCGTCGAGATTGCGGCTCAAGTGCACGGTCGTGGACGAGGTCTTCTCGAGATTGTCGAGCATGCGGTCGATACGCGCGTCGCCCATCAGCTGTTGCGCCGTCTGTAGGGTCTGGCGGACGTCGTCGGAGATGGCTTTGAGGTCGAGCTGCATCGCCTTGTCGTAGACATCGCCCAAGGCCTGTTGCACGGCGAGGAAGCTCGAGCGGGCGGACGGGATCAACTCGTATTCGGGAGTGAAGCGGAGGCTCGGCGCCTGCGCGAGGAGTTCGCCCTTGCGCGGCTCGATCTCGATGTAGCGCAGGCCGGTGATGCCTGCGAGTTCGAGCTTGGCGCGCAGCGATGCGTCGCCGCGCAGGTGCAGGGCCATCTCGTTGTCGATGTCGAGCAGAACCTCGATCAACTCGCCGTCCGGCGCGATGCGGATCGAGCCGACGCGCCCGGCCGGGACGCCGCGGTACTTGACCGCCGAGCCTGGGTCGAGTCCCTGCACCGACTCCGAAAAGTAGGTGACGAAGGTTTCCGTTTCATCGAGGAAGCGCGTCGCGCCGAGCCAAATGGCGGCGCCGAGGGCGATACCGCCGGCCACGAGAACGAACAGGCCGACCTGGAGTTTGTTGGTCTCGGTGCTCATGTCGTCTGGCGCAGCGGTTGGCGATTGAAGAAGGCGTGTACCCTGGGATCGGGATGGTTGTCACGCAAATCCTGCGGCGTGCCGGTGGCGATGATGCGCTTCTCCGGACCGTCGAGCATGATGACACGATCGGCGATGGTGAAGATGCTCGATAGTTCGTGGGAAACGGCCACGATCGTCGTTCCAAGGCTGCGGCTGATTTGCACGATCAATTCGTCCAGCTCTACCGACGTCACCGGGTCGAGTCCAGCCGATGGTTCGTCGAAGAAGACGATGGCCGGGTCGAGGGCGATCGCCCGCGCCAAGGCCGCCCGCTTCTTCATGCCCCCCGACAGCTCGGCGATGAGAAAGTCCTCGAAGCCGTCGAGGCTGACCATGGCGAGCTTGAGGCGGACGAGAGTGTCGATCATCGGCCGCGGCAGCGCGGTGAATTCCTCCAGCAGCAAGGCGATGTTCTCGCCGAGCGACAGCGAGCCGAAGAGGGCGCCCGACTGAAACGACACGCCGAACTTTCTCTGGATGCGACGTAGTTCGGATTCGCCGGCGTGCGAGATGTCGTCGCCGTCGATCCACACGGTGCCGGCTCGCGGCCGCTGCAGCCCGATCAAATGGCGCAACAGCGTCGTCTTGCCGCAGCCCGAGCCGCCGCAGATGACGACACGCTCGCCGCGCTGGATGTCGAACTGGATGTCTTCCAGGATGTTGCGGCTGTCGTAGCCGGCAATCAGTCCTTCGACGCGAATGATCGAATCGCGGCTCATGCGCAGCTCACAGCCAATAGTGGAACAGCACGGTGAAGATGGCGTCGGCGACGATGATCAGAAAGATTCCGGCGACGATGGCCGAGGTCGTGATGCGCCCGACGCTTTCGGCCCCGGTACGCGCCTGAAAGCCGCGCAAGCAGCCGACGCCGGCGATGAGTAGGGCGAAGGCGACGCTCTTGAGCAATCCGGAGAAGACGTCCCAGGCGCTGACGGCATAGGCCGTCTCGCGTAGGTAAACGATCGCAGGAATCTCGAAGCCGACCGAGGCGACCGTCAAACCGCCGAGTACGCCGACCAAGTCGGAGAACAAGGTCAGGCAGGGCAACATCGCCACCAAGGCCAAGACCTTGGGCGTCACCAGGAAGCGGGTGCGGTCGAGGCCCATCGTCATCAGGGCATCGACTTCTTCCGACACCTTCATCGTGCCGATCTCGGCGGCGAAGGCCGCACCCGAGCGACCGGCGGCGATGATGGCGGTCATCAAGGGTCCCAACTCGCGGGTGATCGACAGACCGACGAGGTCGGCGATGTAGATGTCGGCGCCGAATTGCCGCAGCTGCACCGCTGCCTGGAAGGCGGTGATCAGTCCCATGAGGAAGCTGATCAGGGAGACGATCGGCAGCGCGGCGACTCCGGTGCGCTGCATGTAGCTCCAGGTGTCGCGCCAGCGAATGCGCTGCGGATGGAGCAGGGCATCGCGCAGGCCGAGGATGACCTCACCGGTGAACGACACCAACTCGCGCGCGTCGGCCCAGACGCCGAGGGTCAGGCGGCCGATGCGCTCCGGCAGACTTTCCTCCGCCTCTCCGCCGCGGCGTGACGGCCGTTCGAGGGCACGTGGGTCGATCAGTCGCAGTAAGCCGCTGATGGCTGCGGTCGAGCCGTGCAACTCGACGGTCGCGCCGCGCTGCTGCAGCTCGCGTTGCCAGTGGAGGAGGGCCGCGGCGCCGCCGCTGTCGAAGTAGTCGACCTGGCTCAAGTCGAGCACGATGGCGTTGCCGTCGCCGCCTGCGGAGCGCCGCAGTTCCTCGAGGAAGCGCTGGGTGCATTGCACGTCGATGCGCCCGCGCACCGCCAGCAGGCGGCGGCCACCGTCATCGCGCGTCGTCAACTCGAAGGAGGCGTCGCTCGCTGCCATGGCGGAGTCGGTTCAGTGATCGTGGCCCGGACCGTGATCATGCGCGACCTCGGTGCGGTCGGTCTGCGGGTCGTAGCGCACGTCGTCGAGACCGGGCAGGGTGAAGCGCAAACGACCGTCGACGTACAACGAGAAGCCCTCGGGGTGATCGGCGTAACGCACCTGGCCATCCGGGCGATCCCAGACGATGGTGAGATCATGGCCGCGGTACCGCAGCCGGTCGAGAAGGAAGTACTCCCATTCCTGGGCTGCCGGGCGCAGTTCGATCCAGTCGTCGGCGCGCGGCGTCAGGCCGACTGCGCCCTCGACGATGAGGTAGTTGTAGGCCGAGTGGAAGTCGTGCGAGATGTCCGATCCCTTCGGGCGCTCCTCGGAACGGCCGGGCTCCCACTTGGAGAAGTACTCGTGCGCGTTCGGACGCCACAGCGGATCGTTGGGGTGGACGCCGGAGTAGACCAAGTCGTTGTAACGCCGCAGTAACTCCATGAAGTGGCTGCGGCGAACGGGGCCGGAGGGGTAGTGCTTGAACGCCTCGATGAGGGTCCGTGCCCCCATGCTGATCGGGTGTGGTGCGATGTTGCGCGTCAACCCGTCCATTTCCCAGGTCCATTCGCGGTAGTGCGCCAGGCTGGTGATGACCGGTGGGTAGCGTGCCCAGAACTCGTCTTCGGCGATGAACTTGTCGAGCGCGCGGGTGTAGCGTGCTTCGTCGGGCGCGAGCCCGGTGGTGAACGGAAAGAACCCGTGTAGCTCACGGATCGGGGCGCGTGCGTCGTCGCGGGCACGTTGGGGGTAGAAGAAGGAGGTCTCGTCGTCCCACAGCTTGCTTAGCACTGCCTGGCGAACGGTGTCGGCGACGCCGTCCATTTCCGTCGCCAAGGTCGTGTCGCCGACGCTGCGGGCGAGTTCGGCGGTGCCCTTGGCGTTGGCGTAGACGAAGCTGGCGAAGTCGACGCGTTCCATGCCTTCGAGTTGGGCGTAGAGGTCGAGCTTGTTTCCGTAGAAGTACCAGAACGAGAGGATGTCGAGATCGTAGCCGGTGAGGCGCGGCGCGATGCGTGCCGGCAGCCCGTCACCGTCGTCGTCGAACTCGCGCATCCAGGCGCGGACGTCGCCGGCGATGGCCGGCAGCATGGCGCGCAGGGTGTCGGGTGCGATGGGGTGCACGCGGTGGAATTCGGCCAGCGACTGGGCGATCCACTGCGAGTACATCTCGCCCCAATAAGGACTGCCGGGCGGATCGACGACGGCGCCGACGTCGGAGAGGTTGCGGTAGCTGTTCTGCGCCTGTTGCAATCCGAAGTTGGGATCGCGGGCGTAGGTGAGTTCCTTCAGCTGCACCGGCACGGCGAAGGAGATGACGTTGTCGAAGCCGAGTTTGCCCTCGTAGAAGCTGTAGCCGCGCAGGTCGGGTGTATCGACCTGATTCAGATTGAAGCGGACGACCCACCAGCGGTAGTACCACATCTTCTTGAAGGCGGGATCGGACGAATCGAAGTAGGGGACGTTGTCGACGAACCAGCGATTGTAGTCGCGTTGGTGCTGCTCGAAGAGGTCCTTCGGCAGCGGCGGGAAGGAATCCTCGCGGCGGCGGTTTTCGAAGCTGAAGGCGACCTGCGACCAGCCGGGTTTGCCGTCGGCGCCGAGATCCATGACGTCGCTCAGGTGAATTGCCGCCGCATCGCTGCGGCTGAAGTTCGGGGCATCGAGATAGAGGAATACGTCGGCGCCCTGGAACGACCCGGCCCCGACGAGCGGAAAGAGGGTCGGGCCGCTGGTGCCGGGCACGGGTTGGTAGGGGGCGGAGATTTCGACCGCGACGCGATGCGCCTTCTGATCGCGCGAGCGCAAGGTGTAATGCGCCACGGCGCGATCGTCGAAGGTGATGAACTTGCGCTCTTCGATCTCGACCTCGGGGAAGACGTACTGCACCAGCGTGTGGCTGGGGAAACGCGTGATGCGGTACTGGTTGCTGTAGAGGACTTGGGGGCGTCCGTCGACGAAGAACTGCGTTTCGAAGAGCTTGGACAGGCACCAGGTCGAGTGCACGTAGCAGAACTTGCCGACCATGCCGGGCAGGTGTTGTAGCTCACGGTTCCACAGGCGGCGGCCGGAGGAGAGCAGTAGCTCGTCGTCCTCCAGCAGCATGGCCTGAGCGACGTGGCTCGGCACGCCGCCGGGCGGCGCTTGGAACACCAGGTGGCCCAGCATCGCGTCCATGTACGAGTTGCGTGCCAGGGCGTTGTCACGAACCGACTCGGCCTCGTGGCGGAGCCAGGGTTCAAAGAGGGCCGGCGCCGTCGCGTCGAGCTCCGGTGCGGGCGTGGCCGGCGGCGTGTCGACGTCTTGCGGCAGGGTCGGCGGGGATTGGCTCAGGCGTTGCCAGGCGAACATGCCCACCGCGGCGACGAGCACGAAGGCCGCGATGGACGGCAGGAAGAAGCGCGGGGCGCGGCTGGGAGGAGGTGTTTCCACGCCCCCTCCCTAGCACGTTTCGCCGCGATCCGTGCCACCGCGTCGCGGTCAGCGGTATTTGGCGAGTTCGAGGCGGGCCACCATGCCGCGGTGCACTTCGTCGGGTCCGTCGGCGATGCGCAGGACGCGCGCCATGCCCATGAGTCGGCTGAGTTCGGGGTCGGCGACGCCCTCGCCGCCATGGATCTGAATGGCCGCGTCGACGACGCGTTGCAGCACGTTGGGGGCGACCACCTTGATGGCGGAGATGTCGGTGAGGGCCCCGAAGGTGCCGAATTTGTCGAGAGCCCAGGCCGCCTTGAGGGTGAGCAGGCGAGCCTGGTCGATGGCCATGCGGCAGTCGGCGATGATGTCGCGATTGGCGCCGAGATTGGCCAACGGCTTGCCGAAGGCGACACGCGCCACCGAGCGTTCGCACAGGCGCTGCAGGGCACGTTCGGCGGCGCCGATGGCGCGCATGCAGTGATGGATACGACCGGGTCCGAGACGACCTTGGGCGACTTCGAAGCCTTTGCCCGGTCCGGCGATGAAGGCGCTGCGCGGCAGATGCACGTCCTCGAAGAGGATCTCGGCGTGGCCGTGCGGTTCGTCGAGGTGGCCAAACACCGGCACCATGCGCAGGATCTTCACCCCGGGGGCGTCCATCGGCACCAGCACCATGGAGTGGCGGTGGTGGCGGTCGGCGTTGGGGTCGGTGACACCCATGAAGATGAGGAACTTGCAGCGCGGGTCGCCGGCGCCGCTGGTCCACCACTTCTGGCCGTTGAGCACGACTTCGTCGCCGACGACTTCGCAGGTGGCCTTCATGTTGGTGGCGTCGCTCGAGGCGACGGCGGGCTCGGTCATGGCGAAGCCGGAGCGAATCTCGCCGGCGAGCAACGGCGCGAGCCATTGTCGTTTCTGTTCGTCGCTGCCGTAGCGCACCAGCACTTCGGCATTGCCGGTGTCGGGAGCGCTGCAATTGAACACCTCGGAGGCAAGGGCGGAGCGCCCCATGATCTCGGCGAGCGGGGCGTAGTCGCGGTTGTCGAGGCCGACTCCATGCTCGGTGTCGGGCAGGAAGAGGTTCCACAGGCCGAGGCCTTTGGCTTCGGCTTTCAGCTCTTCGAGGATCGGCGGAATGCGCCACTGGCGCCAGTCGGGGCTATGGCTGAGCTGAGCGTAGTACGTCGGCTCGTTGGGGGTGACGCGTTCGCGGATGAAGCGTTCGACCTGGTCCATGTAGAGGCGAGCGCGTTCGGAGTGTTCGAAGTCCATGGGGCTCCTGGGGGGCGGAAAGCTGAAGGCTCGAGGCAGAAGGCGGACGGGTTAGCGTGATTGGGGTAGGAGGTCGTCGACCGCGACGGCGGCCGCCGGGAAGTGGGCTGGGGTGATGATGTCGCCGCGGGGATGGCGGGTGATGCTGCGATAGAGGCGGGCGGACGGGTCGGGGTCGCGGTAGACCTCGATGCAGGCGTCGCGCAGGTTGACGATCCAGAGTTCGCTTATGGCGGCGCCGGCGTAGATGCGGGTCTTGGTGATGCGGTCCTGGACCAAACTGGAGTCGGCGACCTCGACGACGAGCCAGGCCGTGGTGGGGTGGGCGAGGTCGTAATCGGCTTTGCTTCCCGGCACCACGGCGAGGTCCGGTTCCGGCATGGAGTGATCGTCGAGGACGAGGGGACTTTGGACGCGAATGAGGCTGCCGTTGGGCAAGACGCGATGCAAAACGGCATCCGTCCGGCACACGGCGGCCGCATGGGGGGGATTTTGGGGCGACATCGCGACGACGACTCCCTCGAGTAGTTCGACCCGATCGCTAGGTTGGATTCGACCCTCGGCGACGAGCCCGATGTACTCGCCGTACGTCAGCCGCGCGTCGCCGCGCATGTCGGCGGGATCGACCATGCCGGGAAGCTACCAGAGTGGCGGAGAACGGGGCAACCATGCACCGTCGTGGGGCGCGGCGCCATCCCGGAAATTCCACCTGAAAACTGCACCACGGAGGCGCGGAGGCCCGGAGATAGGGAAACAAGGGAAGGGGCAGAAACGGTGATCGCGCTTGGCATGGATCGGGCCACGTTCAGCTAAGGCAGAATGTCCGTCCTGGTCTTCACCGTTTCCTGCCGTATCTCCAAGTATTTCGCGCCAAGTCCGTGTCCTGCGTTCCTCCTTTGGTAATGACTGGGCCACCCGGAGTGTCGAGTTGCACTCGACACCGCCCGGCGTCCGGCGCCGGGCGCGGCCCGCCTCCATAATCCCCGCGATCCGAAGGAGAGCACCTCTGATCTCGGTGCCAGGATGCTTGCGATACGTCTCCGGACACCCGCGGCGGGCCCGCCGAGTGCAACTCGGCGCTCCAGGGCGCTTTGCGCCCCGTTTCATCCACCTTCGGGCCACGGGCGGTCATGACCACTCCGTAGGTGAGAAATCCGGCATAGGCCGCTGCCGGAGGATCGGCTATGGGAGAATGACTGATGCGAAAGGAGAAACGTCGCCCATGACCACATCGGAAAACCGCGGGCTTACCGCACCGACATTCGATACCACGCGCCTGCACTTGCGGCCGGCGACCGCCGCCGACCTGGGCTATCTGCAGGCGCTGTGGGACGAGCCGGAGGTGCGGCGCTATCTGTTCGACGACCAGCCGGTGACCGAAGCGGTGGCGGCGGAGGCTCTCGGGGATTGTCTGTCGCGCACGGAGATGGGGTTGGGCTTGTGGATCGTCGCGACGCGGCCGCAGGGAATAGTCGTCGGTTGTGTCGGACTCAATCCAACGGCGGTGGTGGCCGAGTACGAGCCGGCGCTCGCCGGGTTGCTCGAGCCGATTGCCGCCTTGGCCCCGCTGCATCAGGGTCAAGGCTACGCCACCGAGGCGCTGCGAGCCCTCGTCGACCATGCCTTCACGACACTTGCCGTCGCCAAGCTCGCGGCCGTCAACGATGCACCGAATCAGGCATCGGCGCGCATGCTGGCACGCCTTGGGTTCGTGCCGCTGAGCGAAGTTCCTGGGCCACGCCACGTACTGCAGACCTACACGCTCGTAGCGCCCGGTTGAATGGGGGGCCGTCCCACGCAGGCGCGATCTCGGCCGCTCGCTTGCCGCGGGGCTGGCGCCTGATACAACGGCGATCCCTGTGAATCGCGCATGAACCAACCGACCATCGAATTTCGCGCCATCATGGCGCTCGAACCGCACGGTCCGGACACCTTCATCGGTACCGGCCCGAGCTACCCCTGGGGCGGCCTCTACGGAGGCCAGATCGTGGCGCAGGCTCTGCGCGCCGCTTCGCTCACCGTCGATCCCGCCTTTTTCGTCCATTCGCTGCACGCCTACTTCATTCGCGCCGGCGACGCCTCCGAGCCCATCCGGCTCGAAGTCGACCGCATCCGCAACGGACGCAGCTTCGTCACCCGGCGCGTCGTGGCGCGCCAGTCCATCGGCGCCATCCTCAACTTAGCGGCATCGTTCAACGTCCCGGAAGAGGCCGCCGAAGTGCAGACCGAGGTCTTGCCCGACGTCGAGCGCCCGGCAACGCTCACCCCGGACAGCTGGAGCCCGATCATCGAGCGCCGCTTCTTACGTCAAGACATCGCCCTCGGACGTGTCGGTGCGTGGATGCGCCTCAACGAGGAAATCGGCGACGATCCTCTGCTCAACGCCTGTGCGCTGGCCTACCTCTCCGACGACATGCCGACCGACGCCGTCGTCGCGCGTCATCCGGAACGGCCGCCGCGCGACACGAAGGAGTGGGGCTTCTGGA
The DNA here is from genome assembly GCA_964524885.1 of uncultured Binatia bacterium (SeqCode). Taxonomy (GTDB): domain Bacteria; phylum Desulfobacterota; class Binatia; order HRBIN30; family HRBIN30; genus CALJUJ01. The sequence continues at coordinate 60,003 of CAZGEJ010000004.1, forward strand.
ACGCCAGCCTCGACCACGCCATCTGGTTCCAGCGCCCGAGTCGAGCCGACCAATGGCACCTGCACGACTTTCACTGCCGCGGCCTGACCAACTCGCGCGGCCTGTCGGTCGGCTCGATCTTCGACGCCGAGGGCCGACTCGTCGCCTCGGTGGCGCAGGAAGTGCTCATCCGGCGCGCCCGCGGAACGGCCCGCTGACGAGGGTTCGGCCCGCCTCGCCGAGATAGCGGTTGACTCGGCCCCCCGGGGCAACGCTAGATCGGGCATGCGCATCTTCGCTGCTTGGGGACGAAATGCGCGCCGGCGGGCTGCCGCCGACGCACCCGTATGCCTTCTGGCTGTCTTTCTGCTCGCTACGCCGACGCTGTCAGGCTGCGACTCGGACGACGGCGACGACGGTCCACCGATCGTGACCATCGCCCAACCGGCAGACGATGAGGTGGTCGCGACGTTTTCGTTCGCCGTCGAGGTCGACGTCGATGCCCAACGGCTCGCCGCCGGTTCGCTGCGCGCCGAACTCAACGGCGCGGCTCTCACCCTCGTCGCCGAAGGTGATCGCTTCCGCGCCGAGGTCGCGCCGGGCGCACCGCTGCGCGACGACAATCGCCTCGTCGTGCGCGGACAGGATGGCAGCGGACGCGAGGTGAGCGACACGGTCGAGTTCCAGTACCTGCCGCCCAAGGCCCGGGCGCGCCGCATCCGCGATCGCGCCGACCTCCTGCAAGGGCCGCTGGCGCATGGGCAAGTCGGCGATTACTTGCTCGACAATGGTGTCGCCCGCTTCATCGTCCAAGACGGGGCTCGCCGTGATCTCGCCAACGTCGGTACCTACGGCGGCAACATCATCGATGCCGAACTCGTCGCCAGCCCCGGCAATGACAATTTCCTCGAAATCCAACCGATGGTGAACATCGAGACGGTCCTCAACGCGCAGCGCGTCGAGATCCTCAACGACGGGCAAGACGGTAGCGGCGCGGTGATCCGCGCCTGCGGCCCCGACGACACCCTCGACTTCATCAATCCCTCGAGCAACATCCGCGACATGCTCAACGTCGACCTACCGGCGACGGTCGACGACGCGGACTATCCCGTCGAGGGCTGCACCACCTACACGCTGGCCGCCGACGTGCCTTACGTGAAGATGGAGACGACCATCGAAAACCAGAGCGATGCCGCCATCGGCCTCTTCGTCGGCGACTACCTCGCCGCCGGCGGCTCTCTCGATCCGTGGCAAGTCTCGGTACAAGGCCGCTCCGGCATCGGCGAAGTGCTGACCTCCACCATCAGCGCCCTGTCGCTCATCGGCTTCGACGACGGCACCGGACGCGACTACTTCTACATCCCCGTCTCCGGACCCGGCCAGGCACCCAACTCGGATGTCCTGTCGATCGCCGGCGTCAGCGTCGTCATGCACGGCGCCTCCATCATCGGCGCCATTCAGGGCGCACCGCCGGTATTCCAGGTGGAGCCGCGGTCGACGCGTACCTACCTGCGCTACTTCGGCGTCGGCAATGGCAGCGGCGCCAACGCGGTCGAAGTGCTGCACCGACAGAAGGGAACCGTGACCGGAACCGTGCGTGGCTGTGTCGCCGTCGCCGGCGTGCCGGCACCGGGGGCACGCGTCGCCGTCGGTCGATCGTCGGGAGGCCAGGTGCGCGGGCTGACGACGCATTTCCTCACCGACGCGGAGGGCTGTTACTCCGGCACGCTTCCCGAAGGGGATTGGGGTGCCGCCGCGGCGCGTGACCGCACGCCCTACGAACAGAACAACGCCGTACCCTTGGCTCGCACCTTCCGCATCGACGCGGGCCAGGTCACCGTCGTCGACTTCGACTTGCCGCCGCCTGGTCGCCTCGAGGTGCAGATCACCGATGAGAATGGCGCCCCCATGCCGGGACGCGTGACCTTGGTCGGCTTCGATCCGAGTCCCGAACCCGGGATCACGACCATCAGCCCCGTCGGCAACTCGACCACGTGGCTCTTCCGCGATCTGGGCGACGACAACCTCCCATACGGCATTGCCGACTTCGCCTATGCCGGCGCCGACGGCAAGGTGCAGATCGACGTCGAGCCCGGCGAGTACCGCGTCGTCGTATCGCGAGGCGCCGAGTACTCGACCTTCGAAGCGCCGCTCGACATCGCCGGCGATCAAGGCGTCCGCATCGACGCACGGATCGCGCGGGTCGTCGACACCCGTGGTTGGGTCTCGTCCGACTTCCACGTGCACGGCCTCGACAGCACCGATTCGCGCACGGGCAGCGTCAAGCGGGTGCTGCAGTATGCCGGCGAGGGTATCGAGAACATCGTCATGACCGAGCACAACGGTCGTACCGACCTGATGCCGACGATTCGCTCCCTCGGCATGGAGGAGCACGTCCACGCCACCATCGGCGAGGAAATCACTTCCTGGGAGTACGGGCACTACAACGGCTACCCGTTCGATCTGGTCGAGGGCCATCAGACGGAGGGATCCGTCGATTGGGCCGGTCGCGCCGAGCCCGGTCGCGATTTCGTCGCCTATGGTGCCTACGGCTTGACCCCTGGGCAGATCGAGGCGGCGGCGTTGGCCGACCCCGGCGCCCGCTCCAGCACCGTCGTGCAGACGAACCACATCGCCAGCACCTTCGGCCCGCTCAAGATCGATACGTCCAAGGTGCCGCCGCGGTCACAGCTCACCGACGAGGAAAAGCTCGCCTTCCGTCTCGACCCGCGCATCGACAACTTCTTCCACCCGTATCGCGTGCTGGAAGTGTGGAACGGCGAGAACCGCAACCACCAGAATCGCTTCTTCAACGGCGACATCGGCATTTGGTTCAACCTCCTCAACCAGGGGATCCTCTGCAGCGGCTCCGGCGTCACCGATGCACACGGCTACTACGGCTTGAGCGCGGCAGGGGCTCGTACCTGGACCGCCTCGCCCACCGACGAAGCGAAGCGTATCGATCCAGACGAGGTGGCGCGCCAGGTGGCCGCCGGAAGGGCGACGCTGGGGCAGGGCATCTTCCTCGAAGCGGAGCTGCGCCGGCGTGACGGCCGAGGCGAGGTGGCGACGCTGGCGCGGGGCGGCAACACCCTGCTGCGGGCGCCGGGCGCCGAGATCGAGTTGGCCCTCAAGGCGCAGGCGCCGCTGTGGGCGCCGTTCGACCGGATCGAAATTTACGCCAACGCCGCGACCGTCTCGAAGGGCAAGAACGGCGACGTCGACGTCCTCTTCGGCGCCGAACCGACCGTGGTGCTCCATGCCGGCAGCGATTTTCAGGTGGTCGAGGTGGACGTCGTGCCGGCGGTCCCAGGGGCCCGACGCCTGCAAGCCGAACTCGTGGTGCCGTTTCCGGAAGTGCGGCGGGACACGTGGTTCGTCGCCATCGCGCGCGGCACCGATGGAGTCTCGCGCCCGATGTTCCCGGTGTCGCCCTCGGACCTTCAGCGCAACGGCAACAGCACGCCGGCGGAGTTGATGGACGGCAACCTCGGCGAACGCGGGGTCATGGCGATGGCCGTGACCAATCCGCTCTTCGCCGATGTCGACGCGGAGGAGGGCTTCCAAGCACCCTTGCAGCCATGAGTCGCACCGACCTCCCTGCAAACATTTTCTCTCTGTGTCTCAGCGCCTCTGCGTTGACATATTCTGGTGAAAGATGGGCATAGGGACGACAGTCGACGGATGTAGCGACGCACACATGGGCGGGTCGAGGGTGCGATGCGCGGGGAGGACTTCGGCATGACACGGCATGGCGACGCTCGTAATGGCGCGGACGGATGGCTGCGGCGCGCGCCGCAACGCTGGCTCACCAGCCTCGGGTGGGCAATGGCACTCGGTTGTGTTTTCGTGCGAGCCGCGGCGGCGGGAACCTTTGCCGAGAACTGGAACGGAACGCCCTTCGACAGTCGCGCGACCTTGTCGGGCACGGCGACGCAGGTCGACGGTTACATTCGCTTGACCGCCGCAAGCAATGGGCAGGACGCCCGCCTCACCCTCGCCGACCTCGACCCGGGGCGCGGCGTGACGGCCTTCTCCACCTCGGCGCGCATCTTCATCGGGCAAGGCGGCGGCGCCGACGGTATGTCGTTCAGCTTCGGCGATCCGCAGTCGGTCGTCACCGCCGAAGAAGGCGCGACGTCGGGTTTGGCTGTATCGCTCGATACTTACGACAACGGCGGCGGCGACACCTTCGGCGCCGTGCAGATTCGCTACGACAACGCGGTCGTCGCCACCGGCGCTTCCACCAATCTGCGCACAGGCACCTGGGTCTCTCTCGATGTACGGGTGCAGGCCGACGGCTCGGTTCGAGTCGAACACGACAACAACGTCACCACCGGCACCATCCCCGGCTGGAGCGGCGTGGCCGGTCGACGCTTCGTCTGGGCCGCGCGCACCGGCGGCATCAACGACCTGCACGGCGTCGATGACGTCGTCATCGCCACTTTCACCTCGAGCGCGTCCTTCTTCGATTTTCAGAATGCCAGCAACCCTGGCATCACGTTCCTCGGGGTGGCGACGCAAGTCGACTTCTATGCACGGCTGACGACGGCGGCGAATAGTCTGCTCGGGTCATTGGTGGTGCAGGACCTCAATCCTGCCGCGCCGGCGAAGAGCTTCTGCGCCTCGTTCGACAAGTACATCTGGCAGGGCAGCGGCGCCGACGGCATCAGCTTCAACTTCGGCCCGGAGCCCACCGTGGCGTTCGGCGAAGGCGGCAGCGGCAACGGCCTCACCGTGTCGTGGGCCACCTACAACAACAATACGGTGCGCGCCTACTACGGCGGCAACTTGGTCGCGACCTCCGCCGGGAGGCAGCTGCGCGGCGAGTGGAAGCAGGCGACCGTATGCGTCGACGCGCGCGGCAAGTTGTCCGTGGTCGACACCTCGGACGACAACTCCGTCGTCTTCAATCTGGTCGATCTGCCGGGGTGGAACCCGCAAAGCGGCTGGCGCTTCAGCCTCGGCGGCCGTACCGGCGGTGCCACCGATCTGCACGCCGTCGATAAGCTGACCCTCGTTACCGGCGCCTGCGGCAACGCCACGCTCGACCAAGGTGAACAATGCGACGACGGCAACACCGCCAACGGTGACTGTTGCTCGTCGACGTGCAGCTTCGAGTCGGCCGCCACGGTCTGCCGCGCCAGTGCCGGTGGCTGCGACATCGCCGAGAGCTGCACCGGATCGAGCGCCAGCTGTCCGGTCGACGTCAATCCGGCGTGCACCCCAACGGCGACGCCAACCCACACGCCCACCTCGACGCCGACGCTGACCCCGACGGCGACGCCCAGCCAGACACCGACGGATACGCCGACCGCGACGCCGACGGACACGCCGACCGAAACCCCGACCGAGACCCCCACTGCGACGCCGAGCGATACGCCCACGGTGACGCCGACGGCGACGCCGACCGACACCCCAACCGAGACGCCAACGGCCACGCCGACGTCGACGCCGACCGAAACGCCGACGCAGACCCCGACATCGACGCCTACCGAAACGCCGACGGAAACGGCGACGCAGACACCGACGCACACTCCGAGCGTGACTCCGACCGTGACCCCGACCGCCACGCCGACGGCGACGCCGAGCCTGACCCCGACGTTCACGTCGACGCCGACGCCCACCGCGACGGCCACGGCGACGCCGACGCGAGCCTGCGGCAGCGGGCGCACGGTGCTGCGTGGCAAGCTCAAGATCGGCAAGAACCTTGAACCGGCCGGCAATCACAAGCTTTCGATCAAGGGCGAGATCGACCTCGGGGACATGGCGGCTGCCGTCGATCCGGTGCTGCATGGTTTCACCATCGTCATCAGCGGCTTCAACGGGTTACCGCTGCGCACGCTGACGATTCCGGCCGGTGCGGCACCCGATGCCGACTCGGCCGGTTGGACCATCGGCAAGAAGGGCGACAAGTGGGTCTTCCGCAACGGCGACGACCTCCTGGTGCCGGGCATCAGCAAGGTCGCGGTGCAGAACAAGCCGAGCAAGGGCGTGCGCTACTACAGCTTCTCGATGGCCGGGAAAGACGGCGACTTCTACGTCGATCCGGCGCGACTCCCGCTGCGCTACGAGGTCGTCTTCGACAGCGACGACACCAACCAGTGCGGAGAGATTCGCTTCAACCCGGAAGCCGGCGCCAAGCCAAGGTGCAAGTCGGGGCAGGGCGGCAACAGCATCGGCTGCGGCTGAGAGCCATCAGCCCCATCCGACCCGTCACCGCCATGAGCATCCCCTCTCCCGACCGGGGAGAGACTCGGCGCCCGTCTCGCCCCCAGCGACAAAATCGCATCCCCTCTCCCCTCTGGGCAGAGGGTGAGGGTGAGGGGAACCGGAGCACAACAAGGGGACTGTCCCCACAGGGGGACTGTCCCCCTCGCCCTTCACGTCTCAGAAGCTCCGCGACCCAGTTTCTCTTCAGGCAACTCCCGAGCAACCCGGAGTGTCGAGTTGCACTCGACACCGCCCGGCGCCGGGCGCACCCCGCCTCCATAGTCCCCGCGCCGCGCGAGCGATCCCCTCGGATCGCGGTGCGAAAATCCTGGCGACACCTCTCCCTCAACCCGCAACGGGCCCGCCGAACCGCTTGTGCTTCTATTGGCTGCTTCGTTGTAGAACATTCAGCGGCCCTGGATAGTCTATGTGGCGTGGAGGTGCTACCATATGTGTTGGCCGTGGCACCCATGTGGATCTTGCTCGTTCCGATTGTCGTTCACTGGAGATACTTTCGGTAAACTCGCATGGGCAAGGTTGGTCATTCAGATGGCGGAGTCTTTTGATGCGAGGATGTTTGCGCGCCGTCGCAATGTTCTTGGGTGTCACCATGGTGGCGTTTCTGACTTTTGTGTGTTGCTTTCAGGGGTATCGAATCGAGCTCCCGAACGGTTATTCACTTGTTCGCACCGATTATGGTGTGACCTATATCATGGATGGTCTTGAGTGGGGGGCGAGAATCGTTACCGAAGGCAATATTGAACGGTACGCGGTGGAGGGAAATTTCGTAGTAGGCTACATTGCGTTGGCTAGTGGTAATTCCGAGGCAGAGCAGTGCAACGAGGGTGCAAGAGAAGGGTATTTTGTTCTTGATACGCGAGATGAAAGCCTCTTCGATGGGTTGACAGAGGAGGAATGGCGGGATCGACTGCAACGAGCTGGTTTCGATTGGCTGCCAGAGATCAGGGTGCCATCGCGGTGGGACTAACGATCCGTTTCCAAGTGCTTGATTCCTAGAATTGCAACCTGGGGTGGTTGCCCTGTTTAAACCGGAAGTCCAGAAGCGGCGGGGAATGAGCTATGCGGACTGTCGGACGAGTTCGGGTGTTTGCCACCCCTCTGTCGATCGCTAGCTGTACGGAAAGCCAGCTCGCTTTGTTGTCGCCGGCGGCACTGATGCAGTGCATGGCCGGCCGGGCGGGTCACGCGAAATTCAATCGTAGAATGTGTTTTTGGGCTCAGCTCGATCGAGCGCCGGCGCGCAGACGGTCGATCCGTTCGTCCTTGGCCTGCCACATCGCCGCGATCCATTCCTGGAAGGCGACGCGGGTGGCGTCGTCGTCGCTGTAGCCGCCGCGCAACAGGTGCTGCGGGATGGGTCGCTCTTGGGCGTGCACGACGACCCGGGGCACCCGGCCGCAGAGGAAGTCCCAGATGGTGCGCGCGCCTTCGGGGTAGACGAGGGTGACGTCGATCAACCCGTGCACCTGATCGCCCATCGCTTCGACGGCGAAAGCGAGGCCGCCCGCCTTGGGTCGGAGTAGGTTCCGATACGGAGAACTCTGGCCGCGGTGTTTGGCGGCGGTGAAGCGGGTGCCTTCGAGGAAATTGAGCAGCGACACCGGCGCGTCGCGGAAGCGCTCACAGGCGCGGCGCGTCGTCAGCATGTCCTGCAACCGCAACTCCGGATGCTTGGCCAGCATGGCGGGCGAGTGCCGGCGCATGAATGGGAAGTCGAGGGCCCACCAAGCGAGGCCCAACAGCGGTACATAGATGAGTTGTTGCTTGAGGAAGAAGCGCAGGAACGGGATGCGGTGGTTGAAGACGTGTTGCAGCACGACGATGTCGCTCCACGAGGCGTGGTTGCAGGCGACGAGGTAGGAGACGTCGTGGCGCAGCGGTTCGAGCCCGTGGGCTTCGATGCGCACCGGCACCAACAAGCGCAGCAGCAGCGAGTTGACGTCGATCCAAGTCTCCCCGAGCACGACGAGGGCCCGCCGGCAGCCACGCTGCCAGAACGGAATCGGCAGCAAGCGGGCGAGGGCGATGGCGAACAGCGGCAAGCAGATCAGCAGCGTGTTGAGGCTGACGAGCACGACCGCGACGATACCGCGTAGTTCCTGGATGAGACGCCGCATCATGGCGCGAGGCTAGCGCATCGTGCATTTGGCGCAAGTCGCGTGCGTGCCAGCTGCTCGCTGCACGCGTCACACGGCGACACGGCCGTCAGTAACGCCCACGGGGCGGCTGCGCAGGCAGACGCAAGCCGGCGCCGTGCCTCACCCTCGATCCGCGGGTGCGACCGAGGGTGAGGGTTCCGCGTCGGACGGGGGCGAGCCTTGCGTGCTCCAAGTCTTCAACAATTCCCAGACGGTTCCGGGATAGGTCGAAGGGGCGTACACAAGTCCGTTGTAGATGGCGCAACTGTACATGCAGGCACAGGGCTTCTTGGCGATGTCGGCGCGGATGCTCTTGGCGCGCGGCGAGTCGAGGATCGGACGAATGTCGAAGTCCGTCTCCCGCAGGTCACCCATCGCGGCATCCTGCGGGAAGACCCGTTTCTGCTCGTCGTCGAGCCACAAAGGCTCACACGGGTAGACCCGCCCATCATGGCTGATCACGACCATCTTGCTTCCGGCGAGACAGACGAACTCGCGTTCATCGCTGTCCATCGCGCGCAGCTCGATGTTGCGGATACGATTGACCATCGACTGGGCGAACCGCTGCATCGGCCCACGCCCTCGTTCCGCCAACGAAACGCGGTCCGCCGTGTCGAAGATCCTTCGGACCTGGTCCCGCGTAATACCGTTCGCCGCCTCGTCCGGAGTACTGCCGTGAACCGGCCCGACCGAGTGGAATCCCAAGGTCATGCTCCGGCGCAGGGTTCGAATGGTCTCTTCGATGTCGTCGACGTTGAATGCAGAGATGACGCTCTGTGCATTCACCATGAGGGTGGGATGCTCGCTTCGAAGTCGGTCGAGGCGTTCATAGGTGTCGATGATCTTCGGGAACTGCCGTTCGACGCCGCGAACGGCATCGTGTTGTTCGGCGATCCCGTCGATCGACAGATTGATGTTCAGCGATAGGCCTGGACACGTCTCCAGGATGCGGCGGGTCGACTCCTCGACGGCGCCGGGAAGGTACGCGTTGGTCGGGATTCCGACCATTTGCGTCGCCGCCTCGCGGTGGAAGGCGGCGACGATCTCCGACAAGTCTCGCCGGAGGAAGGGCTCGCCGCCGGAAAATACCACCTGCGGCAAAGGATGCATGCTCTTGGCCAGCCGTTGATACTGCTCCACTGTGATTTCGGGAGCATGTTCCTTGGCGAAGACATTCTCCCAGTTGAAGCAGAAGACGCAGCGCGCGTTGCATCGCGAGGTGACGAAGACGATCGCGTAGGCCGGCCACGAACGGCGCAGCATGGCGCCGAGGATCGCCGCGGCGAGCCGCACCCGGTTAGGCATTCTCGTGCTCACGTCGCGGTGGGGGCGCCACCATCTCCGGTGCCAGCACGAGCGCACTGGCCGCGCCGGCAAGCCCGGAAAGCGTGACGAGGAAGTGCAGCGCACTCGCTCCCACGGTGAACGTAGTCCCGCCGGCTGCGCGAAACGTCCGGAAGAGTTCGTGATGCAGCGTGACCGACACCAGCAGAGATACGCCACACGCGATCGCGGCGGGAGTCGAAAACGCGGCGGCGGGAATGAGAAGTGCGGCGAGAGCCCCCAACACGCGTCCGATGCGTTCGTGCGCCGGCACCAGGGCTCCGATGTCCGCACCGCTGCGGCGCATCGCTCCCATCAACAAGCGGGAGTTGAACCAGGCGCGCCGCAGCACCCGGTCCGGCGTCGACGGCCAGTGGTGCGCAAAGGCAACACCCTCGTCGATCACGACACGATGCTGTTGCGCCAAGCGCAGCGAAAACTCCGCATCCTCGATGCACGGGCGATCGAAGCGCGCGTCGAAGCCGCCGACCTCGCGGAAGATGGCTTTGCGAATGGCTCCGACCCGCGTCGAAAAGAAAGGCGTATAGGCGACGTCCGGTCGCCGCGAGGCGTCGCTCGAGCGTCCCCAATGTACCCAGACGTAGCGGTCGGCGGCCGCGCAGTAACGCTGCACGAAGCCCGGGTTGGCGGGATGCAGTGACGCGATCGTCGACACCCCGACGACGTCGGGGTCGTCGAACCAGTGCGTCAAACGCGACAAGGCGCCCGGCCCCAAGATGACGTCGGAATCGAGAAAAACGACGACGTCCGCGCTGGATCTCTCGACCCCGAGGTTGCGTGCGGCCGCGGGGCCGACGTTCTTTTCGATGTGGATGAGCGTCACCGGATAACGCGCTGCGATCTCCGGGGTTGCGTCGGTGCTCGCGTCGTCGATGACGAGCACCTCGTGGGAGCGCCAATCTTCTTCGGAAAGGGAGGCGAGTAACTTGGCCAGACGCAGCGGGTCGTTGCGCACGGGGATGACGATCGAGCATCGCGGCATGACGAGCTCTCCTGTCAGGTGCAGCCCGCCGCGCCAAGGAAGAAGGCGAAGGTCTTCACCGAATCAAGCCTCGCCGCCGCGCGCGAAAGCGGCGGACCCGACGGGTCGCCCGCCCGCCGCTTCGTCGCTCGAGAGCCGCACGACGACCGACCAAGGAGATACGGAGCGAAGGGGACGCGGGAGCTTCTCGAGGAGCGACATCGCTTCGCATTCTGGCACCCGTGCCGAGAGGCGGCAAGCGACGTATCGCTAGGCCGAACAGCGGGAGCTGAGTCCATGGAGCCAAGAAAAGTCGCGGGGCGAGGCATGGTCCGAATCGCCTTTTCGTCGCCGATGGGCAACGTCCCCAGAGCCGCCGAGGCGTTCCGACCTTCGTCCCGAAGGGCTTGCTGCGGTTGTGGAGGGTCCAAGTCGGACTCGAAGGGGGCCACAGCAGTTGTGGCAGGGTTCAAGTCGGACTCGAGGGGTGCCACAACAGTTGTGGCAGGGTTCAAGTCGACCCGGCGACCGGATGGCTTGCGGCTGAGCCGGCTCGGCTCAGGGTTTCCCGTGGGCTGAAGTGGGTCGGCCCGAAGCTGTGCGTGCTGACGGAGGCGCGTATCCGAAAGCGCAGGCACTCCGGACCTCGGCGGGCCGCGCCCGGCGGCTGGCACCGGGCGATGTCGCGTGCAGCTCGACACTGCGGATGGTGGCCCAGGAGTTTTCGACGAAGTGTGGTCGGGATGGGAAGAGGCGGGTGCCCGACTCCGCGCCCCCGGCGCGGCTGGACCGTGGCGCCCGAGCGGAGTAGTTTGCTCGATTGGCCATGAACGAGCTCGAACCACGATTGCAGGAAGAAGTCGCCCGCCGGCGCACCTTCGCCATCATCGCCCATCCCGACGCGGGTAAGACGACCCTCACCGAAAAGTTGCTGCTCTACGGCGGCGCCATCCGCATGGCCGGCTCGGTCAAACAGCGGCGCGACGAACGCCACGCCACCAGCGACTGGATGGCCATGGAACGCGAACGCGGTATCTCCATCGCCACCAGCGTCATGAACTTCCCCTACCGCGGCTTCGAGCTGAATTTGCTCGATACCCCCGGCCACAACGACTTCAGCGAGGATACCTACCGCACCCTCGCCGCCGCCGACTGCGCCGTCATGCTCATCGACAGCGCCAAGGGCGTCGAGCCGCAGACCATCAAGCTCTTCCAGGTCTGCCGCATGCGCCGCCTGCCGATCGTCACCTTCATCAACAAGATGGACCGCTTCGGCCGCGAGCCCCTCGACCTGCTCGACGAGGTCGAACGCGTCCTCGGCATCCCGTGCAGCCCGGCCAATTGGCCCATCGGCTCCGGCCCCGGTTTCCAGGGGGTCTACGATCGCTGGCTCAAGCAACTGCTGCTCTTCGACCGCGACGCGCCCAACTCGCAGCGCAAGGCCATGCAGCTGGCCGACATCGACGATCCCGCCCTCGAACGCTCGATCGGCGCCCACGCCTACCGCGAACTCCTCGATTCCCTCGAGCTGCTGCACGGTGCCGGCACCGAGTTCGATCGCGACGCCTTCCGCCAAGGCGAGATGACGCCGGTGTTCTTCGGCAGCGCCCTCACCAACTTCGGCATCGAGCCCTTCCTCGACCGCTTCGTCGAGCTGGCCCCGCCGCCGCTGGTGCGCGACAGCTCGATGGGCATGGTCGAGCCCGCCGATCCCGGCTTCTCCGGCTTCATCTTCAAGATCCAGGCGAACATGGACCCGCAACACGCCGACCGCGTCGCCTTCCTGCGAATCTGCTCCGGCCGCTTCGAACGCGGCATGGAGGTGCTGCACTCGCGCACCGGCAAACGCTTCGCCATACGCCGCTCCGTGCAGTTCCGTGCCCAAGAACGCCTCAGCGTGGAAGAAGCCTTCGCCGGCGACATCGTCGGCATCTGGGATCCCGGCTTGCTGCGCATCGGCGACTCCCTCGCCGACGTCGCGCCGGTGGAGTACGCCGGCATCCCGCGCTTCTCGCCGGAGCATTTCGTGCGCGTCGTGCTGGTCGACGCGATGAAGCGCAAGCAGCTCAAGAAGGGCCTCGATCAACTCTCGGAAGAAGGCGCGGTGCAGGTCTTCTTCGACCGCGAACGGCTCGAGCGCGATCCCATCCTGGGCGCCGTCGGGCGGCTGCAGTTCGAGGTCATCCAGTACCGGTTGAAGAGCGAATACGGCGTACAGGTCCGCTTCGAGCCGTTGGCCTTCCAGCACGCCCGTTGGGTCGAAGGCGAGTTCGATCCGGACAAGGTCGAGACCCAGGGCGGCGTGCAGTGTCTCTTCGACATCGAGCAGCGCCCGTTGTTGTTGTGCAAGAACGACTTCTGGCTGCGGCAGGTGCAGGATCGCCATCCGCACCTGAAACTGGTGGCCGCGGTACAGCCCGGACGGAGTCAGCGCGCCGCGGCCTGAGCCCCCAGCGAGGCTGAGGCGCCCCGACGCGGAGGTGGAGCATGGCATTCGGATTCGCGGACAAGGCGTACCTGCTGTCGTTGGTGGCCCGCGCCGGTTGGGGTTGGCTGCGGCGCGACATCGCGTTCCCCAGCCCGGTGCCGGGTAACCCACGCTTTCGCAGTCCGCGTGACGCCGCGGCACTCATCCGCGACGGCGCGGTCGTGGCGGCGTCCGGACTCGGCGGACACCAGCGCGCCTCGATCCTCTACTGGGCCATTCGCGATGTCTTCGAAGCGACGGGCCATCCGCGCGATCTGACGGTCGTCAACCTCGGCGGCCACGGCGGCCGCGGGCTGGCGCCCGGAACCCTCGAAGAGCTGGGGCGCGAGGGGCTTTGCCGGCGGCTGATCACCGGCCACTTCGATACCTTCGTGGCGATGCTCGACCTGGCGGCCGCCGGTAAATGCGAGCTGCAGTGCATCCCGCAAGGGACGCTGGCACTGGCGCTCGACGCCCTCGGGCGTGGCGAGGACAGTTGGCTGTCGTCGACGGGGATCGGCACCTTCGTCGACCCACGCGTCGGGCCGGGCTCGCCGGTCTGCGGCACTTCCACCGAGCAACTGATCACGGTCGAGGGCGAGAAACTGCGCTACCGCGTGCCGCCGATCGATGTCGCCATCTTCAATGCCCCGGCGGCCGATCGGCACGGCAACATCTACGTGCGCGGCTGTTCGATGATCGGCGAGACGCGTGAGCTGGCGCGTGCCGCGCGGCGCAACGGCGGCGTCGTCATCGCCAACGTCGGCCTGCTCGTCGACGAGGGCTACGACGAGGTCTTCCTGCCACCCGACATGGTCGACGCCATCGTCTATTACCCGACGGCCGAGCAGGCCGGGCTCATTCCGCACCGTGAGGCGTGGTCGGTGTTCACGCCCCACAGTGACATGCCGATCGAGGATGGCTTGGCGCGTGTCGGGTTCCTCAACTCGCTGGCGCGGGTGACGCCGCAGCGCAGTGCGGCCGACCTAGCGGTGGCGCGGTTGGCGGCGGCGACGCTGTTGGCGCATGTGCCGCACGGAGCCCGCGTCAACATCGGCGTCGGCCTGGCGGAGGAGGTGCCGCGCGAGATCTGGCAGGCGGGTCGCTTGGGCGACCTCACCTTCTTGGTCGAAAGCGGACCCGTCGGCGGCCTGCCGGCGCCGGGGGCGTATTTCGGCGCGTCGCTGTGTCCCGAGCGCATCATCACCTCGGCGGAGATGTTCGCCAGCTGTTACGAGCGCCTCGATGCCACCTGCCTCGGCGCCCTGCAGGTCGACGGCGCCGGCAACGTCAACGTGTCCAAGCGCGGCGATGGGCCGCGGGGTTTCGTCGGACCGGGCGGCTTCATCGACCTCAGCACCGCGGCGCAGACGATCGTCTTCGTCTGCTCGTGGATGGACCGGGCGGCGATCGAGGTCGCCGGTGGGCAGGTGCGGATCAAGCGCTCGGGGCGGGCCAAGTTCGTGCGCCAGGTCGACCAGGTGACCTTCCACGGCGAGCGCGCCGTGGCGGCGGGCAAGCAGGTCTTCTACGCGACGCACGTGGGATTGTTGCAGCTGACGGTGCGTGGGCTCGAGTTGGTGCAGGTGATGCCGGGGATCGACATCGAGGCGGACATTCTCGGCGCGACGCCGGCGCAGATCCTGGTGCCCGCATCGGGCGAGGTACCGGTGGTGCCGCAGTCGATCGTCGTCGGCGAGGGATTCGCGTCGCTGCTGGCGCACATCGCAGCCCGCAAGCGCCGCGCCCAGACATGAGGGTGCGGCGGTAGCGGCGGGCCGAGGCGGGAGCGCCGCCGCGCCCGTCGCCTTGCCCGTCCGGAGCGGCTGTACTAAAGGCAGCCGGATTCCGTCGGCCGGTTGGGCTCGCGGAGCGATCTTGCCCAAGGAGTAGTCATGGCGTTGAAAAACTTCGTCTTCACCTCGGAGTCGGTCTCCGAAGGCCACCCCGATAAGATGTGCGACCAGATCTCGGACGCCGTTCTCGATGCCCTCTTGGCGCAAGACCCCAAGAGCCGCGTCGCCTGCGAAACCGTGACCAAGACCGGCATGGTGCTGTTGGCTGGCGAGATCACGACCAAGGCGAGCGTCGACTACGCCAACATCGTGCGCGATACGGTGCGCGAGATCGGCTACACCTCGTCCGACATCGGCTTCGACGCCGACACCTGCGCCGTTTTGCTGCAGATCGCCGAGCAGTCGCCCGACATCTCGCAGGGCGTCACCGCCGGCCAGGGCCTGCACGAAGAGCAGGGCGCCGGCGACCAGGGGCTGATGTTCGGCTTCGCTTGCGACGAGACCCCCGAGCGCATGCCGCTGCCGATCCAGTTGTCGCACCAGCTCGTCGAGGTGCTCGCCGCCGACCGCAAGTCGGGCAAGTTCCCGTACCTCCGCCCCGACGCCAAGTCGCAGGTCACCGTCGAATACCGCGACGGCCGCCCGGCGCGGGTCGACGCGGTCGTCGTCTCGACGCAGCACGACGAGTCGGTCGATCAGAAGGATCTCTACGAAATCGTCGTCAAGGACCTCGTGCCGCGCGTCATCCCGGCGCAGTACATCGACGCCAAGACGAAGTACCACGTCAACCCGACCGGCCGCTTCGTCATCGGCGGGCCGCTGGGCGACGCCGGCCTCACCGGCCGCAAGATCATCGTCGACACCTACGGCGGTTACGGCCGTCACGGCGGCGGCGCCTTCTCGGGCAAGGATCCGAGCAAGGTCGACCGCAGCGCCGCCTACATGGCGCGCTACATCGCCAAGAACCTGGTGGCCGCCGGCTTGGCCACCAAGTGCGAAGTGCAGCTCGCGTACGCCATCGGCGTGGCGCAGCCGATTTCGGTGTTGGTCGATTCGTTCGACACCGGCGTCGTCTCGGACGAGAAGCTGGCCGAACTGGTGCGTGATCACTTCGAACTGAAGCCGGTCGGCATCATCGCCACGCTCGACCTGCTGCGCCCGATCTACAAGTCGACCGCTTCGTACGGCCACTTCGGGCGCAAGCCGACCAACGGTCTGTTCACCTGGGAGCGCGAGGACAAGGCCGACGAGTTGCGTCGCGCCGCCGGCCTCGCCTGACCCGACGCCGCGTCGCGGCCGGTCACCAGCGTGGCGCACATTCCCTTTTCCGCAGCGAGCGCGGACGAACGAGCCCGGGCGATTCTCGACCCGGGCTCGTTCGTTCCGCGCGCCGATCTCCCCCCGGATCTCACCTTCAGCATCGGGCGCGGTCGTCTCGGCGGTCGTGACGTCGTCGTCGCTTTGAGCGACGGGCAGCGGCGTGGCGGCACGTTCGGTGTGGCCGAGGCCAATGCGCTCGATCACGTGCTCGCCGAGGCTCTACCTGATGGATTGGATCCCGCCGCGGCGCCGGGGGTCGTGCTCGGCTTCGACACCGGCGGGGTGCGGGTCGAGGAAGGCCCGGCGGCGTTGGCGGCGGTTTCGGCCGTCGGCGTCGAACTCGCCCGCTTGGTGGCGCGCGGGCTGCGGGTCGCCTCGGTGATCAGCGGGCCGCGCGGTTGCTTCGGCGCGCCGTCGGTCATGGCGGCCTTGCCGCAGACGGTCCTGATGACCGAAAACGCCCATTGGGGGTTGACCGGTCCGAAGCTGATCGAGCGGGTGCGTGCCGCGGACTCCAGCGAGGCCCATCGATTCGTCGCCACCTCGGCGCCGCTGCGCTTGGAGAACGGCGACGCCACGGCCGTCGTCGCCGACAGCGCCGCGGCGGTGCGGGCCGCGTTGTTGGAGGAGTGGGAGGCGCCGCCGCAAGCGGTCGAAACGCTCGAGAACATCGTGCGGCGCAGCGCTGCGGTTTGCCGTGAACTGCTCGAACGACTGCGTCTGGCGCCGTCGTTCGAACCCCATCCCGTCCGCCGCGGGCGCCGGCGCGATCTGCTGCGCTACTCGTTTCGCGGCCAATGGCAGCCATCGGCGGAGGTCGAACAGGCCGGCATCGTGCAGGCGGCGCATGGTTCTTTGGCCGGCCGGCCGGCACTGAGCCTCGTGGTCGGGCCCGAGTCCGGACCGGGTATCGGCGTCGGCATCGAAGAAGCTACGCTGGTGACGCGCATGCTGGCCGAGGCGGTGGCGCAGGGCGGGCCGCCGGCATCGGTGCTGAGCTTCGTGTTCTGCCAGGGGCACGTCGTCGATTTCACCCAGGAGCGCTACGGGTTGCACCGAGCCCTGGCGGAATGCCTGCGGGCTCTGGTGGCGGCGCGGATGCGCGGGCACGTGTTGATCAGCACGCTCGGCGGCGGAACCTACGGCGCGGCGTACTTGGCGTTCGCCGCGCCGAGTCAGCGGGTGTTGGCGATGCAGGGGACCTCGGTGGCGCCGATGGCGCCGGAGGTCCTGGCGGCCTTCCAGGAGTTACGCGGTCGCAGTGCGGAGCATGCCGCGGACGCGCACCTGGCGGAACTCATTCCGGACGTGCGGATCGTCGAGAGCATCATCCGTTTGCCGCGTATTCTACGCGAGGAACTGAAAGCGGCGGTGGCAGCCCAGCTGGTGCCTTGACCCGCAGCATAAGGCTCACCCGTTCCTCGGAATGTGTGAGAAATGTGTGCGGATTGTGGTTTCTTTCACGCAGCTGACGTTTACAGTGCGTTCATGCCTACGCCGCGCCATGGTGAGGGTCCAGCGCGATTCGGCACCGGACACCGCATAGCGTTGCCGCGGGCAAGGCTGGACAGCGACGTGATCATCGCGTTAGGGAGAGATCATGTCACACCGGTCACGTAACTGCAGCTTGTCGTTGTATGTTTTCCTGCTGTGTGCCGGCGCCACCACGCTCCTCGGCTGCGCCGCCGGCGCACCGGATCCTCTCATCAGCGCCGTGCAGTCGGGCAGCGTCGACGCGACGCGCGCGGCTCTGGATGCCGGCTCGGCAATCGATCAGGTCGATCATAAGGGGATGTCGCCGCTGGCGCTTGCGGCGGTGCATGGGCGGGGTGATGTCGCTCGCCTGTTGTTCGAACGAGGTGCGACTCTGGATCGCTTCGACCTGTTGCGCGCCGTCTACTCGGGGAATGTCGATACGGTGGTGGTCTTCCTCGAGCACGGGGCCGATGTCGACGTGGTGACACCCGATGGGCTTTCCGCCATGTTGGTCGCGGCCGGGCTGCCCAACGGAAAGATGATCGAAGTCCTCGCCGAAGCCGGCGCCACCGTCGATGCACGCGGACCGGACGGCTCTACGCCCCTCATCCTGGCGAGTCGCAACGGCTACCTGGAGACGACCCGAGCGCTGCTGGCTGCCGGTGCCGACGTCCATGCGCTCAATCAAGCGGGTCAGACCGCACTGGCGTGGGCCGTTGCCGGCGACCATGCGGAGATTGCCACGTTGCTGCGCGCCAAGGGGGCGACGGAGAGCACGAGTACGGCCGATATGGCGGCGATGAAGCGCGATGCCGAGGCCGCAGGGCAGCGAGCCTTGCTCGTCGAGACGACGGGCGTCACGACGTCCGGTGGGCAACTGAAGATTCGCGTTTCGGTGACCAATACCTTTTCGGAGAAGGTAGCGGGAGTGCGCTACCTCATTCGCTTGCGCGGCGGCCAGGGCCGAGTGCTCGATACGATCCGGCAGGAGTCGGATGCCGAGATCGCGCCGGGCGACCGCATCATGGGGCGCCTCGACGTGGCATCGGTTTATGTCGGCGGAGAGAGCCTGTTCTTCGAGGTGCTGGCCTTCCCGGTGCGTGTCGGAGACCGGGAGATGCCGGAGCCGAAGCTACCGAAGTGATGCGGGCGACAGGCAACGGTGGCAGCGTATCTCGAAGGAGTTGAGGAGCTCGACCTCTTGCCAGGTGGGCTCGTCGGCGAACAGGGCGTTGCCTTCGTCGGCCACCGAAATCACCTCGTGGCAGAGCAGGAGGTTACGCCGACACAAGGCGGGTAGGCCGTCGCGACTCACCTGTTCGACGAGCGTGACGCGTTCGCCGATGCCATACGCTTGGTGAAACAGGCTGTCCTTGGCGA
Source organism: uncultured Binatia bacterium (SeqCode) (assembly GCA_964524885.1). Taxonomy (GTDB): domain Bacteria; phylum Desulfobacterota; class Binatia; order HRBIN30; family HRBIN30; genus CALJUJ01. The sequence goes on from CAZGEJ010000004.1 coordinate 79,098, forward strand.
GATGCTCGGCGATCGGCCGCTTGGTGAACAGCACCACGTCGACGTCGGGCATGCGCTGGCGGATCTCGATCAGCCCGTCGAAGGTATTGTGTCCGTAGACGTGCGGCTCGGGATTGCGGATGAGTTGGAAACCGATGACCGCGGCGCTGGCGATCGCTGCCGCCGTCGCCAAGGGAATCAGGCGCAGCCTGTCGCGGACGCCAATCCACGTGCTGAGTAGGTAAGGAGGGAGCAGAGCGAAGAAGATCTGCAACGGGATCAGGTTGTAGAAGCGCTTGTGCGACGGCAGGCCGTAACCCTTGTTGGTCAAGGCGAACAGCGCCGCATCGGCGCACAGGAGGAGCAGCAGGGCAGGCGCCGCGGCGGGAATGCGCAAGCCCCGGCGCAACGGGCCGACGAAGCCGACGATCGCGACAACGATTCCAGCGCAGTAGAGGTGCCCGAGCGGATAGCGCAGGAAGGCGCCCATGGCCCCGAGTTGGTGGATCGGCGAATCATAGGCCGACACGAGGATGATCCGTGCCGTGGTCCACAGGTACTCGAGACTGGGCAGGACACGCGCACTGTCGGCGCCGCGGGCGACCGATTGCTCGGTCAACATCTGCACCATCCAAGGCAGCTCGAGAAGCATGGGCACGGCGCCGAGCAGAAACGATACGCTGTAGACGACGATGCCGGCCGGCCGGCGCTGCCACAGGGCGCGACAGCCGTTGATGAGGGCCACCCAGGCGACGGCACCCCACACCACGGGAGTGAACAACAGGGAAAGGCCTCCGGCGAGGCCGGCGACGAGCCACGGACCGAGGCGCTCAGGGTAGCGCCACAGCAGCAGGCCGGCGCTCAGCGTCGTGTAGTAGAAGACGAAGCTGTCGGTGCGCTGGTAGCTGATGTACGAGATCCAGAGGAAGAGATAGTTCGTCGCCGTCGCCAGCACGACCGCCATGGCCCACCAGCGCCCTAGCACCAGGGTGTGAAAGCCGTAGATCGAGGCGAGCGCCAGACAGGCCATGGCCAGTTGGCCGACGCGGTGCCAGAACAGCGTCGGCGCCACGACCCATTGCAGCCAGTTGTAGGCGAGTTCCCACATGCGCGTGTAGAAGTTGTCGATGCCGCGCACGCTGAGAAGGCTGTCCGGCGGGCCGTTTTTGCCGAACCAGTAGCCGACGCTGAAGATGCCGAACGAATCGCCGGTGAAGGCCCAACGCCAGTCGTCATAGAACGGTAGCCAGGCGCAGACGAAGACGAGCAGGAAGACGCTCAGCGGCGCCGCGTCGGTGGCGCGCCAGGGCCAGACGGAGCGCCCGGGCTGCGGCCAGATGCAGACGCTCGTCACGCACGCCGCGATGGCCAGGAACCAGAGGGCGTCGCCGTATTGCGCCTCCTGCCAGTCGAACTGGCGCAGAAAGCCGAGCAAGCTGAGCGCCGCGACCGCGCCAGCGACGTAGGCCGCGCGTCGGCGACGTGCGGTCGCGTTTTCTGATGAACTCCCCGTCGACACGGGCGGCTTTGTCGCCCGCAAGGCGCGAAGCGTCAAGCCGCGACCGTGCGGCACCGTGCGGATGCAGCCGTTCGGCTTGGTCGGTCGCCGTACAGATTCGCCGGCGACGACGTGCGGCCCCGCCGAGACGCAAGACGGCGACGTTGGATCAGTCCACTGGAGCGCCGCGTTGCACTCGGTGGGTCTGCGGCGCCGAGGGGAGGACGCCGCGCCGGAAACACGCTGAGGTCATGGTCCACAGCCGCGTAGAGCGGCGTCGACGGCGCGGACGATTTCGTCGACGGTGAGCCGTCCGTTGCCGTCGAGGTCGCCCGCGGCGCAAGTCGGTTGCGTTGCGCCGAGGGCAAGTTGGACGAGGAGCAGGATCTCGTCGACCGTCGTGGCGGTGTCGCCGTTACAGTCGCCGGCGCACACCGGGCGCGTGGCGGTCGGCAGCGGGCTTGGAGTGAGACTCGGACTCGGGGTGGCGGTGGCCGTTGCGGTCGCCGTACTCGTGGCCGTCGCGGCTGGCGGTGGCGTCGGGGTGCTGGTCGGCGTGGCCGTCGGCGTGGCCGTCGGCAAGGCCGTCGGCGGCGTGGTCAGGGGAACTTCGACGAGCAGGTCCAAGACCTTGTCGTGCCGCTGCCCGCGCTCATCTTCAGCACGGGCGACGACGAATTGCGCCCCGGCGCGCTCGGGTATGCCTTGCAAGCTGCCGTCGTCGCGGATGACCAGACCGGTCGCGTTGCCACGTGGTCGGCTCCATCGTGCGGCGAGATTGGCCGTGAGCCCGACGGAGTAGGGGATGCCGACGAAGGCGATGGCGAGGGGTGTCGTGGTGAGAATCGTCAGCGGGCGTTCGTCCGGGTAGAGGAAGCGCGCCCCGGCGCGATCGTCCTCGCGCGGATCGGCGCAGCGCCCGTCGAAGTGGGCGCGGTAGTACATGGCGGCGTCGCGCAGGAGCGGATCGGTTTCGTCGCTGCGTTCGGAAGAATGGTCGAGGCCGAGCACATGGCCGAGTTCGTGGGTGATCGCCTCGGCGACATTGCACGCCGTCCAGTTGGAACAATTCTGCCAACCGTCGGCGACGACGACGAAGCCGCAGCGGGTGCGGGCGAAGTTGGTGTCGGCGAAGTGTTTCGACTCGAACGACGAAAGGCGGGTGATGCCGAGCGCCAGGGTGCCGCGACATTGGCCCGGGACTTCAGGGTCGGCGACGGGAGCGGGGAGGAGACCTTCGGGATCGTTGAAGAGGATTTTGTTGGGCCCGGGACAGGAACGGCCGAAGTCGGCGGCGTCGCCGGCGTCGACGAAGCGCAGGCGGCTGCCGTCGATGGCCGACCAGGCGGCAAAGGCGGCGTGCACGGCCTGGCGCGACGCGTCGGGGCCGAGGGTGAAGTCGCCGCGGGCATCGACGCGGAAGGCGACGGCTTGCTCGTCGTCGGGTTCGAAGAAGCGTTGCGGCTCGAGGAGCTCGAAGGCGGCGGCGAGGCGCGGGAGGCCGAGCACGAGGCCGACGAGGAGACGGGTTGCCTGGTGCGTCAGGCGCCGGTACACACGCGGCATGGCAAACGGAATGATGAATCACACCGAAAGCATCGTCCAGCAGATGCACGCCGCGATCACGACGGCGCTACCGGGCGCCGAGGTCCACGTCGGCTCGAACAGCCCAGGGCATTTCGAGCTACGGGTGGTGTCGGGAGCTTTTGCGGGATTGTCGCGGCTCAAGCAGCAGCAGCTGGTGTACGCCGCGATCGCGCCACTGATGAAGGGCGAGGGCGCCCCGGTGCACGCGATCGATCGGTTGGACACGGTCTTGGAGTAAGGGCCAAGGGCCAAGGGCCAAGGGCCAAGGGCCAAGGGCCAAGGGCCAAGGAAGGCTGGGGATCAGAATCTACCGCCGCTCGCAAGCCGCAGCGTCGTGGAGTTCTTGGCCCTTGAACCTTGGCCCTTGGCCCTCGGTCTCCTTAAGTCTCGCTCACCCCAACCCCAGGGCGCGGTCCTCGGCGTCCGGGTCGTGGTTCTCGAAGTCGATGATTTCGAGACGCTGGAAGGCTTCGCGCACGCGCGGGGTGAGCAGGCCGAGCTTCTTGACGTTGGGCACGATGCGCGAGAACAGCGCCTTGCGGAACATCTTCATCACCTCCGACGCGAGCACGATCTCGCGCACTTCGGCGACGTTGAAGCCCATGTAGCGGCTGACGTCCTCGGCGAGCAGGCGGTCGCGCATCAGCTCGCAGGCCTCGATGACGAAGTCTTCGCGCTCACGCCGTTCGTTCTCGGGCATGTCCTCGTAGTAGTCGCGCAGGGAGAGGACGCCGAAGGCGACGTGGCGCGACTCGTCCTTCATCACGTAGTGCAGCAGTTCCTTCACCAGCGGCTCGCTGGCGAGCACGTACATGTTGGCGAAGGCGGCCATGGCGAGGCCTTCGACGAGGATCTGCATGCCGAGGTATTTGAAGTCCCAGCGCTGGTCCAGAATGATCAGATCGAGGAGCTTGCGCAGGTTGGGATTGATCGGCCATTCCCATTCGAGCTTTTCGCGCAGGTAGCGGCTGAAGACTTCGACGTGGCGCGCTTCGTCCATGGTCTGCGAAGCGGCGTAGAACTTGGCGTCCATCCAGGGCACGGCGCCGGTGAGCTGGGAGGCGACGATGAGAGCGCCCTGTTCGCCGTGCAGGAACTGCGACAGCTGCCACGAAATCTGGGCGTGGTTGAGGTTGCGGACTTCGCGTTCGCTGAGGGCGCGGTACGGGGCGTAGTCTTCGAGGGGGTTGTAGATTTGCGGAATGATTTGGGCTTCCGGGTCGACCTGGGTATCCCAGGCGAGCTGGTCGGTGCCGTTCCACTGGTTGCGTTTGGCCTTTTCGTAGAGGTCGTGCAGGCCTTCTTTGGTGCTGCCGTAGTTCCAGGCGTAGCTGGTGTCGTAGGCGGCGAGGAGGGTTTCGACTTCTTTGGGGTAGGTGAGGCGCGGGCGATCGACGGCTTCGGCGAGGGCGGCTTGGGCCATGGGCGGACTCCTTCTGCGGTAGTGCGAACGATGTGCCGCGAAGCTAGAGGGCGGACACTGTTGTGTCAATAGAATCCGATGTCGACTTCGACTTTTTGAACCAGCAGCCGGTCTCGTGCTAGGCAGACACCGATGTCGACGCTCAAGGCGCCCAAATCCGCCGTCGCGCGGACCATCCGCGTGCCGCAGCAGGCGCGCAGCCGCAAGACCCGCGAGCAGGTACTCGCCGCCGCCATCGAGTGTTTCGAAGAGCGCGGCTACGACGAAACCACCACTGCCGAAATCGCCCGCCGCGCCGGGATCGGCGTCGGCACCCTCTACGGCTACTTCCGCGACAAACGCGACATCCTCCTCGAAGTCCTCGACGGCACCGTCAACCAGATCGCCACCTACACCATCCGCGAACTCGATCCCGCCACCTGGAAGGACGCCGAGCCGCGCCAGCAAATCCGCAACCTCATCGACGCGCTCTTCCACACGCGCCACATCCAGCCCGGGCTGCAGCGCATCCTCTGGGAGCGCTATTTCAAAGACGAACAATTCCGTCTCGCCGTGGTCGCCATCGAACGCCGCGTGCGCGATGCCCTGGTGCAGCTCTTCGCCGCCCTCGCTCAATCCGGCACGCTGCGGGTCGACGACTTCGAAACCGTCGCCTTCATCATTCACACCGCCGTCGAGTGGACCGCCTCGCGCCTCATCCTCGGCGGCGGCGAAACCCCTGACATCGATGCCGCCGTGGCCGCCACCTCCGACATGGTCGCGCGTTTCTTGTTGGCGGAACCGCGCTGAGCGAACTAGCCGGAGAAGCTGAGACCTCCCATGCCCGATTCGCCGGCACGTGACCTTGCCGCCGACACAGCCGTGCGCCGCCTCGAATCGGCGCCGGGTTGGTACACCGCGGAACTCGACCAGTCGTGGGACTTCCGCACCCCCTCCGGCGGAGTGCTGATGACCGTGGCCATGCGGGCGATGCAGCGGGAACTCGGCAATCCCGAATTCCGGCCGATCTCCGCCAACACGCACTTTTGTTCCCCCGTGCCCGCCGGACCGTTGGCGATCCGCGTCGAGGTGTTGCGCCACGGCGGCCTGGCGGCGCAGCTGCGCGCCCAGCTGTCGTCGACCCTGCAGCCCGGCCCGGGGTTGGAGGTCAGCGCCACTTTCGGCCGCGATCGCGACGGCGTCGACGTCGTCGACCTCGAGCCGCCGGCGGTGCCCCGGCCGGAGGATTTGCCGCCGATGAGCCGCGTCCGTTTGCTCGGGGCGCAGGCGGAACCGCGGTTCTTCGGCAACCTCGATCAACGTCTTGCGCTCGGCCACCCCTGGTGGACCGACGACTGGGAAGCCGGGCCAGCGCGCATGGCGCGATGGTTCCGCTATCGCTGTCCGCAGCGTCTCGCCGACGGTCGTCTCGACCCGCTCGCCATCCCCCCGGTGGCCGACACCATGCCGCCGGCGCTGGTGCAGAAGCTCGGCCCAAAACGCGTTCCATTCCACGCACCGAGCCTCGACCTGACGGTGCATTTTCTCGAAGACACGACCGCCGAGTGGCTACTCACCGATGTCCACGCCGAGCGGGCCCGCGCCGGTTACGCTTCGGCGACGTCGCGCATCTGGGACGACCGCGGCCACCTGCTGGCGATCGCCACCCAGATGATGATCCTGCGCCGCATCCCCGAAGGCCACCACGGCGTCTAGCTAAGCGACTCAGCCTAAGCCTCAGCCTTCGATTCCGCATCCACCATTGTCCCGCCCCCCGAGCCCCGGTAAGTAGATTCGCATGCAATCCCCCGAGCCCGCCGACCGCTCGCTCGTCATCGCCAGTCCGCGTGGCTTCTGCGCCGGCGTCTCCTACGCCATCGACATCGTCAACCTCATCCTCGACCGCCACGGCCCGCCCGTTTACGTGCGCCACGAGATCGTCCACAACCGTCACGTGTGCGACGAGTTGCGGGCCAAGGGCGCGCGTTTCGTCGAGGACCTCGCCGACGTCCCGGCGGGTAGTTTGCTCGTCTTCAGTGCTCACGGCGTCTCGCCCGCCGTGCGGGCCGATGCGCAAGCCCGCGGCTTGCGCGTCATCGACGCCACCTGTCCCTTGGTGACGAAGGTGCACCTGCAGGCGCTCAAGTTCGCGCGCGAGAACTTCGACATCCTGATGATCGGCCACCGTGGTCACGTCGAGGTCGACGGCACCCTCGGCCAGGCGCCCGAGTTGATGCAGTTGGTCGAGACCGTCGACGACGTCGCCCGCGTCGTCGTGCGCGATCCCGCCAAAGTGGCGGTGGTGACGCAGACGACGCTGTCGGTCGACGACACACGCGAGATCATCGACGCCATCCGCAAGCGTTTCCCCGACGTCGTCACGCCGATGAAGGACGACATCTGCTACGCGACCCAGAACCGGCAGACGGCGGTGAAGGAATTGGCGAAGAGGGTCGACATGGTCTTCGTCATCGGCTCGCCGAGTTCGAGCAATGCCAACCGCCTCGTCGAGGTGGCGCGCATTGCCGGGGCCCGCTCCGAACTCATCGAAGATCGCGACGACATCCGTCCCGAGGCGCTCGACGGCGTGCGCTCGGTCGGCTTGACGGCTGGGGCTTCGACCCCGGAAAAACTGGTCGAGGCCGTTGCCGAGCGCTTGCGATCGTTGGGGTGCGCCTCGGTCGAGGAGTTGCGCACGGCCGAAGAGCACGTGCTGTTTCCCTTGCCGCGCGAATTGCGGCAGTCGGCGTGAGGCGGTCGTCGACCGCGCGCCGCTCAGGTTCTCCATCGAGGTGAGTTGCAGATGATCATCGTCATGAAGGCAGACATCCTGCCGGAATCCCCCGAAGTCGCGCAGGTCGTGCAGATGGCCGAGCGTTACCCCAACGTGCGTGCCGAGGTGCGCAAGATCGAAGGAGTGACGCGTGTCCTCACCGAGGTCTACCTCCTTGGTTCGACCGGTAGCGTGCCGCTCGAAATCTTCGAGGAGTTCCCGGCTGTCGAGAAAGCCGTGCGCATCCGCGAGCGCTACCGTTCGATCGGGCGCCACGAGGGTGGCGTCGAAGCGCTCGGCTTCGAGTACAACGGCGTGCGCTTCACCCAGGACAACCTCAACGTCTTCGCCGGCCTCTGCGCCATCGACAATCGCGCCAACGTCGAGACCATGTTCCGTGCCCTGCAAGCGGTGGGTCTCACCACGGCGCGCGCCGGCGCCTACAAGCCGCGTACCAGCCCCTACGATTTCCAGGGGCACGGCAAGGATTGTCTGCCTTGGGTATTCGAACTCGCCGGCAAGTTCGGCATCCGTATCGTCGCCATGGAGGTGACCAGCGAGGCACAGGTCGACGAGATCTTCGAGGCTTTGCACGCCACCGGTCGGCCAACCGGTGTCATGCTGCAGATCGGCACGCGCAACGCGCAGAACTTCGAACTGCTCAAGATGGTCGGTCAGCAACAGGAGCTACCGGTTCTCTTCAAGCGCGGCATGGGGATCACGCTCGACGAGTCGCTCAACGCTTGCGAGTACCTCGCCGCCAGCGGCAACCACAAGATCGTCTTCTGCCTGCGCGGCATGAAGACGCATTACGGCGATCCACATCGCAACATGGTCGACTTCGGCCACGTTCCCGTGGTGCACCGCCTGACGCGGCTGCCGGTCTGTGTCGACCCGTCGCACTCCGTCGGCAAGAAATCGGTGGCGCCCGACGGCCTGCTCGACATCGAGCACGTCACGGCGCAGGGCATCATCGCCGGGGCCAACATGGTGCTCGTCGATTTCCACCCGAAGCCGGAAGAGGCACTGTGCGACGGGCCGCAGGCCTTGCTGATGTCCGAACTCGAGTCCTTCCTCGAGGACGTGCAAATCGCGCGCGAAGCCTACGAGAAGCGGCGCGCGGCCCGCGCCAAGCGCGGCTGAGGCGCTGCCCGGTCCCATCGAACTACGCACCACGGAGAAACGGAGACGCGGATGGACCTCAGCGTCTCCGTTTCTTCGTGGCGAAACATCCGGGTCAGCGGCCGCGGAACTCCGGCTGGCGCTTGTCGCGTAGTGCGGCGAGGGCTTCTTGGTGGTCTTCGCTCTGGAAGGTGACGAGTTCGAGCGCCGTCGACGTATCGAAGGCGACGTTCAGCGCGTCTTTGATCAGTTTGTTGACCGAGAGCTTCGTGTAGCGAATCGCCAGCGGCGCGCCCGCCGCCAGCTTCTGTGCGAAGGCCATGGCGCGCTCCTGCAGCTGGTCCGCCGGCACGACATGGTTGATCAGCCCGATGCGCTCGGCCTCGGCCGCCTTCACCGGATCGCCGGTCAGCAGATATTCCTTGGCCCGCGCCGGCCCGATCGCCAAGGGCCAAATGGCGACACCGCCGTCGCCGGCGACGATGCCCACCCTCACGTGCGGGTCGCCGAGAATCGCGGTGTCGGCCATGAAGATCACGTCGCAGAGCAGGGCGATCGACGCCCCCAGTCCCATGGCCGGCCCATTGATCGCCGCGATGATGGGGATCTCGATGTCGAGCAGGTCCCAGATGAGCTGCTTGGCGTCGCGCCGCAGCGCCTCCATGCGTCCGGGCTGCCGCAACTCGGGGAACCACTGAAAATCACCACCGGCCGAAAAGGCCCGGCCGGCGCCGGTGAGCAGCACGGCACGTGCGTCGTTCTCCCGCCGTAGGCCCGCAAAGAGCTTGGTCAGGTCGCCGTGCAGCGCGTCGTCGACGGCGTTCAGCGGACTCGTCGGATGGGAGATGGTCACCTGCAACACGGCCCCGATGCGCTCGAGACGCAGAGTGGTGAAGTCGCTCGTTTGCATCGGATCTTCCTCAGGCAGGATCAAAGTTGCGACACGTCGGCGTCGAGGCCGAGAAGGAAACGGCCGCTCAACTCGTAGGTCGGTTGCGCCACCATGATGTGCTGGGTCGCCACATGGATGTCGCGCAAGCACCGTTGCAGACGCGAACTGGCGTAGATCGAGGTGCCGCCGCCGAGGGTGTACATGGCGTCGACGACAGCCGCGGCGCTGTCCGTGGCGTGGGTGGCGGCCAGACGCAACAAGGCGCGTCGTTGGCTCGACATCGGGCTGCCGTCGTCCACCTCGCCCCACGTCTCTTCGACCGTTTCGTAGAGGAAGGCACGGGCGCTGCGCCAACGTGCCTCTGCCTGGGCGATTGCGATCTGCGTCGCCCCCCGTTCGGCGAGGCTGCGCCGGCTGCCGCCCGGTTGCTTGTGCTGCGCGAGGCGCACGGCGTCGTCGATGGCCGTGCGCGCGATGCCCAAGCCCACCGCCGCGATGCCGAGCGCCAACAGACCGAACACCGGAAAGCGATAGAGTCCGCCGCCGCGTCGTGGCGTGCCGGTGACCAGCGAGACAGCATGCGCGCGTGGCACCCAGTGATCCTGTACTTCAATGTCGTGACTGCCGGTGCCGCATAAACCGGCGACGTGCCAGGTGTCGTGGATCACAGCGGCGTCGCTCGGGAACAGCATCATGACCGGATCCGGCTGACCATTGGCTTGCAGTCGCGGCTGACCGTTGTCGACGACGAGACAGCCGCCCATCAACCAACCGCAGTGCTGGCAGCCGCTGGCGAACGGCCATCGCCCGGAGACACGGAATCCATCGCCTTCGGCGATGGCCTTCCCACGTGGCGCGAATACGCCGCCGGTGACCAGACGCGGCTGCTGGCCATACACCGCGGCAGCGGCGTCGTCCTCCAAGTACGCGCTGACCACGCCGGTGGTGGCGCCGATCATCACACACCAGCCGGCGGCACCGTCCCCGGCCGCCACGGTCTCGATGGTCCACAACAGCGTCAGCGGATCGACTTCGAGTCCGCCCAGGGAGGCGGGCACGCACATGCGAAAGAAGCCGGCGTCGGCGAAGGCATCGACCAGCGCCGGGGCGAGGCGACGCGCCTGCTCGCTCGCATCGGCCGCCGCCTCGATGTTCGACCGCAGGGCGAGGGCTTTTTCGACCAAGGCTGCTGGCTTCAGGATTCCCATGATCCGGCGTTCCAAACGTCGTAGCCGAGGCTGACGCCGACGGCCAAGCTGAGGAGTCCGGCGGCGCCACGCAGGGCCCAATGGAAGTAGGCGGAGCGCTCGGCGGTGGCGAGTGCGGGGAGACTGACCAGGGCACTCATGGCGATCATGCCGCCGAGCGAGCCGACGCCGAAGCTGGCGATGTACGCCAGGCCGAGCCACGGCGAGGGGGTCGAGGCCGCCACCAGCAGCATCAGCGCACCGCTGCCGGCGAGTCCGTGGACGATGCCGATGACGAAGGGACGTCCGTGCAGGTCGTAGCGGGCATGGCGATGCTCGCCCGGGGCGTGCACGTGAGGGTGGACGTGCACGCGACCGCCGTGGCGGTGGATGTGGATGTGCAGACGACCGCCGCGCGCGAGGAGCCAACACGAGCGCACGCCGAGGCCGATGAGCATGGCGGCGACGAGCAACTCCAATGAGGAGCTGAGGCGGGGGCCGATGTGCAGGTCGAGAAAGAGCACGCCGACGCCGGCCGCCAGCAGGGCGGCCGTGTGGCCGATGCCCCAAGCGGCGCCGAGTAGCGACGACTGGCGTAGGTTCTGCGACTCGCCCGTCAGGGTAGCCACCGCCGCCACGTGGTCGGCGTCGAGCGCGTGTTTGATGCCGAAGGCGAGACCCAGACCAAGCAACGCAGGCGGCGACCACGCTTCGACGATCATCGTGCGCCGGTGATAGCACCCCGAGGGCGCGCTAGCGAACGAGAAATCGCGTTGCATGTCGGGCTGGAGCAGGTAGATTCGGGAAGATCCCAGGCCTCGATCGGCGGGAAGCGACTGGGCTCGAGGAGGAAGAATGGCGGCACTCGCCGACCGTAACTGCGTCCCTTGCAAGGCCGGCACGCCGCCTCTCGAAGCGGCGGCCCGTGACCTTCTGCTGCGCGAAGTGCCGGAATGGCGCGTCGTCGACGGTCACCACCTCGAACGAGATTATCGCGTCGCCGACTTCGTCGCCGCCTTGGCCTTGGTCAACCGCATCGGCGCGATTGCCGAGGAGCAGAACCACCATCCCGACCTGTTTCTCACCTGGGGGCGCGTCGGGGTGAAGATCTGGACCCACACCATCGACGGGCTGTCGGAGGGCGATTTCGTTTTCGCCGCCAAGTGCGACGCCGCTGCTGCGTCCTGACGGCGTGTACACGACCTTTCCCTTCCGCCGCGGCCTGTGGAATGGAGGGGGTAACCCGAGTCGGAGAGTTGCCTGATGAGTCTGCATCGCCTGCTGCCGTTTCCGTTGTTCGCCTTGCTCGTGTGCGTGTCAGCCTGCGACAACGGCAGCGTCGACAGGCCGACGTCGACCGCGACCCCGACGCGGACGTTTACGGAGACGTCGACGCCGACGGTGACGCGGACGCGCACCCCGGTGCCGACGGCGACCGGCGTCCCCAGTGCCACCGCCACCTTGACCCCGCCCGAGCCGACCGCCACCGCGTCGCCGATTCCGCCGAGTGCCACGGCCACCGCGTCACCGGTGCCGACGCGCACACCGACCCAGGCCTCCGACGTGTTGCAGATCCGCGTCGGCCGCGCCTTCGTCGACGCCGGGGCCACGGCATTGATCGACGTGGCGTTGTCGACCGGGGGCAAGGATGTCGGCGGCCTGCAGAACGATTTGCTGTTCGACAACACGATCGTGCAGCTGTCGGCGGCCTCGCGCTGCCGCATCAACCCGGCGATCGGCGACCGTCTCGACAACTGCCAGGGCGACCCCGGCTCGATCACCGAGCCGTGCAAGACCTTGAACCGCAATCTCGTGCAGTGTGGGAGCTTCCCGCAACCGAGCGGCTGTCCCGAGAACGCGCGCGGCAACATCAGCCGCTTCCGCGGCATCGTCGCGGCGACGGCGGTACCCAACTCGGTGCCGATCCCGTCGACCGTGGTCTACACCTGCGAGTTCAACGTCGTCGACCGCGCGCGTTTGCCGCAAGCGATCCTCAACACCAGCTTCATCGCCGCCGATCCACGCGGCAACCGCCTGCCCGACCTCACCGGAACCAATGGACTCATCACCATCAGCGCTCGGGTCGCCGCAACGGCCTTCGGCGGCGCTCGCAGCCTGCTCGTCTACGTCGAAGACGCCAACGGACTCCCGACCTCGGGTACGATGCAGATTCTCAACCAAGCCGTCGCCTTCACGCGGTCGTCGGCCACGCTGAATCTCGCGGATGAGCTGGCCGAAACGGTGCCGGCCGACACGGTGATCTGGCTGACGTTCGGCGCGCCGACGCCGACCCCCACCTCGACCCAAGGGGCGGCTACGGCGACGCCGTCGCAAGTCGTCGAACCGAGTGCCACCCCCACCGAGGTCGTCGAGCCCAGCGCGACGCCCACGGAGATCGTGCTGCCGACGGCCACGCCGATTCCGGCGAGCGCGACGCCGACCATGACGGCGACTCCGCCTCCCAGCTCCACGCCCACGGAGCCTCCTCCGGCGACAGCGACCAACAGCCCCACCGCGACCGAGTCTCCCGTGCCCACGCCAACGGCCACCGAGGCGGTACCGGCCACCGCTACCGTGACGGTGTCACCGAGCCCGTCGTCGACGCCGAGTGTCACCCTCACGCCCAGCGTCACCGCGACGCCGACCGCTACCCCCAGCGCTACGGCAACGGTGCCGCCGATCGTGCAGATTCTCGCGTCGTCGGCGCAGCCGGTGGCGGGCGTCGTCGACATCGACATCGTGCTGGACGCCGAGGTCGACAACGTCGGCGGCGTGCAGAACGATCTGCTGTTCGACAGCAACGTCGTCAACCTCGCCAGCGCCAGCGAGTGCCGCATCAATCCGGCGATCGGCGACCGGTTGCCCAACTGCGAGGAAGATCCCGAGCTGATCACCGCGCCGTGCAAGACGCTCAGTCGCCTGCTGGTGAACTGTGGAGGTTCGCCCCAGCCGAGCGGCTGTCCCGCCGGTGCGGGCAGCAACATCCGCCGCTTCCGCGGCGTCATCGGTGCGACGGCCGTACCCAACCGCAACGCGATCCCCGATGGCGTGCTCTACACCTGCACCTTCACCGTGGTGAATCCGGCGGGCTTGCCGGCGACGATCGACGTTTCGCGCCCGGTCGCCTCCGATCCTCGCGGTGAACGCCTCGAACCGGTGGGTTCGCTCGACGGCATCGTCTTCGCGCCGTGAGGCGAGCCGGCGCCAGGTCGGAACGTCCGCCGCCTCGGGGCGGCGTTTCGTTCCGTGATTTCGTCGACGATGCCCTTTTTCACCCCGAGTGGGGATACTACGCCACCGGCAAGGTGCGCTTCGGCGACGGCGGGGATTACGACACCTTTCCCGATGCCGTCTCGCCCTTGTTCGGCGAAGCGGTGGCGCTGCAGGCCTGGCGGAGCTGGCAGCGCGAAGGGCGGCCGCCGGAGTTCGTCCTCGTCGAACTCGGTGCCGGCAATGGTCAGATGTGCCTCGACGTCTGGGGCGCCATCCAGCAGCGCGCACGGCGTCGACCGCCGTGGCGTCGCTTCGAGTCGGCTCTGCGCTACATCATCTTCGAGCGAAGCCCGGCGTTGGTGCGACGACAGCAATCGATGCTGCGCGCCAGCGGCGCACCGGTCGAGTGGCGTCGGGTCGATCTCTCCGTGCGCCGAGCGCCACGGCTGGCCGAGCATGGCTTTCTGGTGGCCAACGAAGTGCTCGATTGTCTGGCGCATCACGCCTTGGCGCCGCTCGACGACGGCTCGGTGGGGGTGATTTTCGTCGACGCGATGCCAGGCGCAGCGCCGCGCATGACCGCGCCGGAATCCGTGCCGGTCTCGGACCAGCAGGCGAAGGCTCGTTGGGCAGGGTGGCGCGAGCGTGTCGAGCCGTTGGCCAGCGTCCGCGGGCTACGCGGCTACTTGCGCCGTTGCGTGCCGGCGCTCTTGGGGAACGGGCGCTGGCGGGCCCCCTATTTCGTCTGTCCCTCCTTTGAGCCGCTGATGCGACACACCGCGGCGCTGTTCGATCGTGGCGAGGCTTTGTGGATCGATTACGGCGACGAGCGTGCCTTTCACTGGCGCGCCACCGCGGCGCGCAAGGTGTTCGCGGGCACGCCCGGGAGTGGGCGGAGCGTCTACGAGCGGCCGGGGCACGACGACATCACGTTTTTCGTCGACTTCACCGCCGCGGCGCGGGCCGCGGTCGAAGCGGGCTGGCGGGTCGACCGGCTGGTGTCGCAGAGTGAGTGGTTCGCCGAATCGGGCATCGCGCTCGGGCCGGCGGCGGTCGAGCGGATCCTGGCGCAACGGGCGGTGCGCTGGTTGAGCGCCTTGCTCGGCGTCGATCCGGAGCGGGACTGGCGCGCCGGAGCACTGACCTTCCGGGCGGGAGGACGCCGCGCGCGTCTGCGCACCGAGGTCGAACGCGCGGTGGCCGAACTGGCCGGGCGGCGTCCGAGCCCGTTTCGTGCCCTGGTGTTACGCCGCGGTTGAGACGTGGGTCTCCTCTGGGCAAGACGATGCGCCATCGGCTATGTTCCCGCCGACAGGGATAAGGAGAGACGCATGGGCTACCACCACACGGCATTTGCGACGAAGGATCTCGCGGCGACCCATCGGTTCTACACCGAGGCGATGGGTTTCGAGTTGGTCAAAGTGATCAACGGTCCGAGCCCGGAAGGCGGGTGGGCCAAGCATCTCTTCTATGAGACTGGAAAAGACGAATACATCGCGTTCTGGGATCTGCACATTCCGCAGTTGCCCGACACGTGGTCGCCGGCGATCTCCACCGGCATGGGTCTCCCGGCCTGGGTCAATCACTTGGCCTTCAAGGCAGCGGATCTGGCCGACCTCGACCGCCGGCGCGATCGCTGGCTCGAACACGGCCATCTCGTCATGCACGTCGATCACGGCTTTTGCCAGTCGATCTACACCACCGACCCGAACGACATTCTCGTCGAGTTCTGCACGACGGTGCACCCGATGACCGAAGCCGATAAAGCCGAGGCGCTGCGATTGCTGCACGACAGCCAGCCGCCTCTGGAAGAGGCCAAGAGCGTGCGCCTCTACGAGCCGAACAAGAGCTGAGGTGCGCGGTCGCCCGGCGCCATGTTTCGTACCGCCATGTTGATCGTCGTACTCGTCGTCGCCGCGCTCGCGTCGACGCTCGGTTACTGGTTCCTGCGGCCGAACCGCGCCGCCGTCGATGCCGCACTCGGGCTCGAGTCGTGGGACGTCGTGCGTGACGGTTTACACAACTCGAATACCGATCTGATCGAATGGAACGACGGCTTCTTGCTGGCACACGCCGCCTCGCCGTATCACCTCGGCAGCAAGGCCTGCCGCATCATTCTGCGCTTCTCGCAAGACGGTCGCGAATGGACGCGCCTGGCCGAGTTGCGCATGCCGGGAGAGGACATCCGCGATCCCAAGCTGGCGCGGATCGGCGGCAAACTATTTCTCTATGCCTTGCCCAATCGTGGACTCGCAGCCAAGCCCTACGGCACCGTCTATGCGACGAGTGACGACGGCCAGATCTGGAGTTCGTTCGCTCCGATCGACCTTCCGGGATGGCTCTTGTGGCGACCCAAGACCCGCGACGGGAACACCTGGTACGCCGGCGCCTATTGGCATGAGCACGGCAAGTCGGCCCTGCTGTCGAGTCGCGACGGTGTGCATTGGGCCATCGAGTCCGTCGTCCATGGTGACGAAGGCAACGACGAAACCGACGTCGAGCTGTTGCGCGATGGTCGGATTCTGCTGACGGCCCGCTTGGAGATGGCGGCGGACTCGGCCTTCGGACATCGCGATGCGGGCACGCTGCTGGCGTTGGCCGATCCGCCGTACCGAGAATGGAGTCGCGCTCGCAGCACGCTGACCCGACTCGATGGTCCGGCACTGTTTCAGCACGGGGGGCGGGTGTACGCCGTGGCGCGCCATCAGCCGGGGCCGCGTCACGCGTTGAATCAACTCGGCGGCGTGTTCAGCCGCAAGCGCACGGCGATCTTCCTCGTGGAGCCGGATCGGTTGGTCCACCTGACTGATCTTCCGAGTGCTGGTGATACTTCCTATGCCGGCGTCGTCGTGCGCGACGGAGCGGCGTGGATTTCGTATTACACCAGCGACATCAGCAGCGATTATCCCTGGCTTCTGGGCATGCTGGCCGCGAGCGACATTCGACTGGCCCGCGTGTCCCTGGAGAAACTCGAGGCGGTGGCGACGATGAAAGGAGCCCGCGGTGCGTGAGCGAGTCATCGCGGCGGTGGTCGTCGGGGCTTGCTTCATGGTGGGCTGCGGCACGCCGCCAGACCGCGGCGTGAAGCGGCCGCACGCCGTGCGCGCGACGCCGTTCGAGCAGCACGACATCATCGTCGACGGCATGCGCCTGCGCTACATCGACGTCGGCCCGACGCGAGCCAAGGCGAGCGACCGCTGCCTTCTGCTGATTCATGGGCACACGTCGCGTATCGAAGAGTACGACGGCCTGATGGGTACCCTCGCGGAGGGTCGCCGGGTGTTGGTGGTCGACCTTCCCGGCAGCGGCTATTCGGACAAGCCGGTGCGCGAGTACAGTCTGGCATTCTACGAAGATACGTTGCTCGCCTTTCTCGACGCCTTGGGCGTGACGAGCTGCGACCTGGCGGGTGGGAGCATGGGTGGCAATCTGACGTTGCGCCTCGGGCATCGCCTGCCGCAACGTTTCCCGCGACTGGCGCCGTGGGCGCCCGGGAGCGCGTGGGAAGCGCGTCCGTGGATCGCCGCGGCGATGCGACCCCTGACGAGTTACGCCTTGTTCTGGCCGATCGTCCGCGTGCAGTCGCGCTACTGGTACAGCGACGACTGGCGCTTCAAGGAAGCGACCCTCGAGCAGACGTTCCTCTATTACGAAGAAGTCATGGGACCCGGCTTCGTGCGCATGTATTTCGACATGGCCGCGGATCAGGTCGGGCGGACGCTATTCGATTTGGCGCCGGAGATCCGCCAGCCGGTATGGTTGGGTTGGGGGGATCGCGACGATGGCGCCAACATGGGCGAAGGCGTCAAGCGATTGCACGAATTGATGCCGCAGTCGCAACTGCGGGTGTTCCCGGGGGCGCGCCACTCGTTGGCGGCGGAGATTCCCGGTGACCTCGCCGACGCCTTGGTCGCGTTTCTCGATGGCGAAGCGAAGCGCGCCGGCGACTGATGCGCCGGCGCGCTCCGGGGCCTACTTGACCCGCAACTCGCTGGTGACCGTGGCGGTGCTGCCGGTCACCGTGCCGACGAGCAGGCCGCGCACGGCCTTCGAACTGCCCTTGACCTTGGCGTAGCAGTAACAGGCATCCGTCGGGCTGCACACGGACGGCAACGTCATGCGGCGCGTGCATCCTTGGCCGGGTTGGATCGTGTACGGAGGCGAGCCGAAGCAGCCGCCAAGTTCGTTGGCGTAGGACACCGTGGTGACGATGGGTTCGATGAAGAACGACTCGAGCACGATCGGCTTGTCGCCGGCGTTGACGATCGAGCAGCTCACGGCCGAGAACCCCGAGCCATGCGTGATGGGGTTGGACGCGAGCAAAATCGCTTGGGCCGCGCTCAGGGGCGCCAGGAGCATGGCGGCCGTGATGAGGGTGACGAGACGATGCGACATGGGACTCTCCTTGTCCGGTTGATCTGCCGGTAGAGGTGGGACAAAGCGCGTCACAGATGTGACGTCGTCGACCGTCGACCGCACGCGGCGTGGTCTCACCTAGGTCTCTTGGGCGAAGGAGTAGCGAAAGTCGTGTCTCCTCGCCGGGCGGCAGACAGCTGCCGCCGCCGTCGATTCGACAAGCGCTGCGGGGCCGTCTAAAGGTCCGACACGTCGATGCCGTTGCCCCGCGAGGTTCGACTTCGTGAGCGGTGGGTATCGTCGGATTTTCAAGCTGAGGGAAACGCAGGAACGATGGGACGTATTTTCGAAACGCGCAAAGCCACCATGTTCGCCCGCTGGGACCGCATGGCCAAGGCCTTCACCCGCATCGGCAAGGAGATCGTCATTGCCGTCAAGGCAGGGGGCCCGGATCCGGCCTCGAACCCCCAGCTGCGCCGGGTCATCCAGAACGCCCGCGCCGTCAACATGCCGAAGGACAAGGTCGAAGCGGCGATCAAGCGCGCCGCCGGCAAGGACGCCGCGAGCTACGAAGAGATCGTCTACGAAGGCTACGCGCCACACGGTATCGCCATTCTCATCGAGGCCGCGACCGACAATCCCACCCGCACCGTGGCCAACCTGCGCAGCCGCATGAACAAGGGCGGCGGCAATCTCGGTAACGCCGGCAGCGTCGGCTTCCTGTTCAAACGCATGGGGGCGTTCCGCCTCGACGCGACCGGTGTCGATCAGGAAACACTCGAACTCGAACTCATCGACGACGGCCTCGAGGAACTCGGAGAAACGACGGGCGAAAAGGGCGAGGCCCAGTTGCTCTTGCGCTGCGCCTTCGCCGACTTCGGCCGTTTGCAGGCCGGCCTCGAGGCACGCGGGCTCAAGCCGCTGTCCGGCGAGTCGGAATACCTACCGCTGACGCCGATGGAATTGGACGAGGAAAAGGCGGCAGAAGTCCTGCGTCTCGTCGACAGCCTCGAACAGGACGACGACGTCCAGCACGTCTTCCACAACCTCGGTTGATCCGGAGACCGCGCGTGTCTGACGCGCGACCCCTGTCGCATGGCTCCGCCGTCGCCCTGGGCACCGGATGCTTGGTGCTGTCGGTTTACGTCGCCACCTTGCACCCCGGTGTGCCGGGCGGCGATGCCGGTGAACTGATCGCCGTCGCCGGCACCGGCGGCGTCGCCCATCCGCCGGGCTATCCGCTCTATTCGTTGTTGGCCGGCGTCTTCGCCCGGCTGCCTTGGGGCAGTCTGGCCTGGCGCGTCAACATGTTCAGCGCCGTCTGCGGCGCCGCCGCCGCCTCGCTGCTGGCCGACACGGTGGCGCGGGCGACACGCCAACCGTGGGCCGGCTTCGTTGCCGGCGCCGGTTTCGCGTTTGCGCCGTTGCCGTGGACCTATGCCGTCGGCGCCGAGGTCTTTTCGCTACACGTCCTTTTCGTGGTCGGCTTGCTCGCGCTAGCCTTGCGCTGGAGCGAGACTCCGACGCCGCGCCTCGCGATCGCCATGGCCGGGCTGGCCGGACTGGGTCTATGCCATCACCATACCTTGATCCTGTACGTCGCTCCCCTCGGGGGATGGGTGCTGTGGACGGGACGCAGGTTGTGGACGGCGGGCTCGTTCGGCCGCATCGCTCTGGCGTTCGGTCTGGGGTTGCTGCCGTATCTTTATCTCCCGGTCGCCGCGGCGCTGCGCCCGCCGATCTATTGGGGTGACTTCAGCAGCCTGGCTGGATTCGTCGCGCACCTGACGCGGGCGGACTACGGTTCGTTGCAGCTCGGTGCCGACGACGTCGGGGTGAACGGCATGTTCCTCGCTCAGCTGGCCGGGTATGCCGTGTCGTTGTGGCACAACAGCCTCGGTGTCGGCGTGCCGCTCATGGGCATGGGATTGCTTTACGGGTGGCGCCACAGGCGATCGTTCACCGGCGTCAGTGTCGTCTGTTTCGTACTCTACCTCGTCGTCTTTCACGCCCTCGCCAACTTGCCGGTCGACCAGCCTTTGTTCCTCGAGGTCACGTCGCGCTTCTGGCAACAGCCGCATCTGGTGGCGTTCGTTTGGCTCGGTTTCGGCGCCGCCCATGGCTTCGCGCGCTGGCCTCGACATGCCCCGTTCTTGGCGCTCGCTGCCGTGGCTCTGCAGCTCGGCCTTCATTACGCCCACCAAGATCAGAGCGACAACGACTACGTCGGCGGCTACGGCCGGACGATTCTCGCACCCCTGCCGGAGCGAGCCTTGTTGCTGACGCGTGGCGATGTCATCACCAACAGCGTTCGCTATGCCCAAATCGGCGAGGGCCTGCGCCGCGACGTCGTCATACTCGACCAAGAGATGCTGACCAAGCCTTGGTACGTCGCCGGCGAGGCGGCGCGTCATGATGATGTCGTCTTTCCCGGAACGCTCTACCACCCGGGCGTCGCGGGAGGCTTCGGCATGGGGCAGTTTCTCGCGGCCAACTCGCCGCGCCGTCCGCTGTACGTGTACCCGGAGTTCAAGCCGGGCGACCCTACGGTGGCGGCCTTCGAACTGTGGCCCGAGGGACTCGCGTCACGTGTCGTGCCACTAGGCGCGGCTCCCGATTTCAGCGACTGGGAGGCGGTCTCCGAGGGCGAGTGGCGCAAGCTGCAAGCGATTCCGTGGCCCGACTTCGACCGCTGGGGGGCCGCAACGTGGGAGCGAATCGTCGGCTTGGACTTGTGGGAGGCGCGTCACCGACAAGGGCTACGGGCGCTCACATGGGCAATGGCGCACGGGCAGGGACAAGTCGAACTGCAATACGCCGTGCGAGCTCTGTCCGAGGTGGCGTCGCGTCACCCATTGCCGCCGCCGCATGTGTTCAAGAACCTCGGCTTGGCGGCCCAACTTCTCAGTCGCTTCGATTCAGGCCAGATGGCGACGATGCGTCACGCCTGGCAGATCTACCTCGACCGCGGTCCGCCGGACGATCGCGATCGCGACGCCATCGCCGCCGCCTTGAAGAGCATGCCGACCGCCGATCGCCCGGCTGCTGACCAGGTGCCTCGATGAGGGGCATAAAGGCTCGAAGGGCTAATCACGTTGGCGCGAGGGGTGACACGGATCGCGAGGATCAACCCGGCGAAGACAGGCCCAGATCGCGGCGGATCTCTTCCGGCGTAACTCCATCGGCGCGGTAGCGCGCCAAGGCA
This sequence comes from uncultured Binatia bacterium (SeqCode), assembly GCA_964524885.1. Classification (GTDB taxonomy): domain Bacteria; phylum Desulfobacterota; class Binatia; order HRBIN30; family HRBIN30; genus CALJUJ01. The sequence continues at coordinate 100,312 of CAZGEJ010000004.1, forward strand.
CGGGCGTCGTCGCGTTTCGCCAGCCGCCGCCCGTGGTCATCGCGGATCAAGCGGTGGTGACGCCATTCCGGCACGGGCAGGTCGAGCAAGGCCTGCAACAAGCGGTGCACGTGGGTCGACGGAAATAGGTCTTCGCCGCGGGTGACGAGAGAGACCTCCTGCAGGGCATCGTCGACGGTGACGGCGAGGTGATAGCTCGTCGGCGCATCTTTGCGGGCCAGCACGACGTCTCCAAAAATCTCCGGTTGAGCGGCGATCCGTCCGTGGGGGATGGCGAGGTCGCGACTGCTTTCGTGGAACCAGAGCGGCGTACCGACCTGCCGCAATGCCTTACCCATGTCGAGCCGCACGACGTGCGGCATCCCGTCAGCTAGGCGATCGCGGACGTCGATTGGATCGAGCTGCCGGCAGGTTCCGGGATAGATCGGTCCGTCGGGTCCCTGCGGTGCCGACGCGGAGCGGGCGATTTCGTCGGCGATCTGCCGGCGCGTGCAAAAGCACGGGTAGGTGAGCCCCGCGGCAGTGAGCCGATCCAAGGCGGCTCGGTAGTCGTCCAGATGTTCGGACTGGCGGCGGACGGGTGTTTCCCAACGCAGCCCGAGCCAGGCGAGATCGGCGAAGATGGCCGCTTCGAGGTCGGCACGGCAGCGCGCCAGGTCGATGTCCTCGATGCGCACGAGGAAGCGCCCGGCTGCGGCCTGGGCTGCATCGTAGGCAAACAGTGCCGCGAAGGCGTGTCCGAGATGCAAAGCTCCGGTAGGCGAAGGCGCGAAGCGCGTGACGACGAACTGGGGATCCATGGTGCTGGAGTCGTCGGCGAGCCACTTCTCGTCACTCGACCGTACGGGCGGTCTCCGAACGCCTCAGGATGACGGCGACATCTCGACTTCGAGGACGGCGCCGCCTTCGAGGTCGGTGTGGCGGAATTGGTAGGTCGGTAGCGCGCGACCGTTGAGTTGTGGATTGTTGGGAATCGGGTGATCCGGGGCGGCACCGGGCGCGAGGATCCGCAGAGTGCCGGCTTCGCGTTGGATCTCAGCGGCTTCGTACAGCGGGGCGCCGACGTAGTACTTGTCGTAGCCGGGCACCGGATAGATGCCGAGAGCCGTGAACACGTACCAGGTCGCCATGGTGCCGCAGTCGTCATTGCCCGGTAAGCCGTCGGGGCCGTTGCCGAACGGCACTTGCAGCGCCCAGCGCGCCCACTTGCCCGCGAGGTCGGGCCGTCCCGCGTCGTTGAAGAGATACGCCGTGTGGATGTCGGGTTCGTTCCCGGCCCAGTAGTAGATGCGGTAGGCCAACTTCTCCAGCGGTGTCAGGTCGGTGTGCTCTTCGGCCGACATGGCGAAGAATTCTTCCAAGGCCGAGACGAAGCTGGCGCGACCGCCGAAGAGTTCGATCAACCCCTGCGGGTCGTGCGGCACGTACCAGAGATATTGCCAGGCTGTCGCCTCGCGGTAGTCGACGCCCCATTCGATGTCGTCGAACGGTTCCTTGAAGGTACCGTCGCGCCACTTGGGTCGGAAGAACTGGGTGCCGGGATCCCAATGGTTGCGGTAGTTGCGTGCCCGCTCGGCGAATTCGGCGGCATCGGCCGGGCGACCGTACGCCGTCGCGAATTGCGCCAGTGCGCCGTCCGAGGCGGCGTATTCCAAGGTCATCGAGGTCGACGACTCGTCTTTCTCATAGGGCACGTAGCCCAGTTCGAGGTAGTCCTGGACGTGTCGGCGACCGGGCGAACTCGATCCTTCCGGACGTGGTTCGCGCCCGGAACGCGTCACCGCCTCGTAGGCGAGAGCGACGTCGTAGTCCCGCAGTCCTTTGACGTACGAATCGGCGATGACCAGTTCGGCGCTCGCGCCGATCATGGTCCCCGAGTCCCGGCTGGCGACTGGCCAAATGGGGAGGAAGCCGTCCTGCTCGTACATCTTCAGCAGCGACACGATGATGTCGCGTTGCACCTCGGGGTAAACCAAGGTGAGCCAAGGATGCAGCGTGCGGAAGGTATCCCACAGGGAGAGATCGGAGTAATACTCGAAGTCGCCCGCGACGTGGATCTGATCGTCGAAGCCACGGTAGCGTCCATCGGCATCGCTGTAGATGGTCGGCGTGATCAAGGCTTGGTAGGCGGCGGTGTAGAAGCGGCGGGCGCGCGTCGCGTCGGGCTCGACGATCTTGACGCGTGCGAGCAAGGATTCCCAGCGCGCGGCGGTTGCGGCGCGCATTGCCGAAAAGTCGAAGCTGGGGGCCTCGACGCGGAGGTTGTTGGCGGCACCCTGGGCATCGACCATCGACAGCCCGACGCGCATCTGTACGACGCCGCCGTCGGGAACGTCGAATTCGAGGTACATGCCGCCGCCGCCCTCTGGCGCCTCGAAGGTGGTGGCTCCGGGGGTTGATTGGTCGCGCCGCCAGCTGCCGTATCCTTTCAGCGGCTGATCGAACTCGATGCGCCAATGCAGGGTGTAGGGCCCGCTCATACCACCATCGGCACGGTGGCGCCCGACCAGGCTACGCCCACTCGGGTCGAGTACGAGCTGGATGTCGCGGGCGATGCTGTCGTGGATCAGGTAGCCCGCATCGATCACCACCGCGGCGCCGCTCGCGCCTTGGGGGAAGGTGTAGCGGTGCATGCCGACGCGTCCCGTGCTGGTCAACTCGGCGAGGATGTTGCCGTTGTCCAGGCGTGCCGCGTAGTAACCTGGCTTGGCGATTTCCGAGCTCTTGCTGAAGTTCGAGCGGTAGCCGGCCGGCCGGGTGTGGTTCGAGCTGAAACCCGGAACCGGCATCATCAGCAGGCTGCCGTACCCCTGCGCCCCGGTACCGTGGAAGTGCAGGTGCGAGAAGCCGCGGATCATGGTGTCGTCGTAGTGGTAGCCACTGAAATGGTGGAACGGCACCGCACCCGACGGCAGCATGGTGTCGGGCGACAAGCGGACCATGCCGAACGGTGCCACCGCTCCGACCACCGTGCTGCCGTAGCCGAAGCCGCGCCCGCCGCTGCCGACGAAGGGATCGACCAAGTCGGTGTAGGGTCCCGCCACCCAGTTCGGTTCGACGGCGGCCGTGCCGCCATCGTCGTCGCCACACCCGACGAGGATGACGGCGAGGCTGCTCAAGGCGATCAGACAACGCAAGCTGGAACGCATCGCATCAACTCCTACCTTCAAACCGAGTGCCCTCGGTTGTGCACCAAACCACACGTGGGGAACAGTCCACCCAGTCGACTGGGTCCACTCCGTCCAAGCCATGGATGCCCGGCATCACTGCACCGCGTCGAGCCGTACTTGAGCCCGCCCGGTGAGGGGTACGGCACCCGGGGCACCCTGGTCGGTGTAGCGCAGCTCGACGACGTAGAAGACCTCGTTCGACGGATCGTGGCCGCCCAGCGTCGCGCGGTAGGTCGGCGTACACCCTTCGAGCACGGTGATCGGGTGCGAATGAGCGTTGTGGCCGAGTCGGATGTCCCAGCGCAGGGCGCCGCAGTCGACGGCGCCATCCTCGGCATCCGTGGCCTCACCGGCGAACTGGATCGTTTCGCCCGGACGAAAGGTCGCGCCATCGGCGGGCTGGGTGATGCGCACCTGTGGCGGCGTATTGCCCACTCTGACCTCGACGGCTGCGGGCAAGCTGCGTCGTCCACTGGCGTCGCGCACGGTCAGGGTGACGACGTGCACGCCAGGGGTGGTAAAGGTGGTCTCCCACTCGGCGTCACCGCTGTCGATGCTGCCGTCGGCGTCGAGGTCCCATTCATACGCGACGATGGCACCGCCGAGGCGGGTACCGTGCGAGCCGGCGGCCGAGAGCCGCACGGTCAGCGGTGTGGGGCCGCGATTGGGCTCGACGTTCGCCACCGCGACGGGTGGCAGGTCGCCGTTCGCCGCGTATTCGATGCGACTGAGCTGCGCGTCCACGCTATCGCCAGCGAGTCCCGTACCGAACTCGAGAACATAGAGGGCCCCGTCCGGGCCGACCTCGACGTCGATGGGGCGGCGAAAGCGTTCCCAGGGCAGGAAGCGTCGCACTTGGCCGAGTGCACCGTCGGCAGCGACTTCGACCGACGCGAGGATGTCGCGCGTCCATTCGGTCATGATCAGAGTGCCGCGGTAGGGATCGGGTAGACCGACGGGGCCGACGCGCTCGGTCGTGGGGTAGACGGTGCCGGCGATCGCCGTACGGCCGGTGAAACCGGCGGTGAGGCCGCCGCTGGCGCCCCCCTCGTTGTCGACCGCATTCCCCAGAGCGAGATAAGCCACTCGCAAGTAATCGTAAGCCATCAACGCCGGGCGGTATCCGTCACACGAGAACTTTGGGCCGATCGCTCCGGTGGCGAAATCGACGTCGGCGTAGGGTCGATTGTCGGCGATACAGAATGGCCAGCCGTAGTGGCCTGGGGTATCGGCGAAGTTGATCTCGTCGTAGCCGCGCGGACCGCGCGCGCCATCGCCGACGGCGTCCGGGCCGACGTCACCCCAGAACAGGCGCCCGTTGCTCGGGTCGACCGCGAGACGGAACGGGTTGCGGCAGCCCATGGCGAAAATCTCCGGTCGGCCTTGTTCGCCGCTTGCGGGGAATAGATTGCCCTCGGGGATCGTACCGTCGGGTCGGATGCGCAGGATCTTGCCGCGCAGGTCGAAGGGATTCGCCGACGTCCGCTGGGCGTTGTAGATCTCGCGGCCCGGGCGCTCGTCGATCGGCGCCGAACCGGCGGAGTCGAACGGATTGGTGTTGTCGCCGACGGAGAGAAAGAGGGAGCCGTCGGGGCCGAAGGCGAGTCCGCCCGCTTCGTGGTTGGTGCGGTCGCTCGGTACCTCCAAGAGGTCGACGCGCGTCGTCGGATCGATACTGCCGTCGGCGGCAACGGTGAAGCGGGCGAGCACGTTGTGGCCGATGGGGCTGGTCGTCGGCAGCGGCTCGGGGTCGGGTTCGGCGAAGTAGAGATAGAGGTAGCCGTTGTCGGCAAACGCCGGATCGAGCGCGAGTCCGAGCAGCCCGCTTTCGCCGCGCAGAGAAACGTCGAGCTGCAGGATGTCGTCGACGCGACCCGTGGTCGGATGCCAAACCCGTAAGGTGCCGGTGATCTCGCTGTAGAAGACGCGTCCATCCGGGGCCACGGCCAGGCTGAGTGGGTTCTCCGCTTTGGTGGTGACGATGGTGCGGCGATACGAGGGCGGTTCGGCGGCCCAACGGATGCCCTGCAAGAGATGGGTGCGGAAGAGGGGGTTCTCCCAAGTGGCCGGGCTGTGTCCGAGGTTGGTGTAGAACGATCGGCCGCCGTCGAATTCCTTGTACCAGGCGATCGGGTGATCGGCGCCCATCGATGGTCCGCCGTCGGTGTTCGGAAAGACGAAACCGGCTTCGTCGACGGTGAGCAGAATCGAGTTGTCGCGGCGCGGGTTGCGGTCGAAGTTGTAGATCTCGTCGACGAAGACGAATTCGTCGTCGAGGTGTTGCGTCGTCGGATGTAGCGGATCCTCGGTGGTGACGTCGACACGTACGGGCAAGAGTGGATGGCTCTTGAAATAGGCGCCGACGAGGCGGCCGTACCAGGGCCAGTCGTACTCGGTGTCCGCGGCGGAGTGCACGCCGACGTAGCCGCGGCCGGAACGGACGAAGCGTTCGACGGCAGCCTGCTGTGTCGCATCGAGGACATCACCCGTGGTGTTGACGAAGGCGATTACCTCGTAGCGCGCCAGGAACGCGTCGTCGAAGACCGCCGGATCCTCGGTGATGGTGGCGCGGATGCCCTCGTCGGGGGAGAGCGTGTTGAGCATCAACTTGGCGTCGTCGATCGAGATGTGGCGGAAGCCGGCGGTGCGAGTGAACACGAGAATGTCGATGGCATCGTCGTCCGCCGGGGTGGCGATCGGAGTCGAGGTGGGAATCGGGGTGGCGCTCGGTCGCGGTGTGTGTGTCTCGGTGGCGGTGCGGGTGGCGGTGAAGCTGGCGGTCGCCGTCGCCGACGGCGTGCCGGTGGCTGTCGCGGACGTCGTCGGCGTCCAACTCGGCGCTGGGGATGGCGTTCGCGTCGGCGGCGGTGGGGCAGTGCCGGTGCCGTCGGGGGTCCAACTCGGTGTCGGTTGGGGAGGGGTCGTGACCGTGGCTGTCGGCAGGACGGCGGTAGGAACGAGGCTAGGGGTCGGCGGCGTGCCGGCGGTTGGAGTGGCTGCGCGCGTGGGCGTCGTTGAAGGCGTGACTTGCGCCCCATCGTCGTCAGAACAGGCGGCGGCCAGAAAGGCGAGCGCGAGCATCCAGAGGACACGCACCAAGTTGAATCGCATGCGGCGATCCTCGCCGATGCCCCCGGTATGCGTCAACCAATCAACGCGGCGAGGTTGTCGCGCATGACCCTGCGGACGGTGCCGTCGCTGGCGCCGGGGAGTTCGTCGACGAACTCGGCCGGCCAGAGCAGTCCCTCGGGGTGGGGATAGTCGGAGCCGTTGAGAACGTGTTCGTCGCCGAGGCTGTCGATGAGACCGACCACATCGTCCTCGTAAAACGGCGCGACCCACACGTTCTGGCGCATCGTATCGCTCGGCTTCAGCGGTGGGGTGCCGAAGCGCCACATATCTTTGCTGTAGAGTCGGGCGAGGTGATCGAGCTTGCGCTGCAGCGGCGCCACCCACGACGAGCCGTACTCGACGGTGAGGATACGTAGTTCGGGAAAGCGACCGAAGAGGTTGTCGGCGATCAACGCGGTGAGGGTGTCGACAACGGGTCGTTCGGTGAAGGAGAGGGCGTATTCCATGAGGGAATGGCGGTGGGAAGGCGGGTGCGGCCGCAGTCCCCACGGCGTGTTGTACATTTCACTGAAAGGCGTGCGCCCGATGTGGTAGACGAGGTTGAGCTTCGCTTCCTGGCAGCGGGCCCAGAACGGGTCGAAGTACGGGTCGGCGGGGGAACGTCCTTCGAATGGACCGGCGGTGAGAATGGCGAAGCGGGCGCCGGCGGCAAGGATGCGTTCGAGTTCGGCGATGCCCTGGGCGAGATCGACGAGCGAGAGCAAGGGTGCGCCGTAGATGCGGCCGTCGCTGCCGTAACCCCAATCATCTTCCAGCCAGCGGTTGAAGGCGCGCAGGCTCGGGTACAGCACCTCGCGGTGCTGCGGCAGGCGCAGTTGCGGCTCGATGCCGACACCGGCGGTCGGCAGCATCAAGCAGGCGTCGACCCGTTGCTCGTCCATCTTGGCCAGCCGGGCCGTGCGGTCGACGAACTCGGGCACGGCGAGGCCGTTGATCGGGTTGAGGCTGGGGCTGCCGCCGCTCTCGGTCAGGCCGCGCAGGAAGTCCTTCATCAGCCCAGGGGCGCCGATGCTGTCGGCCGCACCGACGCTGAAGAAGTGGCAGCGTTCGTCGCCGATGTACATCCGTCCATTGCCGCCGGGTCGACGATCGACCCAGACCGAACGCGGCCGCAACCGGCTTTCGAGATGCCGGGTGAAGCAGTCGTCCGGCTCGTAGTAGTGGTTGTCCGCGTCGTAGATGCCGTAGGCAAGCGTGCGCATACGGCAGGCCATAGCCGATTCGGCCGAAAAATTCAGTCGACGAGCCAGTAGTGGGTGGCGAGCACCCCCCACCAGGCGAGGATGCTGATGCCCACGAGTACTGGGCCATGACCGGTGGGTCGAAGCACGGTGGCAGCGCTTGCGAGTGTCAGGCTCGGGGCGGGAAGCCACTGAGCATACCAAACGAGGTTGCGGAGTACGTGTAGTCGTCGCCAGGGGCCGTGGTTGTCTATTCCGTAGCCGGAGTTCGCGTCGGGCAGGTGGCCAGCGAACCACGCGAGTCCCCAGGCGAGCAGCAGCAAGAGGGGAATCGACGAGGTCAAGACCCCAGCCATGCGCTCGAGGCGACCAGCCATGGAGGCGCACCAAGGCCGAGAGGTGACTGGTGCGAGAAGGTACCGGAGAGCGACTGTTTGGAACGCTACCACGAGGGCGACAAGCCCGAGCGCCACGCCGTCGGCGCGCCGCGTCGGGAATGGTGCGGACACTAGGATTTCTCCCGACCAATCAGTGCATGCACGGTAGAGGTCCATCGGCTTCCGGAGACCGAATATTTGTAGCACCCAGCGCGTGCAAAACGATCCGGCCGGATGCGCAACGCAGAAATCGTGCCCGACGCGTGGGTTGTGGACGATTCGATTCAGATCGGTGCATGGTGCATTTCGCTCGCAGAGCCTCAGGGGTATATCACTTCGACAGAGGAATGCTGATGACGCGTCGCGCTGAAAACGGAATTTGGATTCGATGGCGCTCCTACGTCACGAGAATCTGGCGCCGGCGTACGGTCCGTCGACCGACAACTTCCGATCGGAAGCTCGCGGAGCCCGAGGCATGTGCGGATGCCGTGCTTCTCGAAGACCTAAGGCGCAAGATTTTCGAGAACGCGGATGGCGCCGATCCCATGTGCTATCTGAGCAGCGAAGAGGGAGAGAGAAAACTTAGGACGTTTCTTGACCACGCGACGACGACACTGAGTCCACCACGGCTCACGGCGGCCCTGGCGGCACTGCGATATCCAATGAACGTCGAGACGAGTCCGCCGGATGTAAATCCCATAGGGTGGCACGATGATGCATTTACAGGTCGATTCGAGAGGTGGCGCGAAGAATCGATGCGTGGACACTGTTTTCGCGCGCTCTTGCGCAGTGTGCGAAATCTCGAGTTGATTCTCGGGATCGCGGAGCGTGCCCAAAGTGAGGTTGTTGAGCGGAGCGCGGTCAACTTGTGCGTCGAACTCGTCGCGGAAGTTACGGATCCTGCCGTGCTCACCCACTTGGCTATGACCAACCGCTTTGCGCCGATTCGGGGTGCAGCGGTGGATGCCTCACGCTCACCCGACCTTGCCCGTCGTGTTCTCGGCCGCGACAGTGATGGAACCGTCCGTCGGATGGTCTTGAAGTGGATTCATGACCCCCTGCTGCGTGGGCATGTGGCGCGCAGCGACGGAGACGCCAGCGTGCGGCTCGCCGCGGTTTCGATGGACGTTGACGAGCAGACCCTTCGCTACGTTGTACTGCACGATACCTCGGAGAAAGTTCGTCTCGCGGCAATCGAGCGAACGAACGATCGAGATCTTCGGCGCCTTGCCGCACTCGGCGATGCAGCCTTGGCGGTTCGCGTGCGTGCCATCGAACGAGGCTTGTCGTCGGATCAATTGTCCGCGATCCTACTCGACCCCTCGATTCCACTGCGCGTACGCCGGGCGGCTGTCGATGCGATCGACGACGAGACGCCACTTCGCGCGCTCGTCGCCGATTCGGCAGAGGAGCAGTCGTTGGTGCGGCGCGCCGCGGAGAAGCTTGGCCTAGACCCATTCAAGGTTCAGTTCATGCGTGGCGCTTGGCGTGTCTGCGTCGATGCATCGGGCAGAGTCCGCGAGATCGTCATCAGAAAAAGGGCCAAGATTGCCATCGACGTGGCGAACCTGACGCGCCTAGTAGACTGCGCCGAGGCGATGAATCTTGGGTCAGTCCAAGGCTTGCGTGATTCAATCGCTTCCGGCGATTTTCGATTCTGCAGAGAAGTCGGTGACGACGACGGGGCGGGCTGAGTATCCGTACCTTCAGGCCGACAAGGGGGTAAGGGAGCGCAGATCCGGTGCGAGCTGGGAGGCGATCCGACAATCCCAGTCACCGGCGCTGGAGTTGTCGGATCGAACCAGACGAGCTTTGGCGACCTGGCGACTCACGAGCGCATCTTTTCGACGAATGTGTCGACTGCCGCGCTCAGCGCTCGCATCGATCGCGGAAACACCGCGCGGAACGCCTCGGGCGGAGAGCAGAACAATTCGATAGTTGCCCACGTGTCGTCCTTCACCGGGAACACCTTGGCCACCTTGGTTTCCGCCGTGGCGTGGAGCGCAGCTTGTTCCACTTTGGCTCGATCCCGCTCGGAGTCGATCGACCAGAAGTTGGGAAAGACGATGCGAAAAAACTCTTCGTCCGTGTCCGGAACGAGAATGTAGTACGTCATGCCCTCGCGCTTGAACTTGACGTCCCCGTCGTCGTCGATCACCGGCGTGTATCCCTCGTTCCTGAGGTAGTCGAAGTACATCTGTGCGCGCTTCTGTTTGGACATCACTTACCTCCTCTGATGGCAGGTTTGCGCCGTGAGATACATCACTCTCAGGCGTCACCCGACGGTGCTGATAGGCCGTGCTCGCCTGACGTGTCAACCAAGAACGCTCATTTTGTCGCGCGGACGCTTCGATCCTTCGCGGGGAGGCGGTGCGAGCGTGCGCGTCGCCAGGGTACATGCAGCTCTTGCACGCCGGGGTGGGTTGTGCATGGGATGCCCCGTCGGGTCGATGTATGAATCTGTTCGTCTGTTACTCCCACAAGGATCGCGCCGGACGCGACGCGCTGCGCGAACGGTTGGCCCCGCTCGAAGCGGAGGGTGTGCTCACCGTCTGGTGCGATGTCCGCATCGATCCGGGAACCGACTGGCGGCACGCGATCGACACCGCGATTCGCCGTTGTGACGCCGCCGTTCTTCTACTGTCTCCCGCTTTTTTCGCCTCCGAGTTCATCGCCTCCGTCGAGGGCGTCACTCTCCGGAAGAGAGCGGCGGCTGGTGAGATTGCATTGTTACCGATTTGGCTGCGTAGCTTCGATCTCACGGGAAATCCCTGGGCGCAGTTGCAGCCATTGTTGGGCTTCGGCCAGTTCGTCTTCGCGCGCCGCCGCGACGCGATCGTCGAGGGAGAGCGCTGGACTCATATTGCCGGAGAACTGCGGCAGCTGGCCTTGACGCTCGCCGGGCGGCCCCGCCCGGTGGGCATACCCTACCCGGGGATGCGCTCGTTCGACGTCCGTGAATCGCAGTACTTCGCCGGACGCGAAAGCGAAGCTGACGATCTGGCGCAGCGGTTGAGCGGCCGGCAGCAGTTCGTGATGCTGTTCGGTGATTCAGGGTCGGGAAAATCGTCGTTGGCTAAAGCGGGAATCGTGCCGCGTCTTCTCGCCCGTGTCGGTGCCGAGGACAGCCCCGTCGTTGTCTGCAAACCGCGGATCGCGGTTGTCGACGACCCATTTTTCCCGTTCGCGATCGAATTGCATCGTTGGTTGCCAGGGGCGGCGCCGGATGCAGTCGTCATGGCGCAACAATTGGCGGTCGACCCGGAACGTGTCCGACACTACGCCATGCGTTCTCTCGTCGGCCGGGATCCGCGCGCCGAGCTCTTGGTCGTCGTGGATCAGTTCGAGGAGATTTTCGTCGACGTCGAGCTAGAAGCGTCGAGGCGCTTTGTCGAGATGGTTGACTGGCTAGCGGGTGTCGAACGGGTGCGTGTCATTCTCACCGTTCGGAACGACTACTACCCGGCGCTCACCCAGCATGAATGTCTTGCCCGACGCATCAATCGGGGGGAGATCCAACACGTCTTGCCCCTCGGGGTGGATCGCTTTCGAGAGATCATCGTCCAGCCGGCAGAACGCGCGGGATTCTCCTTCGATTCAGGTCTTGTCGATCGAATCGTCCAGGATGCGCGCGAGTGCGGCAACGAGGGCGCCGTGGTGCCGTTGCTCGCGTATGCCCTGCGTGGTCTCCTCGAGCCCCTGGTCGAACGGATCGAGGAGGGCATGCCACTGAGCGTCGCGGAGCGCCGATTCTCGCTGGCGAGCTACGACTCGTTCGGCGGTGTGCGTGGTGCCGTCGCCGCGGCCGCCAAACGTGCCACCGAGGGTATCGCTGACGATAGCGAAGTCCTCGACCGACTCGGCCGCGAATTGGTGACCGAGGCGCCGGACCTGCGTCCGGCGCGCCGTTCCGCCCGGCGGGCCGACCTCGATGCCGATCCGCGCATCGCCGTCGTCGTCGAACGGCTGATTCGCGAACGCCTGCTCGTCGTCAGCGATGCGACGGTCGAGGTGGCGCACGAGGCGCTGTTCGATGCTTGGCCCGGCCTGCGCGCCTGGATCGTCCGCCATCGCGACGACTTGCACTCCTGCGCGCGTCTGGAGCTCGATGCCAAGCATTGGGCCGAGAAGGGGAGGGAGCGATCCTTGCTTTGGTCGCACGAACGTCTCGTTCCCCTCGATGAGGCGCTGCGTCGCCTCGGAAAGACGCGGGAGGAACTCGGCGAACCGGCATCTTCGTTCGCCCGCCCGGAGGCCGAACGGCTGCTCGAGGAGATCGCGGATCCCGCCACGTCGCCCGAGCGGCGGGCTTGGGTCGGCGGGCGTCTGGGCGCGATCGGCGATCCGCGCCTTGGGGTGGGACTCGCCGGCAACGGTCTGCCCGAGATCGTCTGGTGCTCGGTCGATGCTGGAGAAGTCCGTCTCACCGGACTGCCGGGCCACGAATCGACGGCACGTGCGTTTTCGGCGTCCCGCTTCTCCATGGCCAAGTATCCCATTACCCGCAGTCAGTTCGCACCGTTCCGAGAGCGTGCCGACGGCTACGCCAACGACGCGTGGTGGCGTTCGCTGCAACGTTCGGCGCCATGCCGTCCGTTGTCCGGGGCGGGTGGGAGTAGCCCGGTCGGACGCGTCTGCTGGTACGAAGCGGTGGCCTACTGCCGCTGGCTGACGCATCAGTACCGTGCCGCCGGCATGATCGGCGACGATGCGGAGGTTAGGCTGCCGCACGAGTGGGAGTGGCAACTCGCGGCGAGCGACGGCAATCCACGCCAACTCTACCCCTGGGGTAACGACTTCGAGCCGCACCGGTGCAACACGGAGGAAGGCGGGCTCCTGCGGGAGACAGCGGTCGGACTTTTTCCCCACGGCGGCACGCGCAGTGGAATCTGCGACCTATCGGGTTCGATGTGGGAGTGGTGTCTCAATCGATACGAGCCGCCGGCGGATTGCAGCATCGGCATCAGCGGTCGGCGTCCGTTGCGCGGTGGTTCGTGGATGGAGGACTCTCTCGCTGCCCGAGTTTGGTTCCGCACGGCGGAAATGCCCGATACGATTTCGACCAGTATCGGGCTGCGACCGTGTCTCGCGCCGGCCGGGTAGCCGGCACGAACGCCGGCAGCGGTTCGTTATCGCTGCTTTCGATGACGCGTCAGGTTCTGCTCGAGCACATGCCCGTGAGTTCGCGTGCTTTGAAATCGAATCCCTGCGTGCGGTTCTGCAAGCAGTCAGTTCCTTCCTCCAGTCAATCATCGTCGTAGGCGAGGGGAATCGAAGGGATTCGCCCAACATGGCTGCCACGTTCCGCTTCAGCGAGGCCAGAGGAGTCGCCATCCTCCGGGGCAGATCGACGAGCATGGCGCCCGCCTTGCCGCGGCTGTCATCGCCCTTGATTCAGGCGACATCGACGAGAGCGGCGCTGACCCTCGTGTCGGGGCAATGGACGCGCTGTGCTCCTTCCTCTTTCGGCTGGATGGCATCTAGCCCGATGATCGGTGGCGCGGCAGGCGGTGCGCGTGTGGTGGCGCCGCACCCGCGGCGTCGAGCGAGCCGTCAGCGAACGGTGTCTGGATGCACCAGGGATTTATGGACGTAGCCTCGCATCGCCGATGCCGTCTGCACCACGTACCAGTCGCCGACGACCCCCACGATCGAGACGCGGCTGCCGCGGGCTAGTAGGCTCAGGATCCGCCCCGACTTCGATGGCTCGCTACGTAGATTGGCGCCGACACTTCCGGTGATCGTCGCCATCAACGGCGCGGGCGTCGGGGTCGCCCGCGCCGCGATCGCGGTCGCGGCCTGCGCCGCGCTGCCGATGTCGCTCAGCCCGCGCGCGTTGACGCGCCAGAGAAGGCCTCCACCCAAGAGCATCACCGGGATCACCAAGGCGAAGGTCTGTAGCCACGCATGTCCGTAGCGCGGCGCTTCCTTCCACATGCCGATCATCAGGCCGATGAGTGCGCCAAAAGCCGCCCATGCGAGCACAGGGGACGAGTCGGTGGCAAACGACAGTGCCGTATCCAACGCGAGCATCACGTTCACGGCGACGGTGACGATGGTGGTCCAGATGGCGATCAGGATGGCGCCGACGATGGCGACGACGACGGCAATGCCGATGATGACCGCAAGGCATCCTCCCAGGGCTTCATCCATTGAGCGACGCTCCGTTCGTAGTGGTGTCCGTGCCGAGAAGCCGTAGGAAGAACAGGAAGCTACTCAGTTTGATGAAACTGCCGACAAATCCCAAGACACCCAGCGTCACCGCCAGGCCGAACGTGTGCCACGCACCACTCGCCCATAGCGGGGACAGCGCCAGAGCGGTGGTCAGGCCGGCGAAGGGAATCTGTAGGGCGTAGAAGACGATCGCCGCCATCGAATTCGCGCACAGCAGGGCGAGCACCGTGCGCCATACTTCCGAGGTCGTGCGGGGGTTGCGTAGGACGATGAACTTGCTTCCCAGCGACAGCAGGGCGCGCACGGGAACGAATACCAGCAGCGCCAGTCCACCCACTACCCAGACGCGCCCGTGGCACAGCAGCTCGGGGATCGGCCGCCCCGGCGTGACTCCCGCCACGTAGGCCAGACCCAGGACCACGAGCGAAAAGACCAAGTAGATGGGAATCTTGAAGAGCATCATCGGCACGAGATAGCGCACTCCGTAGCGTGGGGTGTCGCGCAGGGCGTAGTCGTGTTGCACCAATAGGTCACGCATGATCGCCGTCAGGCCGACGCCGATCACCAGACCGGACAGGCCGAGAAACATGGCGACCATCGAAGCTGGTTCGACGGCCGCCAGCAACTCCTGTGGCGATAAGGCCACGAGTCGCCCCTGGGCAATCTGTCTGGCCCAGGGCAAGAGGATGTCGACGCTCTTGCGTAAGGAGCCCAGCCGCGTCTCGGCGAGATGCGAAAACAACACCGCCAGGCAACCGACTCCGACAAGACCCCGATTGGCAGCGCTGTAGTAGAGTCCGTCTCGGTAACATGCCACGACGCTCGAGCCCGGGTTCATCGCTTCGCATCGATACGCCGCGCCGCGACGATCATGGTGATTACGGTCACGCAGAACAAGAAGAGACCGGTCAAGGCTGGAAACGGCACCGGGTTGTGCCCCAAGGCGAGCGAGATCTGATTCCACGAGATCGAGTAGGTTCCGAACTCACGCCATAGCCATGTCGGATGTCCTTGGGCGACCAAGAAGACGCGGGCAGCCCCGAATGCCAAGGCGCACGCCAGCGCCCAGGTTACGCACGTCTCGATGGTCTGGCGGATCGGTCGCGTCACGGCAAAGTGCAGCGGCACTTGCACTACGCGGTCTCCATTGGTTACGACCTCCACGATGGCCGCTTCAGCATGCCCCGCCGGGAGTTGGCTGGCATCGACGCTGAAAGCAATGGCGGTCTGCTGGCCGCGTACGAGATGCGCCGCTAGCTTCAGTCCCTCGACGGCACGGTCGAGACGGACCTGGCCGGCGAGGTAACCGCGACCTTGGTTGCGGATCGTCAAGGTCAGGTGCCGGGATTCGCCCATCTCAAGATCGCCGAACTGCAACGCTTCCGGCTCGACGTCCACGCTCGGTTTCTCCAGGTTCGGGTCGAGTAGCTGCAACAGATTCTCGAGGGCGAGATCGGCGCTCGCCTTGGAGTCCTTGTCCAACGCCTGCCACTGGTCGACGATCGCGCCGTAGCCGACGGCGCGTAACCAGGCGAGGACCTGCCCCTTGGCGAGTTGCTCGCGTGCGGCCGCCCAGCCTTCGGCGTCGCGATCGGCGAAGCGGACGAACTCCCTCGGATCGGCGGTCTCGCGGCCGGGCAAGAGGCGATACGGACGCTTGGGGTCGAGGGTGTAGATGATGGCCAGGATCTTGAGGCCGCTCTCGACCTTGGACTCCTCGATGGCCGCGAGGCGTCGCGCCATGTCCTGGTCGAACGAGGCGAACCAGCGCGAAATGAAGCCGTGCTGGATGTCGGCGCTCATGCGCTCCGGATGAGCTTGGATGATGCGGGCCAACTCTTCTGCGGTTGCGGCTTCCTCGCCGATCGACGTCCGGTACGGCTTGTGTGCCTGAGCCGTGCTTGCATGCACCGGAACGTGCTCGCCGGCGAGCCAGCGCCGAACTTCGCCGGCTCCCCAGCGATGATTGCGCTCCTTCACGAGTAGTCCCTGGACCAGTCGCTGCAGGTGCGGCGAGGTCGTGTCGGGGATCGGCACGCTGCCGGACAAGTGCACGAACATGATTTGCTGCAGATTGCTGCCGAGAAAGGGACTGTGCCCCAGCAGCAGATGGAGCAGGGTGATGCCGAGCGAGTAGTAGTCTGCCTCGATGCCGATGAACTCGCTGAACGCTTCGGGCGCGGCGTAGTCCTGGGTCATCGCCTTACGCGTGCGCCGGTGCGTGCGATCGCCCTCGAGGACCGACGAAATGCCGAAGTCGCCGACCACGATCTCCGTTTCGCTTTCGTCGCGATAGAAGATGTTGGACGGTTTCAGGTCCCGGTGGATGATACTCGGCGTGCACGAGTGGCAGAACTCGAGGGCGGCGAGCACCTGCGGCAAAACGATTCCAGTGAGTTCGTGTTCGGCGAAAGGCCGATCGGGGAGTCGGTCGGCGAGACTACCGCCGCGCGCGAACTCCATTACCTCGAACAGGCGTTGCTGCCAGATGCCGTGATCGAGCAAGCCGATGATGTTGCGATGGGAGACACGCCGCAGCCACTCGAGAACTTCATCGTGTGCCCCGTCGGCGCTGCGATAAAGTTTGACGACGACCTCCTGCTCCTGGTCGAGACAAAGGAAGAGATCGGCCTCACCGCCACTTTGCGACAGCGGGCGGATGACCTGGTAGCGGTCGGCAACCATGCTTCCCGGCTCGGGCCCGAAGGCGCCGTGGCCCCCGATCTCGCTGGTTCGTATCGTCGACTCGCCGTGGCGCTGTGTCGGATCATTCAGGCGTTTGGTTGTGTCGGTCACTGAATTCGCTCCCTTCTTGGCTCGCGCCGCCCGCTGCCTCAGCTGAGTCGGAGGACGAAGCTGGTATTCGCCAGCGTCAGAAGATCCCCCACGGCCAGCGGCATCTGCGTTCCCGGCGCGAGCCGCTGCCCGTTGATGAAGGTGCCGTTGGTGCTGTGCTCGTCGCGCACGGACCACTCGATTCCCGCCAGCCACAGGGAGGCATGCCGTTTGGAAATGTACGCACTGCGCGCCAGTGGCGACAGATCGATGGTATTCGCTCCCGCGCCCTTGCCGAGGATACAGCCATCGACGACCTCGAAGCGGAACTTCGGTTGGTCCTCGCACACGAGGGCGATGCGCGCCGGGAGGCGAACCGTCGCGGCACCGGGCACAGGTCGCGAGCGCGCCTCAACCGCTGACGTCGGCGCCGTTTCGGCGCGCACGGGCGTCACGCCCTGGAGGCTTTCCTTGTCGACTTCGCAGTAGTCGGCCCACCAATCGTTGGCGTGGCCGCAGCGCGGACAGTGCTTCTGGGCCAAGGGAGTGCTCATGTGTGCTCCTCGCCGCGACGGCGTCGCAGTCGGATGCCGCGCTCGAGTAAGGCGCGACTGAACTTCGGTCCGAACGTCGGTGCGGGAATGCCCGTGAGATCCAGCCCTAGAGCCTGTGAGTAGTGAACCTCGAGTCGTGGTTCCGTCTCCACCTCCCACTCCGACTCCGGTCGAGCTTGCTGACCGCCGCGCAGTCGCAGCAGGCGCTGGTTGTCGGAGCCGCGCCAGGCTTTCCGCGTCGGCTGCTCGGCACGGTAACGCCCGTCCATCAGCAGATCGACGAGAGACAGGAGCCGCCGGGCCTCATCGTTTCGGACACGCAGTTCCGCCAGCGTATAGCCGGAGTAGACCAGCACCTCGAACGCAAGGGTGCTCCGCAGATCGGACAGCATGGCCGCCAGCCCGCCCGCTTGCTGGAACGGTTCGCCGCCGCTGATGGTGAGAAGCGGCGACGTCGTCAGCAAGGGCCGCAACAGCTCCGCCACTGCCGCCGGCGCCAAGGCGTGGCGAGGTTCGCGGCGAAACAGTTGGGGCGCGATGCAGCCCGGACAGCCGAGGTCACATCCTTCCAACCAAAGCCCGATCCGAGCCCCGGGCCCGAGCGTGTGTACCGGGAACTGGATGCGATCGAGGTGCAGCGGCGTCGCTTCGCTCATGCGACCTCCAGGGACACTGCATACGTGGTCGAGGCGTGGGTTGCATGGACCGTCGCCTC
Source organism: uncultured Binatia bacterium (SeqCode) (assembly GCA_964524885.1). Lineage (GTDB taxonomy): Bacteria > Desulfobacterota > Binatia > HRBIN30 > HRBIN30 > CALJUJ01. The sequence continues at coordinate 118,390 of CAZGEJ010000004.1, forward strand.
GATCGCGCGGACCAGGATGCGGGCACCGTTCGGCGGCGGCTGGCCGAACAACGATCGTCCCAGCGGATTCAGCAGAACCTCCTCGATCATGTTGCCGATGCCGCGACCTCCCATGGCGAGCGAGCCTGCCGCGCGTTCGTACAGGAACGTGCGCACGGCGGCCGAAAACTCGAAGTGCCAGCCGCGTCCATCGAGAAGCTGGCGTGCGATGTTGGTGAGGATCTTGTCGACGATCTGCCGTGCGATGTCCGGCGTGATGAAACCGAAGACGACGAAGTTGTTGCCGATGCGATTGAGCAGCTCTGGACGGTGCAATTCGAGACGAAACGTTTCATCGAGGGCCTGCAGGACCGTTTTGCGAACCTCGGCCGGCGGCATTTCGAGGTCGATGCGATCCGAGCCGATGTTGCTGGTGAAGACGATGATCGATTCGGAGAAATAGACCGTCTCGCCTTTGCCGTCGGTCATTCGACCATCCTCGAGAATCTGTAGGAACTTGTCGAACAGGCGCGGGTGCGCCTTCTCGATTTCGTCGAACAGCAGGACGCAGAACGGATTGCGCTTGACGCGGTTGGTGAGCTGGCCACCCTCCTCGTAGCCGACATAGCCAGGCGGTGCTCCGAGCAGCCTCTGGTCGGCGTGCTCTTGAGAGTACTCGCTCATGTCGAAGCGGACGCAGGCGCGTTCGTCGCCGAAGAGCAGCTTGGCGAGTGCCTTCGCCAGCTCGGTCTTGCCCGCGCCCGTGGGCCCGGCGAAGAACAGGATGCCGCGTGGCTTGTTGGAGCCACTGTGCTGTAGGCCGGAAAGTCCCATGCGCGCCCGCTTCACGATGTCGACGACCATCGAGATCGCCTCGTCCTGGCCCTTGACGCTGGCTTGCAGGGTGGCTTCGGCGTTCGCCAACTTCTCTTCGGCGAGATTGTCCCACAGCGATTGGGCGACACCGTACTTGTAGCGCTCGATCGCTTCGCGCAGCTGGCGCAACGGGATCGCTTCACGCATCGAGAGGATGCGGATGCTCTCCAGTTCCGCCAGTTTCAAGCCATCGGTGAGGTCGACGAAGACCTGCCGCAAGGCTCGCAACTCGTCCGCCGCCACGTTGGACTCCGGGAAACCCGGCGCCAGGGAATCGAAGCGAGCGCCGCGCTGAGCGGCGTCGGGCAGCTCGACCTGGATCAGCTTGGTCGACGGGTTGTCGAGATAGAGCCAGCTGGGCAGGTCGTTCAACTTGTCGCAGACCAGCGTGAGATGATTGTTGAGCGTGCCATCGCCGACACGCACGCGCACCGATTCCTGACTGGAGCGGAAGAGCTTGAGGAAGAGCACCCGGTCGTCGTACGCGTGCAGCTGCGCCGGATTGGCCACCAAGCGCGAGGCGAATTCGACGACGAAAGCGCAGGGGACCGTCGAGTTCGCCAGAGCCGCGCGGATGGCATCCACTGCCGCCTCCGGCTTCATCGGTAGAGCGGCAGAGCGCTGATCCGCCAAAGCGTCGCCGACGCTCGCGTGCGCCAGCGCCTCCGTCTGGGCTGGTGATTCCCGGCGTGCGAGCTGCTCGAAGAGCGCCTGTTCCACGGCGGGAAGAATCAGCATGCCGTCGGCTATGTTGTAGAAGCCGACGAATCGGTACCCTTGCTGCGTCAGCAGGTGATGGAAAAACTCGCGTAGGACGAGCGGAGCAAAGCGGGGACTCGTCGTCTCTCCGGCAGGCATCGGCCAGAGGACTTGGTCGTGGACGTTACCGTAGACGTAGAATTGCGTCTTGATCGGCAAGTAGCGCAGGTACTCACGTACCCAACGGGGGTACAGCTCGGCGGCGCTCATGTGCGGCGGCGGTGCACGGGCTCATCGAAGTGCCATGGTTCGCTCGCATCATGGCCTTGGTCCGTCTTCCCTACGGCGACCAAGGATACAGCATGGACGTCGAAATCGACCATTTGCGTGCTACGGACTTCGAACTCGCGTTGGCGTAGTTGGTCGAGCAGCCGTTGGTACGTCGCACACCAGCCTGCGACACGGGCGCGGGCCTCGGTCTCCGAGGCGCGCGCATCCGCTTGTGGGTCGCCGCTTGTGGCGCAGCGCACGACCTCGGCGACGAGGTTGCCGTGGCGATCGAAGCCGATGCGGACGTCGGCGCCCTCGGCGGGGCTGACGTAGTCGATGTAGGTGGGTTGGCCGGGCGCGGCGCCTTGGTGAGGTTGTCCGGCCGCTACGTCGTAGCCGAGGTCGTGGAGAACGGCGGACACAGTGTCGATGACGTACAGGCGGTGTTGTTCGTCGCGCAAGGACTCGTCGAGGGCCTGCCAGAGGCGCTCGACCTCCGGGGTGAGGCGCGTGATTTCCGCTTGTGCCGCGGCTGGCGCAAGCGCAAGGGCGGCGCTGAGCATGTGGCGCAAGGTGCTTGCCGTACGGCGCAGACGGTCGCGTTCCTCGCCAGGGGCGCGTTCGATTACGTCCAGGCGTGCTAACTGTTCTTCGGCGAGGGTGTGAACGGACTCGGGTTCGCCAGTAACCGGCGCCGAGACTGCTGGCCGTTCGAGGTCGTCGAGTCGCTCTTCGATGGTACGGAGGAGCTGGCCGCAGTAGTTCGGATTGCTGTCCGCCTGCTTGTCGGCCAGGCGCAAGGCCTGCGCGAGGTCGTCGAGGTCCGTCGCCGGCGCTGATCTCGCCAAGCCGGCGCAGCGGGAGTGTGCGAGCTGCACGCGCTGGCGCAAGGCCGAGGGACTGGGAGTAGCGTCGGAGGCCGCGTTTCCCTGGGCCAGAATATGCTGGCGAGCCGCTTCACTTTGGCGCAGGCGGTGCTGTCGCACCGCGGTATCGCCGATGACGAGCCGATCCGACTCGAGGCGGGCGTCTTCTGCGGCGACTTGTGCCCGCCGTCGCTCGACCTCGCGGCGGCGCTGGTCTTCCTCGGCTCGGCGGCGTTCCTCGTCGAGTTGGCGGCGTCGCTGGCGTTCCAGCCGCCGTTGTTCGGCGCGCGAGATGATCACCTCGGCAAAACTAGCTTGGCTCATATCCCCCGGTTTCTCCGCTGGTGGTTGGAAACACGCGCGCTAGGCGGCTGTCAAGCCGTCGAAGGATGTGACCCGGTCGGGGCGGCGACTGGAAGGGTGGCGGTTGCTTGCAAAGGTGAGCACCCCGTCCCCTGTTGTAGGGTTGTCGCCGAGGATTGCCCGGAAGCGACCTCCGCCGGCTCAGCGCGAACCGCCTTGCGGATTTGGTTGCTGACCGCGGTGATGTCTTGCACCACGTCGCTGCGCCGGCTCCGGGTGTAGACGGTGCGCCACGCACAGGGTGGGGGTTAGCCAGGGCGGGATCGCCATTTTTCATCGGGCCACGTTCCTGCGATGTGCGACGGCCTCAGGTTGGTGGATGGAGTGGTGTGGTGGCAATCGTCTCGGCGTGAAAAGACTGCTGCCAGCAGACCTTTCCCGCCGCCAAGGTCACTCACGGGCGCAGCGGAAGCCGATTGTTCCGGCGCGGGCGGCGGCGCTCTCCCACTCGCGGTTGGAGACGCGGGCGCGACCGGGCGGATCCATCCAGCTTCCCCCGCGGATGGCGCGTATGCTCGAGGCCCCCGGGGGCGCGTCGACCCACTCCCAAACGTTGCCGAGCATGTCGAAGGCGCCATACGGCGATGCGCCGGACGCGAACGTCGCCACCGGCGAGGTCGCGACGAAACCATCGTCGTAGCCGGCGACGGAGGGCAAGTTGGGGAAGCGCGACTTGAGCGAATGATCGGCGATGTTCAGCTGGAGCCAGGGGAGATAGCGGGAAACGTTGATGTCAAGGCTTCGCACGACATAACGCGCTACCCAGCCGATCAGGTATTCAACCCAGGAGTACGTGCCGGCGCCGACACCGACATTGCCCCAAGGATAGCTCCGCCCATCCGTTCCGCGCGCCGCCTTTTCCCACTCGGCCTCGGTCGGCAAGCGCTTGCCGACCCAAGTGCAGTAGGCGCGTGCTTGCTCCCAGTCGAGGCAGTTGATGGGATGCGCGCTCCGATCCGTCCGTCCCCAATTGCACGACCACGCATCCTGCAGCTGCTCGCGGTCGCCGTAGTACGGCAGCTGCAGACCGATGGTTTCACAGGCACCGTGTTCGACACACTTGGCGTAGGCCGCGACGGTCACTTCGGTGCGGTCGATGGCGAAGGCGGGGAGGTTGAGGGTCCCGCCGGGCTGCTCGTCCGCGGCGCACGGCGCAGCACTGCGCGGATTACAGCCCATCCAAAAGGCACCAGCCGCCACCGGCACCATGGCGTCGGCGAAGGCGGCGCCGGCACCTGGACGTTGATCGTGAGCAGCCGGGGTTTGCTGGAGCCGCGACAGCACGTACAGGAGAGTCCCGGCGAGTACGACGAAGAGCCAGACGTTGTTGGGTCCGCCGCTTCCGCGCGGGTTCGTCCCACCGCGTGTCGGGCTTGCTCGCGACGTCGCTGCTGCCGCACGCGGCGATGGGGCTGCGCGGGCGGGTGCGGCTGGCGGGCGAGGCGGCGGCAGGGGTCGTGAGGCGGCTGGCGGCGTCGTTCGTCCGCGCCGTCGATCCTCTCGCAGGCACCATGGACAGAGGGTGACGTGCCGGCCGTACCAGTGTTGCGGTACTTGCGAACAGCGCTGTAAGGCAGGATGGGTGGCGACCAGCGCTTCGTGCCACTCGCGCGCGCTCGGTCGCGCCGCGTGCCATGTGTGGCCATCGACGAAACAGCGGCGGAACAGCTGTTGCAGGCGCGGGTTGAGTTCACCGAACAGCGGCGCCGCCGGCGGCGGCTTCAACCGTGGATTGACCAAATGGGGAAAGAGCCCGAGGCGGATCGCTTTCAGAAACACTTCACCGCCGAACGAGTCGGCCGGATTCACCGGCGCTCCCGTGAACGGATGAAACCCCTCCATCAATATCTGAAACATGAGCACGCCGAGGCCAAAGGCGTCATGCTCCACCGAGCGGGTGACCTTCGCGAGGTTCTTGCCGCTGAGTTCGTGCGGTGTGTAGTCGGGCACGCCGACGGGGCAGACATAGACCCGACCAGAGGGAGCCCGCACCTGGAACGAATCGGTGTCCACGACGGTCACCAGACCCTTGGGGCTCACCATGAAGTTCTTCTGGTTGACGTCGCCGATGACGTGCCCGCGGGCATGGATCGCATGTACCGCGGCGGCCACGTTGGATGCCGTCTGGTGCAAATGACGCCAATCCCAGCGCGGCAGTTGCCGCCGCCGCAGGCTGGGATTGAAGACGGTGTAGAGGTTGATGCTGTGCTTGAGGCGGGGCATGACGAAACCGGCGAATCCATGGACGTCGAAGAGCAAGGCCGACGGCCAGGCGATGGAGACGTACGGTTCCGATGCCCCGCGGCCGGGGTCGACCGGCGGATTGGCGAGCATCGCGGCGAGCTTCTCTTGCCGCTGCGGCGTGCGCGTGTCCGGATGATAGACCTTGGCCACCCAGTCGTTGGTCTCGGCGAGGGCGAAGACTGACCCCTCGCCGCCCTTGCCGAGTTCTTGGGCCAGGGTGAGGGTGCCGCCGGTGCGGCTGCCGACACGCAGGATCATACGGCGCAGCGGTGGTGCCGGCTCCTGGCTCGGTTGGGTCGATCGGATGGGTGCATCGACACGGCTCGGCGGCCGCCGGTTCAAATGCCGGGGGCGTCCTCCAGGCGTCCGATGAGCAGTAGGGTCTTGTCGTCGTCGGTGCGTCGGCAGACGCGTTCGGAGGCGAGGAAGTCGGCGAGCCCCTGTTCCGAGGTTGAGATGTCGAGCGGTCGCGAAAGGTCGCGGAAGAGGGGAGTGAAGAACGGAATGTGGGGCGTGTTTCGGGCCAGGTCGAGGCAGAGGTGTTGCAAGCCGTCCGTGAATAGGGCCAAGGCGCGTACGGGGACGAAGCTGGCGCGACAGACGAGACGGTCGAGCGCGTCAGGCACGGTCAGGGGAATCGTTTCGTTGGCGAACTCGCCCCGCTGCGGCTCGCTGACGACCTCGAGCGTGTCGTCGGTGAAACAGGCAACGACGGCGCCATCGCCGAGTTGACCGGTCACCATCCAGTCCGTGCCGACGGCGGCGAGCAGCAGCGTCGTGCTGTAGTCGCGCAGTTCCGCAGCGGCGGACGTGGCGGTGTCGACGAGTGCCTGGCGCGCCGCCGCGAAGCTGGTGCGCAGAGCCTGACCCCAAGCTTCGGCTTCGGTGGGCACGGCTTCCGTCAGTTGTGCCCGAAGCGTTGTCAGGGCGGTGTCGACCGCGAGGCGCGAGCCGATCTCGGCGCGCTCGGCCGAGCCCAGTCCGTCGGCGACGGCGGCGATCGCAATTTCGCGGCCGCAATCGACGGCGTAGGCATCCTGGCACGGCAGCCCACGCCGCAGGTGACTGGTGCCGACGACGGAAGCGCCGACGGCTTGCCAGCTCACGCGGCGCCCCAGGTGAGCGGGCTCTGTAGGGGCACGACGTCGTCGGTCGGCTGCGAGTGGGAAACGGCCGTCAGGCTCGACGACAGCCAGACGAACATCTCCTGGAAACTCAAGCCCTTGAGTCGCATCGGCGGGCGAGCCGAGGCCGCCCGTAGACTCTCGAGGTTGGCACCCTCGACGCCGACGCCGAAAAACGACAGTTTCTTGGCGGCTTCGGCCTCGCGCACCCGCTGGGCCGCCATCGTCCACTCGCCTCCGTCCGTCGGCGCGCCATCGGTGATCAGGAAGATCCACGGCCGATAGTACGAAATGCCGTTCTGGCGATAGATCTGCTTGCGCTCCTCGATCTTCTCCAGCGCGAGCTTGGTGGCCTGTCCCATGGGTGTGTCGCCGGCAACGGGCAGTACCGGCGCAACGAAGTGCTCGGCGGAGACGAAATCCTGCACCAAGGTGACCGGACCGAAGCTGATGATGGCTACCTCGACGCGCATGCGCGCCAAGTCGTCGCCCACCAAGGATTGCTGGAACACCCGCAGTCCCTCGTTCAACTGGTCGAGTGGATCGCCGCGCATCGACCCCGAGTTGTCGAGCAGCAGCACACAGGGACAGCGCGGCTCCGGATTGTCGCCCAGGCCTACCCCATCAAAGTCCAAACCCATGGTGTACCTCCCTTGTGCCGCGATGTCGGACCGCGGCTGGTTCACGGCGAGCCGGCGTCGACCTCATCTTGTAACGACAACGACTGTTCGAAGGCCGAAAGCTGTTGGCGATACGGAGCCATCACGGCCCTCGCCACCTCGTCCCCCGGGAGGAAGGTCCCATCCCGCAACAGCAGCCCGATGCGCCCGTCGGACGCCGTCGTGACACGGTAACCTGGCCGACAGGCACGCGCCCGTCGAACCAAGGCCGCCAAGCCCTCCAAGAGGCCTTCTTCTTTCGTCACGCGGTCGACGTACGAAGAGCAGGATTCACGAAAGAGGCACTGCCGTCGCCAGCGCTTCGGCCACGTCGCGCGATACAAGCGAATCGCAACGCGCAGCAACCGTTTCACTTGCGAAACACGATGAACTCCGTCGTCGTGACGATGCTGGGCGTTGCCCCGAACCCAAAGCACCCGGCGGAACCTGCTTTGAACGTTTGCAGCTGGTTCGTGCCGACGTACTCCCAGCCGTCAGCCGCGTTCGACGTGATGATCGATTCGACCTGGCCAGCAACGGCCGAGGCACTCTGATTGCTGGCGACCGCTGCCGCAAAGGGAACTACCTTGTATTGCATCGAAAACCTCCCACGGTCAGAGCGTTGTGCTGTGTGATCCCCCGAGCTGACGGTAGCTCTAGTATAACCAGGTGCGATGTCAACCGCTTGGCTTCACTTTGCGCCAGCGTGAAACATCTCGCGTGATTCAGGCCCGCAGTCTCGTCCGCAGTTGGGCGAGCGTCTCCCGCAGTTTGCGATCGGTCGCTGCATCGACCGCCGGGCGTGGGCGATCGTCGCGTTCGCGTCGCTGGCGCAATGCCGCGGCGTCCGCCTGCGCCTCCAAGGTGAGCTTCCGCTCCTCCCACGTGCGCCCGCCGGCGCCGCCACCCTGGCCGCTTCGTTTCTCTTTATTCTCCATGTTCTTCTCCTCGATGGTGTGCCAGTAGCTCCAGCCGCAAGGCACGCTCGACGCGCAGCCCGTTCAAGCCGGCGCGGAGCATGCAATACTCCAACGCCCGTGCGTCGCCCTCCCGAGTCGTGCCTCGCCGGCGCAGATGTTGCCCGACCCAGGCCGCGACGCGGGTCATGTCGCCGCTGCGCAGTTCCTGCAGCAAGTCTTCCAGGAAGTTGTCGCTGTCGATCCAAGCCTCCGCTTCGTAACGTGCGGTGCACGGGCACGGGCAGTGCCGGCATTCGGCGTAGGGTCCGACGCCCATCAGCGCGGCACGGTACTGCGCGCCGAAAGCCTCCGGTTGGGTCGCCAACGACGCCGCGAGTTGGTCGAATCGTTCCTCCGGCCATGCGTACGCCAGCGCCCGCCGCTCGAGTGCCTGCCGTGCCGCCGCGAGAGGGAGAGGGCTGCTGCTCCCATCCCCTAGGTGCAGCGGCTCGATGTCCTGCACGTACCAGCGGCGTGCCGCTGTGGCATCGACGGCGCAGCCGATCCGGAAGAGAAATTCATCGGCGGCGCGCCGTACTCCCTCATCGCGCAATGATGCGTCGAGGCTCGCATATGCTTGGTCCGTCTCGATGCGCTGCCGTTGCTCCGGCGCCAGCCAGCGGAGGTCGTCGGCAGGTGGGGCGGCGCCCACCGGCGACGGCAGGGGTGGGATCGCCAGTTGTATCGGGGTCACGATGTCGCCCCCGTGGACGATCGCCAGCCCCGGTGCCAACGTCGCGGCGCCGCGCTTCTGCGCCCGATCAAGGAGCATCGCGTCCCCCATGAGGTCGCGGTCTTCGCGCGATGACAGTCGGTGCAGGAGCTTGAGTCCGGCGTTTTTCACGACTTCCGGCGCCAGCTTGCTCGGCAGCTGCTCGACCACGACGACCCCCTGCCCGTAGGCACGGATCTCGGCCAGCAGGTCGGTGAACGTTTGCACCGCGTGCAGCGCCATGTTGCCTTCCTCGCTGGATTGTTCCTTACAGCGGCGCAGCAGGCGATGCGCTTCTTCGATGACGAGCAGGTGGCGCAAGGTTTCGGCGGGCGCCGGTGTGCCGCGCACCACCCGATGAGCGTAGAGTCGACTGAGGATCAACCCCATGACGAAAGCCTTCTCGCGGTTGGCGCCGAGCCCGGCGAGGTCGATCACCACCGGACGCTCGAAGAGCAAAGCCTCGGGTAGGTTTTCGCGCGTGTCGAGCGCCCGCCCCTTGGTGCCGATACACAGATTGCCGAGACGGGTGCGCAAGGCGCCGCGTAGATTGCGGCCTACCTCCGCGTCGTAGCCAGCCGCAGCCACCACGGGGTCGACCTCCGCCACCAAATCCGAAAGCGTCGGATAGGCGAGCCGCGAGGTCGGGTGCGGGTGCGTGCCGAGCGCGAGGTTCCAGCCGCGCCGTTCGTAGACACGATGCAGCGCCGTCTCCAACAGGTATGGGGTTGGTGCAAACAGGCCAAGTGAGGCGATGAACGCCTCCTTCAGCGTGTCGAGGTGCGCTTGCAGCGGATAGCCGGCGGGAAAGTGAAATGGATTGAAGCGAAACGGAATCTCACCAGCTTCGGGGACGGAACCGACGCGCAGCCTGATGAGTTCGGGGAGCCGCGCGCGCAGGCGCTGGTATTCCGACTTGACCGGATCGAGCACGAGAAAGGGTAGGCCATGCATTGCCGCCTGCAACAGGAGCTGCATGACCGTCGTCGTTTTTCCCGAACCCGTCATTCCGGCGACGAGGGCGTGCCGGCACAGCGCCGCTGTCGCCAACGATAGGGTGCGGGTCGAGATCCTTTCCGCATCGACGATCCGACCGAGCGACAGCGCCGGCCGCGCCGTCGTCGGCGGCTCGACGCCCCAGGTCGTCGACGCCACCCGGCGGAAGTGGAAGCGCTCACGCCGTGCCCCAGGCAGGGGGCAGAGCAGACCCAGCTCCGATGCGGTCAGCAGGTTCTGGTGCGCCGAATAGCCGTCGCGGGCAGCCGGCGCGCAGCGGTGCGCCTGGCCCGGCAGCTCCGTCGGGCTGGCGCCGCCGAGCGTCGCGGTGAGTACGGCCAATCCGACATCGACGGTATCGGCGTCCGGCGCGGCGAGAACCACCGAAGCGCGCCCCAGGCCGCTGCCGAGACCGGTTTCGAGCCGTTGCGCCAGATGGTCGAGTGCCTCGCGCGCTCGCTGGGCGTCGCGATTGATCTCACTGCGCCCGGCGGCGAGGTGTAAACGGTCGATCTGCGCCGCCGCCCGGCGCAGATCGTCGAGGCGCCGGGCAAGTGCGTCGCGCGGCTCGGGGGTGAGATATACCAAATACGTGAAGCGCCGGCCGGGCAGCGCGTCGAGCAGGAGATCGGCGAGTTCAGCCGCGACCGCCGCCGTTGCCAACGGCCGGCCGATCCAACAACCGGCGCTGGCCTGTGCCGGCAACCCCGGCGGTGCCGCGATGAGCGTCGGTCGCGGACCACCGAGTAGGGAATGTGCCAGCCCCGCGAGCGCCGCGGCCCGGTGCGCCGGTGCGCCCAAGCCGACATGGGCGCCCTCGCCGTCACTGGTGAGGACGAAGGCCAATGGGCAGCCGGCGGCGAGCGCCGTCGTCGGCACATGTGCCGGGAGAGAACCCAGCTCGGGAGAACGGACGGCACCGTGGAGCTGGTGAAAGCGCAAGGCCGCGGCCGCCTCGAATACCGGCGCCGGCCAGGCGAACGGCGCCGGCTCGTCGAGGAGAAAACGGCCGCTCAGCCGCGCCAACAGACGCGGCAGTTCGTGCGTCTCTACGGGCAAATCGTCGGGGAACGGTCGCGCGACCATGGCCGCTAATGCGGTGGCGGCATCGCCGCCAGGGAGAAGAACAGGAGGATCTCGACGACGAACAATCCGGCAAGAAACAGCGCTGGGGTGCGGAAACGGCTCGGGCGCGGCGTGAAGCGCACGCCGAGGCGTTCGTCGTGACCGTACTCGATGATGAACATGCCACGTTGCACCCGTCCCTCCACTCTGACCGGATGACCGACGGTCGGCATGCTGTCGCGAAACTCACCCTCCTGCCGCGCCACGGTCAGCCCCTGCGGACCGTCGATGTACCATTGGTACCAGGGCAGCGGTTCGGCTTCGCGGGTGAACATTTCGATGCCGCGGAAGAAGATGATCTCGTCGAACCAGGAGCGGCCGCTGCCGCCGCGCCGCACCCCGAGCAGCGCTGACGCGAGGGAAAAACTGGCCCGGGCGATCCACCACCCGATGGCCACCGGAAAGCCGACAAGGAGCGCCAGCAGAACGCAAAAACGGCGCCAAGGGTCGGGCGGCGCCGGCATGAGCCGCGGGCCCTCGAGTCGCACCAAGGTGCCGCGCAGCTGGGTCGCAGCGGCGGGTAACGCGGTCGGCGGCGTCGCGGTTCTGGGAGGCGTCGCGGCGGCTGCGCCGCTGCCGGCGGGCGGTATCCCCGGCGCGCCGCAGACGCTGCACCTGCCCCCGATGACCCGATTACCACAGATTCGACAGATCACACCTAGCTCCCGCCCGTTGCTTCAGAGCTCACACCAGGTCCATTCCCTCTGTCAAGCGCGCGTCACCCTGCCACTCCGCGATGTCGTCGATGGCCGTTGTGACTAGGTCGACCGCTCGAGCGGAGATTCCCGGCGGCATGAACCTGCCCGAGGAGCTGCGGCGGCGAGACATACGATTGGCGGCAATTACCGAACCTGGGCCGCCGGCCAGCCGGGTTGATGAGACGGAGCGTCGACTATGGTGCCTCGCGGGACGAGCGGTGTAGGCCGCAGGCAAGCGGACCATCGGGCCGACCATCGGCATGATCGCGTCCGTGCTCGGTTCTGCTGCGTGGCCTGCGCCCGGTGAGTCATGAACGGACGCTGGTGTGCATCGCCTGCAATCTCAACCGCACGCACCGAGCCGGCTGAGCCCTGCGGGGAGTCATCCATGCGCGCAAGAGCGTCTATCTCCTCTTCTCCCTCCCGGTAACTTCCGGGCAGCACCGTACTCTCTCGTGTCACGTCCGGGGACGCGTCTCCGGCAGGCTTTGGAGGTGCTGCAATGCCGCGTGAGGCCCCGTCTTCCGTCGAGATTCCGAGCGAGTCGCTGAGCGATTTTCCCTTGTTGCTGATGACGGCGATCCTGGCTGTCACTCTGCAGGCGGTCGTCCCCTCGGCTTCCTTGGGGCCTGGTCCCGCTCGTGTCGTCCCGGAGCAACTGCAGCAGGAGGTGAACTCGCTCGTGCGCGCCTTGGGGGACCGGGCGGCGCGGGCGCGCGCCCGTGAGTCTTCGTTGCGTAGCGAAGTGGCGCGTAAGCGGCGCGAGCTTGCCGGGCTCGAAGCGCGGCAGCGCGAAGCAGCGGCGCCAAGGGTCAGTGAGCTCGTCGGTGCTCCCGTCGCAGTCGATTCGACCAAGTCGGCGATTCTATTCGAACTGTCGGGTGGGCGTGCCGTTCTGGTCAACGACGAAAACTACAGTGTGGACGGGTGGACGAAACCCGATGGCAGACACGTCGTCGTGCGGACGCTTCGGGTTGCGGGCGAGACGATCGACGACGTTACGCATGGGGACAGTGAATTCGCCCGCACCCTTCGGGATCTCGATGTCGGTGAGGAGCGTCTCTCGCTGATCGTGCGGCCCGATTCCTTCGCGATGTTCCGCAAGGTTCGTGAACTGGCGCGACTCCGCGGCATTGAAGTCGGTTGGGAACCGTTTCCGCACCAAGAGGGGAAAATCTACTCCAGCAGGGGCGGCCGCGATACGCGGGTCCAGCCGTGAGTTCGAGAAGAGGAATCAGAAGATGAACGACGCAACATCTCGCACCTTGTTCCATTTCGGTTGGACTCTCCTCTGTCGAGCGAAACGCTATGGCTTTCGCGTGCTTCCCGTGTTGCTGCTCTTGAATACCGGAGCTGCTGCGGCTGACGCTACCTCGGGTGAACTTCCCATGGCTGCACAGGAGGCGCTTTTGGCGGCGGACTGGACAGCGGTGGAGGTGGCGTTGCGCGATGTCACGCCCGATTCGGCTGTCCCGATGTTCGTGTATGGGCACGCGCTGCTGCTGCAGAACCGCAACAACGACTCACTTTGTAACTTCTTGTTGGGCGATGCCGGCGCGGGGCGTGAGCAATGGAAGCAATGGACGGGCGAGTGGTTGGCTGCTCATCCTGATCACCCGGTTGCGCATTACTTGCACGGCGACGCCTTGGCACGTTTGGCGCGCTGGGACGAGGCGATCGTGCACTTCGACGCTGCGCTTTCCATCGATGCCGCGATGGTGGCGGCGGCCAATGCACGCGCCGTCGCACTTGCCGGACGTAGCGAGCTGGATGCTGCCGCCGTGGCCCTCGAGCGCTTGATCGGCTCTCAGCCGGAGTTTGCCGATGCATATGCCAATCGCGGCATGTTGTATCTGTTGCGGCAGACGGCGCCGTCCGGTGCTGTCCGCTGGTTCACCATTGCCATTGAGCGAACTCCCGATTTTGCACTCGCTTGGAACGGACGCGGGGTCGCTCATCTCGGTGCGGGCGACGACGCTGCCGCCGGTGCAGACTTCACGGGCGCAGTCGAGAAGACGCCGTGTCTTCTTCTGGGCGAGGAGAACCTTCTTCTGGTCGAGGAGCTGCGCTTGCGGAGAATGTCGTCCAAGTTGGAAACCACCCTCGCATCGCTACCTCCCGGCACGGAGATGCATTCGCGTATGCTCAAGCGGCAGAATGCCGTGCAGTCCGATCTCCAGGCGGTCGCCCGACGACTACCTGCCGATCGCCATCTCGACGGCTTGCGGCGGGCGAACAATCGCGCCATGGCGCACCACTTCCTGGCCGATCTTCATAGTGGGGCGAACGTCTTCTCCATGCACCCGCTGGCCAAAGCAGGCAATTGGTTTTTGGGGCAGAGGAATCGGCAATTGGCGGAGAAGCAGCAGGGTGTCGCGGCGCGTGGGTATGCCGCAATCGAGCAGGACCATCGGGACGCGGTGGCGAGCAATATCCGGCTTTTTCCGAACGGCCTGGCCGCGCAAGCCCATCGCGCCATGCGGGCCCCGGGAGGGGTCAGCGCCGACACCAGCTCGATGCATGTCGATTCCGGCAATTGGCAAGGGGTTAGTTGGTTCGGCCTACGCTATCCGGTCGGCTCTTCGGCGGACGAATCAAGCCGGGGCAGCGAAGATGGGGGGCAATGATCATGGGCACGCGACACATCGCCGCGACGCATATTGCTCGGCTCAGTGTGCTGACGGGTGCGTTCCTGCTGGGGCTCACGGCGACAAGTGAAGCACGTCTGGAGGCATTCTCGCTTTCGGTGGCGCAGTCCCACGGGCGCACGGGACAACGGGCTGATCTGGCGACCCTCGGTGGGTTGCGCCACGTCGTTGGTGCAGTCGTCGACGATGCTTCCGGCGACCTGATTGTCGTCGGCGACTCCGACGAGAGCTGGGGTGAACCGCTGCGCCTCGACGATCTTGCCGTGGCCCTGCGGGCTCTCTACCTGCATCGACAAGCGCCTCTCGTCAGTCTCGATCGCGTCGATGCGACCACACAGGTGGTGCGTATCGAAGGTGGTATCGCCGATACGCGTTTTGGCGCGGACTTGCTGGCGGCCGACGTCGTGCTGAAGCGCGTAGCACTCGGCATCCTACCCACCCAGGTCTGGGGGTTCGATTCCTATTTTGATCGTTCGCTGCGGCGTGCCATCGGCGGCGGCGCGGATCTCCGTACTCGCTTTTGGTTCCACCCGGCGCCTCGTGCGGTGCTCGCCGTGCGGGACGGTGTTCTCGGGATCGAGGGAGTCGGTACCGCCGTGTCGGCGCAGCTGGTCGCCGTGGACGGCACTGCCAATGCCGCCCTGAGCTCCGGTGAAGATGCCGATGGTGAGGCCTTCGCTCGCGACCTTGCTGACCACATGCCCGACCTGCGTGCAGCTCATCTCGCGGTTGCTCGCCTCCAAGGGCTGTTCGAGGTCGTCGCGCTGGCGCAGGGTCTGCAGGCGATGGTCGCCGAGCACGACCTCGAATACTGGTTGCATCGGCATCCGGTGGAACGTCGGGAGACGCCGCGCCACTTGCCGCTGACCGAGCGCTCCAACGAAGTGGAAACCGCACATGGACGCATGTGGATGGTCATGGACGGTGGCATCGCACTCGAGGGACTGCTTCTGCGTTTGCGCGATGGCGATGTGACGGCGCTGCGTCAGGCCGTCTTGGACGCTCGGCCTAGCCCCGACGCATTGTCGTGGTTGGTGCCCGTCGAGGCCTGGCAGATGCCGGACGACGCAGGGGCGGCGGAGACGCAGGTGAACTCCGATCCGGAATTTCTCGCTGCACGTCGGCGCCTGGAAGAGAAGGTCGGTACGACGGTCGAGGCGCGTGTCCTGCCGCTGGGCGCCACTGCTGCAAAAGCGCCGATGACGTGGCGGACGGTGCCGTCTACGTCGGTGCCGGCCTTGCATCAACCCACGTGGCGCGATCGCCTATCCGCAGCGCCGCGTGTTGGTGGTGTTGGTGGTGTTCTATTGAGCGGTGTCGCAGTGCCCGCAGACGGATCGCTGCCGCAGATCGATCTGTCGAGCGGCGGCTTTGGTCTCGTCGTCTCGGGCGCAAATGCCCGTCTGGCGCGCGACGCCATGCGACGCTTCGTCACCGCTTTGTGGGCCGTCGCCTTTTCGAAGGACGAGGTCGGTGTCTCGATCGATCCGATCGCGCCGGACGTCGACAAGCACCTCGTTCGCTATATCGGCAACGTCGCCAACAGCGACCTCGGTCGTGTCATGCGCGAGGCCGACTACCTGATGAAGAAGTGGGCCGTTGGGATCGAGACGCCCAACTTTCCCGGCTTTCGGTCGGTGGACGCCTTGAGCGCCCGCACGGGCCTGCTCGTCGGCGTCAGTCGCCGATTCTGGTTCGTCCCTGAAGACATGCGCTTTTCGCGCGCGGAGCATCTCCTAGTCTTCGACAGTGGCGAAATGCGCTTGAAGACCGAAATCCTCGACGCCCACTCGGTCCGGAGGGCGACCGAAGCCGACAGTCGCTTCGCCACCTTCTTCACGCAGCACTACGCCGCCCTGGCAGAGCGTTATCCAGTGTTCGCCGAGCTGCGCGAGTACGCCACGCTCGTCAGCCTGGCGAAGTACCTGCGCGACAGCCAAGTGCCGCTCCTGTGGTTCATGTTGGCCAACCACGACTTGATCTTGACGGAGGATGCGCCAGGCGTGGTCGACGAGTTGGTGAAGGACTCCGACGTGCGGCGGGGCATCACGATCCGTGGCGGCGTGGATTTTGGGCACGCCGCTCGATACGTTTTCGATGGCGCAACGCAGGCCGCCCTGCAGCGAGCCGCAGCGGCGTCTTCATCTCCTGGAGGTGAAGCGGCGGCGCCGACGACGCTGCCCGTTTCGTTTGCCACCGCGCGAGGCGCGTTCACCGTTCTTCCGAGGGTATCGATGACCGCGGGCATTGATCGCCGCGGACGTCGTTACCAGACCGATCTAGCCCTGCGTCGGGACGGACTACCGTCGCTCGAACTGGTTCGAACCTTCTCACCTCGAGGGAACCTGTCGGGCGAGTTCGGCGCCGATTGGAGGCTATTGGTGCCATACCGCGTGCGCCCCGACGGCCCGGAGCAGCAAACCTTCAGGAATGCATCGATCCCGCGGGCGATGCGTGTCGAGAACCTGCTTTCCGGCAAGGTCACGACGATGACCTTTTCGGAGGAACGCTATGCCATCGCCGGCTACGTACCAGCGGATGACGACAAGGGTGTTCTGTTGGGACTGTTCCTGACTTCCAGCGGATCGTTCCGCCTGATCGATCGACTGGGCAACGAATTCTGGCTCGACGGTGCGGGGGATTTGACGGCGATGCATCTCGGTCGCGATTTCCACATGGAATTCGATTACGCACCGGTGCATGAGCTGCTCGGTGGACCGGGCGCACTGCGCCTTGCGGTGGCGGGGGACGCACGGCTCGAGCGATGGGGAGCGAATGTGCCGGCCGAACTGTGGCTGGAGGATGTCGAGCGCGGCAAGCGACGCCGTTTCCGGTTCGACGACGGGGGAGACATCGCCGGCTACGCACCGCTGGAAGCGAAGGCGGCGGATTTCATTGCGCTGCTCTCGGATGGCACCTTTCGATGGGAAGGAAAGGGCGTTGCGGTAGATTTCGGCGTCGATGGTGCCCTCGAGAGTGTGCGTACGGAGGCGGCCACGCACGGTATCCGGCGGGTCCGGGTGGGTGAGGCGGTCGCGGAACTGCACCATGCGCTAGACTGTAGCGGGCACTTGGTGGTAGCCCGAGTCACGGTGAGCGACGGCGCGGAGCACACGATGCGGCGAAACCTGACTTACGTCTATACGGCTGAGGGAAAGCTGGCGGAAGTGTCGAGTTCGGCGGAGGGGCGCGGTGATCCGTCCGAGCCGGCGACACATGGCGCTGTGACGCATGGTGGCAGTAATCGAGGGTCGCACCATGGTACGTAAGTCGTGCGACCGGTCCGGGCTTGCCGCGACCGGGGCGTGTGTCGCCGTGCTGCTGCTCTTCGGGTTGATGGTGTGGGGTGGAACTCCGTTCGAGGTCCGACGCTTGCAGGCACGGATGGATGACCTTCGCCGCCGCCTGGACGCTGTCGAGATGAAGCTGCGCGACGACGCACCCGAGCCGACAGGTAGCCACGAGGGGGAGCGTGCGGGCAGTGAATCGCCGGAGCACGTCGCAGGCGATGCCCAGCTGGGAAGCGACGGCAGTCTGTCGCTATGGGATCGCTCGACGGTCGAACGGCAGCTGATAGTCCAAGTATTCTGGGGCGTTTCGAGGGCCCGTGCGACCTTGGCCGGTGGCTACGCTTGCCTGGGGTCGCGGGTAGCGGGTGACACGGCACAGGGGTTGTCCGTCGGAACCGTGTGATCGGCTGGCGCGAGAGGCAGGATGCCATGAGTGATTGGGAGGATTGGTTCCAACGGCTCTTGACGGCAGATGTACTGATTCCCACCACCGTGAGCATTGCGTTGGCAGGAATCCTCACGGTGACGGGCACATCCGCCGGCAGGTGGGACGAGTTGCAGGCAATGGAAGCCCGACTGAGCGCCCTCGAGCAAGCTCTGGGCACCCCAGCCGGCGCGGGGGGCCAAGCCGCACTCGAGGCGAAGTTGGCGGCTGCGGAGGCAGAGCGGGATCGCTTGCGGGCCGAAGTGGATCGACCGGGCATGGTTGCCCCGGCGACTGTCACGACGCCCGCGGCGAACATCCCGCCCGAGGTGGAAAAGCGGCGTGAACAGGCGAAGCGCGTGCAACGGCGACTGCGCGAACTTGGCTTCTACCGCGGCGCCATCGATGGCAAATGGGGACGGGGAAGCCAGCAATCCTTGACGGCGTTTCAGATGGCGGCCGGGGTTGCATCGACGGCGTACTGGGAGGCGCGTACCCTGACGGCGTTGGAGTCTTTTACCGCCGACCAGTTGCGATCGCCGACGCCGACGGTTGCCGCGACGCCTACCGCGCCGCCGCGGCGACGGACCGAGGCGGAGCTGGAGCGCGCCAAGGCCGAGTGCATGGGCCGCGGCGAGGATTGCATGCGTCGCTTGGGCTTTCGTTGGGATACGGAAATCTGGCGCTGGAAGCCGGTCGACTGACGATGCTTCGAAGATCCATTCGCGGGACAGCGTACGTACGCTCGGAATCGCGATGCGGCATGCAGGGGACGATCACCTGTGCCTCGCACGAAGAAAGACGAGCGTCCCGAACGCCGTCGTCCAGCTTTCGTTCGCTACGACTTCCATGAAGCCGGCCTCGCGGAGCAATTCGGGGAGGCGACCCTCGAGGTTGGGCCGGGTGCGTTCCTCGCCGTCGAAGTAGCGAAAGGGCAACGACACGAAGCGTGTGTAGAGGTTGTGCGGTGGACCGAAGTCGGCGATGTGGAACTCTCCTCCGGGCCGCAACATGCGGCGTGCCGCAGCGAACATCTGTCGCTTCTCGTCCAACGTCAGGTGATGCACGACGAGGCTCGTGACGATACGGTCGAATTCGCCATCGGCAAAGGGTGGCTGTGTGACACTGCCCTCGACGAACGTCATGCGAGCCCCTGCGGCGGCGGCTTTGTTGCGGGCGATGGCCAAGATACGTGGGTCGATGTCGAGACCGACCACTTCGGCCGAGGGCACTTGCTCGCGCAGCAACAGGGCCAAGGTTCCGGTGCCGCATCCGAGGTCGAGCACGCGTTGTCCAGAGCCAAGATGGGCGCGCTCGATGAGGCGCTGCTTGAAGGCGCGTTCGCGCATCGTCAGCTGGATGAGGGTGTCGTACAGCGGGGTGAGGGCGTCGAAGCTCAACGCGGGAACGAATCGATGTGGCGCGTGGGTCATGGGCGGTCCTTTCCAAGGCCGAAGAACGGCAGAAAGCGTCCGGTGCGGCGCGCGTAGGCAAGGTAAGCTTCCCCGTGGGCGCGGGTGAGGTAGGGCTCCTCGACCCAACGTACCTGCAGTTGCAGCGCGAGGATCAAGGCGATGCAGGCCATGAGCGCTAGGAGGTTCGGGGTCAGTAGGGCGATACCAGCCAAGCCGCAGGTCATGCTCGTGAAGATGGGGTTGCGTACCCAGCGGAACGGTCCGGCGGCGACGAGTTCG
Organism: uncultured Binatia bacterium (SeqCode); assembly: GCA_964524885.1. Lineage (GTDB taxonomy): Bacteria > Desulfobacterota > Binatia > HRBIN30 > HRBIN30 > CALJUJ01. Next base: position 138,016 of record CAZGEJ010000004.1, read on the forward strand.
GTGCGCTCGTGTTCGTCGACGCCGATACGCCAGGACGTTCCCATCGCCAGCTGGGACCACAAGGTGCCGGCCGTGCCAAGCAGCGCCAGGAGGATACCCACGCCGCGCATCCAAGCGCCATCGAGTGCGGCGAACCGCGGCAGCCACCGGAGCAGGTCGGCCGTTGCGGCCAGCGGTGCGACGACGAGGGCGACGACGAAGAGCAGGCCGCCGGTCCATTCGGCGGAGCCGACGCTGCCGCTGATGCCGCGAAATCCGGTGGAACCGGTGCGGCGCCATTGGATCCAGGAGCGCCAGCCGAAGGCGAGGGCGAGGTAGAGCGCGAGTGTGGCGAGGGCGAGACGAGGCATGGTGTCTCCTTGGGCCTACGAGGGACGGTTGGCAGCGCCGCGGCGCCAAGGCGCAGAGGGCTGGAATATCATCGGTGCGTCGGGCCGGCTTTCGCCGACTCCGGACGCGTCTCCGGCCTGCATGGGCGTTGCGGTCATGTGGGCAATATGTGAGTGATTGCTCAGGTTCCGCAACTCGGATTTGGAGGATGCATGCGCGCCCGTCGTGCCGGTGAACTTCGCCCGCGAAAACTCCCGTCCCAAAGGCGCTCACGCGAAACCGTTGCGGTCCTTCTCGAAGCGGCGGCTCGGGTTTTGTCGAGCCAAGGTTACGCCGGCGCGACCACCAATCGCATCGCCGCTAAAGCCGGCGTGTCGATCGGCTCCCTCTACGAATACTTCCCCAACAAGGATTCGCTTCTCGTCGCCCTCATGGAAGCACACATCGCCGAGGGGCAGCGGATCCTCAGTGCCGCCGCGGATCTCGCTCTGCGACCGGGCACGCGGTTGCGTGATGCGGTCGGGCGTTTCGTGCGCGCGATGATCGAACTGCACGCGCACGATCGAGCCATGCACCGCATCTTGTTCGAGGAGGCGCCGCGCCCGGCATCCATTCGGCGCCAGATCGAAGCGGTCGAAGAGGCGGTCATCGAACGTGTCGGCGCCTTCCTCGCCGATCACCCCGAGGTCGTCGTCGCCGACCCGCACCTCGCGGCCCGGGTCGTCGTGCAAACGATCGAGGGACTGACGCACCGTTGGGTCGTGCACGGCGATGCGGCGACCGATGCAGCCCAGGCGGACGAATTGGTGGCCCTCTGTGTCGGCTATCTGACCACACCGCGCTGACGTCGCGGTCCGTCCGTCGAGCTCGAAAAGCGGGATGACTCGGTAGCGGAATCGGGCTAGGGTTCGCGGCATGACACGGCGCCTGCCCCGAGCCCTCTTCGCCTTTTCGTTCCTGACCATGTTCGCCGCACCGGTGCTGACGACGACTCCCGGCTGCGGCGAATGCGACTTACGCATCGACACCGACGAGTTGCCGGACGGCTATGTCGGCGAGTCGTACTTCGTCCAGATGGACGCCCGCTGCGGCGGCGATGCGTGGTTCCTCGAGTCGGGTCTGCTACCGCCCGGCATCGAGCTGCGCGAAGAGGGAGACTTGCGCGGACGACCGACGCGCCCGGGCGAGTACTTCTTCACCATCGGGGTGATCAACTACTACGGCTCGGACAACGACCCGGACAACGATCTCGCCTACAAGGGGTTTTCGATGCGTGTCCGCCCTGCGCCGGGTCCGTAGAGCGGTTGGATCCCGGGACCCGAGTGCGGCGGGTGCCGGTGCCGTCAGACCAGACGAAAACTACGGCGGGCGGAGTTGATGTCGAGGCGGGCGAGGATTTCGAGGGTGTCGTCGAGGTCGTACCCCTCGGCGTAGGCACTGAGGATGATGTCGAGGTTTTCGCCTCCCGCCTTGATGCGGTCGACGATGAAAGCCACGAGTCGTTGGTTGGGGTGAATGGGCCGGCTCAGCAGGCCGAAGTCGTCCGCGTCGAGTTCCACCCAGCAGCATTGGCCGAACAAGTGTTCGATCCAGCGAGCGCGCGACCAGCCCCACCAGTGGCGCTCCGACCAATCGCGCACGGCTTCCTCGCCCAGATCGCGTCCGGCTTTCTCCGACTCGATCCACTTGTGGCGTTCGACCTCGGCGCGAGCGCAATCGAAAAGGCTCGCTGCCGCGACCGATCCCGCATGGTCGAGCTGCGCAAGGTGATGCACGTCCTACGTCCCTTTAGCTGAGGTTCGACTCTCGCCCCTAGTCGACCTGCGGGTTCGATGCAAGTCCGACACGGTGCTTCATGCCGATTCGCTCGGAGAGTCGGCGTCGTCGATGCGCCAGGCGACGCCGGCTTCGCGCAATGGCGTGTACGAGCAATAGGTCCCGGTGCGGATCGAGCGGTCGAGCAGGGTCGCCAACTCCGGCTCCGCCTCGCCGATCTGGCGCACCGCGGCGCGCAGCGCCTTGGTTACGGCGGCGCGCGCGCGTTCGGCGTCGTCGTGCGGGCGATCGCCGCCATGGAGACCAAGGGCGCGCGCCAAATGGGACCCGATCGCCTCGACCTCGTCGCGCAGCAGGTGGGCGCGCGCCAGGTCGTGGTGTGACTCGGCTTCGGCGAGTTCGGCGCGTAAGTCGGCGAGGCGAGTCCGCAGTTCGCGTTTGGCCCGCTCGTCCAGCAGCTGCAACACGGGGCTGTGGCGCACGGTCGGACTGGCCTCGGCGGCGGCGAGGTCGAGCACGTGGAACTCGCGCTCCGGCTCCGCCAGCAAGCGCGCGAGGTAGTCGAGTCCGCGCCGCGCCTTGAGGTGCGCCGTGCGCCCACCGTAGGTCAGACGCCATGACCGGAGTTGGCGCGACAGGATCGCCGCGCGTGTTCGTGCGGCGGCAGGGGCGACCGCGACCGACAGGGCGGCCGGTCTGTTGCTGCCGTCGTGCCGTGCCGCTTGGCAGCGCGTGTTCCAGAGGATCGCCCCGAGCCGTTCGGTCGCGGCGGCGGCAGCGTCGAGGTGTCGTTGCGCCGCGTCGGCGTGCCCGGCGCGTTGGGCGAGGATACCGAGGTAATAGGCCACGGGCCCGTGGTAGAAGAACGAAGCGGCGGTGACGTGGCGACCATCGAAAGAATGCAGCGCGTCGTAGACGACTTCCGCCTGCTCGGGCGTGCCGACGAGGGCGGTCGCCGTGGCTGCCCCGGCTGCGGCGAGCATCCAGGTGTTGTCGTACTTGATGCGCGCCAAGCGAGGCGTCACGAAGTTGGCGACCTCGGCGCGAGCTGTCGCGAGGTCGCCGGTCTCCGCCAAGAGCTGCACGAAGCTGGTCCGCCATGCCGTGATGTTCGTCGATTGGAGGGCGAAGGCGCGCATACCGTCGGTCAACTCGGCCAGGCGGCCCTGTTCGCGCCGCAGGAGGAACAGCAAGACGAGCGCGACCATGCGCCCATTGGGGCTCAGTCCTTCGTGCGCCAGAATGGCCTCGGCGGCGCGTTCGGCGTCTGCCAGCCTACCGGCGAGAAGGTGCTCCTGCGCCTGCAGCGCCGGTACGAGCCAGAGGTCGCGTGCTTGTCGCAGTTCGTGCACGGCGGCGAGCAAGGCGGCCCGGCGCGTGGCGACGGCAGCGAGATCGCCTGCCTGGAGCGCTTCGCTGAAGCCCCAGGCGAGGGCATGTACCGCCAACTCGCCCCTGCCGCCGGTGAGTTGGAGAAGTTCGTCGATGATGGTGCAGCGCTCGTCGCGTTGCTCGGGCGTCGAGCAGCGCAAGCGCGCCGGTAACGTATAGGCGAGGGTGGCGGGATCGCCGGTGCTGCGTGCCAAGGCCACGGCCTCGCGGCTGATGGCATCGGTATCGGTCGGTGTCGGGGCGAAGTGCAATTCGCTCGCGAGTCGGGCCATGGCGCGCGCCCGCAGCTGCATCTCGTGCGCCGGCAAAGCGGCCAATGCTTCGTTCAACCCCTCGATGAGCTGCGGGTCGGAGCGGCCGAATTGCGCCCAGGTCGAACCGACGCCGCAGGAGCCGATGGCGGCGCGAGCCAGCGCCAATGGTGCGGACAGCCGGCGCGCGAGGTCGGCAGCAGCGGCGTAGGCCGCCGTCGATTCTGCCGACAATCCGGCGCGGTTCCGCGCATCGCCGAGGCGCAGCAGGAGTTCACAGCGGCGTTGCGTCGGCGCGTTGCCGACCCACTGCACCGCTCGGTCGAAATGCCCGGCCGCATCTTCGAAGGCCAGGGCTCGCATCGCCTCTTCGCCCGCTTGCTCGCTCCAGTGGACGGCTTTCTCGACGACCGCCGGCGCGTGGGCCGCGGCGGCGGCGTAGTGATGCGCGATTTCACTGGCCTGGACTCCAGCCTCCATGCGGCGTTCCTCGAGCAGCGACCCGGCACGGGCGTGCAGCGTCGCCCGGCGTGCCGGAGACAGCTCGCCGAGCAGGGCCTCGCGCACCAGCGCATGGGCGAAGCGCCAGCGCTCGGGTCGTTCACCGACACGGCGCACCAAGTCCAATGCTTGGGCCGGCGCGAGCCGGCTGCGAACCTCGTCGAGGGCGACGGCATCGACCGTCGCCAGCAAGTCGACGTCGAAGGTGCGCCCGAGCACGGCGGCGGCGCCGAGAAGGTCGACGACGTCGGGCGCCAGTCCACCGAGGCGCTGGCGGATGGTCGCCACGACCCCATGCGGCAGGGGTGTCCCTGAGGCGGGCAACTCGCCGCGCGCTTCGAGGAGACGCAGCATCTCGTCGAGGAAGTACGGGTTGCCGTCGGTGATGTCGTGCAGCCGTCGGCTCCAGCGTTCCGCCATGCCCGCGCCGCCGGCGCGCCCGACGAAGGCGGCAACCTCGTCGACACTGAAACCCGTGAGTTCGAGGGCGCGGCCGCGGCGTAGCAGGCCGCCGACGATGTCGGCGGCGCCGGCGCTCTGGCGCACCTCCGCTTCGCGGTAGGTGGCGATGATGGCGAGCGGTAGGTCGGCGAGTTCGTGCGACAGAAACTCGAGGAAACGTAGCGACGGAACGTCGGCCCAGTGCAGGTCGTCGAGGATCAAGGTTTGGGGGCGGCGTGCCGCGGCCCAGCGCAGAAAGCTGGCAAAGCCGAGGAACAGGCGGAAGCGAGCCGACTCCGAGTCGGGCGAGGCGGGGCCACCGGCGACCAGGGGGCGCAACTCGGGAACCAGCCGCGCCAGCGGCGCCGTGTCGGGATCGAGGGCGCCGGCGACTTCCGCCAGGCCGAGGCGCAGCGCCAAGGTCCGCAGAATCTGCACCCAGGGCCAGAACGGCGGGCGCCCCTCCACTTCGTGGCAACGTCCCCAGGCAACCTCGACCCCGAGTTCGACGGCGCCGCCGGCCGCTTCCTCGGCGAGCCGGGTTTTGCCGATTCCGGGCTCGCCCGAGACGAGAAATAGCGAACCGACACCTTCGCTCGCCGCGGCGATGGCGCGTCGCACCTCGGCGAGCGGTCGCTCGCGACCGATCAGAGGGGTGCGGTGGCGCGCCGAAGGGTGCATGGTCGCATCGGCACTACCCCCCCCTCGGATCGGGTGCAACCGGGGATGGTCGCCATCGCCGCCCCCAATTGCCGGTAACCGTCTCCCGGCGGTTACGGCGTAACCAAAGTTTTCCCGCATGAAGGTTGATGCTGAGACTCGTCATTGGCCTGGGGTTGCTCGTGGCCGCCGTGCCGGCCTGGGCGCAGGGGTTCCCGAACGTCGCCTATCCCGCCGGCATGGAAGGTGCTCTGCTGTCCGGCCCGCACGCGCCGACGCAGGGCCGCACCGCCATCGTCGCCTACCACAACGGGGTCCTCTATACGGTGCCGGAGGCGCCCAGCAGCCATCAAACCCCCGAGCATCCAGCCGACATTCAAGTGCGCTCCTGGGACATATCGGATCCCGCCCACCCGGTGCAGACCGCCATCCTGGGGACTTCGCGTCATCCCATCTCGGCGCACGGCTATTTCTTCGCCGGCGATACGCTGCTGCTCGGCGACAACCAGGCGACCCCGGCGACCTCGTGGGCCTTGCGCGCCACCGAAACCTTCGGCGTCAACAGCCGCGAGATGTGGGCCGACATGCCGCAGGGCTCCGATGGCGGCATCGGTGACCGCGGCCGCATGTACCACCCGTTCCACATCAACATGTGGTGGACCTACGGCCCTGTCGCCGGCAACGCGGTGCTGTCCCGACTCGGGCCGACCAACGTCAATCAGCCGCTCGCCTCATGGGATCACCTCGGCGAAACCGGGGTCATCGGCCACCCGTTCATCCTCGGCAACCTCCTGATCTACGCCTCCGACGACAGCCGCACCGGCGTCGCTACCTACGACATCAGCGATCCGTCGCAACCGGTGCTGCTCGACGTCCTCACCAGCGGCGGCCCGGGCGGCTATTGGCCCGAACTGTGGGGCGGCGACGGTAAGCTCTACGTCGTCTGGCCGTACCGCACCCTCGGCCGCGGCATCCGCGTCGCCGACATCACCGATCCGAGCGACATCCGCTGGGTCGTCGACCTTCCGCTTCCCGGCGACGAGCCGATGTACGTGCAGTTCCAAGACCAGTTCGCCTTCACCGGCAGCCACAAGGTCGACATGACCACGCTGACGTCGGTGCTCACCTTCGATGGCGCCAATGCCGTTCACACCGAGCCGAATCCCTACGTGCCCTCGGGTGTCGGCATCAATACGAGCGAGTTCGCTCTGCCTCTCGGGAATCTCCTGGTCACCGGCGGCAATGGCCAGCTGCAGGGTATGGCCATCTGGGTGCACGACGACGAACCCGATACGCATGGACCCGAAGTCGGCTACCACATCCCACGCGCCGGCCAGACGAATTATCCCGTCGACCTGCCGATCAGCCTGCTCATCCACGAGACGCTCGACATGCGTACGCTGGTCAATGGCGATACCTTCCTCGTCCGACCGCTGACGGGTGAACCACCGGCGCCCGGCGCAGCCGTTGCGGGCCACCTCATCTTCGCCTTCGACGACACCTTGACCTTTACCCCGCACGAGCCGCTTCTACCCGACACCACGTATGAGGTGGTGCTCACCGCGGGTGGCCTGCAAGACGTCGCTGGCAACCCGTCAGCTGGTTACAGCTTCACCTTCTCCACCGGCGATGCCGTCGCCGGCAACGCGGCGCCACAGATTCTCTCGTTCACTCCATCGGCGGTGCGCGTCGATCCCGACCAAGAGGTGACCCTCACTGCCGTCGCGACCGATGCCGACGCCGCGGATCTCGCCTCGTTGGAGTATCGCTTCGACGCGGGCGACGGTCGCGGCAAGAGCGACTGGACCGATGCCGCCGCCATCAGCTTCACCTACGACGAACCCGGTCACTACCGCGCCGTGGTGCAGGTGCGCGATCCAGCCGGCAGCATGGCCACCGCCTCGGCGCTGGTGACGGTGCTTGCTCTGCCTGCAGGCGATGCGCCGACGCACCACAGTCAGCTAGCGGTGGACGCTTCGGGTGACGTCTGGGTGGTCAACGCGGACAACGACTCCATCAGTCGCCTCGATGCTTCCACCGGCGCCATCGAACTCGAAGTTCCGGTGGCCGCCGATCCGCGCAGTCTGGCGCTCGATGTCGACGGCAACGTCTGGGTCGCCTGCCACGACGCGGATCGTGTCGAGGTGCGCCATGGCGGCAACGGCAGTCTGATCACATCGCTCGATACCGCCTATGGCAGCGCCCCGTTCGGCATCGCGCCGTCGCCGGACGGCGGCAGTATGTTCGTCAGTTTGTACGGCAGCGGAAGGTTGCTCCGCTTCGATGTCGCCAGCCGCTCGCTGACGGGAAGCGTCGAACTCGGTCCGACGGCACGTGCCGTCGCTATCAGCGGTGATGGCTCGCGTGTCTTCGTCACTCGCTTCGTCTCACCGCGCAACTGGGGTGAAGTCTGGGAGGTCGATGCTGCGAGTCTGAGCCTGCTGCGCACGTTGCGGCTGCGAAAGCTGGGCGGACGGGCACACCAAGACAGCACGGCCGAAGGTCGCGGCGTCCCCAACTACCTCGCCGGCATCGCCATTGCCCCGGACGGCAACAGTGCGTGGGTCGTCGGCAACAAGCCGAATACCGAGCGCGGCGACCTCTTCGGCGCGGCCCTCGACCCCGACAACACGGTTCGCAATCTCGCCTTGCGCCTCGACCTCGCCAGTGGCGAGGTCGATCGCGCCATGGACATCGACAACAGCGACTCGGCCGCAGCCGTCACCTTCTCGCCCTGGGGCGATTACCTTTTCGTCGCCTTGCAGGGGAACGACGAGGTGATGGTCTTCGATACCCTCGAGATGAATCGCTCGGTCGGGCTGGGGGGGATCGTGGCACGCCTCGCCGTCGGCGCCGCGCCGCAGGGCGTGCTCGTCGACGCCGGGTCGCAGCGCCTCTATGCGGCCAACTTCCTCGGGCGCAGTGTCACCCGCATCGAGGCCCAGCCGCTGCTCGAAGCGGGCGACGTCGATTTGAACGCGCTGGAACTGCCGGCGACCACGACCGAGGCCTTGCCCGAGCCCGTGCTGCGCGGCAAGCGCATCTTCTACGACGCCGGCGACCCACGCATGAGCGCCGAAGGCTACATGAGCTGCGCGACCTGTCACGTCGACGGCGGTTCGGACGGACGGGTATGGGACTTTACCCAACGCGGCGAAGGGCTGCGCAACACGACCGAGCTACGCGGTCGCGCCGGCGTCGCTCAAGGAAACGTGCACTGGAGTGGCAACTTCGACGAGATTCAGGATTTCGAGAACGACATTCGCACCGGCTTCGGCGGCAGCGGCTTTCTCGGGGACGACGAATTCCTGCTGACCCAAGATCCCCTCGGCATGCCCAAGGCCGGTCTCGACCAAGCCCTCGATGATCTCGCCGCCTATGTCAGCTCGCTCGGTTTGAACCACCTGCCGCGCAGCCCCCACCGCAACGCCGACGGCTCGCTCTCCGACTCTGCCATCGCGGGCCGGGATCTCTTCGTGCAAATCGGCTGCACCGACTGTCACACGGGTGCGAACTTCAGCGACAGCACGGGCCCGGCGGCGTCGTTGCACGACGTCGGGACGTTGCGCGCCACCAGCGGACAACGGCTGGGCACGACGCTCGCCGGCATCGACACGCCAACCCTGCTCGGCGTCTGGGCCAACGCACCGTATCTGCACGACGGCTCGGCGAACACTCTCGCCGACGTGTTCACGGTCGCACGCGGCAGCATCATCCAAGCCGAATCGGGCTCGGTTTCGTCCGGGTCGATTCAGGTCGGCGCAGGCAACCTGCTGATGAACTACGACGACAGCGTCATGGGCGGCCTCGTCGAGATCCACTACGACGGCGCCCTGACGTTGTCGGCGGTCGACGGCGGCATGGGCGGCCGGGGTGCCATCGAATTTCGCTACAGCCTGCAAGCCGCGGCAGGCCTGGCCCAGCTGCGCGTCAACGGAGTCACCTATCCGGTGCCGCTCACCGGTACCGGTAGCTTCGCCGCGCAACTGGTCTGGGCCTGGGACACGGTGCGTATCGAAGACGTCGAGTTGCTCGCCGGCCCGAACAACGTCGTCGAACTCGGCTGGGCGGGCGGAGGATTCAGTGTAGACCACGTGACGGTGACGACGCCGGACGACCGCACGGCGGCCGCGGCGCATCGGGTCGCGGCTGACCTCACCGCGGAAGAACGCGGCCAACTCGTGTCGTTCCTGCGCCAACTCGATGGATCCCCGGTCGAGTTACCGCCCGCGGCAGCACCGATTCCGACGATCAGCGTGGTCGCGGGACAGGGTGATCCCGTGGCGGCAGCATACGTCGACTTCGACATCGTCTTCTCGCAGCCCGTCGTCGGATTCGACCCGGAGGACGTCGTCGTTCTAGGCAACGTCGGTGGGATCGTCGGCGCGTGGCAGACGCTCAGCACCGGCACGCACTATCGCGTACGGGTCGAGGGTATCCTCGAAACCGGCGAGGTCGGTGTGCGTGTCGCCGCCGCCGCCGCGAACGCGATCGTCGATGGCACGCCGAGTCTCTTGTCGCGCAGCGTCGTCGTCCAGGTGCTCCCCCCCGATGATCTGGCGCCGCTGTCGGACGAATTCGACGACGCGTCGAGCCTGTCCCGTTGGCAGCGCAACTGCGTCGTCGAGGGCTGGGGCGCCGACAAACTCGAGGTGTGGGACGTCGACGCCTCGGTCGACGGACACATGCGGCTGATGCCGTACTCCAGCGTCTGGTACAACGACTACACCGGCGCCTTGGCCTTCCAAGAAGTCACCGGCGATTTCGTCGCGACGATGCGCCTCGATGTCGGTCGGCGCCAGGGCCTGCCGGGACGCCCGACTTCGAGTTACAGTTGGGGCGGACTCCTCGTACGGGCGCCGCGTGGTCTGAGCCAAGCGGCGCCGAGTCCCGACCCTGGGCCTGACGTGGTATTGCCGTGGCCGCCGCCGCCGCTGGGCCAACCCGATCACTACACGACCCCTTGGCTGCCCGGCACGGAGAACTATCTCTACCTCGCCTCGGGTTTCGCCACCAACGCGATCAATCCCGATCCGAACGTCTGGCAGGTCGAGGTCAAGAACACGGTCGATTCCCAATCGAACGTGTATGCCAGCGCCAACGCCACGGGCATCGGTCAGGACGTTTCGACGCTACAGATCGTGCGCCGGGGCCAGACCTTCGTCCTGCTGCGCAAGCATGGCGATGGACCGTGGATCGTCGAGAACCGCATCGTCACCGACGACATGCCCGCGACCCTTCAGGTCGGCATCACGGCCTATGGCGATTGGAACTACGCCGGCAGCCTCGATCCGTTCCACCACAATCGCACCGCCGCCGTGGGCGTCGGCAATCCGGATGTCGTCGTCGACGTCGACTATTTCCGCCTGCGCCGCCCGCCGGCAGGGTTGACGGAGGAAGCGCTGCAAGCCGTCAGCGTCACCGGGCAGTGGGGGGATCCGGTGCTGCTGGACAACACGACCGCGGACGATTCGCTTGGGGATGCCGCCGATCAAGCCTACGTCGCTCCCGTCCCGACACCCACGCCGACGGTATCGCCGACACCGACGTCCACTCCGAGCGCCGTGCCGACGTCGACCCCGACCTCGAGCAGCACGGCGACGCCCACGGCAACCGCGACCGCGACGATGACCGTCGCGACGGGGTGCCCGCTGTCGCCGCGCCTCGATTGCGGCGGACCCGTCAAGTCCAAGCTGGCGCTCCGCGACGGCGAGGGTCGGCGGCGGAGCTTCGACTGGCGTTGGGAGGGGCCTGCGGCAATGGACTCGCTCGGATCTCTGACCGAGGCCGGGTCGATGCTGCGCTACTGCATGTACGTCGACGATGCGCTGCGGGCTGAGGCCGCGATCGCCGGCGGCGGCAGCTGTGGCGGCCGCGCCTGCTGGAGTAGCCTCGGCGAGACGGGCTTTCAGTTCCGCGATCGCAGCGGCGCGCACGACGGTGTCGAACGGTTGCAGGTACGGCCGCGTGGCGATCGCTTGCGTCTGTCGATCAAAGGGCGAGGCGCCACGGCGCCGGTGGCGCTGCCGATCGCGGCGGACGAGGCCGTCACCGTACAGATCGGCATCGACGCAGGTGGGTGTTGGGCGACGACGTTCGAAGCGACGGGGCAGGAGGGCCCTGTCGACCGCTATCGGAACCGGTGGAGCGAACCCTGAGGCGGCATCGCCAGGGAGGGAGCGAATCGTCGATGGCACTTGTTTGATCGCGAACACCGGCGCTATGCAGAGAGCCGGAGGCGCGACCATGAACGAGCGACAGCTGATCAAACACGCACGACGACTGGCCAAGCCGTTTCGTGTCGAGAGCGGCAAGCGATTCCGTCTCGCGGATTGCGATCCCGCCGACACCTTGAGGTTCGGCTCGGAGGACAAGCCGCGCGCCAAGGCGGCTCTCGCCGAGGGCATCGAGGTCTTGGCGGAACTGCAAGATCGCCTCTATGCCCAAGACAAATGGGCGGTGCTGCTGATCTTCCAGGCGATGGACGCGGCGGGTAAGGACGGCGCCATCAAGCACGTCATGTCCGGGGTCAATCCGCAGGGTTGCCAGGTCTATTCGTTCAAGTCGCCTTCCGCCGAGGATCTCGATCACGATTTCATGTGGCGCTGCATGAAGGCGCTGCCGGAGCGTGGCCGGATCGGCATCTTCAACCGCAGCTATTACGAGGAGACTCTGGTCGTACGCGTGCACCCGGAACTGTTGCACGGGCAGAAGGTACCACCCGAACTCGTCGGCAAACGGGTTTGGAAGGAGCGCTTCGAGGACATTCGCAACATCGAACGCTACCTCGGGCGCAATGGCGTGGTCATCCGCAAGTTCTTCCTCAACGTTTCGCGTGACGAACAGAAGCGGCGCTTCCTCGAACGTATCGAGAACCCCGAGAAGAACTGGAAGTTCTCGGTCAGCGACGCGCGCGAACGGGAACATTGGGACGACTACATGACGGCCTACGAGGACATGATCCGCGAGACGGCGACGCCGGAGGCTCCGTGGTACGTCGTGCCGGCGGACAACAAGTGGTTCACCCGCGTCGTCGTCGCCGCAGCCGTCATCGAAGCGCTCGATTCGCTCGATCTCGCCTATCCCGAAGTCGGCAAGAAGAAGCGCGACGAGCTGGCGGCGGCTCGCGAGGTCTTGGTCGGCGGCGGCTGAGTTCCGGGATCGCGCTCTCAACGGCTCTCGGGATCGTAGGGATCCGTGCCGCGGCGGCCTTCGTCCGCATCGTGGAGGCCGTCCCCGTCGTAGTCGGCGACCGGCGGAACCGGCACCTCGATGCGTGCGCCGGGTGCCTCGGCGGCGCTGCGGAAGAAGCGGACGAGTTGCTGGAGGTGTTCGCGTACCGGTTGCTCGAAGCGGAACTCGCGCGCCAGACGCGGGCGTTGTGCGCCGTCGACGAAGTCGCTGGGAAAGAACTTGCGCCCGTCGTAACGGGCGAAGCCGAGTCCATGGTTGGCGGGCAGGTATTGCACCGCGGCACCGGTGCGGCCGTTGGCGAGGTTGCCGCGCACCGGCGCGTCGACACTGCGAATGCCAGGGAGATCGAAGAGGCGAGGTCGCGCCAGATCGATGCCCAGGGCCCGGATCAGCGCGTGCGTCGCGATGTTCGGCAGCACCTCGTCGTACACGGCATAGGTCAGGAGGATGTCGGCGGGTCGGCGCTCGGCGAGCAGCGGCGTGCCGTTGATGTGCGGCGCGTAGGCGATCGGATCACCCGGCTCGGTGACCGCCGCGAGCAAGTTGCCGACGGGGTGGAAGGCGTCGATGGCTTCGTCGCCGACCACGCCGAACAGACTGATCGTCAATTGTTCGACCAGTGGGGCCAACTCGGATGAACTGGTCGAGATGAGTTGCACGAAGTTCGCACCGGGAACTTGCAAGGCGGCGGCGACGATGCCGGGTTCGACCGCCGTCACCATCGTTCCCATGATGCCGCCGAGGGAACCACCACTCCAGAAGATGCGGTCGGGGTCGAGCCGAGGCACGGCCGCGGCGGGCGCGACGAGCGGGCTCAGGTCGAGTTCCGGGTTGCGCAGCAAACGCACGAGACTGACGTGGTCGAGGACACTTTGGCGGAAGTTGTCGCGCATCGCGGCGAAATCCGAGAAGCCGGCGAAGAAGCCGATGGCCAAGCCGACCGTGTCGGGGATGCCGTCGGGGCCGCGATACGTTCCCGGATAGTTGTTGCGTAGATCCGCCAGGCCTTGGCGTGCCCCGTGTTGCACGTCGTCGATGCCGACGAGCGCGAAGCCAGCGCGGGCCAGTTCATTGGCGATCGAAAGAATCGTGCCGCGGTGGTTGTTCAGCCCGTGCCCGATGATCACCACCGGATAGCCGGTGGGCGGCGCCGGCTGGCGCGGCAGCACGAAGGTCACGGGTATCTTGGCGCCAGGCTGCGTCAGTTCCGCATCGCCGGTGGCGTGGTTCAGCGCGAAGCCGCCGCTGGCAGCGAGAAAACTAGGTGCGACGAAGGCGCCGCTGGCGACGGCGCCGATGGCGTCGTGCGCGATGCCGCCAGGATTGTCGCCGCCGGGCCATTCGACGCCGCTCTCGTCGCGTTCGGGTATGCCGAGCCAGTCGTCCAGCGAGGGCTGCGTGTCGTGGCGGAAGAGGGCGGAGACGTAGGGTGCAGTGTGCTCCGCGCCCAGCAGCAAGTGCGGTTCCGGTTGTTGCAGCAGTCGTTGGCGTAGCTCGATGATCTCGTCGACGCGCGACGAAGTCGTGAACACCGCCATGGCGGCGATCGCAGTGGAGCGGCACAGTGCACCCGTTGCGACGATGTTTTCGGCAGCATCGCCATACAGCCGTGCCGCCGGCGTCGAGCGCCGCGAAGGGGCAAGATCGAGCAACGAGTCCAGTTCGGGCGCGGCGACCAGGCGCGCGCCGCTCCGCGTACGGACGCGATCGGTGAGGATCAGGGCGTGGCGCGTGCCTGGGGGAAGCACGACGCCGGGCACCGGGATGGCGGAAATCATCCCCAGGCTGGGTAGAAACTTTGCGAAGACAGGGTAGCGCGTGCCGAAATGGGGCGAGGTGGAATCGACATCGACGAGGAGTACCGATGCGTCGTCGTCGGTCGCCTCGCTCCAGGTGCTGGGCAGGCTGGCCGGATCGACGTCGGCATCGGTGAAGAAGACGGCGCCCGTCGCGCGCCCGAAGCCGTCGAGGCCGATGAGTTCACGGCGTAAACGTGCCGGTCGGCCGACGAGTCGTTCGAGACCTTCCAAGTCGCCGACGACGCCGCTCTCGCTTCGATAGAGGTCGCTCGGCCAGGGCACGTCGCCGAAGCGCAGCGGCGTCGCGTTCGGCTGGAACGGAACGGCGATGCCGACGACGTTCGGTGCGGCGCCGTCATCATCGCCGCAGCCGGCGAGCCCGACGAAGACGAGGGCGGCGAGGATACCCGCAAGTATGCGCTGCATGGCCCTCCCTACTGCTGGCGGGTCGGCTACCGCAAGCGTCGATGGCGCGCCTTGCGTGGGCGCGCCGATTGCGATGGAGTGCCTCGGTGTTGGCCCATCGTCGCTCCTGCTGGCTGCTCGCCGTCGCGCTCGGACTCGCCGTTGCCGCCGTGTACTGGCCTGTCGCAGAGTTCAGCTACGTCGACCTCGACGACAACGAGTACGTATTCGAAAACCGTTTCGTGCAGTCCGGTTGGACCAGCGAAAGCGTGCGCTGGGCGTGGACGGCGTATCATTCCGGCCACTGGCACCCGCTGACCTGGCTGTCCTTGATGCTCGACGTCGAGCTGTTCGGGGCGAATCCTGGGGCGGCGCATGGAGTCAACGTGGCGCTGCACGCTCTTGGGGTCGTGTTGATGTTCGGATGGCTGCAGCGAGCCACCGGGCGGCTGTGGCTGAGTGCTTGTGTCGCCGCGTGTTTCGGCTTGCATCCGTTGCGGGTCGAATCGGTGGCGTGGATCGCGGCGCGCAAGGACGTGCTCTCCGGCTGTATGCTGATGTTGATGCTCAGCGCCTACGTCGCCTATGCCCAGCGGGGAGGGCGACTGCGGTACGCCGGCGTGCTGCTCGCCTACTGCCTAGGGCTGTTGGCGAAGCCGACGCTGGCGGTGGTTCCGTTCGGACTGCTGTTGCTCGACGTGTGGCCCTTACGTCGTATCGACCCGGCCCGTGCCCTGTCACGCCAGGGCGGCATGCTGGCGGCGGAGAAGCTGCCCCTACTGGTCTTGGCCACGGCGACCCTGAGGCAAACCGCCGCGGCGCAGCAGGCAGCCGGAGCCTGGGTAGCCGATGCAACCGTGCCGTTCGGCGAGCGTCTGGCCAACGCCTGGTGCAGCTACGTGGCCTATCTCGGGAAAACACTGTGGCCGAGCGACCTGGCGGTCTTCTATCCGCTGGTTCCTGTGCCGACGTCGCAGGCAATCGTCAGCGTGGCGGTGCTGGTGCTGCTGACGCTCGTGGTGCTGAGGCTGGGTCGCCGCTACCCCGCCGCTTGGGTCGGCTGGGCCTGGTATGTCGGGACGGCGGTGCCGGTGATCGGCTTGATCCAATTCGGCGGTCAGGCGATGGCCGACCGCTACACGTACATTCCCCACATCGGCTTGCTGGCGGGAGGTGTGTTTGCCGTGGCCGAGTGGCTCGAGGTTCGGCGTGTGCCACGCTGGGGTTCAGGCCTCGTTGCCCTGGTGGTTCTCGTAGCTTTAGCGGTGGTCAGTCGGCAGCAGTTGGCCCATTGGCGCGATAGTCGGACCTTGTTCGAGCGGGCATTGCAGGTGACCGAGTCGAACTACATGGCCCACAACAATCTCGGGGTGTTCCTCGAGCGTCATGGTGAAACCGACTTGGCGGCGTACCACTACGAGCAGGCCGTGCGCGCCAATCCGACCTGGCCCGACGCCTTGTTGAACTACGGCAATACCTTCGCCTGGCGCGGGCAGTACGCCGCGGCGTCACAGCAATACCAGACTGCTCTCGCCATCCGTCCCAACTTCGCCACCGCCGAGAACAACCTCGCCACGGCCTTGGCCTACCAAGGCGATTTGGTGGGCGCCGTGCTGCACTACGAACGCGCCGTGGCGCTGCGACCGGACTATTTCGATGCGCGTTACGCCCTGGCCGATGCTTACGAACGGCTCGGGCGCTACGCCGAGGCCTACCCACACTACGAGTGGATCGTCTCGGTGCGTCCGGATTGGCCGCCGGGACAGGCGGCATGGCAGCGCACGCGCGCCGCTCTGGGACGCTGATCCACTAGCCGAATCAGACGCCTGGGTCGGCGGGGACGGCACTTGCGGCGAGCGGCCGCAGACTCGGCAAGCGCGACTCGCTCCATCCCAGCCGCAGCAGCTTGCGCGACACCGATGCCACGACGGAAGGGCGCATGTAGTGGCGTCGAAGCATGCGATGCGCCTCGCGCTGCAGTGCCTCCGGACTCCAGCCCGGCAGGGCCAAGGCCGGTTCGGCCTGTGCCCGCGGTGAGATGACGCGGAGATGTTGCTCCTCGACTTGCTGATGGTAGCGCGTGCCGGGGTACGGGTGGGCGAAGTGGATGGTGAGCAGATCGGGGCGCACCGCGTGGATGAAGTCCCCGGTCTCGGCAATGGACGCGGCGTCGTCCCAGACGAAGCCGAGCATGAAGTACCCGAGCGAGAGGATGCCATGTCGGTCGCACAGACGGAGTGCCGCGGTAGCACGCTCCATGTCGGGGCGCTTGCGCACCAGATCGCCGATACGGCGACTGCCGGCGTCGATGCCGAAGCTGATGCCGTAACAGCCGGCACGGCGCATGGCGGCAAGGATTGCCTCGTCGACGCACTCGACGCGTGTCGTCGTGACCCAGCGAATGTCCGGGCAGCGCTCGGCCAAGGTGGCGCAGAGGCGTAGGGTCCACGAGCGATCGAGGCTGAAGGTCTCGGCTCGGAGATAGAAGTAGCGGGTTCCCTGTGCCTGAAGTGCCGCAATCTCGGTGGCGATGCCCTCGGGCGACCGGTGGCGGGCGCGATCGCCGCTGACGCTGTGCACCAGGCAATAAGTGCAGGGGAAGGGACAGCCGCGTTGGACGCGCACGGTGGCTTGTGGCGCGCCGAGGCCGCGTACGCGATAGCGCCGGGCATCGAGGATGGAACGATCCGGAAGCGGCAGTTCGTCGAGGTCGGCGGCGAGCCGCGAGGGGCGCGGCGCGACGCGACGTTCGCCGTCGCGAAAGACGGTGCCGACGGCGTGGCGATGGCCGAGTCGCACCACCTCGTCGAAGATGAGTTCGTATTCACCGCGGACGCAGAAGTCGACCGCCGGAGCACGTTGCAAGATGTCGTCGGCGAGGCTGTAGCAGGGGGCACCCCGCACACCGATGGTGATGCCCGGCAGGGTGGTGCGAACGCGAGCGGCCCAGACGAGGTCGTCGTCGAGGGTGCCGAAGGTGACGACGAGAATGACGAGGTCGGGGTTGGCAGCGACGAGGCGGTGCAAGGTCGCGTCGTCGGATAGGCCTTCGGCGGGCGCGTCGATCAGCGCTGGTGTGGCGCCGGCAGCACGAACGGCCCCGGCCGCTTCGCATTCCTCGAGCGGCGGCCGCATCGACGGCACCAGTTCGTAGCTGAAGTACGACTGACAGCGGTCTTCGCGGCAGTAGGTGCCGGTCGGCGGAATGAGGAAGAGAACCCGCCGGTGGGCGGCGGGTTCTCCGGAAGAGGGGTTCACGGACACGTGGTCGAACCGGCCGGTGTGCCGGGGCAGTTGAAACACGCCGGCTCGCCGGTGGCGGGGTTGAAGCTGTTGGCGGCGCACTGTTGGCAGCTCGTCACGCCGGCAGTGTTGCTGAACCGACCGGCCGGGCATGGCTGACAAGTCGAAGCGCCGGAAACCGTGTTGAAGGTCCCGGGAGAACAGTCGGTGCACGTGGTCGAGGCGATCGAGGCAGTGAAGTGACCAGGGTTGCAACTCGAACACGTCGTCGAACCGCTCGAACTGCTAAAGGTGCCGGTGCCGCACGGCTGGCACTGCGCAGCGCCGTTCGCCGAGAAATAGCCGGCTGGGCAATTGTTACACGCGGACGAACCGATCGACGGAGCAAACTTGCCCGCGGTGCAGTTCTCGCAGGTCGACATGCCGAGGGAGTCGTTGAACCGTCCGGCGGCGCACAATTGGCAGGTCGTGGGGCCGGTCGAGTTGCTGAAGGTTCCTACCGGACAAGGTGTGCAAGTCGTCGCCCCAGGGGTGCCGCTGAATGTACCCACCTCACAGTCCGCGCAAACGGTGGCGCCGGGCAGGTTGTTGAACTTACCGGCCGGGCAGTTCTGACAGACGGTTTGGCCGATCGCCGACGAGAAGGTTCCCTCCGGGCAGTCCTGGCAACTCGTCATGGCCAGGGACGGGTTAAACTGGCCGCTGCCGCACGGGCTACACGCCGTCGCTCCCGAAGTGTTGCTGAACGATCCCGCGGGGCAATTCTGGCAAGTCGACAGGCCGGTGGCGTTGGCGAACGTGCCCGGTGTGCAGGGTTGGCAGGCCCCAAAACCATTGGGATTGGCCTTGCCGATGGCGCAAGGTTGGCAGACGCCGTCCACAGCCTCCTCGCCTGGGTCGCAGAGATCCGTCGGGCCGCAGACGAGATCGGGCTGACCGTCGTCGTCCGCGTCGATCGCGTCGATGAGGGCATCGAGGACCGCCAGGGCATCGTCGATCGCCGGATCGGGATCGCCGGCATCGAGGGCATCGATCTCGGGTCGCACGGCGGCGAGATACTCGATCAGTCGTGGTTGCTGGGTCGCCAGCGTTTGGCGCGCCGCGCACGTCGCGGCGTTGGTCAGACAAGCGATCCAATCGTCCAGATCGTCGACCGGCGGGGTGATGCCGAAACCGGCGCAGAACGTGGCCAAGTCCTGGGCCTGGATCTGCTCGGGCAGCGAGCCGGTGCCGAGAACATCGCCTTCCGTATGCTCGACCTTGTCCGGGTTGACGCTCGGGTCGCACGACTTGGCGATCTTGGCCGCGAGCTTGGCTTGCAGCGTTTTGGCGGCATCGTCGCTGTTCTGCAGCTTGCGCAGAGCCTTGGCGCACTTGCCCGCGGCTGCGGCGACGGGCGCGTTGTCGACGAGGACGGTTGCGCTGATCAGGTCGACACAGGTGCCGACAGTCTTTGCATAGTCCGAGGTGTAGCGACGCGATTCTTTGGCGACGGCTTTGGCGCAGGCGCCGAGGGAGTCGGCCGGCTGGGCGCTCGCCGGCGCGACGAATGCCGCCAACCATAGAAGCGTTGCGAGTTTTGGGACATACGTCGTCATGCGGTCTCCGATGCCGAGAGATACGTCAGAGTACGTCGATGCTCTGCGGCATAGCAAGGAAAAACGCACGTGATCTTGGGGAATCCCTGGGGGAGAGGCATGCCCGGTCGGCGCAATTCGCCGACACGCACGGACGGTCATGGCGATCCCGACTTGTCTGTCGCTCCTGAGGCGATACTTTGGGCAGCCGCGACGCCGCCGCGACCGAGGAGGAAGCATGCACTACGACGAGCACATGAGCGCCAACGACGCGATCCTGTGGAACAACGAACGCGATCCGATGCTGCGTTCGACGATTCTCTCGGTGATGATCCTCGACCGACCGCCACAGCCGGAGCGCTTCGCTCGCGCCGTCGAACGGGCCCTCGGCCGCGTTCCACGTCTACGCCAGCACGTGGTGCTCGATCCACTCGGGGTAGCGCCGCCGGTGTGGCGACACGACGACAACTTCGACCTGGCCTACCACCGACGCCGGCTGGCCCTGCCGCCCGGTGCCGGGATGCGGCAGTTGTTCGACTTCGCCGAGCCGATCGTCATGCAGGCCTTCGACCGCAATCGACCGCTGTGGGAGATGTACCAAGTCGAAGGGCTCGAAGAGGGTCGCTGCGCCATCCTCATGAAGTTGCACCATGCCATCTCCGACGGGGTGGGACTGGTGCGCATGACGGCCAGCCTCGTCGAGCGCGATCGCGACGACGATCCTACCGACGATTCCCCCCGTGCGCTCGCCGATGCGAACGATACCGACACTCGTGGCCCGTTTGCCGAGGCACTCGGGGCTTTGCGCTATCGCGCCGCCGCCGGTGTCGAAACCGCCAATCGGGTGTTGGCGGCACTCGGTCGTGGTGCCGTCGATTGGGCCTCGGACCCCGCGGGCATGGTGCGGGCAGCTCTCGAGACGGCGGGTTCGATCAGCCGGACGCTGCGCCCGGTGACCGAACCGATGAGCCCGCTGATGGTGCATCGTTCTCTCGGTGTTCGACTGGATGCGCTGCAATTCGAACTGGCCGATCTCAAGCGCGCCGCGGTAGCCGTCGACGGGACCTTGAATTGTGCGTTCGTCGCCGCGGTCGCCGGCGGCCTGCGTCGCTATCACGAAGCCCACGGCGCTCCCGTCGAGGAGCTGCGCATGACGATGCCGATCAACCTGCGCAGCGGCGAACACGGCGCTCACGCCGGCAATCAGTTCTCGCCAGCCCGTTTCGCCGTGCCGGTCGGCATCGTCGACCCGCGCGAGCGGATGCGCTGCATCGCCTCGGCCGTGCAACACGAGCGCACCGAGCCGGCCCTGACCCTGATCGACGATATCGCCGGCGTCCTCTCGACGTTGCCGAAGTCGCTGAGCGTCAGCCTATTCGGATCGATGCTCAAGGCGATCGACTTCATCACCAGCAACGTCCCCGGCCCACCGTTCCCGGTCTACGTCAGCGGCGCCAAGGTCGAACACATGTACGGCTTCGGCCCGCTCTCCGGCTCCGCCGCCAACGTGACGTTGTTCAGCTATGACGGCCGCGTGTACGTCAGCATCAACCACGACCCCGCGGCCGTACCCGATCGCGACGTCTTTCTTCGCTCGATGGGGGAAGGTTTTGCCGAAGTCTTGCGCGTCGGTGCGTGAAGCGGCGGCGCGGCATCCGCACTACGTCGGGCGTCGTCGCCGCTGCGGCATGGCACGCGACAGTCCGTAGAACGATACGCTCAGCAGGATCACCAGTGGTCCCGAGGGGACCGAGACCGTGAACCTCTCGGCGAGAAGGAACGACGCGACGATGCCGCCGGTGGTCGCGACGGCGGCGACCGTGGCGGCGCCGATCATCATGTGCCCCAAGCTACGTGACCACGGTCGCACCGTTTCCGCTGGTATGGTCAGCAGGGCGATCGCCAGGATGATGCCGACGACTTGCATCAACGTCACGACCGAAATGGCGATCAACGCCAAGAGCGCCAGCAAGAGACGCTCGACCGGCAGGCCGACGACGGCGGCGAACTCTTCGTCGAAGGCGATCGCCTGGAAGGCGACGTACAGGCGCCAGCAGATGGCGATGATGAGCCCGTCGAGCAGCGCCACCAGCACGACGTAATCCCACGAGACGAAGAGGATGCTACCGAAGAGGTAGCTCGTCAGGTCGGGGGCGTATCCCGGGGTCAGGGCGATGAAGAGGACGCCCAAGGCCATGCCCACCGACCAGAAGATCGAGATCGCCGTATCCAGCGCCGAGCCGAAGCGGCGGTGGGCGAGGCCGACGCCGACACCGGAGAGCACGCCGAACAAGGCTGCCCCGAGGAACGGGCTGAAGCCGAGCAGAAACCCCAACCCGACGCCTCCAAAGGCCGCATGGGCGATGCCGCCGCTGATCGAACTCATGCGCTTGACCACGACGAAGGTGCCGACCACTCCGGCGGCGACGCTCGCCAACAGGCCGGCGAGTAGCACCCGCTGCATGAAGGGCAGGGCGATCATGTCGAGGATCATGTGCCCGCTCCGTGCGGTGGATGCGTGTGCGTCGCATCGTGCTCTTGCAAGACGCGGTGCGGTACGCCGTGGGCGACCAGTTCGATCGGACAGCCGTAGACCTGGGCCAACGTCCCGGCGTCGACCTCGCCGGCGGGGTGGTGGTAGAGCTTGCGGTTGAGGCAGGCGATGCTGTCGGCGCGTGACGATACGCCGAGCACGTCGTGCGAGCTGAGCACCACGGTCATGCGGCGCGCCAGCTCGTGCAGCAGTTCGTAGAACGAGTCGGCGCTGCGCACGTCGAGCGAGGCCGTCGGCTCGTCGAGGATCAGCAGCTCGGGTTGCATGACGACGGCCCGGGCGATCAGGACGCGTTGCAACTGTCCGCCCGACAATTCGCCGATCGGTTCCGCGGCGAGATCGTTCATTTCCAATTGCTGCAGCGCCTGCAACGCCGCGGCGCGGGCGGCGTTCGGGTCGCGCCGCAGGGGCGGCGGCACACCCATGCGCACGACGTCGATCACGGAGATGGGAAAGCCGGTGTCGAAGCGCGCGTGCTGCGGCACGTAGCCGACACGTCCACGCACGCCGTCCGGGGCGGCGCCGAGCACACGAACCGTGCCCTGCTTTGGTCGCAGCAATCCGAGGAGAACCCGCAACAACGTGGTCTTGCCGCCACCGTTGGGACCGATCAGCGCCAGGAACTCACCCGGCGGCACGCACAATTCGACGCCGTCGAGCACGATGTCACGACCATAGCCCGCGGACAGCTCGTGCACCTCGATTGCCCAACGTGTCGCCGCCATCCTCGCTTGATAGGGGGGAGTCGGAGCGAGTGCAAACGTGCGGGGAGGGGCGCCGTGGCGGTTGCCGCGGGCGTCGATCCGTCTATGATGCGCCGCCATGCTTTGGTGTTCCCGCGCCCCTCGGGTGCCGCTGGCGGGCCTGTGCCCGCGATCCAGGCACCTCCCTTGGATGTGCCTCGCCCTGGGACTCGGCGTCGTTTTGTCCGTCGCCGGCTGTGCTCGCACGTCCGACGAGGTGGCGCGACGCCCGTTGGTGGCGGTGTCGGTGGAACCTCTCGCCTTCTTCGTCGAGCGTTTGGCCGGGGATTCCGTGCAGGTTGCGGTGATGATTCCTCCCGGCGCCAACCATCACTCGTGGGAACCGCGCATCGAGCAAGTGAAGGCGGCGGCGCAGGCGGCGATCTACGTCGCCGTCGGTCATCCGCACATGCCGCTCGAGGCGACTTCTCTCGAGCGCTTGCTCGAGGGCAACCGCGACGTGATCCGCGTGGCCTGTGGCACGACGGCCGAGTTGTTGGACGAGGACCCGCACTTGTGGACCTCGCCGCGCGCCGTCGTCGGCCTGGTCACGGCGCTGGCCGAGGCCTTGCGGCAGGTGTTGCCGCAGGAAGAAGCGGCGATTCGGCAGCGCGAAGCGGGCTTGCGTGCCGAAGTCGAAGGCCTCGACGGCGAGCTGTCGCGAATCTTGCAGCCCTACCGAGGCCGTCGCTTCTACGTCTTCCATCCGGCGTGGGGTTATTTGGCGCACGCGTACGGCCTGCAGCAGGTCGCCATGGAACACGACGGCAAAGAGCCCGGCCCAGCCGACTTGGCTCGGCTCGTGCAACAAGCCAAAGCCGATGGGGTGACGGCCATCTTCACGCAGCCGCAGTACTCCGAGCGGAGTGCTCAGCTCGTCGCCGAGGAAATCGGCGCCCGCGTCGTGTCGATCGACCCGCTGTCGCGCGATTGGCCCGCGGCGCTGCGCCAGGCCGCTCACGCCATCGCCGATTCGCTCGGCCAACGACGCGATTGATCGGCTGCGTCGCCGAGGAAAGGCGGCGGCGCCCTTGCTGCCGCGGCCGCACTCTGTCACGAACGAGCCAGCGCCGCATGCTTCGGCGAATTCAGGGAGGAACGACGATGTCCGACGAGCAGAACGTTGCAGAAGAACTGGCCCGGTTACGTGCCGAAAACGAGGCGCTGAAGAAGAAGTCGACCCAGGCCAAGGGACTGTCGCTCCGCGTCAGCGCCAAGGGTGCCGTGTCGGTGTATGGCTTGGGTCGTTTCCCCGTGACCCTTTACAAGGAACAGTGGGCCCGCTTGCTGGACATGGCGGACGATCTGCGCGCCTTCATCCGGGACAACGACGCCCAACTCAAGGCGAAAGAGTAGGATCGACCGATCGGCGGCGCTCAGGGAGTGGCGATTCGAGAGGCCGTACCGCCGCTCAGGTGATGGACGACAAGAAGTCGCTGATCGCCTGAGCGGTCGCTTGGGGCTGTTCGAGATGCGGATGGTGGGCGCAACCCACCATCGTGTGGCGCGCCGCCGACAGTGCCGCCAAGCGCTCGTCCACGTCGGCCGGTGGTAGGCGCAAGCTGCTCTCCGTTCCCTCGATGTAGAGAACAGGGCAGGCGACGCGCTGCCAAAAGGCGCGGGCTTGGGCCGCATAGGTGGGTTGCGGCGCGCGGGTGCGGTGCAGCGGGTCGAACTTCCAGACCCGCTCGCCGTCGACTTCGCGGAGGTTGTGCTGCGCGAGCAGCCGGGCCGCCGCCGCCGGCAGACGCGACCAAGCTGCTTGGAGACGAGCGGCGACCTGCTCGACGCTTCCCGCGGCATGTGGGCGCTTTTCGGCGCGCGCGAGGTCCGCGATCCACGTCCGCACTCGCTGCGGCACCTCCAGCGGATCGCTATCCGGTACACCGAGTCCTTCGATCGACACCAAGGCACGCACGCGATCGGGCTCGGTGCCGGCGTACAGTAGGGCCGCACCGCCACCCATCGAGTGGCCGACCAGGGCGACGCGTTCGGCCAACTGCGGCACCAGAAACGAAAGATCGGCGACATAGTCGAGGAAGTGGTAGTAGCCGCCCGGACCGACCCACTGCGAGTCGCCATGGCCGCGCCAGTCGAGAGCGTAGACGTGCCATCCGGCGGACGCCAGGTGGGGTGCCGCGAGACTCCAGGTGTGAGCGTGTTCGAGATAGCCGTGCACGAGCAAGACGACACGCTCGCCTTCGCCCCATTCGAGAAGATGCAGGCGCAGGCGGTTGGCGTCGACGAAACGGTGGCGCGGAGGATCGACGAGGCTCACGGGCGGTTGCTTTTCAAGGCTGGCGCAGCGCCTTGATGGCGTTGTCCAGCTCCCAACTGAGCGCCGCGCCGGCGAGAATCACCGGACCGGACTGATCGACGCGGGTGTACGTTCCCGTCAGCGCTGGGTTGGAGCGGCCGAAGTCGATGCGAATCGGCGGTGCGCCGCCATCGCGGTGCAACCACAGCGTCTTCGCCGGCGTCGCCAGGCCGTACTGTTCCAAGTCCTTGCCGCCGTCCTCGATTTCGCTGACCCGCCCGATGCGACCGACCTCGTCCACGAGGATCTCGATCGCCTGCCCATTGAGATAACCAGGCCAGCGCCCGTCACTCTTGCGTGCCTCGAGGCGTTCGCCGCCGATTTCGATCTCCAAGCGAAGGACATCATTCGGGTCGAGGGAAACCAATGGCACGACGACGACGGGTGTCGGGGCCTCGACGGTTCCGGTGAGCAAGCTGACGATCAACTTGCGCGACTCCGGGTCGCGCCACAGATAGCTGCCGGTTGCGACGACCAGGAGCAGCAGCAAGAGTGTCGTGCGTGATCCCATGTCAGGTGCTCGTACGGCGACGACGGAACCAGAGTACGCCGACACCCAGCAGCATGACGACCAGCGGCGGCCAGATCACCGCGGCACGAAAGACCGTGGTGATCTGCTCGTCGGTCAAAGTGACGACGGAGAAGTTGCTCGCCGCCCGTTCGCGGCGACGCGCCACGAGAACGTCTTGCTTGGTCAGCGCGGCGATCGTGCTGAGGAAGAGGTCGCGGTTGCCGAAGAGGTCGAGGTAGAGATTGTTGGCGAAGTCGGAATCGCCGAAGATGATCATGGGTCCGACGGGTTTGGGTGCCGACGCACCGGGTTCGTTTTCGTCCGGACGGCGGGTACGAACCACGGCACCGACGGGGAGCGGACCCGGCTTGTCGATGTCTTCGCGAAACGAGATGTCCCGGTCGGGCAACTCTTCGTCGCCGATGCGGGCCCAGGACTCTTCCCCGGTGAGCGCCAGGAGACGCATGCTGGCGTCGACTTCACCGCCTTCGGCCGGGCGCAACGTGCGCGCCACGGCGAAGATGGCGTCGCCCAGGCGATCGCCGAAGGTCTCGGTGTCGATGATGCGCACGCGCGGGGAGAAGGCGTCGGCGCCGTAGAAGCGGCTGCGTTCGTCGACGATGAGGTCGTTGAAGACGCGAATGCCGACGCGCGCGAGGAAGGTTTCGATCGACGCCGGCGAATCGGGTTCGACGAGCAGCAGAATGGCGCCGCCGGATTGCAGACGCTGCATGAGGTAGTCGATCTCGCGCGGCAGAAGCTCCTGGCGCGGCCCGGCGACGACCAGCACGTTGCACTCACGGCCCGCCTCGGGCTCGGGAATCCATTCGACGCTGCGAACGACGTAGTTCTCCTTCTCCAACGCTTTGGCCGCGGCACTGTAACCACTGCGCTCGCCGGCGACGTCGGGATTCTGTTCTCCGTGGCCGGTGACGAAGCAGACGACGGGCGCTTCCGTCTGCGTCAGCCGCAGTATTGCCGCGGCAATGCTCTCTTCATCGGGAGCCCGCAGCCGCTGCAGGCCGCTTTCGGTTTCGACGATGCCGGTGTTGTAGCTGCCGATTTCGTATCGCTCGGCCTCACGCGGGTTGCGATCGAGATCGATCAAGCGGTAGCTCACCTGCGGGTTGGCATCGGCGAACAGACTCAGTCGGTCATCCAGCGCGCGCCGGTAGCCCTGCTGCTGTCCGTCGTAGAAAACCTTGATGCTCACCGGTTGTTGGACGCTGGCGACGATGCGCTGCACCTCGCCCGGCAAGACGTACTGCTGGTCCGGGGTCATGTCGTAACGCTGGTTGAAGCGCTGCCCGAGAATCAGCGTGAAGGCGAACAGCACGAGGCCGAGCGTCGCCTGGACCACCAGTTGGAGCCACTGCCGCAAGGCGTAGTGACGGCGGGGCAGATTCGACATCAGCGTAACCCTCGCCACTTGCGACTGCCGAGCGACAGTTGGGTCAGAAAGAGAAAGAAGGCGGTGAAGGCGAGGAAGAAAACGACGTCGCGGGTGTCGATGACGCCGCGGGCGAAGTTGAAGAAGCGGTCGAACAACGACAGCCCTTGTAGGAAGAGCAACAGTCGGTCGCTCACGGCTTCTTCATTCCACGTCATGAACCAGAAGAACACCAGCACGCCGTAGGTCCCCATGGCGCTGAGCACCTGGTTCTCGGTGAGCGACGAGATGAACAAGCCGCAGGCGAGAAAGGCGGTGCCCACCAGCAGCATGCCCAGGTATCCGGCGAGCACGGGCGGGACGTCGAAGGCGTAGTAGCGATAGAGGACGGCGAAGGCGATCGTCGTCGGCGCCAGCATGATCAGGTAGAGGATCCAACCGGCGAGGAACTTGCCGGCGATGATTTCGCCGTCGCGCACCGGGTAGGTCCACAGCAGCTCGATGGTGCCGAGTTTCTTCTCTTCGGCGAACAAGCGCATCGTCAGCAGCGGCAGCACGAGCAAGGCGCACTGTCGCATGTCGAGGAAGACGTACTGCCACAGCCCGGTGGGCAGGATGTGGCCGCTGGCAAGCAGAAAGAACGACAGGTCGCTGTAGAAGAAGTAGCCGCTCAGCAGGAGGAAAATGGCCGTCAACACGTAGGCCACGTAGGAGGTGAAGTAGGAGCGCAACTCGCGCCGACACAGGACGAGAAAAGCCATGGGAGTGTTCCTCAAGCGTCGCTGACGCTTTCGGCGACGAGGTTGAGGAAGATGTCCTCGAGCGACAAGGCGACGGGTCGGAGTTCGAGAAGCTGCCCGCCGCTGCCGACGACAACTGACGTGTAGATCTCGGTGGACGCCGCATCATTAAAAAAGTCGACCTCCCATGCTGCGGTCCCGACATGACGGCTGACGACGCGGCGTACCGCGAGGATCCCCGGCAGTTCCGCCAACGCCACGTCGACGTCGACGCTTTCCCCGGCCAATTCGAGGTGGATCTGGGAAGTCGGCCGCAGCCGCCGGTTGAGGTTCGCCGGCGTGTCGACAGCGACGACGCGGCCGCGGTTGAGGATGATGACCCGGTCGCAGGTCTGCTCGACCTCGGAGAGGATGTGGGTCGACAGGATGACGGTGCGCCGGCCGCGCAGGGCGGCGATGCGCTCGCGCATGTCGGCCACCTGTTCCGGATCCAGGCCGGAGGTGGGTTCGTCGAGAATGAGCACCTCCGGGTCGCCGACCAGGGCCTGTGCGATACCGACCCGTTGGCGAAAGCCCTTCGAGAGGTTGCCGACGATGCGGTGCGCCACGCGCTCGAGGTTGCAGCTGGCCAACGCGTCGTCGACCGCGGCGGCGCGGCGCGATCGATCCAGGCCTTTGATCTCGGCGACGTAGCGCAGGTACTCGCGGACCGTCATGTCGGCGTAGAGTGCGACGCGTTCGGGGAAGTAGCCGACGCGACGCCGCGCCTCGAGCGATTGCTGCACGACGTCGTGCCCGGCGACGACCGCACGCCCGGAGGTCGGCGGAAAGACGCCGGTGAGGATGCGCATCGTCGTGCTCTTGCCGGCGCCATTGGGGCCCAAGAAGCCGACGATTTCACCCGGCGCGACGGAAAAGGTGACGTCTTCGATCGCCGTGAAGGCGCCGAAACGCTTGGTCAGGGAAGCGGCTTCGATCATGGTGTTCTCGGATTCCCGGCATCCTAGTGAAGCCCTTGCTCGGGCTCAACCTTCGCTGCAGGGAGGCGGTGCTTCTGCCGGTCCGTTCGCGGACGGCTGGCGCCGGCGGGGCGAGACGATGACGCGATGCCGGCCCGCGGTGGCGTGTCCGAGCGGCACCGTGCGGGCTCGGCGCGTCGCATCGCCACCTCGCTTTCGGCCGTCATTTCCAGCCGGGCGTCGAACGCTGCGCGTCGATGGTCGCCAGAGCGCGCCGGGCGACGGCTGCCGTCTCCTCATCAGGGTTGGCATCGAGTGCGTCGAGGAAATGCTGGTAGGCCGGGATCGGCTGGGCCAGGTCTTCGAGTTGCACGAGGCCGGCACCGAGATGAGCCTCGGCGAGTCCGGGGCCGCGAGGGAAGTCGCGCAGGTGGCGGCGAAAGACCACGAGCGCCGCGTGCGGGTGCCCGTCGCGACGCAACCAGGTGCCGAGTGCCAGCATCGATTGCGGCGCCAGCAGGCGGCGCGTCGCGGCAGCGGGCAGGGCGAAGTACGCCTGTGCCGCGCGCTCGAATTCGCCGGCCCGCAGACTTGCCTCGATGTCGAGTCCGCCGGCGGCGCCGCCGGCCGTCTCGAACTCCGCCGGCGGCGCCACGACCTCTTTGCGGTCGAGCCACCAGGCGGTGCCGACACCGGCGACGAAGCCGCCGATGTGAGCGCCGTAGGCGACGCCGCCGCTGTCGATGCCGCCACGCGCGAGAAACGGAAGGAGGTTGTCGACGATCAGGTAGAGCCCGAGGACCAGCCGCGCAGGGACGTAGACCGTGTTGGCGATGAAGGGGAACAACCAGAGAAAGAGACGCACGCGGTTGTGTGGGAACCAGATGAAGTAGGCGCCGAGAACTCCCGAGATCGCTCCGGAAGCGCCGACCAGCGGCAGATCCGAGCCGAGGTCGACGGCGGCGTGCGTCAGCGTCGCCGCCATCCCGCCGCCGAGATAGAGCGCCAGGTAACGCGCCCGTCCGAGGTGTGCCTCGACGTTGTCACCATAAATCCAGAGGAAGAGGAGGTTGCCGAAGAGGTGGAAAAACCCTGCATGCAGAAAGAGCGAGGCGAAGAGCGTCAGCAGGCTGGGGTCGGCGGGGCGAAAGCCGTAGCGGAAGATGAAGAGATCGTAAGCCGAGATCTGTGCCATCAATTCCCGCTGCATCGCCGGGTGCGGCAGGTTGCGCAACACGCTGTCGACGTACTCCTCCAGCAGGGGATCACGCGCGTCCACCCCGGTCGCCGAGAGCGGTACGGTGAAGGCGAGAAAGACGGCGACATTGGCCAGGAGAATGGCGTAGGTGACGAACGCCGGCCGACGCGGGTTGGGACTATCACCCAAAGGGAGAAGCATAGGATCGCGGCTCCAGAGGCCGCGCTGACGCATGCCACGCGCCGCCGGGTGCCGCAAGCTGCGGTGGTGGCCGAGGCGGCACGGATCGGCTAGAAGCGCGCATGCGCTGGTTGCGTGCGCCTCTCGACGACTATCTCGCCGGCCTCGAGCGCGTGGCCGCCGATGGGGCGATCCGAACCGCTCTTCCACGTCTGGGCCTCGGGCTCATTCTGTCTTGGTGGATCTACGTCCCGCTCCACGAGCTGTTGCATGCGTACGGCTGCCTGTGGAGCGGCGGCAGCGTTTCGCGCCTGGAGATCGACGCCGTCTACGGTGCGGCCTGGCTGCAGGCCTGGTTTCCGTTCGTCGCCGTCGGCTCGCAGCACGCGGGCCAACTGGTCGGCTTCGATACGGCCGGCAGCGATGCCGTGTACCTCGTCACTTGCTTTGCGCCCTTCGTGCTGACGCTGTTCCCGGGCCTGCCCCTGCTGCGTTACGCGTCGCGGGCGCCCAACTCGGGGCGCGCCGCCTGGTGTCTCGGCGCTTCGATCCCCTTGGCGTATGCGCCGTTCATTTCGCTGCCGGGAGATTTTTACGAGATCGGATCGATTCTCGTGACCCGGGTGCTGGCCTGGATCGATCCGCCGGCCGATCTACTGCGTTGGCGCAGCGATGACCTCGTCGGACTCATCAAACGCCTGGCGCCGTCGGCCACGGCGTTGGACGGAATCGTCGTCTCGACCTCGTTCGGACTGGGCGCGCTCCTCGCGTGGCTGACGTACACTGCGGGTCGTGCTGCGGCTGAGTTTACTCGTCGCGGCAGCTGAAGCCCGTGGCTTTGACGCTACAGGCGAGGGCTTGGCTGATGCCACATTCGCCGCCGCCATTCGACGCGGCGCTGTCTCCGAGAACGAGAGTGACGCGCAGCGGGCCGACGACGGCGGCGATGGTGGCATTACGTGCCTTGATCTGAAACTGGATGTCGCGCTCGCTCGGGCGGCGATACCGAATCTGGCGCAGACCGTTGGCCGAGCCGGGTGTGCATGTCGGGGCATCGAGGGCACCTGAGCGGTTGCGGTAGGTGGTCGACTTCGGGCCGACGCTCCAGCCGTCATCGTCGGCCTGGCACGAAGGATCCCCGTTGCCCGGTACCGCAGCCGTATCGCTCGTCAGGTCGTAGACGGCGCTTCCACCCGAGCGCAGATCCTCGATCAGGATCTGCGCCCCGCCATCGAGGCTTGCGACGGGTATGCCTGCCGGGAAGAAAAGGTTGCCGCTGAGTTTGAGGCTTTGTTTGCCGGGACCTCTCCCGATGCCGCCGACCTTGAGGCGCACGTCGGCGAGATAGCCACCTTCGCTGCAGTCGGAGGTGCCGGCGGCGACGCAGCCGCCGGTCACGGTTTCGGGCGCCCACCAATGGCCCGCCATCACCAGCATCGAGAGCAGCTTGAGCGTGTTCTCGTAATAGGCTTCGTCTGCCAGCGGCGTCGCCACGACGAGATCCCAAAGGTCGTTGAGCCAGGCTTGGTGGGTCGCGTCGACCATGGCGCCGACGCCGAGCGGGGCGACGAACGCCATCGAGCGGTAATTCGTTCCGGGGAGGGGCGAGCCGTCGAGGGCATAACCCGCGCCGATTTGGGCCGGGTCGTCGCCTGTCTGCGTGCGGATCCAGTCGTTGATCGGTTGCAGCCGTTCGCGGGCGCGGCTGTCGCCGCTGACGAGGAAGTCGGTACCGATGCGCCACGGGTCGCGGCAGGCGTTGTACGAATAGGCTCCGTCGCTGACGGCCTCGATGAAGAAGGGCCCGGCGGGCTTCGGGTCGGTGGCGGGGTCGAGGATGAAGTCCGGGATCAGCCCCGTGCTCGGGCTGTGGTTCGTCTGCAGGGCGGCGATGATCGCGTATTGTCCGGCGAGCAGGTCGCTCCAGGCGGTATTGCCGCTGGCATCGAGGAAGCTGCGGTAGTGTGCCGGCATGAAGTCGGAGGAGCGCGTCGCGGCCCAATACCCGGGTTCGCTGGGGTCGGTCCAATCCCCCAGGAGTGTGTAGGTCGCGCTCGGGTCGACGTCGCCGGCGAGGATGTCGCTGAGCACCTCCATGGCCTCGGCGCGGTAGTCGATGGCGCCGCAGCTTCCCCACTGCTTGTCGGCCAGGAGCAACGCATAGGCGATATCGAGATCGCCGTCGGTGGCACTCGCGTGGCCGTCGGTCGCGTTCTCACAAGCGCGGGTTTGGTTCCATGCCATGAGAGAATCGAACGAATCGGACGGATGCTCGCGAAAGTAGGCGTACATGCCGTCGAACACGAGGCGCGCCCGTGGATCGTACCCCGCCATGAGCGCGGTCAGGATCATGCCGTAGCCATGGCCTTCGGAGACGGTGAGGTTGCCGCCCCGCACGTCGGTGAGCACTACGTAGCGACCGGGGCCGCAATCCTGTGCCAGGTATTGGCTCTTCCACGCGTCGTAGAAGGTGCCGACGGCGGCGTCGAGGGTGGGCTGGGTGACGTGATGCGGCCGGATGGTCCCGGCCGCATAGCTCATCGGCCGGCTGCCGAACGGGTGGTTCTGGGCAACGGTCGGAAGCGCATGGGTGATGACCAACAGGGCAGCGGCGAAGCCGAGGCGACGTCGCGCCATGGTCCGTCTCAACGAACCTGCTGCGGTCGGCTCGGTCGCGGCGGTCGCGCCGGTCGACCTTGGCGCGGGCTCGGCTGTCGGTCGCAGCGCAGCAGAACGGTTTCGTTGCCGAGGCGGAGCGAGACCGAGCGGCCGACGCCGAGGGTGCCCCACTCGTAGTCGGGCGGATCGACGCACGGGGCGAGACAGTTCGGCGTCTCGAAGTAGCAGAGGGGGCAGGCGCCGAGGAAGGTGCAAACGCCGTCGCGCACGCCGTCGGCGTCGCAGCTGATGTCCGACGGCTGGCCGATGCCTTGAACCCAGGCGGAGTCGGGGTTGCCGTCGACGCAGCGAACGATGCGCGGCGCGGCGCCAGCGGGAACGGCGAAAGCCAAGGCGATGCCGAGTACCAGGGTTGCATGGATGAATCGACGCATGGGCTCGTCCTCCTCGGTCTCGGATACGCCTACGGTTCGCGTCGGGCAAGCACAAAGCGTCGCCGACCGAAGCACGCGGCGCACGGCACACGCTTCGTGTCGGGTCACGATCGTCCGTCGGGCTCGAGCCAGCCGCGGCGAACGATGTCTTCGAAGAAGATCTCGGCGACACGCTCGCGCCCGAGATGGGTGAAGTGACACGCGTCGAATTGAAGGCTGCGGTCGCCGTCGGGTAGCCGTGCGTCGAGGTCGACGTAGTCGAGCTTCTCCTCGGTGAAGTACGCCCGCAGGCTCTGATTGATCGCAGCATACAGCGGATCGTCGCCTTGGTAGAACTGAAAGGTCGAGAACAAGGCGCGCCCGCCATGGCCGCGAGCGATCGAGTCGATGCTCTTCAGCGTCATCCAGTTGCGTCGGAGTCGTTGCGGCCACTCGTCGGTGGCGGGAACGATGAGGTCGGAACCATCTCCGATGTAGAACGATAGGCGCCGCGCACCGATGGCTTCATCGAGCTGCGACGCCAGCCAGACGAGCGAATACGAGCCGCGGAGGAATGGGGGTAGGCTGACCAGCCAGCCATGCCAGCTGTGGTGCAGGTCGATGTCGCGAAACACGTGCGTGTGGTCGAAGCGATAGCTCGTGGCCATCGACGACGCGGTGGCGTTGTACCCGTGGTAGGCGATGACCAAGTCGGGCTGAATCGCGGCGCCGTGCAGCGCCAGGGAGACGACGCTGTAAGCATCGTTGGCGTTTTGCACGCCGAAGTTGAAGGCGCGTACGCGTCGCGTCGGGTATCGCTCTTGCAGCTTGGCGGCCAGCCTTTCGGGCCACGTCTCGGCATTGGTCGGAGCGATGGCGCCCCACGTCGTCGATTCGCCGAGAGCGATGATGAAGTAGTCTTCAGTAGACTTCTCGGTCGGCAGATCGTGGCTGCGAAATCCGTCGCGGTTGTTGCGTACGACCACATGCGTCGGACCACTGTCGATGGGAAAGTCGAATTCGTAGGTCGTGGAGCGTGCGCCGACAAACGGGAGAAATGGGTCGCCGACCCAGCGAGCTGCCACTTCCGGCGTATCCGGCCCGATCTGCGATTCCGCCCAATTGGGCGGTAGCGACAGGTGCATCGCCAGCTCGACGATCGACAAGGCCGCCCCGATACCGAGCAAGACGG
Source organism: uncultured Binatia bacterium (SeqCode) (assembly GCA_964524885.1). GTDB lineage: Bacteria > Desulfobacterota > Binatia > HRBIN30 > HRBIN30 > CALJUJ01. Next base: position 172,401 of record CAZGEJ010000004.1, read on the forward strand.
CGAGCAGGGCGAAGCGACGCCGACGACGCGCCGACGGTTCAAGCATCGGCGGCTTCCATGCATCGCGGCTCGTCGTTGGCCGGCGAGTTGACCAGGGTCGACACGGCATACGCGTGCAACCAGGCGTCCGGACAAGGCGACAACAGCCCCCGCAAGAGTTCGTAGTCGTCGACTGCCGGATCGAGCCAGAGGTCGTAGGTGTCGGGCGCCAAGATCACGGGCATGCGGTCGTGGATGGTCGCCAGCAGCGCATTCGGCTCGGTGGTGATGATGGTGCAGGAATGCAGGGCTGCGCCCTCGGCCGGCTTCCACGTCTCCCACAGCCCGGCGAAGGCGAACGGCGCTCCGTCCCGGCGCCGAATGCAAATGGGCGTCTTGCGCTTGCCGTCCCGCCGCCACTCGTAGAAACCGTCGGCCGGGATCAGGCAGCGGCGGCGCCGAAAGGCCGAGCGGAAGCTGGGTTTCTCCGCTACGGTCTCGGCGCGCGCGTTGATCATGCGGTGACCGATGGACGGATCCTTCGCCCACGACGGCACCAATCCCCAGCGAAACGTGTCGATCCGACGCGGCCTAGCGTCGGTGATGACCGGCACCCATTGGCTCGGTGCGATGTTGTAGCGCGGCGAAAGGTCCCCAGGCGGTTCGTCGAGGCCGAACGCCTTCGCCAGGTCGTCGGGTTTCGTCGTCAGCGTGTACCGGCCGCACATGGCGTATCAGTCGAGAGGTCGAATCAAGCCCTCTTGCGCCACCGACGCGACCAGTACCCCGTCGCGCGTGAAGATGCCGCCGGTGGCGAATCCGCGGGCGCCGCGCGCCGCCGGCGTGAATTGCGAGTACAGCAGCCAATCGTCGACGCGGAAGGGTTGGTGGAACCAGATGCAGTGGTCGAGGCTCGCCATCATCAGTTTTCGGTCCGGGCTCCATACCATGCCGTGTGGTCGCACCGTCGTGTCGAGAAGCGTCATGTCCGAGGCATAGGTCATGACACAAGCGTGCAGCATGGGATCGTCGGGAAGCGCGCCGTTGGTGCGGAACCAAGCGTAGGCGTGCGGACTGGTCCACGTCTTGGGGTTGGTGCCGGGAGGATCGCACAGCCGAAAGTCGATCGGCCGCTCGCGTGTGGCCCATTCGCCCAGCTCTTGCAGGAAGGGACGCAGCCGTTCGTTGAAGGTCGGCAACGTTTCGGGTGCCGGCACCTCGGGCATGGGCGCATGGTGGCTGACGCCGCGCTCGTCGACGTGGAAGGATGCGTCCAGATTGAAGATGGCGCGCCCGTGTTGGATGGCGACGACCCGCCGCGTGGTGAACGATCGTCCGTCCCGGATCCGGTCGACCTCGTAGAGAATCGGCCGCTTCGGGTCGCCGGCGCGCAGGAAATAGCAGTGCAACGAGTGCACCCGTCCGACACTCACGGTCCGCCCCGCGGCGACGAGAGCTTGGCCGGCGACTTGGCCGCCGAAGACACGTTGGCGGTCTTCCTTAGGACTGCGGCCGCGAAAGATGTTGACCTCGAGTTCTTCGAGATCGAGCAGCTCGATCAGGCTCTCGAGGGGCGTTGCCATCGGAGTGGGCTCACGGGTGCTGCGCCAGCGCCGTGGTCGGCAACAAGCTCTGCTGGCGTAGGCATTGCTCGACGACCTCGGCGCCATAGGCATTGCCGGCTTCGTTCCAATGGCCGCTGACGCGCAGGTAGAGCTGGCGGCCTTTGGCGCTTTCCTGGCGCAGCGGCTGACTCAGGTCGCAGACGGCGATGCCGTTGTCGCGGGCCCAGGCCGCCACCGTGTTGGTCGGCAAGTCGGGGTCGTAGCCGGAATTAGGCGGAGCGAATCGTTGCACCACGTCCCAGTGTACCTGCTCTTTGGTGGGCAGCAGCAGGATGACGAAGCCGGCACCGATTTCCCCGGCGACACGTCGCATGTCGAGCAGCGACTGCTGCATCAACCCGAGCCCCGGATGCTTGTCGAGATCCTTGATGACCTGGGTCCACCAGATGTCGAGGCGAAAGACGTAGTCGAAGCCGTTTTCCTTGTAATTGTGGATGTCGCGGCTGCGCGAGCGCATGGCGCCGTCGATGAGGCGATAGACCATCGAATGGTCGGCGAGCCAGTTGCCGAACCCGGTACGTCCGCGTCGCTGCCCCATCCAGGTCCAGTAGTTGTCGGTGCCGCTCTTGAGCCAGCCGTCGAAGTGGACGTTGTCCTTGAAGTCGTTGGCGAACACCCCGGCGACGACCAACTTCGGCGCCAGCTTGCGGCCGTAGCGGTCGAGCACGCGCGCAGCGGCGATCGTCGAGTAGCCGTTGACGCCGAGGGTGGCGATCGACAACCCCGTGCGGTCGGCGAGGTGCTTGACCCAACAGTTCTCGACGGCGACGTCGTCGCACAGCGTAAACGAGTCGCCGACCGCGACGACGTCGAACGGGGGCCGGGTGCCGATGTCGCGGAAGCCGATGTCACCGAGGCCGAAATTGCTGGTGCGGATCGGTACCTCCCGTCCCTCCGAGGGGAAGCGGATGTCGAGGTCGGGCTTGAGTTTGTATCCGAGTTCGCGGTCGCCCAACATCATGTCCTGCCAGGCACTGCGTGCGGCGTAGACTCGGTCGAGCAGGCGAAACTGCGGGGGCAGCAATTGGCGCGGGAAATAGTGCAGGACCAGCTCGGTGACGCACAGGCCGAGCACGACCCCGAACATCGGCGCGGCGATCATTTTCAGCAAGCGCATGGCAACCGGTTCGCGGTGAGGAGAGGGAAGGAGTTCGCGGGCAAGGGCTTCGTTTCGTTCGCCGCGAACTGTATACGCGAAGCTTCGCGAATGCCAAGCCGCTCGGGGGCGTCAGGGAATGCGCACCGGCAGGCAGACTTCCTTCTCCTTCGACGTCTTGCCGATGAGTGCTCCGAATGCATCGGTGCTGTGCAAGGCTGCAATCGGCGCATGCTTCGGCTGCTTGGGCACGATCGTCGTGCCCGCCGCGTCGGGGTCCGCCGCGGCGCAGCCGTTCTGCGGCCGAAACTGCTTCGCCAGGCGCGCGGCGTAACAGAGCAGGTTGTCGTTGGGGTGGCGCACGGCGGCCAGACTGACCGGTTTCGCCGCTCCCTTGTCGGGGCCGGATTGATAGGTCGGTGTGCCGCTCGTAGCGGCGGGCACGCAGAGTTTGGTCACCTTGGTCAGGTCGTAGCGCCGCGCCGCGGTCCCGTCGAAGTCGTCGACGACGTCGACCTGGAAGCCTTCGCCGACCCCGGCGACGCGGGTGCCGTTGGCGAGGCGCGTCTGCGTTTGGGCCTTGTAGCAGAGGTAGTGGTCGAGTTCGTGGAGCGATTCGACCGGTGCCGCGACCGGCGCGGCGGCGCTTTGCGCCGCCGGCAGCATGAGACTCGTCGGCCGCTGCAACGAGAGGTAGAGGCTGCCGCAGCGGCTGTCGACGCGCAGGTAGGGGACGCCGTCGAACTTGCTGACTCCCTTGTCCTCTTTGATCCGGTACTCGCGCAGGTAGGTTTGTGGATCATCGACCGTATCGTCGTCGAGACGCGCGGGCAGGCCGCTGCGTTCCGGCTTGAGCACCTTGTAGGCGACGCTGCGAAAGCGGTCGGTGAGGGTCAGCGGGGCGAACGAAGCGAAACTCGGTCCAGCGCTGTTGCGCGCCGTTTGATAGAAGGCGAACGGATCGACGCACAGCGCATGGGCCGTCTCGGCCACCGTGCGCGAAGCGCCGGAGCCATCGTCGGCGTCGAAGTAACGTGCCGTGATCGCATCGCCGCCATCGAGCTGGAGAATCCCATCATCGGCCACGATCGCCGTGCGGGCGACCGCCAGAACTCCGGTGAAGGACGCCGTGTCGACGCCGGTTTCGGCCAAGGTCAGCGTCTCGAGGTCGCCTGAGTCCGTCTCGATCTCGACGGCAACCGCGCCGACGCCGGCCAAGTCGCCGTCGAACACGCTCACGCCGATGCTGTCGCTGCAGCCGTACAGGGCGGCGTCCAGGTCGATCGTGCCGGCGCTCTGGGTGCACACTTCGGAGGCCGATAGGTCGCTCGGCGCGAAATCGGCTGCCAGGCCGGCGCCGTTCGACAAGCCGGCGATGGCGTCGAGTCCGCTGATCGCGAGGTAGGTGATCTGAATGCGGCCGTCGAAGAACAACTCGATCTGGAAGCTGTTGCTGCCCGTGTCGAGGAATTCCGGCACCCCGGCGTAGGTGACCGCCAGTCGATCCGTCAGCTGACGGTAACTGACGATACCGCCGGCGCTCGGATTGAGGTCGTCGAAGAGCGCCGCCACGCGCCGCCGCGTGAAGTGATCGGTGAAGCTTTCCGAGAAGTCGGTGTCGCTTTCGAAGGTGACGTAGCCATTGCTGCCGACGTAGACGGTCGAACGGCGCTCGCCGTGGATTTCGACCTCGGCGCCGCCGGTCAGCTCGATCGCCTCGCTGTCGTCATCGCTCAGGGTGAGCTCGATGCCGCCGGCCGGATCCGTGGGAAAGGTCGTGGCGTCGGCGACGCACAGCGTGTAGCCGGCGGTCGAGGTCGCCGGCAGGAAGCTGAGCGTCTTGAACTGCAGGTCGAAGGTTCCGGCGAATTGCTCGCTGAAGCCATCGACACGATCCGTCGTGGTGAACGAATGGCAGAGCCCGCCGTTGTCGTCGAGCGTCAGGTTGCCCGCCGGGTCGCTGGCTTCGACGGTGAAGAAGTATGTCGTCAGCGGCATGAGCCCGGCGAGGGCCACGCCGTGAACCGTCAGCCCGGAGGAGCCGTTGGCTTGCCCGGTCAGGGTCGCGCAGCTGGTGCCGTAACGTATCCGGGTTTGGGCCGGCTCGTCCGTCGCCAATTGAATCGTCGCGCCGGAGCCGTTGATCGAACTGGTCGTGATGCTGCTGACCGCCGGTGCAATGCAGTCGATGCTTGCCGTGTCCTGCGCCGTTGCCGGCTGTCCGCTGCCGTCGTCGGCATCGTCGTAGGTCGCGGTGATCGTCGCGCCGTGGGCCACCTGAAGCACCCCGTCGACAGCTGCACCCCCGGATTGGAGCGGCACGGATGCTTCGAAGATCCCCGAGTTGACCGGAGTTTCCGCGGCGCTGACCAACTCGGTGTCGCCCCCGGTCGCGCTGAGGGTCACGGCGGCACCACCGTCGCCCGCGAGATCGGCGTCGAGCACGACCGGTCGCAGGGTGCCGCTGCAGTTGTAGACCTGGCGGTCGAAGAACACCGCGCCCGCCGGCGACGCGGTGACGAAGTTGTGGGCGACCAGCGCAAAGTCCTGGTCGCTCGGGTCGCCGTTCCCCGGAACCCCGTCGCCGGCGACCCCGGTGGCACGCACGGTGAGGCGGACCAGTCCGTCGGCACCGGCCGGCAAGAAGATCGCTTCGACGTTGTTGCGGGTGTCGGGATTGCCCCCGGCTTGCGAAAGACCGCCATCGAAGTTGTTGCCGCGGTAGTCGACCAGTCCCACTTCGGCTTCCAAGTCGAGGTCGTTGACGAAGGCATCGCCGACGGTCGGCCCCGGCGCGTCAGTCCAAGCGAGGACGAAGCGCACCGGCCGCTGTGGGTCGACGACTTGACCCACCCATTCGAAGGTCTGTCCCGGTCCGGTGAACAGGTGCGTTTGGTCGATGAACTGCCGCGTCGCGCCGCTGTCGAAGGCCAAGTCGAGGTCGACCATGCCGAAACCCTGGTGGCGTCCGGGCAGGTCCTCGTTGGCAAGGTTGCCGGTGAGGTGACGGGTGGCGTGAATCAGGAAGGCTTTCGCCAGCGCGGGGCTCGGCGCGCTGATGCCGTACTCGCGCGCGAGAAACTCGAACGCCAGGGAAGCGTAACCCGCCACACCCGGCGTCGAATGGCTGGTTCCAGACGACCAGGTGTAGTTCGTGCCGGGGGGAAACAAGGCGTCCGTGCCGGGGGCCGTGAAGTTGTTGCCCGTCGGCCCGCACACGCCGCTGCCGTTGAAGTCGGGTTGCGACGCGGAGCCGTGAATGAAGGTCCCCGGCGCAACCAGGTCCGGCTTCATGCGCAGATCGTCGCAGGGGCCACGGCTCGAGAAGCTCGACATGTCGCGCGCGTCGTTGCCGTCGGCGGCGACGTCGCCGCAGCCGCTGCCGACGCTGGCGGCGGGATTGGAGGTCTCGCTGGCGCCGACGGTCAGCACGTTCTTCGCCGTCCCAGGGCTACCGATGCTGCCGCTCGTCGGACCTTCGTTGCCGGCGGAAAAGAGGAAGAGCAGTTGTTGGTTGCCCGCGAGGCTGGCGCGGGCGTCACGTGTCAGTGCGTCGTATTCCTGCGACGAGGAGTTGTAGGCGCCTGCGACGTCGGCTCCCCACGAGTTCGAACTGATGCGCGCGCCGCGCGTGTAGTAGTCGTCGACCATCACCGGCTCGCTGGTGCCGGCGTCGAAGTTGGGCGAGAAGACGCGCACGCTGGCGAGCCTGCCGTAGGGTGAAATGCCGAGCCCGTAGTTGAAGCCCTCGGCATCTTCGAAAGATGCTCCGACCGCGTCGTTGTAGCCGCCGGCGATCGAGGCGTTGATCGTCCCGTGGCCATCGGGACCTTCCGGGCCGCTGGCGGTGGCGCCGGGCGGCAGCACGCTGAAGGCGATACGACTCGGATTGGCGTCGTCGCCGAGTTCGTAGAAATCGGGCGTCGGCGGCAAGGTCGTGCCGTCGTCGACGCCGTCGTCGACGATGGCGACGATCGGGTAGTCGAGGGGATCGGTCGAAAAGCCGAGGCCTGCCAGGAAGCCGAGGTAGCCGGGTTGGCTCGGGTCGCTCTGGTCCGGACTCAGATTGCCGGCCATCACTTGGCCTTGCCGCTCGTCGTGGCGTTGCGGCGCGACCCTCGGTTCGATGTTGACGATGGTATCGAGTGCCGCGAGTTGTTCCAGCCGCGCCGTTGCCAGGCGCAGGCCGAGATGGATGTACGTTCCACCGGCGCCTCGCCGCGCCGGCTGCAGCACACGCTGTGCCAGGGCTTCGGCGCGGCGTACGTCCGCGTCGGTCTGGTCGGTGTCGGCGACGAGTTGTATCGTCACCTCGACGAAGGTGTCTTTGCTCCGCGCTGCGTCGAGACTGGGCGCGATCGCGTCTTGCGGTTCGAAGTCGCCTTCGTGCCGCAGCCGCACGACGGCGCGGCGCGCCTTCGGTCCCGTGTCCTTCTGCACGTCGGTCCAGACCAGGAAGGCGTTCTGCGGCACGTAATGCACGATGCGCAGGCCGCTGGCTTCCAGGGCGGCACGATCGCTGTCGGTCGGCGGCGCGGCAAACTGCACCAGGCGCAGGCGTCGTGTCGGTGCGCGGCGCGCGGCGCGCCGCGTCGGATCCACGGGGCCGCGGCGCAACCGAATGCTCTCGAAATCCGGACGTTCGACGGCATGGGCGATGCCCGCGGCGCCATTGGGGCTATCGACGACGACGAGCGAACCACGTTCGGCAAGGGTCGTGGCGCCTCGCGCGACGAGTGCCGCGCGGGCCGCCGTGTCGGTGCTGTCGACGATGACGGGTATGGCGAAAGCGGGCAGGCCCTGGAGCAAGGCGACGACGAGCGCCGCAGCCAGGCGCAACCTTACGGGGGTACAAAACATGGTTCGGGAGAACTGTGTACCATGCGGTGCGCGGGGAAGTAACGCAGGAATTTTGCGCCGTGCTGGGACGGCTCAGCCGTTCGCCAGATCTTCACCGCGCAAGGGGGCGACGTGGATCGTCTCGTAGCGGCGCAACAAGACTTTACCCGGCTCGAACCCGCGTGGTTTGCTGACGTCGCCGCAGCGGGCCATGTGTACCGACACTTGTCCGCCACGGCGCGCCTTGGAGTAGCCGGCGGCCAAGGCCGCGGCGAAGCGCGCGGTGTCGCGCGGCAGCCGGTCGAGGTCGTCGGGGTTGCGAACCACGACGTGCGAGCCGGCCTCGCCGGATACGTGGAACCAGAAGTCGTTCGGCGCCCCTAGTTTCAGCGACAGGATGTCGTTGTCTTCGGCCTTCTTGCCGACGAGCACGATCATGCCATCGGGCGAGACGAAGCGGCGCGCGATCGACCGGCCCTGCCAGCGCCCGTTGTCGGGGTCCGGCGGCGGCGGCGGTCCTTTTTGGGTTTCGCTCACAGCTCCCCCGACTGCATGACGGCCAAGGCGTTGCCGTAGAGGCCGCGCTTCAACAAGCCGAGCGTGGCGCGATCCTTGGTAGCCAGCGACGCGGCGATCTCGACGGCGCGCGGCAACACGCGGTCGAGGGGATGCGCCTCGTCGACGATCTGCTTCGCCGCCGCCTCGGCGCCGCCGTAGCGCGCCCCGGTCAGCACGGCGTCACGCAGCGCGGTCGGCGTCATGCGGGCGCTGATGAGGGCGCTCATGCCGGCGGCAAGCGGCATGTGCAAGTCGATCTCGGGCAGGCAGAAGAATCCGCGGTCGGCGCGCATGACACGATAGTCGTGCGCCAACGCGAACATGGCGCCGCCGGCGAAGGCGTGCCCATTCATCGCCGCCACCGTCGGCACGGGCATGCCCATGACACGGCCGAGGAAGCGGATGAACTCGCCGATGAACTCACGGCTGACGGCGGCTCCGTCGCCGCCGAGCCAGTCGAGGTCGAGTCCGTTCGAGTAGAACTTTTCGGTGCCGCCCACCGTCACCAAGGCCACCGGACCGGACTCGCGCTCGACTTCATCGAGGGCGCCGTTGAGGGCGTCGAGAAAACCGCGATTGAAGCGGTTGTCGCCGGAGTTCATGGTCAGGATGAAGACGTCGCCGTCGCGGCGTAGGTCGATGCTCATGGAGGTCCCTTCGTATTCGAGTCGGAATGGTTCACCGCGGAGACACAGAAGCACGGAGAAAAAGGATTGGCACGAGAAGTGCGATGTCGCCCGCCATGGATCGCACCAGCTTCGGCACGGACTTCTTGTCGGCTCTCTGCCTCATCGATCTCGCGCGAGTCTTCATGCACAGCTTGGCCACTCCGTGTCTCCGTTCCTCTGTGGTGAGAAATCCGAGTTAGAGGGCGAGAGGCCCATGCGGCAGCTCCGGCAGGACGTAACGCGCTACGTAGTCACATTCGGAGGAGTGCGTGTAGCCGGAGAGAATGAAGGCGTCGATGCCGAGGTCGATGTAGGCGCGCAGCTTGCGCACCGCCTGGTCGGGGTCGCCGACGATGGCGGCGCCGCAGCCGCTGCGGGCGCGGCCGATCCCGGTCCAGAGGTTCTCTTCGATGAAGCCCTCGTCGTCGGCGGCTTGCCGCATTTCCGCTTGCCGCTGCACTCCCAGCGAGGCGTGGTCGAGCGATCGCTCGCGGATCTTCTGGCCGGCTTCGGCCTCCAGTCGACTCACGAGCTTGCGGGCGGCGGCGCGGGCTTCGGCTTCGGATTCGCGCACGATCATGTGCACCCGATAGCCGAAGCGCAGCCGGCGGCCGTGGCGCGTTGCCCGCTGGCGCATGTCGTCGAGCAACGTCCGCACGGCGGGTATCGGCTCGGGCCACATCAAGAAGACGTCCGACTCGGCGGCGGCCGCTTCGCGCGCATCCTCGGAGAGGCCGCCGAAGTACATTGGCGGGCACGTGCCGGAAACCGTGCGCACGCCGGGCGGGGCGAGGTCCAAGTCGTAAAACTCGCCTTGGATGCGGATCGCTTCGCCGTTCAGCGCGGCGCGCAGGATGCGCATGCACTCGCGCGTCCGCTGGTAACGCGGACCCGACGGCAGCGGCGCGCCGGGCAAGTCGCTGGAGATGATGTTGATCGTCAGCCGCCCGCCGAGCAGGCGGTCGAGGGTGGCCATTTGGCGCGCCAGCTGCGGCGGATACATTTCGCCGCAGCGCAGGGCGACGAGCATGCGCATGCGCTGGGTCAGCGGCGCCACGCCGCCGGCGAAGGCGATGCTGTCGATGCCCAGTTCGTAGCCGGACGGGCACAGGATGTTGTCGAAGCCGTTGCGCTCCGCCTGCAGGACGATGTCGCGGCAATGCTCGAACGAACTACGTAGTCGCGCATCGGGCACGCCGAGATATTCGTAGTCGTCGTCGCACAGAGGACAGAACCAGGAGATTTCGACCGGGCGGGTCGCTTGCGTGTCGGCGGCCATGGGCGGCTCCTCTTCGAGTGATGTCAGTCGTCAAGGTAGCGGCTTGCCACGCGCCGCCGTCAGGATCGTATACCAGTCTTGGCGCGACAGGCGCACCCGGAAGGCATCCATGGCCGCCCGGATGCGGTCTTCGCGCTGGGTCCCGAGGATCGGGATCACGCCCGAGGGCAGCGCCAACAAGAAGGCGAGGATGACGGCGGTACGGTCGACCCTCTCGCGCGCCGCCAACGTGTCGAGCGCCTCGATGATCTGGGCGAGACGCTCCCCGTCGGGCTCGCGACGCGCCTGCTCCGCGCTCAGACCGAGCTTGCCGCCGGCGAGCGGGCTCCACGCGAGCGGCGTGATGCCGCGTTCCATGCACTGGTCGAGCACGCCGTCGTCGATCGGCTCGATGAACCAGGGGCTCAACTCGGGCTGAGTCGTGACGATCGGGAAGCCGAGATGGCGCTGCAGTGCGGCGAGCTGCGCCGGGCGGTAGTTGGATACACCCACCTCGCGGATCTTGCCTTGCTCGCGCAGCTGGGTCAGGGCCGCGGCGATCTCGGCGGGATGGGCCAACACGTCCGGACGATGGATCTGGTACAGGTCGATGACGTCGCAACGCAGACGCCGCAGGGAGTCCTCGCAGGCGGCGCGAATGTGGTCGCGTGTCGAGTCGTACGGCACGCCCGGGATGATGCCGCACTTCGTAGCGATGACGATCTTCGCCCGCAGTTCGGGCAAGGTGCTCAGGGCGCGTCCGAAGAGTTCCTCGGCGGCGCCGTCGCCGCCGTAGATGTCGGCATGGTCGAAGAGGTTGATGCCGACTTCGACCGCCGCCTCGATCTTGCGGACCGCGGCTTCGACGGAGGTGCCGGCGAAACGCCAACAGCCGTAGGCGATGGGGAAGACCCGCAGGGTCGAGGCACCGAGCGTGCGGAGTGAGGCGTCGAGGGCGATTGCTTCCATGAGCCGCGTACCGTACCAGAGGTCGCAGCGTCGAAAAAAGACCAGGGAGACGAAGATGGCAGAGACCGTACGCTACGGCATCATTGGAACCGGCATGATGGGCCTCGAGCACATCGCCAATGTCGCCCTGATCGAAGGGGCCGAGGTCACCGCGGTGGCCGATCCGTTCGTCGGCAGCCTCGAGGCGGCGGTTGCGTTGGCACCCACGGGGGTGGCCGCGTACACCGACTACCGCGACTTGGTGCGCGATCCCAAGGTCGACGTGCTCGTCATCGCCACCCCCAACTACACCCACTACGACGTGCTGCAGGATGCCTTCGCCTCGGGCAAGCACATCTTGGTCGAGAAGCCGCTGTGTACCGAAGTCGATCAGTGCCGCCGGGTGGTCGAACAGGCCGAGCGCCATGCCGGCTTGGTCTGGGTGGCGCTCGAGTACCGCTACATGCGCAGCGTCGATCATCTCGTTGGGGAGGTGCACGGCGGTGCCGTCGGTGACCTGCGCATGCTCTTCATTCGCGAGCACCGCAATCCGTTTCTGGTGAAGGTCGGCAACTGGAATCGCTTCAGCCGCAACACCGGCGGCACGCTGGTGGAGAAGTGTTGCCACTTCTTCGACCTGATGAACCTGATCAGCCGGCGCAAGCCGCTGCGGGTGTTCGCCACCGGCGGCCAAGACGTCAATCATCTCGACGAGGTCTATGACGGCGAGGTGTCGGACATCCTCGACAATGCCTATGCCGTCGTCGAGTTCGAAGGCGACTTACGCGCCTGTCTCGATCTGTGCATGTTCGCCGAGCAGTCGCCGCACGAGGTGGAGATCACCGCGACCGGCAAGCTCGGCAAGGCGCAGGCCTTCGAGCCGGAGCACAGCTACGTGCGCAGCCTGCGCAACGGCGAGCGCGAGCGGCGGGAGTTCAGCATCGCGCGCGAGATCGAACTCGCCGGCTGGCACCACGGCGCGACCTACTACGAGCATCTGGCGTTCCTCGATGCCCTGCGCCATGGCAAGCCGCCGGTGGTGAGTGCCTACGACGGCGCGTTGGCCGTGGCCGTCGGCGCCGCGGCGCATCGCTCGATCGAGCTGCGACGGCCGGTCGAACTGAGCGAGTTGGGGTTCTGAGGCTACGGCCTCAGGTGGGCGCCGCCGCGGGTCAGCTGCCAGGCGCCACCCGCGGGCTGCACTTCTTCGAAGGTCCGCACATAGCCGGTGTGGGCGATGCGCCATTGGCCGTCGCCGAGGACGTAGCGATCGTCGTAAAACGCTGCGCCGCGCAGGCGCATGCCGCTGTCGCGGAAGATCAAATAGTCTTCCAGGTACCAGGTGCCCTGGGCGCGTGCAGCGTCGACGAGCTCGATCTCGGGGTGATGGCCCTGATGCAGGCTCAAGATGTCGTGGCTGCCGAGGGCCGTCGAGAGAAACTCGAGGATCGCGGCCCTTCCGGTGAAGCTGTACTTGCCCTCGTCATAGGCCGCGGTGGCGTCGTCGGTGAAGCAAGCGCCGAGTTCGTCCCAGCGTTTCGAATCGAGCAAGCGGAAGTAGCGGTACTTGAGTTGGCGGATGGCTTCGATGGCTTCGAGTCGGCTCATGGGTTCTCCGTCGGCGCGGGAATGAGATTCCAGGTGTGGGTCAGTTGCAGGCCGGCGCCGGCGTCGGCGCTGCCGTCGGCGAGGCCGGCCGTGGCATAGACCTGCAGGCTCCACGCGGGAACGAACTGCCAACCGGCGAATGGTACGAGGTCGAGTCGATCGCCGGCCGCGTCGGCGGTCGGGGTGCCGTATTCGACCGACATCCCGAGGCTCAGGCTCTCCATCGCTTGCCAGACGGTGCCGGCGCTGACGCGTACCGCATTCTGGAGTTCGAAGCCGGTGACCGTGCCGTCGTCGGCGGTGCTTTCGCCCGGGTCGCCGAGAATCTCGTAGGCGACGCCGGCGAAAGGGCTCCAGCGTCCTAGACTCCAGGTCGCTTGCAGGCTCGGGATGATGTCGAGTTCCCCCGTTCCCAGGCCGTTGCTGGAGGAGGCGGTGGGCAGTTTGAGGCGCAACTCGCCTTCGACGAAGGGCCACGCGCGGCTTGGGGGTGGTTGGAGGTACGACGCGGCCAGTTGAATGTCACCGAGACCGCCCGAGGTGTCGATGTCTCCGTCGTCGACGCCGCCGACGACGCCGGCGATGCCGCTGGGGCCGCGCAAGACCATGGCGGGTAGGGTGATTTCGGCGGCGAGCCGATCGAGTTCGCCACGGGCGATCAGCGGCATGTAGTGGATGCGCGTCGCGTCGCTTTCGCCGTAGGTGCCGCTGCTGAAGTGGTAGCCGGTGCCGACGGCGAGTTGGGCATGCTCGATCGAGCGCGCGGCGCGCGCCGCCATGGGGGTGACGGCGACGAGCAACAAGGTGCACAGCAACCGAGGCGTCATGGGAGGCGCCACAAAGACACGAAGAGATCGTGATTGGAAGCTCTTCGTGCCTTCGTGGCGCGGAGGCGTGCGGGGGAAACGCCTCTTGCGGGGAGGTTAGGCCAGTGGGTCCTGTCCCTGGGCTTCACCCGTCAGCGACGGGCGACGCGAAAGACGTCGCTCGCGAGTTCGCGACCGATGCCGGTGTTGCGGCGAATGACGTCGCTCAGGCGCGTGCTCTCGACGAGCAACTGTTCGAGCGGGGAAAGGGTGCGTTGGTACCAGTAGCGATCGCCGTCACGCAGAGCGGCAAACTGGCGCGCCAAGATGGTGGCGAATAGCGGGCCCACGAGGGCGCCGCGGCGGTGGTCTTCGGAGAGTCCGCCGATCCACAGGTCGATGTCCTCGACCGTCGGGTAGATGCTGGCCAGGCGGTTTTGGATCTCGGGGTTGTTGCTGATGTCGGCGAAGCCTTGCGCCGGTCGTAGCCCGAGGGCGCGGCGCATGTCGTTGTAGCTCGGGAGTCCGTGATCGCGACCCCGCTGCAGGTTGAGAGAGGCCAGGTCGAAGCCGCCGGCGCCGGGGGCGCCGAACAGGAAGTTGCGTACGTCGTCGACGACGAAAGGATCGATGTTCTGCGCTGCTTGCGCGGCGAGTCCGCGCAAGACGGGGTCGATACCGCCGTCGGTGCGGATCTTGTCGGGGGCGAAGAAGGCGTCGCGCAAGGCGATGTCGCCCGCGGCGATGCTCGAGCCGTCGGCGCCGACACGGCGCAGGCTCTGGTTGAGCATGCTGTGGCCGAGACGGAAGGCGGCGGCGGCGAATTCGTTGGCGATACGCCCGTCGGCTCCAGGTTGGTACCCGGCGTACGGAGGCAAGGCGTCGGGGCCGAGCAATAACGGCAGGAACTCGCGGTAGGTGATGGACTGCATCAGCGCACCGACGATGCGGCGCGCACGTTGGTACAGTTGTTCGTCCGTGAGGTTCGGCTGGCTACGCGCCAGGCTGGCGACGATGCGGTTGTGTTCCCGCAAGAAGAGTGTCTGCATGGCGATCAGACCGAGCTGCTCGTTGACCCGCACGTCACCGGCGATGAAGAAGCCGGCCTCGTCGACCGGCAACAGGTCGTCGTCGCTGGTGGCGAGACGGCCGCCGGAGAAGGTCCGCAGCGATGCGGCGGTGGCGTCGTCGGAACCGTAGACCTGTGAGGCGTCGATCCAGGCCGTGATCAAGTTGATCTGCTCGCGTGGGTTGGTTTCGTCGGTGCCGCTGGCGACGTCGTAGAGCGAGCGCCGAAAGGACAGGGTGGCGCTGCCCGTGCCGCTGGGATCGAAGAACAGGTCGCCGGTCGGGATGGGGATGGAGGCGGATTCGACGGGATCGGCCGTACCGGTCAGGTCGAGGTCGTGATCGAGGAATTGGCCCCACTGCCAGAGGAAGTCGCTGGCGCCGCGAGGATTGGGGATCGATGTGGACTGGGCGCAGACGGCGTTGCTGATGGCCCGCGGGTTCGGGCGGTCGACGTCGGCGATGGCGTCGATGCCGTCCGCGTAGTCGGCGGGGGCGAGACGGCGGAAGGCGGTGCCGGCGGCCCCGCGTTGGGTGTCGGTGCGGTGATTGCCGGATCCGTCGATCGACCGAGTGGTGGTTTCGAGGCTTGCCGTCGGGCGGCGGGCGGGCGGACGGGACTGGGCGAGGGCCAAGTGCGGCAGGGTGAGGAGGGCGAGGAGGGTGAGGGTGGAGGTGAGGGGGACGCGTCGGTGCAGGCTGGGGTGCATGGCGGATCCTTTGGTCGGCTGGGGCAGTAGACGGGGGGAGGGAGCGGGCGGGGCGCGGTACCGTCGCTCCCTCCGCCGGCGGTTACGGACGGAAGCCGTGGTGCGGGCGACGGCCGGGTCCGGGGCGCCCACCGTGGCGCGGCGGGCGGATGTCTTCGACACCACACTCGTCGAGGGCGCAGGTTTCGGCGGCGGTACGGCAGGCTTCGGCGGCGCTGCGGGCTTCCTCGCGGCAGGGGTCGCTACATTCCTTCAAGGCCGTGCGGGCGGCAGCGCAGGCTTCGGCGTCGCGGTCGGCGACGAGACAGGTCGAGCGATAGGTTTCGCGCAGTTCTTCGCAGCCCGATTCTTCCAGGCAGAGTTTGCCGGTTTCGCGGGCGTCGAACATGCAGTCGCGGGCCGCCTCGCGGCAGGTGGCGAGGCACTCTTGGGTAGCCGTATCGACGGAGTCGTCGGTGCTCTCCTGGGCGGGAGCGGAGATGGCCATGAGGGAGATGGCGACGCCGAAGGCGGCGGCGCTGAGGGTGCGGTAGAGGTGGGAGGGGTACATGGGGACTCCTTTGCGGTTGAGGAGGGGGAGGTTCGGGCCGCGCGCACCGTCGTTCGCCCCTCGATTGCTCGCGTGGGAATTTTTCGCACGCGGTTGAGGGGTGTTTAGGTGGAAATATTTCCCACGTC
Organism: uncultured Binatia bacterium (SeqCode); assembly: GCA_964524885.1. GTDB lineage: Bacteria > Desulfobacterota > Binatia > HRBIN30 > HRBIN30 > CALJUJ01. The sequence continues at coordinate 188,242 of CAZGEJ010000004.1, forward strand.
AAGATTGCGCGCAAAAAAAATCGTGGTAAGAACTTCCACGCGATCGAATCATGCACGCCCCGACCAGCCCCAACGCCCCGTCCCCCGCGCTCCTCGCCGCCCTGCGCCGCGCCTTGGCGCCCCTCGTTCGCCTGCTCATCGCGCGTGCCATCCCGTTCCCCGCCGCCGCCGAAATCCTCAAGGATCTCTACGTCGATGTCGCCAACCGCGATTTTCCCGTCGACGGCAAGCCGCAAACCGACAGCCGCATCCACTTGCTCACCGGGGTGCATCGCAAAGACGTGCGCCGCCTGCGCGCCACTAGCCCGGCGGACTTGGCAACTCCCAAGCGAGTGTCGCTCGCGACACAGATCATCAGCCGTTGGACCACGGAGTCCGTGTACCGCGACGATGCCGGCGTGCCACGTCTGCTGCCGCGCGCTTCCGCCGAGCCCGAGGTGGTTTCCTTCGAAAGTCTGGTGCGCTCGCTCAATACCGATATCCGGCCGCGCGTGGTGCTCGACGAACTGGTGCGCCTCGGCGTCGTCGAACTCGCCGCCGACGACCACGTCTGTCTGCGCGCCGATGCTTTCGTCCCCGAGTCGGGCTCCGACGAACTCGCCTTCTTCTTCGGGCGCAATCTGCACGATCACGCCGCCGCCGCGGTGCACAACCTACTCGGCGGCGAGCCGCGCTTCCTCGAGCGCAGCGTCGCCTACAACCATTTGCCCGAGGAAGCTGTGGAGGAGTTGGCGACTTTGGCGCGGCAGCTCGGCATGGCCGCCCTGCAGCAGGTCAACGCGCGTGCCATGACCTTGCAAAAGGAACGTTCCGGCACGCCCGGTGCCGATCGGCGCATCAACTTCGGTCTTTATTTCTTCTCTCGCCCCGAGGCCGACGCGACCACCGAAGAAGAACCCGAGTGATGGACCCTTTCGCCAACGGGCGCGCGTATCGCCACATTCTTGGGCTGCTGGCCCTCGCCGCATGGTGTGTTGCCATCCCGGTCACGGCCTCGGCGAATCCGTGTGTCGATGGCGGTGCCCCGTATCCGACCTATCTCGAACCTGGTGGTGACGAAGGGGGCATCGGCGGCACGGGTCTGCGGCCGTCGACGGGCGGTATCGGCGGCACCGGTCATACGCAATCCGACGAAGGCGGCATCAGCGGCACCGGCATCGAGACGACGGCGCGCGTCGACGACGAGGGCGGCATCAGCGGCACTGGCGTCGATGGTGCCGCACCGCCGCTGGGCGTCCTCGGTACCATCACTGGCTTCGCCAGCATCTGCGTCGGCGGCATCGAGGTGCATTACGACGCCGACACTCCGATCTTCGTCGACGGTGAGCCGACTGTCGCGGCAGCACTCTCAGCGGGGCAGGTCGTTGAGATTCTCGCACGCGGGCAAGGTGCGGAGGTCGTGGCGACCGAGATCCATGCCAGGCCGATCGTCGCCGGCCCGGTCACCGCGGTGGTCGATGGCCGACTCGTCGTCGCCGGCCAGCAGGTCGACGTCTCCGCGTCGACGTGGGTCGAAGCCGCGGCGCTGCTCGAAGCCGATCCTGCCATCGTCGGCACCTCCGTGCGTGTCTTTGGTCTGCGTCGTGCCGACGGCAGTATCGACGCCTCGCGTCTGGCGTACGACGCGAGTGACGCCGTACGCCTGCGTGGTTTGGTCGAACCGATGCCGCACGGAGCGACGCGCATCGTCGTCTCCGGCACCCCGGTCGATTTGCCCGAGGCGATGACCTTCGTGGAAGGAACCCCGCTCGCCGTGCGCGGGTCCTGGCGCGACGGCGTGTTGGTCGCCGATACGGTCGAAGTCGGCGGCGCACCCGCCTTCCTCGACATCGTCGAACGAGTCGACGTCGAGGGCTACGCACGTGCTCTCGGAAGCGCCCTGGATGTCGGCGGTCTCGTCGTCGATGTCGATGGACCCGAGGCGTTGGCTGAGTATGCCGGGCAGCGGGTGCGATTGACCGCCGAAGCTGCGGGCGGACGTTGGCGGGTGCGTGAGTTGCGCTTGGTTCGACCGCGCTCGGCTCTACCGCCGCGCATCGAACGCGTGGCGCCACTCACCCGCAACGAAGCGGGTGCGGCCATGGCGCCGGTTTCCAGTTCTGGTTCGAGCCCGGGGTTGAAGCCGCCGCCGCAGCAGCGCGGTACTGGGCGCGGTCTACGCCATCATCGCCCACCGGCCGGGCAGGTTCGCCCACCCGCGGCGCGCCCTCCGGCGGTTCGTCCACCGGGCGTACGATCACCGCGAGGCCAGCGCCCACCCATGCCGCCGCCGCGTCCGCCTCAGTTCGAACGGCCTCCCTTGCCACGCGGCACCGGCGGCTGACAGGCGCGGCATTCGTCGCGTCACGGCGCGTCGACGCCGACGGCGCGCCAGCCACGCTGCCGCAAACATTGCTGCATGGCGTGCGTGACGATGGTGGCATTGGCATTCGGCCGATGCTCCGGACCCAACGCAGCGACGCAGGCATTCACATCGGCGTCCAAGCCGGACGGCGTGCCGCCGAGCTTCCACCAACTGGAGACATGAACGGTGGCCGTCGCCTCCGGCGTGGGTGACTCCGCGGCCGCCGGCGTCGGTGTCTCGGAGGGCTGCGCCGCCACGGTTGCCGTGGGTTCGACCGGTGCGATCTCTCGCAGGTCCGCTTCGATCGGTTCCGGTGTAGGGTCGGCTACCGCTGCCGGTACCGCGCCGCCGAGTTCACCGCGGGTCGCACCGCGTTCGAAGCTGATGCTCGAACAGGCGCTCATCAGGACCAACCCAACGCTGACGCAGAACTTCGATCCCAGCCCCCGTCGCCCCATGCGTGTGTGCCTCATGCCAGCAGTCCTTGATGGACGATGAAGTCGACGATCGTCTCCAAGCCGCTGCCGGTGCGCAGGTTGGTGAAGACGAAGGGACGCTCGCCGCGCATGCGCTTGGCGTCGCGGTCCATGACCTCGAGCGACGCGCCGACATACGGCGCCAAGTCGATCTTGTTGATTACCAAGAGATCCGAGCGCGTGATTCCCGGGCCACCTTTGCGCGGGATCTTCTCACCCTCGGCGACGTCGATGACGTAGATGGTCAGATCGGCCAATTCCGGGCTGAAGGTGGCGGCGAGGTTGTCGCCACCGCTTTCGACCAGGATGAGGTCGAGGCTCGGGAAGCGCCGGCATAGATCCTCGATGGCGGCCAAGTTCATCGAGGCGTCCTCGCGAATCGCCGTGTGGGGACAGCCGCCGGTCTCGACGCCGACGATGCGTTCCGGCGCCAGCGCCTCGCTGCGAATGAGGAACTCGGCGTCCTCGCGGGTGTAGATGTCGTTGGTCACGGCGGCGATGTCGAACCGGCTGCGCAGGTTCTTGCACAGCGCATCCATGAGCGCCGTTTTGCCCGAGCCCACGGGGCCGCCAATGCCTACGCGCAATACGGGTCGAGCAGTTGCCGTCTTCATCGAATCGTTTCCTCCACCTTGGGGTCGTCGGTCAGGAGCGGAACAAGCGCGTGTACTGCGTTTCGTGGCGGCTGCTCGCGAGCGCCACGAAGGGCAGCGTCGCGCCCAGATCGTCATCGCCGCGAGCGAGGGCGTCGTCGCACACCTGGAGGATGCGCGGTGCAAGTTGCAGCAACGTACGTTGCCCGGCGACTTGACCCAACGGGATCAGCTTCACTCCCGCCAGCACCTGATTTTCCAGCCATCCCCAGGCATACGCTTGCGCCGTCGGCTGCAAGGGCAGGTCCCAGGCCGCGGCGACGACGGCACAGGCGGTGGCATAGGGGAGCTCGGTCTCATTCCAGCACGCCGCGGTCGGTGCGATCTCCAAGTCGCGCAGCAGTCGGGCCAAGGCGCGGCCGCGGTCGCAGTCGTCGGCGACCAACTCGCGCGTCTCGCGGTGCGCCAGCAGTCGTCGGCTCCAGCGCTGCAGCGAGTCTTCGTCCCCGGCCCGGGCAGCAGCATACAGTCGAGCGAGGATGGGCAAGTCGACGCAGCCCAGGCCGTAGGTCAATTGTTCGTCGAGCCAAGCCGCGAGCCCGGCCTCATCCGTCACCCATCCGGCCGCGACGGCCCACTCGAGTCCTTGCGAGTACGCGTATGCCCCGACCGGTAGTGCCGGGCTGGCCAACTGGAGGAGCCGCAGAAGCGGAAGATCTCCGATCATCCGTCGCTCTGCGCCTGGTACCGAGCTTCAATCATGGTGTGCGTGGACGTGGACATGCCCGCGGTCGTCGCCGTGGCTGTGTGCGTGGGGCGCCGCGTGGGAATGGTAAGCCCCGCGTTCGGGCTGGAACGGGGCCTGCTCACGACGCACCTCCAAGCCGAGGCCGCGAACCATGTCGTCGAGTACGTGATCCGGCTGATAGCGCAGCCAGCCGTCACCGATCTGCAACGCCACGTGGCGATTGCCCAGGTGATAACAGGCACGTGCCAGCGAATGAGCATCTTTCCCGCGGACGACCGATACCTCCTCGATCGCCGCCCGCACGGCCACGGTGGTGCCGTCGTCGGCGACGACGAGGCTGCCGTCGTCGAGCGTCGTGCCGGGCGGCAGAAACAACGCAGCCTCGCGGCCGCTGTCGAGTCGCAGTCGTTGCCGACTCTTTTGCCGCAGCTCGAAGGGCAGGGTGACGACGTCGTCGGCCGTTCGATCGCTGGTGATGGCTGTCAGTTCGAGCATGGAATCCCGGCTCCCTCAGAAGAGGAAGTAGCGCTGCGCCATCGGCAGCACGCTGGCCGGCTCGCAGGTGAGCAGGGTGCCGTCGACGCGTACCTCGTAAGTGCGCGGGTCGACTTCGATGTTGGGCCGATAGTCGTTGTGGATCATCTCGGCCTTGCCGATATCGCGCGTGCGGCGCACGGTTCCGATGAGATTCTTCAATCCGATCCGTGTCGGCAGACCGCGTTCGATCGCGGCCTGCGACAAAAAGGTCATGCAGGTGGCCTGCCGTGCTCCCCCCAGGGCGCCGAACATCGGTCGAAAGTGAACCGGCTGTGGCGTGGGGATGGAGGCGTTGGGATCGCCCATGGCCGCGGCCACGAGCATGCCGCCCTTGAGGATCAGACTCGGCTTGACGCCGAAGAAGGCCGGTTTCCAGAGGACGAGATCGGCCAGCCGACCGACTTCGACCGAGCCCACCTCCTGCGCCAGTCCGTGGGTGAGCGCCGGGTTGATGGTGTACTTGGCCACGTAGCGCTTGACGCGGGCATTGTCGTGCCGCGCCGGGTCGCCCGCGAGGCTGCCGCGTTGCACCTTCATCTTGTGTGCCGTCTGCCAGGTGCGGGTGATGACTTCGCCGACGCGTCCCATCGCTTGGGAGTCGGAGGAGATCATCGAGAAGGCGCCGAGGTCGTGCAGGATGTCCTCGGCGGCGATCGTCTCGCGGCGAATACGTGATTCGGCGAACGCGACGTCTTCCGGGATGGAAGGCGATAGATGGTGGCACACCATCAGCATGTCGAGGTGTTCGTCGATGGTGTTGATGGTGTAGGGGCGCGTCGGATTGGTGCTCGACGGCAGGACGTTGGCCTCGCCGCAAACCTTGATGATGTCGGGGGCGTGGCCACCGCCGGCGCCTTCGGTGTGGTAGGTGTGGATCGTGCGGCCGGCGAAGGCGGCGACGGTATCTTCGACGAAGCCCGATTCGTTGAGGGTATCGGTATGGATGGCGACCTGCACGTCGTGGCGCTCGGCGACGCTGAGGCAGGCATCGATGGCCGCCGGGGTCGTGCCCCAGTCTTCATGCAACTTCAGTCCGATGGCACCGGCGACGATTTGCTCGTCGAGTGCCGCCGGCAAGCTGGCGTTGCCTTTGCCGAGGAAGCCGAGGTTCATCGGCAGGGCATCGGCCGCCTCGAGCATGCGCTGCAGGTACCACGGGCCTGGTGTGCAGGTCGTGGCGTTGGTGCCGGTGGCCGGCCCTGTGCCGCCGCCGATCATCGTCGTGATGCCCGACATCAGCGCATCTTCGACCTGCTGCGGACAGATGAAGTGGATGTGCGTGTCGATGCCGCCGGCGGTGACGATCTGGCCCTCGGCGGCGATGATCTCCGTGCCGGGTCCGATGATGATGTCGACGTTCGGCTGAACGTCGGGGTTGCCGGCTTTGCCGATGGCGGCGATACGGCCGCCGCGCACGCCGATGTCTGCTTTGACGATGCCCCAATGGTCGACGATGACCGCGTTGGTGAGAACGAGGTCGACCGCCTCATCGTTGCCGCGTTGGCTCTGGCCCATGCCGTCGCGGATCACCTTGCCGCCGCCGAAGGTGACTTCTTCGCCGTACGTCGTCCGATCCTCTTCGATCTCGATGATGAGCTCGGTGTCGGCGAGACGCAGGCGGTCGCCCGTCGTCGGACCGTAGAGTTCACTGTAGGCGCGACGCGTCAGGGTCGTCATGGTCGTTCATCCAGCGGGCCCATCACGGCACCGCGAAAGCCGTAGACGACGCGCTCGCCGGCAAAGGCGACGAGATCGACGCTGCGCGTCTGTCCCGGTTCGAAGCGAATCGCCGTCCCCGCGGGGATGTCCAGCCGGAAGCCGCGCGTCGCCGGTCGGTCGAAGACGAGGGCGGGATTGGTTTCGAAGAAGTGGTAGTGCGAGCCCACCTGAATCGGTCGGTCGCCGGTGTTGGCGACGTCGACGCGGCACTTGGCGCGGCCGACGTTGATTTCGATTTCCCCTTCGGCGGGAAGGACTTCACCCGGATGCATGGTCTTCTTCTCCTCGGCGCTGCGCCTACTGAATCGGGTCGTGCACGGTGACGAGCTTGGTGCCGTCGGGGAAGGTCGCCTCGACCTGCACCTCGTGGATCATCTCGGCAACGCCGTCCATCACGTCGTCGGCGGTGAGCACGGTGCGACCCTGGTGCATCAGCTCGGCGACGCTCAAGCCGTCGCGTGCCCCTTCGAGAATCGCCGCACTGATCAAGGCGATGGCCTCGGGATAATTGAGCTTGAGCCCACGGGCTTTACGCCGTTCGGCGACCAGGGCCGCCGTGAACAGCAGCAGCTTGTCTTTTTCGCGAGGCGAGAGTTCCATCGAAATTCACTCCTGATGGGGAATCGCGGCCGAGCCCAATCGACGCATGCTTCGCCGCTTCAGGTGCGCCAGATGCGCGGCGCAATGGCCGGGCGTCCGAGCACACGTGGTCGCAGTTCCGACCACAGACGATGAAACAGGCGCAGTACTGGTTGGCAATGAGGCGCCACGGTTCGGCAGAGCAGCCGATCGCCGATGCGCGTGATGCCGCTGAGCGCATCGGGTTCTGCGTCGGCGATCGTCCGTGCGGCCTCGACCGCTGCGTCGTCCGCCGGCAAGGCCACGAGGGTAGCCACTGCGGTACGGCCGCGTAGGTTGGGCAGGACGCCGCCGATGTCGCGCAGACGTTCGAGCAGCAGCGGTTGGTCGGCACGGTTCAACTCGAAGCGAAAATCGAGGGTGCCGTTGCGATATTCTTCGCCACACGCCGGGCGCCCGAGACCGAGGATCTCCCAACCGATGAAGCGAGACCGTTCGGCGAGCGTGATCCGCGTCGCCAAGCGCGCGTGGGCGCCGTCGAAAAGGAGGGTCTCCTGCGGAAGCCACTCGAGGACGGCTCCGGAGCCGACGCTCAGCTCCTGAAGGCAGTGTGCCGGTTTCTCCCGACTGAAGTACCAGCGGGTCGCGCCGGGCGTCGTCAACAGCGCATGCGCCCCCGAATCGATCGTCACCGACAGGCCGAGCCGGTCGCCGCCGACGATGCCCGCCGGGGGATGAACGATGTAGGCGTGACACACGTCGTCGCCTTCGGGGTAGAAAGGGCGTTGTACCAGGAGCGGTCCGCGTTGTATTCGTCGCCACAGCGCCGACCGCTTGCGGCGGTGTGCAAAGTGCAGCTCAAGGTGCGCACGCCAGCTGGAAGCCGACGCATCGGGTCCGAGGCCGTGTGCGTCGAAGACGGACGGCTCTGCGAGGAGGCCTGCGTGCATGTCTCAAACGGTCAAATAGCGTCGTACGAGGCTGTCGTCGAGTTCACTCATCGCGCCGGAGGCTACGGCTCGACCCTTGTCCAGCACGTAGAATCGGTCGGCGACGCGCCGCGCCAGGGGCAGTTTCTGTTCGACCAGCAGCACCGTCAGCCCGAATTCGCGGTTCAACCGGACGATGGTATCGCCGATTTCGTGCACGATGTTCGGCTGAATGCCCTCGGTCGGCTCGTCGAGGATGAGCAAACGAGGTTCGAGCACGAGAGCTCTACCGATGGCGAGTTGCTGCTGCTGTCCGCCGGAAAGATCGCCGCCGCGGCGACGCAACATCTGGCGCAGCACCGGAAACATTTCGAGCACCCGTTGGTACGCCTTGCGACCGCTGTCGCCGCCATGCACGGCCAGGCCAATGCGGAGGTTCTCGTCGACGGTCAAACGCGGAAAAATCTCGCGCCCTTGGGGGACGTAGCCGATGCCGAGGCGCGCCCGCATTTCGGCCGGCTGGGTGCTCAGCACCTGATCGTCGAAGCGGATCTCTCCATCGCGCAACGACAGCAGACCCATCACGCACTTCAGTGTCGTGGTCTTGCCGACTCCGTTGCGCCCCATCAAGCAGGTGCACGACCCGCGCGGAACGACGAGGTCGAGGTCCCAGAGGGTATGGCTTTCGCCGTAATACTGATGGACACCACGTAGCTCGAGCATCATGCCCCCAAGTAGACCTCGATCACCTTTGGATCGTTCTGCACGCTGTCCATGTCGCCTTCGGCCAAGACGTGGCCTTCGTGCAAGACGGTGACCTTGCGCGCGATGGAGCGCACGAACTCCATGTCGTGCTCGACCACGACGACCGATCGCTCGCCGGCGAGCGATACCAGGAGTTCGGCAGTGCGCTCCGTCTCCTGGTGGGTCATGCCGGCGACCGGCTCGTCGACCAACATCAACTGCGGCTCTTGCATCAGCAGCATGCCGATCTCGAGCCACTGCTTTTGTCCGTGCGACAAACTGCCGGCGCGTTGGTCGCGACAATCGAGCAGCCCGATGGTGTGCAACACCTCGTCGATGCGGTCGCGTTGTTCGCCGCTCAGCCGCGACAGCAGGGTTGCCCACACGCCCTTGTTCGCCTTCATCGCCAACTCGAGGTTGACGAGCACCGGCAACTGCTCGAACACTGTCGGCTTCTGGAACTTGCGCCCGATGCCGGCCATGGCGATCTCGGGTTCGCTCAACTTCAGCAGGTCGATGTTGCGGTCGAAGAATGCCTCGCCTTCGTCCGGACGCGTCTTGCCGGTCACGACGTCCATCATCGTGCTCTTACCCGCACCGTTCGGCCCGATGATGCAGCGCAACTCGCCTCGGCCGATGTAGAGACTCAGGTCGTTGAGGGCACGAAAGCCGTCGAAGCTGACCGTGATCCCCTGCAGATAGAGGATCGAGCCGTGCAATAGATCGGGGGGCGTGACGTCGTCGACCGGGGGCGTCGGTGCTGTCGCTTCCGCGAAACTCATGCGACCGCCTTTCTGCGCAGCCCGACGACCCCGTGGGGCAGGAACAGCGTCACTAGGACGAACATCGCACCCAGCACGAACAGCCAGGCATCGGGGAGAAAGCCGGTGAACTGAGTCTTGGCGAAGTTGACCAGCGCCGCACCGACGAGTGCGCCGTACAACGTCCCGCGCCCGCCGATGGCCACCCACACCACCACCTCGATGGAGTTGAGCGGCGCGAATTCACCGGGGTTGATGATCCCGACTTGCGGCACGTAGAGGGCGCCGGCGATGCCGGCCAGCATGGCCGACAAGACGAAGATCCAGAGCTTGTAGTGTTCGACGCGGTAGCCGAGGAAGCGGGCTCGATCCTCGGCGTCGCGCACGGCGACGATGATGCGCCCGAAGCGCGAATCGGCGACCATCCGGCACAACACGTAGCCCCCGGCCAGAGCCAACGCGGAGAGCACGAAGAGGGTCACGCGGGTGCCGTCATGATGCAGGTTGAAGCCGAGGATGTCCTTGAAGTCGGTCAGTCCGTTGTTGCCGCCGAATCCCATCTCGTTGCGAAAGAAGGCCAGCAGCAGAGCATAGGTCAGCGCCTGGGTGATGATCGAGAGATAGACTCCGGTGACGCGCGAGCGAAACGCGAACCAGCCGAAGACCAGAGCCAACAACCCAGGCACGAGCACGACCATCGCCATGGCGAAGGGGAAGTTGGCGAAACCCCACCAGTACCAGGGCAAGTCTTGCCAGTTCAGAAAGACCATGAAGTCGGGCAGCAGCGGATTGCCGTAGACCCCGCGGTCGCCGATCTGCCGCATCAGGTGCATGCCCATGGCGTAGCCGCCGAGGGCAAAAAAGGCGCCGTGACCGAGGCTCAAGATGCCGCAGTAGCCCCAGACCAAGTCGACGGCCAGCGCCAGCAAGGCGTAGCAAAGGTACTTTCCGAGCAAGGTCACGGTGAACGTCGATAGGTGCAATGCCGAGTCCGCCGGAATCAGTAGATTGAACAGAGGCACCGCGACACAGAGAAAGGCCAGCACGCCGAGCACCGTCGCGTCGGCCGGCTGGGCACGCCAGGGCAAGGCTCTTTGCAGGGACATCAAGCCTCCGCCGCGCGACCGCGTTGCGGGAAGAGCCCGCGCGGTCGCTTCTGAATGAACAAGATGATGAACACCAGGACCAGAATCTTCGCCAAGACCGCGCCGGCGTGCGGCTCGAGGAACTTGTTGGCGATCCCGAGCGATAGTCCCGCGACCAACGTGCCCCACAGATTGCCGACACCACCGAAGACGACGACCATGAACGAATCGACGATGTGGCTCTGGCCGAGGTTGGGTCCGACGTTGGTCAATTGGCTGAGTGCGACCCCGGCCAAGCCCGCGACGCCCGAGCCGAGACCGAACGTCATCGCGTCGACCCAATTGGCGCGCGCTCCCATGGCGCGCGCCATCGAGCGATTCTGAGCGACCGCTCGGACCAACAAGCCGAGGGTGGTGAAGCGAAGGATGGCGACCAGCGCGAGAAAGACCGCCAGGCTGAAGATCACGATGTAGAGCCGGTTGTAGGTGAAGGCGAGGGCGCCGTTGATGACCCACTGGCCGCTCATCCAATCCGGCGTCGAAACGGCGCGATTCAGCGGCGAGAAGATCGTTCGTACTGCTTGCTGCAGCACCAGACTGATGCCGAACGTCGCGAGCAAGGTCTCCAACGGACGTCCATAGAGGAAGCGCACGACACCTCGTTCGATCAGGATGCCTGCCAACGCCGCCACCACGAATGCAGCCGGAACGGCTGCCGCGAGCGACCATTCGAGGTGGTTGGGCATCAGCTGCTGCACGACCCAGGTCGTGTAGGCGCCGAGCATCATGAGCTCGCCGTGCGCCATGTTGATCACGCCCATGACGCCGAAGGTGATGGCCAGGCCGGTGGCGGCCAGAACCAAGACACAGCCGAGGCTGATGCCAAAGAATGCCGTTTCGATGAGCCCGTAGTACGCGAGCAGTCGATCGATCGAACGGATGACTTCGGTTGCGGCCTTTCGTACCTCTTCGTCCTGCTCGACAGGAGTACCGTCGGCCGCCGTCTCCACGATCGCGCCCAGACGGATTCGGGCTTGCGACTGCGTCGAGCCCGTCAGGGTTCGAATCGCTTGCAAGCGTCGATCGCGATCGGGGGAATCGATGTCGGCCAACGAGAGGGCCGTGAGGATGCACTCGCGGACGTTGGGGTCGGTTTCGCCCGGCAACGCCTGTCGCAAGAGATCCAGCGTCGCCGGTGTCAAGGCGCCGTAGAGCGATTCGACCGCCTGCCGTCGGACATCGGGGTCGGCATGGTTCAGGCGCAACCTGGCGAGGGCGCCTTGCAGGGCCCCGCGCATCTGATTGTTGATGAAGATTTTCTTCAGGTCGGACTTCGCCACCGTGCCGAGATCGCTTCCGGTGGCGGCGTCGCTTAGGCTCACACCGTCGGGAACGTCCGCGCCGATGACCACGCTTCCGTCGCTGCTTCGCAAGTAGAGCCGACTTTCGAGTAGGGCGCGCAGGATGTCGGGGGCACGAATCGAGCCACTGTCGGCAATCTGCGTGACCGCCGCCGTTTTGACCGTAAAGCTAGCTTGTTTGAGTCCCGCCAGACCCTCCGCGAGCATGGCTTCATCCGCGCGTGCGGGCGTCGCCGCGGCGAGACATAGTACGAAGAGCCAGAGGCGAAGAATGGAGCGAACGTGCACGTCGGACCTTCCTTTTTCCCCGGTCCACCGGCGGGCTGCGACGACGTCAATTAGGTCTGTCGCAGCCCGCCCGCGAACACATCCCGGAAGCGACTCACTCGGAGGTTTCACCGCGGAGAAACGGAGACGCAGAGGAGGGAAGGGAATGCGAACGGTGCGCCGCTCGATCGAGAGTCGAGGCCATGAACAGACCTTCGATCGTCTTTCGTCCCAGCGATTCGGTCGTTGGCTGTCCAGTACGCCATCTCCGTTCCTCCATGTCTCCGTGGTGCAAAACCGCGCCTAGGGAATCAGTAGTTCTGTCCGGAGCACTTCTTGGTGACGGTGTTGTAGTTGCCGCAGCCGAGCTTGTCGGTCCAGTCGGCCTCGATGATCTTGCTGTCGGGCAAGAAGTCGGACCACGCATCGCCCGGCACGAGGCCGTCGGTCTGCCAGACGGTGGCGAACTGACCGTCCTCCTGGATCTCGCCGATGAGCACCGGCTTGGTGATGTGGTGGTTGGCCAGCATCGTCGAGGTGCCGCCGGAGAGATTGGGAGCCTCGATGCCGATGATCGCCTTCTGCACGGCGGTGGGATCCGTCGTGCCGGCCTTGGTCACGGCCTTCACCCACATGTTGAAGCCGATGTAGTGCGCCTCCATCGGATCATTGGTGACGCGCTTCGGGTTCTTGATGAAGGCGTGCCAGCTCTTGATGAACTCGGCGTTGATCGGCGCGTCGACGCTCATGAAGTAGTTCCAGGCCGCGAGGTGCCCGACCAGCGGCTTGGTGTCGATGCCGGAGAGTTCCTCTTCTCCGACGGAGAAGGCGACGACCGGAATGTCGGAGGCGGAGACGCCCTGGTTGCCGAGTTCCTTATAGAAGGGAACGTTGGCATCGCCGTTGATCGTCGACACCACCGCGGTCTTCTTACCGGCGCTGCCGAACTTCTTGATGTCGGCGACGATGCTCTGCCAGTCGGAGTGGCCGAAGGGCGTGTAGTTGATCATGATGTCTTCCGCCGCGACACCCTTGGCCTTGAGGTACGCCTCGAGGATCTTGTTGGTGGTGCGGGGATAGACGTAGTCGGTACCGGCGAGTACCCAGCGCTTCACGCCGAGATCCTTCATCAGGTAGTCGACGGCGGGGATGGCCTGCTGGTTTGGCGCGGCGCCCGTGTAGAAAACGTTCTTCGAGGATTCCTCACCCTCGTATTGCACCGGGTAGAAGAGCAGACCGTTCAGCTCCTCGAACACCGGCAGCACGGACTTGCGCGACACCGAGGTCCAACAACCGAAAACGGCGGCGACCTTGTCTTTCTCGAGGAGTTGCCGGGCCTTCTCGGCGAAGAGGGGCCAGTTGGAAGCGGGGTCGACGACCACGGCTTCGAGTTTCTTGCCGAGGAGTCCTCCCTTCTTGTTCTGCTCTTCGATGAGCATGAGCATCGTGTCCTTCAGCGTCGTTTCACTGATGGCCATGGTGCCCGAGAGCGAGTGCAGCACACCGACCTTGATCGTGTCGGCGGCTAGGGCCGGCGACAGGCTGAGGGTGGCGGCTGCGGCGAGTGCAGCCAAGGTGGCGAGAATGCGGTTGTTCTTGTTCATGGATCGAAGCCTTCCTTGCATCATCGATGTTCGTTGGCGGACCGACATCACAGCTGTAGCTGCGCGGCGAGTCGGATGGTGCTGACCTCGTCGCCGCTGGCACCAGGGGCGTAGTTCAGACCCTTGGTGGCGATGTCGCCGTACTGGTAGAAGAGCGCCATACGAGCATTGTAGCCGTCGATGACGTAATTGAGCCCGAGCTCGAATTCCTCGCGGTCCGTGCTCTTGTCGGGCATGACACTGGTGTAACGCACGTACGGCTGAAACTTGCCGATGCCGACCTCGTTCGGAAAGAGGTAGAGTCCCGCCACCGACACCGACTGGCCGTCGAACATGGCGAAGGCGTCCGGATCACCGAAGGCGGCGACGTCGTAGTCGGAGTCGAAGTTCTTGAACTCGCCGTCCATCGAGAACGTGCCGACGTCGGGAATGGGCTTCTCGGCGAGAAAGTCGGCGCTGATGCCCCAAAAGTCGCCTGGGTTCGCCTTGGAACCGCTGCCGTCTTCCTGGAATTGGGTCGCAACCGCCACGGTGAAGATATCGCCGGCGGTGCCGAAGTAGCCACCGCTGGTATAGTAGCCGGGATTCTTTTCCACCGACAGGAAGTTGTACGCCAGACGGGCCGCGAAAAGTGGATTGTCCTTTTGGTTCGGACCCGCCGAGGACGACGACTGGAGGCCGGCGAAGACGCCGAAGACGTATTGGAAGGCACCTTCCGGCCCGGCGGCACCCCAGATGTTGACGCCGTGATCGCGGGCGTAGACACCGGCGCCCCCCGATCCAAAGTCGACGCTGAAGTCGGACGGGTAGAAGGGCGTCTTGTAGGCGTCATGCGTGCTCGAATAGAAGGGTCCGTTCAATTCTTGCCGCTCCGCCGGGACCAAGAGTCGGCCGCCCCAGACGTTGAAGTAGGGCGCCAGCTCGATCTTGGCGATGGCGTCGAGCAGTACGAATTCTTCGAGACTGCTGTTGCCGCAGAAGACGCACTCCGTATTGAACTCGAACTTCAGATACTCGTGTATCTGGCCGCCGATGTAGATACGAGCGTTGTCGATGTTGAAGTCGTTCGACCAATCGCTCCCGCTAGGTGCCGCATCCTCCCTGAATGCCATGCTCATACGACCGCCCAAGCCGAGGCTGATCCACTTGGTGTCGTCGATGGCGATCTTACCGCCTGCGTACGCCTGCGGTACTCCCATGAAAAGTTCGCCCGCCAGCAATGCCAGCACGAGACGCTTCCACTTGACCATACGTTCCTCCTCCGGTGTTGAAGTGGATAGTTCGTCCCTCCCCTTTGGAGTCGAAGGATTGCGAATCCCGTGCCACGGAGGGGGAATCCCCATGCCGCGATGCGTCGAAGTGACGGCGTGCCGTTTGCCGTACTTTTGCTTGAACGGTGAGCAGGAGGCCGCAGCAGGTGCGGCTTTTGTTTGCAGCGCAGGCGGAGCGCGCAGCGAGCGCGCCAGGGGTGGGCTCAGAGTCCGAGATGCTGGCGGAGTTCGAACATGCCGCGGAAGAGGGCGAGCGCGTCGATGGGCGCGTCGTAAGCGTCGCCGCGGCGTTCGCGGTACGCGCGCTCGACGTTGAACAGCAGGCGTTCCGGCTCGGTCCACGTCGCGTAAGGCCCGAGGTCGATCCGCTTGGCGGCCTCCAAGGCAGTCAGGCCGGCGTCGTAGCAGCGCTGCGACTCGAGTTGCACGTACTGGAGGTAGGCCTTCATCTCGCGCGGCCCCTCGATGCCGCAGAGCGGGCCGTGCCCGGGGACGACGATTTCCGGATCGAGCGCGACGATGGCATCGAGCGCGGCGAACCAGCCGGCATAGGTGCCGTTCCAGCCGATCGGGGTGCACAGGCGGAACAGCACGTCGCCCGCGAAGACGATGCGCCGCGCCGGCACGTGCACCAGGATGTCGCCGGCCGTGTGCGCCGGGCCGACGTGCAACAATTCGACCGCCAGGCCGTCGAGTTCCAGGTTCAAGCGTCGGTCGAAGACGGTGGTCGGAGGCTTGAGTTCGATGCCGCGAAAGTCCCACGGTGCGAGCTGGCGCGCCATCGCCGCGAGCACGGGATCCTCCGAGGCGCCGGCGTCGCGCAGCGCCTGCATCAGTTCCGGACTCTCATGGGCGAAACCGGCGGCACAGTCGCGGTGGCCGATGATCTCCGCCTCGGGGAAGAGTTGGTTGCCCCAGCAATGGTCGCCGTTGTGGTGCGTGTTGACCACGCGGCGAGCGGGTTCGGATACGACGCGAGCGTACAAGGCCATCATGGCGCGCGTGTGCGGTAGGTCCCAAAACGTATCGATGACCATGCCACCGTCGCGGCCGATCAGGCCGGAGTTGCTGGTGCCTAAGCCGGCGTCTTGCTGCAGGCAGGCGTACACGTCGTCGGCGAGGGGCTCGAGGTGCATCATGCGCTGCCCATAGCACGGACGACCGCGACCGCGACAAGCATCGACCTCAGGCGGCCGAGCGATCGCCGTGGCGGCGACGCGCGTCGATCCCCAGTCCGAGGGCGACGCTGGTGAGGAAGTCCTGCGATCGTAATTTGTCGCCCCCCAATTCCTCCGCGAACAGGCGTTGCACAGCCGGAATCTGCGCCGTGCCGCCGGTGAGAAAGACCGCGTCGACCTGGCTTCGGTCGACGCCGGCGTCGGTGAGAGCCCGCTCCATCGTCACCCGTACCTCGGCCAGGTCGCCGGCGATGATGGCCTCGAACTCGGCGCGCGTCAGCGGCTCGTCGATGCGGATCAGGCCGGCGTCGAAGCGCAACCGCGTCGAGTCGGCGGCGGACAGAGCGCTCTTGGCGCGCTCGATCTCACGGAACAAGAAAAATGCCGAATTGCTCTCGATCAGTTCCTGCAGGGCTTCGACGCGCTCCGGGGCGTTCGAGTGGTAATGGATGCGCCGCAGCTGCTCGCGCGTGCGGGCGTTGCGCAAGAAGCCGACATGATGCCAACGGCCCAACTGGGAGAGAACCCCGGCGGGGAACGGCAGATGCTTGCCCTCCATGCTGCGGTAGGTCGTGCCCTTGCCGAAGTACGGGGCGAGCTTGTGCTCCATGATGCGCGAATCGAAGGTGTCGCCGCCGATCTGGACACCCGAGCTGGAGAGGATGTCGCGCTGCCGCGCATCGCCGCTGCCGCTACCGATGCGCATGACCGTGAAGTCGGTGGTGCCGCCGCCGAAATCGCCGATGAGCGCGATCTCCTCGCCCGTCAGCGCCGATTCGTACGCCAAGCCGGCGGCAATCGGCTCGTATTGGAAGTCGACGTGAAAGAATTGTCCCAGCTGCGCCGCGCGGGTCATGCGCTGGCGCGCCAGGTCCTCCTTTTCCGGGCGGTCGACGAACACCGCCGGCCGGCCGATGACCAGGTGGACCTCGTCGTCGGTCAGCGTGCGCACGACCTGGTGGACCTGACGAAAGAAGAAGGAGATCAGGTCTTCGAGCTTGTAGAAGCGGTCATGGACGAACGTTTCTTCGAAGGAGTCGTCGGCGAGAAAGGTCTTGATCGACTGGACCAGGGTTCCCTGCATGTCCTCGGCGAGGTACTCGTCGATCGCCCGCTGGCCGACGACGAAGCCGCGCGCGTCGAGGGAGTAGTAGAGGAGGCTGCGCAGCACGTGATGGTTGGGCGCCTGCAGATCCAGATCGCATAGGGTGACGCTGCCGTCCGGGCGCACCCAGGCGAGCGACGAGTTGGTGGTGCCGAAGTCGAGGCCGAAGTACTGCATGCGGGTCTCCTTGACTGGACCGGCGCCGCCGGGCGCGGCACTATGCGCGAAACATCGCGCCAACGGAAGGGCCGAGCAGCGAGCCGCGGTTGCGATTTCGCTCGATCATGGAACCCGAGTCCATCGTTTCGGGTTGAAGGAGGGGTATGACGCACAAAATCGACAAGTCGGATGACGAATGGCGGGCGGAACTGTCGCCCGAGCAATTCTACGTCTGCCGCCAAAAGGGTACCGAGCGCGCTTTCACCGGCAAGTACTGGGATCATCACGAGGTCGGTACCTACGTGTGCGCCGCCTGCAAAGCGCCGCTGTTCCGATCCGAGACCAAGTTCGATTCCGGCACCGGCTGGCCTAGCTTCTACGCACCGGCGACGGCGGCGAGCGTGCGCACAGAGGAAGACCGCAGCCTGTTCATGCGCCGGACCGAGGTGCTTTGCGCCGCGTGCGACTCGCACCTAGGGCACGTGTTCCCCGACGGCCCGCGCCCGACGGGCTTGCGCTACTGCATGAACTCGGCGGCTCTCGATTTCGTCGAGGGTTCAGAGCAGTCCGACACGTCCGACTCGTCCGACAAGTCGGACTAGTCGGACGTGTCGGACGTCAGAGGAAAGCGCCGCGTGCGGCGCCAGCGTAGCAGCAGGCTCCACGGGCTCGCCGGCAGCTTGTGGCAGTACGCGATGAATCCCGGCAGCGTCGCGAACGTGCGTTCGGCCGCGGCGAAGTGCGGGTCGCTGCGCAGGCTTTGCTCGGAACGCACCGGCGGCGCCGCCGTCGGGTCGGCGCGGTAGCGCCGCACGTAGTCGAGCAGGCGCGCGTGGTAGCCGGGGTCCTCGACGATGGCGCCGATGGTTCGGGCGCGTGGGTGGCTGCCGTCGATCATCGCCTGCACCTGCCGCTCCAATTCTTCGAGTCCGTCCGGAAACATGTCGAGGATCTGCAAGTCGTAGACCGGGTTGAGGTGGACCACCTGCATGACGTGACCGATGATCGTGTCGCGTTCGGACAGGAAGCCCGTCGGGTCGATCATCGACACCGGGTCGTCGAGAATGCGGAGAAGTTGGTGGAAGCCGAACGAGATCCCTTTGTGGCGGTAGTAGTCGCGCGCCGCCGGCTCGATGACGAATCGGAGCATGTCCAGGCCGCCGAAGAAGATCTGTGCCTTGCCCGGCCGCCGATCGATGTAGCCGCGCTCCTCGAGGCGGCGCAGGCGTCGGTCGATCTCGTCGCGATCCACGTACAGGCGCAGGGTGCGTCCGAGGCGGCGCAACTTGCCGGCGATGTGGCTCGGCCCGCCGATGGCGTCGCGCAACAGCATCCAGGCCGAAGCCCGCAGTCGCAGGGTCGGCAGCGTGTCGTCCGTCGCTGATCGATCCATGACCCTACCTCATGCGTCATGCCGCCGGCGGCGGCAAGTGGTTTTTTAGGTGCTCCCGTCGCCCACCTCGAGCCCGACCGAGCGCATCAAGGCGAGGGCGTTGCTGTGGCGCACGACCCCGTCGCGCATGCGGTAATCGAACACCATCACGCCTTCCTCCATGCGGTCCTCGAAATGCACGTTGGCCCCGCGCAAGGCTGGGTCGTCCCCGATCGCCGCCAAGGCGAGGTCGTGCGTCGTCACCAGCCCGACGGCACCGTACCCGACCAGGGCGCGCACCACCGCCGCGGCGCCGATGCGGCGATCGTGCGAGTTCGTACCGTGGAGGATCTCGTCGAGAAGAAACAGGACCGGCAACTCGGCTTGCGTCTGCTCGACCACCTGCCGCAGGCGCCGGATCTCGGCGTAAAAGTGGGAGGTGCCCGTCTGCAGTGAGTCGACGATCCGCATGGATGCGGCGACGGCGAGGGGCGACAGTTGGAGGCGGCGCGCCCGCACCGGCGCGCCGGCCTGCGCCATCACCGTCGCCAATCCCACCGAACGCAGCAACGTGCTCTTGCCCGACATGTTGGAGCCGCTGACGAGGAGGACGCGTCGGTCGGCGCCGAGATGGACGTCGTTGCGCACGCAGGTCGCGGGCAGCAGCGGGTGGCCCAAGTCCGCGGCGGTGAAGCTCGGGCTGTCGGAACTCCACTCCGGGAACACGTGATCCGGGTTCTCGAACGAGTAGGCGGCTAGGCAGTGCAGGGCCTCGACCTCGCCGACCACCGCGAGCCAGCGCCCGACGGCGGCGCAGCCGCGGCGCCGCCAGCGCTCGACCGCAAACGCCGATTGGGTTCCCCACAACAACAAGGCGGCGATCGGCGCGAAGAGCTCGTTCTTGCGGGCATCGAGGCGGTCGATGATGCGCCGCAGGGCCTCGATGCTCTCCGAGGCCCGTTGCCCGCCGGCGGTCAGTTCGCCTTGCAGGCTCAGCAGCCGCGGGTCCTCGAGCGGCTCGGCTTCGATGCGTCGCAGCGTCGCCTCCAGCAATCGCAGGTCGCGCGTCGGGCGTTCCACGTCCCGCAGTACCTCGCGCACCTGCGACCGCCAATAGAGGGTAAAGGCCGCCTCGGCACTGGCGGCCAACAGGAAGGGCAGGCCGCTCGTCCAGCCCAACGCCGCGCCGACCAGGCTCGCGCCGGTCGCGAGCACCAGCAAGGCCGCGGCGGCTCCCGCCCAGCGCTGGGCGAGTCGAGGGGGGGCTTCCGACCAAGCGAGCAAAGCGGTGGGCTCGAGTCCGGCTCGTACGTCGTCGCCCAGCACGGCCAAGTCCTCGCGAAAGTCGATTCGCTCGCGCAGGGCGCGCACGGCGCCTTGACGAGCCTGGACCACGTCCGGCGGAGCGGGATGCAGGAGCCACTCGGCCAGTGTCGCTTCGCCGGCGCGGGTACGCGCCAGGCAGAGCAACTCGAAGAGCGAACCGCGACCGAACAGGTCGAGATCGTCGGCGTACAGATGTGCCTCGACACGATAGTCTGCGCCGGTCGCACCGCGGCCGTGCCAGCGATCCTCGAGACGTTCGAGCGCCCGCTCGTTGAAGCGCACCGCGCGTTCGGCGCGGACGCGCCGGCGCACGCAGCGCTCGTGGTACACGACGAGCACGACAAAGACGGCGACCGGCAGCACCGACCACCAGCCGGAGAAGAGTCCGGTGTCGACGCCGATCCACAACAGGGCCAGGGCCGCGACGACGCAGCCCAACCGCCCCCAGGACAGGCGGCGTTCCCGCTGCAGCAGGATCGCCAGGTCGTCGCGATGCCGCGCGAGACGGTCGCTGTAGGTCGGGTGTGGAGGGCGGGGCTCGGACATGGATCGGTGCTCGACGGCGCCGTCCTACTCGGCCCACGCGTTCGGGGCAACGGCCGGGGCCGAATCGCGGTTGACACGCACCCGGATCCGATTGAGAGAAAGGAGCGGCCCGGGCTCGGTGTCGCAGAGTTCGGAAACCGCCGCGGCGCTCGTCGTCGCGCTCTGTGAAGGGAAGACCTTGACGCACGCTACACCCGCCGCACCGGCTCGCATCTCGAACGGGACCGTCGTTACTTACGCCCTGCCGTCGCTCGGTACGGGAGCCATGTTCGGCATGCTCCTGCTGTACTTCATGAAGTTCTCGACGGACGTTCTGTTGATCGCTCCGGGCGTGATCGGCGCGATTCTGGGACTGTCGCGCATTTGGGACGCCGTGGTCGATCCGATCGCCGGGTACTGGAGCGACCGGACCCGCAGCCCCTACGGCCGGCGGCGCCCGTGGATCTTCGGCGCCGCGATCCCGACGGGGCTGACGTTTTTGGCGTTGTGGTGCCCGCCGGATTGGCTCGGGTCGACCGGAATGATCGTCTGGATGAGCGTCTTCGCGCTCCTCTTCTTCACTGCCTATACGCTCTACTTCATCCCGTACCGCGCCCTCGGGGCCGAACTCGGCGCCGGCTACCACGACCGGACGCGGGTCTTCGCCGCCTCGGCGTTATTCGGCTACCTCGGCGCCTTCGCCGCCATCGGCGCCATCTTCGGCATGGAACGGGTCGAGGATCCTCGCACCCTGGCGGCTTGGCTGGTGGCGGCGATGAGCGTCTTCACCATTGCCGCGATGATGTACACCGCGGCGGTCTCGCGTGAGAAGGTCGAACACCAGGCGCGCGGCAGCGTCGAGGGGTATGCGGCGTTCCGCGACGTGTTGCGCAACCACCACGCCCGGCCGCTGCTCATCGTGCATTTCCTCAGCGACTTGGGCGGTGCGTCGTTCGCCAGTCTGATGCCCTACGTCTCCGACTACATCCTCCACACCCCCGGCAGTACCGCCTACTACCAGCTCGCTTTGCTGGTCGGTTTGACGATCGGGGTCCCCAGCTGGGTGCCGATCTCGGTTCGCTTGGGGAAGCGTGGCGCCTGGTACGTGGCGACTTTGCTGCAGCTGCCTCTCTGTGCCGGCTACATCTTTCTGGAGCCGGGCGATTCGGCGGCGTTGCTGGTCGGCATGTTGCTCATCGGCTTCCTCAACGGTGCGCCGGCGGCCCTGGCGCAATCGATGCAGACCGACGTCATCGACTACGACGAACTGCAAACCGGCGAACGCAAGGAGGGGGTCTACTTCGCCACTTGGAACTTCCTGCAAAAGACGGCGGTCGGTGTGAACGTCGTGGTCGTCGGCCTGATCTTGCAGTTCTCGGGCTTCACCCCGAACGAGGTGCAATCGGAGGCCGCCCGGTTCGCCATCGCTTTCGGCTTCGTCGGCCTACCGTTCGCCAGCATGGCGGTGATTCTGTATTACCTACGCCAGTTCAGCCTCGATGAAGCG
The DNA here is from genome assembly GCA_964524885.1 of uncultured Binatia bacterium (SeqCode). Classification (GTDB taxonomy): domain Bacteria; phylum Desulfobacterota; class Binatia; order HRBIN30; family HRBIN30; genus CALJUJ01. The sequence continues at coordinate 210,432 of CAZGEJ010000004.1, forward strand.
GAGCACCGCAAGGTTCTCGACGCGCTGCATCTGCGCGCTTCCGCCGTGGCTCAATCCTGATCCGAGAGTCGTATCCCATGCTCACCCGCGCCGACGATTACCCCGTGCACCAGACGCCCGAGCCGGTGGCGCACGCCGGCAGTGATCGCAACTTTTACGATCGCTACTTCTTCAACGGCTACGATCCGGAAGGGCAGGTCTTCTTCGCCGCAGCGCTCGGTGTGTACCCCAACCTCAACGTCATGGACGCGGCCGTGAGCGTGCGTGTCGGCGGCGTGCAGCACAACCTGCGCGCGTCCAAGCTGTTGCGCGGCGAGCGCCTCGACCTGCAGGTCGGGCCGATCTCGTTGGAAATCGTCGAACCGCTACGCCAGCTGCGTTTGCGCTTCGACAGCCCGCAACACGGCATGCGCGGCGACGTCCTGTTCGTCGCCCGTGCCGGTGCCATCGAGGAACCGCGCTTCACCTACAAAATGGGTCCACGCACGGTCATGGACTACACGCGTCTGACGCAGAACGGCGTGTACTCCGGTTGGATCGAAGTGGCGGGGACGCGGTTGGATTTGTCGCCCGAGATCGTACGCGGCACGCGCGACCGATCGTGGGGGGTGCGCCCGGTCGGCGCTCCCGACAGCCAGCCGGTGGCCCCGCCGGTGCTGCCGCAGTTCTACTGGCTCTGGGCTCCTTGCAACTTCGACGCGTTGATCTCGTTGTTCCACATCAACGCCGACGCCGAGGGGCATCCGTGGAACACCCGCGGCGTCATCGCCGCCGTCGATGGCGATTCCATCGACGAGTTCACCACCCCGAGCTGCGATTTGCAGTATCGTTCGGGGACGCGCCGCATCGAACTGGCGGTGGTGCGCTATCGCCGGCGCGGTCGCGACCTGGCGGTGCTCGAGTTGCAGCCGCAGTTCCACTTCTACATGCCGGGAATCGGCTACATGCACCCGGAGTGGGGCCACGGGGTGTACCGGGGCGAGCTGGCGGTCGGTTACGACACCTACGATCTCGCCTCTGTCGACGACGGTGTGCCGGCCATGTTGCACGTGCAGGCGTTCTGCCAGGCGCACCTGACCCTGGCGGACGGATCGAAACACGCCGGCCAGGGCGTGCTCGAACAACTCATCGTCGGCCCACATGCTCCCTCGGGTTTTCGCGAGTTGTTCGATACGGCTCCGTGATTGCGGGACGAGGACGCGAGCGTGGACAGCATCGCCGAACGACTCACGCGCTATCTCGCGCATCGCATGCCGCAAGCGCGGGATCTCGAGATCACCCACTTCGCCCGCATCCACGGCGGCGCATCGCGCGAAACCTATCGCGCCGCCGTACGCTGGATGGAAGACGACCTCGAACGCGGACGAGGCATGATCCTGCGCCGGGACCCCGTGAGTAGTCTGATCGAGACGGATCGACGCATCGAATACGCCGCCTACGCTACCTTCCACGGTACGGCCGTACCCGTGCCGGAGGTGCTGTTCCTCGAAGAAGATCAGCGCTGGCTGGAACGGCCGTTCTTCGTCATGGCCGAGATGCCGGGACGCGCTGCCAATCCGTTCGAACCGGGAGTGTACGGCGCGCACGCGGAGTCCGTCGGCGAGCAGTTCTGGACGACGCTGGGCCACATCGCTGCCAAGCCGTTCGCCGATACGCCTCTCGAACGTGTTCTCTCCAAACCCGCCGTCGAGGAATGCTGGCGCCGCGAATTGGAGCACTGGGAGAAGGTCCTCGACGAGGATGAACTCGAGCCTCAACCCATCGTGCGCGCCGCGATCCGTTGGTTGCGCCGCAATCCGCCACCGCCACCGCCGCGCCTGGCCATCGTCCACGGCGACTACCGCTCGGGCAACTTCCTCTTCGACGACGCCGGTCGGGTGCAGTCGATCCTCGACTGGGAGATGTGCCACCTCGGCGACCCGCTGGAGGATCTCGGTTGGGCGCTCGACCCGCTCTGGGCCGCGGACGATCCGACGCGTCCAGCACAGCTCATCGAACGCGAGCGGGGCCTCGCTTTGTGGGAGGCCGCCAGCGGCTTGCGCATCGACCCGCGCGCGCTGCTGTGGTGGGAGGTGTTCGCCCACGTGAAGGGTCTCGCCATTTGGATCTCGGGCAGTCGTGAATACGCTTCCGGCCGTAACCAGGACCCGGTTTTGTTGATCAGCGGCTGGCTTTGTACCGCGCGCCACGACCAAATCGTGGCTGAACGCTTGGCGCGATTGCTGGAGTGTTGAGATGGCCCCCGACGTCGACGCCGCGCTGCGCACGATCATGATGACGCTGCTGACCGACATCGGCCCGCAGATCAGTGGCGATTATCCCAAGGCCAGCGTGCAAATGATCGCCGTGGCGGCTCTGTTCATGGCCGACGAGTACGATCGCGCGGCGGAACTGCGCGTGTGGGAGAATGAGGCGATGCGCCGGTTGTTGCGCGACCATGCGGACAAGGTCGTCGACCGCGAGATGCAGCAGCGGCTGCGCGATGCCGGCCAGGGACAGGACGAGAGTCTCCGCGTCAGCGCTCTGCGGGTCGGTAACGCCGAATTGAAGCGTCGCTTGATCGAGTTGCAGGCGGCACTGGAGGAAACACCGGGAGCGGCGGCACGCGCTGCGCTGCGCGACATCGTGGCCTTTCTGCGCCAAGCGGCGGACCGCCGAAACCTCAAGCTGATGTGAACACGTCGCTCGGCACTTCCGGGCGATCTCGTTCCAAGGAGAAAGAGTCGATGACGACGGATCTATGGATGCTGGTGTACACGACGCTGCTCTGCCTGCTCATGCCGATGGTGTACGTCGGCGGCGAACTCCAGGCGCCGGGCGGCGTGCAGTGGGGCTTGGGCAATCGCGACACGCCTTTCGAGTTGCCGCCGTGGGCCGCGCGCGCCAAGCGGGCCCACGCCAATTTGCTCGAAAATCTCCTGCCGTTCGCTGCTTTGGTGTTGGTGGCTCACGTGGCCGGCAAGGCCAATGACACCACCGCACTCGGTGCGACGATCTTCTTCTGGTCGCGCCTGCTGTATGCCGCCGTCTACACCGCCGGCATCACCGTCATTCGCACGGTGGTCTTTTTCGGCGGCACCGTCGGTATGCTGCTCATTCTCGTGCAGCTCTTCTGAGCTGCGATCTTCGAACTGCCTGTCGAGACGGTGACTTGCGTTGCCGCCTCGACCGGCAGTTCGATCACTCGAGCAGGCTGCGCAGCATCCACGCGGTCTTCTCGTGCACCTGCATGCGCTGCGTCAGGAGGTCGGCCGTCGGCTCGTCGTTGACCTTCTCCACGGCGGGGAAGATCGAACGGGCCGTGCGCACCACGGCTTCTTGGCCCTCGACGAGGAGGCGAATCATGTCCTCCGCCTTCGGCACGCCGGCCGTCTCCTTGATCGAAGACAGTTTGCCGAACTCGGCATAGGTGCCCGGCGCCGGAAAGCCGAGGGCGCGAATGCGCTCGGCGATCAGGTCCACCGCCAGCGCCAGCTCATTGTACTGCGTCTCGAACATCAGGTGGAGGGTTTGGAACATCGGGCCGGTGACGTTCCAGTGAAAGTTGTGGGTCTTGAGGTAAAGGGTGTACGTGTCCGCAAGCAGGTGCGACAACCCGTCGGCGATCGCCTTGCGGTCCTTGTCCTTGATGCCGATGTCGATCTTCGCCATGTCCTCTCCAATCCGTCGATCGTGCCCCGAAATTCTTCAGGCCGAACGTCGACTGCGGCATCGTAAGCCTACCCCGACGCAGGTTCAACGCGAGACGGCGAAGAAATTCGGGGGAGGTAGTGGGGCGAATCGTTGCACCACGCAGACACGGAGGAACGGAGACGTCCGATCTCCGTTCCCCCGCTTCTCCGGGGTGAAGAACTCGACTCAAAGGAAAGGCTCGACGCGTTCGCGGTAGATCCGCTCCGGGTCGTCGAGGTCGCCGATGCGGCGGGCGCAATCGAACAGCAGGATGCGCTCGGACGCGGGGCGCCGCTGAGCGCGCGGATGAATGTGATCATGGGGCAGCCGCCCGGTGATGTGGAGGTACTGCGCGGCGGCGTGTTTGTAGGCGGGCACCGGCGCGCGGAAGCCGACGTTGCCGAGATGCTGGAGTGCGTCGTTGTGGCTGAGGAAGGCTACGTCGCCGGCGGCAAGCGCCGCATCGCGGCGCGCGAAGGCTGCGGGCGAATAGGCCGACAGCCCGAGGAGGTAATCGCTGCCGTAGGCGACCATGTCGATCGCCAGGTCGTTGCCGGTGTAGACCCGAAACTCCGGACGCTCGCGATCGCGCCGATGCAGTCGGCGCAGCTCGGTGCCGCGGTCGAGGGAGGAATGTTTGCTGCCGACGAGTTGAGGAATCTCCAGCAAGCGGGCGAAGGTCTCGTCGTTCCAGATCTCGCCGTGCGGCGCGAACATCCGCCCCAATTCGAAGCCGACGAGCTTGGGGTAAGGGGCGCAGATGCGTGCGTAGAGAGCGGCCTTCTCGGCCGCCGGCATGGCGTGCATGGCGAGGCTCTGCACGACGACCGGTAAACCACCGCGGGTGACGATCGGTTCGATCGAGGCGTGGTAGCTGGCGACCAGATCGGCAGCCGTGGGATCGGCATACGCCCCGGCGTAGAAGCCCGCATCCCCGACGGCGTTGCGCGTCGCATCGAGCACGGCGCAGCGTTGCGAGGGCGTCAGCAGGTCGCCGAAGCCGGTGTCCATGTTCACGGCGACGTCGAGGCCCGCTTCGCGTGTGCCTCGGAGAAGTGCATCGAAGGAGGTCCAGTCGATGTCGCCATCCGTCTTGAAGGGCAACAGCACGGCGGAGATGCCGTGCAAGCGACGGCCGGATTGCAAACGAGAATAGGCGTCGGCGAGTGTCTGCATCGGGAATCGTTCCGCCTTACAGGAGGCGCTTGATCGCCTCCACTTGGGCTCGCTCGGGGCGAGAGCGGTAGAAGGGGTCGAGGGGGTAGCAGCCGGAGACCATGCCGTTGCGCGGCGCCGTCGTGCAGTCGCTGAAGGTGCGGCAGAGGCGTTTGCGGGCCAGGGGTTTACCGTCGAGGACGTCCGCCGGCAGCTCGGGATACGAGAGCACCATGCGCCCGAGTCCGACTACGTCGCACCAACCCTGGCGCACGCAGGCTTCGGCGACCAAGGGCAGGAATTCCTGGAGATACGACCAGCCAGTCGAGACGACGATCGCCTGCGGTACGGCACGCTTCAGGTCATGGGCGGCGGCGAGCAGTCGGGCTACGCCCACCAGCGGATCTTCCGGTGGTGCATACCCGTCACTTGGTGGAAAGGCGGCCGGTCGTTGCACGTGCGGCACGTAATACGGGCTGCCTGCGGTGACGTTGATCAATCGCACCCCGGCGGCAACGAGTTCGCTCACGAGACGGTGCGGCTCGCTCGGGTCGCTCCGGGTCGGATCATTCGGGTCGACGCCGAAGCCGCAGTGATAGGGCAGCGATGTCGTCTCGGGTACGCCGGGACCGAGGTGCCCGTCGGCGTCGCGTCCGTCCGGCCGGTGGGGGACGCGATCGAAGATGGACAAGCGCACGCCGATGCCGATCGCGGGCGCGGCCTGCCGCACGGCGCTAATGACTTCCCACAAGAGTCGCGTGCGTTGCTCGAACGTCGCGCCGCCATAGTGACCTGAGCGATCGCGGGCGGCGAGGAACTCGTGCAGCAAATAGCCATGGCAATGCTTGATGTCGACGAAGTCGAAGCCTTCCTCGTAGGCGAGGCGAGCGGCGCGGGCGAAACGAGCGATGAGTTCGCGGACTTCAACGTCGCTCAATAGACTGCGATCGTCGTCGATACCGAGGCGAGCGTCGAGAATCGGGTGGCGAAAGGCGATGCGGGGTGCCGGCGACCCCTTGGCCTTCTGCGTCGCCGATGGCGAGGCACTGCGCGACCAGCGACCGCTGTGCGTGAGTTGCAGGCCGACGACGGGTTGCGCCCGTCCGGCCGCGACGGCGGCGTCCACGAGGATGCGGCGCAGTTCGCCGAAGCTCGAGGCGGTGCGCTCGTCGATCACGAGTTGGTTGGGGTTGGCGCGCCCATCGGGATGGACGGCGGCCGCCTCGCCGCCCCAGATCAGGCCGGCGCCCGAGCGTCCGAAGGCCTGCCATCGTCGCAGCGTCAGCACGCTCGGCGTGCCGTCTTCGTGGGCATCCCATCCCTCCATCGGGTGGATGGCGAAACGGTTCGGGCTGATGGCCTCGACGCCGCGCATCGAACCGAGCGCCAGCGGCCGGGCGAGTTGTAGTGTCGCGCTCGCAAGCGATGTTTCGCAGGGTAGATCGACCCCGAGTTCGTTCAGACGCTGGTGCAGGGCCGCGACATCAGGAAGGCGGGCGACGCGTGGAAAACGTTCCATGCGTCACGCCAATCGTCGGCCGAAAGAGAGGCTGCACGCCGGTACCTGGGGCCGGCGCGCGTGGCTGATTTGCTGCATGGTGGGTTCCTGAAACGTTTGGGACGGGGAGTCAACCGTGTCGGTAACGGCTTGCGACAGTTGCGGACGCGTGGGACATTGCAGTGCTCAGCCTTGGTTTTGCTATCGCAGGAGAGTCGATGGAATTCGGAGTCCAGCTCAGCAATCTCGATTGGCCGGCCCTGCGCGATCAAGCGCAGATGGCCGAAGGCCTCGGCTTCGGAGCGATCTTCGTTCCGGACCATCTGGCAGCGGAGGGTCCGGCGCGTCAGTTCGATCCGCACCTCCGTCTACCCGATCCCTTCACGGCCTTGACGGTCATCGCCGAAGCGACGCGCACGGTTCGCATCGGACCGTTGGTGTTGTGCAATCTCTTCCGCCACCCGGCGACGACGGCGCAAGCGCTGACGTCGCTCGACGGACTGAGCAACGGCAGGCTCTATGCCGGACTGGGCAGCGGTTGGACGGAACGGGAATTCGCCATGACCGGCATTCCCTTTCCGGAGATCGGCACGCGCCTGCGCCAACTCGACGAGTCGCTCGCGTGTATTCGGTCCCTCTGGACGAACGAGACGACGACCTTCGAGGGCGAGTTCTATCAGCTGCGTGATGCGATCTCCTGGCCGAAGCCGGTGCAGCGTCCGCACCCGCCGCTGCTGCTCGGCGGCGGCGGCAAAGGCTTGCTGCGGGTAGCGGCGCGCCATGCCGACATCGTCAACATCATTTCGGACGCGGGGCGCCCTGGCTTCATCTCGATGGCCGAAATCGCCAAGCTGACCAACGACAGCTTTCGTTCCAAGGTGGCCTTTCTACGCGCCGAGGCCGATCGTCTCGGCCGCGACGGCAAATCGATCCGCATCAGCAATTTCATCTTCGCCCCGGTACTCACCGCCAATGAATCCGAGACGCAGACGATGGCTGAAGCGATGGCGCCGATGTTCCAGACGTCTCCCGAGGCGATCCGTCATTCGCCCTTGGCGCTCATCGGGACACCCGAGGCGTGCGTGACGGAGTTGCAGCGTCGGGCGCGCGAGTGGGAGGTGTCGCAGGTCGTTTTCGCCAGCCCGGCGCCGGAGGTCATGCAACGATTGGCGCAGGAGGTTCTCCGGCATGTCTGAAGTACGCCCCGGGCGCCTCGCCGCGCTGCGGCAATCGAGCCCCTCGTTCTTGGTGGCGATGGCGATCGTCGTCGCCGTGCCGCTGGGGTACTTGGCCTGGACGATCTTGCGTCCCAATCCGGTGGCGGAATCGGAGCAGGTGGTGCGCGATGCGTCGGCCGCGATTGCGAAGGAGCTGGCACCGTTTCGACGTGTGGTACGCGAACTGAGCCGCGAAGCGGGTGGCGATCCGACGGCGGCGGCGCGCGCGCGCGGGCGCATCGACCAACTCGCGGCCGAACTGGTGGACGAGGTCGAAACCCTCGCCGAAGAAGCGACCTTCGCGGTCGAGTCGATTGAAGGCATTTCCCTGAACACCCAGGAGAATCGCTTGCGGCGGATTCGGCGTCTGTCGCTCGAAGCCCGCTCGCGCGTGGCGCAGTTGGTCGCAGAAGCCCATACCGCATTCGAGAATGCGCCGGCCCAGGTTCCCGCGGATCCTGGCGTGCAGGAGGAGCCCCATGAGTGATCGCATCATCGTCGAAGGGTCCGGCGGCGTCGCCGACGTGCGCCTGAATCGTCCGGACAAGCTGAACGGCCTCGATGCCGAGATGTTCCTGGCCCTCGATGCGCTCGGTGACGAGTTGGCGGCCGACAAAAGCGTGCGCTGTGTGGTGCTTTCCGGCAATGGCCGATCGTTCTGCGCCGGTCTCGACTTCGGGGCGGTGATGAGCGGCGGGTTCCAGGCGAGCGGACGGAATCTGCTCGACCGACCCGACGGCGCGGTCGTCAACCTGGCGCAACGCGCCGCTCACGTCTGGACGGCGCTGCCGATGCCGGTGATCGCCGCGGTACACGGACATTGTTACGGCGGTGGTCTGCAGATGGCGCTGGCGGCGGACATGCGCATCGTCCGCCCGGACGCCAAGCTGTCGGTGATGGAGATCAAGTGGGGCCTGATTCCCGACATGACGGGAAGCCAGACGCTACGCCATCTGGTGCGCATCGACGTCGCCAAGGAACTGACCTTCACGGGTCGCATCGTCGACGGACGCGAAGCCGCGGCGCTCGGCTTGGCGACGCGTTTGAGTGAGAACCCGCACGAGGAGGCCATGGCGTTGGCGCGTGAGATTGCGAGCAAGTCGCCCAGTGCGATCCGCGCCGCCAAGGCCTTGTTCGAGCGTGGCTACGTCGGCTCGACCGAAGCCGGGCTGTTGCTGGAGGAAGCGCTGCAAAAGACCCTGATCGGCAAGCCGAACCAGATGGAGGCGGTGACCGCCAACTTCGAGAAGCGCGAAGCGAACTTCTCCGACGAGTCCGACTAGTCCGACACGTCAGACGAGTCCGACACGTCAGACGAGTCCGACACGTCAGACTCGTCGGACCGTCTCAGTTATAGCCGAGGGCCTCGATGATGTTCATGTTGGCGGCGCGGCGCGCCGGGTACAGTCCGAAGAACAATCCGACGCCCACGGACACCGAAAACGCCACCGCCACGCTCCAGCCCGAGACCGGCACCACGACGTCGTAAAGATAACCGATGTACCAGGGCAGGCCGGCGCCCAGGCCGACGCCGATGGTGCCGCCTGCCAGGCTCAGAATCGCCGCCTCCATCAAGAACTGCAGCAACACGGAGCGCCGCCCCGCGCCGAGCGCCAACCGGATGCCGATGTCGGTGGTGCGTTCGGTGACCGTCACCATCATGATGTTCATGATGCCGATGCCCGCGACCAACAACGACACCGCGGCGATCGCCATCAGACCCAGCGTCATCGCATCCGAAATCTGGATGGCGATGGTCAGGTACTGATCGAGCGAATCCACCTTGAAGCTCTCCAGCGTGCGGTGCCGTGCCGCCAACACCTCCTTGATTCCGGCGACGACGCCGTGCACTGCCTCGGCGCCTTCAGCCTCGAGAAAGACGACGTCGACGTGGTCGACGTCGGACAGCGACTCGAGGGTCGTGAACGGCATGATCGCCGTGTAGCCCGCAGCTTCCGACTTGCCGACCGCGGCCGCGCTTTGCACCCGTTCCTTGTACACGCCGAGAATGTGGAAGCGCAGATTGAGAAAGTGGATCCACTGGTCGGCGATGTCGGTGCGGCCGTAGAGTTTTTCGGCCAGGTCCTCCGACAACAAGCACACCTTGGCGGCGTTGGACTCCTCGTACTCGGTGAAAAAGCGACCGTGGACCGTCTCGAGGTTGCGCACCTGTTCGTACGCCGGCGGCACTCCGAGCAAGCCGATCGGATGGCCCTCGCCTCGGATGTACAACGTGTCGCCGCGGCGCAACACCGGCGCGATGGCGCGGATGCCTGGCACCTGGCTGCGGATGAGGTCGACGTCGTGGAAGTCGACCTCCTCGGGATTGAGTCCTTCGTCGTTGCCGTGGGCGAACACCAAGTTCGAACCGACACCCTCGATGAGACTGAGAACGTAGGCCCGACCGACCAGCCCGATCGACACGACGAGGACGACGCTCGCCGTGCCGATGGCCATGCCGAGCATGGTCAGCAGGGTGCGGCCGGGCTGGCCGGCGATGCCGTCGACGGCGAAGCGCAGCAGCAATTCAAACCTCGCCATCGCTGCTCCTGCCGTCGCGAATGTGGATGACACGCTCGGTCGCCGCGCCGATCTCGGGGTCGTGGGTCACGAGTACGACCGTCGCGCCGCGCTGGTGGATCTCCTGGAAGACGCCGAGGATTTCGTCGGCCGTCCGACTGTCCAGCGCCCCCGTCGGCTCATCGGCGAGGATGAGCCGGGGCTCGTTGACCAGCGCCCGAGCGATGGCAGCGCGCTGTCGCTGTCCGATCGACAGTTCCTTCGGGCGATGATCGAGCCGCTCGCCCAGCCCCATTTCGATCAAGCGTTGGCGCGCCACGGCGCGGCATTCGGCCGGCTTCTTGGTGCCGGCGTAGAGAGCCGGCAGGGCCGCGTTATCGAGGATCGTCAGCTGGGGCAACAAATGGAACGATTGAAAGACGAAGCCGATGGCGCGGTTGCGCAGCGGCGCCAACTCGTCGGCGGATCGCCCGGACACCAGTTCACCATCGAACCAGTAGTGTCCCTCGTATTCGCCGTCGAGAAGTCCGAGGATGTGCAACAAGGTCGACTTGCCCGAACCCGAGCGACCCATGATCGCCGTCAGCTCGCCGGCATGAATCGTCAGATCGAGTCCGCGCAGAGCGTGCACCGGTTGCTCGTCGCGCGTATACGTCTTGTGAATCGCTTCGAGCCGGATGACCGGCGTCGCCCCTGGGTCAGTCTTCATCGCCGGCGGGCCGCACCGCGCTGCCGTCGCGTAGTCCGGGCGCCGGTCCGAGGACGACGGCGTCACCCAGCTCGAGGCCGCGCCGGATCTCGACGGCGGCGAAGCTCGAGAGACCCAGTTCGATCGGGGTGACGTGTACGACACCGTCGCGGTAGCGGTAGACGTAGGGTCCGTCGCCGGCGGCGAAGATGGCTTGGGACGGCAACTGCGCGACGTCGTCGGCTTCGCGGACGACGATGTCGACGTCGACGTTCATTCCCGGCAGGAGGCCGTCGCTGGGGGGATCGATCGTCGCGAGCGCCTCGGAGACGGCGCGGTTCTGCTTCAGCTCGACACGCGGCAGCATCTCGTCGACGCGGCCCTTCCACGACTTGCCGGGATAGGCGTTGGCGGTGGCGACGATGGCGTTGCCCGGCTGCACCTTGCCGAGGTCGACTTGGTCGACGTTGATGCGCAGACGCAACTTGCGGAGGTCGGCCAAGGCGAGCAGCCGCTGTCCTTGGCGCGCCATTTCACCGACCTCGGCGTCGGTGCGATAGACGATGCCGGCGAACGGCGCGGTGATGGTGGTCGCCTGGTTTTGCTGTTCGAGTTCGGCGATGCGTAAATCGAGCGCCGCGATACGTTGCGGCACTTCGCGTTCGAGATGGGCGACGCGGGCCCGCGCGTCGGACACGGCCGCTTCGCTTTCGACGAAACGCTCTTCGGCGAGGGCTTGCCGGCGGTAGAGTTTTTGGTCGATGGCGAAGCGCCGTTGCACTTGTGCCGCGGCGGCACGGGCGGCGCGCAAGGCCTCCTCGGCTTGCATGCGTTCCGAGCGACTCGACTCGAGGGCGGCGCGCACGGGTCCGTCGTCGAGCCGCAGGAGCACGTCGCCGGCGGCGACACGGCTGCCTTCGTCGCGTATCTCGACGACGCGTCCGTCGAGCCGAGCCCGCAACTCGAAGTCATCGATCGGCTCGACTTCGGCGTTGGTGGCGACGGTGATCACCAGCGTACTACGCTGCAAGCGAGCCAAGCGCACCTCGGGGATGGGGTTGCGCGCCAGCCACAGCGGGATGGCCAGTAGAGCGACCAGGGCGGCGACGACGACGGCGATCTTGGTAAACATGCTGAGCTGTCCGATCGGGTCAGTCGCTTGGGGAGGGTGGATCGAGCCGTTGCCGCAGGAGCCCGGCGTGGTTCAGCAACTGGGCCCAGGCGAGCAGCGGGGCGTAGGCAGCCTCGGTCGCTTCGCGCGTGACGACGTCGAGTTCACGGCGCGTGGCGACGGCGATGCCCACCGAGCCACGGTCCGCTTCGAGCTCGAGTTCGGACAAGCGCACGCGCTCCTCGGCAAGGCGTTGGCGCTGTGACGCCAGTGGTAGGCGTTGCAGCGCCGTCCGCCAGCGTGCGGTGGCTTCATCGATCTGCAACTGCTTGTCGCGCAGTACGTCTTCCTGACGTAGCCGCGCGATCTCCGAATCCTTGGTGGCGCCGGCGACGGCATGGCCGACGCGATGTCCCTCGAATACGGGCATGCGGAAGTCGATGCCGACACGCATCTCGTCGTCGAAGTTGTCGAATCGTTTGGCGCCATAGTGTGTGTAGCCGGCGCCGATGGCGACCGTCGGGTACTTGCCCGCCCGGGCGGTGCGGACGCCGAGTTCGGCGATGCGCCGCTGCACGTCGAGGATGCGCAGCTCGGGTGCCGCCGCCACGTCGATCGTGGCGACCGACGCGGTGTCGCTGACGGCGGCGATGGTGGGTCGCGCCAACTCGCCATCGAAGTCGTCGACGCCTAAGCGCGAGGCGAGGACACGACGGGCGCGCGCCAACTCGTCGAGCCACGCCGAGCGAGCCAATGCGGTCTCGCTGCGGTACAGGTCGACCTCGGCGCTTTCGGCGGGCAAGCAGCGGCCCGACTGTGACAGGGTGGCGGCGCGTTGGGCGAGGCGCGACAGGCCTTCCAATTGTCGCTCGCTGGCGGCCAGCATGTCTTGGCAGCGCAGCACGGCGGCGAAGGCCCCCACCGTTTGGAGCGCCAGGTCGTCGCGCTGGCGTTCGGCGACGATGGCGGCGATTTCGGCCTCGAGCTCGGCGCGCTGGATGCCGTTCCACGCGGCCAAATCGAACAGCATCTGGTGCACGTACACGCTGAACCAACCGTCCTGTGCGCCGAGGCTCGCAAGGCCGTATTCGTGTTCCTCTCCGTCGGCGTCCACCGTGTCGAGAGTCTCGTCGAGTCGATTCGAGTATCCGGCGCGGCTGGTCACCGAGGCGGATGGCCACAACGAGCTGCCGGCCCAAGCGGCGGCATCTTGTGCCCGTTGCGCTTGCAAGTCGGCGATGCGGCCGGCGGGCGCGTGCGCCATGGCGGTATGTACGGCGTCGCCCAGCGCCAGAGTTCCGGCTCGTGCCGGTGTCGCCAGCAGAAGCAGCAGCAAGGCGCCGCGCCAGACGGCGCAAGGGGTCGAGGGGCGCATGGCGATGCAACCTGCCGCTCGACCTAAGGCACGGCGAGTGAATGCGCCGGGAGTACCTGGGTCAACACGCGGCGGACGTTGCCGCCCATGACCTTCTCGATGTCGACCTCGGAAAAGCCCGCTGCCCGCAGTCCCTCGGTCACCTTGGGGATGCCGGCGCTGTCGAAGGGCGTAGTGGTCGCGCCGTCGAAATCGGACCCGAGACCGACGTGGTCGACGCCCACCAGGCGGGCGGTGTAGGCGATGGCGCCGACGACGCCCGCGACGCTGACGTCGCAGATGGCGGCATCCCAGTAGCCGATGCCGACGACGCCACCGTTGCGCGCGATGCCGCGCAGATGGTCGTCGCTCAGGTTGCGGATGTGGTCGCAGGTGCCCTTGACGCCGGTGTGCGAGACGACGACCGGCTTGGTCGCCATGGCGAGCACGTCGTCGACGGCTTTCGGCGACGCGTGTGCCAGGTCGACGACGATGTGCTTGGCTTCGACGCTGCGGATCGCCTGGCGTCCCAACTCGGTGAGTCCGCCTTTGACGAGGCCATGGGCCGAGCCGGCGAGGTCGTTGTCGAAGAAGTGGGTGAGCCCCATCATGCGGAAACCGGCTTGCTGCAGCAGGTCGATGTTGGCGAGGTCACCCTCGATGGCCTGCATGCCCTCCAGGGCGAGCAAGCCGGCGACGAGCTGAGGGTCGCCGCCGCGGCGGGTGGCGAAAGCGTCGAGGTCGGCGACGGATTCGATGATCGAAAAGCGACTCTGGGAGGCCGACGCCGCATCGTGGAGTCTCTGTGCCAAGTAGAGGGCGCGTTCGAGTGGGCTGCGCCAGGTGCGCGCCGGCCACCCCTGGGCCACGGCGAGCGGCGTCACCAAGTCCCAGCGCAGTTCGTTGCTGTCGTAGTTGAGGGTCGACGGAATCTGCGTCGGCACGGCGAACACCTGCAGGGCGACGCCTCCGGCGGCGAGGCGGGGGATGTCGACATGGCCGTGGTCCGCCTTGGCCAACAGGTCGCGGTTCCACAGCAGCGGATCGGCATGCAGGTCAGCGACGAACCAGCGCCCGTGTTCGGGCGGCGGACCGGTCGGATCGTCGGCGTCGGTGGCGCCCGGAACGACGCGGTTGAGGCCGCGATCGATCTGAGCTGGGGCGATGTAGAGGAAGGCGATGAGCGCGGCGGCAGCGAGGCCGGCGACGCCTGAGGCGAGACGCATGGCGGGCTTCTGCCCCAGTTACGCGCCCCCGGTCAAGGTGGCGCGCCGCTGGCGTGGAGGCCCGCGGATCGGCGGCCCGCCAGTCGGCTGCACCAAGGCTCAGGTACGAGCGCCGACGAGCGCCTTCACCGCGTCGCCGAGCCCATCGACGCTCAGGTGGTACATGGGGAAGAGCTTGCGGATCGCCCGGGTCGTTTGGCCGTCCCAGTAGGCCTTCTTCTCGGGGTTGAGCCAGACCGACCGATCGAAGTGATTGGCGATGCGGTGCAACCACTCGATGCCCGGCGTCGGCACGCCGTGGCGCGGGTCGATGTTGCCGTAGGGTTGCAGCAGCTCGGCCGGATGCATGGCGGCGTCGCCGACGAACAGCACCTTCCAGCGGCTGTCGAGACGGCGCAGGATGTCGGCCGTCGGCACGGCGTCGCTGCGGTACATGCGGGCGCTCTTGTAGATCGAGTCGTAGACGCAGTTGTGGAAGTAATAGGCCTCGAAGGCGCGTAGGCCGCGTTCTTCGTGCAATGCCGTGAGCAGCTGGCTCACCGGTTGGTAATACGGGTCCATGGTGCCGCCGACGTCCATCAACAACAGCAGGCGGATGTCGTTGCGACGCGGCGGGCGGAAGACCATCTCGATCTCGCCGGCATTCTTGCAGGTTTCGTCGACGGTGCCGTCGAGGTCGAGTTCGGTGGCGTCGCCGGTGCGGGTCATCTGGCGCATGCGGCGTAGCGCCACCCGCATCTGGCGCAGGTCGAGCGTAGCGTCGGTGCGGTAGTCCTTGAAGTGGCGTTCCTCGGCGACCTTCATCGCCGAACGGCTCTTGGCCGGCCCGCCGACGCGGATGCCGGTCGGGTGCTGGCCGCCGTGCCCGTAGGGCGACTTGCCGCCGGTGCCGACCCACTTGTTGCCGCCGTCGTGGCGCTCGGTCTGTTCGGCCAGGGTTTCGAGAAAGCGCCGCATCAATTCGTCGGAGGAAAGGCGCTCGAGTTCGGCCAACTCTTCGGGGCTGAGGTTGGGGAAGTTTTTCGGATCGTTCAGCCAGTCGAGCACGCGCTGCGTGACGTCGTCGCCGAAGGCGCCCTCGACGCCTTTGAAGACGCGGGCGAAGACCTTGTCGTAGGCGTCGAAGTAGGTCTCGCTCTTGATCAGACAGGCGCGTCCGAGGTGATAGAAGCGCAGCAAGCTGGAGCCGTGCAGGCCTTTCTCCAGGGCCGTGGCGAACGACTGCCACTCTTGGATGCCGACGGGCACCCCTTCCTGCCTCAGTCCATAAAAGAGATCGAGGAACATCCGACCACTCCGACCCGTCCGACCTGTCCGACCTGTCCGACTATTGATTGTACTTCGGTCCCAACTCGGCCCACTTGCTCGGGTACTTGCCGCTGCGCTTGTCGTATTCGAGCAGGGCGTCGACGTCTTGCTCCTTCTTCAGCAGGGTGCCGATGAAGGGGATGTGGCTCTCGAGCTTGTCCTGGCTGATCCCGGAGCGCAGCAGCGCGCTGATCCAGTCGATCAGTTCGGAGGTCGACGGCTTCTTGCGCAATTCACTCTGCTCGCGCAGCCAGTAGAACTTGATCAGCACCTGGTCGAGCAGCTTGGCGTCGAGGTTCGGATGGTGCACGTCGATGATGCGCTGCATCAGGCCGGGGTCGGGAAAATCGATGAAATAGAAGATGCAACGGCGCAAGAAAGCGTCGGGCAACTCTTTCTCGTTGTTCGAGGTGATGAGCACCACCGGACGATGCTGGGCCCGAATCTCTTCGTTGGTCTCATTGATGCGGAAGCGCATTTCGTCGAGTTCGAGCAGCAGGTCGTTGGGAAACTCGAGGTCGGCTTTATCGATCTCGTCGATCAGCAACACGTGGCGCTGCTCGGCGGCGAAGGCCTGCCCGAGGGGGCCGAGCTTGATGTAGTGGCGGATGTCCGAGACGTTGCCGGTGCCGAAGCGACTGTCGTTGAGCCGTTGCACCGTGTCGTACACGTACATGCCATCGGCGGCCTTGGTGGTCGACTTGATGTGCCACGACAGCATCGGCAGCCCGAGTCCGTCGGCGACGTGGCGCGCCAGCACGGTCTTGCCGGTGCCCGGTTCGCCCTTGATCAACAGCGGCCGTTCCAGCGCGATGGCGCAATTGACGGCGTCCACCAAGGAGGGCGAGGCGATGTACTTGGCGGTACCGCGAAAGCGAAGGAAATCCGGGTTTTCGATCATGGCGCGGAACGTATCCGCGTCGCCGCCCTCGATCAACCGTCCCGCAGCATCCAGGCTCAGGCGTCGCCCAATTCGCGCAGGTAGGCGTTGCGGATCGATTCGATGTGCCGGTCGAGGTCGTCGTGGTTCCAGTCGCGTGTGTCGATCGGCGGCAACACCGTCACCTCGACGGTCGCCGGGCGCACGAAGACGGCGTGTTTCGGCAGCGCCTCGTTGGTGTTGCGCAAGACGATCGGCACGATCGGCACCCCGGCAGCCATGGCGACGCGGAAGGCGCCTTTCTTGAATCTTCCCAGGCGCGGCGTCGGGCTGCGCGTGCCCTCGGGGGCGATCACCAGCGACGTCCCCTGGCGCAAGGCGTCGATGGCGGGCTTGAGCGCTTCGACCGCCTTGCCGTGGTCGAAGCGATCGATGAATACCGTGCCCGCCAAAGCGAATGCTGGGCCGAAGACCGGGTTGCCGCGCAACTCCTGCTTGGCGACGCCGACCATGTCGCGCCGCAGCAGCTTGCACAGCAGCATCGGATCGAGGCCGCTCTGGTGGTTGAACAGAAAGACCGCCGGCCGGTGCGACCACAGGTGCTCTTCGCCGGTCACCTGCACGTCGATCCCCGCCAGCGCGGTGCCGACCTCGCCCCAGGTGGTCGTTGCCGTGTTGATCACCTTGCGCCAGTCGCCGTCGCGCGCCAGCGACGGCAGCGCCAGCAGAAACGACGGGACGAGGCTGCCGACCGCCAGGCCGGTGCGGACCACATCGCCGACGCTCGGCGTACCGCGGCTGGTGAACGTGCGTGCCGGCCAACCGCGGCGCAGGGCGATCTCGGTCAAGCGGCGATTGGGGTTGAGCGGCCGCGGCTTGCCGACGATTTCGAGCAGCGCCAAGTCTTCGTCGCTGTCGGTGTAGAAATAGCTCTGTGTCAGATCGATGCCTTCGGCGGCCGCCAGGCGCCGGGCGTGGATCGCCTTGCCTTCGCCGTAACACGCGGGCCGCACGATACGGCCGGTGAACATGCCGTTGCGCACTTCGAGGCGTGTGGTCAGCACGTGCGGAATCTCGAGATCCCGCGCCACCGGTGCCGTCTGATAGGGCGTCGAGGCCGAGACGACCGCGAGTGTATGACCCTTGCGCCGGTGCGCCGCCACCAGGGCGCGCGCCTCCGGATAGATCAGCGGCCCGGTGCGCTCGCGAAAGATGTGCTCGGCGGTAGCTGCGAACTCTTCTTCAGTGCGCCCCTTGAGTACCTGGCTGACGTTGGTGACGAAGTCCGAAAAGCCGATCTGGCCGCTTTGGAAGCGATAGGCCGTGTAGGTGGCGTTGGCCAGCTCGGCGCCGTCGATCAGGCCCGTGCGCAGACCCTCTCGCAAGAACTCGAAGGCGGAGAAGGTGGCGATCAGCGTATGGTCGAGGTCGAAGAGCGCCCCGATCTGCGGACCCTCCGGACCCTCCTCGATTTCCCGCACCAGCTCGGCATATCGCTGCATGGCTCCAACATCGCCCATCGGCGGCGCGCTTTCCAGCGGTGGCGTCGTCGGCTGGGGCACTTGCCGTCGACGCCCGCCTCCTTCTATGAGGGGGCGGTGTCCGACCTCATTCATCCCGAACCCACCTGGCCGGACGCCGACGGGCGGCGCGTCGTCGTTCTCGTCGACGCCTCCAGCCACCTTGAAGCCCGGCTGCTCGACCAGTGGATCGCTCGCCATGCCCCGGACGATGCAGCTCGGGTTTGCGACGTCATCGCCTTGCCACCATCGCGCCGTCGTCGCCGCGGCAAGCTCGATGGTCGTCTCGAGGCGTGCCTGGTCGAGGATGACGACCCGCTCCTGCTGCCGTTGCGCGTCGCTTGGCATCCACCGGCGCGCGACGGGCACCGTGCCGTACTCTGGTCGGATCTGTTGACCTTCAGCGATCCACGCGACCCCGGCCGTTTGCAGCAGGAATGGGTGCTACGGCGCCATCCCGACCGTTGCTCGATCGTCGCGGGTGAGCCGGCGACCTTGTCCGAGTTGCGCCAGCGTTGGCGCGAGGCCGGCGGCGCCGACGCGACGTTGACCACCGGCTTGTCGGAGTTCGTCGCGCGCCAAGCGGCGCTGGCGCTGGAACGCGCCGAACGCCGCTTGCGCGGCAACCGCTACAAGGTGCCGCGCCTGGTGCACGAGGACATCCTCGCCCGACCGGCCTTTCGCGGCGGCGTCGCCCGGCTGGCGCGGGAACAGGGAAGGGCGGAAGAGAAGGTGCGGCGCGACGCTGAGCGCTATCTGCGCGAGATCGCCGCCACCCACAGTACCTTCGTCATCGACCTCGTCGCCCATCTCATCCGTC
The DNA here is from genome assembly GCA_964524885.1 of uncultured Binatia bacterium (SeqCode). Taxonomy (GTDB): domain Bacteria; phylum Desulfobacterota; class Binatia; order HRBIN30; family HRBIN30; genus CALJUJ01. Next base: position 229,401 of record CAZGEJ010000004.1, read on the forward strand.
TGCTCTACCGCCAGGGCTACGAGGAATCGTTGCGCTACGACCGCGAGCGGCTCGAACGCATCTACGCGCTGGCGCAGCGTCACCCGGTCGTCTTCTTGCCGTCGCACAAGTCGAACCTCGACCATCTCGTGTTGCAATACGCGCTGCACGAGAACGGCCACCCGCCGAACCACACCGCCGGCGGCATCAACATGAACTTCTTCCCCATCGGGCCGCTGGTGCGCCGCAGTGGGGTGTTCTTCATCCGCCGCACCTTCAAGGACAACCCGACCTACAAGTTCGTCCTGCGCCAGTACGTCGACTACCTGATCGGCAAACGTTTCCCGCTGGAGTGGTACGTCGAGGGCGGCCGCTCGCGCTCGGGCAAGTTGTTGCCGCCGCGGTTGGGGCTTCTTGCCTATGTCGTCGACGCCTTTCGCCGCGGCCACAGCGAGGACGTGCTGCTCATCCCGGTGTCGATCGCCTACGACCAGATCCAGGACGTGTCCGACTACGTCGCGGAGCAGCGCGGCGCCGCCAAGCAGCGCGAGAGCTTCGGGTGGTTCTTGCGCATGGTGCGCGCTCTGCGGCGGCGCTATGGACACATTCACCTGAACTTCGGCGAGCCGCTGTCGCTCGCCGAAGCTCTCGGCTCACAAGTCGTCGACACCGAGGCGGACGATCAGAGCCTGGCGTTGCAGAAGGTCGCCTTCGAGGTGTCGTTGCGGATCAATCGGGTGACGCCGATCACGCCGACTTCGTTGATCACGTTGGCCTTGCTGGGCACGCCGAACCAGGCGTTGACGGTGAAGGAACTCGTCGGCGCGCTGGTCAACTTGGTCGCCTACGTGCGCCGCCGCGGCTTGCCGACGACCGAGGCGCTGGCGCTCGACGACACCACCGGGGTGCAACGTACCCTCGACGCGCTGGTGGAAAACGGCGTCGTCACCTGTTTCGCCGAGGGCCCCGAGGCGGTTTATGCCATCGGTCCGGACCAGCACCTCACCGCGGCCTACTACCGCAACACGGTCATCCACTTCTTCGTCAATGGCGCCATCGTCGAGCTTGCCTTGCTGAGCGCCGCCGAAGCGGCGCGGGCGGGTGACGAGGCGTTGCCGGTGTTTTGGGACGAGGCCTTCCGCTTGCGCGACGTGCTCAAGTTCGAGTTCTTTTTCGCCGACAAGGAAACCTTCCGCCGCGAGTTGGCGGAAGAGATCGCCTTCCACGTCCCCGACTGGGAGGCACGCCTCACTGGCAACGGCGCCGATGTCCACGGTGTGTTGCGCAGCATTCGTCCTTTCAGCGCCCATCGGATCCTGCGACCCTTTCTCGAGGGCTACGCGGTGGTGGCCGAGGCGCTCGTCGGCGAGGCGGCCGGTGGGGTCGAGGAGAAGGCCTTCCTCCAGCGTTGTCTGGCGCGCGCCAAGCAGTACCGCTTGCAGCGGCGCATCCACAGCGACGAGGCGGCGTCGAAGGTGTTGTTCGAAAGCGCCCTGAAGCTGGCGTCGAACCGTGGCTTGCTCGATGCGCAACGGGCGGAGGTCGGCGAACGCCGCCGTGCCTTTGCGCGCGAATTGCGCGACATCCTGCGGCGCGTCGACGCGATCGGCGCCTTGGCGGCCAGTCGCCTCGCTGGCCTACTCGATTGAATCTGGGCTCACGCGCCGATGCTGAAGGTGCGTTGAACCCAAAGGCGCGTGCGGAACACGGTCGCGAAACTCGCCTGAATCAAGGCTGCCACGGGGCGCGGGATCTTCTTCAGCACCGGAAAGCGGGTGGCGAAGAATTTCATGGTGATGACCGCGAGGGCGTTGCTGGCAACCTCGTAACGACGATCGAAGAGGTCGGGGCGGATCACGTCGACCACCAGCACGATGCGATGGTGGTCGGTGTCGTTCCAGGCGTAATGCCGATGGGCGATGCAGATGCAGAAGACCTTGCCCTCTTCCCAACCGTGATTTTCGTCGTGAATGCGGATCCCCAGCTGGGGCAAGGGCGCCGGCACGACGATGCCGAGATGGCTGCGAATGAGTCCGTTGGTGTCGCCGTAATGTGCCTTGATGCGCGTTCGCGGGCGTAACACGGCTACCTGCGCCATCGACATACCCGGAATTTGTCGGACGATGGAGTCGAGTACCGGCAGCTTGGCGCAGTTCTCCGGGTAGCGCAGAAAGTACGAGTAGAGGTTGATCGTACGCCAGCCTTCTTCCTTGTAGGCGTAGGGTGTGAAGTTGGCGCGGAAGGCGTCGGGGTTCTCGCCGTACAAGGAAAGAATTTCGGCGCGGATCGCGGCGTAGTTGTCTTCCAGGATCTTCGTTCCCGGAAACTCGCTGGGGTCGAAGTAGTGTGGCTGGCGGCATTTCGGCCAGTCGCGACTGATGTAATACGCCACCGGTTCCCCAGCGACGACGCGTCCCGTGGGCATTCGTCCCTCAACCTCGATCGGTGTTTACGGCGTCCGGCCGCCGCATTCTTAGCGCTTGCTAGCTTCCGGCCCGGTGCGGAGTCAACGCGTGTGGACCGCGGCGGACTGCATCGCGGCTGGACAGCGCCGCCAAACCGGTCGTAGGTTGGCGCCATGAGCGACCCCTTTGTCGAATTGGACGCCCTCGGCCAGGCTGAACTCGTCGCGCGGGGCGAGGCGACCCCGACCGAGTTGGTCGAGGCGGCGATCCGCCGTATCGAACGCCTCAACCCCCAACTGAACGCCGTCATTCATCCGCTTTTCGAAGCGGCGCGGAAGCGGGCGCGCGGAACGCTGCCGGACGGTCCGTTTCGTGGGGTGCCATTCCTCTTGAAGGATCTCGACGTTTGCTCGTCGGGCGAACCGATGCATGCCGGAATGCGATCGTTGCGCGACGCGGGGCACGTCGCGGCGCACGATTCGTACTTGGTGCAGAAGTTCGCCGCCGCCGGGTTGGTCTGTGTTGGCAAGAGCAATACGCCCGAACTCGGTCTCAACGTGACCACCGAACCGGAGGCCTACGGTCCGAGTCGCAACCCGTGGAACCTGGACCATTCGACCGGTGGCTCGAGCGGCGGTTCGGCCGCGGCGGTGGCAGCGGGCCTGGTGCCGATCGCTCATGCCAGCGACGGCGGGGGGTCGATCCGCATTCCCGCGAGCGAGTGCGGCTTGGTCGGTCTCAAGCCGAGTCGCGGACGTATCTCGCTGGGTCCGGAGCACGGCGAGTACTGGAGCGGACTCGTGGCCAACCACGTCGTCAGCCGTTCGGTGCGCGACACGGCGGTGGCGCTCGATTGTTGCGCCGGCCCGATGCCGGGCGACCCGTACGCCGCGCCGGAACCGCGGCGCCCCTATGCAGTCGAGGTGGGTGCGCCCGTCGAGAGATTGCGCATCGGCATCGTGCGGCACGTGCCGAACGGCACGTCGACGCTGCACCCCGACTGCGTCGCGGCAGTCGACGCGGCGGCGAAGGAGTTGGCGGCCCACGGGCACGAGGTGGTCGAGGCTCATCCGGCCGCGATGGGCGAGATCGAGCCGACCGGCTTGTGGTTTCCCTTGCTGGTCGGCAGCTGGGTCGCGGCCGCCTTGGCGCATTGGGGGAAGGTGATCGGCCGCGAGTTGCAGGCGCACGACGTCGAACCGGGCACGTGGGCGTTTGCCGACATCGGCCGCAGTGTCACGGCGCAGCAGTTCATCCAAACCCTCGAGGATTTGCAGGGCTTCACCCGGCGCATGGCAGCCTGGTGGGCCGACGGTTTCGACGTGCTGGTGACGCCGACGCTCGGTGAGCCGCCGCCGCGCCTGGGCGAATTGGTACCGCCGGCGGACAACCCATTGGCGGCGATGACGCGAGTGATGCCGGTCATTCCATTCACGGCGATGTTCAACATCACCGGACAGCCGGCGTTGTCCCTACCGCTGCATTGGAACGCGGCGGGCTTGCCGATCGGCGTGCAGTTCGTCGCCGCCTACGGCGCGGAAGACGTCCTACTCCGCCTTGCCGCGCAACTCGAAGAATCCGCCCCGTGGGCCCAGCACTGGCCGGGGGTGAGGGCTTGAGTGGGGGAAGGGCCAAGGTTCAAGGGCCAAGGGCCAAGAACTCGATGACGTTGCGGCTTGCGGTCGACGCGCGCTTCTGATCCCCAAACTGCCTTGGCCCTTGGCCCTTGGCCCTTGGCCCTTGGCCCT